>CAWBCR010000018.1:0-121188 GCA_963787375.1 uncultured Chloroflexia bacterium | reverse complement strand
TCGAACCCGACGGTGATGGTCGGGGCGGGGCTGCTGGCTAAGAAGGCCGTCGAGATGGGCGAGCGTGCCGCCAACCGTCAAGACCAGCCTGGCCCCCGGCTCGAAGGTCGTGACGCGCTACCTGACCGAAGCAGGGCTGATCCCGTACCTAGAGGCGCTGCGCTATCACATCGTCGGATACGGCTGCACGACGTGCATCGGCAACAGCGGCCCGCTGGAGCAGCCGGTGGCAGAGGCGGTGCAGGAAAACGACCTGGTGGTCGCCGCCGTGCTGAGCGGCAACCGCAACTTCGAGGGGCGCATCCACCCACTGACGCGGCTCAACTACCTGGCCTCACCGCCGCTGGTGATCGCCTACGCGCTGGCCGGGACGGTCGACATCGACTTTGAGACGGAGCCGCTGGGCCACAACGCCGACGGCCAGCCGGTGTACCTGCGCGACATCTGGCCGTCGCAGGACGAAGTGCGGGCGACGATCCAGAAGTCGCTGCGGCCTGAAATGTTCGAAGAGGAATACGGCAACGTATTCAATGGCAACGAGACATGGAACGCCATCGACGTGCCGACCGGCGATCTGTACGCATGGGATGAGCAGTCGACGTACATCCAGGAGCCGCCGTTTTTCGTGGGCCTGAGCGCCGAGGAGCCGCACGTCCAGCCGATCAGGGGCGCGCGGGTGCTGGCTTTGCTGGGCGACAGCGTTACGACCGATCACATCTCGCCGGCGGGCAGCATCCCGATCAATGGCCCGGCGGGCGAGTACCTGATCGCGCACGGCGTGGAGCGGCGCGACTTCAACTCGTTCGGGTCGCGGCGCGGCAATCACGAGGTGATGATGCGTGGCACGTTCGCCAACATCCGGCTGCGCAACCAGCTTGTGCCCGGCACCGAAGGCGGCGAGACGGTGTATTTGCCGGAAGGCGCGGCCAGCCGCGAGCAGGGTGAGGAAATGAGCATCTACGCGGCGGCCATGCGCTACCAGCAGGACGGCAGGCCGCTGGTGGTGATCGCCGGGAAGGAGTACGGCACCGGTTCGTCACGCGACTGGGCGGCCAAGGGCGCGCAGCTTCTGGGCGTGCGGGCTGTGCTGGCCGAAAGCTACGAGCGAATCCACCGCAGCAACCTGATCGGCATGGGCGTGCTGCCGCTGCAATTCAAGCCCGGTGAGACCGCCGCGTCGCTGGGGCTGACCGGGTTCGAAGTGTTCGACATCGAAGGGCTGTCGGACGACATCAAGCCCAAGGAGGAGGTCAGCGTGCGGGCGCGGATGCCGGGCGGTGGGGAGACGACGTTCCAGATGATCGCACGGATCGACCCGCCGGTCGAGGTGAAGTACTACCGCAACGGGGGGATCCTGCACGCGGTGCTAAGGGACATGATCAAGGCGGGGTAGAGGAAGAAGAAGAGAAAGAAGATTAACCGCGGAGAACGCAGAGGGCGCAAAGAGCACAACCCCTCTGCGTTCTTGCATCCGATCTCGCCGCGACGCATAATCCGGGGGAGATCGGAGAGAAGATGATGCAGCCCACAGCCCGACCCATCCTTGTGTTGATCGCCGCGCTGGCGCTGGCTGCGCTAGCGTGCAACGCGGCAGGCCAGCAGCCCGACAGCGCCGCGACGATTCAGGCCGTGTACGCGACGATCACCGCGCAGGCGGCCTCAGCAGGCGTGCCGGTGACGGCCACCGCGCCCGCCGCGTCCGGAACAACGGGCGAGGCGACGGAGACACCCGCCGTCAGCGAGACGCCAGACGTCACGCCCACCGCGCCGGAGAGCCGCGCCGGGAACGGCGTTGACCTGACCCTGCCGCGCTGCTCCGGCCCGATCACGGTCGACGGGGACAGCACCGATTGGGATAAGCTGAATGCCATCCCGCGCTTCCCACTGGACTCGGTCACGTTCGGGCAGGGCAACTGGACCGGCCCTGCTGACCTGTCGGGGTTCGTGCGGGCGTGCTGGACAGACTCGGCGCTGTACCTGCTCGCCGAGGTGATCGACGACGTGCACGTGCAGACGCAGACCGGGGGAACAGCGTGGAAGGGTGACGAGGTCGAACTACAGTTTGACGGCGACCTGCGCGGCGATTTCTACGACACGCACTGGAACAGCGACGACACGCAGATCGGGCTCTCGCCGGGCGACTTCGGCGACCTGCCACCGGCAGCGGGCGAGTACTTCCCATCGGTTACTGGGCTGGACAACGTGCAGGTCGATGCGCGGCGGCCTATCGGCGTTGGCGGGAACTACACACTTGAGGCGAGCGTGCCGTGGACGGCGCTGCGCATCACGCCGCAGGCAGGCACGAATTACGGCATGTGCGTGGCCTTCAGCGACGACGATCAACCCGGCCAGGCCAGCCAGGATTCGATGGTGAGCCACTGCACGCGGCTGCTGGTGCCCGACCCGACGTCGTGGGTCAGCGTTGGGCTGTCGCCGTAACCCCTATTTCATCACCGCACCGAGGGCGGCGCAGGCCGGGCAGGTGCCGTCGGGGCGCAGGATGGCGAAGCCGCCCTTCGGATCGCCGCCCTGTGCGGCAGTGTCGGTAAAGTCGACGTTCCACACGATCACCAGACGAATCGTCCCCAGATCACGGGCGTAGCGCACCGCGTCGGACAGCCAGTCGGCTTGCTCGGCGGCGGTAGTGCCCTGCGCCCAGAACCAGTCGATGGGCAGCGGCGGGTAGCCCTCGCCGCTCAGATAGCCCAGCTCGGTGAGGCACAGCGGGCGCGTGCTGCTGAACGCCCGCGCATAGACGTCATAGGTCGGCCTGAAGTACCACGAATAGTGATGCGCGCCGGGGTCGGCGGGGTGGCCAGTGGTGGCGCGCGGTGAGGTCGCGCCGGCGTTGTAGTGAAAGCCCATGCAGTCGGCGTATTGGGGCGCACCGGCGCGGACCATGCCGCGCACGTACACGTCATCGCTGACGACCTTCACGCTGTCGTTGACACCGGTCGAGGCGAGGGCCCCGCTAATGACTACCGTCGTGGGGCTGATCTCTTTGATGGCGCTGTAGGCCGGGGCCAGCATCTTCGTGACGTAGGCTGAGGGGTCGATCTGGCCAGCGGGCCATTGGGTGTTGAGGTTCATCTCGTTCCACACCTCGATGGCCTCCGGCTGGGCGTCGGCGACGCGGCGCAGGAAGACGATGTAGCCGTCATAGTCAATCGCGGTGGGGTAGAGCGGCCCGGTGACGCTCAGCAGCACCTTGAAGCCCGCCGCATGCGCCTGCTGGACGAGCCACCGTACCGCCTGAGGGGTTGTCTCGGTCCACACGATTGGAACTTGGCCCAGGTCATGCCCGCCTGACGCATCAGGTCGGCGTGGGCCAGCGCGTTGGGCACCTGGCCGCCCAGCGCGAACGTGCCGACGTCGGCGTAGGCGCGAGTGAACATCTGGCGGACGCTCATCGCGGAGCCAATGTCGTTGCGCGCCTCAATCTCCCAGGCGTAGGTCCCGTTGTCGAGGGCGTCGGCGGGCAGCGAGGCAACGCAGGTCTGCCCGGCGCAGGCGGTGGTGTCGAGCTGGCGGGTAGTGACCGGGCTGCCGTCCGCGGCGTAGAGGTTCAGCGTGTAGGTGACTGCCGCGCCATCCTGCGACCAGCGAAAGAAGGGCCAGCGGTCGCCGACAAATGTGGCGTTCGCCGGGTAGATCAGGCGCACCGGCTGAGGGAATGGAGGCGTTGGCGTGGGGGTCAGGGTGGCGGTCGGCGTGGGGGTCAGGGTGGCGGTCGGCGTGCGGGATGGCGTAGCGGTGGCGGTCACCGTGGGGGTGTGGGATGGCGTGGGTGTGAGGGGCACGTCGGTGGGGATGGGCGGCGGGGTCGGGCTGGGCTGGTCGGCGGGGGTGGGTATGGCAGCGCCCCGGCAGGCCGTCAGCGCCAGCAGGGCGGCCAGCGCAGCCACCCACCACAGCGACCGGCTCGATGATGTCAGACGCAGCACAGGCCCTCCGCAGAACGGTTACTTGTAGACCAGCATGAAGCGCCCGCGCGTGAGGGTCGACGTCTCGGTGTACATGTAGGTCACGCCGTCGACGATCACCAGGTCGGCGTGGCCGATGCCCCAATAATCGCCCACATCGTTGAGCATGGGGTTGCCGGGGTATTTCTCCCACGGGCCACCGAGCGAGGCGCTGCGCGCCAGACCCAGCGCGTATTGGTCATCACGCCCAACGGTGCCAGAACTGGGACCCCGATCACCCTCATAGGTCATATAGTAGTAGCCATCCACAAAGACGACGTCGGCTGAAGTCACGTAGCGGAAATCGAAATAGGGATTGGCCCCGCCCCCCCAGGCGTCGGAAGGGCCATAGCCCGACGCGCCACTGAAGATCGGGTTGCTGCTGCATTCTGAGAAGAACATGGTTCCCAGCGGCGCACGGAAACAGCCCATGTGGCCGGGGCTCTCGCCAAGCCCGACAAAGATGTAGGTCCACATGCCGTCGACGTAGAGGCCGGGCGGACCGCCCGCCATGCAGGAATAGGGCGAGGTGAAGTACGGGTTGGACCCGATCTGCATATATGCCGGGCAGGGCGCGCCGCTGGGGTTCCACACGCCGGTGCCGGGCACCAGCCGGGGGCGCGACCAGATCAGGCCATCCGAGGAGGCGCTGAGCCATGTCGACGCGGCGTTCTCGAAGGCCATCGTCCAGCTTCCGCCGGGGGAGCGCACCACGCGCGGGTACTGCTGCTGGCGGGTCAGGTCGTCGCCGGTGCACGGGCAGGAGGTGCAGGCCAGCAGACAGGTGGGAGCTGACAGGGCGAAGTGCCGCCCGCCGTCGGTGCTGACCCAGCGCGTCACACAGCCGGGGAACTCAACGTCGCCGCCGCACGAGTTCGTGGATGCCCGCCGACTGCGTGCTGGCGTGCAGGTACGACCAGAACACACCATTGCCCATGTCGACGGTATCCGACTCGCCGACCGGCAGGCCGGTATCCGGCACGTCGAGCAGCCAGCGGGCGCTGCCGTTCCAGTAATCAGTCAGGGTCGGCGCGTGGGTAGTGGGCGGCGCAGATGGGGCCTGCTGCGGCGCGGGCGACACCAGTGGCGCGCCCGCCGTGCTGAACTGCCCGCTGTCGACGCGGCACAGCCAGGCGGCGATCCAGCCGCGCACGCCGTCAAACTCGACCGTATACCAGTTGCCGTCTGCGCTGTGGTCCAGCACTGACAGGGTCGTATCGCTCCACACCTCGCCGATCTGCGGATAACCGGTGCCCGGACCCGAGTGGATGCGCAGGTTGGCGGAAGTCGTGATAACCAGCCCGGAAACCTCAGACGCCGTCGCCGCTAAAGCCGTGCCCGTCTCACCGCTGACCGGCACGCTGGCCGGATCGCCGGCAAAGGTACAGAACCAGGCGGCCATCCAGCCGCGCACGCCATCATACTCGACGAGCACCCAGCTTGTCCCGTCGTTGCGGCCCAGCACGGACAGCGTCGTGCCCGCCGGCACCACGCTGAGCTGCGCATACTCGACGCCAGGCCCGGTGCGGATGCGCAGGTTGACCGTCGTCGTAACGATCACGCCGCCTGCCGGGTTCTGCGCTGGCGGGCGCAGCACCGACATGAAGATCCCCAGCATGGCCGCCAGCAGCGCGAACTGCCACAGGTTGATGTAGCGCCGCGTGAAATCCCGGACTGTAGTGACCACAGGTCCTCCCACTAAACCTCACATGCACCGTTACCACGCACTGTATTCTATTACGAAACACAGAGCCGTATCAGGAGCGGGACAGCCTGCTACTTCAAGACCAGGGTATAGCGCCCGCGCGTGCCGTAGGGTGTCTGGGTGTACAAATAGGTATATCTGCCGTCGATAACGAGGTCCGCGTGGCCGATACCCCAGTAGTCGCCCACGTCACTCAATACCGGATTGCCGGGGTATTTCTCCCACACGGCGTCAAGGTCAGGGCTGCGCGCAAAGCCCAACGCAAACTGGTCATCACGCCCGACGGTGGGGGAGCTGGGGCCGCGTATGCCCTCGTACGTCATGTAGTAGTAACCATCCGACCAGACGATATCGGCTGAGGTGACAAAGCGGAAATCGTAATACGGGTTCGCGGCAAAGCCGCGCGCTTCGAGCGGGCCATATTCCGGCGCGCCGCTGATAATCGGGTTGGACGCACAGGCGGTAAAATGGGTCAGATCATCGATACGGGTCCACAGGCAGCCCATGTGGCCGGGGTTCTGCCCCAGCCCGACGAACACGTACAGGCGATGGCCCTCGATATAAATACCAGGCGGGCCGCCTTGCAGGCAGTCGAGCGGCGACGTCCAGAATGGGCTCGCACCAACGTGCATGACAGGCGGGCAGGCTCGATCGCGAAAATCCCACATGCCGGTCTGCGGCACCTGCACCGGCTTCGACCAGCTTACGCCGTCGGGCGACCACAACAGCCAGGTCATCGCACCGTACTCAAAGACCATGTACAGCGTGCCATCGGCGGCGCGCGTGATACGTGGGTACTGCTGCTGCCAGGTGTGATCAGCAGCGCCGCAGGGGCAGGTGTTGCAGGGCAGCATGCAGCTTGAACCGGACAGCACGAAATGCTTGCCGCCGTCGCGGCTGACCCAGCGGGTGACGCAGCCGGGAAACTGCACCGCGCCGCCGCACTGATCGGCGACCCCCGCCGAGGCGCTGCTGGCGTTCATGTACGACCAGACCGCACCACCGGACATGATGATCGAGTTTGATTCGCCCAGCGGCAGGCCCGTGTCCCGGACGTCGAGCCGCCACGTGGCACGCCCTTCCCAGAACTCGGCCAGCGTGGCCGGGCTGCCGGGCAGAGGCGTCGGGGTAGGCGTGTTGGTCGGGGTGGGGGTGAAGGTGTTGGTGGGTGTTGGCGTGTTGGTGAAGGTCGGGGTGAAGCTGGGGGTAGGCGTGAGCGTGCGCGTGGGGGTGCTCGTCGTGGTGGCGGTGGGAGTCGCCGTGATGGTGGGTGTATCGCTAGGGGTGTTGGTGATGGTCGGCAGGGGGCTGGGGACATCCGGCGGCGTCGGGGTGAGCTGACGGGCCGCCACAGCACGCGCGCTGCCGCAGGCTGTGAGGAGCAGCGCAGCAAGCAGCGCGGCTGCCGATGCACGCCACCTTGCCAATGCCTGTGGGTACATATCAGGGGGCCGTCCCTGCCTCGAGGAAGATGCCACACGTCCCATCCTGCTCGGAGACAAAGCTCATCGATTTGCGGTTCGGGTTGATCTGCACGTCGACCGTGGTGCCGGCGACCCATTTCCCTTCGGCGTCGAGGCACTGGATCGCCAGCGGCTGGTTAATCTGGCCGCCGCTGTCCACACAGGCCGGGAAATGTGAGAACACAAGCTCGCGGTAGCCGTGCCCGCCGACGTCGAAGACCCCGCAGGGCGTCTGGCTGCGCGCATCGGGCATCTGGCTTACGGCAGCCGCGACATCAGGCGGCTGCAGCGGTAGAAGCCTCACAATACTCTCGTGACCGACAAAGTCCGGGATGTAGTATGCTCGAGAACCCACCCTCTGATAAACCGGCTCCATGTCGGCGCATGAATGCACAATGTCATTCCATTCGCTTGAATCGGCTGTCACGTAGCGGAATCCGTCGGCCAGCAGGGCGGCGACAGACTGGACGAACAAGGTCAATATCATCACAGCTTAATCCCGTGTGCCAGCGACTCAGCAGATAATTGCTGTCAACGTATTCGTAAGCATCAGGCGGCATACGGCTATCATCCCGGCGGCGATGGGCCGGCCATGCACTGTTTGCGATACAACTGATACTTGCCCTCGTCATATCCCATGGGCAGTTGGATGATGGCAAAGTCGCCGGGTTCCTTTGCAAGCTGCCGGTAGAAACTGTTGGCGATGTAATCCGTCGTGCCCTGGTATGGCCCCAGCCACTGCCCAGCCAACACCAGGCAGCCCAACAGGCCGGTGAGCATCCAGCGTGTCGCGCGGCGCTGCAGACGGTCAAGCAGCCAGGCCAGGCCGTACCCGGAGAGGACGGCCAGCGGCAGCAGCAACCCCACCATGTAGAAAACCGGATCGACAGCACGGATGAGGGTGAAGTGGTCAAGCAAGTATCTTAGCTGGCAGGGGGACATTCCAGCGCTTGCCCATAACCACAAGACTCTGGTCCCAGGCACATCAGGAAGAACAGCAGCGCAAGGAGCGCCCACAGGCGCATCCGGTTGCGGGGGCGAGCCACCGCCAGCCCCAGCCCGGCCAGAGCCAGCGTGATGATCCCCAGGTACACTGGCAACTTTGGCCTTAATCGCTGCAAATTGTCAGGGAGGATCTGTTCAAACATCGGGTTGTTGAAGGGGATGACGAGGGTCAACAGGGTCAGCATGTTCCGGTAAGGCCGGCCCTCATCGTATTTTTCCTCGATAACGTGGGTCAGCTTATCGGGAGTGGAGAAAATGGGATACAGCCTTGGCGCGGACAGAGCCCCGGCGACCAGCACGAAAACCCCAATCCCCCACCACGTTTCACGGGCCCGCCAGCGATTGTTTTCCAGCAGCAGGTACAGCACTACCGGGCCCAGCGTCATGACCGTAAACCCGAACAAATACAGTGAGGTCCAGGCGAGCAGCGCCACCATCAAGCCCGCCCCGGCCAGATACAGCCAGCGGCGCAGGCGATTAGGCTGGCGAACGCCTTCAAACAACAGCAGCACGGCCAGGGGCAGCGCCGCCACCTGTGACAAATCCGGGTGTGTCCATACATGATACATGTGGGAAGAAGCAAACCCGTAAACCAGTCCGCCAAACCACCCGGCCAGCCGGTTCGAGGTGAGATAGCGCACCAGCAGATAGCCACCATAGGCAGGCAGCAATATCGCGAAGAGGTACTGCACCTTGAAGGTGGGCGCAACGCCGATAATCTTCGACAGCGGCCACATGAGGGCCGTTGTTGTCCAGCTCATGGGGTGATAGCTCAGGTCCAAGCCGCGAGGGTAGAACAGGTAACTGGAGAAGAAAAGTGGCTTGCCATGCATCACGACCTTGTCAAACCAGAACAGATCCCACAGCTTCATCCCCAGATCGGGAGAGTATGGCAGGTCCTGAGTGGCCATATGCAGGATGAGCGGAAACGTCATGACAAGCGTCAGCAGCAGGTAGCTTAGCAGCACCAGCCCATCACGCCGCACCCAGCCCCAAATGCCGTGTACCGGCTCGGTTTGGTTGGAAGACATTCAACTGCCGCTCCTGCACTACACATCCACGAACCAACATCATGATGGTCACTTCTACCTGCTGCCGGCGCATTACAGCCGCACGCGGTATTGCAGCGCCTCGGCGACATGGTGCGCGCGCACAGCGTCGCTGCCTTCCAGGTCGGCAATTGTGCGGCTGAGCTTTAAGACGCGGTGATAGCCACGCGCACTGAGGTTCATCTGCTGCATGGCGGAGCGCATCAGCGACTCGCTCTCCGCGTCGAGCTTGACAAAGGCGGTTACCTCGCGGGCGCCCATGTCGGCATTCGAGAGTAACCGCCGTCCGCCGTTGCGCCCGGCGGCGAAGCGCTCGGCCTGGCGATCACGCGCGGCCTGCACCCGCGCCCGCACCACCTCGGACGGCTCGCCACGGCGGTCGTCGGTCAGCTTGTCGTAGTCGACGCGCGGCACCTCGACATGGATGTCGATGCGGTCGAGCAGCGGGCCGGAGATGCGCTGGCGATAGCGGGTGATGCTGGCCTGGCTGCACGTGCAGGGCTTGACCGGGTCGCCATAGTAGCCGCATGGACAGGGATTCGAGGCGGCGATCAGCATGAAGTTGGCTGGGAAGGTCATGGTGCCCGACGCGCGGCTGATGGTGACGTGGCGATCTTCGAGCGGCTGGCGCATGGTCTCCAGGTTGCGTCCAAATTCAGGCAGCTCATCGAGAAAGAGCACGCCCCGGTGCGCGAGGCTGATCTCGCCGGGGCGGGGCCACGGCCCGCCGCCGACCAGCCCAGCATGGCTGATGGTGTGGTGCGGCGCGCGGAACGGGCGGTGACGCATCAGTGGCACGTCCTCAGGCAGCATGTCGGCCACCGAGTAGATACGGGTGACCTCCAACGCCTCCTCAAGCGCCATGCGCGGCAGGATGCCCGGCACCGCGCGGGCCAGCAGCGTTTTGCCCGCGCCGGGTGGACCTACGAGAGCAACATTGTGCGCGCCAGCAGCGGCGATCTCCAGCGCGCGTTTGACGTGCTCCTGGCCTTTCACGTCGGCGAAGTCGGTCAGGTAGCCGGGAGGAACGTCGGGGATGTCCAGGCTGTCACGGTCAAAGGCGGGGATCATGTCCAGCCCCAGCAGGTGCTCGACCAGCGAGATCAGGTGGTCGACGGGGATGATCTCAATGTCAGGTATCAGCGATGCCTCCGGCGCATCGCCTGCCGGGACGAACACACGCTCAAGACCCAGCTCGTGCGCGAGGTACGTCGCCGAAAGAACACCACGCACGTGTCGCACGCTGCCATCCAATGACAACTCGCCCATGAGCAGCGCGCCGTGGAGCGCGTCGGCAGGCACCTGGCCGCTGGCCGCCAGCACGCCCAGCGCAATCGCGAGGTCATAGGCGGGGCCCTCTTTGCGCAGGTCCGCCGGGGCCAGGTTGATGGTCACCCGCCCGCCGGGAAAGCGCAGCCCGCTGTTGCGGATGGCGGTCCACACCCGGTCTTTCGACTCTTTGACGGCGAGGCTGGGCAACCCGACGAGCGTGAGGCTGGGAAGGCCGTGTACGGCATCCACCTCGACCTCGACCAGCGTCCCGTCGAGCCCCACCAGGGCACAACTATTGACTTTGGCGAGCACCCACGCCTCCCCGGCCAGATTTGCCAAGCAACGCGGACATCGTAGCACGGCAAGGCGGTGCGGGCAAACCTTTCCCCTCATCCCTGTCCCCTGTTCCACACGGCGCCGCTGCTGGCGTGGCCCCTGGGGAGAGGGGAATCAATCGGGGCGCTATCAGTGCCCCAGGCTGTCGGCATAGACGGCGAACTGTGCGCTGTGCTCGCGCTTGTGGCCGTAGATGCCGTACACGATGTAGTCATCCAGCGCGTACTCCGCTCCATACCAAGGGATCGCGCCGACCTGCTGACGCGTGCTGACGGGGACCTTCTCGATCACGAGCATGGCCTCGTCGTGCGCGGCGTTGTACTCGGCGAGTACCTCATCAAACGACATGCCCTTGCGCTTCTCGACCTCATCGTCGTTGAAATTCCCGGCGCGATAGGCGTTCAAGTAGGGCGTCTCACCGCCACCGAGCAGCGTGTTCAGCACATCGACCAGCACGTGCTCGTGCGAGGTCAGATGCGCGACCACGTCTTTGGTGGTCCACCAGCCGCAGACGCCCCCCTCGTCAACCTTGTCGACCGGCACGCGACCGAGCTCTTTGAGCATCGTGCGATGGCCGTACATCATGATATCCGATGCGTTCATTGTCGTGTCTCCTCCTACTACGCGATGATCCGAAAAACCCAGTATACTCACACCATCGTTTTGCTGTAAGCTGCAAGGATTCAGGGAGGCTCACTATGCGATTGCGCCGTCTGAGAGAGCGTCAGCGCGCCGCCAGCTACGTGTTCAGCATGATGATCAGCTTTGCGGCGACCGTGCTGGTCACCCGCCTGTTCCTGCAACTTACCGGTTACCCGCAGATCGGCAACTCGCAGTTACATATCGCGCACGTGCTGTGGGGCGGGTTGATCGTTGCCGTGGGAGCGACGCTGCCGCTGATCTACAGCAACCAGTCGATCTACGGGATCAGCGCCGCGCTGAGCGGGGTCGGGCTGGGCCTGTTCTTCGACGAGGTCGGCAAGTTCCTGACGCAGAACAACAACTACTTCTTCCGCCCGGCGGCCTCGATCATCTACATCCTGTTCCTGCTGGGCCTGTATGTATACATCATGGTGCGGCGTGGCGAGCCCGACCCACAGACGCGGCTGCTTCACGTGCTGGAGTTGATGCAGGAGATCGTTGACGGCGATCTGGACGTGCACGAGAAAGCCGAACTGGAACAGATGCTCAACCGCGTGGTCGGCGACGCCGACCTGCCCGATGCGCGAGAGCTGGCCGCAGACCTGCTCAACTTTGTACAGACGCAGGCCGACACCGTCCCTGCCCGCCCGCACCCGGTTCGGGACTGGCTGGCCGGGGCCGGCAACTGGATTGCGGCGAACGTCCTGACGCTGAACGTCACCCGCTGGGTGCTGATCCTCAGCACCGCTGGTGTCGCGATCGTGTCGCTGGCCGACCTGGTGACGCTGCTCCGGAGCGTAGGTGACCCGGCGCAGATCGCGCTGCTGGTGCAGGGCTGGATCGCGCGGGCCGGCCTGAGCACCGCGCGCGAAAGCGTGTGGTTCGCGCTGATGATCGGCATCAAAGGCATCGTCGGGCTGGCGCTGATCATCTCGCTGGCCTACTTCGCAGCAGGCAACGACGCGCGCGGCGTCGACTGGGCGCTGGGCGGGCTGCTGCTGTCGATCACCACACTCAACGTGCTGCTGTTCTACTTCAAACAGTTCCTGGCTGCAATGTATGCCGTCGCCGACTTCGCGCTGATCGGCGGGCTGAGCTTCTTCAAGGACCGCTACCTGAAGCGCGGCTTGGCTGCGCAGCCAGAAAAGGCAGCGGAATAGGGACGTTGGAAGAGGAATGCGGGGGCTCTGCCCCCGCCCCCCTGCAAGCCCTTTTGAAAAGGGCTTGAGCGGAAACACATACCCCCCCATTTCACGCGCGCATCGAACTGTGGGGCGCGAGCCGCCTACTCCTCATCTGCGTAATCGTAGAAGCCGCGCCCGGTGTGGCGGCCCCAGTGGCTGGCCAGCACAAGCCGGCGTAGCAGCGGCGCTGGCTGGTAGCGGTCCGGGCTGAACGTGTCGCCAAGGGCGATGAGGATGGCGTAGACCTGATCCAGCCCGATCAGGTCGCCCCAGGCGAGCGGGCCGCGCGGATAGCTGGTGCCTAGCTGCATGGCACGGTCGATGTCTTCCGGGGAGGCGACACCCTCCATCACGGCGAAAGCCGCCGCGTTGACCAGGTTGGCCACAATGCGTGGCAGCACCCCACCCGACGTGTCACCGATCGTGACCGGCTGCCTGCCCAGACCGGCCAGAAAGGCGCTGGCAGCTTCGATGGCCTGCGGGGCGCTGTTCAGCCCCGGCAACAGTTCGAAGACCTGCGACTCGGCCAGCGGCGGCAGCGCCGCCCAGCCGACGACCTGCGCAGGAGCCACCGCCCACGCGCCGGCTTCCGTCGCGCTGGCGTTCAGCGCCGCCGAGAGCACAACCGCGCCGGGGCGGACGCGCGACAGTGCCTCGCGCTTGAGGGGTGCGCTGCCGCAGATGGCCTCGACGACGATCTCCGCGTCTGAACCGTCGAGTGCGGCAATCAGCGCCTGCTCAGCCGCACCAGTGGGGTCAGGACCGCGCCGGTTGACCAGCCCCTCGCGGACGGTGTGACCCGCCTGTGCCGCCAGCGACGCCATCTCCGCCGCCAGCGGGCCATCACCCAGAACCAGGACACGGCTCATCGCTGAGTCTCGTCGTAGCTGAACCAGCCGCGGCCCGTCTTGCGGCCCAGCCGCCCGCTTTCGACCATGCGCTGCTGGCGCAGGCTGGGACGGTAGCGCGGCTCGTGGAAATATGCCTCGTAGACCGTCTGAGAGGCGATGTAGTTGATGTCGACGCCGATCAGGTCTTGCAGCTCGAAGGGCCCCATCTTGAAGCCGCTGCCCTCGCGGACCAGCCGGTCAATCGTCTCCGGGTCGGCAGCGCCCTCTTCGAGCAGGCGCAGCGCTTCCAGATGGAACGGGCGCGCCACGCGGTTGACGATAAAGCCCGGCACGTCCTGCGCGATGACCGGCTGCTTGCCCAGCCGGCGCGCCATCTCGACCGTCGCGCCGACGACCGGCTCAGCCGTCGCCGCACCGGCCACGACCTCGACCAGCGGCAGCAGCGGGGCCGGGTTGAAGAAATGCATGCCGACCACGCGCTCCGGGCGTTGGATAGCCGCGGCGATCTGCGTGACGCTGAGCGTGCTGGTGTTGGTGGCGAGGATCACACGTGGGCGGGTAGCCGCGTCGAGCGCGTCAAAGACCGTCTTCTTCAGGTCGAGGCTTTCCGGCGCGGCCTCGATAACGAAATCACAGCGGCTGAAGTCAGCGAGCGTGGTGGTGGTCTGGATGCGCGCGATACGGGCCTGCGCCTCTTCCCTGCCGATCTTGCCCTTTTCCGCCGCGCGGTTGATGAAGCCCGCAATGCGGATCAGCGCACGGCTGAGCACTTCCTCGGCGACATCATATAGCAGGACGTCAAAGCCCGCTTCGGCGGCCACCTGCGCGATGCCGCTGCCCATCGTGCCCGCGCCGACGACCCCCACCCGGTGGACCGCGTCGACCGCAACCGTATCGGCCATACCTACTCCCCCTTGAACTGCGGCGGGCGCTTCTCAAGAAAAGCGGCCAGCCCCTCGGCGTGGTCGGGCGTGCGTCCGGCCTGCTCCTGCAAATCGGCCTCGTAAGCCAGCGCGTCTTCAAGTGTGCTGGTGGCCGCGAAGGCGACGCCCTGCTTGATGTAGCCGATGGCCTTCGTCGGGCCCTGCGCGAAGGCCTCGGCCAGCGGCACGACGACGCTCATCAGGTCGGCGTCGGGCACCACCTGGTTGACGAGACCCCAGTCCAGCGCCTCCTGCGCGGTGAGCCTGCGCCCGGTCAGCATCAGGTCCATGGCGCGGGCCTCACCGACCAGACGCGGCAGCATCCACGTCGAGCCGCTGTCGGGGATCAGGCCGATCTTGACGAAGGCCTGCAAGAACGAGGCGCTCTCGGCGGCGACCTTGAGGTCACAGGCCATGGCGATGCTCATCCCGGCCCCGGCAGCCACACCGTTGATCGCACCGACGACCGGCTTGGGCAGCGCACGCATCGAGGCGATGAGCGGGTTGAACGTCTCCAGCAGGTGCTCGCGGTAGCCAACCTCGCCCGCCTCGGCCCGCGACTGCACACCGCCGAGGTCCGCGCCGGGGCAGAAGCCGCGCCCGGCCCCGGTGAGCACCACACAGCGCACCGCACCGTCGCGCCCCGCCTGCTGGAAGGCGTCGAGCAGCTCGCGCAGCATCACGTCGGTGAGCGCGTTGAGCTTGTCGGGGCGGTTGAGGGTGATGGTCAGCACGCCGCGCGCGACCTCGTACAGGATCGTCTCGTAAGCCATCATTACCGTCCTTTCGAAGGGGAGGCCACCCGGCCCCGCTCGATCAACATGCTATGCGGCACGTCTTTGTCGCATGACGAACAACACGCCGGGATCGCCGACGTGCTGCTGTGCGACGCTTACCTGTCAGGCCGGGGCGGGCCCGGCTTACGCTTCCTCGGCAAAGAGCAGAGTCACCAGCCCCTCGGCGAAGCTGTTGAGGTTATCGCCGGCAGCGGCCATCTCGGGGCTTTTCATCGCCGCCTTGAGCGAGTCCTTATCGGCGAAGGTCATCTCGGCCATCATGTAGAAGCTCTCGCCCATCACCGTCCGCGTAAAATGGCTGACGACGGTCTTTTGCAGACCGGGTACCTTCTTGATCAGTGGCAGGTGGGTGTTGAAGTACCTATCCTCGAAAGCCTGTGGGTCTTCCGGCTGCCTGTACAACGCTACCAGTTTCATGGGTCCAGCACCTCCTCAATCCCTCATCCCCGTCCGACCTGCGGTCGGCCACCCCTTCTCCCACAAGGGGAGAAGGGGACGGTATCGCCGCTGTTTGCTACAGCGGCTTGAACTGCTCGAATGGCTCGGCGCAGTCGTCACAGACGTAGATGGCGCGGCACAGCGTCGGGCCGAAGCTGTTGCGCAGCGTAGTACGCGCCGAGCCGCAGCGCGGGCAGACGACCGGCGCGGTCATCAGCACCAGCTCGACAGCGCCGCCGTGCTTTGGCGGCGGCGCGAGGCCGAACGCCTTGAGCTTGTCGCGGGCCTCGTCGGCGATCATGTCGCTGGACCAAGGCGGGTTAAGCTGCGTGCGGACATCGACATGATCGAAGCCCATGTCCTCCAGCCGCGCGGCGATGTCGTCGCGCATCACGTCGAGCGCCGGGCAGCCGGAGAAGGTGGGCGTCATGGTAACGATGACCGCGTCGCCCTCCAGCGCGACGGCGCGTACGATGCCCATCTCAACGACCGAGACGACCGGTATCTCCGGGTCTTTCACGTCATCGAGCGCCTTCCAGATATCTGCAATGTCCATATGATGTGGCCCTACCACGCCGCGTCCGTGTCGAGCCGGGCGACCTTCTGCAATTCGTCCAGCAGCGCTGTGAGGTGCTCGGTGTGCGGTGCGGGCGGCCCGCCGGGCGGAGTGGCCTGCGGCACCGACAGCCCGGACTCGCTCAAATAAGGGCGCACCACCGAGTCCCACGCGGCGCGCAGGCTGGCTGGGTCGGGCACATAGCCCGCCGCGACGAGCAGGTCTTCGCCCGCGACCGGCTCGAACAGCCCCGGCGCGACCGGCCACAGCGCGTTGAGGGCGGCCTGCATGCGGCGCTGGCTCTCTTCGGTGCCCAGGCCCAGCCGCCGGACCCACGCGGCGGTGTGACGCAGGTGGTAAATCTCCTCGGTGCGAATCTTGGCGACGGCATCGGCGATAGGCGCGTAGGCGCTGCGGCTCAAGCCGTCGAGCCAGACTTTCTCTGCCGCGTCGAACAGGTACTGGCGCAGCATGCTGAAAGCCCAATCGCCCTTAGGCAGCTCGCAGAAGGGCACACAGCGATAGGCGTCCGCGTCACGGAAGTACACCAGCCGGTCGGGGTACGCGGCGCGATCCTCGCCGAGGAGGTCGGCGAGCAGATCGTACCACACGCTTGCATGGCCGATCTCGTCGAGCGCGATGTTGGCAAAGGCGATGTCCTCTTCGAGGATCGGCGCGTGGCCGCACCACTCGGAGTCACGGTGGCCGAGGATCAACTCGCAGTCGGCGAGCGCCAGCAGTTTCGCCGCGAGCGCGTCCCTGAGATCAGCCTTCATCGTCTGCCTGATGCCTGCGGCGTTGAATAAAAGCGACGGTGTGATACTGCCCTTGGTCACGGAACAGCTTGCTGCGCGCGGGCTCGAACATGGACGCGGCATCTTCAGGCGTCGAGGTGGTGATCAGGCGCTTTGGCACCACCCAGCACACGACCGCGCCGGGACCAGCAAAGCGGGCCAGCGCGATCTGCATCGCACCCTCGGCAGAAGCCGCCTCGACCTCACCTGCGTAGGTATGCGGCCTGCGGTGGTCGGGCTTGACGAACACGCAGAACACCTCGCCTTCCCCTGCCGTCGGGTTGACGTTGTCGGCCCAATCGGGGTGCGCAGCGATCTCCTCCGCCGTCAGCGAGAAGACGCGTTCGGCGGGCACGACCCACAGACCGGCGCACTCAGGCCGCCGCACGAACACGTCCCGCGCGTTGAGCAGCGCCATCTCGGCGTCGGGGGCGTGCACCGACCCCGACAGGTAGTGCGGCTCGCCGGGCTTATCCTGCTGAAAGACCAGAAATCGCGGCCACTGCGTATCCATCCCGTGATCCTGCCCCTAGTTCTACGAAGACCAAGTCGAGATCACCCGAAGCAAGTACGTTATTACGCTTCGGCGATAACCGCAATAGAGACTTTCACGCCTCTGAGCTAAATCGGCAGCTTTGCTCCCTGTCGAGCCGGTGGGTCTATAGGAAACCACTTGACCCACTCTTCGTTCATTCCCGCAAAGTCGTCGGGATCGCCCAATATGAAGGTGGCACTCACAGCCTTGTCAAGAGATGTGTCAGCGGCGTTGAGGATAGCCTGAACATTCCTCAGGCATTGAGCCGTCTGCTCCTGGATGGTTGTGCCAACCACCTCATTGGTGACAGGGTCGAATGGCCCCTGTCCAGCCACGAACACGAGCCCTGCTGCCTTTACCGCCTGACTGTATGCAGCTGGAGATCGAGGTGCCTTATCTGTGGCGATGATTTGTTTAGCCATCTTTTCTCCTCCAACGGTGTGTTCATAGAACTGTTCTCTACGTAGTCAGACGCAGCGAGATTCCCGCTTGGGTCCAACCGCGAGAAAGAATGACTAACCATACTTTTCACCATAGACGGCGAGCGCCTCGCGGACCCACAGGCCATCCTCGTGCGCGCTGATGCGCGCGCCGAGCCGCTCCTTGTTGCATGGGCCGTTGCCCCTGATCACCTGCCAGAACTCGTCCCAGTTGATGGGGCCGTGCTGCCAGTGGCCGGTGTCCTCGTCATAGCGCAGGTCGGGGTCCGGGACTGTCAGGCCAAGCGCGTGCAGGCCGGGCACCGTCTTGTCGATGAATTCCTGGCGCAGCTCGTCGTTGGTCTTGGTCTTGATGCCCCACTTGAGCAGGATGGGCGTGTTGGGCGAGTCGGTGTCGGATGGGCCGAACATCATCAGCGTGGGCCACCAGTAGCGGTTGATCGAGTCCTGCATCATGGCCATCTGCTGCGGCGTGCCGGTCGCCAGCGCGATGACAATGTCCTGGCCCTGGCGCATATGGAAATTCTCCTCGGCGCAGATGCGGATCATCGCCCGCGCGTAGGGGCCATACGAACACTTAGCCAGCATGGTCTGATTGAGGATCGCCGCGCCGTCGACCAGCCAGCCGATGGAGCCCATGTCGGCCCAGGAGTCGATGGGGTAGTTGAAGATGTTGGAGTACTTGGCCTTACCAGTCAGCAGCGCGTCGAGCATTTCCTCGCGGGTCGCACCCAGCGTTTCGGCAGCGTGATACAGGTACTCGCCGTGCCCACCCTCGTCCTGAACCTTGGCCAGCAGAATCTGCTTGCGGCGAAGGGTCGGCGCGCTGGTGATGCAGGTGCCTTCGGGCAGCATCCCGACGACCTCGCTGTGTGCGTGCTGCGAGATCATGCGGATCAACTGGTGGCGGTATTCGTCGGGCATCCAGTCGCCAGGCTCGATCTTCTCGCCACGCGCAATACGCGCCTCGAACTCGCGGTTTTTCTGCTCGTCGCTCATCGAATCGGTTATCGGGTCGACGGTCGCGCCATACATGGCTGACCTCCTGTTTTCCAGAAACGGGCCCCGGTTTTCCCCGTACTCACTTCACATCCGGCATCTCGCCATCGAGCCACTCCGGGGCGTCGTCATCGAGCCAACGGCGGCGGATCGAATCGTAATCCGGCAGGCGCTTTTCGTCGAAGGAGCGCACGCCCTCCCATGTCTCAGGGCTGGTGTTGTGGATCGCCAACCAGTCGCGCCCGAACTGAATGGTCTGGTGCCAGGCCAGATTGCGCCAGAAATTCAGGTTCTGGAGCGTGTAGCGTGTCTTTTCGGGGAACTTGCGCAGCAGCTTCGCCGCGACCTCGTCGACTTTGTCGTCAAGTTCCGCGCGCGGGACGGCCCAATTTACCAGCCCCCAGTCGAGTGCCTTGCTCGCGGGAATCTCCTCGTTGAGCAGCAGGATTTCCCGCGCCCGCCGGTCGCCGACGATCAGCGGCAGGAACTGCGTCGCGCCGGCCAGCGCCACGCTGCCATGGCTGGTGCCCACCTGCCGGATGTAGATGTCGTCGGCGGCGACGGCCAGGTCGCAACTCATGTTGAACTCGTTGCCCCCACCGACCACGATGCCGTTCAGCCGGGCGATGCTCGGCTTGCCGAGATTGCGCAGCCGCTCGTGCGCCTCGATGAACTCGCCCATCCATTTCCAGTAGTCGCGGGGGCGCTGCAAGAACTGTTTCTGCTCTATCAGGTCGGCCCCGGTGCAGAACGCACGGTCACCTGCGCCAGTGAGAATCAGGACGCCGACGGCGTCGTCCCAACTGGCGTCTTTGAACGCGACATTCAGCTCGCGCAGCATGCCGCCGTTGACGGCGTTCAGCACATTGGGGCGGTTGAGGGTAACGGTGGCGCGCCCGCCGGATTTCTCGTAGCGAATGAACTCAAAATCGAACGTCGATGCGTCTTTGCCGGTATAGAAGCGCTCCGTCATAGCCTCCAGCCTTCAGGGGAATCAGGACTACCATCTGCGCGACCTGCCCGCACAGAGTTTAGCACATAATCTGCCAAATAAGGTAGTATTAGAGGTGATCAGACGATGACGAGGGGGACTTATGCCCGCGGCTCAGGCGGCTATAACCGATCAGGTAGGCGAGGCCGTCGCGCTGCCCGACACGCCTGCCGGGCGGCGCATGGCGGCCTACCTCGAGGCGCTCAACACCGGCAGCCTCGAGGTTATGCGTACGTTCATGGCGGAACATTTCGACATGGCGGCACTTCAGCGCCAGCCTGCTGAAGCCCGTGCCCTGCGTAGCCTGATCTTCTACGACAACTGCCTGGGGCTGGTGCCGCGCCGGGTGCTCGAATCACGCGAGGATGCGATTGGCGTGCTGGCGCAGGCCCGGCTGACCGGCGAATGGGCAACCCTGTTCATGGGCCTCAACCCGGACCCGCCGCGGCACATCGCCACGTTCCACGGGCAGCCGGCCAACCGGCCTGCCGACCTGGCCCCGGCGCGCGCGCTGTCTGATGAGGCACTCGCCGCCGAGGTGGGCGCGTTCCTGGAGAAGCGCGCTGCCGCCGACGTGTTCTCCGGCGCGGTGCTGGTAGCGCGCGGCGACGCGGTGATCTTCGAGCAGGCCTACGGGCTGGCCTCCAAGAGCTTCGGCGTGCCCAACACGCCCGACACGCGTTTCAACGTCGGCTCGATGTACAAGATGCTGACTGGCGTGGCGATCTGCCAGCTTGTCGAGGCGGGCAAGCTGGACTTCGGCGACCTCGTCGGGCAGGTGCTGCCTGATTACCCGGCAGACGTCGCCGACCGGGTGACGATCCACCACCTGCTGACGCACACGTCGGGCATGGACTCGTACTGGAATGAGAAGTTCGAGGCACTGAAGGCGCGCACGCGCAGCATTCAGGATTACGTGCGGCTGTTCGTCGACGAGCCGCTCACGTTCGAGCCGGGGCAGCGCTACCAGTACAGCAACAACGCCTTCGTGCTGCTAGGCGCCATCGTCGAGGCGGTGGCTGGACAGCGCTACGAAGAATATCTTCATGAGCATATCATCCAGCCCGCCGGGATGACGCGCACCGGCCTGTACGAGGTCGACATGCCGGTCGAGCGGCTGGCAGAGGGCTACACCCACATTGGCATGGATGGGCTGCCTCATCCCGGCCCGCGCCGCAGTAACCTGTTCCTGCACGTGGTCAAAGGCAACTCGGCAGGCGGCGGCTTCTCGACGGCGCGCGACCTGCTGGCCTTCAGCCGCGCGCTGATGGGCCATAAACTGCTCAGCCCGGCGATGACCGACACGCTGCTGAGGGGCAAGGTCGAGACCGGCGAGCCGGGCGAGCGCTACGCTTACGGCTTCTTCGACCTCACGCTCAACGATCAGCGAATCGTCGGGCACAGCGGCACGTTCCCCGGCATCGGGACGCAGCTCGACATCTTCCCGGCACGGGACATGACGGCGGTCGTGCTGTGCAACTACGACCCGCACGCGGCGCAGGTGGTCGTGAACCATTTGCGGGATGTGATCACCCAGCAGATCAGGATAAGAAAAGAAGATTCACCGCAAGACCAAAGGGCGCAAAGGAACGAATTCTTCCTTTGCGCCCTTTGCGCCTTTGCGGTGAGTCTCCTTGCCCCGCTGCACATGGCACGTTAGGATCGTCACTGTTTGTATACCCCACTGGAGAAAGCCTGACGTGTCAGAATTGCGCGGGCCGGAGCGCGCCGCGTACGTGCAGGCGATGTTCGAGCGTATCGCCCGGCGCTATGACCTGATGAACCGGCTGATGACCTTTGGACGCGACCGCACCTGGCGGCGGATCGTCGTGCAGGAGGCGGCGCTGCCAGCGGGCGGCCACCTGCTCGACGTGGCGACCGGCACCGGCGACATCGCGTTTGAGGCGCTGCGGCAGCAGCCCGGTGTGCGCGTCACCGGCGTGGACTTCGCCCCGGCGATGATGTGGGTGGGGATGCGACGCCCCGGCGGCGGGCGCGTGGTGTGGGTCGAGGCTGACGCGCTGGCGCTGCCATTCTCCGATGCGACGTTCGACGCGGTGACCTCCGGCTACCTGATGCGCAACGTCGCCGACGTGCGCGCCGCCTTCAGCGAGCAGGTGCGGGTGGTGCGGCCCGGCGGGCGCGTGGTGTGCCTCGATACGTCACCGCCGCCGCACTCGCTGCTGCGGCCCCTCGTGCTGCTGTACCTCAAGGTGATCATCCCGCTGCTGGGCAAGATTGTGGCCGGCGACAACACCGCGTACCGCTACCTGCCCGAATCGACTCGGGCCTTCAAGACGCCTGACGAACTGGCAGATATCATGCGCGCTGCTGGGCTGCTCGACGTGCGCTATCGCCGCCTGATGGCCGGGACGATAGCCGTTCACGTTGGCACACGGCCACACGAATGAAGGATCAGAGAACTCACCGCCAAGGCGCAAAGGACGCAAAGGAAGACTATCTTTACCTTTGCGTCCCTGGCGTCTTTGCGGTGGGCAATCTTCGCGATGACATTCAGCGCCGCGCAGGCGGATAACCGGCCTTGAAACTCCTCCCTTAACGTGCTAAAACAAAGCCGTTACCTGTTTCAGATCAAGGAGCTAATCCCCAATGGCAAACTTCGACTTAATGCGCCAACTTGCCCGCGATCATGGCGGCAAGATTATTCTGCTGGTGATGGATGGCCTGGGTGGGCTGCCGCTTCAGGTGGATGGCCAGACCGAACTGGAGGCAGCCAGCACCCCTAACCTCGACCGGCTGGCCCGCGAGGGCAGCAACGGCCTCAGCATCCCGATCCTGCGCGGGATCGAATCGGGCAGCGGGCCGGGGCACCTGGCGCTGTTCGGCTACGACCCGCTCACCTACGACATCGGGCGCGGCGCGCTGGAGGCCGTCGGGGTGGGTATCGAACTGCGCGAGGGCGACGTGGCAGCGCGTGGCAACTTCGCCACGATTGGCGACGACGGCACGATCACCGACCGGCGCGCGGGCCGCATCTCGACCGAGAAGGGCGCGGAGGCGGTCGCCTCGCTGCAGGATATCACGCTGCCCGGTGTCGAACTGACGCTGAAGGAAGTCAAGGAGTACCGCTTCGCGATGCTCCTGCGCGGCGAGAACCTCGACCCGCGCCTGGAGGACACCGATCCGCTGGAACTGGGCCGCAAGCCGCTGGCGGCGACGCCGCTGCCGGAGGCCAAAGACAGCCCGGCGGCCAGGCATACTGCCGAGCTGGTCGACCAGTTCATCGCGGAGGCGGCCAAGCGGCTCAAGCATCACCACCCGGCCAACTTCGTCAACCTGCGCGGCTTTGCCGGCGACCCCAGCCTGCCCAAGTTCAAGGACGTGTACAAGCTAAAGGCTGCCTGCGTGGCCGTGTACCCGATGTACCAGGGCGTCAGCCGGCTGGTGGGTATGGACATCATCCCGACGGACGCGCACGATACGTCGCTCGACGAGTTTCACCGCGTGGCAGACATCTTCGCGGATTACGATTTCGTGTTCGTGCACATCAAGTACACCGACAGCCGGGGCGAGGATGGCAACTTCGACGCGAAGGTGGCGGTCATCGAGGAAGTCGACGCGTCACTGCCGGCGCTGCTCGACCTGAGCCCCGACGTGTTGATCGTCACCGGCGACCACTCGACGCCGGCCAAAATGAAGCAGCACTCGTTCCACCCGGTCCCGACGCTGCTGTGGGCCCCGGCCACCCACATGCGCGACCATGCGACCGGCTTCGGCGAGCGCGAGTGCATGACGGGCGCGCTGGGGCAGTTCCCGGCGTCGGACCTGATGCAGCTTGCGCTGGGCCACGCCCAGCGGCTCAACCGCTACGGCGCGTAAGCGGCCAGCAGCTTTCGGAACGCCAGAGGGGCCCCGTGTGGGACCCCTCTCTTGATTCTGGCTCTTCGGCCAAATACTCAGCGGCGCAGCAGCCGCCACATTACGCCGGCCAGTATGAGCGCCTCAATCAGCGCGCCGCCGAACATCAGGGCGAAGGCGTCCGTCCAGAACGCTTCGGGGAACAGCCGGATCAACGTGTCGGAGTAGTTGAACAGCCAGCTATCGCCCACAAAGAACATGTGGTGGAACTCGGTGAACAGCCAGTCGAACGAGGTCGCGACGGCGACCAGCGCGGCGATGATCAGCAGCACGGTCAGGATGCCACCAAACAGCAGCGCGCGGTACAGCGTGGGCCGCGCATGGGGATCGACGGCCATCAGCAAGATGCATATCCCCATCACAGCCATCAGCCCGAAGCCGAAGCGCATCAGGCCGCGCGTCACGTTCTTCACGTCGTGCATGTGGCTCAACTCGCGCTCATTGTACAGCGGTGAGCCGTCGGGGAACGTCTCGCTGCCGAGAAAATCGATGCCCTTGTTGTTGAACAGGTAGGCAAGCGCGACCGGGGCGTAGGTCAGGCGTTCCTGGGTGGTGAAGCCAAATGGGTCGGGGGGAAAGGATGGCCGGTTGTATTCCCAGCGCAGAAAGGGGCCGCTCATCAGCAGCCGGGCGTTGATCAGCACCAGCAGCAGCGGCAGGCCGCCGGTGATGATAATGTGCATGATGGTCAGCAGCCAGCCGGGCAGCGTGAAGCCGCCCACCGGCTGTGCGTCGGTGACAGGTGCGCTCATCGATAGCTCCTACTGGCAGGGCAGCGTGCTGCCGCCGCCCAGCACAAAGTTGACGAGGATCAGGTCGGTCATGACCTCGGTTGGCGCGCGGTCGTCGGTCATGACGATGCCACTCTGCGGCGTGGGGCGAAGCTGGTTGGTGGCCTCGCCCAGCACCTTGGGCAGCAGCGGGTTGACATCGGACGGCAGCAGCGCCCGGTTCGCCAGCAGGCTGTCCGCCGAGGTGGGCTGCACAGTCGCCACCAGGATGCTGTTGCAGGTGTTTGGCACGTCGATGACGTGCACCGAGGCGAACACCTGGCCGAGCGTTGCGCTGAAGGCCTCGATCAGACGGCGGTCGCTGACCGTCCGTCCGACGTTGATGGCGACCACACCGCGCGCGCTGAGGTGGGCTCGCACCGTCTGGAAGAACTCGACGGTGGTCAGGTTCCAGGGAATATACGGCAGCTTGTAGGCGTCGATGCCGACCACGTCGTAGGTTTTCTTGCTGAAGGTCATCACGTAGCGTCCGTCCTGCACAATGACGTTCAGATTGGGCTCGTTCATGCCGAAGTACTCGCGGCCCACGCGCACGATCTCCGGGTCGATCTCCACGCCGTCGATCGGGATCGGGCCGAAGACTTTCGTATACTGCTTGGGGATCGTGCCGCCGGCCAGCCCGATCATCGCCATGCTGGTCACATCGGACAGGTGAAAGGGCGGGTCGTTGAAGAATGGCGCGGCGAGGAAGTAGTCCCACGTGCCGCCGGTCTCGATGAAGTCGGGGTAGTTCGGATAGTACACCGAGTGGATACCCTCGCCCTCGTTGAGCAGCAGGATATTCTGCTCGCCCCAGCGGGCGACCTGGATGTAGTTGTAGGCCGACTCGTCCTCAAACAGCAGCGTCGAACCGGGCGGCGGCGGGCGCAGGGGGCCGCGCCCCAGTACCAGCAGCGCCAGCACCACCAGCACGACCGGCATCCACAGCCAGCGCAGCGCGCGCTGCCAACCGAGCGTCGCCATGCCGGCCAGCGCCAGCAGCAGCAGCAGGCCGGCCAGCAGCAGGAAGGTCAGGTTGGTGCCGATCAGCGGGATCATGATCAGCACCGGCAGAAACGTGCCGATGATGCTGCCGATGGTTGAGATGGCATAGATGCGGCCCGACACCTTGCCGGCGCTGGCCGTATCCTGAATGGCGAGGCGGATGGCGAACGGCGAGACCGTGCCGAGCAGCGTCACCGGCAGCGCGAACAGGATCAACGTGACGCCAAACGACCCGACCAGGACCGCCGCGTTGATGCTGATCACCGCGTGGGCAGCAGCCAGCAGCACCGGGCGGGCGACCATCGGGATTAATCCGGCGGTGAACGACCCCCACAGGATCACGCGGTAGAACGATTTGAGATGGGGCGAGCGGTCGGCGAGGCGGCCACCTATGAAGTAGCCGGCTGTCAGGTAGAGGAGGATCAGCCCGATGATGTTGGCCCACACGATGTTGCTGGTGCCGAACACCGTACCGAGCAGCCGTGAGGCGCTCAGCTCAAGGCCCAGCGTTACCAGGCCGGAAGAAAAGACGACCACGTACAGGTAGCGTCGCTGCGATTGGCTCAATTGAGTTCTCCCTTGTTGCGTCGCCGGATTATAGCCCGAAGGGCGAGCGGTGCGCACCTTTGCGGCGAACATATTCCGCAATCGCTTTGTTTCCACAAGGCGGCGTGCAAGGCATGCCCGGTGCGCTATAATGTGGAACAGTTGTTTGACCGCGACAGGCATTAAGGACACGTTATGACAGACGACGGCCATGACGACGAGCGTCTGGTCTCCGGCAAGAAGCAAACCGACGAGATCACCAACATCGACGCCGCGCTGCGCCCGCGCGCGCTGAGTGACATTTACGGGCAGGATATGCTGGTCGAGCAACTGAGCATCCTGATCGAAGCGGCCAAGTCTCGCGGGGAGGCGCTGGATCACATCCTGTTCTACGGCCCGCCGGGGCTGGGCAAAACGTCCTTCAGCCACGTGATGGCCTACGAGATGGGCGTCAACATCCGGGTGACCGCCGGGCCGGTGATCGAGCGGGCCGGCGACCTGGCGGCGATCCTGACCAACCTGCGCAAAGGCGACATCCTGTTTATCGACGAGGTGCACCGGCTGGGCCGTGCGGTCGAGGAGGTGCTGTACCCGGCGATGGAGGACTACGCGCTGGACATCGTGGTGGGCAAGGGGCCCAGCGCGCGCAGCATCCGGTTGAAGCTGCCGCGCTTCACGGTGATCGGGGCGACGACGCGGCTGGCGTTGATGACCGCACCGCTGCGGGCGCGCTTCGGTGCGGTGTACCGCCTCGACTTTTACGGCGAGGAAGCGCTGACGCGGATCATTGAGCGGGCCGCCACGCATGCTGAACGTGCCCATCGAGCCGGACGGCACCGCGGAACTGGCCCGCCGGGCGCGCGGCACGCCGCGCGTGGCGCTGCGGCTGCTGCGGCGCGTGCGCGACTTCGCACAGGTGCGCGCCGACGGGGTGATCACGGCGGCGGTGGCGCAGGAAGCGCTGAACCTGATGGAGATCGACGAGCTGGGGCTGGACGACATCGACCGGCGCGTGCTGCACACCATCATCGAGAAATTCGGCGGCGGGCCGGTGGGGCTGGAGACCATCGCTGCGGCCATCAGCGAAGAGTCGGACACGATCATGGACGTGTACGAACCCTATCTTCTTCAGCTTGGCTTTCTGGAGCGCACGCCGCGCGGTCGGGTGGCGACGCCGCACGCCTACAAGCATCTGGGCATCGAGGATACGCGCGGCGACCAGCCGAGGCTGTTTTGAGGCTGTGACAGGGTTGCAGGGATGTTCCAGTTAGACTCTTTCGGCAAATGGCTGGTTGTGGCCGGGGTCGGCATCGCGGCGCTGGGCGGGCTGCTCTGGCTGGCGAGCAAAGTGCCGGGCCTCAACCGGCTGGGCAGCCTGCCGGGCGACATCCGCTGGCAGAGCGCCAACGGGCGTGTGTCGTGCTTCGTGCCGATTGTCAGCATGCTGCTGTTGAGCGTTCGTCCTGACAGTTGTGCTGAACGTCGTTATCCGGTTGTTGAACAAGTAGGCGATGAACACCAGCGACTTTGACTATGACCTGCCGCCGGAGCAGATCGCGCAGACGCCCATCGAGCCGCGCGACGCGTCGCGGCTGCTGGTGCTGAACCGGGCCGACGGCAGCCTGACACACCGCCACTTTCGCGACATCGGCGAGTACCTGCGCCCCGGCGACGTGCTGGTCTTCAACCAGACGCGGGTCATCCCGGCGCGACTGCACGGCCACAAAGTGCCGACCGGCGGCAGGATCGAATTCCTGCTGCTGCGGCGCGAAGGCGACCAGACGTGGCGCGGGCTGGTCGGGGGGAAGGGTGTCGGCGAGGGGACGCGGCTGGCGTTCGAGGGGAACGGCGCGCAGGTCGGCGGCACGGTCATTGCCGAGGGCGAGCGGTCGGAGCGGGTGATGCGCTTCGACGCGCCGATTGGGCCGCTGCTCGACGCGCTGGGCGAAATTCCGCTGCCACCCTACATCCACGAGAAGCTCGACGACCCGGAACGTTACCAGACGGTCTATGCCCACGACCCCGGATCGGCTGCCGCGCCGACCGCCGGGCTGCATTTCACACCCGAACTGCTGGTCGACCTGCGGCGCAAGGGTGTGCTGATGGCGCACTGCACGCTGCACATCGGGCTGGACACGTTCCAGCCGGTGACCGAGGAACACATCGAGGACCACCACATGCACACCGAGCGGGCGATCCTGCCCACCGATGAGGCGCGCATTATCAACGAGGGCAAGCTGGCCGGTGGGCGGATCATCGCGGTGGGCACGACCAGTGTGCGCATGCTGGAAACCGCCGCGCTGCGCAGCGCGGGCATCCACGGCGACCCGTACGAAGCCGCCGGGGACCTGTGCCCGTGGCGACCCGTGATGGCCATCGACGCGACGACCGACCTGTACATCCGGCCCGGCTACCGCTACCGGGCTGTCGACGCGATGATCACCAACTTTCACCTGCCGCGCTCGACGCTGCTGATGCTGGTCAGCGCGTTCGCGGGGCGTGAGACGATGCTGAACGCTTACCGGGTCGCCCAGCAGGAGGGCTATCGCTTCTACTCCTTTGGCGACGCCATGCTGATTCTATAGAGAGAACGATGGAAGGACTGACGCTACGCCTGGTTCAAATTGAAGACGCGTTCGCGCTGCAACTGGCCTGCTGGCCAGAGCGCACGCGGCAGGCCGTGAGGGTCTGGCTGGACGGCACCATTAGCCGCCAGCAGCGCGAGCTAGTGTGGGGGCTGGTGGCGCAGGTCAACGCGCAGGTCGTCGCTTACGGACAGGTGGCGCGCTGGGGGCGCGTCGCGGAGATCAGCGACCTGATCGTCGCAGAGGGCTACCGCTGCATGGGCGTCGGCACGCAGCTGATCGAGACGCTGCTGGCCATCGCCCGCGAGCAGGGTCTGCCCGAAGTGGAGATCGGCGCGGCGGAGGCCAACCCGCGCGCGGCGGCGCTGTACCGCCGGCTGGGCTTTCAGGACAAGCGCCGTTCGCTCCTGGAGCTGGGCAACGGCCCGGAGCCGGTGATCTACCTGAGCATGCGCCTGGAGACGGCAGACCCGGCGCAGTCCGGCGGATGAGCACCGCGCACTGGGTGGCGCTGACCACGCAGGCGGGTGTCGGCGGCAAGTCGATCACGCGGCTGCTGCGGCACTTCGGCAGCCTGGAGGCGGTGCTCACCGCCGCGCCTGACGAAATCCAGCAGGTGCGGCACATCGGACCAAAGATCGCTGCCGCGCTGGCGCGCATCGACCTGCCTGCCGCCGAAGCCGAGGTTGCGCGCTTCGCCGCGCAGGGCGTCCAGACCGTCACCTGGGAAGATCGGGATTATCCGGCCAACCTGCTGCTCAGCGAGCATGCCCCGCCGGTGCTGTTCGTGCGCGGCGCGCTCGATCCCGCTGCTGACCCGCATGCGGTAGCCGTGGTCGGGACGCGCACGCCAACGCGGGATAGCGCGGCGCTGGCGCAGCGCATCGCGCACGAACTGGTGGCGCGTGGCTGGACCATCGTCAGTGGGCTGGCGCTGGGCGTCGACACGGCAGCGCATCGCGGCGCGCTGGAGGCCGGTGGGCGGACGCTGGCCGTGCTGGGCTGCGGCGTCAGCGCCGTTTACCCGCGCCAGAATGTCGCGCTGGCCGGCGAGATCGAACACTGCGGAGCGGTGCTGTGCGAGGTTCACCCCGAGGCGCAGGTCAGCAAGCAAGCGCTCATCGCCCGCAACCGGATCACCAGCGGGCTGAGCCGCGCGGTCATCGTCGTGCAGTCGGGGGAGGACGGCGGCAGCATGGTCACCGCGCACCGCGCGCGGGCGCAGCACCGGGAAGTGTTCGCCGTGACCGGCGGCGGCAGCGGCTGCGAGGCGTTGCTTAAGTCGGGCGCAGTCGCGCTGGACCCCGACGCGCTCGACTTCGACGCGCTGGCGGCGCGACTGGATGCCATCGTCATCACGCCGCCGGAACCACCCCACGAGTCAGATCAGCCGCGATTGTTGTGATCACCCTCACCCCCTGGCCCCCTCCTATCCGCTCGCTGGGGAGAGGGGTAAAAGACATTGCCCCTACGGCGGCGCAAGTTTGCTCAACTTTTTCACACGAGGAAGAGGTTATTTCAGCGGTGGCAGGTCGAAGGCCCACAGCGCCTGATCGGCGGCGTTGAGGTAGACCACGTGCGCGCCTTCGGGTGAGACGCGCCACTCGGCGGCCAGCACGCGGAAGGAGAACGTGGCCGGGTCGGTGAGCGGGGTGATTGCGCCGCTGGCAGCGTCGACCTGCACCAGCCGAAAACTGTCGGCCCCCGGCTCCATCGGGATCACGACCAGATGCGAGGCGTCACGCCACTGCGCGCTGCCGACTACGTCGAGCTTGCGCAGCACGGCGTCGGCGGAGTGGATGATCCACATGCCATCGTTTTGCGGCTCTGCCTGGTCGAAAGCGATGGCGACCAGAATCCAATCACCACCGGGCGAGGGCTGTATCGAGCGGATGAAGGCGTTAGGCAGTAGGTCGACGCGTGTGCCGTCGACCACCGAGATGCTGGACAGCCCGCCGAACGCCGGATGATCGCCCTGCGCATCAACCAGCCCCACAACCAGCAGCCGCTCGTCATCGAGCCAGCCGGCCAGCCCGCCGCCGCGCACCGAGACGACCTGCTGCGCGTTCCTGCCGTCGAGGTCAGACACGTAAATGTCGGTGCGGCGGTCGCCGTATACCCCTGCCACAACAACTGTAGTCCATGCCAGCCGCACGCTGTGCGGCGAGAACACCACCGCGCGCCCATCGCTGGGCACCACCCACGAGCGGTCGACGGCGAGGTCGCGGACGATGGTCAGGTACTGGCGGTTGAGGAAGGACAGATAGCGTCCGTCGGGGCTGAAGCTACCTACCGTATCGCTGACAAGCTGCGGTGCGCCGCCGGTGATCGGCACACCGTAGATGCCGGCCCGCGCCGCGCCGTCCGGCAGGTCGATGTAGCGCACCTGCTGCCCGTCGGGCGACCAGAACGCGCCGGTGCAGCAGCCCGGATCGGTGAGGCGGGTCTGCGCCGGGATGAACGGGATCGAGGTGGGAGCTGTCGTGGCGGTCGGAGTAGACGCGCCGCCGGGCATGGTAGGAATGGGTGGCGGAGTCGGGCTGGGGGAGCCAGACGAGGGCGGCGTGACCACCGGCTGCGGCGCGCAGGCAGCCAGCGCCAGCGCAGCGACGGCCAGAAGCAGCGGCGTGATGCGGCTCATCGCGACCAGTCCGGGGGCCAGGGATGCAGGTAGTCGTTGAGTGGGCCTGCCCAGAAATCGACCGGCGGCTGGTCGTAGGGCGTCACCCAGCGCTGCGGATGGTCGAGGTCCTGCTCAAAGCCGCTAGGCGTCACGAACAGCGCCAGGCTGTCCCAGTCGGCGTCGATGAATAGCACCGGGTTGTAGGCGTAATGCAGGCTGGTGTCGCGGATCTCAAGGTGCAGATGCGGGCGCGACGTGCAGGTCAGGTCGGGGTCGCCGGTCTTGCCGACCACCTGCCCGCGCGTGACGGCGTCACCGACATTCAGCGGCGAGCGCTCCAGCAGGTGGCCGTACAGTGAGGCGAACCCGTTGCCGTAGTCGATGATGAAGTTGTGCGGGCCTGAGCCGTGATTGGCCGCGTCGACAAAGGTGACAACGCCGTCACCAATCGCCACGACGGGCGTGCCACATGGCGCGGAGAAGTCGATGCCGAAGTGGAAGCCCTGCCCGGCCTCGTAGTACTTCGCCCGCCAGTGATAGGCGAACTGCGTATTGCCATACCACTGCGTGAGGGTCCAGGTGGCGGGACCCGGCGGGGTATCGAACGGCAGCCGGAACGGCGGCGAGGCGGGCGGCGGGGGCGGCGTCAATGGAATGGGAGTCTGCGCCGCCGCAGGCCGCGCGCCCCACGCGGATATCACGGCCAGGGCCAGCAGGATGTTCAGGACGATTGCTGCGCGTTTCATCGCCCATAGTTTACAGGCTTAACCCGTCTGAGTGCCACATGATCAGATATCGCCTCACTGCGCCTGACATTGCCCGCTGCGGCAGCGCACTTGGGATATCCGGCTGAATCAAAGGGGAGAAGTGTCAGTGTCGGACATCGGGTGTGTGACGTATACTGAGGCTGTACGCTGGATGGTTCGCGGAAGGAAGGCAACATGAGCAGCATACCGCAGTATAAGCCTGACGAGTCGCTCGACAATCAGGCGCGGATGAAGGGGCTGGTCGAGTTCCTCAGCGCCTATATCGAGCAGTATCACGGCGGCTGGGTTCACCTGATTGACTTTGACGGCAGGATACTCAAAGTCGAACTGGGTGGCGCGTGCGTGGGCTGCCCGCTCTCGCCGCACACGCTGCGCGGCTGGGTCGAAGGGACTGTCCGCCAGTTCTTCCCCGACATCGAGCAGGTGGTCGGGGTTGACGAATCGCAAAGCTAGCTTCTCGTCACAAAGACAGGAGCCGCGAACCCTCGCGGCTCCTGCTGTTTATGTAGCGGGCTCCTCTTCGCCGGGAGCCTGCCAGCCGGGCCGAACGCGCGTCGACAGGCCAACCGGGGCGCGGTGCGGCGGCTTGAAGCGCGGCGGCGGCCCAAAGCGAAACAGCGGGCCCTGCGGCTCGCCGGTCAACCAGTAGCGGATCAACATATCGCTCTCTTCTTCAACCGACAGGTGCGTCGTATCAAGCTGGATCAGGCGCGTGTCGTTGATGACCGCGTGCTCGCGGCGCAGGCGGCTCAACATGCGCCGCCGGATGACCTCGTCGCGGTAGTGCTGCTCACTCGAAAGGTGCAGCCGCCGCAGTGCCTCGCCCAGCTCACAGCTCAAGATGACGACCGAAGACGTCTCGGTCAGCGGGGCGAAGTTGCGCTCGTCGAGCAGCACCGAACCGGGCACGACCACCACCGAGCGGCGCATCAGCGCCACCTGGCGGCACTGCTCGTGCTCCAGCGCCCTCAGGCGCGAGTCGCCATACAACTCGCGGATCTTGGCGATGCTCATCAGCTCGTGCAGCTCGATTACCTCGTCCAGATCGAAGAAATCGACGCCCAACTGGCTGGAGATGCGCTGCGCAATGGTCGACTTGCCCACACCCAGAAAGCCGGTCAGCACCAGGTTGTGGTAGGGCAGGTCGAGCCGGGAGAGGTTGTCCAGATCGAGTGTCATGCCGGCAGCCCCTGGCTACGACGAGTGGGTCTCGACGCGGTGGACGGTCAGACTGCCCTGGTTAACCCGGCGAACGCGTACGATCTCCAGGTCGCCGGGATCGCCCAGCGTGGTGACATACTGCTGGAGCTTGAGCCCCAGCGGCTGACCGAACACCAGCGCGATCAACAGCCCCAACGCGATCAGCGGGATGCGGCTGATCTTGCCGTACTGCTCCCGTTCCGAGCCGGCCAGCGCGATGAGCGTCGCTGCCGTGCCGAGCACGGCCACGGTCACCAGGTTAGTGCCGCAGTTGGGGGTGAATGGCCAACTGGTGCTCGCCGCCGCGCATCCGCTCCAGCGCCCGCGACGAGGCGGCCTCGACGTCCTCGGTCGTGACGTCGCCGACAGCCAGAAGCCGCCCGTATCGGAGCGACCCACCATGCTCAGATTGGCAATCCTGTCTGAAAGCAGGTGTATGGTGGCGTGCTCCAAGCCCGTGATTGCGGCGCACCCGCCGGATGAACGGCATGTCAAGCAAAACCTGAGTTCACGTGAAAACAGCCTTTCATCGATAATCCTGTCTTTACCGGTTACGACGGCTCACCAGGGAGTATACCTCGTTATAGAGCACGCTCACCTTTTCGCCCGGCTACGGGCTGTCGGGCTGGGCGGCGCACGCGCCGCGAACCCGGCCAGCGCGCCGGCCAGCGCCACTACGGCACGATCACCTGCCACGCGCGCAGCCCCGGCGCCAGCACCGGGCTGTCGGCGCGGAGCGGCTCGACCAGCAAGATCGTCAGGCTGAGGATCACCAGCACCTGGATCAGCGTGCCAGGCGGCAGCCGTTCTTGCGCAGCCGCCACAGCGCCCAAAGGCCGCCGCCGCGCCGAGTGCCAGATAAATCTGGGTGGATGGCGCGCCGCCCCCACAGGTCGATGCCCCACGGCAGACGTTTCCACCCCGTCCAGTTGCCGCTCAACAAGTTGACCAGCCGATGCGACGCCATAATAGCAAGGCCCGGAGCGAAGGAGTCCGCCAGGGCCAGGGGGTGACCCGCCAGCGGCGCGAGCAGATAGACTATCACCGCTACCGCCACGAGCAGGCCGGCCCACCCGTTTTCGGTGCCCGGCGTGGGGGAGAACACCGAGCCAAGCAGCCGTGTCCAGGGCGTGATGTGCGCGTACAGCCTGAAGTGCAGCGCGACAAACCCCAGCCGCGCACCCAGCAGCCCGGCGATCAGCGCCATAAGCCGAGGTTGTAGACCTTGTTGGGGTCGATGCCGCGCCGCGCCCCCTCGCGCGATGCGACCTCCAGCCCGATCCACAACCCGGCCAGCAGGGTCAGACCGGGCGTGCGAAGCGTCAGGGGGCCAATCTGGAGAATGGGCAGCATCAGCGACCTATCAGCCTGTCGATGCGGGTGAAGAGCAGCGGCTGGTTCAGGCCGCTTGGATTATATGGCGGTGACCACGCCGTGCTCGTCGATGAAATAAGTGGTGGGGAAAGCCCGCACCGCGTAGGTCCGCGCGACTTCGGCGGTGGGTCGAGCAGCACCGGGTAGGTCATGGCATGAAACGCCACAAAGCCGCCGACCTGCTGCGCGCTCTCCTGCACGTCGACGCCCAGCACAACACGCTGCCGGCGTACGCCGCCGAGGCGGCCTGCATGCCGGGGATCTCGGCGCGGCAGGGCGGGCACCACGTCGCCCAGAAGTTCAGCACCACCGCCTGGCCGCGATAGTCGCTGAGGTGGACGGTCTCGCCGCCCGTCGTGGTCAGCGCGAAGTCGGGCGCGGGGCGACCGATCTCTGCCGAAGGGGGGCCGCCTGCCGCGCCAGCGGCGCTGGCCTCGACGCGGTTCACGCCGACCCAGGCCGCGCCCAGCACGGCCACGACAATAGACAGGATAATCCAATCGAAACGGCGTCTGGGCATCGGACTACTCGCTGCGGCCCTGCGGCTGCTCGTATTCCTCGATCAGCTCCAGCAGCAGCTCGTCCGTCATGCTGTTGACCTGCCGCAGACGGTCACCCCAGTCGCCGGGTGTGTGCAGGCTGAGCATCTCCGCCAACTGAATAACGCTGTCAGTGAGCAGGTCACGGAAGAACAGGAAGGCGCGCACCGAGTCGGCCAGGCTCATGTTCTGGTCGCGCGACAGCACTGCATACTCGCGGCCAAGCTGGCGCACCTCTTCAAACAGGCTGCTATCATCGTCGGCATCGGCCAGATAACGAGTCAGCAGCTCCAGCAGGCGGCGACCCAACTGGCGATGCGTGCGGCGCGCCTGCTCGTCGAGGCGGTCATACCAGGACTGGCCCTCAAGCTGCCCACCGCTGACTTCCAGCCGGGCGCGGCCCAGCGCGCTCTGCATCATCAACTGGGCCTCGGCAGGGGCCATCTCGCCGGAGCCCGGCTGCGAGCTGGCTAACTGCTGCAAATCGCGCCGCCTGAAGCGGCGGTGCCCGCCGGGCGTGCGCTGTGAAGGCAGCTCACCGCTGTCTGCCCAGTGCCGAACGGTCGAAGGGTGCACGCCCAGGATGTCGGCTGCTTCTCCCAGGCTCACCCACTCATTTTGATCTGACATAACGTTCGTCCACTCTGGCACATGCGCCAATAGGGGAGTCTGGAAGCAGCCTCACCCGATTTGAGGTCATTCTATTGATCGGCCTGCCGCAGGCGGCCCACCGCTTCGACAATCGTGTCGACTGCCGTGTCGACCTCCGCCTCAGTCGTCAGCTTGCCTGCCGACAGGCGCAGCGTGCCGCGCGCGTATTCCAGCGGCACGTGCATCGCCTCCAGCACGGCAGACAGCGTGACCAGATCGGCGTGGCAGGCCGCGCCTGCCGAGGCTGCCACCTGCCCGCCGATGACGTCGAGCAGGTCGTTGGCGTTGACGTCCCGGAAGCTGACGCTCAGCGTATTGGGCAGCGCGTATTCGAGATGGCCGTTGCGGCGAATGTCCGCCAGCCGCCTGTCGAGCCCGTTCCACAGGCGGTCGCGCATGGTGCGCATGTGGGCGATATTCGAGTCCATGTCGCGCAGCGCCACCCGCGCCGCCTCGCCCAGCCCGACGATCTCTGGCACGTTCTCGGTGCCTGCCCGCCGGTTCAATTCATGTGACGCGCCGTGCATGAACTTGGGCAGGCCCACGCCCGCCCGCACATACAGTGCCCCGATGCCTTTGGGCGCATACAGCTTATGCCCGGCCAGCGACAGAAAATCGACATCCAACGCCTTCACGTCGACCGGCAGCTTGCCAACCGCCTGCGCGGCATCGGTATGGACCAGCGCGCCGCGCTCGTGCGCCAGCGCCGCGATCTCGGCGATGGGCTGGACGGTGCCGACCTCGTTGTTGGCCATCATGATCGAGACGAGGATTGTGTCGGGCCGCAGCGCCTGCTCAACCTGCGCCGGGTCGACGCGCCCATACTCGTCCACCGGAAGTACGCTGATCTCGAATCCACGCCGGGCCAGCCAGTCGCACGGCTCCAGCACGGCGGGATGCTCAATCGCCGAGGTAATGATGTGCCGGCCACGCACGCTGTGGGTCTCCGCCACGCCCTTGATGACGGTGTTATTCGACTCGGTGCCGCCGCTGGTGAAGATCAGGTCTTCTGGATCGCAGCCCAGCAGCGCCGCCACGTGCACGCGGGCCTGGTCGACGGCGGCATGTGCCGCCGCGCCGTAGGCATGCGCGCTCGACGGGTTGCCGAAATGCTCGGTCAGATAGGGGATCATCGCCTGCGCGGCTTCCCGGTCGACGGGTGTGGTCGCGTTATAGTCGAGATAGATGGGATACTCAGCCATTACAATAAGCCCTCAACCAATCTGACGAGATCCATCACATGCAAGGAACGGCACACAAGCCAGCTACGGCTGGGTGTTCTGGAAGATCAACACGACCTGGCCGACTTCGATCCGGTCGCCGCTGTTCAGGCGGGTCGGGACGCCGGCATCCAGGGCAGCCTCGTTGAGCCGGGTGCCGTTCATGCTGCCCAGGTCTTCCACGTAGAATGTACCCTCCTCGCGGAAAACCCGGCAGTGCCGCCGCGAGGCCGTGCGGGCGTTTTCCAACCCCAGCACCCACAGGTCGACGTCGGGCACGGCTGTATCACGGGGATGGCTGCGCCCGACGATCATCTCCGTCCCGTCAAGTGGGATCGCCATGCCCGATTCGGTCACCAGGAAGCCCATCGGCAGCGGGGCCCTGGGGGCCGGGACGCCAGAGAGATCCATGGGGTGCATGGAGGTGGTCGTCTGGGGCAGGTTGATGTCGGCCAGCACCGGCTCGCGCGCGCCGCCAGAGATCTCCTCAATGCGCTTCACGACGCCCATCGCGGTCGGGATGCGGTCGCCGATTCTGAGCGCGATCATGTTGTTGACCAGCGCCTCAACCGGCTGCGACACGCCAGTGATCGGGTCGAGGTCGCCGGCGATGACTTTGGAGGCCACCGTGCCGATCTCGCGCGCCTTGACCGGCAGCGTGGCAGTGAGCATCTCGTACAGCACCACGCCCAGCGCGTAGATGTCGGTACGCTGATCGACGGTGTGCGACTCCAGTATCTGCTCCGGAGACGCGTAGTACAGCGTCCCGGCGAACTGCGAGGAACCGGTCAGCGCGGCGGTATCCTGGCCCTTGGCGATGCCAAAGTCGATCAGCTTGGCCTCGTTTTCGGGGGTGATCATGATGTTCTGCGACTTGATGTCGCGGTGGATGATCCCCTGCCTGTGGATGGAATCCAGCCCCAGCGCCACCTGGCGGGCAATCGCCAGCGCGTCAGGCTCGTTGAGCGCACCGCGCGTGTCGATGATGTCGGCCAGCGTATGGCCCTCGATGAACTCGGCGACGATGTAGCTGAGCGTCTGCTTCATCTCCGGCTCATATTCGCGCAGCGCCCAGTCGTACAGCTTGACGACGTATGGGTTGTCGATCTGCCGCAGCAGGTCGATCTCGCGCTGAAATCGGCCCATGAACTTGTCGTTGACCAGGTGCGCATGGACGACCTTGATCACGACCATCAGGCCGGTGTCCGAATCGCGGCCCAGGTAGACGGTCGCTGCGCCGCCGGTGCCGAGCCTGTCGTAGATGTGGTAACGTTCTTTGAGCGTCTGACCGATCATATAGCTGCAACTGCCCCTGTGCCGTCTGGCCGGATAGTGAGTTTGGACGCCAGTCACGAATGCTTATAGTTTATCACATTCTCTGCGCAGTGTTGCTGCCCCTGTACCCGTGGACTATTTTCCCCCGAAAAAACCTACCGACCGGACGGTAGGCTTGAATTAGCAGCAGACTTGTGATTTAATTGAGGTGCATCGCCATTCGCACCCGTCAGGCATTTACCGGACACATGCTAACAGGAGTGCAACCTTATGTCCTATTCGATTCGCCGTGCAGCGGTGATAGGGGCAGGCACGATGGGCGGCGCAATTGCCGCGCATCTTGCCAACATCGGGATACCAGTGGATTTGCTGGATATCGTTCCACGTGAGCTGACCCCCGAGGAGCAGGCCAGAGGGCTGACCCTAAACGACCCGGCGGTGCGCAACCGGATCGTCGGGAAGGGCTGGCAGGCCATCCTCAAAGCGCGACCGGCGGCGCTGTACACGCAGGAGAACGCCCCGCTGGTGCGGCTGGGCAACCTCGAAGACGACTTTGATCGCCTGGCCGAAGCCGATTGGATCGTGGAGGCCATCGTCGAGAACCTCAAGGTCAAGCAGGGGCTGATGGCCCGGCTGGAGGACGTGCGCAAGCCGACGGCGATCATCAGCACCAACACATCGGGTTTGCTGATCCACGACATCGCCGACGGGCGCGGCGAGGCATTTCCGGCAGCACTTCCTGGGCACGCACTTCTTCAACCCGCCGCGCTACCTCAAGCTGCTGGAGATCATCCCGCACAGGACACGCTGCCCGACGTGCTGGACGCGATGGTGCGACTTTGGCGAGGACATGCTTGGCAAGGGCACGGTGCTGTGCAAGGACACGCCCGACTTCATCGCCAACCGCATGCTGTCCATCTCCGGCTCGTACGAGGTGGCCTACGCCATCGAGCACGGTTTCACTGTAGACGAGGTCGACAGCCTGCTCGGCCCGCTGGTGGGGAGGCCCAAGACGGCGGTCTTTCGCCTGCTGGATCTGATCGGCATGGACGTGATGGCTCACGTCAACACTAACCTGTATGACCTGCTGCCCGACGACGAATCGCGCGAGGTGCTCAGGAACCCGCAGGGCAGCGCGCTGATCCAGACGATGGTGCAGAACGGCTGGCTAGGCAACAAGACCAACCAGGGCTTCTATAAGCGTGTCGAGAAGAACGGCGAGAAGGAATTCTGGGCGCTGAACCTGCAGACGATGGAATACGAGCCGCCCAGCAAGCCGCGGTTCGAGTCGGTGGGTAAGTATCGCAAGCTGGAGCCGACCGGCGCACGGATCAAAGCGATGGTTGAGGCCGACGACCGTGCCGGGGAATTCATCCGCAGCGCGATCTACAAACGGCTGAGCTACGCGTCGCAGCGCGTGCCGGAGATCGCGGACACCATCATCGCCATCGACAACGCGATGAAGTGGGGCTTCGCCGAGGAGCTTGGCCCGTTCGAGATGTGGGACGCGCTGGACGTGGCCGACAGCGTCGGCAAGATGGAAGCCGCCGGTTTTGAGGTCGGCGGGTGGGTGAAAGATATGCTGGCCGCCGGCTGCGAGAGCTTCTACCAGTACGAGGCAGGCGTGCCCGCCAGCTATTACGATCAGGCCAGCGGAAGCTACCAGCCGATTGCGCGCAGCCCGCGCGAGATCAGCGTGAATGTGCTCAAGGAGCACGGCAACGTGGTCGACTCCAACGACGACGCATCGCTGGTCGACATGGGCGACGGCATCGCGCTGTTCGAGTGGCACACCAAGGCCAACACGCTGGGCCCGTCGGTGATCGAGATGGGCAATCGTGCCATCGAGCGGCTGTCGAGCGACTTCGACGGGATGGTGATCGGCCACCAGGGCGACCTGTTCTCCGGCGGCGCGAACCTCGACATGGCCGCCATCCAGCAGGAAGCCAGCAAGCGCGGCATTACACCCGCTGAGGTGGTTGAGGGCCTGGCTAACAGCATGCAGCAGATGATGCTCGGCTTCCGCTACGCACCGAAGCCGGTGGTCAGCGCGCCGTTCGACCGGGCGCTGGGCGGCGGCGCGGAGATGGCGATGTGCGCCGACCGCATCGTGGCGCATGCCGAGCTGTATATCGGGCTGGTCGAGGTCGGGGTGGGGCTGATCCCCTCGTCGGGCGGGTGCAAGGAACTGCTGCGGCGGGTGGTCAACCCGGTGATGCGCACGCCCAACGCCGACCCGCTGCCGGTGCTTCAGCGCGTGTTCGAGGCCATCGGCTTTGCGAAGGTCGCGACCAGCGCCGCCGAGGCGCGCGAGATCGGCTTCCTGGGGCCGTGCGACCGGATCGTCGTCAACCGTGACTACCTGCTGGCCGAGGCCAAGCGCGAGGCGCGTCACATGGCCGACGGCGGCTACGTGCCGCCCCAGCCGGAGAAGATCTACGCTGCCGGGCGCGACATGCTGGCCGCGATGCACGCCCAGCTTTACCTGCTGAACGACGCCGGCTACGCCAGCGATCACGATGTGGTGATCGCCAACAAGCTGGCCTGGGTGCTGTGCGGCGGCGATCTGTCTGAGCCGACGTGGGTCGACGAACAGTACATCCTCGACCTGGAGCGGCAGGCGTTCGTCGCGCTGATCCAGGAGCCCAAGACGGTCGAACGCATCTTCCACATGTTGAGCACCGGCAAGCCGCTGCGCAACTGACGACAGCAACACGGAGAATAAGCACATGCATGAAGCAGTGATTGTAGAAGGTGTACGGACCGCCGTCGGGCGGGCGAAGAAGGGCACTACCCGCAACGTCCGCGCCGACGAAATGATGGCGACCGTGATCATGGAGCTGATGCAGCGCACCGCAGGCGCGCTCGACCCGGCAGAGGTCGACGACGTGGAGATTGGCTGCGCGATGCCGGAAGGCACGCAGGGGCTAAACATCGCGCGGCAGGTGCTGCTGCGTGCGGGACTGCCGGTCAGCGTGCCGGGCGTGACGATCAACCGTTTCTGCTCGTCGGGCCTGCAGTCGATAGCGTCAGCCGCGTACCGGATCATGGCCGGCGATGCCGAGGTGATCATCGCCGGCGGGATGGAGACGATGAGCCTGGTGCCGATGACGGGCCTGCGCATCTCGCCCAACCCGTACCTGGCGGAGAACGACCCCGGCGTGTACATGGCCATGGGTCTGACCGCCGAGCACGTCGCAGACGAATACGAGGTGAGCCGCCAGGCGCAGGACGAGTACGCCTACCACAGCCAGATGAAAGCCGTCGCGGCGTGGGAGGCGGATCGCTTTGCCGGACAGGTCGTGCCATATCAGTTCGAGGAGGTGTGGTACGAGGACGGCGAGCGGTGCAGCAAGTCGATGGTCTTTGACCGGGACGAGCACCTGCGGGCCGACACGACTGTCGAAGGGCTGGCCAAGCTCAAGCCGGTGTTCAAGCCGGGCGGCTCGGTGACGGCGGGCAACTCCTCGCCGCTGTCTGACGGCGCGGCAGGGGTGATCGTCATGTCTCGCGAGAAGGCGGAGTTGCTGGGTCTGAAGCCACGGCTCACATTCCGCAACTTCGCCGTGGCGGGGGTCCGCCCGGAGGTGATGGGCATTGGGCCCATCGAGGCGGTGCCGAAGGCCCTCAAGCTGGCCGGGATCGCGCAGAGCGACCTGGAGCTGATCGAGCTGAACGAGGCGTTCGCGTCGCAGGCTGTGGCTGTCAGCCGCAACCTGGGGCTCGACATGGACAAGCTCAACGTCAACGGCGGTGCGATCGCGCTGGGGCACCCGCTGGGCTGCACCGGGGCCAAGCTGACCGTGCAACTGATGAACGAGATGGAGCGCCGCGACGTGTCGCTGGGCATGGTGACGATGTGCATCGGCGGCGGGATGGGCGCGGCGGGGATCTTCGAGCGGGTAAATTAGCGTTTGCTAGCTCTGTGGTTTGTGCCCCCTGACGCGTGAGGGTCAGGGGGCTTCACGTGTGTGAGGGGTGATCTGGTCAAAGAGGGGGGAGTATGAGCGAGGTGGTGTACTACATCGCTGTCAGTCTCGACGGCTACATCGCCGATGCGGATGGGGGTGTGGGCTGGCTGGAGGCCTTCAACCAGCCTGATGAGGACTATGGCTACAGCGCCTTCTACCGGACACTGGGCGCGGTGATCATCGGGCGGCGGACGTACGAGCAGGCACTGGGCTTTGGCGAGTGGCCGTATGAAGGCGTGACGACGGTCGTGATCTCGCGGCAGTCGCCGGACGTGCCGGAAGGCAAGGCGATAGAGGTATACAATGGCGATGTCACGGCGCTGGTGCAGCGGCTAAAGGGGCAGTCGGACAAAGATATCTGGCTGGTGGGTGGCTCGGAGGTAGCCGCCGCGTTCTGGCGGGCCGACCTGATAGACACACTGATCCTGACAATCATCCCAGTGATACTGGGCAGCGGTGTTCCGCTGTCCAGGGGCAGCGAGCCGTCGCGTGCGCTGGTGCTCGACAGGGTGACGCCGTACCCCAACGGGCTGGTGCAGCTTCGCTACGGGGTCCAGCGCCGGGCGTGATTCACTGCACACAAAAGGGCCTCCCGGATGTTGGGAGGCCCTTTTGTGTGCATCTATGCCGCGTGAAGCTGTCTAGTCATCGCCGGATTCGTGCTCGCCTGAATGGTGACCACCGCCGCCTGAACTCGGCTGGCTGGCGACTGTCTGGACCGGCGGCTGCCCGCCGCCCGAGTCCGGCTGGACGGCAGCGACCTGAACCGGTGGCTGGGTCGCGCTGGCAGCAGGCTCGACCGCTGTCTGCGCCCCACCGCCAGAACCCGACGCATTTCTCATGGATGAATCCCCCGCAGCAGGCGCGGTCTGGGACGTGGGGGTGCTACCGGAGGCGTTCAGCGCGCCCAGCACGCTGGCGATCTCGGTCGCCTGTGAGGCGGGTGTTGCGGCGGGCGGAGGATCGACAACAGGCGCAGCGGCAACCCCGAAGCTGCCCGCGCTGCCGTTGCGCGGGTCGCTGCGCTGCTGAACGGCCGCCACCGCGACAGGAGGCGCGCCGGGCTGATCCTGGAGGGCGGCAACCTCCGACTGAAGCGAGGCCTGGACGCCGGCGGGCAGACTCGCCGATTGCAGGTAGGCCTGGATGGCCGCCATCGACTGATCGAGAGCAGCCTGCGCAGCCTGCGCGTTGGCGCTGTCGCCCTTTTGCAGGTCGGCTGTGAACTCCGCCAGCCGCTCCCTGGCGAACGCGATTTGCAGTTCAGCTCGCGCTTCCGGACTGAACGCCAGATCCAGCTGAACCTGCTCAACGGCCCGGTCGACGCCGTAAAGCGGATCACCGGGGCCGGCCCCATCTGATGCCACCACCAGGCCCGTCGTCGCAGCGATCAGCGCGACCAGCACAGCGGCAATGATTTCCAACATAATCCACCCCCATTGTCTTGATCCGATGCCAAACAACTTTGCGCGATTTGACGTTTCACGATACAGGGAGGCCCGGCTTGCACCGGATCAATGAGACAATTCTACCCCGGCATGGTGTTAGATGCATTTATTGTAGACCAGGTTGCGTATAAAGTCAGCCATTCCGACCGAAATTGGCACTAATTTCCTACCTGTACGATTGGCCAGGGCAAAATCTGTCTAGAGAACACTGCGCTGGCAGCCGATGTGCGTTAATCTAAATAGACACCGATTCGACCATTCACAGGAGCGAGCCATGCGCTACAGATTACTGGGCCACAGCGGCCTGCGCGTTTCCGAATTGTGCCTCGGCACGATGACCTTCGGCGAAGACTGGGGCTGGGGCGCGTCGAAAGACGTGAGCCGCCAGATTTTCAACCGATTTGTCGAGGCCGGCGGCAATTTCATCGACACCGCCGTCAACTACACCAACGGCAGCGCCGAGACGTTTGTCGGCGAGTTCACAAAAGCGGTCCGCGAGCACGTCGTGATCGCCACCAAGTACACGCTCTCCGGTTCAGAGGAGACCGACCCCAACCAGGGCGGCAACAGCCGCAAAAACATGATGCACTCCGTCGAGCGCAGCCTGAAGCGGCTCCAGACGGACTACATCGACCTGCTGTACCTGCACATGTGGGACTACATGACGCCGGTCGAGGAAGTGCTGCGCGGCATGGACGACCTGGTGCGGCAGGGCAAGGTGCTGTACGTGGCCTTCTCCGACACGCCGTCGTGGGTGGTGGCGGAGGCGTGCACGCGCGCCGAGCTGCGCGGCTGGGCGCGGCCTGTTGCGCTGCAACTGCCCTACTCGCTGGCCGACCGCGCCATCGAGCGGGCTGAGATGCCCGCCGCCAAACACTGGGACATGACGATCATGGCGTGGGGGATTCTGGAGGCGGGCCTGCTGACCGGCAAGTACACCGCTGGCAACAGCGAGCCGAAACGCCAGCAGATCGAGGCGCTGCCGGAGCGCTTCCAGACGCTGGTCCGCGAGTTGCAGGCCGTCGCCGACGAAGTTGGGCGGACGCCGTCACAGGTGGCGATCAACTGGGTGCGGCAGCAGCAGCACCAGGCGCAGATCATCCCCATCCTAGGGGCGCGCACGCTGGTGCAGCTTGAGGACAACCTGGCCTGCCTGGAGTGGTCGCTGAGCGAGGCGCAGCTTGCGCGGCTAAGCGAGGCCGGGGCGATCCGCTACGGCTTCCCGCGCGATTTCTTCGACGGGGCACGGCAGTATATCTTTGGCAGGACGTTCGAGCAGATCGACAATCACCGCGCCTGACGGCGCTCTACGCTTAGCTGCTGCTCCCGGATGGCCCCAGCCAGCGCGCGGGCCCGCTCCGGCGCATCGCCCACATAATGTGCAGCGGACATCAGCGCGCGGATCTGGTCGGCGGGCACATGGGCCGTAACCGCTTGGTCCCCGGCCAGCAGGTCGGGCAGGGGGTTGGGCTGGCCGGCGCGCACCGCCGACCAGGCAGCCAGGCTGTGCTGCCGGATGCGCTCGTGCATCGCCTGCCGGTCGGCGCCGGCGCGGCCCAGCGCCATCAGCACTCGCTCGCTGGCGGCGAAGGTCCCGTAGCGGGCCAGGTTGGCGTGGACCGCCTGCTCGTCAACGCGCAGTTCGCGCACGAGGCGCGCTGCCTCCGCCAGTATCTCGTCGACCGCCAGGAACGCTTCGGGGATCACCATACGGCGGTTGGCCGAGTCATCGAGGGTGCGCTCCAGCAGCGAGTGGGCGGCGTTGTCCCACGCCACACGCGGCAGCGCGGCAACGTAGCGGGCCAGGCTGTCGATGTTCTCGGCTTTGACCGGGTTCTGCTTGAAGGGCATGGCTGAAGATCCGACCTGCTTCGCGCCGAACGGCTCGGCCCACTCGCCGATAGGCGGGCTTTGCAGCACGCGCAGGTCGAAGGCGAAACGGTACAGCGTTGCAGCCAACCCGGCCAGCGTGGTGATGAGCGACCAGTCCTGCCGCCGGGGGTAGGTCTGGGTAGTGATGGCGAACGCGGGCAGGTCGAGCGCGGCCATGACGTGCGCCTCAAGCTGCGTGGGCGACATGTCGTGGCCTTCGAGTAGCTCGCTGTAGCTGGCACGCGTGCCGACCGCGCCTTTGATGCCCTTGCCGCGCAGGTCGTCGCGCAGCCAGCGCAGGTCAACCTGATCGCGCAGCAGGTCCTGCGCATAGCCCGCCAGCCGGTAGCCGACAGTAGTCGGCTCGGCGGGCTGGAGGTGCGTCCAGCCCATGCAGGGCGTGCCAGCCCAGCGCTCGATTTGCCCGGCGAAGGCGTCGAGCAGATCGTCGAGGCGCTTGAGGATCAGATCAAGGGCGTCGCGCTGGCGCGACACGTCGGCGTTGTCCGTGATGTCGGTGCTGGTCGCGCCCAAATGCAGGATGCCGCCGCCAAGCGAGCACTGCTCGGCGAAAGTGCGCAGCTCGGCCATCAGATCATGGCGGATTTCCGCTTCGATGGCCTGTGCCCGCGCCATGTCGATATCGTCCACATGAGCGCGCACGTCGGCGGCCTGCTCGGTGGTCACCAGCCCGGCGCGGGCCTGCGCTTCGGCCAGCGCCGCCCACACCCGCCGCCAGCGCCGCCGCTTCTCGACTTCCGACCACAGCGTGCGCATCTCGGCGCTTCCGTAGCGCCACGAAAACGGCGAACTCGTAGCCCGCGGCAGAACCGTCGTCGGTCATGTGGCTGACTCCCCGCTGAGATGATGTCGATACGTCACCTTAACCGGAATGGGGATGGTACGCAAGAGCAATGGGCGTGCGGCTGCGGGGTGATCTACAGGCCAGTGTGAGAGCGACGCTCGCGGACACTCTGGGGGAGCAGCGTCTGGAGGATGGCATTGACCTGGCGGCGCATCTGTGAGTCGGTGGCCATCAGGTCGGCGACGCGCTCACAGCTGTACAGCACGGTGCTGTGATTGCGCCCGCCCAGCGCCTCGCCGATCTGCTGAAGGGAGGCGTCAGCTTCCTCGCGGGCGAGGTACATCGCCACCTGCCGCGCGGTCGAGACCTCGCGGGAGCGGCCCCGCCCGCAGACTTCCTCAGGCGATACGCCATAGTAATCAGCCACCGCCATGATGATGTCTTCGAGCGACGGACCTGCCTCGACGGCCCGCTGCGCGGTCTGGCCCAGCACGGCTTCTGCCGATTCGAGGGTGGGAACTTCGTGGGTGAGCATCGCCGTGGCGATGACCCGGTTCAGCGCGCCTTCCAGTTCGCGCACGCTGCCGCCGGCTTCCTCGGCGATGCGCTCCAGCACGTCGAGCGGCAGCCGCCCGCCAAAGCCACGCTGCGCGGCTTTTAGCTCCAGGATGTCGACCCGCGTGAGGAAATCGGCGGGTTGTATCTCGACGACAAGGCCGCCCTCAAAACGCGAGCGCAGCCGCGAGTCCAGGCCCTTGATCGCAGCGGGCGGCTGGTTGGCGGTCAGCACGATCTGGGCGTTGGCGTTGAACAGCGTGTTGAAGGTGTGATAGAACTCTTCCTGCGTGGAGTCTTTGCCGGCGAAGAACTGCACGTCGTCGACCAGCAGCACGTCGATCTCGCGGTACTTGTCGCGGAAGTCGGCAGTGCTGCGCGTGCGGATCGCGGCGACGAGGTCGTTGGTGAACGTCTCAGACGAGGCGAACAGCGTCCGCAGATCGCGCTGCGCGCAGGCATTGCCGATGGCGTGCAGCAGGTGCGACTTGCCCATCCCGACGCCGCCGTAGATCACCAGCGGGTTGAACTGCGCCGCGGGCGTGTCGACCACCGCCAGCGCCGCCGCGTGTGCCAGCCGGTTGCTGGCTCCGGTGGCGTAGGTCTCGAAGGTGTGGCGCGGGTTCAGGCCCGTCTCGCCGGGGGCCATGCGCTCGAAGTGCGGTTCCTGCGCTCTTGGCTCCAGGTCGGCCAGCAGTGGCCCTGCCGAATAGACCGGCTGCTCATCGCCGGCAGGCTCGGCGGCGACGACGAAGCGCACCTCGACGACGCGCTGCGCGACCTGGCTCAGCGTGCGGACGATCACTTTCTTGAGGCGGTGCTCCAGCCACTCGCGTGCGTAGATGTTATGGACGCCAATAATGAACGTCCCGTCTTCGTGCGCGATCAGGCGCGCGGTACGCAGCCAGGTGTCGAACGCCTCGCGGGGGATCTGGAGTTGGAGTTCGCCGTAGGCCGTCTGCCAGATCTCGGCAGGGCCGCGTGTGTGATCGCTCATTTGCCCAATCTAGTTTCAACGGACTATGAAGCCGGGCGCAGCGGCGTCTCCAGGCACATCATCCTCGCGGTGCCGCGCAATGGCATGCAGCCAGACGATGCTGGCTGCTCGGAATTGCTGCTGATGGATGGAGACGCAGTGTGTCGTGCTTGACTGCCACTCATCATATCAGACGGGGGTAGCGCGCACAATGGCGGGACCTTAAAAAGTGAGATTCTTTAAGGTTGCGGCATGTTAAAATAATTAGGGTATGGTTAGTGCGCCGGCCGGCGAACAGGTGGTCGACGGGGCGGTAGGCCGACGCCCACATGTGGGACACGCATGGCCAGGGCTGCCTGCATATAGGCAGCCACCCGGCAATCGAATGGGCACAAAAGGTGAATGTTAAAGAATCCGGGCGCGCTCGCAGAGGATGGGCCGCGCATCGAGTCGCCGGATTCGGTGGCTCAATCGCCAATCGGGGCGAGAAGCTCGCCCGGAATGTGCGAGATCGGGCGGAGTTGCGACACGCTCGGCCCTCTTCCACGGTTGCGCGCTGCGTGCCGGCGTTGCGATTCGGGGAGAAGCCTGTATAATAGAAAAAACTGATGCGGGTATAGTTCAGTGGTAGAACGTCAGCTTCCCAAGCTGGATGTCAGGGGTTCGAATCCCCTTACCCGCTCTCGATGAAGACGCCCGGCGCGCAACTTTGCCGGGCGTCGTTGTATTGTACGACAAGAAGCAATCAACGGGCGGCGTCTTCGAGGATCATGCGCACCGCGCGGCGACCGATCTCTACAGCGTAGTTGGTGCCGCGATCCCAGGGGTATACCTGGCTCATCGAGGCGAGATACAGGCCGTCGAGCGGCGTGCGGATGTCGGGGATGCGCTGCGAGTGGTCGACGAACGGCACCGGCTGCGCATAGGGCGCGCGGAACACCCACCAGCGCCGCACCCAGTCCGGCGAAAAATCAGGGTTGGCCTGCGCCAGCGACGGCAGGAAGCGCTCCAGGAGGGCCTCATCGCTGAGGCGGTAGTGCTCGTGCTCGGCGGGCAGGTAGTCGCCCAGATAGACCAGCCGCTCGCCGCCAAAGTGCTCCGGCGATACGTAATTGGTATGCTCGACCAGCGCCAGGAATGGGAAGGGATTCCTTTCCTTGTCGGGGCTTTCAGCGGGCAGGTTGAGCCAGTAGGTGCCATCGGTCATCAACTGGCGATCCAGCGAGAGGATGACCGCCAGTGCGCCTATGCTTTTCAGCCCGAGAAGCTTGTCGACGTAATCGGCGGGCAGGCCGGGCGCGATGCGCGCCAGCAGACTGGGGCCGGTGGTCGCCAGAACCCGGTCGAAGGGTCGCAGCTGGCCGTCGACGGTGACCGCCAGCCCGCCGCCCGGCGCGCGCTCGATGCGCTCGACGGGCGTGTTGAGGTGGATGTCTACGCCCAGCGCGCGCACTGCTGCGCCGATGTCCTCCAGCGCGGCCTGAAAGCCACCCTCGTAGGTGCCCAGGCTGGCGGTGCGCTTGTTGAGGCGGGCCCACATCCAGGCCATGTTGACCTGGTCGTACAGCGCGCCGAACTTGCCGATCAGCATGGGCCGCCACACCAGATTGTGCGCCGCGTGACCCGTCATGCGCTCCATCCAGGCGTCGGCGGTGTCTTTCTCCAGGTACAGCCCGTTCGGAATCTTGCTGACCAGCAGCCCGACCGCCCCGAAGCGCAGCCGGTCGATCAGCGACAGGTCCGGCAGGCGCAAGACGTTGAGCGCCCGCGAGAGCAGCGCAACCGGCGTGACGGGCTTATCCATCGGGTAGATGCGGCCCTTATGCCACAGGCTGGTGATCGGCGATCTGAAGATTACCTTGTCGCGGCAGCCGATCTCGTCCAGCAGACTCAGGATGTCGTGGTCGGTGGCGAACCAGTGATGGTAGAACTTCTCCAGGGACCAGTCCCAGGCGGGGTCGCGGAAGCCCGCCGCCAGCCCGCCGACCTCAGCACCAGCCTCGTAAAGCTGCACCGCGTGGCCCGCGCGGGCCAGGTCATAGGCAGCGGCGAGGCCCGCCGCCCCTGCGCCAATCACTGCGATTCTCATGTGGTAGTCCTTGCTCAGGCCTGGGGCGCTTCCGGCTCGGCCTGCTTGACGACCTGCGTAGCGCGCGAGAAGTCCTGCCACTGCACGCCCTGGCGGATCATGTAGTAGACACCCAGCAGCGTAATCGGCAGCCACAGCGCCGCGTGCAGCACCAGCGTATAGGCCGCCGCGATGTTCTGCTCCACGCCGAACACTTTCAGAATCTCGATGCCGGGCTCGTCGAAGGTGCCCACGTAGCCCGGCGAGCTGGGCAACGTGGTCGCCAGGTTGACGACGGCGGTCATCAGCATCAGCACGAAGAAGCTGACGTGAAAGTCGAAGGCGTGCATTACGAACCAGTACTTGGTCGTCTCGGTGAGCCAGATGAAGCACGAAGTCACCAGTATCATGCCCATGTCGGCGGGACTGCGCAGCGAGGCCAGCCCTTCCATGAAGCGGTCTGCCTGAGTCAGCGTCCAGCCCTGCGCGCGCTCGCCGGGGATGAGAATCCGGATGACGCGCGTGTACAGCGACTGCGTCAACGCCGGGCGCAGTGCCAGCAGGAAGAAGGCCAACAACGCACCGAAGAACAGCGCCGTCATCCACACCACGATGTGGTTGAACGGCGGCGGGATCGGCGCGAAGGGCAGCGCCACGAATACGAAGATCAACATTACCAGCCCGTCAAAGATGCGCTCGACGACGATGGTCGCCAGCGAGGCGCTGATCTTCACGTCCTGGTTACGCTCCAGCACCCAGGCTCGGATCACCTCGCCGGCGCGGAACGGGTAGACGTTGTTACCCATGTAGCCGATCACCACAATCGGGAACAGCTTATTGAGCGGCACCCGTTTGATCGGGCGCAGCAGGTAATGCCAGCGCCAGGTCCGCGCCCACACCGCCACAAAGTAGATCGCCACACCCGGCAGCAGCCACCAGTAGGTAGCCTCCCGGAGATCCGTCCAGACTTCGCTCAGGTTCAGCCCCCTCAGCGCCAGCACCACAAACACGGCACTGATGCCGAACCCGAGGAGCAGGAACAGCCAGCGTCTCAGCTTCTTCACCGATAAACGTCCTCGTCACAGGATAAGAGGGCCTTCACAGCCCTCAATGGCCAGATTGTACCACGCGGCCCGGCCAAATTGCAGGACAGATCATGGCTGATAGCTTTTGAGCAGAATCTCAGACCACCAGCCACCAGTAGTTATACACGCCCGCGCAGCGAAGCGCCTCACAATCGCGCCTAACTGGCACGCCGGGGACACCCGGCAAAGGTTAGAGGCGTGTAAAGCACCTTGTTCACAGCATAGCTTTATGATAGACTGCCTATTAAGATTCTCAAGCTATGAAGCGAATTGGCCAGTAAAGGTAGGTAACGTATGGGTGGAGTCAGTTCATACGTCAAACAGGAATTGGCGCGCCTGAAAGACGAGAACGAATCGCTGCGTGAAGAGGTCATCTCGTTACGGCAGTACATGGACGCGCTCCAGACGCTGATGGAATCCGTCGACGACATGGACCCCAACGCCGAGATCATGCCGCTGCTGGATCGCATCCTGTTCAATGCGCAGACGCTGATCAACGCACAGGATGGCTCGCTGCTGGTCACGGACGAAGAGAGTAACGAGCTGGTCTTTGTGCTGGCGCGCGGGGTCGGCAGCGCGCAACTGCCGGGACGGCGGATGCCGTGGGACAAGGGCATCGCTGGCTGGGTGGTGCAGAACAAGAAATCGACCATCGTGAATAACGCCTCAGCCGACGATCGCTTCTATGCAGGGATTGACCAGAGCATCAAGTTCGAGACGCGCTCGATCCTGGCCGCGCCGATCCTGGGCGGGTCGAAAGTGCTGGGTGTGATCGAGGTTGTCAACAAGCGCAACGGGCTGCCGTTCAACAAGACCGATCAGACGCTGCTGACTTTGCTGTGCCGTTTCGCCGGCGAGGTGCTGCACCGGATGGTCCAGCAGGATGAGAACGCGCCTGCTGACAGCGTATAGCCCAGCAGCGCGACCGATTGATCTACGGCCTGATTTGAACTCATTTTGCATTCATCAATCACCGTAGTCTGGAGTGGTCTATGCAACTAAACGTCGCGCTGGTTGGATTTGGCAATGTCGGGCGAGCACTGGCCGATCTGCTCATCGCGAAGGGTGATGTCCTCCACTACGACTACAATATCCACCTGCGAGTCACCGGAATCTGCACGGGCAGCCACGGCTGTGCTATCGATCCATCCGGGCTGAGGCTGCGCACGGCGCTGGACGCCGTGCGGTTTGGCGCGTCGCTAGACGGGCTGCACCTGGGCAGGCCGGTGGAGACTCCGGTGCAGTTCATTGCCGACTGCCCGGCAGACCTGATCTTCGAGACGATCCCGACCAACCCACAGGGCGGCCAGCCCGCGCTGGATTACGCCCGAGCGATCCTGTCGAACGGCACACACCTAGTCACCGCCAACAAAGGTCCCGCGGCCTTTGGCTACCGCGAGCTGAGCGATCTGGCGGCGCAGAACAACGTGGGCTTCTTCTTCGAGTCGACGGTGATGGATGGCGCGCCGGTGCTGGGCGTGGCCCGTGAAGGGCTGCCCGCCACGAAGGTCAACCGGGTGACCGGCATCTTCAACAGCACGACGAACTACATGCTGACCCGTATGGAACAGGAAGGCCTGACCTTCGAGCAGGCGCTCAAGGCGGCGCAGGAGATCGGCATCGCCGAGACGGACCCCACGCTCGACGTCGATGGCTGGGACTCATCGATCAAGACGGCTATTCTAGCCAACGTGCTGATGGGCGTCGATCTGCGCCCCGCTGATGTGAACCGGCAGGGGATTCGCGACGTGACGCCTGCCGATGTCGAGGCCGCCGCCGCCGAGGGCCAGCGTATCCGGCTGATATGTGAGGCGGTGCGCGACGACGAGGGCGCTGTCACGGCGCGGGTGGGGCCAGAGCGGGTGCCGCTGTCTGACGTCATGGCGGGCATCATCGGCACGACCAGCATCGTTAACTTCGAGACCGACGTGCTGCCCCGGCTGACGGTCATTGAGCACGACCCGGGCCCGACGACGACGGCGTACGGCATGCTGGCCGACATGATCAACCTCACACGCGGACGCTACGTCACGACGCTGAAAGCGCCGCAGGAGGCGTCGCCGGCACAGACCGAAACCGGCAGCGAGCCGCTCGGGTAGCGGGCCGCCGGCACAAAGACAGTTGCATGCAGCCGCAAGCGATGCTATGATGCACTTGCACGCGTTGCCGTCCTTGCCCTGTCGCATCTTCGGGAGGCCAGATATGAAACTGACTGCGCATCGCACTGCTGCCTGTGTGATGGCTGTGCTGCTGGTGGCTGTTTTTGGGGCGGGCTGTACGCTCACCGGAGCGAACGCAGCGCCGCTGACACCGGTTGTCCCCACGCCTTCCAGCGGTGGACAGGGGCAGTCAGGCGGCGTGCCCAGCCCGACCCCGATGGCGCCGGTCGACGTGTTTGGCACACAGACGGCGCTGGCACCAACCCCCACACCGATCATCATCATACCCGCGACCGACACCCCCACGCCGGAAGTAGCCACTGCCGAGCCGGTTATCGAGACGCCCACGCCCGAGGTCAGCAGCAGCGGCGGCACCACACCCACCACTTGCCCGCCGACTTATACCGTTCAATCCGGCGAGAATCTGTATCGCATCGCGCTGCGCTTTGGACTGACCTACCAGGCCCTCGCAGCGGCGAATGGTATTACCAACCCCGATGCCATCTCTACCGGGGCGGTGCTGACCATTCCGGGCTGCAGTGGCAGCACTGGAACAGGCACAGGGACGAGCGGCGGGACGGGCGTGCAGCCGGCAGCCGGCGACACGGTCGCCGACAACGGCGACATCCTGCACACGGTGCAGGCGGGTGAGAACCTGTACCGGATCGCGATACGCTACAGCATGACGTGGCAGCAGCTCGCGCAGTACAACGGCATCACCAACCCGGACAGCATCGTGACCGGCCAGGTGATCCGCATCCCGAACTAGCGTCCACATTTCGACTTTCAGGGCTATTGGCTGGGCAAGCCAATAGCCTTTTCTTTTGACCGTCGAGACGAGCATAGAAGGGATCGCCAGATGACAGACGAGCGCATCGTCAGCAGCGAGAATATTTACGATGGCCGCGTGGTCCATCTGCGGGTCGATACCATCCAGCGCGCCGACGGGCAGACCTACCAGCGCGAGGTGATCCGGCACGGCGGCGCGGTCGCGATGGTGGCGCTGGACGAAGACGGGAAGGTGTTTCTGGTGCGGCAGCACCGCGCGGGGGCGGAGCTGCGTCTGCTGGAGATCCCGGCGGGCGGGCTGGAACCCGGCGAGGCACGCGACGCATGCGCCCGGCGTGAGCTACAGGAGGAGATCGGCTATTACCCGGAGGAGATGGTCGAGCTGGGCGGGTTCTGGGTCGCGGCGTCCTATACCAGCGAGTACATCACCATCTACCTGATGCGCAACCTGCACCCATCACGGCTGGAAGGCGACCTGGACGAGGACATCAGCGTCGAGCGGATGCCGTTCGAGCGGGCGCTTCAGATGGCGCTGGACAACGAGATCGATGACAGCAAGACGGTAATCGGACTGGTGTGGGCGGCCCGCAAGCTAGGCAAGCTCGCCGCCGGTTAGCCGCAAGCGAAGAACGGAAGCCTGGTCGCAGCGCACGCTCAAAGAGGAAGGATCACAGGATAACGAGCAATGTCTGATTCTGCTCGACGCTGTCCCGCTCGCTGACGTTGATGCGCTCGACGCGCCCGGAGCGCGGGGCCTTCAGCTCGTTTTCCATCTTCATCGATTCGAGGATGATCAGGTTGTCGCCGGCTTCGACCACATCGCCAACCTTAACTGGGATCGCGACCACCAACCCCGGCATGGGCGCTTTGATAGCAACTTCGCCGGTATCAGGCACCAGCGTCGCTGACCGGTCGCGCAGCAGCAGGGACCGTTCATCGGCGACCTGCACCTCGTACAACACGCCGCGCATCAGAACCTGCCACAGCCCCTCTTTTGCCTCGACCAGCCCCTCGAATGACTCGTTGTTCACGATCAGCGAATACAGTCCGCTCTGCCCCAGACCGCCAAAATCCACCTCGACAGGCTCGCCGTCGAGCATCACGTCGCCCTGCTCGTCGATTTCGACGGTATAGGTGTTCTCGCCTACGGTGACTTCATACTTCATAATAGCTTCTATCCCCTAGAAATGCCGCATGCGGTCCCAGCGTCCGGCCAGCTTCCAGTTGCTCAGGTCGCGCTCGTTGCGTCCGACCACCTGCGCAGCCAGGCGACGCGTCTCGTGCGCGACGAGCGTGGCCAGGATGGCAGCCACTTCCGGGCGACTGTCGCCAACCTCGTACATCGAGAAACGCTCCTCAACAAACGTCGTGTCGAACTGCCCGGCGATGAACCGTGTGCTGTCGAGCAGCGTCTGGTGGAACGGTACATTGGTCCTGACACCCATGATGCGATACTCGGACAGCGCCCGGCGCATGCGCAGCAGCGCCTCGCCACGCGTCTCGCCCCAGCAGATCAGCTTGGCGATCATCGGGTCGTAGTACGGTGAGATCACGTCGCCGGTTGTGACGCCTGAATTGACGCGCACGCCCGGCCCCGCGGGAATGGTCATCGTCGTGATCTTGCCAATCGACGGCAGGAAGTTGTTATAGGGGTCCTCAGCATTGATGCGACACTCAATCGCCGAGCCTTTGAACACGACTTCTTCCTGCGTACGGCTGAGCCTGCGCCCGCGCGCGATGCGAATCTGCTCTTTGACGATGTCGACATTCGTCACCAGCTCGGTGACGGGGTGCTCGACCTGGAGGCGGGTGTTCATCTCCAGGAAGTAGTAATTGTGGTCCTTGTCGACCAGGAACTCGATGGTCCCGGCGTTGACGTAGTTGACAGACAGCGCGGCCTGTATGCCGACCCTGCCCATCTTCTCGCGCAGATCGTCGTCGACGAAGGGCGACGGTGACTCTTCGAGCAGCTTCTGGTGCCGCCGCTGGATGGAGCACTCGCGCTCGCCGAGGTGGATGGCGTTGCCGAGACTGTCGGCCAGAATCTGGATCTCGATGTGGCGCGCCCCCTGGATGAGCTTCTCCAGGTACACGGCTCCTTCGCCAAAAGCGGCTTCAGCCTCACGCCGGGCTGCATGCAGCGCGTGCACGAAGTCCTCGGCACGATCCACGCGGCGCATCCCCTTGCCCCCGCCGCCCGCCGTCGCCTTGATCAGCAGCGGGTAGCCGATAAAGCCGGCGGCGTGCGCCAGCTCGTCGTCGGGCAGGTCAAGCTCGGTGCCGGGCACCACCGGCACGCCCGCCTTCTCGACCGTCTTGCGGGCGATCACCTTGTCGCCCATCGCGCCGATGGCAGTGGGCGGCGGACCGATAAAAGCAATGCCTTCGTCCAGGCAGGCCTGCGCGAATTCGGGCCGCTCCGCGAGGAAGCCGTATCCGGGGTGGATCGCATCCGCGCCCGATTTCTTGGCCGCCTCCAAGATATTGTCGATGCGCAGGTAGCTGTCGCGGGCCTGAGGTGGGCCGATGTAGTAGGCTTCGGTGGCATAGCGGACGTGCATCGCGTTGCGGTCGACATCCGAGTAGACGGCGACTGTGTCAAGCCCCAGCTCGCGGCAGGCGCGGATGATGCGCACCGCGATCTCACCTCGATTGGCGATCAGCACCTTGCGAAATAAGGTTGGCGTTTCGGTCATCGTGTGCTTCCCTCACCCAGTCCAGGCCCGATTACAGCGGAATGTTTCCGTGCTTTTTCGGCGGGTTCGTGTCGCGCTTGTTGCGCAGCACCTCAAGCGCATTGATCAGGCGCGGGCGCGTCTCGCGGGGCTCAATCACGTCGTCGATGTAACCGCGCCCCGCGGCAACGTAAGGATTGGCGAACTGCTGCCGGTACTGCTCGGCCAGTTCGGCGCGCTTGGCATCGGGATCTTCGGCCTCGGCCAGCTCGCGGCGGAAGATAATGTTCACCGCGCCGTCCGGCCCCATCACCGCGATCTCGGCGGTCGGCCACGCGAGGTTGAGGTCGCCACGGATGTGCTTGCTGCTCATGACGTCGTACGCACCGCCGTAGGCTTTGCGTGTGATGACGGTGATCTTGGGCACGGTCGCCTCGCAGTAGGCGTACAGCAGCTTGGCCCCGTGTCGGATGATCCCGCCATGCTCCTGCCCGACGCCCGGCAGGAAGCCCGGCACATCCTCAAAGGTGATGACGGGGATATTGAAGCAGTCGCAGAAGCGGACGAAGCGCCCGGCTTTGACCGAGGCGTTGATGTCGAGCACTCCCGCCAGAACAGCCGGCTGGTTGGCAATGATACCCACGCTGTGCCCGCCCAGCCGCCCAAAGCCGACCACAATGTTCTGCGCATAGTGTTCGTGGATTTCGAAGAACTGCCCATGATCCACGATCATGCGGATAACTTCTTTCATGTCGTAGGGCTTGTTGGCGTTGTCGGGCACGATGCTGTTGAGCCGCTCGTCCATGCGCAGCGGGTCGTCGGCGGTTGCCTCATATGGCGGGTCTTCGAGGTTGTTCTGTGGCAGATAGGTCAGCATCTCGCGGATGAGCGCCAGGCAGTCCGTTTCGCTGTCGGCGGCAACGTGCGCCACGCCCGACAGGGCATTGTGCGTCATCGCGCCGCCCAGCTCCTCGAAAGTCACTTCTTCATGCGTCACCGTCTTGACCACATCCGGCCCGGTGACAAACATGTTGCTGGTGTTCTTGACCATAAAGATGAAGTCGGTCAGCGCGGGCGAATATACCGCGCCACCGGCGCAGGGGCCCATGATAGCCGATATCTGCGGGATGACGCCGGAGGCCAGCGTGTTCTTTAGAAAGATGTCAGCGTAGCCGCCCAGCGAGACGACGCCCTCCTGTATTCGCGCCCCGCCCGAGTCGTTCAGCCCGATGACCGGCGCGCCGGTCTTCACGGCCATGTCCATGATCTTGCAGATCTTTTCGGCGTGGACCTCGGACAGACTGCCGCCGAAGACGGTGAAATCCTGCGAGAAAACATACACCAGACGCCCGTTAATCGTCCCCCAGCCGGTGATTACGCTGTCACCGAGGATCTGGTTTTCGGGCTTGTCCATGCCGAAATTGCTCTCACGCTGGATGACAAACGAGTCGACTTCGCGGAAGCTCCCCGGATCGAGCAGAATGTCAAGCCGTTCACGGGCGACCATTTTGCCCTGTTCGTGCTGCCGTTCGACGCGGGTCTCGCCTCCCCCCTGCTTGGCCTGTTCCTGAAGAAGGCGCAACTGCTCAACTTTGGGATCGGCTGTCATAATCCTCTTGCTCCTTTGCATTACCGATACGACCCCGACGCTCAAAGGCACGCATTACGCCCGGACGGGTCATCACACCCAGGATAATCAAGTTTACAACCATAATCGACACGACGAGGAACGGCAGCCGTCCCCGTTCGTAGACACCCTGTACAAGAAAGATTTCCTCGCCGATGACGATCAGCGAATACAAGGGGAATGCGACGAGCGCAACCCGGCGCGACCAGCGCATAGTACGCCACAGCCCCCACGCCACGCCCAACCACACGAGCCCCCACAGGCCATGCAGCGCAATGAGGGCCCACAGCGGGATGCTGAAGTTGAGCGAGGCGAATGTCGGCCAGCGAGACAGGCCCGCATACGCGCCGATCAGGTTGGTCACTGACAGTAGTAACACCACAACAGCCAGCGTGGTTACTGCCAGCGGTCGTTTTGGCCGCACAGGCGGCGGGGTGGTATTCATCGCGCTAGATCGTCAGCACGATCTTGCCGAACATGTCGCCCGTCTCCAGCAAACGCTGGGCGTCGGCGGCCTGCTCAAGCGGCAGCACCTTACCGACGACCGGCTTGAGCCTGCCCTCGAAGATCAGGCCCATGACCGTATGGAAGTCCCGGTGCGGGGCCATCGTCGAGCCGAGGATCGAGATGTGGCGGCGGAAGATGTAGTTCAGTCCGTCCTGGATATCATAGCCGCTCGACCCGCCGACGACCAGCATCCGCCCGCCGGATCGCAGCGCGCGCAGGCTGGTGACCCATGTCGCCTGGCCCACATTGTCGACGACCACGTCGACACCGCGCCTGCCGGTCAGCTTGAAGATGGCCTTGCCCCAATCCTCCTCGCTGCGGTTGACCAGCACGTCCGCGCCGAGCGCCTGCGCCTGCTCCAGCTTGCGCGCATCGGAGCCGACGACGTACACGGTCGCGCCGGACAGCTTCGCGATCTGGATCGACGCGGTGTTGACTCCGCCGCTCGCGCCGACGATCAGCACCGTCTCGCCGGGACGCACGTTGCCGCGTGTGATGAGCGAATGCCACGCCGTCAAGAAGACGAGCGACGCGGCGGCAGCATCTTCGAAGGCGAGGGCGTCCGGCAGCTTCATCATGTTGCGGGCCGGCACGACGACATATTCGGCGTAGGTGCCGCGCATGTCTTCGCCGAGGATGCCCCCCTGCGGGCACAGGTTGTCTCGCCCTGAGAGACAGTATTCACACTGGCCGCAGCTCATTGTGCCGTCGATCACCACCCGGTCACCGATGGCAAAGTCCGTCACGCCGTCGCCCAACGCGCTGACGATGCCCGCACCGTCCGCGCCGGGGATGTGTGGGTAGTCGAGCTTGATGCCGGGCCAGCCGTTGCGCACGAAGAGATCGAGGCGGTTGAGGGCCGCCGCCTTCAGGTTGATCTGCACCTCGCCGGGGCCAGGCTGCGGCACGGGCAGCTCCTCAAATTTCAGGACTTCAGGGCCGCCGTGTTCGTGGAAGAGGATCGCCTTCATAGTCGTTCACCCCTTTGTCGTGTGGTCCACAATAAGAACGGCGAGCGTCAGCCGTTCGCCGTCGATGATAGACTGGCAGCGGATTCTGGCCGCCGCCGCGCCGGGTCAGCGCAGACCCAACTCGCTGCGCGCGATGACGAGCCGCTGAATTTCGCTGGTGCCCTCGTAGATCTCGGTGATCTTCGCGTCGCGGAAATAACGTTCGACGGGCAGCTCTTTGCTGTAGCCCATCCCGCCGTGAATCTGCACGGCCTGATGCGCGACCCACATCGCCGTCTCGGACGCAAACAGCTTGGCCATCGACGATTCGAGCGTGTAGCGCTCGCCGGTCTTCTTGCTGCGCATCTTGGCCAACGCAGCGTTGTAGATCAGCAGCCGCGAGGCCTCGATGCGCGTCTTCATGTCGGCGATCTTCTGCTGCGTCATCTGGAATGCGCCGATTGGCTCGCCGAACGCCTCACGCTCGCGGGCATACTGCACACTGGCCTCGTAAGCGGCTTCGGCGATGCCCAGCGCCTGCGACGCGATGCCGATGCGGCCTGCGTCGAGCACCGACATGGCGATCTTGAAGCCCTCGCCGGGCTTACCCAGCATGGTCTCGACTAGGGCTTTGTAATTGTCGAACACGATCTCGCTGGTGGCCGAGGCGCGGATGCCGAGCTTGGGCTCTTTCTTGCCGCGCTCAAAGCCGGGCTGGTCGGTGTCAATCACGAAGGCGCTGATGCCTTTGTGCTGTTTCTCCGGCTCGGTCATCGTGAACACGATAATGTACTTCGCGACCGGCGCGCTCGTCACCCAGCTCTTGCGACCATTGATGACGTAGTGGGAGCCGTCGTCGCTGAGCACCGCGCGCGACTTCATCGTCCCGGCGTCCGAGCCAGACATCGGCTCGGTCAGCGAGTAGGCACCTATCGCCTCGCCGCTGGCGATAGCGGTCACATATTTGCGCTTCTGCTCCTCAGTGCCGTACAGCATGATGCCGTGGCAGAACAGCGAGTTGTTCACCGACATGATCGTGCCGTGTGCGGCGTCGGCTTTCGAGATCTCTACCATGGCCAGCACGTAGGCGATGGTGTCCATGCCCGCGCCGCCGTAGTCCTCCGGCACCTCGATGCCCATCAGGCCCATGTGGCCCATCTCTTTGATCGTCTCGGACGGGAACTCGCCGGTCTCGTCGAAATGGGCGGCGATGGGCACGATCTTCTCCTGAGCAAACTTGCGCGCCGCCTGCCGGATCATCTCCTGCTCCTCGGTGAGGGCCAGGCTCATTGCGGGCATCACGTCGACGGCCATGCTGGTTTCTCCTTTGTGGAAAGCTTACGCGGGCCGAAGCAGGGGCGGTGGTGTGTGGGACGGCTGAGAGCGCCCCTCGATAAGTCGTTCGCTGCTCATAAGGCGGATTATAGCATGCGGGCGCGGGGAGAGGCTATCACGAAGGTGTCAAACATCAATCTTCCAGCGCGCGCTTGTGCAGCTCATACAGCCGCGTGATGGCGTCGATGGGCGACATCTCCTCGACCTTCATTTTGCGCAATTCCTCGACGACCGGGTGCGGCCCCTCGCGGAAGAACGATATCTGCGCGGCGCGCTCCGGTGGCTGCTCCAGCGACCACACGTTATGCTGTGCCTCCAGTTCTTCGAGGATGTCCGCCGCGCGCTGCACGACAGCCTTCGGCACGCCGGCAAGCTGCGCGACGTGTATCCCGTACGACTTGTCGGCCTTGCCGGGCCGGATGCTGTGCAGGAAGGCGATCTGATCGCCCTGCTCGGCGACGGCCACGTTGTAATTTACCACGCCGGGCAGGAAGCTCTCCAATTCGGTTAGCTCGTGGTAGTGAGTGGCAAACAGCGTCTTGCCACCCATGTGCGGATCGTTGTGCAGGTACTCGACGACGGCGCGGGCGATAGCCAGCCCGTCGTAAGTGCTGGTGCCGCGCCCGATCTCGTCGAGGATGATCAGCGAGCGGCGGGTGCTCTGCTGGAGGATCAGCGCCGTCTCGATCATCTCGACCATGAAGGTTGACTGCCCGGCATGGATCTCGTCCTGCGCACCGATGCGGGTGAAGATGCGGTCCACCAGCCCAATCGTCGCCTCGTCGGCGGGCACAAAGCTACCGATCTGCGCCAGCAGCACGATCAGCGCGATCTGGCGCAGGTAGGTGCTCTTGCCCGACATGTTCGGCCCGGTGATGAGGTGGATGCGTTTGCCGTTGGCGAAGGTCGTATCGTTGGGCACGAAGCGTTCAGCGTGCAGAAGCTGCTCGACGACCGGGTGACGCCCGCGCCGGATGTCGAGCACGTCGTCGGCGGTCAGGATGGGCCGCGCGTAGCCCTCGCGCCCGGCGACCTCGGCCAGCGCGGCGCACACGTCGACGCGGGCCAGCGTGCGAGCGGTGCTCAGCAGTGCCTCGCCGTAGGCGGCCACCTGGCGCAGCAGCTCGCGATAGAGGCGCACCTCAAGCTCGTGGATCTCTTCTTCGGCGTTGAGCAGCCGGACCTCGACCTCTTTCATCTCCGGCGTGATGTAGCGTTCGGCGTTGACCAGCGTCTGCTTGCGGATGTAGTCCTCAGGCACGGTGTCGCTGTTGGCCTTAGTGACCTCGATGTAGTAGCCAAAGACCTTGTTGTAGCCCACCTTGAGGCTCTTGATGCCGGTCCGCTCGCGCTCGATAGCCTCCAGGCTGTTGATGTACTCACGGGCGTCGACGCTGGCGTGGACGATGGCGTCCAACTCCGGGGAGTAGCCGTCGCGGATCAGGCCAACGCTGCCGGTGGTAGCCGGCGGCTCGTCGACTAGCGCCCGGCTAATCCAGTCAGCCACCTCTTCGACCGGGTCGAGCGCGTGAGCGACGTCTCTGAGCGCCTGCGACTGCCCAATCAGGTAGCCGCGCAGCGCCGGGACTAGCCCCAGCGTCTCTTTCAGGCTGATCAGCTCGCGCGGGCCGGCAGTGCCGGTCATCACGCGGTTGGTCATGCGTTCCAGGTCGCCGACACCCTTGAGCGCCTCGCGGAGCTGGGTGCGCAGCGTGCCGTCGACAAACAGCGCCTCAACGGTATCGAGGCGGCGCTGGAGACGGTCGAGGTCGAGCAGGGGGCGGGAGATCCACTGTCGCAGAAGGCGGCCCCCCATCGCTGTGACGGTCCTATCCAACACGCCCAGCAGTGAGCCGCGCTCGCGCCGCCCGCGGATCGTTTCGGTCAGCTCCAGGTTGCGGCGCGTGGCTGCGTCGAGCGCCATGTAGTCGCCGGTAGTGTAAGCGGCCAGCGTGCGAAGCTGGTTCAGCGAGCCGCGCTGCGTCTCCTGCACGTACTGGAGCAGCGCACCGGCTGCGCCAGTCGCCGGGCTGGACGCGTCGAGGCCAAAGGCAGCCAGCGCATCGACCTCGAAGTGGCGCTGGAGCGCATCGGCGGCTGTGGACGGGTCGAAGCGCCAGTCGGCAAAGGGCGTGACGTGAACCTCGTCGCTGCCCAGCGGTAGAAGCTCTGCATTGGCGATAGATTCTGGCAGCAGGCACTCACGCGGGGCCAGCCGGGCGATCTCCTGCTGGAGCAGGCCCGGCACGTCACCCTCGGCGATGTGCGTGACGGCGAACTCGCCGGTGGACACGTCGGCGTAGGCGATGCCGACAGCCGCCAGTGCATCTCTGCTAAACAATGGCGAGATGGCCACCAAGTAGTTGTTGCGTTTTTCGGGCAGCAGGGCGGGCTCGGTGACGGTGCCGGGCGTCACCACGCGGGTGACCTCGCGGGGCATCAAGCCCTCGATGGGATCCTCGCCGACCTGCTCACAGATCGCGACGTGGTAGCCCTTCTCGATCAGCCGCGCGATGTAGCTCTCGGCGGCGTGGTGCGGCACACCGGCCATCGGCACGCGCTTGCTCTTGGAGATGTTGCGGCTGGTCAGCACGATATCCAGCTCGCGCGCGGCGATCTCGGCGTCGGCGTCGAACGTCTCGTAGAAGTCACCCAGCCGGAAGAAGACGATGGCGTTGGGGAACTGCTTCTTAATATCGAGATACTGCTGCCTGACCGGCGTCGTACTTCCCATAGGGGCCTGCCCTGACATGCTTTCAGCGCGGAACGGTGTTGGAGCGTGGTGATTCTATTGCAGTCTGCCAGAGCAGACAACTTGAGGAGCTGCAACTACCTGACAAAGCCAGCGGGGTAGGCCGCCCGTCGCACGAATTCGGGAAAATTGTCACTTGTGGAATGGGTCAGTAATCCTGTATCTGTTAAGAGAGACTATGTTATCATATAGATATATAAACCTCACTTATGCTGACCTATGGACGATATAAGCGGGTCCGATAGACCAGGCGGTCCCCTTATGCTGTCCGTTGATAACGATTCTGGCCAATATACAGGAGAAACCCTATGGCAGCCCCCGTTCACAAAGTAGTCCCCAGTGATATCGACATCGCACAGGCAGCCGAACTGCGCCCCATCGTTGAGATCGCGGAGAAGCTCGGACTCACCGTCGATGACCTCGACATGTTTGGTAAGTTCAAAGCCAAAGTACACCTCGACGTCTTGAAGAAGTTCGCCAACCGCCCGCAGGGCAAATACATCGACGTGACGGCCATTACCCCGACCCCGCTCGGCGAGGGCAAGACGACGACCACCGTCGGGCTGACACAGGCGCTCGGCAGCGAGCTGGGCAAGAACGTGATGGCCTGCATCCGGCAGCCCAGCATGGGCCCGACCTTCAACATCAAGGGCGGCGCAGCAGGTGGCGGCTACAGCCAGATCATCCCGATGGAGGACTTCAACCTGCACCTCACGGGTGACATCCACGCCATCACGGTAGCACATAACCTGGTCGCAGCGGCGCTCGACACGCGCATGTATCACGAGAGCCGCCAGAGTGACGAAGGCCTGGCCAAGCGCGGCGTCAAGCGGCTGGACATCGACCCCGCGACGATTACCTGGAACCGCGTGGTTGACATCACCGACCGCACCCTGCGCGAGATCAACGTTGGTCTGAACGACGACAAGCTGGCCGACGGCTCGCCCAGCCCGGTCTTCCCACGCAAGACCGGCTTCGACATCACCGTTGCCTCCGAGCTGATGGCGATCCTGGCTCTGACCAGCAGCCTGAAGGACATGCGCGAGCGCATCGGCAAAGTGGTCGTTGCCCTCAACAAGCAGGGCAATCCGGTCACCCTCGAAGACCTGGGCGTGGCAGGCGCGGTGACGGTCCTGATGAAGGACGCCATCATGCCCAACCTGATGCAGACGCTGGAAGGGCAGCCTGCGTTCGTGCACGCTGGCCCGTTTGCCAACATCGCGCACGGCAACTCGTCGATCATCGCCGACCAGATCGCGCTGAAGCTGGCCGATTACGTGGTCACTGAGAGCGGCTTCGGGGCTGACATCGGCATGGAGAAATTCTTCGACATCAAGTGCCGCTACTCAGGGCTGATCCCCAACGTGGTGGTGCTGGTCGCGACGGTGCGCGCGCTCAAGATGCACGGCGGCGGCCCCAAGGTGTCACCCGGCGCGCCGATGGACAAGGCCTACACCGAGGAGAACCTCGACCTGCTGAAAGCCGGCCTGCCGAACCTGGGCCGCCACATCAAGAACGCGCTGCGCTTCGGCGTGCCGGTGGTGGTGGCCGTCAACGGCTTCAAGGACGACACACTGGCCGAGATGGAGATGATCCGCGAGTACGCGCTGGAGCAGGGTGCGGAAGACGCGGTTCTGTCCACGCACTGGGCCGACGGCGGCAAGGGCGCGGCTAAGCTGGCCGAAGCCGTCGTAGCCGCCTGCGAAAAGCCCGTCGACTTCAAGTTCCTGTATCCGCTGGATTGGTCGATCAAGCAGAAAATCGAGAAGATCGCCAAAGATATCTACGGCGCGGACGGTGTGACCTACGAGCCACAGGCCGAGCAGCAGATCGCTGCCTACGAGAAGGCTGGCTTTGGTGGTCTGCCGATCTGCATGGCCAAGACACACCTCAGCTTCACCGCCGACCCGGAGATCAAGGGCGCGCCGACCGGCTTCACCGTGCCGATCCGCGAAGTTCGCGCCAGTGCCGGCGCAGGCTTCATCTACCCGCTGCTGGGCAAGATGAGCACGATGCCCGGTATGGCGACCCATGCAGCGTTCATGAACATCGACATCGACCTGGAGACGGGGAAGATCGTCGGCCTGTTCTAGCGCCTGAAGCGAGCATGAGTATGATAAGGGGGAAGTCGGCTGGCCGACTTCCCCCTTTCGCGTTCGCAGCAGTCGGAGAGATACATGGCCGAAGCAGATCAGAAGGATCGCTTACTGGCAGAAGGCGTAGCCGCGGTGCGGGCCGGAAACAGGGCCACAGCGCGCCAGAAACTGACACAGCTCACCCAGCTTGATCCGTATCACGAGCAGGGCTGGCTGTGGCTGAGTGCCGCGGTCGATACCGATGCGGAGCGGATCACCTGCCTGGAAAACGTCTTGTCGATCAACCCCGACAACGATACTGCTCGGCGCGGCCTCGAAAAGCTGCGTGAGCAACAGTCGCCGGCCTCGCCCATGCCACCACCGGCCCCGCCCATGCCCTATCCACCCATGACGCGCGGTCGGGCGGCGCAGCCCGATCCACCGGACACGGAAGCCTGGCGCAAACCGCAGATCGAGGCCCCGGCGGAGACGGCGGCGATGGAAGCCGCACCGCGCAGTATCCTGGACCTGTTCGATGTGTGGGTGGCGGCGCTGACATTCCGGCTGCGGGGCCCCTACCACGACGAGATCGAGTCGGCAGACATGGGCCACATGCTGGTGAACCTCGTCGCTGTGGCTATCCTGTCGGCTATTTCGGCGGTGCTGGTGTTCAACCTGGTGCTGCTGCCGGTGGGTGGGCTGGCAGGCTACATGCAATCGCTCTACAGCACAGCCGGCGTTACGCTCGACGCCACAACAACGCGCCAGTTTACGCAGCTCGCCAACGGGCTGGGCGTCGCCTTGCCGTTCATGGCGCTGCTGGGCGTGCTGATCGGCGAGCCGCTGTATGGTGTGCTGCTGCACGTCTCTGGCAAGGTGCTGGGCGGCAAAGGCGAACTGATGCAGACGCTGAATGCCGTCTCGCTGGCGTACGTCGCACAGGCCATCGCACAGCTCATTCCCCTGGCGCTGACGGTGATCATCCTGTTCGTGTCCGGCTCGGCCAGCGCAACCCTGTCGATCTACAATCTGCTGAGCGTGCTGATCTCGCTGTACGGGCTGGCGCTGATCGTGGCGGCGCTGTCGACCGCCCACCAGTTTGGCATCCTGCGCGCCATCGGGACGCTGCTGGTGTCGGTGCTGCTGACGTCTGCGGTAGCGTGCTGCCTGGCGTTCGCATTAGGCGCGCTCAGTACGGTAGGCCGCTAGCCGGGAGACAATCAGACAGGTGCCAGACCTTGAGGTGATGTTCAAAGACGGGGTGGCCGCCATCCGGCGGGGCGACGCAGCCGCCGGGCGGGACCTGCTGGCGAAGGTCGTCGAGGCCAACCCCATGCACGAACAGGCGTGGCTGTGGCTCAGCGGGGCCGTCGAGGACCGCGAGGAGCGCATCATATGCCTGGAGAACGTGCTGACCATCAACCCGCGCAGCGAGATCGCGCGGCGCGGCCTGGAAAAGCTCGGCGGGGTGGTCCCGCCGCTGCCTGACGACGATGCGCCGCCGCCTGAGCTACCCCCGGCGGCTCCGCCATTGCTCGGCCATGTCGCGCCGGACGCGGTTGGCGCGGACCTCGACGCGGTGCTGACCGGCAGGCCACGCCCGGCTGCGCCGCAATCGCCCAAATCGGGCGAAGTCGAAGCGTGGCGCGCTGCGCTGTATGATCCCGACTACGTCGTTTCGACGGCGACCCTCGTTCCCTCGCCGGAGCCGCGGCCCCATCGCACACTGGGCGATCTGTTCGGCGTGTGGACCGACATGCTGTACTTCAACGTGCACAACGATTTCGACGACGAGATGGAGTACGGCGGCTTCCTGCACAGCCTGGCCAACATCGCCGCCGGGGGGCTGCTGCAGGCACTGGGGGCGGCATACCTGATTGTGATGCTGTTCCTGGTGCCGCAGGGCCGCTACCAGCCGCTGCTGCTGTCCTCGACCGTGACGCTGCTTCAGCAGGCGTCGCAGACCGATCTCGGGCTCAATCCAAGCGAGGGCAGCCTGGGCCCCACGATGAACGCGCTCGAAGTATTGGGCTTCTCCGGCCTGTTCAATGGCTTTGAGCAGCAGGTGGCGGCGGCGCAGGACGAAGCCGCGCAGGCTGCGCTGGAGCTGGCCGCGCTGATCGGCGTGGGGATGGCCGCCTACGCGGTGCTGTCCATCCCGCTGGCGTTCATCAGCGTGATGTGGCAGTCGATTATCACAAGCTGGGTGGCCGGATCGTGGCTGCAGGGCAAAGGCGACACGATCCAGACGATGCAGGCGCTGACCCTCGCGCTGGCGGTCGCGCAGATCGTACAGCTTCCGGTAACACTGATTCTGCCGTTTGTGCCGATCACCACTGCGCTGGTGATTCTCGCCGCGCTGCGCTTCTATCAGTTCCTACTGTCCAGCGTGTCTATCGGGCGGGTGCACCGCTTCGGCATCCTGCTGTCGATGGGCACGCTGATTATGAGCGGGGCCGTGGCCGACGCCGGGGCAGGGCTGCTGGGTTACGGGCTGAGTTTCCTGAGCGTTTTTGTCGGGCGGTAGGGACGACCGGCTGCTAACCCGGCGACTGCGTGAGACGCTGCGCGGCGGCGAGGTCCTCAGGCGTGTTGACGTTGACGAAGCTGGTCCGGTCAGGGTCGAACTGGTCGATCTCCTGCCCGGAGACCTCACGCACGCGCACGTCGGAGAAGAAGCCGATCACCTTGAGACGATCGGCGTCGATGCGGCGGCGGATCGGCTCAAGGCACGCCTTGCCGTAGACAGCGTGCATGCTCTGTGGATAATCCTCGCGATTGAGCGGCACCACCACATCGAACCCATCACGCAGACCGAGCAGGTAGCGCAGCAGCGCCGCGTTCAGGAACGGCTGGTCGCAGCTAACCACCAGCGTATAATCGCCGCGCGCCTGCGCGATGGCCGTGTACAGACCGCCCAACGGACCTTTGCCGGGGATGAGATCGGTGTGAACTGGCAGCCCCAGGTGAGTGTAATCGCCGGGTGCGTTGGCGACGAGGAACGTCTCGGAGCCCAGATCGCGAACACGCGCGATGACGCGCTCGACCAGCGGCTGCCCGCCGACCTCGACAAACGCTTTGTTGGTTCCCATGCGCATGCTGTGCCCGCCGGCCAGGATCGCTACGCTGATCGAATCGTCCATAGCTGCCTCGTGTGTGGTGCGTGTTTCGCTTCGACCGCTATACTACTGAAGAATAGCGGGAACCGATAGCAGAAAGCGACCGTCCATGCCGCCTGACGAGTTGCAGGCTCTCAAACAGAAGTACCGGCACATCGCCGAGGCGCTGGCCGACGAATACGGCACCCCGGAGTGGCGGCAGGCGCTGCCGCCCGTCGACGAGCTGGTGAACACTATCCTGTCACAGAACACCAACGACGTGAACCGCGATAAGGCGTTCGAAGCGCTAACGGCGGCCTTCCCGGATTGGGAGTTGGTGCGCGACGCTGACCATGACGCTGTGATCGAGGCGATCAGGCCGGCAGGGCTGGCCAATCAGAAAGGGCCGCGCATCCAGGCCGCGCTGCGCTACCTGACCGAGACGCAGGGTGCGATCACGCTGGACTTCCTGCGTGACATGTCGGTCGACCAGGCGAAGGCATGGCTGACTGCGATCAACGGTGTCGGCCCCAAGACTGCGGCGATCATCCTGCTGTTCGCGATGAACCGGCCCGCCTTCCCGGTCGATACACACGTGCACCGCGTCACCAAGCGGCTGGGGCTGATCGGCCCCAGGACGGGGCGCGAGAAAGCGCACGATGAGCTTGAACAGATCGTGCCACCGCAGGACTTCTATCCGTTCCATTTGCAGGTGATCCAGCATGGGCGTGAGGTGTGCCACGCCCGCCAGCCTGAATGTGGCGTGTGCGCCGTGCGCGCGTGGTGCAACTATTTCCACGGACTGCCCCAAACGAGGCAGCGGGAGCTAATCGGCGAATAGAACAGAGGCCCTCACTTCGATGAGGACCTCTCGCATTCAGCGGATCATGGCACGTAGTCTGCGCCGAGCACCACCTCGATGTCGTACAGGCCCGATGGGCTCTGCGCGGCGGTGATCGCCGTCTCTGGCACGCCCAGCAGCGCGGCGATGTAGCGTGCCGTCGAGGTCTTGCCGGTGTAGTTGTAGATGATCGTGTTGGCGTAGTCAAAGCGATCCGCGTTGCCAACCGAGATCACGTTCAGCCCCTGCGCCGTTAGCCGGTCGCCGGTCGAGGTGGCGATACCCTCCTGGCGGGTGCCATTCAGCACTGTAATCGACGCCTTCTCGGCCACCGCCGCGCTCTGAAGGTCCTGCGCCTGCGGATTGCACTGTCCGCCGCCGCTGAAGATATCCAGCACAAGCTGGCGAATGGCTGTCCGGTTGGGGATGACGACCTGGCTGCCGTCGGGCAGAGTTTGGAATCCCTCGATGTACTGGCCGGCGATCACCGCTGAGCAGATGTCCTCACGCGGGATCTGCGCCGCCACTCGCGCCAGCGAGATGATCTCGCCCTCCGTCATGTCGGTGCGGACATTGTCCTGAAGGGCGTTGTAGATCTGTGGGACACGGGCCAACAGGGTAGGCAGCTCGCCGGTGTTCATGATCTGGTCGCGAATGGCGTACAGCACCTGCTGCTGGCGCTTGGCGCGGTCGAAGTCGCCACCAAAGGTAGCGCGGGTGCGAGCGTACTTGAGCAGCGTCTCGCCGCCCATGCAGTAGTTGCCGGGGTCGATGTGAAACGGATCGTAGCCGCTGCCGGTCGGGGCGGGATAGGTCGGATCGTCGATGGTGTCGGTGACGGTGATCGGGATGCAGCCGATCTGGTCGATGATCTGCACGAACGCCTGGAAGTTGACCTCGACGTAGTAGTCAATCGACACGCCGAAATTCTGCTGCACGGTCTTGACGGCCAGCGCAGGGCCACCGCCGCCGGGGTAGTGATCGACGTCGCCGCGAAAGTGGGCAGTGTTGATGCGGTCATAGACGCCGTAGTCGGGGATCTCGACCCACAGGTCACGCGGGATAGACAGCATCCCGGCGGTTTTGGTTGCCGGGTCGAGTGTGAGCAGGATCATAGTGTCGGTGCGCCACGGGCCGTATTCAGACTGACGCTCGTCGATGCCCATCAACAGGATAGTGACGCGCCCGCCCGTCCAGTCGGGAACCGTGTCGCCGCTCGCTGCGGCCTGCTGGGTGGCCTGCTGGGCGGCTGCATCCGGCGTCAGGTTGGCAGCATCCGCTGAACCCAGCGGCGCGTGGGCCACCAGCCCCTTGACTCCGTTGAACATCAGATAGGCTGCACCAACCACGGCCACGACGAACAACGCGAGGAACGCGTAGGTCACCCAGGGGGGCAGAACAATCCGCGGACCGCGCCGCCGAACGTGAGATTCTTTTCCAGGACGCATATCAAAAGCCTGAGTGTTTGACCAAAAAACCCTTTCAGTCAAACCATAGGTTTCACGGAAAGTGTTTCTTGAAACGCTTTCGGTGAAATGTCTAGAGTTACCAGGGCCGCCGGCTAAACAAGGCCGTGGGGCGGGATTATAGCACGGCGCTACGGGCGCGGAAAGTAGTACAACTGGTTGCCCGCCGTCACGTACACAATGGCCGGGCGGTCCTGGTAATAGACACCTGACAGCGCGGCAAAGATCGAATTGGCGGTATCTTTGAAGTTGCTGAGGAAAGCGCCGGTGGGCGCAGTGGCATACAGCCGCGAACCGCCGGGATCGGCGATATACAATGTGCGGTCGTACGGGCTGACGCTGAGGAACATGGCCGTTGGGTGGCTGATGGGCTGCGGCAGCCCGCTGAAGGCGAAGTCCTGCTGCTTGCCGAAGAAATACTTAGTGATGCTGCCGCTCGAATGCAGCACGTAGACATTGCCGTTGGTGTCAATCTCCATGTCGATGGCGTCGCTGAGATCGGGAGCCACGTCGGTGAAGTAGCGCTGCGGAGCGGTGGTATAGCCGTTATCGCGCGCCTGGTAGCGCCATATCTCGTTCGCGCCCGCGTCCAGAATGTACAGGTCACGGTCGTAGAAGGCGATGGCACGCGGGTCCAGCCACGCCTCAAAGCCGGGCAGCAGCATTGCCGACACGTCGCTGCTGGGCGAGTAGCTGATCAGCAGGCCATTGCGCGACAGCGCCGCCAGGACGTTGCGCTGTTGAAGCCCGCTGTCGTCGACCCACGTCAGGTCGATCAGGCCGCCGACAACCTGGTTGCCGATCAGGTCGCCCTGCCGGGTGACGATCTGCGGACTCTGGTTGACGAGCCGCGTGCCGGTCTCGTCAAGATCCTCGCGGTAGAGGATGTCCTGCGTCTGGTCGATCATGTACACGTTGAGGCCCTGCACGATCGGGCCGCGCAGCACCGACCCCGGCTCGTAACTGCGCAGCAGCACCGGCGTGACGCGCGTCACGTGGTCGTAGGAGTCCAGTACGGCCAGTGCCTGATTGCGCAGCGTTTCGATCTCCCCGCCGGGCTGGCGGATCTGTGATGCCTGATCGAGAAGGAAGACCGCCGTTTCCCAGTGCGGGCGGGCCTCGGCCTGATTGTTGCCGGCAGCCTGCGCCTGCTCGATTTCGCCCTGCGCCTCGCGGACCAACTGCGCGTACTGCGAGGTCTGCCCGCGGAAGCGGTAAATGCCGGTGGTGATCAGCGCGACCAGCACCGTAACCGCCACGGCCACGCCGACCTGCATGGTGGCCGACAACTGCGGGCGGCGCTCCTCTGACTCACCTGGCAGCACACGTTCCAGCAAGGTCCGCGCGCCGCCGGTGGCCTGCGCCAGTCCAGACGCGGTGTCGTGGCCCATCTTCTGAATGAACGGCCCCACGCCGGCGGACGCATGGCTACCGGGCTCTTCGTCTTCAACGGCGGGCAGCGGCGCCGGCGCTTCTTCCAGCGCCTCAACGGGTTCCAGCACAGCCGCCGGCTCGGACGGTCTGCCGAACCTGGGCAGCGGTGGGACAATCGGGTGGCGCTTCTGCGGCGGGGCGGGGTCAAACTCACCCTCGGCCAGCGGTGCCACGAACTTGATCACCTCGGCGGTGCTGGCCTCGCCGGCGACCGCCGCCAGATTGTTCAGCACATGATCTACGTCGCCGCTCTCGATGGCTTGCAGCAGTGTCGCGTCACGCAGGTGGCCCAGCGACACGTCGGCCAGGATGAGGAAATCGTTGGCGCGGATCTCGCGGCGGTAAAAGCGAACGTGTGGGTCGGCCTCGACGCCGAGGCCCAACTCCTGAAGCTCCAGCTCGTCGTCGGCAGGCAGCCGCTCGACGAACCCCTCGCGCATCAGGAAGCAGCGCGCCTGCCCAACGACGGCGATATACACTTCCGTCTCGCGCAGGATGGCGCTGACCAGGCCGACCGTCAGCGGGTCATCCAGGTGGCGGTTGGCATCGAGCAGCGTGGTATTGATCGTGCCGATAGCTTCGCGCACGGCAGCCGTCACGCTGCCGCCCGTGCCGAAGTACTTATCGGAAAGCTGTCGGGTCAGGTCCTCGTAGAACGAGGCGGGCTGGCGCTGCGCGACGCTGAGCGAGATCAGGCCGAAGAACGTATCGGTGTCACGACCGCGCGCCGTGCGGCGCGGCGGCGGCATGGCAATTGCGCCCGGCGACGCCGCGCTGATGGACCGCCCGCCGACGATGAACAGATGGCCGACCAGGGCTTCCAATTCAGTAGTGGCCATATCCTCAGTCCGGAGCGAAGTTCAAGGTTCTTACCGCGCTGGATTGTACATGAGATCAGGGCGGAGCGAAACCCCCGGTGCCGCGCGTCGAGCCCCGGAGGCCTATTCGCCCTCGCCGTCGTCGTCAGATTTGCTGCGCATCTCTTCGTAGATGGCCTCCAACCCGGCCTTGACGCGCCGCTGGATGGCCTCGCGCCGGGAGGATGGGTAAGGGAACATCGCCAGGAACTCGGGCACGACCTGCCCGATCTCAGAGCGCGGGCGCTCGGCGTAGACCAGGCTGTTCATGCGGCGGCGCGCGACGCGCAAGTACTCGGAGAGCTGGTCGGTGGCGGCAGGCGTGGTCGGCTTCTCACGGCCCGGCACGACGATCATGTCGGCGTTGCGCTCCAGGCGCAACAGGCGCAGCGCATCCAGCCACGCTTTCGACGCCCCATCGCTGATGTACGGGTGCTGACTGACGGCAATCGAGTCCCCGGCGAAGATGACCTTCTCATCTTTGAGCATCACCCACGTGCTGCCCAGCGTCGCGCTGGGCCGGCTGAACAGCTCGATCTGCCGGTTACCTGCCTCGATGATCAACGAGTTGGTGTAGGAAATCTGGGGCGGTACGACCTTCACGCTGGCGATCTGGACCAGCTCGTTGTCGTCGGCGCTCAACTCCTCGGCGGCCTGCGCGATAAAAGGGTTGCCCAGCGCAAGCATCTGGCGAGCGGCGGCGGTGTGCGCGATCACCGGCGCTTTGAACCACGCGTTGCCAACGATCCGGTCGCGATGATGGTCTGTGTTGATCACATACAGGATCGGTCTGTTAGCGATCTTGTGCAGCGCGTCGAGCCAGGCCTGCGCGTCGTGGGGATGCGGCGGCGTGTCGACGCACACCCAACCCGCGTTCGACAGAATAGCGCCGACGGTCACCAGCGCGTATTCGGTTGATACGTAAATGTTGGAGGCAATCTCTTTCATGTCTTGCTCATACCCGTTCGATAGGCTGCCGGCCTGAGCCGGAGCGGCGCGCTATTCGCCTGCCAGCGCCTTCGCGGCGGCATCCAGCGCGGCCCGAACGGCATCGAGCCCCGCCGGGACGCCACCACCCTGCGTGAAGTCAGGGCGGCCCCCGCCACGCGCGTCGCCGAGGTGCGGCAGCGCGGCCTGGAGTGGCTGGTTCATATTGTGGGGCAGGTCGGCGCTGCGCGCCAGAATAAGCTGGGATTTCTCGCCGGCCAGCCCGAACAGCACAAGCGTGCCGGGCGTCTCGACAAGCCGGCTGGCCAGCGCGCGCACGTCCGCCACGTCGCGATCCTCAAACGCGGCGCTGATCACGCGCACGCCGTCCCGCACCTCGGCTGAAGCCAGCAGGTGCGCGGCCTCGGCCTCGATCAGCCGGGCAGTGTTGGCCCTGAGCATGCGCTGCGTCTCTTTGAGATCGGCACGCAGGCGGTCTATTGCCCCGCCGATCTCCCAGTAGCCGCAGGTCAACTGCGCGGCCAGCCCGAGCAGGATGTCGTTCTTCTCGCGGTAGTCGTGCAGCGCGCGCCCGCCGCAGCGAAACTCGACGCGCGTGCCGTCGGCGTGCCGGTCGAGGCGCACGATCTTGATCAGCCCGATCTCACCCGTCCGCGCGACGTGCGTCCCACCACAGGCGGTCTGGTCGAAACCCTCGACCTCGATCACGCGCAGCCCATCGGTCAGCAGGTGGCCGGGCATACGGCGCATGCGCACGCCTTCCGTGTCAGACGGGTCAACCAGGCGCTGCGTGACGGGCCGGTCTTCGCATATGACGCGGTTAGCCAGGTCCTCAACTTTGGCGACGACCTCCGGCGGCATGGGCGGCTTATCGAGGTCGATGGTGACGCTGTCTTCACTCAGGTGGAAGCTGACGGTGTGCGCCTCCGCCACCTGCACGAACGCCTGGGTAAGGATGTGCTGACCTGTGTGGTGCTGCATGTGGTCGAAGCGGCGGGGCCAGTCGATGCGGCACTGCACCTCGACGGAATCGGGCGGCGCAGCCAGCACGTGCAGCACGGCGGCGTCCTCCTCACGCGGGGCCACGTCCAATACGTCGACGCCATCGATGCTGCCCCGGTCGGCGGGCTGTCCGCCGCCGGTTGGGTAGAAATACGTGCGGTCGAGGATCACGGCCGGCTGCCCGGCAACCGACAGGGTCTCAACGACGCGGGCGGTGAACTCGGTGGTGTACGGATCGTCGTAGTAAAGTCGCTGGGTCATGCCAGAGAGTATACATGAGACTCGCGTCGGGGGTAAACGTGCAGGGCCACAATGCCGAAGGGGCGCACGGCGTGCGCCCCTTCGGCATCACAGATGAGAAACAAACCGCGATGACAGGAAATCAGGCCCTACGGCGCGGCGGCGAAGACCGTGGCGCGGATGGTGAGGTCCAGCGAACCGGCCTGGTCCACCAGCGCACTGACGGCATCCTGCACGTTGAGGGTGTTAAGCGTATCCTTGATCGGCTGCGCCTCCTCCAGCGAGTTCGACGGACGTCAGGCGCATGGCCTGCCGCTTGGCGTCGTCGACCGTTTGCAGCACTGCATCCGCCGCCTGAATGACTGCGTCGCTGGCCTGCCGGTCCGCATCGGTGGCGTTCGGCGCTTCTGCCGCCGAACGGGCTGCGTCCTGCAGCAGCATCAGGTAGGGCTCAAGGCCGACGTCGTCGCCGGGGTTCTCGGCCCGCCCGCTGCCGTCCCAATCTCCGTAGTCGGGGCTTTCGACGCCCGACACAATATTAATGACGTGTTCGCTGTGACGTTTGCCATCGGGCAGGTTGCTGCTGTTGAGCGAATCGATGGCATAGCCAAGGTGACTGTCGTATTGCGTCGCCTGGACGCCGAGGCCGCTCAGCAACGCCGTCTTAAAGGGCTGGTCGCGCTGGGCGGAATAGGTGTACAGCGCCTGCACACGGGCCAGCACGTCAGAGTCGAGCTGTGCGGTGTAGGCCGCCGAACCCGACGGCGTTGCTTCATCCGAGCCCTGCGGCTCGACGGTTAATTCGAAAAGATCATACTGTGTCAGCAGCAGCAGCCCGCCGGGATCGGTATAGCTCAGGCTGGCCTGGCCAGCCTGCACATCCACCGCACCCAGGTCGAGCGGTGCAGGCTCCCCACCGATCAGCCACGCCCGGTACTCCGAACCATCCGGCGGCGCGTCGAGCCCCGTCAACGTGACGTCCAGTCCGGCGTCGTGGTAGGTCACCTCGCCGTGCGGGGTGGTCACATCGACCGTCGGCTCAGGGGTAGGCAGCACCTCGGTGGCAGTCGGCTGGTCGGCCACGGTGATTGGCTGCGTCGACTGGACAACTGCCATGGTAGCCGTCGCCTCGCTACCTGTACCCACGGCAGGCGGTTTCCGCCCACCCAGCGCGACGATCAACGCAGCCACCGCCACCACAAGAATCAGCCCGCCTCCGCCAGCCATGGCCCACACTGGCAGGGCGCTGTGCGCCGGGGCGATCTGGGTCGCTTCACCGGCGAGGTTGACCGTATCAGAAGGGCGGCTGCGGGACGCGGTGGGGCTGCGCCCGATTGTCGAGGCGTCGGAGTGAAGCGGGATCGGCGATGGCAGAGTTGCGTAGGATGCGTCGGACAGGTTCTCGCTGCGGGCGACTGCCTGCGTAAAGGCCTGAGCCAGGTCGCCGGCTGTCTGATAGCGGTCTTCAGGCAGCTTAGCCAGGACCCTGTCGACAACCTGCTCGATCTCCGGTCCCAGGTGAGAAAGCGGCGGCGGCGGCTCGGTCATATGCTGGATGAGGATCGACGCCTGGGTTTCGGCATCAAACGGCAGTTGGCCAGACAGCATCTCGTACAACATCACACCCAGCGAGTATATGTCTGTACGTGCGTCGACAGGCTCCCCGCGGATCTGCTCGGGAGCCATGTAAGCCGGCGTTCCGACGATGACGCCGGAAGCGGTCTGGACGCTGGCGTTAGCCATGCGCGCCACGCCGAAATCGGTCAGCACGGCCTCGGCGTCGTCAGGCAGGGGCTCGTCGAGCATCACCGGGCCAGCCTCGTGGCGCAGCAGGACGTTAGCCGGCTTGACGTCGCGGTGGATGATCCCACGGCTGTGGGCATAATCCAGCGCCGAGGCGATCTCGGCCAGCAGTCGGCTGACCGTTCGCGGCGACATCACCCTATCCGCCTGGCGCTGCGTTTGAATGTACTCCTTCAGCGAAGGCCCATCGACGAATTCCATCACGATGTAAGGGCGATCTTCGGCCACGTCGAAGTCGAACACCTGCACGATGTTCGGATGGCGCATGCCGGCGACCGCCTGCGCCTCTGAGCGGAAGCGGCCCAGCAGCATCTCGTCTTCGGAGAAATGGGAGTGCAACAGCTTGACGGCGACCTGGCGGTTCAACGTGGTGTGGCGGCCCATATAAACCTCGGCCATGCCACCCCGACCCAGAAGCTTCTGGACTTCCACCTTGGACAGCGTCCGTCCAACCCAATCCGACATCCTCGCCTCCCTCAAACTGCCCCGGTCACCGCGTCAGCCTGCTGCCCCGCATTCTATCTGTGGCCGGCAAACGACACAACGGCGCGAAACGACAATCGGCCCCACATCAAAGGGCAAACAACTGGCGGTCAGAATCAAGCCCGGCAGCGCAGTCCTAGCATGGCTCGTAGCCGGTGCGGGCCATGTCGGCGATGCTGACTGCGCTCATCTCTGCTTCCAGCACCTGCTGAATATGCGACCACACCGGGTGTGGGCAATGCTCGTCGGGGGTGCGTCCCTGGGATAGCAGGTGCATGGAATCCAGCAGAACGGGCCCCTCGACTGCCTCGACGACTTCGAGCAGGGTGATCCGGTCTGCCGGGCGTGTCAGGCTGATCCCACCGTGCCGCCCGGTGGCCGTCAGAAGCAGCCCCCCGCGCTTCAGGTCGCCGATCACCTTGAACAGGAAAGACGGCGGGATCGCCATCTGCTCCCCGATCTGTGCGGCAGGCACCATTGTACCGGGCGGCTCCTGCGCGGCGGCGATGATGATCCTGACGGCGTAATCTGTCCGGCGGCTGATTCGTAACATGGGATAATCATAGCAATGTTGACCTTATTAGTCAATATTGGGCTGCCCGAATTGGGCGTTTACAACTTGCTGGCGGTTTCAGCCGTATCTATACTCAGACCCAGATCGTTTACAACCGGCTGCAAGAGAGTTTACAAGTTTGCCGTAAATTATGATGTAAGGAGATTGACGGTATGTCTGAAATCACGCCAGCCACGCAGCGGCGCAGCAGACGAGGGAACGAACCTGCCACAGATCGCCCCGATGCCCGCAGAGCGAGCCGGGATGCTGAGAGCGTTGATCGAGAACTCGATGCTGACCTGGCGCTTGCTGTGGGACGAACGGGTGAGTTTCCTGCCCAAGCTGCTGCCCATCCTGGCGATTGTATACCTGGTGTCGCCGGTCGACTTTTTGCCGGCGCTGGTCGTCGGCCCGCTCGGCGCGCTGGACGACGCCGGGGTGATGCTGCTGGCGCTCAGCATGTTCGTCCAGTTCTCGCCGCCTGACGTGGTCCGCGAGCACCGGCGTGTGCTGGCTGCCGGGCGCACCATTCGCGGCAACGGCGATGTCGTCGAGGGGCATGCCGAAGTCATCGACGAGTAGAATCACAGGCGGGGATCGCCCTATCGTCGGCTGCCTGCCGGGACATGTCTATGTTTCGCTCGCTGCGCTCACGCCTGATGCTGTCCTACATCGCCGTGATCGGCCTGACGCTGTGCGTTGTCGCCGGGGCGGTAACTGTGCTGATCCTGAGAGGCTCGCTGCCCGCCCGCCTGGCGTACCAGCACCTGCGTGACATCGGGCGGGCCAGCCTGCCGCACATCACCTTGCAGAGCGCCGCGCTCGACGAGCAGCTCGGGCAAGTGGCCCGGACCAACGACGTGCGGGCGCTGCGCCTCCAGCCCAATGGCAGCGTGCTGTACGACAGCAGCGGGGCCGTCGCGCCCGGCGCAGCGCTGGATCTGGTAGCGCTGGGCAGCACAGCGGCAGGCCAATACGGCAGCTTCCGCGATGCGGGCGTCCGCTGGCTGTACGTGGCGCTCGACACGAGCGCCACACGCGCCAACGTGGGCCTGATCGTGCTGGCCTCTCCGGCCCCGCGCGCGGCGCAGCTCAGCCTGCTGGGCAACGATCTCATCCCACCGCTGGTGGAGGCAGGCGTGATCGGCCTCGTTATCTCCATCGTGCTGGCGGTGCTGATCAGCGCCTCGGTGGCGCGGCCCCTGCGCCGCGCAGCTGACGCGGCGCACGCCATTGCAATCGGTGACCATACTCGCCGCGCGCCGGAAGAGGGCCCGCGCGAGGTGCAGGAGCTGGCTCACGCCTTCAACCACATGGTCGACCAGGTCACCCGCAGCCAGCAGACTCAGCGCGACTTCCTGGCGAACGTCTCGCACGAGCTGAAGACTCCGCTGACCTCCATCCAGGGCTACTCGCAGGCCATCCTCGATGGCACAGCAGCCGACCCCGCGCCTGCCGCGCAGGTGATCTATGACGAGGCAGGACGGATGCAGCGGCTGGTCGAGGACCTGCTCGACCTGGCGCGCGTCGAGTTGGGGGCTGCGCCGCTTCGCCGTGAGGCCATCGCGCTGGCGCCGCTGCTCGACGCGGTGCTGGCCACGCTGTCGCCGCAGGCCACCCAGCAGGGCGTGCGGCTGCTGCGTGAGGACACCGCCACGCCGCGCATCATCGGCGATGGGGATCGATTGGCGCAGGTTTTCACCAACCTGATCTCAAACGCCATCCAGCATACGCCGGATGGCGGGCAGGTTCGCATCTCAACTGCAACACAGGGGCAAGAGGTCGAGATCGTGGTCAGCGATACGGGGCCGGGGATTCCCGCGCAGGACGTGGCCCGCGTCTTCGAGCGGTTCTACCGCGCGGATAAGTCGCGCGCGCGCAGCGCCCAGAAAGGCACCGGCCTGGGCCTGACCATCAGCAAAGAGATCGTCGAGGCCCATGGCGGGAGCATCGAAGCCGCCAGCACCGAGGGGCAGGGCGCGACGTTCACCGTGTGGCTGCCGCTGCCGCGCCCCTCAGATGAAACGGTCAGCCGCCGGCAGGGGCGGCCATAAGGTGCGTTTACTTGGCGTAGAACACCTGCAGCAGCCCCATCTGGTTCAGTAGGACACCCACAGTCGCCAACGTTGCCAGCAGGATAACGACCATCGCATACACCAGGGCCTTGAGCGACCGGGGTACATCGGATTCTTCAACTGGGGCGTGGACTTCCAATTCACTCGGGCTTTTCTGGGCCATGCCGATCTCCTCCGCGTAATCGCGCCGCCGTTTGCTAGAAAAGGCTGAGCTGCTCGAAATCGTCTCCGGGTGGGGCGTCTTCGTGGTCTTCCACCCCCTGCTCGGTTTCCCACCCCTGACGAACCCTGGCAACGTAGCCCGGCAGCTTCTTGAAATCGTCGACGACAGACTGGCGCAGGCTGGGCTGGTGCAGCGCAGCCGCTGGGTGGAACATGGGCACGATCAACCGGCGGCCCATCTGGCGGGCCTCACCATGAATGCGCGAGATGCGTGCCGAAGGAAACCAGCGCGCCATGCTGAAGCGGCCCAGTGTCACGATCACCTTGGGGTCGATCAACTCGATCTGGCGGTCGAGGTAATCCTCACAGGCCGAAATCTCGCCGGGCTCAGGGTCGCGGTTGCCGGGCGGGCGGCACTTCACCACGTTGGTGATATACACATCCTTGCGGTCAACACCGATCTCCTGCAGCAGCTCGGTCAGGAAGTTGCCCGCTGCGCCCACAAACGGGTGGCCCGACTGATCTTCGTGAAAGCCGGGCCCCTCGCCAATGAACATGATGTCGGCATTAGGAGGCCCATCGCCGGGCACTGCGTGCGTCCGCCCGAGGTGGAGCGGGCACCGGGTGCAACTGTTGATTTGAGATACGACCTGCTCTAAGCTGTCGTCCGCCACGCGGTAACCTCCCACGATGTCAGCCCGCGCCGGGCCTGTCTGAGCGTTCCAACGACTCCCATTATATGTTCTTTTTGCAGAATGTCAGAATTTGGCTTCAAATGGGCAATGATCTGGCCGATCACCACGCCAGGCCGGGCGGCCACACCGTCGAGGGGCTTGCAGGCACGATGACATCACCCGCACGATTTCCGTTTCACAGGCTGCTGCTGATCGCGGCAACAGCCGCGCTGTGCGCCGCTGGGCCTCCGGCTGCGCCGCCCGCGCTGCCACGCGTCGAGTTGCAGCGCGTCGAGCTGGTCAGCCGCAGCGGCGGGCTGGTGAGCGCGGGACTGCCACTGCCGGACGGCACGGCGCTCGTGGGGGAAGGGTCGGCGCTGGTGCGGATCGACTTCTCAGCGGGCACGCCCACTGCCCTTGCGCAGGCCGATCTGGGCCATGGGCTGATCCTCGACATGGCCCGCAGCGACTTGCTGCTGTTCGCGCTGACCGAGGAAGGGCTGGCAGTGCTGCCGCCGGATAGCGTGGGGCTGGCCAGCGGATTTGCGCCCGGCGGCGGGCAGACGTTGGCCGCTGCCGCCGATCCCACGCAGCCCGGCGGCGTGCTGGTCGCGATTGCGGCGCGTGAGGCGGGCCTGCGCGTGGTGCAGGTCGACGCGGCGGGAGCGATTTGGAATGCCACCACGTTAGCGCTCAATGGCCCGGCGCTCGATGTGGCGCTGACGGACGATGGCAGCCGCGCCTACGTGGCGGGCGGCGAGGGCGGTGTATTCATCGTCGACCTGAGCGATCCCACCACGCCACACGTCACGGCAGCGCTGGCGGCCTTCAGCCCGGCGACGTCGGTCAGTGCGGCGGGGGTGCTGATGGTCGTCGGCAGCGGTAACCGCGTGCTGCTGGTCGACCCCTCACGCGGGAGCGAAGGGCTGGTCGGTACATACGCCGCGCTGCAGGACGGGCGACGCATCGCCGTGCAGGGTGACACGACCTACGTCGCCGACGCAACCGACGGGCTCAAAGTCTTCTGGATGGCCGCACCCGACCGCCCGGTGCAGGTCTACGGCGAGTTGAACCGCCCGGTGTTCGACCTGCGCGTCGACGGCACGCTGGCTTACGTGGTTGGCCTTGACGGGCTGCACATCCTCGACATCAGCAGCCGCTACCAACCGCGCGAGATTGGGCGGCTGGCGCTGCCGGGCATCCCGAAGGGGCTCGACGTGACGCCGGGCCGGGCTTACGTGGCACTGGGCAAGGACGGCGTGGTAGCCGTCGACATCGAGAATCTGTCCGCGCCGCGTCTGCTGGGCCGCGCCCTGCTCGATGCCGACGCGCTGGCCGTGCGGGCGTATCAGAACCGGCTGTTTGTCGCCGCCGGGGACGCCGGGTTGCTGGCTATCGACCTCGACAGCGCGGAGGCTGGCTCGACGGTGCAGGCTGTCGCGCTGCCCGGCCCGGCGCTCGACCTGGCCGTCAAGGGCACGGCGCTGTACGTCGCCGCCGGCAGCGCGGGCCTCGTGGCAGTCGATGTGACACACCCCGACGCGCCGCTGCTGGCCGGATCGCTACCCCCGGCAGCAGGTGAGAGCGCGCAGCACGTCACGATCAGCGGCCAGCGGGCTTTCACCAGCCAGGGCGGCAGCTTCGACGTGCTCGACGTGACCTCACCGTATGCGCTGGGGCGACTGGCGCACGTCAGGGTGGCGGCGGTCGACGCCGCGTCGAGCGGCGACCGGCTGGCGGTGCTGAGCGGCAGCCAGATAGCGATCTATGACATCGGCGTGACGGCTGAGCCGGCGCTGCTACGCGTTTATCGCGGGCTGCGCAATGCAGCGCGGATTGCCGCTGCCGGCGGGCGTGTGTTCGTGAGTGATGGCGGGGATGGGCCGGCGCTGACCGTGCTTGACATCGGCAAGCCAGACAGCCCTTCGGAGACAGATAGCAGCTTGCCAATGGGGCCGGCTTACCGCGCCTGGCCGTCGGGTAGCGACGTGTGGCTAGCCCTGGGCTACGGCGGGCTGCGGCACTATGGCGTCAGCGAGGGTGGGGCGTTGGTGCCGCGCGGCACGTATCGCGTCGTCGCCGACACGGCACGCATCACGCGCAACGGCGACAGCCTGCTGGTCGGTGGACGCGATGGCTGGGCGAGCCTTGCGCTGGTTCCCGACGCCGCACCGGCAGTCGCGGCCAGCAGCCCCGATGACCTGCCGGTGCGAGCGCTGGCGCAGGATGGCGACACCGTCGCCATTGCGGCGGCTGACAGCGGCGTGGCGCTGTACCGGCTGGTCGAGGGCGGGCCGCAGCGCATCGCGCAGACGGAGTCACGCGGCCCGGCGACCGGCATCGCGCTGGACGCGCGCTTTGTGTATGCCGCCGACGCTGCCGGGCTGTCGATCTACGACCGCCGCACGCTGATCGCCACGACACAGATCAATACGCCCGCCGCGGCCAGCGGACTGGTTATAAAGGGTAGCATCGCCTACCTGCCGCTGGCCGATGGTCGGCTGGCCATTGTCGATCTCGGCGACCCGACAGGAGGGCTGCGCTCGCGCAGCGTCGTCGGCACTTACGAACCGGCGGCGCTGGTCGCCACGCCCGGTGGGCTGGTCTATGGCCTGTACCGTGGGCATATGTTTCTGCTGAACACCGGCAACCCGGATAACCTGACGGTGGCTGCTCGCGGCGACATTGATTTTGGCATTACACGCGGGCTGTTCGTCGGCAAGCTGCTGTGGGGGCTCGCGCCGGGCAAGGGCATCCACATCTACGACGTGCGCGGCCTCGCGTCTGCTGCTCCTTCAACGCAGGGACGCATTCCCACTGACGCGGTCGACATCCTGGTCGACGGGCGGGTGGCCTACGTGGCGGAAGGCGACGCCGGCCTCAGCTTGCTCGACCTCGACACGCGGCTCAGCACCCCGCTGCTGCCTGGCGAGAACGTCAGTGTGCTGCTGCGCAAAGGGAACGTACTGTTCGCGCTGGGCACATCGCTGACAGCGTGGGATATCTCGCGGCCCGGCGCGCCGCAGCAGGTCGGGGCGTTGCCGCTGGCGGCCCCCGGCAGCCACGTCGCCGCCGGACCCGGCGGCGACCTGCTGCTCAGCCTCGATGATGGGCTGGCTGTCGCCCGCTGGGACAAGGGTGCGCTGACGCTCGCCGGGCAGCTTGCCACCGATGGCCCCGTCGACCGCACCGTGCTGGCTGGCAGCCGGGCGTACGTGGCGCTGCACCGGGGCGGCCTGCTGGTGGTCGATCTGGCCGATCCGGCCAGCCCGGCCGCGCTGTTCACCTATACGTCTCCGGCGGGCCAGTTCGTGCACGATATGCTTCCGCTGGACGATCAAACGTTGCTGGTGAGTTGGGATGCCGGGATCGAGGCGCTGGACGTGGGCCACCCGGCCCCGCCGCCCCATCTGTTCGACACGTTCGCGACCGGCCAACCGGCGCTGCTCGACGTGGCGCTGTCGGCGGATGGCAGCCGGGCGGCGCTGTCGCTGGGCAGCGACGGGCTGGCGCTGCTGGACCTGTCAGACCCTGCCGCGCCAAAAGTCACGGGGCAGGTCAACACGCCGGGCGTGGCGCAGCGCGCAGCCTTTGGCAGCGGACTGGACGCCAATACACTATATATCGCAGATGGTACGTGCGGCCTGCGGGTGGTCGACGTGGCGGACAGCGCGGCTCCGCAGGAGCGGGGGTTCTGGCGGGCCAGCTACGCCGGCGACGTAGCCGTTCAGTCCGGGCAGACGGGCAGCATCGTCTACCTGGCCGAAGCTAACCAGGTGCTTACGCTGCGCTATGATCCCAGCGCCCCGGCGACCCCGCCGCCCGTGCCGCAAGTCCCACAGCCTGCCGATGGTGAGGACGGTGTCTCGCTGGCTCCGGAGCTGGTGTGGGGCCCCGACCTCGACCCGTGCGACTTCGCTCGACTACAGCATCTACCTGGGCGTCGACACCGCGCCGCCGCTGATCGGGCAGGTGCACGGCGAGCCCGCGCTGGCCCTGAGCAGCCTCGACCCACTGCGCACGTACTACTGGCACGTCGACGCGATAGACCGGCAGGGCGACCAGATTCAGGGGCCGCTGTGGCATTTCACGACCGCGCCGGCAGACTATCCCGACGCCATACCACCCGCGCCGCCGCCGTTCCTGGAGGGGCTGCGCCGCAATCCGGTGGTTCCGGCAGGCTTTGTCGGGGTCGCGGTCCTCGGCATGCTGGGCGGCTGGCTGATGCTGCGGGCGCGCCGCCGCAGGCGCGAGGCCCAGCGAGAGCCGGACTGGATCACCGACGACGAAGGGTGATTTCCGGGCACAGACTCACTACAATGAGGGTATGGCATGCGGAGGCTGAGCGCGGTTGACAAGCGAAATCAGATGGGACACAATGAGGTACGCTGAACTACCGTCGATTCCCGGCCCATATGACGCGATCCATCCATCATCAATCAACCCTGAGAACCATCCTCGGAGTTTGAAGCCATGATAAACGAAGCCATGCACGAAGCAGAAACCCGTATGAGGGGCGCTATTAAGGCTCTGGAAGATGACATGTCGGCTATCCGTACAGGGAGGGCCTCACCGGCGCTGGTCGAACGACTGATGGTCGAGTATTACGGCACGCCGACTTCGCTCCAGCAGCTCGCGACGATAGCCGCCCCGGAGCCGCAGCTGATCACGATCCGCCCGTTTGACCCAAAATCGGTGGGGACCATCGAGAAAGCGATCCAGAGTTCCGATCTGGGGCTGACGCCCAGCAATGATGGCAAGATCATTCGCCTGAGCATCCCACCCCTCACCGAAGAACGCCGCCAGGAGCTTGTAAAAACGGTTCACAAGCGGCTGGAAGAAGCGAAGGTCTCCATCCGCAACATCCGGCGGGATGTCCTCGACGACCTGCGCGAATTCGAGAAAGAGAAAGAGGTTTCGGAAGACGAGTTCTTCCGCGCCAAAGACGAACTCCAAAAGCTCACCGACCGCTATTCAGAAGAGATCGACCAGATCGGCGAGCGCAAAGAACAAGATATCATGGAAGTGTAAGGTACATGGCATTGGCACGCACAGCGTCTCATGACGAGGTAGAGCTCACGCCCGATCAGATTCCAACACACGTTGCCATCATCATGGATGGCAACGGGCGCTGGGCCAAACAGCGCGGCCTGCCCCGGCTGGCCGGGCACCGGGCCGGCACCGAGAACCTGCGCCGCGTGCTGCGTGCCTGTGTCGAGTTTGGTATCAAATTCCTGACGATCTACGCCTTCTCTACCGAGAACTGGGGACGTCCGGAGGCCGAGGTCAAGGGCCTGATGACGATCCTGCGCGATGTTATCGACCGGGAGCTGGACGAGCTGAACGAGGAGGGCGTCCAACTGCGGCACATCGGCGACCTGTCGCGCGTGGACGAGGATCTGCGCAAGAAGGTCGAGTACGCTATCGATCTCACCAAGAACAACGACCGGCTGATCCTGAATGTCGCCTTCAACTACGGTGGGCGGGCGGAGATCGTACACGCCATTCGCGAGATCGTCCGCGAGGGCTACAAGGCAGAGGAGATCGACGAGGAATTGGTCACCCGGCACCTGTACACCGGCAACCAGCCCGACCCAGATTTGATCGTGCGGACCAGCGGCGAGCTGCGGCTGAGCAATTTCCTCATCTGGCAGGGTGCCTATGCCGAATATTACTTTGCACCGGTCTACTGGCCCGACTTTGACAAAGAAGAGCTGCGTAAAGCCCTGATCCACTTCGCCCAGCGTGATCGGCGGTACGGTCTGGTCAAGTAGCTGTGTTACGGGAGCGTGCGCTCAGCGCCTTCCTGCTTGGCGTGCCCGTCCTGGCGATGGTGATCGCCGGCGGCTGGTGGATGGTTGCGCTGGTGCTTACCGTCGCCTCAATATGCGTACTGGAATTCACCCACCTGGTTGCCCGGCGGGGGCATCGCGCCTCCGGCGGGTTGATGCTGTTGTGGACGGCGCTGTTTGTCGCGGACCGGGCGTGGCCCGGCGCAGGGCTGTTCGAACCGGGCGCGGCGGCGCTTCTGCTGCTGTCGATGGCATGGGCGCTGGTCCGTTACCGGCAGGGCACGGCGAACGCCCTGACCGGCTTCGCGATGACAGTCGCCGGGAGCTTTTATGTGGGCTGGATGGCTGCGCACTTCGTCAGCCTGCGGGCCGCGCCCGACGGCCTGTTCTGGACGCTGGCAGTGGTATTGAGCGTGTGGGCAGCGGACACCGGTGCGTACTTCGTGGGGCGGGCTGTCGGCAGGACGCCGCTGATCCGCGACGTCAGCCCTAATAAGACATGGGAAGGCTACCTGGGCGGGGTGGTCCTTACGACGGCCAGCGCCGCTGCGCTGACATTCGCATGGCACGCGCTGGGCGCGGGGCCAGCCGTCTCGTGGCAGAACGGGCTGATCCTGGGGCTGCTGATCTCGGTCATCGCGCCGGTTGGCGATTTCAGCATGAGCATGGTCAAGCGCTACACCAACGCCAAAGACTCCAGCAACCTGATCCCCGGACACGGCGGCTTCCTGGATCGGGTTGACGCGCTGCTGGTGGCGGCACTACTGGGCTATTACTACCTGGCTTTGTTTGTGCTATGAGGGGAGGCTGCTGCCGCCACCAGAAGGCAGCACACGACGGTTACACGATGAGGGGGAAACGAGGAAATACGCTTATGTCTGGCAGCAAAATCGTGACCATTGAGCGTCATATTCTTGACCAGCAGCGGCAGTTCCCGCATGCAACCGGCACCTTTACCAACCTGATGTACGATATCGCGCTGTCGGCCAAGATCATTGCCCGCGAGACGACCCGCGCCGGGCTGGCCGATATCCTGGGCCGGGCCGGCTCGACGAACGTGCAGGGCGAGGAGCAGCAGAAGCTCGACGTGTACGCCCACCGCACCATCGTGCAGATGCTGGATCACACCGGGCGGCTGTGCGTGATGGCCTCCGAGGAAGATCCGGAGCCGATCCCGATCCCCGATCAATATCCTGCCGGCAACTACGCGCTGCTGTTCGACCCGCTCGACGGCTCCTCAAACATCGATTACAACGTCAGCATCGGGACGATCTTCTCGATTTCACCGCCGCATCAGCCCCTCGCCAAAGAGCAGCGGCCTGGCGGACCTGCTGCAGCCGGGCTACCGGCAGGTGGCAGCCGGCTACGTGATCTACGGCTCAAGCACGATGCTGGTGTACACCGTCGGACAGGGGGTGCACGGTTTTACGCTCGACCCCAGCGTGGGCGAATTTCTGCTGTCTCACCCGGACATCCGCGTGCCGCAGACGCCGCAGTATTACAGTATCAACCAGGGCTATGAGAAAAACTGGTCAGAGGGTATGAAGCGCTATGTGCAGTGGATCACCGGGCGCGATCCTGAGAACCCCTACAACGGCCTATCTTTGCGCTACATCGGCTCAATGGTGGCCGACTTCCACCGCAATCTGATGACCGGCGGTATTTTCATGTATCCAGCCGACGACAGAGACCCAAAGAAGCCGTTCGGCAAGCTGCGCCTGGCGTATGAATGCGCGCCGCTGGCCTTTATCATCGAGCAGGCCGGCGGTTACGCCTCCGATGGCGTCAACGCGATTCTCAACCTCCACCCGCAGAGCCTGCACCAGCGCACGCCGTTCTTTGTGGGCAACCGCGATCTGGTCGAGCGGGTCGAGGAGTACATCGCCCACTACGATCCCGAATGGGTGGAGGCATACGATAACAAAATGAATATGGCCCCTGAGGAGGGTTAGAGCCACTCGCCGGGGGAATGAAAGAGCGGCCCACGCGGGCCGCTCTTTGCATTGTGCGGAACTCAGGCCACTTCGACGACGGAGGTGTGCACGTCGAACACCGGCGGGTTCTCCAGGTGCTTCTTGACTGCGCACTGCGCTGCCGAGCGGACGAGCGCCTCTTTGTACTTCTCCGGGAAGTCCGGCGGAACCTGGATATCCAGCTCAACATTGCCGATCATGCCGGTCAGCGGGTTGCGGTCCATGCGCTGAACGATGCGCAGGCCCTCGGTGGGCAGGCCGCGCTGCTTGCAGAAGCTCAGCACGTAGATGCCCGCGCAGGTGCCAATCGAGGCCAGAAACAACCCGAAGGGGGCCGGGGCGCTGCCGTCCTGATCGGTCTTGATAACCATGTCGCCCATCACTGCGTCGACGCGCGCGCCGCCGGGGAATACGATCTCCATCTCCATAATGTCGTGTCCATCCTTTTGAGGTTTACGTTCTATCTGTTCACTGTGTTGTTAGATGCAGGAGCGGGTCGGAAGGTTCATCGCTTCGCGCCGCTTGACATTTGATCGCCCGGATGGCATAATCCGGGCGCAGTAAGCCATACAAGACAGGCATCGATGGAGACGGGTTTGCGGCGTGACGCGCTGCCAGGGAGATCGGGCCACGACTGGAAGCCCGGTTCGGCTGCTGGCCGCAAACGTTCCCTCCGGAGCCGACGATTGAACGAGCGCCAGGCGCTTTAATAGGTCGTTCCGGGTAGCCCGCCGTTATACGGGCAGCCAATCGCGCGGCACACAGCGCGCCGCTGGCGACTTGAGCGGGCCGGGGCAGTGATGCGCCGGTCAAGCAGGGTGGTACCACGCGAGCTACACCGGCTCCCGTCCCTGAAGTGGGGGACAGGGGCTTTTTGTTTTGTATGGTCAGCGCAATCTGAGGTACAGGAGAGGACGTATGCTGGAGAAGCTCAAAACGATCCGCGAGGACACGCTCGAGAGGCTGAAGACCGCCGACAGCGTCGAGGCGCTGCGCCAACTTGAGGCGGCGACAGTTGGTAAGAAGGGCGAGATCACCCAGGCGCTGCGCACCATCGGGCAGCTTCCGTCGGAGGAACGCCCGGCGGTCGGACAGCTTGCCAACGAGGTGCGGCAGGAGCTTGAAGCTGCCATCGCCGCGCGCGCAGAGGTGCTCAACGCGCAGGAGATGGCGCAGCACCTTGAAGCAGGCCGGGTCGACATGACGCTGCCGGGCCGTCGCCAGCCGGTCGGACGGCTGCACCCTGCCACGCAGACGCTGCGCACCATTTACGCCATCTGGGCCGAAATGGGTTTCCAGGTGTATCCGCAGCCGCGACGTGGAGGACGACGAAACGAACTTCACGCTGCTCAACATGCCACCGCATCACCCCGCACGCGATATGTGGGACACCTTCCACACCGACCGAGGCCGGGCATGATCCTGCGGACTCACACCTCGCCGGGGCAGATACACGCCATGCGCGCCTTCGCGCCGGAGCCGATCCGCGTGATCCTGCCGGGCATGTGCTACCGCTACGAGCAGATCACGCCGCGCAGCGAGATCCAGTTCAACCAGGTGGAAGGGCTGGCCGTCGGGCACAACATCCCGCTGACCGACCTCAAGGGCACGATGGCGGCTTTCGCGCGGCGGATGTACGGGGCGGATCGCAAGGTGCGCTTCCGCTGCTCGCACTTCCCGTTCACCGAGCCCAGCATGGAGATCGACGTGGAGTGCATCCTGTGCGACGGCGAGGGCTGCACGTGTGCAAACACACCGGCTGGCTGGAGATCGCCGGGGCGCGGGATGGTGCACCCGGTGGTGCTTGCTAACGGCGGCTACGATCCCGCACGAGTTCTCCGGCTTCGCCTTCGGCATGGGGCCGGAGCGCGTCACGATGCTGCAGCCACGGCATCAAGGACATCCGGCTGTTCTGGGGCAACGACCTGCGCTTCTTAGAACAGTTCTAGGCGTTTCGCCCGCAGGACGACTACGATACGACATTGGAGAGTGAAGTCTATGCGCGTACCGCTTTCATGGCTTAAAGAATATGTCGACGTGACCATCCCGCGTCGAGGAGCTGGCCCATCGCCTGACGCTCGCCGGGCTGGAGGTCGGCTCGATAGAATACGTCGGCGTGCCCGCCGGCGACGTACACGGCATCGGGCACGATTTCACACCTGGCTGTGCCGGTCTCGACCGATCACCTGGTATGGGATCGCGACAAAATCGTGATCGGCCACATCCTCGAAGTCAAGGCGCACCCCGATGCGGACCGGCTGGTGCTGGCAATGGTCGAGTTGGGCATCGGCGAGGTCGAGACGGTGGTCACCGGCGCGCCGAACCTGTACCCCTACAAGGGCAAAGGCCCGCTCGATTTGCCGCTGGTTGCGCCGTACGCTCGCGAGGGCGCGGAGGTCATCGACGGGCACAAGGACGATGGCTCACGCTTGGTCATCAAGCCGCGCAACCTGCGCGGCATCGACAACAAGAGCATGGTGTGTTCAGAGAAAGAGCTTGGCCTGTCTGACGAACACGAGGGCATCCTGCTGCTCGACAGCGACGCCGCGCCCGGCACGCCGCTGCAGGACGTGCTGGGCGACGTGATCCTCGACATTGAGCTGACGCCCAACCTGGCTCGCTGCTACTCGATCCTGGGCGTGGCGCGCGAGGTCGCCGCGCTGACCGGCGCGAAGGTCAAACAGCCGTCGCTGGATGTGACTGAAGACGGTGATCCGATCCAGGGACAGGTGACGATCAAGATCGAGCAGCCGGTGTTGAACCCGCGCTTCATGGCGATGCTGATCACCGGCGTGACGATTGCCCCGTCGCCGCAGTGGCTCCAGCGCCGGCTGGTGCAGGCAGGGATGCGTCCCATCAACAATGTGGTCGACATCACCAACTACGTCATGCTGGAGACCGGCCAGCCGCTGCACGCCTTCGACTACGACATCCTGCGCAGCCGGGCAGGGGGCCACAACCCGACAATCATCACCCGTACGGCCAAACCCGGCGAGGTGTTGACCACGCTGGACGGAGTCGAGCGCAAGCTGGACGACTTCACCGAGCTGGTGTGCGACACCGCCGGGGCGTTGAGCATCGCCGGGATCATGGGTGGCATGGAGTTCCGAGGTGGTCGACGCGGCGACGTTCGTGCTGGATGCGCAGGGCGTCGAACTGGTGCAGGGCGAGAAGCCGCAGCGCGGCAAGGCCAGTACCCGCCCGCAGAGCACGACAAACGTGCTGCTGGAAGCGGCGAACTGGAACTTCATCAACATCCGGCAAACGCTCAGCGCGCAGCGCGAGCGTGGCCACGAGATTTCGTCCGAGGCTGGAATGCGTTTCAGCCGGGGTGTCCACCCGGCGCAGGCCGAAGTCGGGCTGAAGCGCGCCGCCGAGATGATGCGCACCGTCGCAGGTGGTACGGTCGCACGCGGGGTCGTCGACGAGTACCCGCAGCCCGCCCCGGTTGTCACTGTCGACCTGCCGCTAAGTGAGGTCGCGCGGGTGCTGGGCGTGCCGCTGTCGCAGGATGAGGTCGCCGGGATCCTCGAAGGGCTGGAATTCAGCGTCGAACGGAAGGGCAAAGACGCGCTGCGTGTCACGGTACCCGATCACCGGCTGGACATCGGGGCGGTCAACGACCCCGCGCACGCCGGGATCGCGGACCTCGTCGCACAGGCCGACCTGCTGGAGGAGATCGCGCGCATCTACGGCTACGATCGTCTGCCCAACACCCTGATCGAGGACGAGTTGCCACCGCAGCGCAGCAACGAGGAGCTTCTACGCGAGGAGCAGGTGCGCGACATCCTGGTGAAGCTCGGCCTGCAGGAGATCGTCCCCTACCGCCTGACGACGCCCGCGCACGAGGCAGCACTGACCCCGCCCGGCGCGCCATCGGCCTGGCCCGATGTACCATACGTCACGCTGGCTAACCCCATCAGCCAGGACAAGACGGTGATGCGCCACACGCTGCTGGCGTCAATGCTTGACACCGCCGTGGCGAACGCGCGCTGGCAGGCGCGCCAGATGCTGTTCGAGGTGGGCAAGGTGTATCTGCCGGTAGAAGGCCAGAAGCTGCCCTACGAGCCGCGCCGGCTGGGGATCGTCATGCTCGGCCAGCGCGACCTGCCAAACTGGCAGGACACGCCCGGTATGGATATCGCGCTGATGGATACCTTCGATCTCAAGGGCGTGATCGAGGAACTGGTCGACGGGCTGCACCTCGGCAGCGTGCGCTACGAGGCTGCTACGCACAGCACCTTTTTCCCCGGACGGGTGGCCCGGCTCGTCGTTGGTGGGGAAGCAGTCGGTGTGCTGGGCGAACTGCACCCGGCGGTGCGCGAAGCGTGGGGGCTGCCCAACATGCCAGTGCTGGTCGCCGAGCTGGACCTCGACGCGCTGGTCGCGCCGGTGACCGACTTGCACGCTGTGCGGCCCGTTTCGAACTACCCTGCGGTCTACCAGGACATCGCGCTGGTGCTGGAGGAGCAGGTGCCCGCCGCCGACATCGAAGCGGCGATCTGGGAGGCGGGCGGCTGGCTGCTGCGCGGCGTCCGGCTGTTCGACACGTATCGCGGCGAGCAGATCGGGGCAGGTAAGAAAAGCCTGGCCTACGCGCTGACCTTCCAGGCCGATGATAAAACGCTGCGCGACAAAGACGCCGACCGCGTCCGTGGGAAGATCGTCAAGTCGCTGGAGAAACGCTTCGCTGCCAGATTGAGAAGTTGATCCACCCGGTACCGCATCACAGTTAGGCCCCTTCTCGCCGCGAGGAGGGGCCTTATCATGCCAAACGGCCGGATGCAGGCCGCCAGCGGAGGCTCGATTGCGGCACGTGTGGGGATAATGTATACTGACCTCGCCGACCATTTCCTCAACGTGTTGGAATAGCTGCGGTTCAACGTAGGATCAAACAGGTATGTCTGAACAAGAGAACTATCAGGCAGCGATGAAAGAAGCGGCCAGCGCCGCGTGGGACCGAGACTGGCAGCGTGCCATTCAGGCCTACAAGAACGCGCTCGCAGCAGTGCCGGATGACGTCCAGGCTCTGACGGGCCTTGCGCTGTCGTTTCTCGAGTTGGCGGCAGTACCAGCCGGCCCTGCAAGCATACCAGCGCGTCAGCACGATGGTCCCCAGCGATCCGCTCCCACATGAGAAGATGGCTGAGATACTTGAGGTCATCGGGCGGCACGACCTGGCTGCCAAGCAGTTCTTTGCCGCCGGCGAGATTTACGTGGCGCGCAAAGACCTGCAGCGCGCCATCCCGAGCTGGGAGCTGGCTGCGCGAGACGATCCATCGCTGCCGCAGGCGCACATGCGGCTGGCCGTCGCCTACGAGCGAGCGCCAGAGACGCATCGTAAGGCGATCTACGAATACCTGTACCTGGCCTATCTGCTCCAGCAGGTGCAGCAGCCGCAGCGCGCCGAGCAGGCGCTGCAGCGCGCGTTGAACCTCGACCCATTCAACCCGGACGCCCGTAACGCGCTGGACGATGTCAAACACAACAAGCCCATCGAACCGGTGGACCCTGACCAGTACGTGCAGCGGCTGGTGAGCGCACCGCCTCGCCGTGAAGAGAAACCGACATCGCCCGAAGAGGCGCTGATCGACTCGACGGATACTGATGAGGTGCGGCAGCGTACGCCCGTTGACGAGGCGGCCCGGTACGCGATGGGCCTGCTGGCTGATAGCATCTGGTCGGGGGCCGTGCCGCAAGCGGCGCAGGCCCCACTGCTGCAAGCCATCGATGCGCATCAGGTCGGTGATGTGGATGCGGCTATTGACGATTACACCGAGGCCATCGAAGCCGGGCTCAGCGATCCGGGTGTATTGTTCTGCCTGGGCGTGTTGTATCTCCACTCGCACCTGTATGAGGATGCCATTGCCGTGCTCAACCAGACGATGAATGTGCCAGACTATGTGCTGGCCAGCCGGCTGATGCTGGGGGAGGCTTATTACGCCCAGGACAAGCTGTTGGACTCCACCGAGAATCTGATCCGCGCGCTGCGTGCCGCCGACGAGGGGATGAACCCACTCGTGGACGAGGGTGGCTACGACCGCGTGTTGAGCAGCCTGACGGAGCAGCCGGAGGAACGCCTGACCGAGCTAGCAAAGTCGCTGACGTTCTACCTGAACACGCCCGACTGGCGTAAGAAGCTGCACGACACGCTTGAAGGCTATGAGCGGCGAAGCAAAACGAGTTACGTTCAGGACCTGACCGAGCTGATCCTTGAGGGTGGCCGCCCCGAAGTGGCCGAGATCATGCAGCGCGTCGACATGTATTTCGAGCGTGACCAGATCGGCCTGGCCGTCGAAGAGGCGTATTATGCCATCGAGCGCGTGCCGGACTACCTGCCGGTGCACCGCCGGCTGGCGGATATCCTGATCCACCAGTCCCGCACGCAGGAAGCCGCGGTCAAGATCAACCTGGTTGCCAACACCTACCTGGTACGTGGCAACGCCGACAAGGCCGCCGATCTGTTTGCGGAGGTGATCGAGTTGTGGCCAGCAGACACCGAAGCCCGCCTGCGCGTCATCGACATGATGCGCAATCAGGGCCGCGTGTCTGAGGCGCTGCATCATTATGCCGAGCTTGCCGACCTCTACTACCGGCTGATGGCCGACCCCGAAAAGGCAATGGCGACCTATGAGGAGGCGCTCGAGTACAGCCGGCGCAACAACGCCCAGCCGGAGAGCTTGGTTCCGATCTTCAAGGCCATGGCCGATCTTGAACGGCAGCGGCTCAACTGGCGCAAAGCCTTGAGCTACTATGAGCGCATCCGCGAGTTGGACTCCAGCGATGAAGATGCTGCGATGGCTGTAGTCGAGCTGTATTTCCAGCTTGGCGACACGACCAAAGCCATCGGCGCATTGGACGACTTTATGCGCTACCTTCTCAAGTCGGAGCAGGCCGACCGGTTGGTCCCCACGCTGGAAGACCAGGTGCGCAGGCGCCCGGAGGAGATTTCACTGCGTCAGCGTCTCGCCGAAGTCTACCGCCAGCAGGGGCGGCAGCAGGAGGCCATCGCTCAGATGGACGCGCTGGGCGAGCTGCTGCTTGACGCAGGCCGCATGGACGAGGCCGTCTCAACCATTCGCAGGATTGTCAACATGAACCCGCCCGATGTGGAGGGGTATCGCCATCTCTTGAAGCAGCTTGAAAGCGGCGGTCGTTGAGCGGCAGTCGTATACCGGCTGCCCGACTGGCTTATAGCGCTTCTCGGCCTGGCTGACCGCGCAGAAAGTTTGAGAGTCCTCGCGTGGGCCTGCAAGAGATTCTGTGGGCAATTGAGAACCTCCTGAGCAGTTGGCAGAACGTGCTTGACGTTCTGCTGGTTGCTGCTGTGTTCTTCCTGATCTTGCAGCTTGTGCGGGGAACCCGCGCGGCCACGCTGCTGCGCGGCATCGCCATTGTGCTGGTGTTTCTGTGGGCGATGTCGTTCCTGCTCAATCTGCAGGCCTTCTCATGGTTGCTCAGCCGGACGCTGACCGCGCTGTCCATCGCCCTGCCCGTCATTTTTCAGGAGGAGCTGCGCCGCTGGCTCGACCGCCTGGGGCGCTTCGTGCCGCTGTTTGGCGAAGAAACGGTGTCCAGAGATGAGCGGCAGTTCCTGATCGAGCAGATATGCGACGCCGCTCAGCACCTTTCACGCCAGTACCAGGGCGCGCTGATCGTCCTCGAACGGGAGACGGGCCTGCAAGAGTACATCGACACCGGTGTCACGCTCGACGCGACGGTCACCAGCGAGCTGCTGCAAACCATCTTCTTTCCGAACACGGCGCTGCACGATGGCGGCGTGATCATCCGCAACAACCGGGTGGTGGCGGCGGCCTGCACCCTGCCGATCTCGACTGCCCGCCACATGCCCGATCCGCAGATGGGTCTGCGTCACCGGGCGGCGCTGGGCATCTCGGAGGTGACCGACGCCGTGACCATCATCGTTTCCGAGGAGACTGGCCGCATCTCGGTCGTGGTGGGTGGGCGCTTCATCCGTGGGATCGACGCCGAGCGGCTGGCTATGATCCTGGGAGAGTACATCCGGCAGCGGCAGAACCGCCGCCTAGCGTCCTGGATGCTTCAGCGCAGGCGGGCAAAATAAACCGCGTGGGAACCATCGATGTTTGACCGCTGGATAAACTGGCTTGAATCGAATATCATCTCGATGGTCCTGGCCCTCCTGCTGGCGCTGGCGGTCTGGATCGTTGCCACGCAGCAGGAAAATCCCATCCAGCAGACCGAGTTCAGCCGGCCTATCCCCATTCAGTTGATCGGCCTCAGTAGCGACCTGATCGTCACCAATGAGCCGCCGACGACAACCGCCGTGCAGGTGCGCGCGCCGCGCAACACGCTCACGTCGCTGTCGGTTGAGGATTTCAGCGTCATCGCCGACCTGAGCGGCCTTGAGCCGGGCAACTACCAGATCCCGCTCCAGATCGAGGTGGCCGCCCAGGCGATTCCCGTCTCGGCTAACCCCTCCCACATTCAGATCGACATTGAAAAGGTGGCCCAGCGTGAGATGCCGGTCCAGCTTGTGCTAGACGGCCAGCTTCCTACCGGTTACGCCACCGGAAGCAGCCAGCTTCAGCCTGCGACGGTGCAGATTAACGGTCCGCAGTCGCGTGTCGCGCTGATCAGCGAAGTGCGTGTCAGCGTGGCACTGGATGGCCTGCGTGAGGCCTACGAGGGTGACCTGCCGCTGACCGCGCTGGACAGCAGTGGCAACCCCGTTACGGGCGTGACGATCAAGCCGGAGACGGTGCACGTCACGCTGCCGATTCAGCAGGAAGAGGGCTTTAAAGACGTGGCCGTGATCGCTCGCCCGGTCGGCCAGCCGCCACCCGGCTACTTTGTCACGAACATCACCGTCACGCCGCCGGTTGTCACCGTACAGGGCGATCCGGCGGTGATCAGCGCGATGCTGCCTTATATCCTGACTTCGGTCGACGTGACAACCATGATCGCTGACACATCGGTAGAGATCACGCTCCAACTACCAGCCGGCGTCACGTTGAGCGAGGCGCAGCCTATTCAAGCCCTGGTGACCGTCGCTGCCCAGCTTGGCAGCCGCACGCTGTCAGTGCCCGTCACAGTGGACGGGCTGGGTCCGGGGCTTGCGGGCACGGTCAACCCGACCAACGTCGATGTGCTGCTGTCGGGCCCGCTGCCGGTGCTGAACGCCCTGACGCCTGAGACAGTGCTGGTCACCGTCGACGTGACCGACCGGGCGATCGGCACCTACCAGCTTGAACCAACAGCCCAGGTGACCAACATCGCCACGCCGGAGAAGGTGCTGGTGGAATCGGTGCTGCCGCAGACCGTCGAAGTGCAGATCACGCAGAATGTAAACAAATGACCGATATTCCCCTGGTTGCCCTGGTTGGCCGTCCAAACGTGGGTAAGTCGACGCTGTTTAACCGCATCATCGGGCAGCAGCGGGCGGTCGTCCACGACCGCGCTGGCACCACCCGCGATCGGCAGCAGGCCGATGCCGAATGGACCGGCGTCGTCTTCACGCTGATCGACACCGGCGGCATCGAGCCGCTGTACAGTCTGACCGACGAGAGCGTTGCGCCGCTGGCCGAAGATTCCTCCGCCTTCCTGCACGAGATCCGCGCGCAGGCCGAAGCAGCTATCTCCCTGGCCGACGTGATCGTAATGGTCGTCGACCTGACCACCGGCATCACCGCCGCCGATGAGGACGTGGTCAGCATCCTGCGGCGCACCAGCAAGCCGGTGATCGTCGCTGCGAACAAGGGCGACAACCCGGAGATCCGACATGACGCTGCCGAGTTCTACACGCTGGGAGTAGGTGAGGTGTTTCCGATCTCCGCCATGCATGGTGCGGGCGTGGGCGACCTGCTCGACGCGGTGGTCGCTGCGCTGCCAAGCAGGCCGTCTGAAGAAGACGCAGAAGAGCACCTGAAGATCGCCATTGTCGGCAAGCCGAATGTGGGCAAGTCGTCGCTGCTGAACAAGCTCATCGGCGAAGAGCGGGTGATCGTCAGCCCAGTCGCTGGGACGACGCGCGATGCCATCGACACCGAAATCATCTGGAACGGTGTGCGCATCACGCTGATCGATACGGCCGGCATCCGCCGCCGGGGGAAGATCGACCCGACTGTCGAACGCTGGAGTGTCGTCCGCGCGCTGCGGGCCATCAAGCGGGCCGACGTTGCGCTGCTGCTGCTGGATGCGACCGAGGGCATCACCGCACAGGATACGCATGTCGCCAGCTACATTCTTGACGAGCTCAAGAGCGTGGTCATCCTGGTCAACAAGTGGGACGCAGTCGAGAAGGACACATTCACCATCAACGCCTACACCGAGCAGGTCCGCGAGTCATTCAAGTTCATCGCCTACGCGCCGGTGCTGTTCATCTCGGCGTTGACGGGCCAGCGTGTCAAGCGGGTCATCGAGGTGGCGAACGAGGTGTGGGAGGAGCGCTTCTTTCGCATCCCCACCGGTGAGCTAAATCGCCTGGTGTCGGGCGCGCTGGAGAGACAGTCGCCACCCTCCAAAGGCGGGCGCAGGCTCAAGATCCGCTACGCCAGCCAGGTGGCGGTTGATCCGCCCAAGTTCCTGTTCCACGTCAACGACACGGAGCTGGTCCACTTCTCCTACCAGCGCTACCTGGAGAACACGATCCGCGACGTTTACCCCTTCAGCGGCACGCCGCTACTGCTGGAGTTCCGGCCCAGCAGCCCGGAGAAGGTCCGTGGCGAGCGCAAGAAGAAGCGCCGTTAGCGTGCTGGCTACGACTCGCGGCGCAGCTTGACCAGCGCCGCCGCGCCGATCAGACCCACGTCGTCGCCCAACTCGGCACGTTTGATCAGAACGCCCTGCCAGAAACGCTCGTGCATAGCGTACTCGCGGATGGCCTCGTTCATCGGCTCGAACAGCAGGTCGCCCAGCCGTGTCACCCCGCCGCCCAGCACGAACATGTCGGGGTTGAGCAGCATCATCAGCGAGGCGATCTCGATGCCGACGTAGCGGCCCGCCTGGGTGATGATCTCGACCGCCATCGGGTCGCCTGCCAGCGCGGCATCGCCGACCAGCCTGGCGCTGACCTGGGTGAGGTCGCCGCTGACCCCCTCCCGCAGCGAGGACTCCACGCCCGCGCTGAGCCGCTCGCGGGCGATGCGCGCGATGGCCGTCCCAGAGGCAACCGCTTCCAGGTGCCCCCGGTGCCCGCAGCCGCACATCGGGCCGTTGGGGTCCACGACCATATGGCCGATCTCGCCGCCCTGTCCGCGCCCGGTGTGCAGCTTGCCGTCAAGGATCAGGCCGCCGCCAATGCCGGTGCTGATTGTGATGAAGATCATCGAGCGGGTGCCGCGCCCAGCGCCGCGATGGTACTCGGCCAGCCCGGCCAGGTCGGCGTCGTTGCCCAGGAATACCGGGCCGCCGCAGGCCTGCTGGACCAGCTTGCTGATGGGCGTGTTGTGGAACGGCAGATTGGGTGCGGCGATCAGGATGCCGTGCTCCGGGTCGAGCGGGCCGGGCATGGCCAGCCCGATGCCGTACAGGTCGTCCGGGTTTTCAGGCAGCACCTGACGGATCGTCTCGGCCAGCCGGTCGAGCACCACATCGGGGCCCTTTTCAGCCAGCGTATCCTGCTGGGCGCGGTCGAGCAGGTTGAGGTCCTGATCGAAGCGCGCGGCACGCAGCAGCGTTCCGCCGACATCCACGCCAATGATGGTCTGCATGTGAGGTCTCCGATCACGTGATGGTGAGATGGATTTGTCAAGAAACGCAGCCGCCAGCCTGCGTCGATCTGGCTGTCGATCCGGGGCGCAGCAACCCTGCGTGGCAGATGAGCATCCAAATGTCAGGAAGAGCGGACACGATGCCGCGTACATCCCGGAGATCACCCGGCAGTATACCACCACCGGCACGCGCGCTCTAATTGAGAATCGGTTTATCTGGTCACCGCGGCGGGGGGTGTGTATAATCCGCCTGGGCCACATGCGACCACACTGGCCGCCATACCATGATGAGGAGTTCGACGGATGAGCTTCAAACACATCGCTGTTCCATCCGAGGGCCAGCACATCACGCTGCAAAACGGCAAGATTACCGTCCCGGATCGCCCAATTATCGCCTTCATCGAGGGCGACGGGATCGGCCCCGACATCATGAAAGCCTCGCTGCGAATCTGGGATGCTGCTGTCGAGAAGGCCTATGGGGGCCAGCGCAAAATCGCGTGGATGGAGATCTACGCCGGCGAGAAGGCCGCCGGCATTTACGATGGCGACTATATGCCGGAGGAAACCTTCGACGCGCTGCGCGAAGTGGCCGTTGGCATCAAAGGACCGCTGACCACGCCTGTCGGCGGGGGGTTCCGCAGCCTCAACGTCACGATCCGGCAGGTGCTCGACCTGTACGCCTGCATCCGCCCGGTGCGCTGGTACCAGGGCGTCCCCAGTCCGGTCCGCGAACCGGAGAAAACCGACGTGGTCATTTTCCGCGAGAATACCGAAGACGTGTACGCCGGGATCGAGTACGAGGCTGGCACGCCTGAGAACAAGAAGCTGGCCGATTTCCTGCGCAATGAGCTGGGCGCGCAGTTTTTCGAGGGCTCCGGGCTGGGCATCAAACCGATCAGCGCGTTTGGCAGCAAGCGGCTGGTGCGGCAGGCGATCCAGTACGCCATCGACCGCAAGCGCCGCAGTGTGACGCTGGTTCACAAGGGCAACATCCAGAAGTTCACTGAGGGTGCCTTCCGCAAATGGGGCTACGAGCTGGCCGCCGACGAGTTCGGCGATGTGACCATCACGGAAGACGCGTTGTGGTCGCAGTACGACGGCAAGCAGCCTGACGATAAGATTCTGATCAAGGATCGCATCGCCGATATCATCTTCCAGCAGCTTCTGCTGCGTCCCGCCGAGTTCGACGTGCTGGCCGCGCCCAACCTCAACGGCGACTACCTGTCCGACGCCGTCGCGGCACAGGTGGGCGGGGTAGGTATCGCGCCAGGGGCCAACGTCGGCGACAGCGTCGCGGTGTTCGAGGCCACACACGGCACTGCGCCCAAGTATGCCAACCAGGACAAAGTGAACCCAGGGTCACTGTTATTTTCTGGCGTGATGATGTTAGAATATATGAAATGGTGGGAAGCGGCTGAGTTGATCACCCGCGCTTTTGAGGCGACTATCGCGCAGAAGATCGTGACCTACGACTTCGCCCGCCAGATGGACGGCGCGAAGGAAGTCAGGACTTCTGAATTTGCGACGGCGCTGATCGACAACCTGGGGAAGTAACCTCCCCGACACTCACGTCAACAGTTCTGGTCCCTGTCCAGGGAGTGTGGCACATGGCTGCTCAATCCGGCCCAGACGATCGCACACAGGACGAACTACTGCGCGACCTGCAATACGGATCACCCGAGGAGCAGGAAGAAACGCTCATGCGGCTGGCGGCGGTCGGCGAGGCCGAATTGCTGGACGCCGTCGTCGATTACCTGCGCGACCAACCGCCCGTCGATATGGGCCGCCGGGCGCTCGAATCCCTGCGAGTGCTGGCCAACAAGTACCTGCCGGTGGATCGCTATCGCCTGGCGGAAGTGTTAATCCCCTTCCTCAGCTCGGATAGTTGGGAGCAGCGCCTGATCGCCGTACGACTGATGAATACCTATCCCAACGAGTTGTCCATCGAGGCCACGCGCGATCTGATCGAAGATGCGCGCGAGAAGGTAGCCACCGAACAGCAGCGCCGCTTTTCGCCAGCGCGTATCCTCGCCGAGCGCACGCTGGGTGAGGCCATTATGTCGCTGGCTAACGCAGGGCGGCTGCTCGTCCTGCCCGACATCCTGGATATGCTGGAAGACCCCGCGCTGCGCATCGTGGCAACCCGTGCGCTGGGCATCATCGGCTCGGAGACCGAGCGGCTGCACCTGGAAGACCTGATTGAAGACCCCGATCCGCGCGTGCGCGACGCGGCCCAGTGGGGGCTGGGCCTGATGGACGAGCGCGCAGAGCAGTTCCTAAACCCGCCAACCGAGATACCGGAGCCGCCGCCTGACCGGCTGCACCCGCTGTACTGGGCGCATCGCCAGCTTTACGCGGCTGACAACGACCTGATCCAGTTCATGGTCGTGCGGGTCGCCATCGAGCACCTGATGCTCGACTTGTTCCTGGGCGATGGCCGCGTGCCCGAAACGTGCACCATCCAGATGCGGCGCTACCAGGGCGATACACCGCCGCAGGCGCTCAGCGACGAAACCGAGATCATCGGCGTGTGGGAGTACACCTGGCAGGGCCCGACGCTGCGGCGACTCGACGTGACGGCAGCAAGCCCGGCGCGCCCACCGCGCCCCGGCGAGCCATCCAGCCGCCGCGCGTCGATTACGATCACCTGTCCGGAGACCCTGCCCTACGAAGAAGATGGGCTGGTTAGCTTCGACTGTCGCTTCGAGCCGTTCTTCGGACGGGGCTGGATCTACAAGATCAGCCGACGCGATGGCGATTGGACGTTCGCCATGCAGCGCCGGACCTGGACCACCTAACACCCACCACATACAAGGAGGCCAATTAGAGGGGGATTAACACGTTTCGCGCAAAGTGAGCAGAGGGGGATACGCAAGGCGACAAAAGAGGCCAGCGCATTTTGCATGGGCCTTTTTGTACCCTTGCGGATGTTTTCTCCGCTAAAATCAAGCCACATGCAGAATAGTCAAAGGATAAAGCGCTATGGCAACACTGATCACAACTGTCCGTGAAGCCACCCGGTATCGGGGCAAAGAGGGACAGTTGGCCTGGATCGGCCACCGGCTGGCCGGGCTGGGCACCCTGCTGTTCTTCATCATGCACATCATCGATACCTCGTTTGTCACCTTTGCCCCCACACTCTACGGCCACGCCATTGAACTGTATCGAAGCTTCCCATTCCAGATCGGCGAGCTGCTACTGGTGCTGGCCGTGATCTATCACGGCGTCAACGGGCTGCGCATCACGCTGATGGACTGGAAACCCGAACTGTGGAGCCATGAGCGCGAGATGGCATGGGGGGTGTTTGTGCTGACGGCTGTGCTGTATGTCCCGGCCTTCATCATCATGGGCAGCCACATCCTGGCCAACCTGTTCAACATTCACATCTTCTAGCCGCGTGGCTAAGTGGAGACTCACATGACAACCAGCACACAATCAATGCAAGCGCGCGGCAGCCGCTTCGAGAAGACTGCCTGGCAGTTCATGCGGTGGTCGGGCATTTTGCTGATCCCGCTGGCGTTCGGCCACCTGGCGATCATGCACATCATTAACAGCGTGTACGCGATTGACTATCACTGGGTGATAAGCACCCGCTGGTCGCTGCTGCCCTGGCGCTTTTACGACGCCTTCCTGCTGTGGTTCGGTGGGATACACGGCTTCAATGGCCTGCGGCAGGTGATCAACGACTACGCGCACAACCCTGTCACCAACCGCGTCCTGAAGATTGTCCTGATCGGCCTGCTGATCGCGATTTTTGCGCTGGGCACGGCGGCGCTGGTGCTGGCACCCAACCAGCCGGTCGACAGCGCGGCGATCCTGTCCGTTCTCATTTAGCGAAGGAATATCCGTCATGCAAGTGCACCAGTTTGACGCGATTATCGTGGGCGCGGGCGGCGCGGGCCTGATGGCCGCGCTGTACGCCTCCAAAGAGGTCAAGACGGCGGTCATCAGCAAGCTGTATCCCACCCGCTCGCACACCGGCGCAGCGCAGGGCGGCATCGGCGCGGCACTGGGCAACGAGGAAGAGGATCACTGGGAGTGGCATGTCTTCGACACGATCAAAGGCTCTGATTACCTGGCCGACCAGGACGCTGTCGAGGTGCTGTGCAAGGAAGCCATCGAGGCGGTCATCGACCTGGAACATATGGGCCTGCCCTTCGACCGCACGGCAGAGGGCAAGATCGCGCAGCGGCGGTTTGGCGGCCATACCAACAACGAGACCAAGCAGCCGGTGCGGCGCGCCTGCCACGCCGCGGACCGCACAGGGCACATGATCCTGCAAACGCTGTACCAGCAGTGCATCAAGAACGAGGTCGAGTTCTTCGACGAGTACCACGTCGTCGACCTGATCCTCAACGATGGTAAGCCGGTCGGCGTGGTGGCGGTGGAGATCGGCACGGGTGAGATACACGTCTTTCACGCCAAGGCGATGCTGTTCGCCACCGGCGGCTGGGGCAAGGTGTGGGAGATCAGCAGCAACGCGTTCACGCTTACCGGCGACGGCGACGCTGTCCTGCTGCGGCGCGGCCTGCCGCTGCAAGACATGGAGTTCTACCAGTTCCACCCTACCGGTATCTACCGGCTGGGGATTCTGATCACCGAGGGGGTGCGCGGCGAGGGCGGCGTGCTGATCAACAGCGAGGGCGAGCGTTTCATGGAGCGCTACGCGCCGACGATCAAAGACCTGGCCAGCCGCGATGTCGTCTCACGCGCGATCTACCTGGAGGTCCGCGCCGGGCGCGGTATTGGTGGCAAGCGCTACGTGCATCTCGACGTGCGGCCTGAGACGGTCAACAAGTATCTGGCCGCCGAAGGCAAAGAGCGCCGCATCGACCGGGCTTACATCGAGCAGCAGCTACCCGACATTCTCGACTTCTGCCGCACCTACCTGGGCGTTGACCCGGTCACCGAGCCGATGCCTGTCCAGCCGACTGCGCACTACGCGATGGGTGGCATCCCGACTAACATCCAGGGCGAGGTCGTACTCGATGAAAAGGGAACGGTCGCGCCGGGCCTGTATGCGGCGGGCGAGTGCGCATGCGTGTCGGTGCACGGCGCGAACCGCCTGGGCACCAATTCGCTGGTCGACCTGATCGTCTTTGGGCGGCGCAGTGGCAAGGCGATGGCCGAGTATTGCAAGCAGGCCGACTTCACGCCGCTGCCGGACAACCCCAGCGCAGGGATAGAAGCCGAACTGGACCGCATCCGCAACGCGGACGGCGGCTCGCGTGCAGCAGATCTGCGTGAGAAGATGCAGTCGACCATGATGGATCACGTTGGCGTGTTCCGCACCGAAGAGGGAATCCAGGAGGCGATTGACGGGCTGCGCGAACTGAAGGAAAAGTATCGCAGCGACCTGCATATCGACGATCGGGGCAAGGTCTTCAACTACGACCTGCTCGAAGCGTGGGAGCTTGGCTCGATGCTCGACCTGGCGGAAGTATCCGCCGTCGCTGCATTGGCGCGCAAGGAAAGCCGGGGGGCGCATTCGCGCGAGGATTTCCCCAAACGAAATGACCAGGAGTGGCTGAAGCACACCCTGATCCACCGGGACAAGGATGGCAAGATCACGCTGACATACAAGCCGGTGGTCATCACCAAGTACCAGCCAAAGGAGCGCGTTTACTGATGCAAGTCACACTGCAATCAAGCGCTATAACCCGGAGGTCGACGAGAAGCCTCACTGGGCCGAGTACACCGTCGACGACGTTGAGCCGGTGATGCGCGTGCTGGACCTTCTGCATCACGTCAAGTGGTACATGGATGGGACGCTGTCATTGCGGCGCTCATGCGCGCACGGCGTGTGCGGCTCTGACGCGATGCGCATCAACGGCCAGAACAGCCTGGCCTGCAAGGCGCTGGTCAAGGACTACGTCAAGGGGCAGACGGGCACCATCCAGGTCGAGCCGATCCTCGGCCTGCGCGTGATCAAGGACCTGGTGGTCGACATGGAACCGTTCATGGCGCACTACCGCTCGGTGATGCCGTACTTCGTCAACGACGAGCCCGCGCCGGAGCGCGAGCGGCTGCAAAGCCAGGCGGAGCGCGCCATCTACGACGAGGGCACCAAGTGCATTCTGTGCGCGGCGTGCACTACCTCGTGCCCGTCGTTCTGGGCCAACGGCACCTATGTCGGGCCGGCGGCGATTGTGCAGGCGCACCGCTTCATCTTCGATAACCGCGACAAGGCCGGCGAGAGACGCCTGCGCGTGCTGGCCGAAAATAACGGCGTGTACCGCTGTCGCACCGTCTACAACTGTTCCTCGGCCTGCCCGCGTGGCATCCCGGTGACGCGGCTGATCGCCGAGGTCAAGCATGAGATCGGTAAGACTAGGCTTGGCTAGCGTCGTGCAACTTTGCGCTGCCATTCGCGTATCTATAGGTAGCAAAATGCACAGATTATCGTAAATAAGGAGCTAGGCAATGGCAAAGGCAAAGACCGACAGCACAGAAATCCCGGAGAACGAGCGTCCGGCTGAAGAGATGGACATCGCCGCCGAGTTCGCGGCGCTGGGCAAGAAGTTCGCCGAAGCAATGCGCACTGCGTGGCAAAGCGAAGAGCGCATGCGCCTTCAGTCCGACATCAAGGACGGGCTGGAGCGCTTCACAACGGAAGTCGATGGCGCTTTCCATGACCTGCGCCAGTCCGACGTCAGCAAGAAGGTTGGCGAGGGCGTACAGCAGGCAGCCGCCGACGTCAAGTCGGGCAAGGCCAGCAGCGAAGTGCGTAAGGGCATGGTCACCGCGCTGCGCAGCATGAGCGAGGCGCTCGACCGCATGGCGGGCGGCTTCACGCCCGTCGACGAAAACAAGGAAGCAGCGCCGAAGAAGTAGCTTCACCCGCAATCGGCGTTTGCACAGGGGCGGATCTGAGATCCGCCTCTGTTTTTGTTACAGTTGCTCAAAGGACGCGATCCACACTTCCCCCGTATGGCCCCGCACCGCAAAGCGCGCGTCGACGCGCCAGCCGCATACCCAAACAAGCGCATCCCCGGCGACGAGCAGCGGCAGATGATCGCGCCACGCTGCCGGAATCTTGGCGTTGATCATGAAATTGCCGATCTTCTGTGTGCCGTTCAGCCCGGTCGGCTGGAAGCGGTCGCCGGGACGGCGCGTGCGCAGCGCCAGCGACCCGCCAGCCAGCGCCGATGCGTCGAGCGCCGCGCGCCACGGATCGGTGAGCAGCGACTGCCATGCCGTCCCGTCGCGGAGGCCGTCGTAGCGGCGCAGCGAGAAACGCCAGCCCTCGCCGGGCAGGTCGAGCGCGCCGGGCGCGGCCAGTGCGATCCGCGAGCCCGGCGGCAGCAGCGGCCAGTCGGGTTCGGATGGGTGGTGCGCTTCGGCGGCGATGGTCAGCGTGGCGTAGCCTACACGCAGCGTCAGGCCGCTGGGAAGCGTGGCCTGCGCGCCCGTCTCGCCCGCCGACCCGACGCGCAGTGCATTCTCGACGTGCTGATAGCTCACGTCGCGCAGGCTGCTGCGCAGCGCAAACGCTGCACGGCGGATCGTGCCGCGCCGCAGCGCCAGCGGCAGCGCTCGCCACCCTGCGAGGTCGAACTGCACGCTGAGATCGTCACTGCCGGAAAGCACGGCCTCCCACGCCGCGTCGACCTCGCGTTCGAGCAGCGCGTAGTCTGCGGCAATGACCGACGCGGTGCGGCCCAGCAGCGCGCGCAGATTCGGGTTGAGCGTCTCCAGCAGGGGGATAACCTCGTGGCGCAGGCGGTTGCGGAAGTAGGAGTTATCGGCGTTGGTGCGGTCGACGCGTGGGGTGAGGCCGTGCTCGGCGCAGTAGGCGTCGATGTCGGCGCGTGGCGCGCCGAGCAGCGGGCGGATGATCTGCACGCCGCTGACTGGCTCAAGCAGGTGGTAGGCGCTCAGAGGTGTCAGTGGCAGCATGCCACGCAGCCCGGCCAGTCCCGATCCGCGCAGCAGGTGCATCAGCACCGTCTCGGCCTGATCGTCGGCGTTGTGTGCGACAGCGACGGCGGGTGCGCCAAAATCGGCAGCGGCGCGGCCCAGCACCGTGTAACGCGCCTGGCGCGCGGCCTCCTCCAGAGACAGCTTCTGCTCAACCGCCAACGCAGGCACGTCTACGCGCTCGACGCGGCATGGCACATCCCACGCAGCGCAGGTCTCGGCCACGAAGCGCGCGTCGGCCTCGGCCTCCTCGCCGCGAATGCGGTGGTCAACGTGCACGACGTGCAGGCGCAGGTCCAGCGCCTCGCGGCTGCGCACGAACAGGTGCAGCATCGCCAGCGAGTCGGCCCCGCCCGACACCCCCAGCACGATTGAATCGCCGAGCGCGAGCAGGTGCATGTCGTCCAGCGCGCGCTGAAAAGCCGGCAGGAGGTCCATCATGCCCGTAGTATAGCAGACTCAGCGCAGGGCGGCGGGAGGTAAAGCGAAGTTGCCAAGTCATCACCGGGGCGGTACGATCTGCCCGCTATGGAAAACAAGCCAACCCAACCCCAACCAGGACGCCGCCACCGGCTAATTGTCGTGGCCGGCCTGATCTTGATCGCGCTGGCGCTGTCTGTCGGCGTGGCGGCGGCCTCTGGCAGCCCGCCTGATCCGCAGCAGGCCGCCACGCCAGGAGGCGGGCAGATCGTGCTGCCCAGCGCCACGCCGACTGTCATCGGCGGGCCGACGGCCACCCCCAGCCGCACTCCGACGATCACACCGGTGCTGGCTGAAGTCATTGGCAACCCAACCAATCTGCGCTCGCTGCCGACCATCGGCGATGAATACATCGTTGCATCGCTGACGCAGGGTACCACGCTGCCGATCCTGGGCCGCTGGCTGGGCTATGACTGGCTGCTGGTAGCGTGGAAAGACGGCCCCGACGGCAAAGCGTGGGTCTACGAGCCGCTGGTCATCGTCCACGGCGACTTGTTGAGCGTGCCGGCGGTCGAGCCGCCCGCGCCGCCCACCGTTAACCCGACTCAGGCGGCCATCCAGGCAACGGCCACCATCCTGTTGCAAACGCCCGGCGCAGCCGAGACCGCCACTGCGACGGCCCTGTTCGCCCCGACGGGCGTCTACACCGTCACGCCGGGTGGCAGCGGCCAGGTCGTGGCGGGCGTGCTGCCGACCTTCACGCCGCCCCCGGCCTACGTCCAGCCGCAGGTGCTGGCTGCGCAGACGGCGGGCAGCGACTCACCCGGCAGCCGGGGCATCCCACCTGCCGTGCTGATCATCGCGCTGGCCGCGATGGGCGGCCTGACGCTGATACTGGGGCTGCTGCGCCGCGTGTTCTAGCACACCCCTGATTGCATATTAACCCGCTAGCTCTGAGGCCAGCGGGTTTTGTGTTCAGGGGGTCTCGCCGCGCAGATCGCGATAGCCCAGGTCGATCATCCATGGGCACAGGAACGGGCCGCCGTGCCGGTCGGGCTGCGGCGGGTCGACCGGCAGGCCGTCATAGCCGCGAAAGTACCCGGCAGGCCCGGTGAGCTGATCGGCAGCGGCAGGTGAAAGCTCGGCGTCGCCAATCGCAATGGCGTGAATGTGGATCGGCGAGCCGGGGTACAGGTCGTCGGGGAAGCGCACCCAGGCTGCAAACCCGGCCCGGCGCAGTGCGGCGATCATCGAGTCCAGTTCGTCAGTCATCACCACCCGCGCCCCGGTCTGGCTCAACACTGAGACGTCGACTGCCCCGCCGCCGTCGTGCGTGCCGAAGCTCGCTGCGAGGTCGGAGGTGTACGACCCCTGGGTCACCGCCTGTAGAAAGTCGATGGGGCCGCCGTAGAGCTGCTGCGCGTGGGCCAGCATCGACACGGTGCGCCGGTTAAGCTGCTCACCATTGATCGTCACACGCGAGTAATCGTCGAGCGGGGCGGCGCAGCCGTAGGGTGTGGCCGTCGGTGTGGGAGGCGGCGTCGCGGTCGCCGTGGGGGTAGGGGATGGCGTGACGGTCGACGTGGACGATGGCGTCGCGGTAGCGGTTGGCGTGAGGGATGGTGTGGCGGTGACCGTTGGCGACGGCGTCAGAGTGGTGGTGGCGGTTGGGGATAACGTGGCTGTCGCCGTGGGCGGCGGCGACAGCGAGGCCAGCGCGGCAGCCCGGGGTGTCGAGGCTGGCAGGTTGGCCCGCTTCAGCGCGGGAACATGGCAGGCCAGCAGGCAGGCCAACACAGCGCCCGCCGCCAGCACGCAGCGCGACCGGCCCAGTTTCATGTGTCGATGTAACGCACAACCCGCCCCGGCGTGCCGACTACCACTGCGTGATCGGGAACGTCGGTGTTGACAAACGACCCGCCGGTGATGCGTGCGCCCATCCCGACGACGACGCGGCTGTTAATGCTGGCGCCCATCTCGACGACCACGTTGTCGTTCAGCTCGACGTCGCTGGAGATGCGGGCCCCCTGGCCCACATACACATTGACGCCCAACTGGACGTCGTGGTCGATACTCGCGCCAATGTGCACCACGCAGTGACCGCCCAGCTCGCTGCCGGCGCTGACAATCGCCCCGGCGCAGACGACCGTACCGGGATCGAGCTTGGCCCGGCGCGAGACCGCCGCGTAAGGATGGATGGCTGAAATCGGGGGGATGCTCTCGCGTTCAAGCGTGCGCATCAGACGCGCCCGTACGTCCATCAGGTCGGGGCCCAGCGCCAGGACGGCGTGCAGACCGTCGTGCTTCTGCGCGAGGTCGGGCAGGGCATCGTCGTCACCCAGAATGCGCAGCCCACCCTCGTCCTCGCCAACGCTGCGCTCGCTGATGCCAAGCGCCTTATCGGTGCAGCCGATGACGGTGACTTCGGAATGAAATCGCAAGATCTCGTAGACGACGGCAGCATAGCCACCCGCCCCGAGAATGACGATCGGTGTTTTGCTCTGCACCACGGGAGCCTCCTCAGCTGATCAGGCCACACGTGCGAGGCGTCTCACCTCTTAAGGTAGCATGATCGGCATTTTGGGGCAATCCCGCCGGTGCCCGCGCCGCCTGTTACAGGCAGCGTTATGCTTTGCCGCTGCATTATGATGGTGGTATGATGGTGAGAACATCGGGGCAGCGGCCCCCGATATTTTGCGCAACCAAAGGTAGAAACGACATGCGCTATCTCGTCATCTCTGACATCCACGCCAATTTGACCGCATTCCAGGCCGTGCTTGGCGATGCCGGCTCGCTCGGCAAGGACTACGATTTTGTGTGGTGCCTGGGGGATGTGGTCGGCTACGGGCCTGACCCGAACGAGTGCGTGGATCTGCTGCGCAGCATGCCGCATCTATGCCTGGCCGGGAATCACGACTGGGCGGCACTGGGCCGGCTCGACGTGCGGACCTTCAACGCCGACGCACGCAAGGCCGTCACCTGGACGCGCGAAACGCTGACCGACGGCAACCTGGCCTTCCTCGAAGCGCTGCCGACGACCTTTGTCCTGGGAGATTTCACGCTGGCGCACGGCTCGCCGCGTGAGCCGGTGTGGGAATACATCCTCGATCCGCTGATCGCGGCGCTCAACTTCCCGCACTATGAAACGAAATATTGTCTGGTCGGGCACACCCACACCCCGATCATCTTCAAGCAGAGCGGCGAGCACGGCGAATGTGAGGCCGTCTCGCCCAAGTACGCTGCTCAGCAGCAGTTGAACAGCGCACGGCAGATCATCAACCCCGGCAGCGTCGGCCAGCCCCGCGACTCAGACCCACGGGCGGCTTATGCCATGCTCGACGCCGACCTGCTCACCTGGGAATTCCGGCGGATCCCATACGACATCAAGGCCGTGCAAAAACGCATGCGAAAGGTGGAAATGCCCGACCGGCTCGTCGCGCGGTTGGAGCATGGCTGGTAGAGCAGTCATAGGAAATCGAAGGGAGCGGCAGCGCCGCTCTTTTCGATCCGGCTGCGCGCGTTGAGAGTGGCAATGATCCGGCAGCATGGTACACTGTAACTGCTGCCGGCAAAACGACAGACAACCAACTCGCAGGCGATGAGATCGTCTTCATGGAGCAGCAGGTGTGAGCAAGACTCGGCATGTTGTGCAGCGGCGGCGCGAGCGGCGCAGGCGCGCCCGCACCGGTGTGCGCCTGGCGATCCGCTGGCTGATCATCCTGGCGCTGATCTTTGTGGGGCTTAACATTCTGACCGCGCTGACCGGCTTCGGGACGGTGATCAGCGTGTACGCCTATTATTCGCAGCAGCTTCCGCAGCCAGGCGCGATCCAGGTGGTAGAGAATAACTTCGAGACCACGAAAATTTACGACCGCACCGGGCAGCACCTGTTGTATGAGGTGATCGACCCGCTGGGCGGCGACCGCACCTGGGTCGACCTACAGGACATCCCGCTGGACCTGCGCCAGGCGACCGTCGCTATCGAAGACAAGACCTTTTACGAGAACCCCGGCTACGACCTGCAGGGCATCGCCCGTGCCGCGTGGAACGACCTGACCGGCGGCCAGATTCAGGGCGGCTCGTCGATCACCCAGCAGCTTGTCAAGAACGTGCTGATCAGCCCCGAAGAGCGCACGCAGGTCACCTTTGACCGCAAAATCAAAGAGCTAATCCTGGCCGTACGCATCAACAACCAGTACAGCAAGGATCAGGTGCTGGAATGGTATCTGAACACCAACTTCTACGGAAACCTGGCGTACGGGGCCGAGGCGGCAGCGCAGGTGTATTTCGGCAAGCCGGTGCGCGAACTGACGCTGGCCGAGTCGGCGATGCTGGCTGCCATCCCCCAGTCGCCGGCTCTGAACCCTATCGACAACTACCCGCTGGCCAAAGAGCGACAGAAGCTGGTGCTCGACCAGATGGTCGCGCAGGGCTATGTCACGCAGGACGAGGCCGACGCCGCCTTTGCGGCCCCGCTGGACATCAAGCCGCCCGAACAGCGTTTCGACCTGCTGGCCCCGCATTTCTCGGTTGCCGCGCGCAAGCAGCTTGAGCAGATCGTCGGGCCGGACCTCGTCTACCGGGGCGGGCTGGTGGTCTACACCACGCTCGACTATGACCTGTTCCTCCAGACGGAATGCGCCGCGCGCACCGAGGTGGCGCGGCTGTCGGGCGCTGCGCCCGATACCGTCATCCCCACCGAGGACGGCGGGCCGTGCACCGCCGCGCAGTACCTGTCGCCAATTTCCGTCGACCAGGTGGGCGTCGATCATCAGGTCGACAACGCCGCCGTCGTCGTGATGGACCCCACGACAGGCGAGGTGCTGTCGATGCTGGGCAGCCTCGACTACTATAACCAGGCCATCGATGGCAACTTCAACGTGGCGCTGGCCGAGCGGCAGCCCGGCTCGGCCTTCAAGCCGTTCACCTACCTGACGGCCTTTCAGCAGGGCTACACCCCGGCGACGATGACTCTCGATGTGCGCACGGCCTTCGACGTGGGCAGCAACCAGCCCTACGTGCCGGAGAACATCGACCGCGAATATCACGGCCCGCAGAGCATCCGCAGCGCGCTGGCAAACTCGTACAACGTCCCGGCGGTGCAGGTGGAAAACTGGGTCGGTATCGACAACGTGATCCGCACCGCCCACGCGATGGGCATCAACACGCTTGACCGGGGGCTGGATTATTACGGCCTGGCGCTGACGCTGGGTGGCGGTGAGACCACCCTTTACGACCTGACCTACGCTTACACCGTGTTCGCCAACATGGGCACGATGGCCGGCACGCCCACGCCGCTCGACCAGCGGCGGCCCGGCTTCCGCACGCTGGACCCGACGCTGATTCTGCGCGTCGAGACGCGTGACGGGCAGGTGCTGTGGCAGTACGGGAAGGGCCCGACGTTCGGGCAGAACGCCGTCGCCGAGCCGTCGCTGACCTACCTGATCAACGACATCCTGTCAGATGACGCCGCGCGGCGGCCCAGCGTGGGCCCCAACAGTGCGCTTGAGCTGGATCGCCCGGCGGCGGTCAAGACCGGCACCACCGACGATTTTCGCGACAACGTGACCGTGGGGTACACGCCGCAGATCACCACCGGCGTGTGGGTGGGCAACACCGACAACTCGCCGATGACCAACCTGCCGGCCAGCCAGGGCGCGGCCCCGCTGTGGCACGCCATCATGGAATATGCCCTGCAGGGCCAGCCAGTACAGACGTGGACCCACCCCGACGACATCGTCGAGATGACGGTTTGCCAGATCTCCGGCCTGCTGCCGACTTAGTACTGCCCCACCCGGCAGGAGATCTTCAAACAGGGGACCCAGCCGACGAGCCTCGACAACATCTACCAGCCGTTCAAGGTGAACCGCAACACCGGGTTGCTGGCGACCGTTTACACACCGCCGGACCAGGTCGAGGAGCGGGTGTACATGGTGCTGCCGCCAGAGGCCAACGACTGGGTGCGCGAGGCGGGCATCCCGCAGCCGCCTACCGAATACGACACGGTGGGGCTACCCAACACCTTTGGTCCGGTGGCGATCATCGATCCGGCCCCGTTCAGCTACATCAAAGGCGCGGTGACGATCAAAGGTAACGCCCGGGATCCGAACTTCCAACTGTACCGGCTGGATTACGGCAAGGGACTCAACCCCGCCGAATGGACGCAGATCGGCACCAATCACTTTGGGGCGCGCTACAACGCCGACCTCGAAACGTGGGACGCCCGCAGTCTCGACGGGCTGTACAGCCTGCGGCTGACCGTCGTGCGCGGTGACAACTCGATACAGGAGTTCGTCATCCCGGTGACGGTCGACAACACGCCGCCCAGCGTCACGATCCTGTACCCGGCGGACCACTCGACGTACACGATGGGCGACGAGTACGTCACCATCCAGCCCAATGTGGTCGACAACATCTCGATGGACCGGGTCGAGTTCTACGTCGACGGGCAGTTGATCGCGATCAGCACGATTGCGCCCTACAACGAGCGCTGGATCATCACCGAGCCGGGCACGCATAACATCGAGCTGCGCGCCTACGACAACGCCGGCAACACGTCTGTCAGCCAGCGAGTGACGATCGAAGTCACGGGCCAGTAGGGCACTGCGAGAGGCATCGGAGTGGGGCACGGCCAACCTGTGCCCCCATTCGCATCAACTTAAGCATTTTCGGAGCCAGCAAGCAAGCATTGATAGGTGTTAGGGTGAGCGCGGCGAGAGTTGATGCGACAGCCAGCGGCCAGGCATCGATCAATGCTGTCAATGGCTTGGGCCAAACAGCGCCAACTCTTCGAGCAGGTTGCTGCCAGATGAAGGGCGTGCTGCTGAACGGTGCGCGCAGCTTTGGTCAGGCTGCGATTGGGATAAGACCAGAAACTGACCAGAAACAACCAGTGCTGCACCACCATGGCAATGAGCTTGGCATAGAATTCACACAAGATGCGCCACGGGTTGTGGCTGCGTGAGGTGTCGAGACCCCCGCCCGTCTTCCAGAGCTTGAACAACAGTTCAATCTGCCAGCGAACCCGATAGAGGGCGAGCGCGTCGTTTAGGGTCAGAAGGGCAATGGGGGCATTGGTGATCAGCAGGGTCCAGTCTGCCAGAGCCAGCCGGGAGGCACTCGGGGTTTGGCCTTTCTTCTGGGCTGTGCGCTTCAGCTTGCGTCAACGCTGGGCAGCTACCTCAGTTGGCACCCGCACCGCCAGCAGGCGGCAGGCAAGTTGGTGTTTACTCCCCAGCCGAATTGGGCAATCAAGGGTGGACCCTTGCTGGTTTAACCATTTGCCCAAATCGAGTGCCTGCCCCGCTTCATCATGAACCGTCGTGCCCGCCTGCAAGCGGGATAGCCAGAATACCCCCCGCTGGCTGTGCGCGGTCAGCGTATCCAGTTTGAAGTACCCCAGGTCAGCTATCCGCAAGGCGCCGCCGGGCAGTTCAATTGCCTGTGCTTGCCGACACTGGTCATGCTCCCGCCCGGCCTGCAGCCACAGTCGATGTAAGGCCCCATTGCTGTAGTTCAAGTCAACTACTACCGGCTGAAAGCCGGTACGGGACGCGAGTGAAACTCGCCTAAAGCTCACCGATATTGAAGCCGTCATCCTCCACAGGAGGCTCTTGGCCTTGGGTCTCAATGTATTGCTTGATGATTTCGTCGGTCACGTTGCCCGAACTGGCGGCAAAGTAGCCACGTGCCCACAGGTGCCGCCCCCAGAATTGACGGCTCAATTCGCCGAATTCTTCCAGCATTTTCCGGCTACTGCGCCCTTTGATACGCTGCATCAGGTCACTAACCGACACATGAGGTGGCACCGACACCAGCAGGTGGACATGGTCCACGGCTGTGTGCCCGCTCAGGATGTACACCTCCAGCGTAGCGCAGGTCTGTCGCACCACCTCGCGCAGTCGTCCGGCTATCTCACCGCTCAGCACAGGCTTACGATACTTCGTGATCCACACCAGATGGTATTTCAGGTCATAGACAGCGTGGGATGTCTTTCGATAGCTCATGCTCACATTGTACGACGGACAGTCCGGTGTTGAAACCGGCCTGCCTGAAAGGCAGGGGTTTGTACCCTATTTACAGACAATCAACCTGGACCTTGACGGCTGACGAGGCTCCCTGACCCCCGCCACAGCCTGACCACAGCGTTGCCAGGCTGTCCGGTAGTTCCACGGTGCTGCTGTCCAGCAAGTACACCCCGTTGAACCGTTCTAGCAGGCTGAGCGCCACCGGTTCAGCCTTAACCACCTGCCCTACGGCTGTTTCCAGCACCTGACGCAGACAGGCAGCCGCTTCTGCAGTAAATCGCTTCGTCAGCCCCTGAGGGTCATGTTCACACCCACCGCCGCCGCCGCCTGATTGAGTTCGCTGCTGCTGGCCTGACCATTCCCTAACCAGCCAAAGACAGTCGTCTGAACGAAACTCGCCCCATCCAGCTTGCAATTTGTTTCACGAAGCCCGTTACCCGCGCGGCCTCATCCGCCGCTTCTCCCAGCACATATTGCATAGTCCGGGCTGTTCGTGCTACAGTGCTCATCGGGAAGTCCCTTTCCGGGTTGTTTGGTGTTCCAACCCTTATCTTCCCGGAGGACTTCCTTTGTCATTTTTCCCTTAAGTTGATGCGAATGGGGCACAGCGTGCAGTGCCCCTTTTGGCGCAGACCGCCGCCTGGCCTGCGATATAATAGTGGTGCGCCATCCGGCAACCCACCTTATAATCAGATTGCTTGTTTGCCCTCTCGCACCCACAAGGAGACATTCATGCGCACGCCCATCCTGGCTGGCAACTGGAAAATGTACAAAACCGTCGCCGAGGCGATCGAACTCGTCAACGCGATCAAGGGTCCGCTGGCCGATGTTACCGGCGCGGAGAAGGCCGTCTGCCCGCCGTTCGTGGCGCTGGCCCCTGTAGCCGCTGCGCTGAAAGGCTCCGGCGTCAAGGTCGGCGCGCAGAACATGTACTGGGAAGAACAGGGCGCGTTCACCGGCGAGGTCTCGCCGCTGATGCTCAAGGGGCTGTGCGACCTGGTCATCATCGGCCACTCTGAGCGCCGCCAGTACTTTGGCGAGATAGACGAGACGGTCAACCGGAAGATCAAAGCCGCGCTGGCCCACGACCTGCTGCCCATCGTGTGCGTTGGCGAGAGTTTGGCACAGAACCAGGCCGGCGAGACTCAGGTGTTTGTCAGCGGGCAGGTGAAGGCCGCCTTTGAGGACATCAGCGCCGCCCAGGCGAACTGCATCGTCGTCGCCTACGAGCCAATCTGGGCGATAGGCACCGGGCTGGCCGCCACCCCCCAACAGGCCAACGACACCATCGGCGGCGTGGTTCGCGCGACGCTGGCCGGTCTGTACGGCGATGAGGTCGCCCAGGCGATGCGCATTCAGTATGGCGGCAGCATCAATATCAAGAACGTCGAGGAGCTGATGGCCCAGCCGGAGATCGACGGCGGGCTGGTCGGCGGGGCCTCGCTCAAGGCCGAGGACTTCATCACGCTGGTGCGCGTCACGGCGCAGGCCAAGGGGGCTTGAGCGCCCTGTGATCTATCGCTAAGAGGGGGGAGATTATCTTGCCTGGCTGGCTGGTACCGTGGATTGTCGCCGCGCTGGCGATCTGGCCACTGCTTCAGGTCGAGCGCTGGGTTCACCGCCACATTCAAGGATTGGGCCTGCTGCTGACCAACAACCCGCAGGCCGCGGTGCTGGTCTACTACCTGGCACTGCTGCCCGGTGTCGTGCTGCACGAGGCCAGCCAGTGGGTGCTGGCCAAAATCCTCCAGTGCAAGATCAAGAAGTTCCAGTTGTGGCCTGAGAAGCAGCGCGGCGGGGCAATCCGCCTGGGGCTGGTCGAGATCGACAAGAAGACCGACATGGTGCGCTCGACGCTGGTTGGCATGGTCCCGCTGGTGACGGGTGTAGCAGCGATTGTGCTCATCGGCGCGGCCCGCTTCAACACGCAGGCGCTGCTGACCTCGCTGGCCAGCGGCGACCTACCGACCATTGGTCAGGGGTTCAACGTCTTCATCTCCGCGCCCGATTTCTGGTTCTGGGTGTACCTCGTGTTCGCCGTCGCCAACGCGATGATGCCGGAGGAGCACGACCAGATCAACTGGTGGCTGTTGTTCGGCGCTGTGGCGGCGATCACTGCTTTCTGCTGGTGCTCGACCTGAATATCCTGTTGATGGCGGCGCTGCAAGGGCCGATACAGCAGATCGCGCAGGGGCTGAGCTTCGCGCTGGTGATGTCGCTGGGCATCGACCTGTTCATGATGGCGGTGATCAGTATTGCCGAGGCGATCTTCAGCCGGGTGCTCAACCGCGAACTGGAGTATAAGTAGCCAACAGCTTATGGCTGATAACCCAAAACGTCGGTCATAAACCATAAGGAGCGGGTTATTCCGCGCCTTTTCTTATCCTCCTCAGCGTTGCCCTGTCGCGAGAGCCACGCGAACCCCACCAGCGCGATCAGCCCCATCACCAGCAGCGCGACCAGCTTATACAGCCGCGAGGGGATCGCCAGCGCCAGCCCACCGAACAGCGCGCAGAACAGGTAGTAGCACAACACGATCTGGCGCTGGGAGAGGCCCACGTCCAGCAGCCGGAAGTGCAGGTGTCCCCGGTCGCCTTCCGTCGGGCTTTTGCCGCGCGCGAGCCGGGCCACCACCTGCCAGGCCAGGTCCAGCAGCGGCAGCCCCATCACCAGCAGGATCGACGCCATCTTCGCCCCGCCGATGATGCTCAGCACCCCCAGCGTGAACCCCAGGAAATACGCCCCCGACGAGCCGAGGAAGATTCGCGCCGGGGCGAAATTGAACGGCAGGAAGCCCAGCGACGCCCCCAGCAGCGCCACCGGCAGCAGGGCGACGCTGTCCTGCGGCGGGCTGAGCCGGAACACGCCGTTGACGAACAGCACCACGCACGCGATTGCCGCCACGCCGGTCGCCAGCCCGTCCAGCCCGTCCAGCCAGTTGACCGTGTTCATCATCAGCCCCAGCCAGAAAAGCGAGATCGTCACCGTGACCAGCCGTGGGAAATCGGGCGTTTGCTGGCCGGTGAAGGGGTTGTTGACGTACTCGATCAGGATCAGGAACGCGACCGCGATTGCCGCCGCGAACAGTTGGAGAGGTATTGGGGCACCGGCGAAAGCTCGCCCCAGTCGTCGTACAGCCCGGCCAGGAAGATGAACGTCCCGCCGCCCAGCAGCCCGATCAGGCGGAAGATTTCCTTGGGGTCGAAGCGCATGACGCGCAGCCCCACCGGCAGCGATTGAGCGCTGTCCCAGGGATCGACCACCAGCAGTTGCGAGACCAGCACCGCGCCGACGAACGCCAGGTACAGCGCCACACCCCCGATACGCGGCACCGTCCTGGGATGCTGACGCCGTCCGCCCGGCACCGCCACCAGCCCCCAGCGTCGGCCCAGCCAGTCCAGTAATGGGGTCAGTATTAGTGCCAGGGCAAGCCCGACGCCAAACGTCAGGCCGAAAGCGGCCATCGGTGCGTTCAAAGGTGCTTATCCTGTGCCGAACTGCCGGTCACCGGCGTCGCCCAGCCCCGGCACGATGAAGCCGATCTCGTTCAGCCGCTCGTCGACCGCCCCCAGGTAGAGCGGCACGTCCGGGTGGGCTTCCCGCATCGCCTGGATACCCTCCGGGGCGGCGATCAGCCCGACGTACTTGATCCGCGTTGCCCCCCATTTTTTCAGCAGGTTGGTGGTCGCCACCGCCGAGCCGCCG
>CAWBCR010000017.1:0-739308 GCA_963787375.1 uncultured Chloroflexia bacterium | reverse complement strand
TAGGGCAGGGGGAGGGGGAAAAGTTAAGGGGGTGGCGTTGATGCATCCGTATAACGGGAGGTTAGAGTTTCAAACGGTCCGGGGAATCGAATTCCCCGGCCAGTATGGCGCGCAACGCGCGCCGAAATGTCCACTGGAAGTGGACAGGGGGAGGCTCAGCGGGGGCAGGGACAAGCCCTGCCCCTACCGGCGCTAACGCCAACCGGCGACCTGCTGCGCGAAGGCATCGTAGACAGACAGCAGGCGCTCTTTTTTCTGATGGCCCTCCGCGTCGTCGGGGAAGACCAGCGGGAACGTGCCCAGGATGTGATCGAAGTCGGCGCGGGCTGAGGCCGTACAGGTGCGCGACGATGGCGTCGATCTCGTCGCGGAGCCGCTGGCGCTCGGCGGGATCGGTGGCGCGCCTGCGATTCGGTCCCACGGCTGCGCCCATGACCTGCGCCACAGGTCGGCGAACTCCGGGCGGGTGCAGGTGAGGCGCGCCGCGCGCGGCACGATGGCGTCGAAGTACGGGTTGCCGGGAGTGAGGCGGGGCACGGGAAGCTGGTACATGTAAAACATATTCAGCGTGTGCCACCTTGATAACGAATGCACGTAATCCAGCACAAACGAGTTGAAACAGCGCACAAACATAAAACTTGACGTTCTTCGCTTCCACCTTCAATCAACACAACGGTGCGTTGACTTTCACAGGCAGTATGAGGCGGCACAATCGCTGAAATAAGTGTGCGTTCATCTGTTGCTCTGGCAATCCGGCGATGAACTACACGATAACTTCCTAATTGGCCGCCGTTGTTCTTCAGACAATCGGCCAACGATGTTCTCGTCGCTGATCCAGAACTGCGGCTCAGCAAAAAATGCATCAAACTGGTGGATCATTTTGCCTTCGTAAAACGGATACCCTTGTGCCTTCTGATTGAGCAATTGCCGATCATTGGTGAAGTGGAATTCACTGTTTAGCCTCACGTTCCAACTTGATCAGCCTCTTCACCCATTAGCGGCCAATCACCATATATGCTGCTCAACCGTTTCGTAATCCTGCTGCGTCTGGAACTCCATCACACTTAAGCTGTCCGGGCTGAACCGTTCCAATGATCCCCGGCGCATGTAGATCAAATTGGCCGGATCATCCAGAAATGCAGGCAATTCCTCTGGCGCAACGGCCACGCGCGGGTTGAAGCGGAACGCCGCCCAGAAGCCGTCACGCTGCGGCCCCTTCTGCGCGCCCAGCAGCGCGAACTTGAACGAGTGATGCACGCCGGGGAAAAAAAAGCGCTCGTTGCTGAAGCTGTAGATGTACTGGATGTTGCCCTCGTCCAGCAGCATCTCGCGCAGGTCCTTGGTGCCCAGGTCGGTGTAAATGCCCGACGGCACCACGTAGCCCATCCGCCCGCCGTCGCCTGCAGCAGGCCGTACATGCGCTCCAAAAACAGCTTGTGCGTGGCCGTGTCGCCGCGTCCCTGCCGCGTGTAATCCCCGCAGGCGCGGTAGTAGGCGGCGCTTTCCTCGATCAGCCGGGTCTGCGCCTCCAGCCTGGACCGCGGCGCGGGTCTTCGGCCTGCAATTCCTCGATGCGCTGCTCGACCTGCCGCCGGTTGAGCTTGCTCTCGATGTCAGGATCGAACTGGGCGTAGAACTCGCGCAGGTCCGGCTTGACGATCTCCCAGGGCGGGTTGCCGACGATCGACCGCGAAGCCGGGGTTGTCCAGCGGCTCGCCGTCGCTCGTCGAAGAACACTTCGGGGAACTCCGACGCCCCAGTGGAAGGGGCGCACGCGCTCCAGGTCGGAGAAGTGCGGCGCGAAGTCGGCGTCCAGCTCGGCGTTGAGGTCCGCCGTCGGCGGCGTCCAGGATCGGTCATGATGCGCGTCGTGCGTCGGGCCGTCGGGCGGTGTGATCACCAGCGCGGCGCGCAGGCCGGATCAGGTCCGCCATGGCGGCGCTGTGGTCCGCCAGGCGCGGGTCGTCGGGACGCAGTCCGATCAGGCCGTTGCCGACCTTGACGTTCTGGTTGAGGATCAGGGCAGGCGTTTTTCGCGCTGGCGGCGCTCCATCGCCCGCATGATCAGGTTGACGGCGGCGATCTCCGCCGCCTGCGGGTCCAGGTCCACGCCGTACAGGTGCGTCTCCAGGATCAGGCGCGGGTAATCGCGGATGCGCTCCATCTCAACGGTGTAATCGGCCAGCTCCAGTCGACGCTCGAGGGGTTACGCCCTGCGCCGCCAGCTCGCCGGTTGCGTGCCTCGATCTCGGCTTCCAGCCGCGCGATCTCGCTCTCGGTAGAATTCGGCCAGCACCTCGTAGGCGTAGATCAGGAACGAGCCGGAGCCGCACGCGCGTCCAGCACGCGCAGGTCGCGGATCTCGCTGGCTGGTCTTGCGCGTTTCGCCCGTCAACGGCTCGCCGTCCGGCTGGCCGTTGGCCGTGCCGTAGAGAGTGCGGCCCAGCGTGGTATCGACCAGATAGCGCACGATTACCTGCGGGGTGTAGTAGCTGCCCTGCTTCTTGCGCGTTTCGAGGTTGTCGCGCGTGGTCGACGCTGCCGTTGATCGAGCACCAGCGCCTTGCCGAGATACTGCTCGTAGGTGTTGCCCATGATGTCGGCGGGCATCGAGCGGTAGCGGGCCTCGTAGAGCCTGCCGATCAGCGGCAGCATCACGTCTTCGCCGAATTCGACCTGTTCATCGAGGACCGGTCGTACGCGAACAGGGCCGAGTTGTGGATCTCGTCGAAGCGCCGGAAGAAGCGCCGGATGACCTCGTTGAGCGAGAAGCCGTAGCGCACACCGTAGCTGTCTTCGAGGTTGGCCTCGACAGCCCCATGAGCTGCCGGGCTTGATCACGATATGATCCTCGGCGAAGCGGACGACGACCAGCCGGTCCAGGAAGCGCTGCACGACCGTCGCGCAGGAGGGGCAGGTCGATCGCGGCCGTCTGGCCGACGAAGGCCCAGCGGTTCGCGCCGGGGTGCTGAGATGATATCCTGCGCCAGCCGCTCGCGCCATTCGTTGATGAAGCCCAGATAGTCGGTGTCGACGTCGCGCGGTAGACGCTGGTCGCTCAGCCGGTCCAGCTGCCGTTGAGGATGTTCGTCGTAGGCCAACTGCCACAGCTGATCGAACTCTTCCAGATAGGCCTGCCGGCCTCTCGAAGGACAGCACCAGCCAGTCGCGCCGGGCGTTGAACAGACGCAGTCTTCTCGAAGTTGGTGAGAATGGCCCACGTGGCGCTGTTCTCGAAGGCGTAGTTGATCGCCTGCTGCTCCTCGGGGTGCGGTCCGCCGCCATGCCGGGCAGGGCCAACTGGCCGGGGGTGATCACGCCGGTGATGGTGCGGCGCGCCTCGCGCAGCTCCTGGATCACGCCAAAGCGCTTGGCCTCGACGAAGATAGTGCCGCCGGACTCCGGGATCAGGGTGAGGTCGGGCCTGCCCACCTGGGTCTGCAGCTCCTTTTTGTAGCGGCCGGGGTCTTCGATCGGCCAGCCGAGGGCGCGCAGCAGCGGCTCGATGAACTGGGTGACGACGCTGGCCTCGGTGAGGTCGGCGCGGGTCGCGGGGTCAAGGCTGTTGTAGGTCTCGATCAGGCGCTCGATCTCAGCGCGGGCGTGGTCTTGCTGCGGTGAGGACATTTACACTTCCCTGTGACTAAGCTGCGCGGCCATCAAGGAGATGACGACCCACAGTATAGCACGGGTAGCGCAGGGGATGTAAGCGGCGCCAGCCGATCTCAATCAGCGGGTCCGAAGGGCGACAGCAGAACCCCTCCCCCACGCGTCGGCGGGAGGGAGGGGTCAGCGCCAGCGGCAGATGGCGATGTGGTATAGGGGGATGGCTGACATTATGGAGTGGGGCCGCCTGCGCCGCAGCAGGCGGCGGTATTGTAAAGGGACGATGTTTTCAGGCGCTCAGCGCGCAGCCCAGACCGTCTCCCCACCCAGGATGCGGGCAAGCTGATCGGGAAACACCTTCTTGTCGAGCGGCTTGCCGAGAAAACTGTGGAAGCCCGCTTCAAGCGCCTCGTTCATGTGGCTGATGTGCGTGGTGTAGGCCACCACCGGCACATCGCTGAAACGGGGGTCGGCGTTCAGGATGGCCAGGGCGTCGTAGCCGTTGGTGATGGGCATCTCCAGGTCCAGAAAGATCACGTCGGGGCGGTCGACGAGCTGGCGCAGCCGATCCTGAACGTTGGGGCTGTCGAGGATGACCTCGGTCCACACGCCAAGCGTGGTCAGCAGACCCTGCAGCACGGCAACGCTGGTCTGGTCGTCCTCGATAATCAGCGCGTGAACTCCTTCGAACGTACTCATTGCAGTCAAGCTCCTGTTGTGTAAGAAATCGACGTCAGTAGGTGGTATCGGCTGACCAGATCGGCTCGCCGCTGAGGGCAGCCGCGATATCGCGCGCAAAGCTGGCCCGGCGGATCGGCTTGGCGATATAGCCGTTGATCCCCAACCCACGCGCTTTGGTCATCTCGATGCTGGGATCAGACGCGCTGATGACGAGCACCGGGATGTTCGCCAACTCGGGATGCGTCTTGAGCCGGGCGTATATGTCGTAGCCGCTCACGCCGTAGCGCAGCATGAGGTCGAGCAGGATGATGTCGACCGGCAGAAAGGTCTTCAACCGGGCAATCGTATCGTTGTTCCACGGATCCGGGATCACCAACCCGCCCTGTTCCTTCAACGCCACGTTGATAATCGCCATATTGACCGGGTCGTCTTCAACCACAAAGATTCGCTTGTCTTTGAGCAGCATAGCCTCTCTCGCTTTTCGTGATCAGGGTACATACCAGACCGGCTCACCGGCCAGCAACCTTTCCATTAACTCAGGGAACACCGCCTTGCGTATCGGCTTGCCGATCAGCCCGTCGAAGCCTGCCGCCTTTAGCTGCTCAACGTCATACGACATCACGTTGGCCGTCATGGCGATGATGGTCGCAGCCTGGTATGCCTGCTCGGCACGCAGCATGTTCAGCATCTCATAGCCGTCATAGGGGCCGATCTGCACGTCAAGGAAGAAGATGTTGGGCGTGACTTCCAGCGCGCCGAGCCGCCCGATCAGGTTCTCGCTGCTCTCGAAGACGGTCAGGCCGGGGATACCCAGGACGTTGACCAGCAGCACGCGGACGATCTCGCGGCTCATCACGTCATCTTCAACGTACACAATCTGCGGGGTCTGGACAGCGTTCACCGGGACCTCCCTAAGCGTGCTGCATGGGCGCGGCCTGAGGAGCCTCAGCGACACGGATAGTGCCCGCCTGCTCCGCCGACAACACCGGCAGATGCACGTAGAAGGTGGTGCCGACGCCGGGCTGGCTCTCAAACCAGATGCGCCCGCCATGCAGCTCGACAAAGTACTTCGAGATGGGCATGCCCAGGCCGGTGCCCACCGCGCCGGTCAGATCGTGCTTGGCCTGCTTGAAGGACTCGAACACCCGGTCCTCGTCGTCGGGGGCGATGCCGATCCCGGTGTCTGTAACGGATACCTGGATACTATCGGACACGCAGCGGGCCGAGATCGACACGCTGCCGGCACGGGTGAACTTCACCGCGTTGGACACCAGGTTCAGGAAGATCTGGCGGATGCGGCGCTTGTCACCATAGGTCTGGGGCAGGTCGCCGATGTCGGTGATGAGCTGGACGGGCTTGTCGTTAACCAGCCCCTTACCCACCGAGATGACCGACGCCAGCACGCTGTTCAGGTCGACCTGCTCGATGAACAACTCCATCATGCCGGCCTCGATCTTGGTCAGGTCGAGCACATCGTTGATCAGGCTCAGCAGGTGCTCACCGCTGGACAGCGTCTGGCGCAGGGCGGTCTCCTGCTGGCTGTTCACGTCGCCATAGACGCCGTCGGCCACGAACTCGGTGAAGTTGAGGATGGCGTTCAACGGCGTGCGCAGCTCGTGCGACATGTTCGCCAGGAACTGCGACTTGGTCTTGTTGGCCTCTTCGGCGGCCAGACGCGCGGCTTCAGCCTCGTCGTAAAGCTGCGCATTGCGGATGGCGGTAGCCATCTGTTCCGCCAGCGTGGTCAGGATGTCGATTTCCTCTGACTGGAAACGGTCCATCTGGTCCGATTGCAGGTCGAGGACACCCACCAGCCTGGGACCGACCATCAGGGGCAGGGCGATCTCTGCTTTTGTGCCCGGCAGCAGCGGGTTCGGCATGAAGAAGGACGACTCGACGACATTGTTGGCGACGACCGCCTGGCGCTTGCGGGCAGCCTGAGCGACCAGGCTTGGCGTGTCAGCCGTGCCGAGCGTGAACCCGTCGCTGACCATCTGGTCACCGGCAGCGCCGGTGGCCGCGGCCAGGACCAGCCGCTCGTCGTCGGGCTGATAGAGGAACACGTGGACCGCGTAGAGGCCAAAGCCGGTCTGGGTCAGGGACACCACCGAGGGGAGCAACTGGCCCATTTCGAGCACCGTCGTGGCCTGGCGCGAAACGTCGGAGGCGATCTTCAGGTCGCGGGTGCGCTCCTGAACGCGCCGCTCCAGCGTCATCTCAGAGACCCGCAGCTTGCGGTTGGCCTCTTCCAACTCGGTGCGACGGATGCCTTCCATGCGGTGGTAGTGGTTCATGAAGGTGATGACGAGCGCGCTTGAGAAGACGATCGTGATGTTGGCGTCGAGGACCCGGCTTGCAATCAGCTCAGACGGAAACTGCACGCGGACCATCGTCACGGCGACATAAACGGCGGTCATAATCATCACATAGCGCGACGAGAAGAACACCGCCGTCAGCAAGATCGGAACGATACCGAAGTACATGAGGTTCTGGCGGGCGTTTGGCACAAACGGAACCAGCGCAAACAGCACGAATGTCGTGGCGACCATCCACAAGGCTGCCACGTCGACCTTGCCCCGGCGGTTCAACAGGTAGGCTATCAGCGCTGAAACCCAGGCGACGATTGAGAACTGCGCATCGCGGTCCTTCAGCGTCTGGAGGTTCTGCAGGACATAGAAAGCAATGATCGCCCCACCTGCGACCAGGATGACCATCAGGATGATCGCCAGCAGCCGGGAACGGATGCGCTGCTGTTCGTCTTTGATGGCCAGCGATGGCCGCACAAACGCTTCCAGAAACGAGCGGTTCAGCGGGCCGCGCTGTGCATTACCAGCGGCATTAACATTAGCATTTTCCATACGTCATACGACTCTGCATCTTTATAATCCTCGCCCTATCCATAACGATAAAACAGATGGTGACTGCTGTCTGCTGGCAAACCAGATAGTTCTCGGCGGGGATTTACCTGTACATCTGCACAGGTGCCGTACAGAAAACGAGCCGCGCCGGAGGCATCTCCGGCGCGGCTCCAGTGGGGCCAAGCGGGCCGAACAGCCGGTCAGGTCCGTGGCGCATTGAGGCGTTCCAGCGCAATCTCCACCCTGTCTCGCACGTGATGATCCTCATCATCAGCAAAGGAGCGTATCAGATCAATGGCGACGGGGTCGCCGATCACGCCCAGGGCCTGAATGGCGCTGTAGCGCAGCGAGCCGCTGGCTGCCGCGCCGAGCAGGTCCATCAGGCAGGGGACAGCCTGCCGGCTGCCGATACACTCCAGCGCGGCGATCACGCGAAGCTGGACAAGCGCATGACAGGCAGGCAGCGCAGCGCACAGCCTGCCCACAGCCTGCTCGCCGTACTGCTCCAGCCGCTCGACCGCCATCGCGCCGACAATCGGGTTGCGGGCGCGCAAGGTATGGACCAGCAGCTCAAAGCGATCAGGCTCGGCATAATACTCGATGACCTGAAATGCGGCGCGGCTGACAGCGGCATCTCTGATACACAGTATTTCCTTCAAGCAGGCCAGGGCGCTGGCCCCGCCCGTCAGCAGTTGGGTCTGCATGGCCGCCCGCACTTCGTACACCGGGTGCGTCAGGCACCTGCCGACCGTCAAAACATCAAACCTATCCATCTAGCTCCCACCCTAAGTGCCAAGTCAATCTACCGGTTAGAATCTTCGCCATTACATCAGGAAAGCTGGTCACACGGACCGGTTTGGCAATCGCTCCATCGAATCCGGCCTGCCGTATCCGATTCACTTCCTCGCTCATCACGCTGGCCGTCACGGCTATAACCTTCGCGTTGTTGAATTGCGGATGGGCGCGCAGCACGTTCAGCATCTCGAAGCCATCCAGTGGTTTGACGTGAATATCCAGTAGAATGACATCCGGCGCAGGGTCCAGCTTCTCGATCTGATTCGTGAAATCCACGCTGTTCTCCAGGATATGCAGATGGTCAACCTGCATAGCATCCTGTAAAACCAGGCGCATGACTTCACAGCTCAACTCCTCGTCCTCGACATACAGATAAACATGGTCATTAAACATTGGGTGCTGTTCTTTCCCTCCTGACGGGCCAGACGACATAGAACGCAGCCCCGTCGCCAGGATCGCTCTTCACCCACATACGCCCACCGTGCGCCTCAACAATGTGCTGGGAGATGGGCAGTCCCAACCCGGTACCCCCTGAGTGCATCTGCCCGGCTGCCGCCTGAACAAACGGCTTGAAGATCGTGGCCTGATCTTCGGCGTTTATCCCCGGCCCGGTATCGCTGACGACCAACAGTATCTCGTCCTTACTCTGCTGTTTGACACTGACCGTGATAGTACCTGAATCGGTGAACTTTATGGCGTTCGAGAGCAGGTTGTAGATCACCTGCCGCAGCCGCCGCCGGTCGCAACACAGGGGTGGCAGCGACAGATCGTAGTCTTTGATGACCCTCACCGGCTTATCGTGAAGCTGGCCCTCGGCTGCCGCCAGGACATCGTCGAGAAGCTCGTAGATATTCACATTGTCCTCAAAGTAGAGGCTCAACATGCCAGCCTGGATCTTGTTGATGTCGAGAATATCGTTGATGAGGGCCAACAGGTGCTCTCCACTGTGGAGCGACTTCTGAAGATACTCCTTCTGCCTGTCGTTCAGCGGGCCGAACAACTCCAGGGCGACCATCTCCGTCAGGCTCAGAATACCATTGAGCGGGGAACGCAGCTCGTGCGACATGTTGGCGAGAAAGCGCGACTTGATCTCATCTGCCTGCTCGGCCTGGCGGCGGGCCTGCTCAAGCTCCTCGGCCTGCCGGCGCAGGCTCTCTTCGGCTTCTTTGTGGTGTGTGATATCACGCAGCACGACGACGCGGCCCTGCAACCTGCCCTGCGGGCTGGTGAGCGGCGAGAGGGCAACTTCGAGGATACTGCGCTGCCCGCCGTCCATGTCGATCTCGATCTCGGTGTTGATCTGATTGACCCCACGGAATTGATCCACGACGCCGCTCCAGCGCTTGAACACCTCCGGGACGGGCTGCCCGATGATACTGGTCATGGGCACGTCGAGCACCCGTTGGACGGCTGGATTCACGTCGATGACCCGGCCTTGCACATCCAGGACAATGACCATGTCGCGCATGCACTCGACGATTTTGTCCCGCGCGACCGGGACGACATCCAGGAACTGGTAGCGGAACAGCCCCCACAGGACCAGCAGGTCGCCCAGGGCGAAGGACAAAGGCGTCGTATCGCGAAAATCTGACAGGTGGACGCCAGCTATCATCAGCAGCCCGCCAATCATGGGAACCAACATCCCGGCGAGGACCAGCCCGATCTGCACGCGATACAGGGACTGAACCCTGAGGAGCCTGCGGATGAGGATATAGAATTCGGCGATGTAAAGGGCGTAAATATACACGGCGACCAGATAGGCCGGCAGCGTGAAGTCGTATTGAAGCTCCGGGAAGGGCGAGGTAGCGCTTAACCAGGTGCTGCCCACTACCAGACCGTGCAGCGGATTGGTAGCCAGCAAGAGCAAGAAGATCAGGGGGACAATCGAGAGCAGGGCCACGAAGCGCCAGGGGCGCTGCGGCCTGATCCCGGCATATTCCAGCGCGAAGAAAAGGGTGGCAACCGGCCCGAATAGCGCCGGCACCCATTGGAGACTGTCCCAGAGCAGCTTGGCGTTGAGGGTCCGATTCAGCATCTCGACGATGAAGCCAACCGTCCACAACGCCTGGAAAAGCACAGCGATGGCATACGCCCGCGCGCCGGGAACCGTTCGGCGGTTTAACGTATAAGCGCCGACGCCGGTGATCACAGCCAGTGACAGAATGTAGGGAATCAGAATCAGAATCTCTTGCTCACTCACAGACTCACCCTATACAAAACACACAATGCACCATGTTCATGATAACGAAAACAGCAGACCCTGTCTGCTGGTAGAGTGTAGAGTTTGTCAAGCAGGTGCGACTGCACAGTTGTATAGGTGGCAGCGGGAGATCACACGAGGCGTTTCTTGGCCGCCACAACCAGCGCCTCAGAACGCGTTTCGACGCCCAGCTTGCGAATGATATTGCCGATGTGGAAATTGACCGTCGAACGGCTGATGACGAGGTCTCTGGCGATCTGGTCGTTGGTCAGGCCCTGCGCCATCAAAGCGAGGACTTCCAACTCGCGCGCCGACAGACCAAACTGCCGGGCAGAGTTTGTGTAGTCTGGCGTTAGAATCTGGTCAGCGACGGAATCGGAGAAGACAGCGTGCCCCTGAAACGTCGAGCGGATCGTCGTCACCAAGCTGCCAGCAATATCGTGCTTGGTGACATAGCCGCTGGCACCGCTCTCCAACATGGCGTGGACGCTGTCGTCATCCTGAAAACTGGACAACACCAACACCCTGACGTCGGGGTACTGTTCATGGATCAGCCGGGTTGCCTCCACGCCATCGATCCCCGGCATCACAACGTCCATGAGCACAACGTGGGGCGCATAGTCCTGGCACAGGCGAAGCACATCATTCCCATCGCCGGCCTGAGCCACCAGCTTGATATCGTCCACTGCACCGAGCACTTCGGACACCATTTCATGGATGGTGCGATGGTCATCGATCAGAACAACACGGATTGGAGTTTCGGCCATCAAGCCAACCCTCTCTGCCGCGTCAGGGTTTCCGCGTGATGCCCCGTTCACGATGTACCGGAGAGCCCGACCAGGGGTAGGTAACAGGTATCATTGTTTTCATTATAGACCGAAACGCGAAAAACGATATTGGGAAGTGCCGCTCGTTCGAGGCCAGTCTGAGGATACTGAAGCAGGCAGGGCGAGTGGAGGCGAAACTCGAATATGGGGCTAAAGGCTCATTTCCACGGCACTTCCGCCGAACGGAAGAAGTGGACGTGCATGGCATCGAAGCGCGGGCCATGCGCCGCCAGCCGCACTCTGTACGTGTCCCAGCTTCTGCCGGCAGCCGGCGACCAGCCGATCTCGGCGTAGCCGGGCAGGCGCGGGAAGGCCATATACTCGACGTCATCCATCGTTTGCAGAGTCTCGGACCACAGGACGGCTTCCACGCCGAGGATATCGCTCTCCGGCAGGCCATCAATCTGTGTCGCAGGGTCCCAGTCGTAGGCGGTGTGCACGTCGAGATAGCCGGCCCACACCAGACCCAGCGGCGTGGACGGGTCGTACTTCATATCCATATACGCCCGCGAGGCGGTCGACATGATGACCTTGACGCCGGGCTGAACGGTCAGGCTGACCGGGTCATTGTTCCAGTGCTGGGCGATAGACGTGGGGAGCAGATCGACGTGGCTGATCTCCTCCCAGCCGACCATCTGCTTGCCATGCGCCTGCACAATCGCCTGCACCTGCTCGACGAACGCCGTGTAGTCGGCCTCGCTCGTCGCGGCCGCTTCGTCGCCGCCAATGTGGATGTAGGGGCCGGGCGTCAGCGCCGCCAGCTCGCCGATCACGTCGTCGACGAAACGGTAGGTGATGTCCTTGCCAACACACAGCGAGCTGAAGCCCACCTCGATGCCGGTGTACAGCGCCGGCGCGACCCCGTCGCAGTTCAGTTCCGGGTAGGAAGCGAGCGCAGCGTTGGTGTGGCCCGGCATGTCGATTTCCGGCACGATGGTCACGTAGCGGCTTTGCGCATACGCCACGAGGTCAGCGTACTGCGCCTGCGTGTAGTAGCCCCCGGCCCCGCCGCCGACTTCGGTGCTGCCGCCGATGGTCGCCAGGTCGGGCCAGGCGTCGATCGCGATGCGCCAGCCCTGATCGTCGCTGAGGTGCAGGTGCAGCCGGTTCATTTTGTAGTACGCCATCAGGTCGATCAGCCGCTTAATATCGTCCACGGTGAAGAAGTGGCGCGCCACGTCGAGCATCATGCCACGCCAGACAAAACGGGGGGCGTCGCGGATGACCCCGGCGGGAATGTCCCACGGACCGGGCTGGACCGCGGCGCTTTCGATGGCGGGCGGCAGCAACTGCCGGATCGTCTGCACGCCCCGGAACAACCCCTCAGGCCGGGTGGCGGCCAGCGTCACGCCGGACGACGTGATGGTCAGCAGGTAGCCCTCATCGCCCAGGGCGGGGTCGCCACCGGTGGTGGTCAGCGTGATGCTGTCCGGCGGCGGCGCGCCGTCTGCCAGCGTGACGGGCAGCGCGTAGCTGGTCGCAGGGGCGAGGCGATCCGCGAGGTATTGCCCGACAGCCATCATCTCAGCCGTACCTGGCGCGACGACGATGGCCGTGGCGGCAGACAGCCTGAACGCGCCTGCTGCCGGCGTCACGGAGAGGGGCATCGGGATCACGTCGTTCATGGCGAGCGCAGACGAGGCTGCTTCGGTTGGCTCGGACGGTTCAGGGATGCTGGTTGGGGGCAGGGTGCTAACAGGCATTGTCTCCGCTCCGCGCTGGGTGCAGGCTGCCGGGATCAGGCCGCACAGCAGCAATATGGCAAGTCGCCGCCGTCGAGGATGCATCAGCCCTTCAGACCGGTGATGACCACGCTCTCCAGGATAAACCGCTGCGCGAAGAAGAAGACGATGAACAGCGGCACGGTCGTCAGCACGGCAGCAGCCATGATGGTCGGCCAGGGCTGGGTGGCGTTGTTGATGTTGAAAAGCTGGGCGACATACACCGGCAGGGTGTAGAGCTTGGTCGTCTGGGCGTAGAGCAGCGGGCCCAGCAGGTTATTCCAGAAGCCCACGAACAGGAAGGTCGCCACGGTCGCCAGGGGCGCTTTCATGAGCGGCATGATGATCTCCCACCAGATCTGGAGGTGGCTCGCGCCGTCAATCACCGCCGACTCGTCCATCTCGATAGGTATCTGCGACATCGACTGCCGCAACAGGAAGACCATCGCCGCGCCACCGGCGAAGTAGCCGGGGATAATCAGCGGGTTGAACGTCCCGATCCAACCGACGTCATTGAAGAACACGTACTGCGGGACGATCAGCGCCTGCGCCGGGATCATCATGGTCGACAGCATCAGCGCAAACACGATGTTCTTGCCCGGCCAGTTGATCCGGCTGAAGGCATAAGCCACCGCCGCAATCGAGATCAGCGTACCGACCAACGCCAGCGCGGCGTAGAAGGCCGAGTTGAAATAGGAGCGCAGGAAATCGGCGTCGGCCAGGACTGCGCGGTAGGCCTCCCAAGAAACGTGCGTGGGGATCCACACGATGTGGGGCGCGTTGGCCTCTTCCAGCGTCTTGAGCGAGGTCGAGATCATCCACAGCAGTGGGAACGCCATCACGATGCTGGCCGCGGTCAGCAGGACGTACAGGCTGATGCGCGAGAAGATGTGAAGGATGGTCTGTCTCATGACTTCCCCCTAGAAAATGTCGTACTGCACCCAGCGGTCCTGTAGCCTGAACTGCAAGATTGTGACGATGGCGATAATCACCAGGATCAGCCATGAAATTGCCGAGCCGTAGCCGATCACGTTGAAGCGGAAGGTGGCGTTATACAGGTAATACACCATCGAATAAGCCGAGGGCGCAAGCGGCTGGTTGTCGCGGTACAGCACGTACACCGGCTCGAAGATTTGCAGCGCGGCGAGCAGCCCGATCACCAGGTTGTAAAAGATATAGGGCGTGAGCAGCGGGAACTTGATCCGCCAGAACTGCTGGCGGTTGTTGGCCCCGTCGACCTGGGCGGCGTCGAGCAGCTCTCTGGGGATGGCGTTAAGGCCCGCCAGGAAGATCAGCATCATCGACCCGCAGATCCAGACCATGATCAGGATGACCGACATCTTGGTCCACAGCGGCGTCTGGATCCACATCGGCACCCGGTTGGCCGCCGGGAAGCCGGTTTCTATGGTGCGGTGCATCAGCGTGTAGTTGCCGCTGGAAAGCCCCAGGAAGAAGCCGTTGACGACTTCGACAATGTAAATGAGCGCCCGGTTGAGGTAGCCGAAGGGGGCGAACCACCGCGAGAGCGCCCGGATCATCTGGTCGATAATGCCATTGCTGGCATTCAGCATCAGCCGCCAGCACAGCAGCACCGCTGCGTTAAAGCCGAGGATCACCGGCAGGTAGAACGACATGCGGAACACCCGCTCGCCCTTCATCTGCCGGGTCAGCAGAACGGCCAGCCCCAGCGCGGCGGCGATCTGGAGGGGAACGCCGACCACGGTCAGGAACAGCGTATTGACGAGCGATCCGCGAAACTCCTGGTCCTCGAACAGCAGGCGGGCGTAGTTCTGGAGCCCGACCCATTCCGGCGGCGAGCCGATACGATAGTTGGTGAAGCTCCAGTACAATGAGGCCAGCATGGGCAGCACGACGAAGATCAGGAAGCCGACGATCCACGGCGCGGCGAAGAAGTACCCGGCGAACGTGCTTTCCTGCTGACGCAGCGAGTGCCCTCGCAGCCGGGACACCAGGCGGGCCAGCGCGCCAAGCCCATAGCAGGACGCGATGATGAACACGACCGCTCCTGCCGTCGAGATAAGAGAGTATAGGTAGGGACTCTGCTGCTTCATGGAAAACGCTCCAGAGGGCAGGTTGGGCAGGGGGTTTCCCCTGCCCAACCTGATCGTGATGGTGTGTTACTTGATGTAGCCCGCGTCCGTAAGGACCTGCGTGTACTGATCCTGGATGTTCTGGAGCGTGGTCGCCTTATCCTGCTGGTCGGTCAGGTAAGCGCCAAGCTGTGTCTGGAGGATGTTCTGAAGCTGCGTGGGCTCCAGGATGCCCGCGTAGCCATAGCTGTACTGTGAAGCCAGATCGGCCTCACGCTTGAGGACCGGGTCGTCGGTGACGTAGCCGGTCTGAGCATCGGTGCGGGCCGGGATCAGGTTCATGGTCTGGTTGTACATGTGGTTGTTGTCTTTGTTGAAGACAAACTTCATGAACTCGGCGGTCATATCGATGTTCTTGCCGTAGGCCGGCACCGCCCACCAATCGACGAACGACAGGACGATGGGCTTGCTGTTGGGGAAGTTGGCCGGATCGCCGGTGAAGGGCTGGATGTCGATATTGCTCCACACCGCGCTGTCGAGCGCAGGCGCGGCCCAGCCGGAGTGCCACAGGCACACGCCGCCGTTGCCTTCTTCGATCACCGAGCCGGTGCCAGCGGGCAGCGCACCCACGTTGTCGTCGGGGTAGACGGCGCGCTTCAGGTCGTAGTTAAACTGGATAGCGGCATCCGCTTCCGGTGAGTCGAAGTTCGGGGTCACGCCGTCGGCCTTGTAGAGCTGGCCGCCCAGCGACCACAGCGTGTTCAGGTACCACTGGAAGTCAGCCATCGTGCCTGCATCAACCGGCACGAAGCCCTGCTGCGTCAGCGAGTTGGTGGCGGGGTCGATGATCGTGGCGTCCTTGGCGAACTTCACCCAGCTCGCGAAGTCGGTCGGCTGCGCGGTGTAGCCGGCAGCCTGCATCAGGTCGGTGCGGCAGAAGACATAGCGGGGAGCCGAGAAGATCGGCAGGCCGCGGAGCTGGCCGTCCCACGATGCGTTCTCAAGCGTGCCGGGGATGAAGTTCGAGATCTCAGGCCAGGCATCCGGACCGAGCTTGTCATTCAGCGGGGCCAGTTGATCGCCGTACAGGCCGTTGAACTCCGAGCCCAGGTTGATGATGTCGGGACCATCGCCGGCAGCGAAGTAGCCGGCAACCGTCTCGCCGAAGGTGCTCCAGCTTCCCCACACGAACTGCACATCCACGTTGGGGTGCATCTGCTTGAAGGCGGGGACAACCTCGTTCTCAAGCCAGGTGTCGGTCGCGTCGGCCTGGTAGTCGACGACATAGACAGTCAGCGTGATGGGCGCTTCAGCGGGGGGGGCTTCCGTCGCAGCGGCAGGGGCCTGCGTTGCAGCAGCGGGAGCCTGGGTGGCGTCGGCAGGAGCCTGCGTCGTGGCCGGGGCAGCGGGCGTGGCGCACGCGACGAGCGCAAACAGCGTGACGAGAGCCAGCGCCAGGGTCATGAGCTTCTTGCTGTTCATTTGTATCTCCTTTGATGAGCGCCGGAGTCCTGCTCCGGGCACGGGCGTACTTCCTGACTTGTCGTGATATGGCTTTGAAGCTAAATTCAAAGCAGGGATTGGCGTGGGAGCTTTTCCGCCGGGCGTGTGCAAACGGGTGGTGGAAAAATCTCGCGCCTTTCTTGGTCCATCCTTTTTCTCCTCCCTCATTTCCTCCTTTCCCTTCGCAGGCTGTGGCAGATGTTCATGGAGATTCAGCACACCTGGGACAGCAAGTTGTGCACGTCTTGAGAGAAGCGGTCGATGAAGCCCTGGACGTACGAAGCGACGTCCAGAGACGGGTCTGCAATCAGGGGGGTGAGATCCATGCCAAAGGCCAGGCCGGTGGCCGTGTCCACCCCGTGCGACTCGAAGTAGGTGGCGTTCGCCCGCCGCCGGCCCATCGTGGCAAGGTCGTAGCGTTTGCCGCCGCTGATCTGCGAGTCGAACACGCCCAACAGCGCCGCCTGCAAGTTCTCCTGCGATGAGCAGTCAAACACGGCTTTATCCTCGTCGCGCATCCAGCCCAGGTCGCGCCACACTTCGCAGCCATACAGCCTGGCGGGGCGCTGCGCCTGCGGCAGGCCGCGGATGGCGTCGATCACGCGAAGCGCCGTCGCCACGTGGGTGGGGTGCTTGTCCGCAAGATTATGCGTGTACACCACCTCGGGCCGGGCGGCCTCGATCACCTGCGCCAGATCGGCGACGACCTCCCGGTTGGCACGGTCCTTGACCGCGCTGCTGGGATAGTCGAGCAGCACCTGGGCCGCGTACTCGCCGACAATCGCCGCCTTCTTCTGCTCCTCGACGCGGATGGCGCGCATGTCCTCGTCAGTGTAATGCTCGTACAGGCCGGCACGGGGCGAGCCGCTGCCGTTGGTCACGACGACGCCGGTGAACCAGCGGTCGCCGCGCTGGAAGCACTGCAAGATGCCGTCGATGGCCATGATCTCCAGATCGTCCTGGTGGGCGCTGATCCCCATATGAGTCGTGCGCGCCAGCGCGTCAGCGCCGGGCGTGCCATCGGGGACGAACAACTGCGCCGTGTCTCGCTTGAATTCCACCCGTCATCCTTTCTCGACAATGGCCGGCAGGCTCGCGGCGGCAATCGACTGGCCAACCCGGCGGTTCTTCTCATCCGGAAGCTGGATGATGACCTGTGAAGCGATCTCGGGGAACTCTGCCCTGAGCACGGCGTTTGCGCCCTCCAGAATCAGCGGCCCGCCGCTGCCCGACGTGCAGCGGCCCAGGATGAGGACGTGCTTCAACTCGTAAAAGTCGGCGTAGTGGGCCAGCGCATAGCCCAGGTAGACGCCCATCGTCTGCCAGATCGCGACCGCGCCGTCGTGGCCCGCTTCGAGCCGCTCCTGCACGAAGGCCAGCTTCTGCGCGTTGGTCAGGTCCGCCGGAATTTCGATCCCCGCCTGCGGGGCCAGCCGGAAAACACACTGCTGTGAGAAATACTGCGCGCCGCAGCCCCGGTCGCCGGACCACTCATCGACCGGCGCGGCGGGATTGTAGTCGACCGGCGCGAAGGCCAGCTCGTTGAGCCAGTTGGTGATGTTGCCGTTGTGGGTGACGTAGCCGGCAGCCTGGCTCGACCCCATGGCGATACCCAGCACGCCGTTAGCCTCCAGCGACATCGACCCGGCCAGCGCGGTGACTTCGCCGTCGTTGACGATCTCCAGCGGCACGCCCATCTCTTCGCGGATGCGCAGAAACAACTCGCGGACCTCCGCGAAGCGCTCCTTCGGCACGCCCCGGAACAAGGAGGCGATCATGGGGCGGTTGTCGATGTAGACGCCCGCCGAGCTGCCGCCAACGGCGTCCACGCGCGGCATTTTTGCGGCGGCAAGCCGCAGCGCGTCCATGATCCGCTCGCGGTGGTAGCCGGGATCGGCCTGCTCGCGGGGGTTCCACTCGATCTCCTGGCTGAAGACCGCCTCGCCATCCAAGACGGCTGACACCTTCAGGTCAGAAGCGCCCAGGTCAAAGCCGATGCGGCAGCCATCGAGATGCCGCCCCAGCGATTTTTCGCTCTCATGCTGCGGCGGGACCTCATCGGGCGCGCACAGCACCACGCTGAACTCGCGCTCATAGACCTCTTCGCCCATGAAGTGCGCGTCGAAGGCGCGCGGGCCGCCCGGCGCGTAGCACTGCCGGATGGCCTGCCCGACCCGTTCCGGCCCGCCCACGTACACTTTCCAGCCGCCGCGCTGCCACAGCAGGAATTTCAACAGGCGCTCGGCGTACCACAGGTTGTCCGGGTGGCCGTCCGGGAAGATGGCAGTCTCAAAGCGCGACAGGGTGCCGTCGGGGCGCTCCAGCCCGAACACCAGCGGGGTCGCCGCGCCGCTGGCTGCGACCGCCGCCCGAAACTGGCGGTTGGCCAGCGCGGCAGGCCGCAGCCCGCCGTCGAGCGGCGGGACCAGCGCGGGCATCAGGAGGCTGTCGAGCCTGGGCAACACACCCATGTCAGTTCAACCCCATCTCGTTGGACAGCAGCAGCGCGGCTGCGCCCAGGATCACGATGTCGGTGCCGAGGCTGGAGGCCTCGATGCTGGTCATGGCGGCCAGCGCCGGCAGCGCGTTGGTATTCACACGCTCGCGCGCCGGGCCAATCAGCCCGTCGCCGAAGCGGGCGGCGCTGCCAGCGATAACGATTCGCTGCACGTTGAGGATGCCCACCAAATTGGCGACCGCCGCGCCCAGGTAACCACCTACCTGCGTGATGATGGCCTGCACGTCTTCGTCGCCCTGCTCGTAGGCCTTCAGCAGCGCCTCGGTGGTGATCTCTTCCGGCGCAGCCACGATCTGTCGGAGGATCGACGCCCCGTTGCGGCGGACGGCAGCCTGCGCGCGCTGGATCATCGCACGGCTGCTGGCGACCGTCTCCAGGCAGCCCCGGTTGCCGCAGCGGCACACCTCACCGTTCTCGACGACCGCCACGTGCCCGATCTCACCCGCGCCGAACGTGTCGCCATAATAAAGCTGACCGTTGAGGACGATCCCGGCTCCGATGCCGCGCCCAACCTTGATCACCACCAAGCTCGACGCTTCCTTGCTGCCGCCAAAGGTGTACTCGGCCAGCGCCGCGGCCTGGCTGTCGTTGGCGATGTACACCGGCAGCTTGTAGCGCTGCTCCAGCAGCTCGCCCAGCGGCAGGTCGCGCCAGTTGAGGTTGACGGCATAGCGCACGACCCCGCGCCGGGCGTCCATCAGGCCGGGAGTGCCGATGCCGATACCCAGGATGCCATCCTCGGTCAGCAGGCTGTCGATCAACTGGTAGACCATCTCCAGCGCGGCGTCGCCGTCACGCTCGTCGACGGGCAGGCTGACGTGGTGCTTGACCTGCCCGCGCAGGTTGACGATCGCGCCGCGAAACTCGCTGTTGGCCAGGTCGATACCGATCAGGTAGCGGGAGTCGTCCACGACGCTCAACAGGATGGGCGGTTTGCCGCCGGCGGAAGGCCCGACGGCCACTTCGGCCACCAGGCCCTCCTGCATCAGCTCGGACACCACGTCGGACACGGTGGTGCGCGTCAGGCCGGTCAGGCGGGCGATGTCGGCACGGCTGATCTGGCGATTGTCGTAGATCGTCTTGAGGATCAGGCGGTTATTGTGGGTCTTGGTTTGCTGCCGGGTCGCCTTTTTCATGCGGATGGCATCTCGCCGGTGGATACATTGTAAGTCCAGTGAATTTACAAAGTACATTGTAATCAGGTTTGCGGGCGGAGTCAAGAGGCAAGCTGAGGTGGCGCAGTGACGGGTTAGTGGGGTGCAACCAAACCGGGCCGGATCGCGCGCATAACGCGGTCCGGCCCGGCAATTGCAGCGCTCACACGTCACGCGGCGTCAAGATAAGCCTGTATCTCGTGGCTGAGGTAGTGGGCAAACGGCCCGCGCAGGAAAGTATCGTGATTGCCGGGCATCACGCGGACCTCGGCGTGCCCGCCTGAGACGCACCGCCACTTGCGGGTGGTCCGCGAGAAGCGGATCAGCGAGCGCTGACCCCGGCAAGCGGCGGGTCCGCAGCGGGCAGCGCCCGGCTAGGCAGATGCGTTCTGGACCGCGTAGATCAGATACACAACGCCACCAAGCAGGCCGGAAACGAAGTTGATGGCGTAGATCGTCAGCGAGAAAGACACGGCGGTGTCGAGCACCACGCCGACCTGCGAGAGCAGAAAGCTGTAGGTGCTCTCCCGCACGCCGAGGCCCTGTATGGACGGGATCATCAGCGAGAGGGCGACAATCGGGGTGAAGATGCCGAAGAACCGGAAACCGATGCCCATGCCGTAGGCCCGGCTGACGATGAAGTGGATAGCGACGATCAGGCCGCTGTAAGCCAGCGAGATGAGCAGGACCAACAGCATCTCCCGGCGGTTCAGGCCGGTGAGCACGTCTGACACCATGAGGATTTGTTTCGAAAACGGCAGATGCCGGATCAGCGGCTGCGCCAGCCGGACCAGCGTGCCTTCCATCAGAACCAGCATGGCCAGCAGCCCACCGCCGGCGATAATTGCGATGCTGATCACCGTCCGGTGGGACAGGAAGCGATAGCCAAAGGGCAACGCCGCCACGCAGATCATGAACAGCGCCACCAGCCCGATCAGGCGGTCCATCACGACGGTGCCGGCAGACGTCGCGCCGCTGGCCTCCGCCCCCTGGCCAACTTCAATCATGCGGACCACGTCACCGCCAAAGCCGGTGGGCAGGAACGTGCTAAAGAACATGCCGCTGTAGTTCAGCCTCAGCAGGCTGCCGAATGACAGCGTGATGCCGTTGGCTTCGAGGATCATCTGCCAGCGAATGGTTCGAAGCACAACCCCTACCTGAAAAGGACAAAGCCAACCAGGATCAGGACCAGGTTGGCCTGCGCGACATTGCCGATAATCTCACGGGGGTCGGTGCGCAGGATCACCCAGATCAGCAGCCCACCGCTGATCACAATCCGCAGCACCAGGCCAACCCGCTCCTTCCATCGGGCCGCACTGTCCGCCTGCACCTGGTTATCCATACGAGGCTATCTCATCTGGCGACTGCTGCCGCACATTAGTGGGGCCTTATGCTAGATCGGAAAGGCCAGCGACTTGATTGTCTGTAAATAGGGTACAAACCCCTGCCTTTCAGGCAGGCCGTTTTCAACACCGGACTGTCCGTCGTACAATGTGAGCATGAGCTATCGAAAGACATCCCACGCTGTCTATGACCTGAAATACCATCTGGTGTGGATCACGAAGTATCGTAAGCCTGTGCTGAGAGGTGAGATAGCCGGACGACTGCGCGAGGTGGTGCGACAGACCTGCGCTACGCTGGAGGTGTACATCCTGAGCGGGCACACAGCCGTGGACCATGTCCACCTGCTGGTGTCGGTGCCACCTCATGTGTCGGTTAGTGACCTGATGCAGCGTATCAAAGGGCGCAGTAGCCGGAAAATGCTGGAAGAATTCGGCGAATTGAGCCGTCAATTCTGGGGGCGGCACCTGTGGGCACGTGGCTACTTTGCCGCCAGTTCGGGCAACGTGACCGACGAAATCATCAAGCAATACATTGAGACCCAAGGCCAAGAGCCTCCTGTGGAGGATGACGGCTTCAATATCGGTGAGCTTTAGGCGAGTTTCACTCGCGTCCCAAGCTACCGGCTTTCAGCCGGTAGTAGTTGACTTGTAGAGGGTCCGGCCGTCCGAGTAAACGATTGATGTAGATACATAACGTGTGAGCAGTTAGTTTGGTGTACAGGCGAGTGACCAACCCCAGAAAGGAATGAGCGTGATTGTGCTCAATGTTGAACTGCTCAGCCAGTTGGCCATTAACCGTCTCGATGATTTGCCGGATGCTGTTGAACAAACGCCGAAACCTGGCTGAAACTGGCTGTTTCTGGTTCTGTCTGGGTAAGGTCAGCAACTCAATGCGATTGAAGGTTCGCAGATTGTCGGCTGCCCACTCACTGATGTAGGCTTTGTCGCCCAGAACGGTCAGGTCGGTATGGTTACTCAGGATATCAAGACCCGCTTCCAGGTCTGTCGCGTTAGCCGGAGCCAGTTCAAAGTCGAGAATGGTGCCATTCAGGCTGATGAGCAAATGCAGCTTGTAGCCAAAGATCGTCATATCGTTCTTGCTCGGCACCTTGCCAAAGGCAGCTCCATAGGCTTTCCAGTCCCCGGTCGAAGAGGGGACCAGGTGAAACTGTACAACCGGAATGGGCAGGCTATCAATCGCCCCCTGCGGGTCACGGCTCAGGTCCAGCAGTTCCAGGACAACCTGGCGGATCTGGTTGAACGCGCGATGTAAGAACCGTCTCCGCCGATTGAACCGGCTTTGCGACGGGATAACCGGAAACAGGTCGCGATGTTCTTGCCAATGGCTCAACAACTCAGTCTCCAGATCCCAACCGCGACATTCGCCGACCAGCGCCATCGTCAGCAGTTCGCTGTCGCTGCACGCCGGCTCCGGGCCAGGCCGCTTGAACAGCGGTGTAATCTCTTCCCAGATATCATCGACGATGACGTACATGTACAGGCAAAAATCATCGAAATCTTCTATCATTTGGGTGTCTCCTTGCAGGCGTTTGTGAATTGGACTTCCCAAACCCTACAAGGAGAATTCCTCGTTATTCAAGTCGATCTAGCATAAGGCCCTAAGTACATTCAAACAAGTCATACCGGATGGGACCCGATAATGGAAAGCACCGTGTCGGGTGTCTCGTTACAGAGATCAAAGAACATCTGAGCAGCGGCCAGAAGTGCCTTGACCGATTCAAACAACTCACAATGGGTAACATCACGACGGAACTGCCGCCACAGGTGCTCGATGGGATTCAACCACGGGCTGTAGGTTGGCAGATACAGAAGTACCAACCGTCCGGCTGCGGCACGGACCACTTCCTCCACCTCATCATCTTCGTGCGAACTGGCGTTATCCCAGGCCACGAAAACAGTTCCGGTTGGGTGCTTGTCGACCAACCGTTGCAGCAGTTCAGCGATCTCTTTGCGGCGCTTGCGGCGACGAAAGATCACTTCCATCTCTCCCGTGTAGTAGTTCACCGCCCCGATCCCGTAGTGCCTGGTTGGCTGTCCAGGCGTTCGGATCATGACCTGCTGGCCCTTGGGGCTCCACATCGCCTGGAGGGTGGGAAACCAACTCACGTTGAATTCATCCGCATAGTAGAACACATCGCCTGCCTTCAGCCCGTCACGTGTCTCTTCGACCGTCTTTTTTTGACCTCATACTCCGGATCGGGGCTGCTGATCTTATGCTGCGGACGACTGAGCACGATCTCGTGTTTGGCCAGGTGCAACCGCACCGTTTCCGGCTCTACCCGGATACCGGTCTCTTCGGCCATATAGTCAGCTAATCGCTGCAAGGTCCAGGTCGAATATGCCAATTCCAGACTTCGTGGTCGCCGGCGAACCGCACTTAACAGCTTCTCATCGTAGGCATCGGTTACCTTGGCGGGTGCACCGGGCCGAGGCGCATCTTTCAGACCCTCCACCCCTTCTGCCAAATAGCGCTTCATCCAGCGACGCACCGTCTGTTCATCTTTTCGCACTACCGATGCGATCTCTGGGGCGGTCATCCCTTTTCAGCCGCCAGCAGCATCATCTGGGCTCGCGTCCGGAGCCGCACATCTTTCGTGCCGTGATACAATTCATCCAAGTCCTTGATATGTTCGGGTGTTTGGGGTGGAAGTCCCAGTGCTTTCATTTCTCACCTCCGCACCCACTATACACCCGGCGAAACTTATTTGCTTGTACTTAGTACTTTAACATGATGAATACGGCGGGTATAATCTCTCCGGCTTCATAGGAGAAGGGAGAGAAACGATGCCCAAGAAATATGTCGTCGATCTGGCTGAGAGCGAACAGCGTGAGTTGATGAAATTGGTCAGCCGCGGCAAAGCGTCAGCCCGGAAGATCAATCGTGCGCGCATCCTGCTGCTGGCGGCGGAAGACAGGCCTGATGCAGCGATTGCGGATGCCTTGAAAGTGGGCGTCCGAACGGTCGAGCGCACCCGGCAGAAGTTCGTTGAGGAAGGGCTGCAGGTTGCGTTGAACGACCGACCACGGCCCGGCAGACAACCTAAGCTGGATGGCAGCCAGCAGGCATACCTGATTGCGCTGGCCTGTAGTGACCCGCCATCCGGACGAAAACGCTGGACGCTGCGTCTGCTGGCCGGTCGCCTGGTCGAAGCCGGGGTGGTGGATGAGATATCGGGCGAAACGGTGCGACAGGTTTTGAAAAAAGCGACGTCAAGCCCTGGCGCAAACAGCAGTGGTGCATTCCCCGAGTAGATGCTGAATTCGTGTGGCGGATGGAGGATGTGCTGGACCTGTACGCCCGACCATATGACCCGGCCCACCCGGTCGTCTGCCTGGATGAGTGTCCGTACCAATTGGTGGAGGAAGTCCGTCAGCCGCTGCCAGCCCAGCCTGGGCAACCCCAGCGCTACGACTATGAATATCGGCGGAGGGGCACCTGCAATCTGTTTATGGTCTTCCAACCGGCCCGTGGCTGGCGGCAGGTGACGGTCACCCGTCAACGAACCATACCGGACTTTGCCCACCAGATGAAAACCCTGGTCGACCTGCATTTCCCGGACGCCGAGACGATTGTGGTCGTGCTGGATAACCTGAACACCCATAGCCTGGCCTCTCTGTATGCGACCTTTGCCCCGGCGGAGGCCCGTCGTCTCGCCCGCAAACTGGTGTTTCACTTCACACCCAAACACGCCAGTTGGTTGAACATGGTCGAAATCGAGTGGTCCGTTCTCTCGCGCCAATGCATTGGCGGCCGGATTCCATCGACAGCGCAGCTCGCTCAGCAGATTGCCGCCTGGCAGGCGGATCGCAATGCCCGGCAGGCTACCGTTCATTGGCAGTTCACGATCTCTGATGCACGCGACAAGATGAAATCCCTTTACCCGTCAAATCCATCATGATGCGATACTAGTGAGGAACTGAATCAAGAGGCCCCACCCACCTCAGACCGAGCCATCTCAGCCGGCTCGTCAAGCGGCTCAAGCGGCGTCAGGTCGGCGTGAGCGGCGTGATAGCGATTGAGCTTACGGAAAAGCGCATCCACCGATTCAGGCAGCGGCTGACCGGCATGCAGATTTTTGTGCAGGCGGTTGTCGAGAACGTTGTCGAGCACCGCCTGGGCGTGTTCTCTGGTATACGAGAGGCCCAGGTAATTGAACAGCCGCTTCATCTCGTTGTGGCGCTCAGTCTCATCGAAGAAGTTGTTGAAATTCACGATAACCGTAGGGACACCGCGACCGCTTGCCAGAAACTGCGATACGTGAGTTGACCACAGAAAATAGGCCAGCCAATCGGGCGTCCCGTTGCGACGTTTGACCGACTGGGCGACCTCAACCGGATGGCGATAGCAATACAGCACCCGGTCCACCTCACCGATACGCGCCCAATCCCCAATGAGCAGCGAGAAGCGCGGGTCTTTGATGTACATGCTGCGGTATTTCGCATCCAGCCGGCGGATCTGAGCCGCCTTGCGCTGGGCACGCCGGTGGATGTACCTGCCACCTGTGAGGCCTATCGGGATGTAGCGCAGCAGCACGATGTTCATAATGAAGTTGAGCAGCGGGCCGCGGTCGTCGGGGGGCGTGGTGCGGTACAGATAGACCGGCGCGAGGTCACCCATCAGGATGTAATCATTCAGGATGAAGACTTCCTGGTTCTCGAAGTAGCCGCGCTCGTTCCAGCGGTCGCTTTCCAGCAGCAGCTCTTTGGCACCGAAATGAGCCCCCAGCTCATAGAGCATGTTGGAGATCATAGAAGTGCCGCTGCGATGCATGCCGGTGATAATCTTCATATTATGTACCTGTCTACGCTCGCGTGAGGCCGGGGGAAAGGGACTCGGCACCTGCGGCACAGCGCCCGCGGGAAGCCCGCATGGCACAGACACCCGGCTGCCGCCTATGCAACGCGGGAGATTATAAGCCGCCTATGGCCAGCAAACAACATGATACCTGCGCCTGCATCACAGCCCGTGCGCCTCTGCCTCAGGCGCGGCGAAGCTCTCCAGCGCCACGTGCTGCTCGACCACCTGAATGCCGAACAGAGGGACTTCTAGCTGACAGCCCGCCGCCAGCGCATTCTGGGAGCGCTACCAAATATTATTGACTAAGATAAGAATCTGGGTTAGTATGGATCATGTAAGCGGTATGTTTTGCGCGTTCGTGCCACGCTATCCCCATCCGACGGGTCCCCTTAACCGGTGTATCAAGGAGGCACCAGACGATAGCTGTTTGTATCCCCAAGAACGTACTGGCACACGTTGTACGACCCTATTTCACGTTTGTGAGGAGAAGAAATGAATAAGAAAGTGCTGCTGGTTCTCGCGCTACTACTGGCTGCTGTGGTTCTCGCAGCCTGCGCTCCGGCGACCCCAACTCCACAAGCCGCCGCTCCAACGGCTGCGACGAGCGAAGTCGAGGTCTTCTCGTGGTGGACGGGCGGCGGCGAAGCTGCAGGCCTGGAAGCCATGATGAAGGTCTTTGATGCCCAGTATCCGAACATCACGTTCATCAACGCTGCCGTGGCCGGTGGCGCTGGCACGAATGCCCGCGCGGTTCTGGCCAGCCGCCTCCAGGCGGGCGACCCGCCGGAACTCCTGGCAGGCGCACGCCGGTCAGGAAATCATCGGCACGTACGTGGCAGCCGGCCAGATTGAGCCCCTGAACGATTTCTTCGACGCCAACGGCCTGACAGCCGTCCTGCCCGACACGCTCCTCCCGCTCATCTCGAAGGATGGCAACATCTACTCGGTGCCGGTGAACATCCACCGCGCCAACGTGCTGTGGTACAACCCCGCCGTGCTGGCCGACGCCGGCGTGAGTGTCCCCACCACCTGGGATGAGTTCTTCACCGCTTGCGATGCCATCGAGGCAAAGGGCAAGATCTGCCTGAGCATGGGCGAGGCCTGGACGGCCATGCACCTGATGGAAGTCGTGATGCTGGGCGAGCTGGGCCCCGATGGTTACATGGCCCTGTGGGACGGCAGCAATGACTGGAGCGGCGCCGACGTGACCTCCGCTCTGGACGTCTACTCGAAGGTGCTGGACCACGTCAACGCTGACGCGGCTTCGCTGACCTGGCAGGATGCCTCGCAGCTTGTCGCGAATGGCGATGCGGCCTTCAACATCATGGGCGACTGGGCGGATGGCTACTTCTCCGGCGATACCGCCGGCGGAAACCTGGGCCTGGTCCCCGGCACGGACTACGGCTGGGCGTCGCCTCCGGGGACGAAAGGCGTGTTCTCATTCCTGAGCGACAGCTTCACGCTGGCCAAGGGTGCCCCGCATCCCGACGGCGCTATGGCGTGGCTGACCATCGCCGGCTCCAGGGCCGGGCAGGAAGCCTTCAACCCGGTCAAGGGCTCGATCTGCTCTCGCACCGACTGCGATCCGTCGCTGTTCAATGCGTATCTGCAGACGGCGATAGCCGACTGGAAGACCGATCGTGTGGTCGGCAGCCTGACCCACGGTGTGGTCGCCAACGACACCTGGAAGAACGAGATCAACACAGCGCTCGGCCTGTTCCTGACTGACCGCGATGTGGCGGCCTTCCAGTCCGCGCTGGTGGCTGCGGCGGCGGCTTATCCCAACCAATAAGGGATTACATCCATAGATAGGTATGAGGGGCGGATTAATTCATCCGCCCCTCTGTCTATTCCGGCCCGGAGTGCTCGTGCAAGGGGAAGACAGAAGCTGGCTGCGGCTCGCCCCCTATGCAATCAATCCGCCTGGTTGCCTTGATTGGTGTTAGGGCGGGCATCCTGTAGAATAGGCCTAATCCGATCCTCATTCCTGGGGGAATTCCATGAGCGCCTCACAAGTGCCGGCCGTCAGGGAATCCGTGAAGACCCAGCCACCCCTGAAATGGTTGCAGATGAACCGGGACCGGCTGATCGGCATTGCGCTGGTTTCGCCATCCATCGTGGCGATTGCGATCTTCGTGTACGGGTTCATCGGCTGGTCGGTCCGCGTTTCGCTGTCCAACTGGACGGGGATGATGCCCGATTACACGTTCGCGGGGCTGAGGCAGTATGCGGAACTGCTGCACGACCGGCGCTTTGGCATCGACGTGCGGAATACGGCCATCTTCACGGTGCTGTTCCTGATCTTCAGCCTGCTGATTGGCCTGATGCTGGCGATTCTGCTCGACCAGCACATCAAGGGCGAGAACCTGTTCCGCAGCATCTTCCTGTTCCCGATGGCGATCTCGTTCATCGTGACCGGTGTGATCTGGCGCTGGCTGATGAACTCGGCAACGGGCACACGGATCAGCGGCATCAATCTGATCTTTCAAAGCCTGGGGCTCGACTTTTTGATCAGCCGCTGGCACCTGACACCGCCGCCGTGGGGCATCGCGTTCGTCGCGATCCCGGCGGTGTGGCAGATGTCGGGCTTCACGATGGCATTGTACCTGGGCGGGCTGCGCAGCATCTCCGAGGACCTGCGGGAAGCCGCGCGGGTCGATGGGGCGAGCGAGTTCCAGATCTATCGCTACGTGATCCTGCCGCTGCTGCGCCCGGTGACGCTGAGCGCGGTGATCATCCTGGGGCACATCTCGCTGAAGATCTTCGACCTGATCGTGGCCATCAGCCAGAACAGCATCGCGCTGGATGTGCCCGGCGTGTACATGTGGCGCACCACGTTCGACGGGCAAAACTACGGACAGGGGGCGGCCATTGGCATCTTCATGCTGGTGACGGTGGCGGTGCTGATCATCCCCTACCTTGTTAACAGCATGCGAACGGAGACGGGCGTATGACCAGCACCAATCTTCCCCGGCGCATTTCGCGCGTGTTGATGTACATCCTGCTGGTCTTCATGGCGGCTTTCTTCCTGATGCCGATCTACGTGCTGCTGGTAACCGGCCTCAAGAGCTTCGCCGAGGTAGACCTCCAGCGCATGTGGGCGCTGCCGTCCGGCTTCCACCTGGACAATTTCATCGCGGCCTTCAAGGCGCTGGCCCCCAACCTGGGCAACAGCATGAAGCTGGTCATCCCGTCATCGATCATTTCGTCGATGGTGGGGTCGGTCAACGGCTACATATTTTCCAAGTGGAAGTTCAAATACTCGGACATCATCTTCACGCTGGTGCTGTTCGGGATGTTTATCCCGTACCAGAGCATCCTGATCCCGCTGGTGCAGTTCATGGAGACACTGGGGCTGCGCGGCTCGATCACCGGGTTGATTCTGGTGCACATCATTTACGGCATCCCGATCACGACTCTGATTTTCCGTAACTACTACGCAGGCGTCCCAACCGAGGTCCTGGAGGCGGGGCGTATCGACGGGGCGGGGCTGATCGGCCTGTACCGCTACATCGTGTTCCCGCTGTCGATCCCGGGTTTCGTGGTGGTGCTGATCTGGCAGTTCACCCAGGCCTACAACGACTTCCTGTTCGCGGTGGTGCTGACCAAGAACTCGACCTGGCCGGTGACGGTGGCGCTGAACAACCTGGCGGGCAGCCAGATCGTGCAGTGGAACGTGCAGATGGCGGGCGCGCTGCTGGCGGCGCTGCCGACGCTGCTGGTGTACATCCTGCTGGGGCGGTACTTCCTGCGGGGGCTGATGGCCGGCGCGCTGAAGGGTTAGGCAGGCTCAGGCACGGCGACATCCACCCGTGCAGACTTACCCAACTTATCGAATCCTCCTTTTACGTCGTCTGACGCATCGTTCAGCTTGACAGGCTCCGAAGTCAACTTATAATATTGTTATATTGTATTGTTGGTACATTTCCCACAGGCCGAGGCATGAAACGATTCCTGGTGGTGGGCGACGTCAACGTCGACATCATCGTCAGCGGCATAGACGGGCTGCCCACGCCGGGGCAGGAACGCACCTGCGAGCGCATCACGCTGGTTCCGGGCGGCTCGTCGGCTAACTGCGCCAGCAGCCTGGCCGGGCTGGGTGCAGCGGTCGACCTGTGGGGCAAGGTGGGCGGCGATGCGCTGGGCGCGTTCGCCGCGAGCGAGCTGGCACAGCGGGGCATCGGGGTAAGCCACCTGATCCAGGACCCCACCATTCACACCGGGGCCTGCGTGGCGTTGTCGTACCCCAGCGACCGCGCGCTGGTCACCTATATGGGGTCAATTACGGCGCTGCGGCTGGAGGACATCCCACTGGACCAGCTAGGCCAGTATGACCACCTGCACAGCGGGTCGATCTTCATTCAGCATGGGCTGCGCCCCGGTTTCGCCGGGCTATTCAGGGCGGCAAAGGAAGCCGGGCTGAGTACGTCACTGGATTGCGGCTGGGACCCGGCGGATCGCTGGGAGGCGAACCTGGCCGATCTGCTGCCGCACGTCGACTATTTCATGCCCAACGAGGTCGAGGCGCTGCACCTGACCGGCGCACGGTCGGCGGAAGCAGCAGCAGCGGCATTGAGCCGACTCGGAAAGACGATCGTGATCAAAAGGGGAGAGAACGGCGCGCTGGCACAGGCGGGCAGTGAGGTCTGGCAGGCCCCGGCCTTCCAGATCGAGACGGTGGAAACCACCGGCGCGGGCGACTGCTTTAACGCCGGGCTGATATACGCGCTGGTGGCGCGGGCGCGTGCGCTGCCGGAGGCGCTGCGCTTCGCCAACGGCTGCGGGGCCATTGGCGCCTCGACTCCCGGCGCGACATCCACGTCTCCGAGCGCCGCCGAGGTCGAGCGGTTTATCGCGGGGCAGCCCGGCGCGGCCACCTGAGCGGCGTCACACATCCACATTCCACACAGGCAAGGAGCACCATCGATGGCATCCTTTCGAACAGACTACGCCAGCCACGGCGAGATCAGCAGCCAGCCGGCTGCCTGGGCCGAGCTGATCCCACAGGTGATGGCGAAGGCGGAAGCAGTCCGGGCGATGTTCGCCGGGGTCGACGAGGTAGTCTTTAGCGGGTGCGGGTCGGGGCTGAACGCGTCGCAGTGCGGCGCGCCGGTGATGCAGGCCCGGGCAGGGATCGCGGCGCGGGCGGTGCCCGCTGCCGACGTGTACCTGTTCCCTGACAGCGTCCTGAGCGAAAAACGGAAGACGCTGGCCATCCTCAGCTCGCGCTCGGGCCAGACGACCGAGGTGATCAATGCGCTGCACCGCCTGCACGAACGCGGGATCGGCACGATCGGGATCACCTGCACAGAAGGCAGCCCGCTGGCGGTGGAAAGCGGCCTGGCCTTTGTGCTGTCGCCGGTGGTCGAGAAGGCGGTCATCACCACCCGCTCGCTGACGGGGATGATCCTGGTGACGCAGCTGATCGCGGCCATCGCCGGGCAGGACGACGCCTATCTGGGCAAGCTCAAGCGGCTGCCTGCCGCGTGCGAAGCGGCAATGCAGGCCTTTCACGAAATGGGCCAGAAGATCGGGCAGCGCGCCGACCTGACCCGCTACGCGTTCCTGGCCAACAGCCCGCTGTATGGCGTCGCCCACGAAAGCCAGCTCAAGATCAAGGAGATGGTGCTGCTGCCCTCAGATTGCTACCCGGCGCTCGACTTCCGGCACGGGCCGCAGTCGAACGTCGATGCGCACATGCTGGTGACAGTGTTCTTCTCCGACAGTGCCGGCGAGGAGGAGGCACGGCTGCTGAAGGACATGAAGGCGCTAGGCGGGGTCACATGGGCGATCTGCGACAAGGCCGTTCCCGGCGCTGCCGACAGCGCGGATTACCTGCTGGAGGTCGGCTCAGGGCTGGGCGAGTACGTCCGGCAGATCCTGTACATGCCCGCCGTGCAGTACATGGCGTACTACCGCGCTATCGAGGCCGGGCTGAACCCGGACGAGCCGCACAACCTGGCGTACTGGATCGACACATCGCACTGAGGGGCAGGGCGATGCAGATCGCGGGCGCAATATTCGATCTGGATGGAACGGTCATCGACACCGTGCCACTGGCCCTCGAAGCGTTTCAACGGGCCATCAACCGGTTCGCCGGTCGACCGTACGGCGAGAATGAGATCGTCGCGCTGTTCGGGACCAGCGAGGAAGGGATCATCCAGCGGGCGGTGCCGGAACGCTGGGAAGAATGCCTGGCGGCCTACATTGAAGAATACGAGGCGTTGTTCAGCCAGTGGGATGTGAAGCCCTTTCCCGGCGTCGAAGAGGCGCTGCGGCTGCTGAAAAGCCGCGGCGTGCCGGTCGCCGTGGTCACCGGGAAGGGCCCGGGCACCACCGCCTTCTCGCTGGAAGCGGCGGGGCTGGCCGGGGCGTTCGACCTGCTGGAGACCGGCTCGCCAGATGGGCCGGTCAAGCCGACGCACCTTCAGAAGGTGCTGGCGGCGTGGTCGATGCCGCCTGAGCGGGTGTTCTACATCGGCGACTCGCCGTCCGACATGCGGGACGCGCAGCAGGTCGGGGTGATCGCACTGGGGGCGGCGTGGGCTCCCAACGCAGACGCGGAGGCACTGGCGGCGCAGGGTCCGCAGGCGACGTTTGCCACGACGCAGCAGTTCATCGAATGGATCGCGCAGCACCTGGATCATACGAGGCATGCGGGGTTCGTTTGGGCCGGTTAAGCCCAGGTTCGCGATCCCCGGCTGCAAAACGGTCACGAATTTGCTCATATCTTGACAAAAGAAGCAGAACCGTGATATGTTGTAAACGGATCAGGAAATGCGGGGCGCTGCTCCAGGCCGGGCAAACGCACCAGACTCTTAACCATCGATGCCGGTTTTCGACAACGAGAGCCGGTCATTCGGGCATGGCTGACAGCCAACATTTCGGGCCTGCCCGCGATCTGTCTTCGTATCCAGGGAAATGCATTCCAGAGCCGGGGCGTCTTCCTGTTTTGTGTGCCCCGCCAACCTCGCCGGCAGATTTCAGCGCCGCATGTGATCGACCGATGCAGGCGCTCAATTCAGGGCCGAACAGCATGCACTCACTCACAGCGCGGCAATTCAACCACGAGATACATTCCTGCAAGGCCTATTACGACCGGCAGCAGTTCATTCCAGTGGCGCGTTCAGAGCGCGCCGGCTGTTCAGTCGACTTGATGGCGTCCGCACGACCGGCATATCTCGGTCACACATGTCGCTCGCCCCGCACAAGCGGGTCAGAGACGACCGAAGGAGGATAAACCGCGAATGTAACACGATGCCTTGGCTGGCTTCGCTGATGATCACGAAGCATGGAATGGCATAGTCAGGATACCCGCACAACTGGAGGCAAATATCATGTACAGCCGAGATCCCCGTAGATTCTCACGACGCGCCTTTCTGAAGACAACCGCGATGGCTGGCGCAGGGCTGGCACTCGCCGCCTGCAACGCAGCGCCAAGCGCCGGTGGCGGCACAAGCGGCAACATCAAGGGCATTACCATCAACTATCTTGGATGGGAAGGCTACGATTACGAAGAGGCGCTGAAACCGCTGACCGACCCCAACAACATCGTCGTCAACTCGACCTATGGTGGCAGCAACGACGAGATTTTCAGCAAGCTGAAAGCCGGCGGCTCCGGCCAGTATGACGTGGTCAGCATCTATCACGGCACCATCGCCTCGATGGTCCAGAACAACCTGCTCCAGCCCCTCGACACGTCCCGCCTGACCTACTGGGGCGACATCATGGATACGTTCAAGAACCAGCCATGGGAGCAGGTCGACGGCAAGCGCTACTCCGTTCCGTTCACACATGGCAACACACCCAACGCCTACAACCCGACCTACGTCCCGGATGGGATCAACTCCTGGAGCGACCTGAAGGATCCCAAATACAAGGACAAGGTCATCATCCTCGATGAGGCCCTGCAGGAGCTTGACATCGCGCTCATTGCGAGCGGGGCGGATGTCAGTAAGCTGGTGAGCAAAGACGATCTGGCCAAGGCGAAGGAGTGGTACCTGCCGCTCAAGGCGAACGCCCGCGCCATGGTCCCCAGCTACGGCGAGATGGCCGACGTGCTGGCCCGCGAGGAAGCCTGGCTGTCCTCAGGCGTGTGGGTGGCCGTGATCGGCTGGGCAGCGGAAAAGGGCACCACGCTGAAGTGGAAAGTCCCGGTGGAGGGCACCTACGGCTGGTGCGACAACTACGTCATCCCCACCGGGGCCAACCTCGACGCGGCCTACGCGTTCATCAACCAGATGACCTCGCCCGAGGGGCAGGCCAGCCTGGCCGTCTACCTGAACCAGTGGATGACCAACAAGAACGTCGTGCCGCTGCTGCCGGCGGAGATGCAAGGCGACTACGCCAACATGGACGCCATGCTGGCCAAGACACCGTTCCCGCCCGACCCACCGCAGAGCAGCGACGATCCCACTGTCGCAACCTACGGCGATTACGTTTCAACCTGGGAGGAGATCAAGACCTCCTAGCCAACGACTGCAAGCCCTGCCCTCCCTGCACCATAGAGAGGGCAGGACTTTTCATTCGAACGCTTCGATAACGGCATCGAGGTTAGTTGAGGACACATAATGGATAGGAATCGCCCCGCTGTCCGCACGGGGCCGCTGATCAGCATCGGCGCGCCAGTGGCTTACATGGTGCTGCTGTTCGTCGCGCCGATTTTCGTGTTCCTGATCTACAGCTTCTGGCGGATCGACGGATTCGAGATCGTTCGCGAATGGACGCTGGCGAATTACGTGCGCGTGGTGCAGGACAGGGCATACCTCATCCTGATCAGCCGGTCGGTCAGCATCGGGCTTATCACCGGTCTGGTGACGGTCGTGCTGAGCTACCCGGTAGCCTACGCGATGGTCTTCCGTATGAAGGAAGGGCGCGAGGCCATTTTGCTGCTGATGATCCTGTCGTTGTTCAGCAGCTACCTGGTGCGCGTCTACGCCTGGAAGACGATCCTGGGCGGCAGTGGGATGATCAACAGCGCGCTGCTGGCAGTCGGGCTGATACGGGAGCCTCTTAGCTGGCTGATCTATTCCAAGTTCGCAGTGGTCGTGACGCTCACCAGCGTGTTCCTGCCGATCACGGTGCTGCCGCTGTACTCCGCGCTGATGAACATCCCCTATTCGCTGATCGAGGCCTCGCGCGACCTGGGTGCAGGTGCAGCCCAGACGTTCAGGAAGGTGACCCTGCCGTTGAGCATGCCGGGCGTGGTGGCCGGGTTTGTCTTTACCTTCGTGCTGACCGCGGGCGATTACGTGACACCGGCGCTGCTGGGCGGCAGCGATGGGCAGCTAATCGGGAACGCGATCACCAGCCAGTTCGGCGTGGCGTCAAACTGGCCGCTGGGCTCGGCGATCACCTTCTTTGTGGTCGTCACACTGCTGATCCTGTTCGTGGCAGGCGGGTGGCTGGCCAACAAGCTGGGACTGAGAGGGTAGGACAATGCGCATCCCGTGGCTGAAGTGGTACACCTACCTGGTGGTGGTCCTGCTGTTTGTCCCGCTGGTGCTAATCATGGTCTTCTCGTTCAACGACAGCATGCTGGGCTCGTTCCCGCTGGTCGGGTTCACGCTGCGATGGTACAAGGAGGTCTTCTCGCGCCGGCTGTACCTGCTGGGGTTCCGCAACAGCGCCATCGTGGCGGTTGCCGCCTCCATCGGGGCAGGGATCCTCGGAACGCTGGGCGCGTATGGCCTCAACCGGTTCAAGTCGCGCTTCAACAGCATGATCCTGGGGTTTCTCACCGTCCCGATCCTCATTCCGGGGCTGGTGCTGGGCATCGCGATGCTTTCGTATTTCTATTTCTTCGGGATCAACCGCTCGCTGTGGACGGTGATCCTGGCGCACATCGTGTTCACGACGCCGTATGTCGTGTTGATCGTCAACGCTCGCTTCCACAACTTCGACTGGTCGATTGAGGACGCCGCGCGCGACCTGGGGGCTAACGCCTGGCAGCGGATACGCCTGGTGCTGTTCCCCTTGATCCGGCCCTCCATCATCGGCGCGATGCTGCTGGTGTTTGCGATCTCGTTCGACGAGTTCGTGGCGACCTACTTCGTCATCGGCAACCAGAGCACCATGCCGATGATCATCTGGAGCATGCTAAAGCGGGGCGTCAGCCCGGCGCTGAACGCGCTGTCGACGATCCTGCTGGCCATGACATTCACGCTGCTGGTCATTGCGCTGCGGGTGTTCAAAGTCAAGATCGAGCTGTAGGGCCGCTGGCATGACATCGGCAAACCGCCGCCAGCGGTTGGAGATAGCGCTCAACCACCGCGAGCCCGACTGGGTGCCTATCGCGTTTGGCGGGCCTGAATGCGCGATCAACGTGGCGGCGCACCGGCGGCTGCTCGACTACCTGGGCTACCCATCGACGGAAGAACCCACCATCATCGACAACATCCTCCAGCTTGCCGACCCCGACGAGCGGCTGTACGACGCGCTCGACGTGGACGTGCGCTGGATCGTGCCGCGTGAGGGGCCTGTCGCGTGGGGGGCGGGACGCGAGACGTACGTAGACGAGTTCGGGCGCAGCTTCAAGGCGGGGGGCGGCTTCTACAACCAGATCGCCTACCCGCTGAAAGAGGGCAGCGAGAGCGAGCTGGCGCGCTACCGGTTTCCCGACATGACGGCACACGACCGGATGGCCGGGCTGGTCGACAAGGCCCGCCGCCTGTACGAGTCCGGTTACGGACTGGTGGGCGATGGCGCATGGGGCATCTACGAGATCTCAAGCAGCCTGCGCGGGACGGAGAACCTGTTCGTCGATCTGGCGCTCAACCGTGCGTATGCGATCAAGCTGGCGGAACGCGTGTACGCAGAGCACATCAAGCCGTTCTACAGCATGCTGCTGCAGGACGTGGGCCACTGGCTGCAAATGGTGGTCATCAGCGACGACTACGGCGGGCAGCAGAACCTGCTGTTCTCGCCGGATACCTTCCGACGAGGTCTATAAACCGCTGCTGGCGGAGCTGGTGGCACACATCCACACGCTGACCGACGCCCGGATTTACCTGCACTCGGATGGCGCGGTCGCGCCGCTGATCCCCGACTTCATCGAAATCGGGATCGACGGGCTGAACCCGGTGCAGTACACCGCGAAGGGCATGCAGGCCGACACGCTGAAGCGTGAATTCGGCGAGGCGCTGGGCTTCTTCGGCGGGGGCATCGAGAACGAGGTGCTGAGCTTTGGCTCCCCGGAGGACATCCGGCGCGACGTGCGGCAGCAGATCGCGATGCTCGCGCCGGGCGGCGGGTACGTGTTCGCATCGATCCACAACATTGCGCCGGAGGTGCCGCCGGAGAACGTCGTAGCGTTCTTCGAGGCGGGGCGGGCGTATGGCACTTATCCGATTGCGGGAGCCGAGGATGCAGCCAGACCCTGATTACAATCGCCTGCTGACGGCGCTGCGCGGCGGCCAACCGGATCGCGTGCCGCTGCTGGAGCTGATCGTCGACCCAGAGGTCAAGGCGGCCTTCCTGGGCCGCCCCATCACCAGCGTGGCCGACGACATCACGTTCTGGTACCAGGCGGGCTACGACTGCATCACCGTATATCCGGATGCGCCGACGATCTGGTTCTACGACTCATCACGCACGGATACCATCGCCAGGGACGAGAACACGGCGAGCGGTGAGCGGCGCTGGGCGTCGGAGGGAACGGGGCTGATCGCGGGTTGGGACGACCTGGAGGCGCACCCGCTGCCCACGCTGGACGAGGTCGACTTCACATACTTCGAGACGGCGGCGCAGCACCTGCCGTCGGGCATGGGGCTGATCGGGGCGTGGGGCGACATCTTCACCTACGCGTGGGAAGCGATGGGATTCGAGCAGTTCGCCTATGCGCTGTTCGACCAGCCGGATTTTGTAGCGCACATCTTCGATCAGCTAGGCAGGCTGGCGGTACAGATCTGCGAGGCGCTGCTGTCGTATGAGACGGTCAAAGCGGTGTGGTACAGCGACGACCTGGCGTATGCGACCGGCTTTATGATCTCACCGAAGGTCTACCGGCAGCACCTGTTCCCGTGGATGAAGCAGATCGGCGAGATGTGCCGGCGGGCAGGACGCCCGTTCCTGTATCACTCCGACGGCGTGCTATGGGACGTGATGGACGACCTGGCCGCATGCGGGGTCAACGCGCTGCAGCCCATCGAGCCAAAGGCGATGGACATCCGCGAGGTGAAGCGGCGCTATGGCGACGTGTTCTGCGTGGTGGGCAACATCGACGTGGACGTGCTGTGCCGCAGCACGCCGGAGGATGTCCGGCAGCAGGTGCGCGGCCTGCTGCGCGACGTTGCGCCGGGCGGGGGCTACTGCCTGGGCTCAGGCAACACGGTGCCGAGCTACGTCAGCCTCGACAACTACCGCGCCATGCTGGACGAAGCGCTGCGCTGCGGGCGCTATCCCATCACGGTGTGACAGGCCTGCTCAGCCTTTGAGCGGGGCGACGATGACTTCGAGGCCGGCGCTTTGCAGCGCGTCGAGCTGGTCGAGGCCGATGCCGTCGTCGGTGACGAGCGTTTGCAGCCCGTTCAGCGGGCACAGCCGCGCGAACGTCTCCCGGCCGACCTTGCTCGAATCGGCCAGCACGATGGTCCGGTCGGCGGCCTGCATGAACGAGCGCCCCACAGCCGCCTCCGGCTCGTCCGACATCGACAGGCCAAACTCAGCGCTGATGCCCGATACGCCGATGAAGGCCATCGCCAGGTGGACGTTCTCCAGGCTGGCCGACGCCTGGCTGCCGATCAACTCGTAGGAGTTCTGGTTGAGGATGCCGCCGGTGACCATCACCCGCTTGGTGATGCGCCCCTGCAGCTCCAGCGGGATGTTCAGCGCGTTGGTCACAACGGTGACTTGCTCCATGGCGCGCATCTGGCGGGCCAGCTCGGTGCAGGTGGTGCCGCCCATGATGCCCACCACGCTGCCGGATGCGATCAACTGCTTGGCGACAGCCGCGATCTTGCGCTTCTCTTCGATGTGATCGGCGGCACGCTTCTCATAGGGCGCTTCGTAGCTGATGGGGGTGGGCAGCCGCGCCGCGCCATGCGTGCGCACCAGCAGACCGCTGTCTTCCATGAGGGTCAGCTCGCGGCGGATGGTCGACGTGGAAACGTTCAGCAGCTCGCTCAACGTGATCACATCCATCTCGTCGTTGATCGCCAGGTGGTTCAGAATCCTCAACTGCCGATTGGTTGTCATGGCCTGTTTTGCCTCGCACTCAGGTTGTTCCCAATCTCTTCAAAAATCATACGGGACCTGTGTCGGATGGTCAAAGCGGCATGAGGCCGCTGACCGCGTGCGTCAGCCGGCAGAAGGCCGCGTATGACGCATTGTAGGCCGGACGAAGGGCCGGGTCGGGCCGGACGCTGCCACGCAGTTTGACCACGCCGCGCAGCGCCGCACAGCCATCGTCCAGCGGGTAGACGCCCACGCCCAGCCCGGCCAGCAGCGCCGCGCCGTAGGCCGCCCCGGCGCTGGAGACGGGCAGGATCAGCGGCAGGCCGGTCACGTCGGCGGTGATGTGGTTCCACAGGTCGCTGCGGGTGGGGCCGCCGGTGGCGCGAAGCTCGCGGGTAACGATCCCAGACGCGCCCATCCGCTCGACGGCTTCACGCAGGGCGAAGGCTGTGCCCTCCATCACCGCGCGGCACAGGTCGCCGTCTTCGGTCGAGACCGTCAGCCCAACGAAGCCGCCGCTGCGCCGCCGGGCCGGGTCGGGGTTGGTCGACATGAACAGGTAGGGCAGGAAGACCAGCCCACCCGCCCCCGGCGGCGACTGCTCGGCCTGACGATCCATCGCCTCGAAGGTGGTATCATCGGCGCGATGGTGCAGGCGCTGCGCCAGCCACTTGTAGCTGCCCCCGGCAGCGATGACCTCGTTCATGTCGTAGCCCATGAACTGCCCCGGCAGCACGCCGCAGGTGGTGTACAGCCCCGGCTGGTAGCCGGGCTGATCGGTACACACGCTCAACAGATCGGTGGTGCCGCGCATGTATACCGACTGGCCCGGCGTGAATGCGCCGACCGCCAGCGCAGAGACAGTCGCGTCCTGGCCGCCGGCGACGACCGGCGTGCCGGCCATGAGACCCGTCTGCGCGGCGGCCTGCGGGCTGACGCCGCCGACCACTTCGGTGGGCGCGACCAGACGCGGGAACTTCGCCGCGTCGATCCCCACCGCGTCGAGAAAGGTCGCGTTCCAGGTCAGCGCCGCGCGGTCAAACGCGAGGTGGAAGCCCCAGTCGGAGGTGTTGGCGGCGCGCTCGCCGGTCAGGCGCAGGATCAGGTAGCTGACGGTCGTGACGAACAGGTCGGCGGCGGCGTAACGCTCCGGCTGGTGGTCGCGCAGCCACAGCATGCGCGGCTCAGGCTGGTCGTAGATCTGGTTGCCGGCGACCTCACCCAGCCTGCCACCGAAAATCTCGCGGATGCGGGCCTGCTCGGGCGTGGCGCGCTCGTCGGTCCAGATCATGGCGCGGCCCAGCGGCTGGCCCTCGCGGCTGATGGGCTGGCAGGCGCAGCCCTGCCCGCTGAGGCTGATCGCAGCGATCTCGCCGGGCGGGACACCGCTTGCGGCCAGCACCTCGCGGATGCTGGCGGCAGCGCCCTGCCACCAGTCCTCGGCTTCCTGCTCGCGCTGGCCGGGGGCGGGCATGTAGGTCGGGTGGTCGCGGCTGGCCGAAGCGAGCACCTCGCCGCCGGCGTCGATAAGGACCGCCTTGGCGCTCGACGTGCCGACATCAATGCCGAGCAGCTTCGCTACCGCCATGCGCGGCGACTCCCTACCAGCACTTACGCCATTCGTCGATGAACACGTCGATGTTATGCCAGGTCAGCGACTCGTCGACGGTGATATTGTCGACCGGCGAAAGGATCAGGCCGGTGGGGCCCAGCGTATCCACCGCCCGCCGGACCGCTGCGCGGATCTCGTCCTCTGACCCACGCTCGACGGTCACCGCGCCGCTGACGCCGCCCCACAGCGCGATCTGCCCACCCAGCTTTTGCTTCATCAGCGGCATGTCGGTGTGGGTGCCCTGGATCGGGTCGAGGCCGATCAGCACGTCGAAGCCGATGCCGGTGTAGTCGTCGAGCATCGGTTTGGTGCCGCTGGAGCAGATGTAGCCGAACTTCGCACCGCGCAGGTGGGCGAGGTCAACCTCCGCCTTGAGGCGGGGCGCAATCGCCTGGCGGTAGAACTTCGGCAGCACGAAGTCGCAGCCCTCGTACCACGCCCGGCGGATGTACAGGTCGACCGGGGCGGACAGGACCAGCTCCATGCGCTGCACGTTCCAGCGGTGGATGATCTCCAGCAGGTCAGTCACGAACTGCGGGTTGTCCATCGACAGGAGCATCAACTGCTGCATACCGACCAGCCAGTTGACCATATCCATGCCGACGCCCCAGCCGCCGACCAACAGTACGCCGTGTTCGTCGGCGAAGGCCCGCGCGCGTTTTACTTCCTCGTGGTAGGCGTCGACGTCTTCCTGTCTGGGCGGGGCCAGCAGATAGCGCAGCGCGTCAAGCTCCGCTGGCTCGGTGACCAGCGGCTTGAGCGCGCGCGGAATCTGGTAGTCGTCGATGAACGGGATGTGGTCGCCGTGCGGCCAGTCATCCGAGGTCTGAACCGCCGTCGTGAGCTTGCCGGCGGGCGTGGTGTACTCCTTGTGGAGGATCGGGTAGCCGCCCGGCGCGTCTTCCTTCCACTCTTTGACGGTCACCTCGGGGTGGAAGCGGACCGGCAGGCCGCGCAGGTCGGGGTGGTCGCGGCGCAGCGGGCGTCCCGCCGAAGGGATGAACAGGATCGAGTCGAGGCCCATGCCCAGCTCGGCCTTTGACAGCTCGAACATGTCTTCGTTGAGGCGCTTGCGCAGCGCGGTGAAGCTCATGAAGGCACAGGGGATATGATCAACGTCCTGGTGGGTGAGCGCGCGCAGCATGCGCTCACGGGATGTCAGTGTGGTCATGGGGTCACCATCCTCAGCATTTGTGCTGTGCTCCTTGTGAAGAATTCAGGTTCAGGCCGGCGCGCCAACCCACTTCATGCTGGCGGCATACTCGTCGGCGATCTTGCGCATGTCCTGGTACAGGGCCGTGATGTCGTCATCGGCCCAGGTGTCGTCGACGAAGCAGACGGGCACGCCGATCACGTCGGGCGCGAGCGTCTCCATCGTGGTCGTAAAGGCGTTGATCATCTGCTGCGGCTGAAGCTCGTTGTCCATCAGCACGTGGATCACCCCCCAGCCAGCGAAAATCTCGCGCAGGGCGGGGAAATCCTTGTGGCTGTACTTGTAGGCCACGTTCAGCCCCTTGAGCTTCGGCGTGTGCTCCAGGTAGGCGTGCTGGCAGGGGTTCGGGCCGCAGTTGTGCATCAGGCCGCTGCCCCACGGCGCAAACAGCCGGTTGTTGTAGGGGATGCTGAATTCGCGGAACAGGTCGGGGCCGATGGTGGCGCAGATGTCGTCGCTGACGAAACCCTTGTATGGTTCGGGGGCCCACACCGGGTCAAAGTCGATGCCCGTCATGCGCTGGATGCCGCCCACCGCCGCGACCAGCGCGTGGTAAATCTCAAGCTGCACGTCCGTCACCATGTTGAGCAGGTGATGCATCGCCGCCGGGTCGTCGTAGAAGCCGGTGTACAGCAGGTTCGTGTCGAGCAGGTCCTTGAGCGAGTTCAGCGGGCCACCGCAGTCGATGCCGGTCAGGTACACGTCGGGCGGAAGCTCGGCGGCGTGGCGGCGCAGGCGGCGCAGGTTGTCCGGCATCAGGCCGTTGGCCAGCGTGGGGCGCTTGAGGTCGTAGATTTGCTGGAGATCGTGCAGCAAGTGGCCGTTCACGCCGGGCGGCTGGGCGGGGTCGCTGCCCCAGAAAACTTCCATGCCGAACATGGTGGCGATGGTCATGTAGCCGGGCGTGATGCGCGCCCACGGGATGTAATCGTCGGGCAGCAGGTTGAGGCACTTCTCGATGGTGCGCACGTTGTCCGCGAACTGCACGTCGCCATCCTCTAGCTGCTCGCGCACGGTATGATCGAAGGTCCACGTCGGCCAGATGAAGACCGGGATGTGGTCGACTGGCTTGTAGTCCCACAGGTCGCGGCGAAACTGCTTCTGCCGCTCGACCTCAGCGTGGTCGATGTCCAGCGCGACGACCATATCAGCCTCCGTCGGCCTGCCGAGGCGTGACTTCGCCCTGCGGCGAGATGTGCGCCACGCCTGCCATACCGGTAAAGACAACCGTCTTGAGACTCAATTCCAGCGATGCGCCGCCGTCGAGGGTGAGCGCGGTCCCAGCCTGTATCGCCTCGTCAAGCCCCTCGGGGATGCTGCTCTGCGGCTCCATCGCCAGGTTGTAGTTCTGGCGATACCAGGGATAGCCGGGCGTGCCGTCGTAGACGGCCCACAGGATCGCGTAGGGGAACACGTCGAGCGACCACACCTGTCCGAAGCCCAGCCCGCGCCGGGCGCTGGTCACGGCGTACCAGCCTGCTTCCAGATCGGAGAGATAGACGGCGTCTTCCTGATGCGCCCCGCGCGGCAGAACATGGCTCAGGTCGAGCGTACCGCCGTCCTCGGTGGGCGCGTGCGGCCAGGTGAAGTCGAGCGTCGCCCGCCAGGCGGTTGTCGGGCGACCAGCGCGGCAGCGTGCGGCCCTGCCGGGCCGGAATGTCAATCACGCAGGTCTCGTCGAGGAAGCCCTCGCCCAGCGTCGGGTGGTGGCCCCACATGAAACTTTGCGGGACGCTGCTCTCGTTGGTCAGCCGCTCGTCGACGCTCAACATGGCGCTGCCGCGCTCCAACGTCAGCATCTTTTCGAGCAGGAACGGGGTGCGATAGGTGCGCACCCACAGGCGCGCGCTGACGCGCTCGGCGTGTCCTCCAGCACCGACCAGCGCCAGGGCAGCAGGCACAACTCACCGTGCAGGCCCTGCTCGGTGCCGCCGTAGTCGGATGGCTTGCCGGCGTTAGGAAGCTGCTCGTGCCAGCCGCCGTCGTACACGTCGGTCAGAAAGCCGAGCGAGTGGGCGTTGGTGGGCAGGCGGTCGGGGCTGCGCACGCCCTGGTTGTTGAGGAACATAAAGTCGACGTCGAGCGGCTTATACAGATACTCGAAAATGGTCGTGCCCTTGTCGAGCAGCAGGCTGATGCGCAGCAGGTCGTTCTCCAGCACCATGACCCGCATGCCGCGATAGGTGTACTCGTCGTTGATGCGGCAGCCATAGTTGCGGTCACGCGCGAGGACACTCATGCCGGGCTGCCTTCCTCATGCCAGCGCATGTTTTCCGCGTACTCGACGGCGACCTCGCGCATGGCGTGGTACAGGTCGACGATCTCGGCGTCGCTCCACGCGTCGTTGACCTGCGGCATCGGCAGCGCGATCACGTCGGGCGCAAGCTGTTCCATCAAATGGCGGAAGCCCGCCACCATCTCCTCGGCGGTCTCGCCGTTGTCGAACATAGCCTGCACCAGCCCGCGCCCGGCGAAAGCCTTGCGCAGCGCGGGCAGCGAGCTGAGCGTGTGGCGGTACGAGCAGTTGATGCCGTTCATCGGCGGGGTGTGGTCCAGGTAGCGATCCGCCGCCGGGTGCGGGCCGCAGTTGTGCAGCAGCCCGCCCGGCCAGCGGGCGAAGATGCGGCTGCTGTAGGGCTTGCTGAACGTGTCGAACATGGCCGGGCTGATCGTCGCGCACACATCGTCGCTGACAAAGCCCTTGCGGCCCTCCGGGGCCCATATCTGCGCCATGTCGACGCAGGTCATGCGCTCCAGCCCGCCCGCCGCCTCGACGCCCGCCGCGTAGCAGGCGATCTGAAGGTCGGTGAGCAGGTCGAGCAGATGGTGCAGCGCCTGCGGCTGGTCGATCATGGCCGTGTAGAGCACCGTGCCTTCGACCAGGTCGCGGCACGAGTTGAGCGGCCCGCCCAGGTCGAAGCCGGTCAGGTAGACCCATTTCGGAAAACGCTCGGCGAAGATGCGCTGCAGGCGCAGGTTGGCGGGCATCAGGCCGTCACGGTACGCGTCGGGCATCTCCAGGCTGTAGACCTGCTGCATGTCATCGATCAGGGGGTGGCCGACGCCGGGCGACTGCTCCGGGTCGGGGCCCCAATGGACCGGCAGCCCGAACATGGTGGCGATGGTCACGTAGCCATGCCACACCCGCGCGTAGGGGATGTAATCGTCGGGCAGGACGCGCAGGCTGCGCTCCAGATTGTCGCGGTTGACCTGGAATTGCAGCTCGCCGTCCTCGACGATCTCGCGGCGGGTGTGCCCCAGCCGCCCGCTGATGCGGATAAACACCGGGATGCGATCGACGCGGCGGTAGGCCCACACGTCACGCAGACGCTGCTTGGCCGCCTCGATGCGTTCCAGGTCGGGACGCGCCGTGATGTCGTGCATGGTTTATCCTCGCCCGCGGCGCGGGCGCTCTTATACCGGGAGAACGACGCTGTTGGCCGTCTCCCAGCCGACGAAGACCTGCTCAGTGGCCCTGAACTCGGCCTGTCCGTTGACCGCCGTCTTGTCAGCGATGACAATCTGGCCGCTGGCCAGCCTGACGTGATAGCGGGTGATCGGCCCCAGAAAGATCGCGCTCTCAACTGTGCCGGCAAAGACGTTCGGCCAGTCGCGCGGGGCCTCTTCGGTGCGCGCAAAGACCGTGATCCGCTCCGGGCGCACCGAGACGATGACGCCATCGCCGACAGCGATCCCGGCTTTGGCGGGCGCGGCGACGACGACCTGTTCGCCGATCTGTATCTGGAAGGTGTCGCCGCTCTGGCTGGTGACCGTGCCGTCGAGCAGGTTGGCCTCGCCGATAAAGCGCGACACGAACTCGTTGGCGGGGTGGTTGTAGATTTCGGTGGGCGTGCCAATCTGGACGATCTTGCCCTTGTTCATCAGCACAATGCGGTCCGACATGACCATCGCTTCTTCCTGATCGTGCGTCACGTAGACGAAGGTCATGCCCAGCCGCTGCTGAATGGCACGCAGCTCAAGCTGCATCGCCTTGCGCAGCTTCAGATCGAGCGCGCCCAGCGGCTCGTCGAGCAGCAGCACCTTGGGCTCATTGATCAGCGCGCGGGCCAGCGCCACACGCTGGGCCTGGCCGCCGCTGAGCTGGTCGGGGCGGCGCGGCCCGAAGCTCTCAAGCTGGACCAGCCGCAGCATCTCTTCGACGCACTCCTGAATCTTGTCCTCAGGCCACTTCTTGATGCGGGGGCCAAAGGCGATGTTCTCGGCGATGGTCAGGTGCGGGAACAGCGCGTAAGCCTGAAAGACCATGTTCACCGGGCGCTTTTCGGGCGGGATGCGGGTGTAGTCCTGGTCCTCCAGATAGACGGCGCCGCTGGTCGGCATCTCCAGCCCGGCAATCATGCGCAGGGTAGTCGTCTTGCCGCAGCCACTCGGACCCAGCAGCGTGACAAACTCGCCCGACGTGATGTCGAGGTTGATGTGATCGACCGCCGTTACCTCGCCGAACTTCTTGCACAGATTGTCCAGCCGTACTGTTGTCTTATCCATTTTCGAATGTGTTCCTCCGGACAGGCCTGGAACGGGTAACCTTCGTGCTGATGAACTGACGACCGGCTCAGGCGCGCGCCGTCAGGCGCTGCGCGGCCTGGTGATAAATGGCGGCCAGAACGCGCCGGTCGGGCTCCGGCAGGACGTAGTCGCCGGCGGCGATGCACTGCTGGGCCTTCTCGCGGGCCCGCTCAGCGAGCGGCGGCACGGGCCGCGCCCCCGACGACGCCTTCAGGCCGATGTGCGAGAACAGCGGCGGGTCCCACGCATTCTCGCGGAAATGGCGCAGCGTGGTCTCGTGCTCGATGAAGCCGCCCGCCCCCTGTGCCACCTCGCGGATAGCGTCCAGCGCCAGCGCGCTGTCGTCGTCTGCAACGCCCTTCATCACCACGCCCACATAATCGACGATCTCGCGGTCGATGACAAGCTGGATGGGGCTGAGGTAGTCGTCGTCTGACAGGAAACCGGCGTTGGTGAACATGCGGAAGCCAGCCAGCGCAGCCAGCAGCGTATGCGATGCCTTCTCGGCGGCGGCCTGCTCGTCAGGCTCGCGGGCGGTCGTCAGCAGCGACTTGGCGACCAGCGGGCAGCCGTAGCGCCGGTTAAGCTGAGCCTGAAGGATGGTGCCGACCTGGTCTTCGGGCGAGCCATACACAAAGATGGCGTGGCGCATATCGAAGGGATGGGCGCGCACGCTGTCAATCGGCGTCCAGTAGATCGGCACGCGGTTCTCGGCCAGCGTGTACAGCAGGGCCGTGCCGGCCATCAGCTCGGCCAGCGCCTGCACGTGCGCCCCCAGCAGATAGATCGGGGCGGTCAGCCCGGCGACCGGCATCGTGCCGACCCACAGCGGCACGTCGCGGTCGAGGAAGGCGGCGATCACGTTCAACCCCTCGGGCGGGCAGCGGAATGGGCTGATCAGGTACATGCCAACCGAAAAGGGCTTGCCGATGGCCTGCGCCATCTCGTAGATCGTCTCAGCCGCCGCGACGCTCGACATGGGCGTGGTATCGAACAGCGGCTCAGGCCGCGCCGCGCTGTATTCCCACGTCGTCTTGTACATGGCGATTTCCTGCAGCGGCTGCGGCACGTCGAGCGGGCGCACCACCGGCGACCCGACCATCCCCAACTGCTCGCCGAGGATGGTCAGGTCGACAAGGTCGTGCTGGGTCGTTTCGCGCACCTGTCCGGTTTGAAGGTCCTGGGTGGTGATGATGTAAGCGCCGGAGATGACGTTGTAGCGGTCGGGGTAGGGGGTGGGAGGGAAGCGCATGGCTTCCAGCGCCTGCTCGATGACATCGGTGCGGAAATGGACCCGCTGCCCGGCAATACGGACGCCGTCGCGTCCGGCCAGCCTGCCGAGCAGCACGTCATGAGCGACGAGCAGGCCGACCTCCTCGGCCAGCCGGAGAGCCGCCTGGTGGATTTCTTCCAGCCGCTCTTCGCTCATGACGTTGCGATGCCCTGCCAGCGCGAACATGAAACGCCTTTCAGCCTGCGCCTGCGATCACGCGGGGGGCAGGTCCAGCGTGACAGCCGTGACCAGATGGGTAGGCCGGTCGGGGTCCAGGCCAGCAGCAGCGGCGCGATAATAAGCCAGCAGTTGCAGCGCAGGCAGGTACAACACGCCGCGTGCCTCTTCGGGCAGGCCCGACTCGAACGTGATATCTGCGCCGCGCTCGGCCAGGGTGAGCGTGTGGCCGCCCAGCGCGGCACACTCGGCCAGCACCGCCTCTTCCTGCGCGCGTGACGCCTCGGAGATCAGCCCGACGACCAGCGCATTGTCGTTGACCATCGAGATCGGCCCGTGGCGGAACTCCATGAAGTGGAACGGCTCCGACACGCTGAGCGCCATCTCCTTCATCTTAAGGCTCACCTCGCTGGCCAGCCCATAGCGCGGGCCCGATCCCAGGAAGAAGCAGCGGGTCAGGGAGCGGTCCTGCGCCAGCGCCTCGACACGCTCGCGCACGGCGGCAATGAGACGCTCGCCAACCGGCGGAAGCTGCGCCAGCGCCGCGAGCAGGTCGTCACGCCCGGCGAAGACCATCCCGACAGCGACCGCCGCCACGTAGTTGGCCGCGAACGAGCGCGTCTGGGCGATACTCTCTTCCTGCGCGGCAGGCAGCACGAGGTTGACATCGCCCATCGTCGCCAGCGGCACATCGGGATAATCGGTAATGGCGATAACCGGCCCCTGCGCGCCCTTGCGGAACACCTCGACGGCGCGCAACGCCTCGCTGGTGACGCCCGAACGCGAGGCGACGATCAACGCCGTGCGCCCGGCAGGGCGTACAAAAACGGCGTCAGGGTACAGCAGAAACTCCGACGAGGGGACGGCGGACGCAGCGACACCGGTCAACTGCTGCGTGAGCGCGGCGGCGGCCTGCGCGAGATAATACGAACTGCCGCAGCCGGTCACCAGCACCCGGTCGATGCCCTGGGCCCACAGCGCAGCGATTGGCTCACGGTGGGCCATCACGACCCGAACGCTCTCGTCCCAGGCTGCGGCCTGCGAGAGGATCTCGCGGTAGGTGTGCGGCGTGCTAGCGTCGTTCACAGCATTCTCCTGATGGTGGGTTCTGCCAACGGCTGTCGTCATGGAAACGTGGTGATCGGGCGATCACGCGGGTTATCTCCACGCAACGATTGTCACTGACAGAGGGATGCCGCGGCCCCGGCATCTTATGTTTCCATCATAAATGGATTCTGCTCATTTGTCAACAAAACGGTCAAGACGGCGCGCAAATACTCACGAAATAGTGGACTGTGAGCCCTCTCCACGATTAGACATCGCGGCTGTCGGCATCAAACAACCACGAAGTTTGTTCAAAGCTATCGTCAGGTTTGTGCACGGTTTTCTTTTCGCAGCCCAGCCCGTACTCACGCGGCGACTTTGCGATCTGGGGGATGGGCTTTACAATAGGCGTGGTCAACGCATTTGTAGTGGAGATCGTTCGATTATGAAATCACGGCAACCCGGAGCCCTGATCGGCGGATTGGGACTGCTGATCATCGGCGGCATCATTGCGACGTCGGCGGCGGGCGTCCCCATCGGCGGGCTGGACCGGCTGTGGCCGGGGATCGTGTTCGCGCTGGGACTGGCGCTGCTAGCGCAGTTCGGCGCGCGCAGCCGCCCGGCCAGCGGCCTGCTGCTGATCGGCGTGGTGTTGGCGCTGTCGAGTACATTCCTGTGCGCCTTTACACTCCAGATCGGCAACCTGACGTGGGCCGACATGATCGGCTACTGGCCGGTATTCCTGGTGATCATCGGGACAGGGTTTCTGGTGGTCTACCTGGCGGAAGATATGCGCGAGCAGGCGCTGCTGATCCCCAGCATGGCCATCGGCGGGCTGGGCGTCGCATTCCTGCCGTTCACACTGGGCGTGATCCACGGAGCGGTCTTTACACAGGTGGTGCGGCTGTCGCCGCTGCTGCTGATCCTGATCGTGCTGGCGGTCATCCTGCGACTGCGCTCACGCGGTCGCGGCGAAGCCGGCGGCAGCGAATAGGCGCTATGCTGATCGGCATTGACGCGAGCCGCGCGAACGTCGCGCAGCGAACCGGCACGGAAGGCTACAGCCTGCAGATTATCCGCGGGCTGGTGGCGCTGGGGACGGAGCACCGGTTCCGACTGTATTTCCGGTTTCCACCCGACGAGGACCTGCTGCCCCGGCTCGACAACGTGGAATACCGGCTGATCACGCGCTTCAGGCTGTGGACACACAGCGGGCTGGGGCCAGACGTCCGCCACGACCCGCCGGACGTGCTGTTCATTCCCAGCCACGTCGCGCCGTGGCCGGGCACAGGCCGGACGCCGGTGGTGTTCACCGCGCACGACCTGGGCTACCTGCACTACCCGGCCAAACACCCGTTCTTCGCGCGGCTTTACCTGGACTGGTCGACGCGCTACAGCGCGAACATGGCACGGCGGGTGATCGCCCACTCCAAAGCGACGGCGCACGACCTGATGGCGCTGTACGGCATCCCGCAGGAGAAAATCCGGGTGGTGTACTCCGGCGTGGACGAGATGCTGAAGCCGGTGCGCGACGAGCAGCAGATCGCAGCGCTGCGGGCGAAGCTGGGGATTCCGGGGCCCTACGTGCTGCACGTGGGGAGCATCCAGCCGCGCAAGAACCTGACGCGGCTGGTCGAAGCGTACGCGGAGATCATGGACTGCGTCGACGGGCTGCGGCTGGTGCTGGCCGGGCGGCTGGGCTGGGGATATCGCCCGCTGCTGCGGCGCATCAAGCGGATGGGGCTCTCGGAGCGGGTGCTGCTGCCGGGCTACGTGCCCGAAGGCGACCTGCCAACGCTGTACAGCGGGGCCTCCGTCTACGCGTTCCCGTCGCTGTACGAAGGGTTTGGATTTCCGGCGCTGGAGGCGATGGCCTGCGGCACGCCGGTGGTGTGCGCGAACGCCTCGTCGCTGCCGGAGTTGGTCGGCGACGCGGCGCTGACCGTCGCCCCGACCGAGACGCCCGCGCTGGCCGATGCGCTGCGCCGGGTGCTGCTCGACGCGGACCTGCGCGACAGGCTGGTCGGGCGGGGGCTGGAACGGGCCGAACGCTTTTCGTGGGAGGCTTCAACACGTGCTACTATGGAGGTGTTGTTAGAAGCCGCCGCTATCTGAATCCTATCGCAAGTTCTATCACGGAGGAGACTTCAATGAGTGGCTTTATGTATCTTCCCTTCTGGCGCGCGGGTGGCTGGCAAGACATCACCTACCGCACTCAGATTTACCTGGCACCGCTCTCAGAGCAGCCGGTAACGCTGGGCATCTACCTGTACGAAAACGGCGGGAAGCCGTGGGCGGGCAAGACCTTCTCGATTGAGATCGACCAGACGACGAATGAGGCAACCACCGACAACAACGGCATGATCCAGATCAACGTGGGGCCGGGCCAGACGGTGCGCATCGAGATCAATGTGATAGACCATGAATACGGCACCGGCGAGGTGCACCTGCTGTCAGGGGATCAACCGGTGGCGCTGCTGGCGCGCGGCGACCTGGAAACGTTCGCACAGGAAGCCACCGGGTTCGAGATGAGCACCTCGGAGATCACCATCACGGGAGCCCGACCGGTGGTACTGGAGCCGAGCAAGTAGCGGCAGGCGCGCCGGCCCGCTTTTGCCGGGGGTGCCGACTAAAGTATAATAAAGTGGACCGCCACCTGTATCAGGCTGTTTGTTACAAGTGTATTGACTGGTGTGGAGCAACCCTATGGCCGATGCAGCGAAACCAGAGAGTTCTGACCTGCACGCAGAATTCATCTATATCCGCCAGCTTGCAGTCGATCTGCGGAATGTGCTGAAGCAGCAGCGCGAAGCGCTGCAAGAGCAGGGATTCCGCCTGCCGCCGGGCACCACGACGACGCTGGGCGACATGGCCAAGCGGCTGGAGGTCGCCGGCAACCGGCTGGGCGTGATGGAACACCAGCTTGGCCAGTATCGCGCGTTGGCCGACATCGCGGCGCTGATCAACTCCTCGCTGGACCTGACCCAGGTACTCAACGAGACGATGGACACCATCATCCAGCTAACGGGGGCCGAGCGCGGCTACCTGATGCTGCGCAATGAAGAAACGGGTGAGTTTGAGTTCCGGATTGCGCGCAACGTCGACCGGCAGACGTTGGACAGCTCAGACTTTGAGGTGAGCCGCAGCGTAGTGATGCGCGTGGCTGAGGGCGGCGAGCCGATCCTGACGACGAACGCGCAGGAGGATCAGCGCTTCCAGCACGCGGAGAGCATCGTCAGCTACTCGCTGCGCTCGATCCTGTGCGTGCCGCTGCAACTCAAGGGCGAAGTGACCGGTGTCATCTACACCGACAACAAAGTCCACGCCGGGCTGTTCACCGAGGACACGCGCGACCTGCTGCTGGCGTTCGCGAACCAGGCGGCGGTTGCCATCGAAAACGCACGGCTGTTTGCGCGGGTCAAGGCCTCGCTGGACGAGATCAGCGAGATGAAGAACCTGCAAGACAACATCTTCGCCTCGATTGCGTCGGGCGTGATCACGACCGACGACATGGATCGCGTCACGCTGATCAACCGGCGCGCGCAGCAAATCCTTAACCACGAGGGCGACGACATGGTGACGCACAGCCTGTATGACGTGCTGCCGCCGCTCGACTCGCGGTTCGACATGATGGTCGAGCAGGTACGCCGGACGGATGAGCCGCTGACAGGCATCGAGTTCGAGACCGAGCTGGAACCGCGTGGGAAGCTCAACCTGAGCATGAATTTCAGCCCGCTCAAAGACGCTTACGCACACACGCAGGGCGTGGCGATTGTGGTCGACGACCTGACGGAAGCCAAGCGCAGAGAGGCACAGATCGCCGGCGTGCGGCGCTACCTGCCGACGGAAGTAGTGGACGGCATTCGCAGCGCCGACGAGTTGAAGCTGGGCGGCACGCGGCAGGTCATCTCGATCCTGTTCGCCGACATCCGCGGCTTCTCGACTTTCAGCGAGCGGCTCGACCCGGAAAAGCTGGTCGAGATCATCAACAGCTACATGACCATCGCCTCAGACGCCATCCACCAGCAGCAGGGCGTCATCGACAAGTTCATGGGCGATGCGGTAATGGCGCTGTACAACACGCCGCTGCGCCCGCAGGAAGACCACGCGCTGCGCGCGGTGCGGTCGGCGGCGATGATCATCTCCGACATGCGGGCCTACCACGAAACCGTCGCCAAGGAAGATCGCCTCAGCTTCGGGATCGGCGTCCACACCGGCGAAGCCGTCGTGGGGAACGTCGGCAGCCCGGACCGGCTGGACTACACGGCGATGGGCGACAGTGTGAACCTAGCCAAGCGCCTGCAAGAGGTCGCCAAGCCGCTGCAAATCCTGTTGAGCGACGACACGTACAATGTGGTGAAAGACTACATCACGGCGAACGAGCTTGAGCCGGTGCAGGTGAAGGGCCGCACACAGTATACGAAGGTCTACGAGCTGGTAGACGTGAAATAGCCGCCACACTCAAACAGACAGGAGCCGCGCCGGAACCGCGCGGCTCTTTTCGTTTGTCCTCAGCCGCAGGATGCGCAGTCAGCCGCCAGAAGCGCAGTCAGCCGCCGGAGGCGGTGGCAGGGGTGAACTCGATGAACTTGCGGGGGTTCAACGGCAGGTCATTCTGGCGGACCTCAAAGTGCAGGTGGATGCCAGTCGCGTTGCCGGTCATGCCCATCGCGCCGATCAGATCACCCTGGGTCACCTGCTGGCCGCAGTCGACGTAGCGCTTGTCGAGGTGGCCGTAGTAGGATGTCCAGCCGCCGCCGTGGTCGAGGATGACTAACTCGCCGTAGCCGTCACGGTTCCAACCGGCGAAAACCACGATGCCGGTATCCGCTGCATGGATGGGCGCGTCCGGGTCGGCGGCCAGGTCGATGCCGGAGTGCCAGGGGAAGAAGTCCTGCGTCACATGGTAGTCCGACGAGCCCATCGGGTTCAGGTAGGTGCCCGTCCCGCCGACGCCGGTGTAAGCCTGGTGGCATGAGCCGGGGTTCAACTCGCCCTGCGGGCTGGCGAGGCCCGTCGCAGCGTCGGTATGGATCGGCGCGCGCCACGAGATATAGTCGCGGCGGCCACCAGGCACGACGATGTGCAGGCCCGCCGGCGGCACCGTATCCCCGCTGGCAGCAGACAGCTCGTTGTACTCAGACTCGATGATGTCGCCGGGGGTCGCTCCGTACTCGGCGGCAATGGCGGCGATGGTTTGCGTGCCATCCGCCACATGATAGACGCCGTCCACCGGCAGAATGTACAACTGCGTGCCGACCTGGATCAGGTGGGCGTCGTCCTGGAGAGTCTCGGTGTTGGCCCAGAAAATGGTGCTGGGGTCGATGCCAAAGCGGGCGGCAATGCCGAACAGCGTATCGCCGGCCTGAACCGTGTAGCGCAGGACGTGGCGGCGCGCCTGGACGGGGAAGCCGTCGGGGGCAAGCTGCTGTTCGGCGCTGACAAGCCGGGTGCTGCCCGACGCTTCGGCGGGAAGGGCGGCTGCCGAAGCGATGGCCGGGGTCGGCGTGGGGGCGGGGTGGAGGTTGAGGTCGGCACGCAGCTCGTCGAGGATATCCTGCCCGGTGACAAAGTCGGCGATCTGGCCGCCCCACTGGAAGCCGACGCCGATCACAATGCCCAGCACGATAATCAAGGACACCACACGGCGGGCAGGGTTAGGTGGACGATAACTCATCACAACACCATAGAAGCCGGGAAACCCGGCGCATAGGCACTCGGCAATAAGATGGCGCAATCATAGCGCGGCTGGGGAGGGATGCCAAACGGCCTGTTCCACCCTGCGGCCCGTAGCTGGTATAATCACGGCGTTGCGCTAACCTTACCGTTATTCAAGAGCAGCGTTGTTTGAAACATGGCAGACAAAAGAAGACCATCCCATAAGAAACGAAATGCCGGCATCCTCGCCCAGATGCGGATGATGTGGCCGCTGATACTGGCCGTGGTCGTGATGCTGGCGCTGCTGGCCGCCACGCCCGCCAGCCGGGCCGATATGCGTCCGAGGCTGCTGGCGGCGCTGTTCACCGCCACGCCGACGCCGTCGAACACGCCGACATCCACCCACACGGCCACGCCGTCCAGCACCCCCACCGACACGCCAACCACCACCGTCAGCCCGACGGCCACGCTGACTCCCAGCGTCACGCCCACAGCGACGGCCACCAACACGCCGACACCGCTGCCCACCCCCGACTCGCGCGACCGTGAGTTCTTCATCCCGATCCTGATGTACCACTACATCAGCGTGCCGCCCGCTGACGCCGACGTGTACCGGCTCGACCTGTCTGTGACCCCCGACAACTTCCGGCAGCAGATGCAGTGGCTGAAGGACAACGGCTATACCGCGATCACACTGTACGACCTGATCTACGCGCTGAACATCGGCTGGCCGCACCTGCCCGATAAGCCGGTCATCATCACCTTTGACGACGGCTACAAAGATAACTACCAGAACGCCTTCCCGATCCTCAAGGAGATGGGCTTCACCGGCACGTTCTTCATCCTGACCGGCCCCACCGACCGCAACGAGGACCCGTACATGACGTGGGACATGCTGCGCGAGATGCACACCGGCGGGATGGACATCGAGCTGCATGGCCGCGAGCACGTCGACTACTCCGGTCGCGACCACGACTGGCTGGTCTTCTACCTGCTGGGCCCGGCACAGACCATCGAGGCGGAGCTGGGCTACCAGCCACGCTTCATCGCCTACCCCTCGGGCAGCTACGACCAGGCGGTGATCGACGTGGCCAGAGAAGAGGGTTTCTGGGGCGCAGTGACAACCGTCTTCGGCGTCCACCAGACCAAAGCCGCACCTTTCCAGTTCGAGCGGCTGCGCATCCGAGGCGCGTGGGACATCAACACGTTTATCGCGGTCATGAAGGGCGACGGCTAGGTGTTCAACCGAAAGCCTTCTCGGTGAAACGCCCAGCGCAGAAACGTGTACAATAAGGTCTGACCCGCCACACGCAAGCGAAGGAGAGAGCTATGCGCCGCCTTGAAGACCTGTCGCCGGGACGGATTGTCGGCATTGCCGGGCTGATTGGCCTCGGATTCCTCGTGGTGTGGACCGCCCTGTTCGCCGCCGGGTGGGCGGCGCTGCACCTGGTGGGTGTCAGCGCGGACTTCTGGCCCGCGCTGGAATTGCTCTCGACCGCCGCCACGCTGGCGACCATCATCGGCGGCGGCGTCGTGGCGCTGGCCCAGCTTGTCGAGGCCAACGACAGCCGCGAACGGGAGATCGCCGCCAGCAACCTGGAAGCCTATAACACCATCTTCGAGCAGATGATGTCGGACGAGAACATCGACGCCCGCCGCTGGATTTACCAGCGTCTCCCTGACGATCCTGAGAAGGGTGTCGACTCGCTCAGCGACGAGGGACGGCGCTATGTCAAGCTGGTGCTCAACTCCTTCGACCGGCTGGGGTTCATGCTGCAGGAAGACCTGATCTCCAGCGAGGCCATCATCAAGTGGGTCAGCCCGTTCGTGGTCAAAGTGTGGGCTAGGCTGGGACCATACGTCGACTACGAGGTTCGCCGTCGGAAGGAGCCCGACTATTACGAAGCGGCCCGCTATCTGGCCGAGCGCTGCCAGGCGTGGCGTACGGGCCACGTGCCGGACGCCGAGATCACGTGGCTCAATAACGCGCTATAGGGGATTTAAAAGCAAGGCAGTAGCTTCTGAGAGCTTTTGATAGACAATCGCTATTAGTATGATGATGCCCACACGATTGTGGGCATTTGTTTAGGTGTAAAGGGATCATGACCGAGAACTCGCGTTTGCCCGGATTTTACAAGCTGCCCGTCGATGAGCGGGCCGCGATGCTGGCCGAGCGCGCCAGCCTGACCGCCGTGGATCTGGCGGCGCTGGCGTCGGGCGGCCTCAGCCCGGAGCTGGCCGACAAGCTGATCGAGAACGTGGCCGGCGTGTACGGGCTGCCACTGGGCATCGCGGCGAACTTCCAGGTCAACGGGCGCGACGTGCTGGTGCCGATGGTCATCGAGGAGCCGTCGGTGGTGGCCGGGGCGAGCTTCATGGCCAAGCTGGCGCGCGCCGGGGGCGGCTTCCGCACCACGAGCAGCGAGCCGGAGATGATCGGGCAGATCCAACTGCTCGACATTGGCGACCTCGACGCGGCGGCGGACGCCATCCTGGCGCACAAAGACGAACTGCTGGCGCGCGCCGCGTGCTGCGACAAGGTGGTCGTCGACCTGGGCGGCGGCCCACGCGACATCGTGGTGCGCCCGCTGCCCGATACGCCAGCCGGCCCCATGTTGATCGTGCACCTGATCTTCGACTGCCGCGACGCGATGGGCGCGAACATGGTCAACACGGCCTGCGAGGACCTAGCCGAGCCGCTGGAGCAGATCAGCGGCGGGCGGGCGGGGCTGCGCATCCTGTCGAACCTGGCCGACCGGCGCACGGCCCGCGCCGAGTGCCGCATCGCCGCCGACGCGCTGGCGTTCGGCGAGTACGCCGGGGCGGACGTGGTGCACGGCATCGTCGAGGCGTGGGCCTTCGCCGCCGCCGACCCGTACCGCGCGGCGACACACAACAAGGGCGTGATGAACGGCATCGACCCGGTGGTGATCGCCACCGGCAATGACTGGCGGGCCATCGAAGCCGGGGCGCACGCCTACGCCGCCCGATCCGGGCGCTACACGTCGCTGACGACGTGGGGCGAGGACGCGGACGGCAACTTAAATGGAGCTATCGAGCTGCCGATGGCGGTCGGGATTGTGGGCGGCACGACGCACGCCCACCCGCTGGCACAGGTCGCACTGAAGATCCTCGACGTCCACAGCGCCCGCGAGCTGGCCGAGGTCATCGCCGCCGTGGGGCTGGCGCAGAACCTGGCCGCGCTGCGCGCGCTGGCGACAGAAGGCATTCAGAAGGGTCATATGGCGCTGCACGCCCGGCAGATCGCGATCAGCGCCGGGGCAACCGGCGACGCAGTGGAGCGCATCGTGCAGCGCATGCTGGCCGATGGGCAGATCACGCTGGCCTACGCCCAGAGCCTGCTCGACGCCTGAGCGCAGGGCAATTCAAGGAGACGCAAAGACATGGGGTTGAATGGAAACACACCGGGCGGCAGGCTGCTGAAGCCCTCACGTGAAGTCGGCATTGCGGGCTACGGGGCGTACCTGCCCCGCTACCGGCTGCCTGCCGAGGAAGTATCCCGCATCTGGACCGGCGGCATGGGCGGCACGCCCATCGACGAGAAGTCGGTGCCGGGGCTGGACGAGGACGTGGTGACGATGTCCATCGAGGCGGCGCGCAACGCGCTGGCCCGCGCGCAGATCGACCCGACACAGATCCGCGCGGTGTGGGTGGGCAGCGAATCGCACCCGTACGCCGTCAAGCCGACCTCGACCATCGTGGCCGAGGCCATCGGCGCGGTGCCTAACACACTGGCCGCCGACTGGGAGTTCGCCTGCAAGGCGGGCAGCGAGGCGATGCAGGCCTGCATCGGCTTTGTGGGCAGCGGCATGGCGAACTACGCGCTGGCTATCGGCATGGACACCGCGCAGGGCCGGCCCGGCGACGCGCTGGAATACACCGCCGCTGCCGGCGGCGCGGCCTACCTGCTGGGCCCCGCCGAGGACAGCCTGGCCGTGTTCGAGGCGACCTACTCGTACGTGACCGACACGCCCGACTTCTGGCGGCGCGCACATGAGACCTACCCCTCGCACGGGGACCGCTTCACCGGGGAGCCGGCCTATTTCCGCCACACGCTCGCGGCGGCGCAGGCCATGCTGGAGGAGATCGGCGCGCAGCCGGGCGACTTTGACTACGCGATTTTCCACCAGCCCAATGCCAAGTTCCCGCAACGCGCGGCCAAAATGCTGGGCTTCAAGGACGAGCAGATCAAGGCCGGGCTGCTGGCCGAGCGCGTGGGCAACGTGTACGCGGGCTCGGCGCTGCTGGGCCTGAGTGCCGTGCTGGATATCGCCATGCCGGGCAGCCGCATCCTGATGGTGTCGTACGGGTCGGGGGCGGGCTCGGACGCAATCGCGCTGCGCACGACCGACCTGATCGCCGAGCGGCAGGGCCGCGCGCCGAAGACCGAGGACTACATCGCCCGGCGCACCGAGATCGACTACGCGACGTACTCGCGCTATCGCGGCAAGCTGCTGACCAAGTAGGCACGATGGGCAGGCGACTGACAGAACTGTCGTTCGAGGACTGGGTGGACCACATCGTGCTGGCGGCCAAACAGTTCTACCAGGTGGTTGTTGACGGCGACCGATGGGATTACCAGACGGTGCCTGACCTGACGCTGGAGTACCTGATCCGGCTGTTTAAGGACCCGCTGGCCGCCTTCGAGCCGTACTACTTTGATGAAGAGATCGGGCAGGCGCTGTGGCACGTGGCCAGCAATGGCGGGTCGGATTTCATGATCCTGCTGTCGGACCCCAACGTGTCGCTGTCGCTGCGCAAGGTGTGCGCCGGCGCGATGTTTGACCTGTACGAAAAGCTGTTCGCGGTGAAGTGCACGCCGCACCTGTCGCATCTCGACTGGACAACCCCGGCAGACGTCAGCCCGATCAACATGCCGTGCTATATGTGGTGGGACATCCTCCCGTACCTGGGCAACCCCGACGACCCTGATCACAGGCAGCTCGACCCGGTCATGCTGGACGTGATGCGCCGGACGCTCGACCTGGAATTGGCGGCCTGCCGCGAAGGCGCGCTGCACGGGCTGGGCCACTGGCACGCACGCTATCCGGATGACGTAGAACAGATTGTGGACGCGTTCCTGGCCTCCCATCCGCAGATCGCGCCAGAGCTGCGTGATTACGCGCTGAGCGCGAGAGGCGGGTGCGTGCAATAGATGAGAGGTAAATCGTTGAGAGACGTAAGCATCATCGGCGTGGGGCAGACGCCCGTCGCCGAACACTGGGAGACATCGCTGCGGCACCTGGCCTACACGGCTACGCAGGCTGCGCTGCAGGACGCGGGCGGCCTGGCGGGTGTCGACGCGCTGTACGTGGGCAACATGCTGGGCGGGCAGCTTTCGCACCAGGAGCACCTGGGCGCGCTGATCGCCGACTTTGTGGGCATGCGGGGCATCGAGGGGCTGCGCGTGGAAGCCGCCGACGCCTCCGGCGGAGCGGCGCTGCGGGCGGCTTACCTGGCGGTGGGCAGCGGCGCGGTCGAGACGGCGATGGTGCTGGGTGTCGAGAAGTTCACCGACGTGGTGGGCAGCGCGCGGCTGGCGGCCATCGCGACGACGCTGGATGCCGATTACGAGGGCGCACAGGGCGCGACGCCGACCGCGCTGGCGGCGCTGCTGATGCGGCGCTACATGCATGAGTACGGCGTGGAACTGGGGCAGTTCGCCGGGTTCAGCATCAACGCGCACTTTAACGGGTCATTGAACGCCAACGCCATGTATCGCAACCGGCTGCGGCCCGGCGCGTTCGAGGCTGCACCGCCGGTAGCGACACCAGTCGGGCTGTTCGATGCGGCTCCGGAGGGCGACGGCGCGGCGGCGCTGATCCTGACCAGCGCGGAGCGGGCCAAAGACATGGTCCCGCGCCCGGTGCGGGTCAGTGCGTCGTCGGTGGCTACCGATACGCTGTCGGTGCACGACCGGCCCGACCCGCTGGCGCTCAGCGCGGCCAACGTTTCGGCTGGCCGCGCCTACGATCAGGCCGAGGTCACCCCGGCTGACGTCGACGTGTTTGAGCTGCACGACGCGTTCACCATCCTCGCAGCGCTGACGCTGGAAGCGTGCGGCTTCGCCGCGCGCGGGGAAGGCGTCGGGCTGGCCGACGAGGCGGGCATTGGTCTGAAGGGGCGCATCCCCGTGTCGACGTTTGGCGGGCTCAAAGCGCGCGGCCACACGGGCGGCGCGACCGGCGTCTACCAGGCGGCTGAGGTCACGCTGCAACTGCGCGGGCAGGCAGGCGACAACCAGGTGCCCGGTGCGAAGATCGGCATGGCGCAGAACCTTGGCGGGATGGGCGGGACGGCAATCACCCACATTTTCGAGGTAGCGGAGTGACGCCGCACGGCGCGGATCGGTATCTGATAGGTTTTGACAGCATGACTGGTAGCTTCTGAGAGCCAGAACCGGCGATAATACGTACCAATAAGTAGTGCGCGGGAGCTGCACGAAACCCGGCAAACCAATATGTAATGAGGAGAGGGATTTTCTGGTATGGATATTCCACGGCATTGGCGGATGAAAGAACAGCGCTATGCGCTGGTGGGCACGGTGTGCTCAAACTGCGGCAAGACGTTTTTCACCCCGCGCCCGATCTGCGACGCGTGCCACGAGCCCGTTACGGCGGGCTACGCGTTCGGCAGCAGGCGCGCCCAGCGCGATGTGGCTCAAAGCCTAGAGCCGTCGCACAAGTAGGCCGCAGGCAGCTATGAATATTTCGCAGAACTGGCGGCTTTCAGGACAGCGCTACCGGCTCACCGGCGAGGTGTGCCCGCACTGTGGTGCGGCCATCTTCCCACCGCGAGACGCGTGCCCGGTGTGCGCCAAGCCCGCCCAGGAAGCGTTTACCTTCGCCGGGACCGGGACGGTGTTCAGCTACACCACCGTCCTCGACGCCCCCGAAGGGTTTGAAGAGCAGAAGCCGTACATCGTCGCGCTGATCAAGCTCGACGAGGGGCCGATGCTCACCGCGCAGCTTACCGACCTGGACGCCGAGCCGGAGATCGGCATGCGCGTCGAGATGGTCACACGCAAGCTGCGGACCGATGGCGATGCCGGGGTGATCGTGTACGGATACAAGTTCCGTCCAAGGTTGATCCCCGATGCGTAGCAGACAGCCTGCCACCCTCTACGACAAACAGGCCGCCTGATAGGCGGCCTGTTTGTTTCTGTGGCATGCAGCCGATTAAAAAGAGCCGGCAGGGGGCCCCGCCGGCTCTCAGGTTCCAGATCAGGCGCAGCTTATTCGGCTGCTTCCGCGCTTTCGTCCTCGTCTACAGCCCCGGCGTCTTCGTCGATCTCGGCTTCAGCTTCGACCACCTCGACCATTTCCGGCTCGGCGGCTTCCTCGACTTCGACTTCAACCACCTCGACCATTTCCGGCTCGGCGGCTTCCTCGACTTCGACTTCGACCACCTCGACCATTTCCGGCTCGGCAGCTTCCTCGACTTCGACTTCGACCACTTCGGCCATTTCAGGTTCAGCGGCTTCCTCGGCCTCCACTTCAACCATCTCGACCATTTCCGGCTCAGCGGCTTCCTCGGCCTCCACTTCAACCACCTCGGCCATTTCCGGCTCGGCGGCGGCATCACCCGGTTCCTCGTCAATCAACTCGACCAGGTCGTGCCAGTCCTCATTCATGTACTCTTCCAAGTCGACCCGCTTCAGGCTGAGGCCCAGGCGGCGCTTATCAGGCTCGATGCGCAGGATGCGCAGCGTAACCACCTCGCCCTCTTCGACCACCTCGCGCGGGTGCTTGACGCGATGCTCGGACAGCTCGCTGATGTGGATCAGGCCCTCGATTTCAGGGTGATCGACCAGACGGGCGAACGCGCCGAACTTGGTCATCTTGGTGACCGTCCCCTGCACCAATTGGCCGGGGTGATACTTGCCCGACAGCGTGACCCACGGGTCGTCAAGGCAGTTCTTGCGGCTGAGGCCGATGCGCTGACGCTCGCGGTCGATGTTGATGATCTCGACCTCGACCTCGTCGCCCACATTCAGGACTTCCTGCGGATGGTTGATGTGCTTCCACGACAGCTCAGACAGGTGGATGAGGCCGTCAGCACCGCCAAGGTCGACAAACGCGCCGAAATCGGCCAGACTGATCACGCGCCCGACATGGATCTGCCCAACCTCCAACGACTCAAGGAGCTCGGCGCGGCGCTCGGCCCGCTGCTCGCGTGAGGCAGCCCGTTCAGAGAGGATCAGGCGGTTGCGGCGGCGGTCCACTTCGATGACCTTGACCACGATGTCTTCGCCAATCATCTCGGCCCAGCGCTCGTCGGGCGTGGCACCGATGCTGCGGCGACGGCGATCCTGGCTGATTTGTGACGCCGGCACGAACCCCCGCACCTTGCCGAACGGCACAATCAGGCCACCTTTGTTAAAGCCGGCCACGTTGCTGCGGTAAGCCTCGGTCGACTCCATGTACTCTTCGGCCTCGCGCCAATCCTGCTCCTCCAGCGCACGCCGCAGCGAAAGCTGCGTGTGGCCGTGGCGATCCTCCGGCGTTAGGACGTATACGAAGACCTCTTCGCCCGTCTTCAGCGCGCTGACGGTGTCCGAATCCAGCGATTCACGCTCGCGCCCGCTGATAATCCCCTCGGACTTCGTCCCGATATCGACAAGGATCTCACTGTCGGAAACGCTGGCGACCGTCCCCTTGATAATCTGGCCACGCGTCAGGGGCGTGAACAGGAAATCGTCGTCGGCGGTCGTGGGCAGATCGCCATTGAGCGCCGCCAGGAACAACTCCTCATCCGTCGGCTCAGCGAGCGGCGCGGAGTCTTCTGGCTCCTCGTCCACAGGCTCCACGGATGATGCCGTGTCTTCCGGCTCCTCAACCATCTCCGGCACGGCTTCGACAGTATTTTCGGCGACTACCTCTTCGACAACCGGGCTGGTCACCTCAGCGGTTCCGGCGTCTGTATTTTCCTGGCGATCCTCGGCAGTCTGTACTGTCGCTTCAGGCTCCTCGAGGATCTTGTCGTCACTATTCATGCGGACTCCTATTAGTTTTTGCGGGGTCTGGACTATTATAACTGCCCATCGGTCAAAACACCACTGGAAAATACCTGCGTGATAGTCCCCCCGACGCACACCCGCGAAGCGCTGTCCAACAGGCCGGGAGGGCATGGCGCTGCCCACGCATGTTGCGGCTCATCCGACCCTCACGGTACAATGCTGGCATGACGACACGCCCCCTGATCACATTATTGACCGACTTCGGTGAACACGACAGCTACGTTGGCACGATGAAAGGCGTCATGCTGAACATCGCGCCGGACGCGACACTGGTCGACATCACGCACCAGATTCGGCCCCAGGACATTCAACTAGCAGCATTAACCCTGCTTAACGTCTATCGTTACTTCCCGGATCACGCGGTGCACCTGGTCGTCGTCGACCCCGGGGTGGGCAGCAAACGGCGGGCCATCGCGATGGAGACGGCGCACGGGCGGTTTGTCGCGCCCGACAATGGCGTGCTGACTCACGTCCGGATGGAGGAGCCGTCGTCAACCACCGTCGAGCTAAACAACCCGGAATACTGGCTGCCGGACCCCAGCCACACCTTCCACGGACGCGACATCTTCAGCCCCGCGGCGGCACATCTGGCGTGTGGGGTACCGCTGACCAGGCTGGGTCCGCAGATCAACGACCCGGTCCTGCTGGCGCTGCCGCCGCTGGAGATCATGCCCAGCGTCGTGCGCGGCGAGGTCACCCGCGTCGACCGCTTCGGCAACGTGGTCACAAATATCAGCCGGCTGCGCTGGGTCGGCGACGACACGCTTGAGCTTCACCCGCTGAACCCCGACCAAAAAACGGACACGCCGCTGCGCATCGACGCCACCACGGCGCGCGTCACGTTTGGCTGGCACTCGCTGGTTGGCCTGCACCAGATGTACCACGGAGTGTCCATCGGGCAGCCGCTGGCGCTGGTCGGCAGCAACGGCGAGCTTGAGATCGCCGTCAACCAGGGAAGCGCAGCTGACAAGCTGGCGATCACCACCGGAGAACAGGTATCGCTGGTACTGAAACCCTGAAGGCCCTCACCACCACTGCTCATCTGTCTGCCAAAAGGAAAGCTCATGGACCGATTTGTCATCCAGGGCAAAGTTCCTCTCAACGGGACCATCACGGCGAGCGGAAACAAGAACGCGGCGCTGAAGCTGCTGCCTGCCTGCCTGATGACCGAGGAGCCCATCGTCCTGCACAACGTACCGGACATCGCCGACGTGCGCACCATGATCGAGCTGATCAGGCTGCTGGGTGTCGAGGTGGAGCAGGTCGACAGCGGAAGCTGGCGCGTGCACGCCAAAGAGATCACCACGCACGTCGTCGACCAGCGGCTGGCCTCGCGCATCCGGGCCAGCATCGTGCTGGCCGGGCCGCTGCTGGCCCGCCTGGGCCGGCTTGAGCTGCCGCCGCCGGGTGGGGACGTCATCGGACGCCGCCGGGTCGACACGCACGTGCTGGCGCTGAAAGCGCTGGGCACCGAGGTTGAGATGAACGGCAGCTTTGTCTTCTCGACCAAAGGGCTTCAGGGCGCGGACATCCTGCTCGACGAGGCCAGCGTCACCGCGACCGAGAACACGATCATGGCCGCCTGCATGGCGAAAGGCACGACCATCCTGCGCAACGCCGCCTCAGAGCCGCACATCCAGGACCTGTGCACGTTTCTGAACTCGCTCGGCGGGCAGATCGAAGGCATCGGGTCGAACGTGCTGACCATCCACGGTGTGGACCGGCTGCACGGCGGCGAATTCACCGTCGGCGCGGATTACATCGAGGTGGGCAGCTTCATCGGGGCGGCGGCGGTGACGCACGGACGGGTGCGGATCAAGAACGCCTCACCGCAGCACCTGCCGATGATCGCGCAGGTCTTCAACCGGCTGGGCGTCCACTGGGAGGTCGAAGGCGAAGACGTGATCGTGCCGGAGTACCAGCCGCTAAAAGTGGTATCGGATCTGGGCGGGCAGATCCCGGAGATCAAGGCCCAGCCATGGCCGGCCTTCCCCAGCGACCTGTTGAGCATCGCGCTGGTGCTGGCCACTCAAGCCGACGGCACGGTGCTGTTCCACGAATGGATGTATGAGAACCGCTTCTTCTTCGTCGACAAGCTGATCTACATGGGGGCGCGGGTGGTGCTGTGCGACCCGCACCGCTGCCTGATCCAGGGGCCCAGCGGGCTGCATGGCGAGGTCGAGCGCATCAGCAGCCCCGACATCCGCGCCGGGATGTCGCTGCTGCTGGCGGCGCTATGCGCAGAAAGCACCACGGTGATCCGCAACGTGGCCCAGATCGACCGGGGCTACGAGAACGTGGACACCAAACTGCGCAGCCTGGGAGCGAAGATCGAGCGCATCGCAGAAGACTAGACACGCGGCCTTACGCAGCGCCGTCCGGCGCTTCCGCCTCGGCAGGGGGATCATCCTCTGCCGGGGCGTTTTGTTCAGCAGCTTCGGCGGCGGCCTGTTCGGCGGCCAGCGCCTCAGCCTCGGCCTGCTCGGCGGCCAGCGCCTCAGCATCGGCCTGCTCTCCCGCGGCCAGCACTTCGGCCTCAAGCTCATCGAGGTGCTCGACAACGGCCTGGAATTCCGGCGTCTCGCTCGATGGGCGCAGCGTGCCGGTGGTATGCTGCGGCTCGAAGGCCTGTGCCGCACGCGCGAACTCGTCCAGACGGTTGTCGGCGAAGACCTTGCCGCTGTAATCCTGCGCCAACTGCTCGTTGACAAACGGGTCGATGGAATAGCGCCACATCCCCGGACGCACCTGGCGCAGGACCGAGCGGCACGTGTCGCAGCGAATGGTGCGGCGGACCACCGGCAGACCCAGCGTGCGCTGGACATGCTCGTCCAGGATGAGGTTACCGGTCTGGCAGATGGGGCACTTCTTCAGTGGCGACCCGTCAACATAGCGATATAGCTCGCGGCGGCTGCTCAGCGCGCGCCATGCGTACAGCGCGATCAGCAGCACCAGCACCCCCACAACGATTGTCAGCAAGCCGCGCCATCCGGAGAGCGGGGCAATCAGCGGCGGGCCCTGCGGACCGGCTGCCTGCGTCGGCGCGGGCTGCGGTGTGACGCTCGGCACAGGGACGACAGCAGCCGGCTGCAGCGTGCCCGTCGCCGTGGACGCAGACGTGGATGGCTGAATCTGTGTCGGAGCAGGTGTGGGCTGCTGTGTCTGCGTCGGAACAAGCGTGGCCGGCGCGGGGGTCGTCGTCGGGCCGGGGGTCGGGGTGAGCGCCTGCGTGGGGGTGGACGATGGGAACGCGCTGGCGGCGGCTGTCTCGGTGAGGTCCGCGCCGGGTGTCAGCTCCTCCGAGACGACCGGCAGCGCATCAATGCTCAGATCCGGATCCCAGAGCACTGCCGGCACCCACACCCAGCCTTTGACGCCATGCACTTCGGCGAAAACCCACTCGCTATCAGCGCTGCGCCCGGTGGGGAAGACAGCTCTCACCATAAAGGAGGATGCGGACCCGGGGCGAATCCGCGTTCGGCGCGAAGTGCACATTCAGCACGTTGACGATGACCACGCCGCCGCCTGCGGGCGGCGACGGCAGAGTAGGGGTATCGACCTGCGCGGCCAACGCAGGACGCGCGGAGACTCCGGGATATGGCGCTGCCAGCGCGGCACACAGCGCCGCGCCGAGCAGCATGGCGCCAATCCATGCTCGCCACAGCGACCGTTTGTACATCCTCACCAATCCGATGGGCGAAGCCTCCGCGCTACTGCTGAGGCTGGCCCGACATCTGCTCGCCAGCCCCGGTGCTGTCTGACGGCGGGACGATAGCCTTGATGACCCGGTCGACCAGGGCCCACAGCACGTTCTGGTTAAAGCCCACGATGACCGACAGCGCATACACAGCGAATGCGCCGGAGGCTGAGGTGGTCAGGTCGGTTGTGCCCAGCATGTTGCCCGACACCTGCAACAGAAAGTACGTGATCACGCCCAGTGCGATGCCCAGGAATGGGTTGGTAACATACCACAGCGTATGGATCGGATCGAAGTCGCGGTCGCGGGCGATGTGCTTGACCAGCACCCACAGCGCGCCGACAATGCCGCCCAGACCACCGAACAGGCCCGGCAGGATCGTCGCCGCCAGCCAGGTGGGCACCAACTGCGCGGCAACCAACTGTGCGCGATTGGTCATCAGCGAAGACACCGACAGCAGCAGCAGCCACACCAACAGGTAGACAGTCAGCCACACACCGCGTGTCGCCGACCACTGGCGGATCTTTTCCTCCAGTCGCAGCCGCGCCTTGACCAGTTTCACCAGCTCTTCGGCGTTGTCGAAATTGTCGAGGCCGGAAAGCAGCAGCTCCCGCGCCCTCTTCAGGTCGCGGATCGAGTGTTCGGTCGTCTTGAAATAGCCGCGCACGTCGTTGATCACCAGATCGTAGGTCTGGTCGATCTCATCCCACAGGGCATCGACCCGTTCTTTGGTGACGAGCTGACCTTCGAGGGCCTTGTCGGCGGACAGCTCGTTGGCGGTGTCGATCAGCGATTCGTCATCACTGCCGGAACCGGCGAACGGGTCATAGATGCGCGTGCCCGCCGCGCCGACTGAGGCAGCAGCCAGGATCGCCGATTGGCTGCCCGGCCCGTCGACGGCCATGCCGGGAACCCCTGCGTCGATTGCCGGTACAGCAGCCGGCGGCACGGCCCCGCCAAAGGGAGCCGCTTCGCTGTCGGTCGCGCCAAACGGCGCGGCGCCGGCATCCGACCCAAACGGCGTGGCGCTGTCAGCGGCCCCGCCAAACGGAACATCTGCTTCGGCATCCGGCACGGGCCCGGAGCCCATATCGACGGTGGACATAGGCATCCCTTCACCAACAGGAATCGCCTCGCCTTCTGAGGGAAGCGCGCCAGCCGGCGCGGCCTCACCACTGGCGGCGGCAGGCGGAGCGGTTAACTCATCAAAGGAAACGGCCGGCATCGCCGCCGGTGCGCCCGACGGAGGAGGCGTTACGGGCTGCGGGCCGGCGGCGGGAGACGCAGGCGCAGCCGCGCCAAGCTCTTCGGGGGTCAGGTCGCGCGGAGGGGCCTCGACCGTCTGGTCGGTCTCAGTGGGCACCGCGCCCGTCGCTTCCGAGCCACGCCCGCGATCCCAGAAGGCCTCACCGCCCGGAACACCCTGCGTACCGGGCCCTGCTGCCGATGCAGCGGCCCCTCCCAGGATCGAGTCGGCCTCATGGTCTTCGGGCGTGCTGTCATCAAACGGGTCTGCACCGCCCATCGACGCAGCATTCTCTTCCCCCCCGACCAGGATATCCCAGCCTTTACCCTTGAGCGATGCGGCGTCTTCCGGCTGGGCGTTCTCGGCGGCGTCCTGCCCCTCTTCAGACTGTGGATTCTCGGTGTTATCCGCCATGCGCTATTTCCTCCGCTAATGTGCGATATGCAACCGCGCCTTCGTGATCAGGGGCGAAATCGACCAGCGCTTTCTGCGCGACCGGCGCTTCGGCAAACATGACGCTGCTCTTGACCACAATATCAAACACCTTGGTCTTGAACACCGACCGAAGCTCCTCGACGACCTGTGCGGCATGCCGTCCCTCTGAGTCATACATTGTAGGGAGCAAGCCCAGTAACCGCAATCTGGGGTTCAGCTTGCGCTTGACGCGCCAGATGGTCTCCATCAGCGCCCTCACGCCGCGCATCGCGAGGTAATGGCACTGCACCGGCACCAGCACTTCGTCGGCGGCAACCAGCCCGTTGAGCGTCAGCACGCCCAGGCTGGGCGGCGTATCGATCAGGATGAAGTCGAACGGCACGCGGTTGCGGGCAATCACCGTCTCAAGCCGCCGGGCCCTGCCGGAGATCTTGGCTAGCTGCACCTCGGCTGCGGCTAGGTCGATGCTGGCCGGGGCGAGGGCCAGGTCTTTGGCATCGCCGGCGGGGCGCAGGATGCGGGACAGCAGCATGTTGTCGTTCATCAGGACCGAGTACATGCTGTTGGGCAGGCTGTAGGGGTCGATGCCAAAGGTCGCCGTCAGCGCGGCCTGCGGGTCGATGTCGATCATCAGCACGCGATGGCCCAGCGCTTCGAGCGCCGCGCCCAGGTTGGCGACCGTCGTCGTCTTCCCCACGCCGCCCTTCTGGTTGGCGACCACGATTGTGCGGGTCAAATGGGTCCCCCTGAAAACAGAAGCAAAGACAGGATGCCCGCATTATAGCACAGCTTGTAATCAGGGAAATAACCGGTAAGTGTGCGGTTACAAAAACGTTGGTGCAGGGGCAGGAGAGGCAGGGCGCGGCAGCGACCTACGGCTGACCGGGCTTTCGCGTTTCTGCCGCTTGACGTGCCTGTGTCATCAGGCTATCATCGGACACGTGCGGAAAGCAGAGCTTCTCAACGAACTGGAATCGGCGCAAGCCGAGCTTTTAGCGGCCCTTGACGGGCTGTCACCCGAGCAGATGCGTATGGCGGGAGCTGTCGGCGTCTGGTCGGTTAAAGACGTGCTGGCGCACATTGCGGCCTGGCAATCCGAACTGGTGACGGCCTTCAACCAGATCCAGAACAAGCGCGTGCCCGATATCGTCCGCATCGACGACATCGACGAGTGGAACGAGGAGCAATATCACGTCAGTGTGCGGCGGCCCCTCGAAGCAATCCGGGCCGACCTGGAAGGGGTGCATCGCATGCTGGCGCGCATGGTCGCGGATACCGACGAGAAGACACTGACCGACAATCGCAAATTTCACTGGATGGAAGGCGAGCCGCTGTGGTACCTCGTCGAGGAGAATGGATACCCTCCACGAACGGGAGCACGCCGAGGAAATCCGCGCCTGGCGAGATGTGCAGGGCTTCTGATTTCGCCCAGCCTGAAGATCACCTGGAGAGTCTATGAGCCGCGTCGTAAACATTGACAGCCCCGGAAAACTGCGCAATCAGTTGATGCGAACGGCTGCCGAAGTCATCCGCCGCCTGAGCCAGAAGCAGGACCTTGACGACGAAGCGCGCGACATGACGGCCCTGCTGGTTTACTGTTTCCGCCAGATCGACGCCGGCATTGACGAGTCGGTGGGCGCGTGGGAAAAACGCGACTACTGGGTCAAGGCCGAGCAGTTCCGCCTGCGCTGGGGATGGGTCAGTAAGGCCAGCCATGATCTGCACCAGATCGTCCTCAACGACAACTGGGATCAACTGCCTGCCACGCTGATCCCCCTGCTGCCACACTTTGACGAAGTCCGCATCGCCAAGTTCACCCGCAAGGCCAGCCTGTGGCAGGGGGCCTACGAGCGCCTGATCCACGAAAACGGCAAGAAAGAGGAACACTAACCGCTCATGCGGCAGCGACAACCGTTTGTCCTCAGCGGACTCATCGCGCTTGCGTTCCTGTCGGGCTGCGCCGGTTCATCCACGCCGGCAGCCCTGACTGTGACGGGGCAGCCGACCTCCCTGTCCGTGTCATCCACCTCCGAGCCTACCGCACAACCGGCCACGCCCACGCCGTCGGAGCCGTACCCCGGCGATGGGCCGTGGGACGTGACCTTCCAGACGGCGGACGGCGTCACGCTCAGCGGGCGCATGTTCGGGCACGGCGAGGTCGGCGTGGTGCTGGCCCCGATGCACCCCGGCGAGCAGGAGGCGTGGTATCCCTTCGCCGAGGAGGCTGCCGCGCAGGGTTACCGCGCGCTGGCCTTCGATTTTCGCGGCTACGGCACGTCGGAGGGCGCGCGCGATCTGAGCGCCGCCCCGCAGGACCTCACCGCGGCGATAGCCTTCTTGCGGGAACAGGATGCCGGGCGTATAGTGCTGGCAGGTGCCGCGCAGGGGGGCATGGCAGCGATCATCGTCGCTGCCGGCGGCGAGCCGGTCGAGGGGCTGGCGGTTATATCCAGCGCCCGCTCGTTTGACGGCCTGGAGATCAGCGACGAACAGCTTGCCGCGCTGACGATGCCCACGCTGTGGATCGGCGCGCGCACCGATATGACCCAGCAGGTCGAGGACATGGCCGCACAGGCCACCGCCAGCGATGCCAGCGTGTGGATCTACGAGGGCAGCAGCCTGCACGGGACCTACATCTTTGAGGGGGCCGACGCGAGCGACCTCACACAGCGCCTGCTCGCGTTTTTTGCCCGTGTGACCGGGCGCTAACGCCGCCAGCCAGGAAAGGACAGACGATGGAGCTCAATAATACCCTCTCACTGATCGCGCAGGCGCTGCTGATCATCGCCCTGCCGATCGTCATCGCCGCCGCCTTCCAGACTTTCAGGGTGCAGTCGCAGAAGCTCAAGGAGCGGGTTGGCGAGGACCAGTTCAATATGCTCAAGCAGCTTGCGCAGACGGGCGTCAAGCTGGCCGAGCAGAGCGGGCTGGTCGACCAGCTTACCGGGCCGGAGAAGCGCGAGAAGGCCATCGCCTTTGTGCAGGGCTGGCTGCAGCAGCACAACGTCAATATCGACGTGGGCAAGATCGCCGACGTGGTCGAGGCCGAGGTCAACAACCAGTTCAAAAACCCGTCTGCGCCGGTGGACAGCGCCGAGGCGCGGCAGGCGCTGATCGACAAGGCCGTCGAGTCGGCAGTGCTGGCTGCCGAGCAGAGCGGGCTGCACGGCATCATCCAGAACATGGGGCCGGAGAAGAAAGTCTACGCCATGCAGATGGCCAAAGAGTACATGAAGATGCATGGCATCAGCATCCCGGACAACCTGGTCGACGGCCTGATCGAGGCGCAGTTGCTGCGCTTCACGCTGGCGGCACGCGGGCAGCTACCCTCGCAGCAGGCCCCGGCAGCGCCGCAGCCGCCCGCACCAGCGGAACCGCGCGGCTGAACCAGCCGATGCCCCCACAGGTAATCACATGGTACAATAGCTGTGTGAACTTCTCCGCTGCCTGAGGGAGGCCATTCAGCATGAGCGATAACCCCCGGCCCAGCGCGCCACAAGCGCCATCCGGCGGCAACCCGGAGACGCTGGCGCGCTTCCGGCGCGAGTCGTGGTGGCAGATCACGTTCCCGGTGCTTTTCGTGGCGGCGCTGGGCGTGGCCGGCGTCGTACTGCTGATCGTGTATGGCGGCCCGGCGGGTGTGTCTATCGTCGCCGATTATTCGCTGCTGCTGCTGATCATCCCGTGGCTGATCGCCGGGCTGCTGGTGCTGGCCGCGTTCGCCGGGCTGATTTACCTCAGCAGCAAGCTGATCCGCAGCACGCCGCCTTACACCTACGCCGCGCAGAAGGCCATGCATCGTGTGTACACCTGGGTCGACCGGCAGATGAACCGCATCGCCGGGGTGGTGATCTTCATCCGCAGCCTGCTGGTCGGACTGGAGGTCTACCTCAAAGAGAAGGGGTTCCTGCCGGGCGACGATGGGGACTCGCAGCCGGACGCACCGGCTGATTAGCGTGGAGGATGCTATGACGGATCGAGGCAGGGCTATAACACAGCGGTTGAGCGGCGATTGGCGGCCACAGGTGTTCATGATCGGCGGGCTGGTCGGCGCGGTGCTTGGCCTGCTGTCGGCTTACCTGTACGTCCGCGCCGCCGAGCAGACCCAGGAGGAGGGCAGCACGCCCGAAGGCCCCGCGCCGACGGATGCTGTCAAGCTGGGGCTGTCGCTGCTGACGATTATCCGCACGATCACCGAGTGGGGCAGCCGCTAGGGCGCGGTACAGTTTCAGAACAGGACGGGCGACCACAAGGGTTGTCCCTACAGGTCGTTTTGAGAGGAGGGGCGGCGGCGATGCACGGTATCGCACACAGCCGCCCTTTCTTGTTGCCTCAGGCTCCGTTCGCTGGCTACAATCTTCGGCATGAAGCCTATTATCACACGCGCGCGGCAGGCCACTGCGTCTGTCGCCGGCTGGCTAAGCGCCCACCGGCGGGCCGCCGGCGCGTGGACGCTGCGCGCCGCGTTGATCGCCGCCGCGCTGGGCATGGTCGTCCAGCGGCCCCCCTACGTCATCATCGGGCCGCCGCAGACGGTCGACACACAGCACCCGGAACTGTGCGTCCACACCCGCCTGACTGACGAGATCGAGGAGTGGAAGATCCAGCGCTCGCTGCAAATGGTGCGCGAGATGGGCGCGTCGACCATCGTCGAGTTTTTCCCGTGGCCGTACATTGAAGGCACGCAGGGCACTTTTAGCTGGTACCATTCTGACGAGATCGTGCAGCACGCCCGCGCGCAGGGCCTGCGGGTTATCGCGCGGCTGGGGATGGTGCCGGCGTGGGCGCAGCCCGACCCCAACACGGTCGACTTCGACGTGACGCTCAACTACATCATGCCCGACCACTTCGCGGACTTCGCGCGGTTCGTTGAGGCGTTCAGCGCGCACTACAAGGACGACATCGACACCATCATCATCTGGAACGAGCCGAACCTGGCCTTTGAATGGGGCTACCAGCCCGTCGACCCGCAGTGGTACATCGACATGCTCAGGCTGGCGACACCCGCCGCGCGGCGCGGCAACCCGAACGTCATGGTGCTGGCCGGGGCGCTGGCCCCCACGCTGGAGCCGGTCGGCAGCCCGTACGGCATGAACGACATCGACTACCTCAAACAGCTTTACGCCGACGGCTTCAAGGGGCTGTTCGACGGACTGGCTGTCCATGACTACGGCTTCAAGTTCCCGCCCGACGAGCCGCCTGCGCCCGACGTGCTCGACTACCGGCGCGTCGAGCTGCTGCACGACGTGATGGTCGCCAATGGCGACGGCGACACGCCGGTGGTCATCACCGAGTCCGGCTGGAACGATCACCCGCGCTGGACGAAGGCCGTGCGGCCCGGCCAGCGCATCACCTACACCATTGACGGGCTCGAATACGCCGAGGCGAACTGGCCGTGGGTGACGAACGTGTGCATCTGGGCGCTGCGCTACCCGGTGCCCACCAACAGCTATCCCGACTACTACACGCTGATCGCGCAGGACTTCTCGCCCAAGCCGATCTACACCGCGCTGCAGGCCTGGGCGCGCGGCTGGCCGGCGACCCCCTGACGTGGTTTGACAGCCCCGCTGGCGGGTCGCTATACTGCCTGAGTAGGTAATGGAGGGCCGGCAGAGGCCCGGAGCAGATAAGAGCCGTATGGCCGAACTCTCGCGTCAATGGCTGGATTACGAGGCCGATCAGATCGAGGCGCTGCTGGCCGCTCACCGGCAGGAAGCGCTGGTGGTGGGCGTGCAGGTCTCGCCGCGCTGGGTGCGATTTGGCCTCCAGCTTGCGCTCGGCACGCGCATCAGCAGCATCGAGAATCTGTCGGAGGAGCTGGCATTGGCGCTCGAAGCGCCCACCGTGCGGATCACCCGCAGCGGCGGGCAGCTTGCCATCGAGATCCCGCTGCCTCACCCGGAGCCTGTCCATTTGCTGTCGCTGCTACAGGATGCGCCCATGCTGCCGCCGGTGACGGCTGTGCTGGGTCTCAGCGCGGAGGGCGAGCTGTACACGCTGCCGCTGATGGCCCCCGAGGTGACGCACCTGCTGGTGGCCGGGACAACCGGCTGCGGCAAAACCGAGCTGCTGCGCAGCATCGTGCTGTCGCTGGCGCTATACAACCGGCAGGCGCACCTCCAGCTTGTGCTGATCGACCCCAAGCGGCGCGGCCTGACGCCGCTGGAGGGCCTGCCGCACCTGCTGGCCCCGGTCGCCGCCGAGCCCGACGAGGCGCAGAAGCTGCTCGAATACGTGGTGGCCGAGATGGAGCGCCGCGACCGCGAGAACGCGCCCGCCACGCCGCGCATCATCGTCGTCATCGACGAGGTGGGCGACCTGCTGGCGGTGGCCGACAAGGAAGTCGAGCGGCTGCTGGTGCGGCTGACGCAGCGCGGGCGCGAGTCGGGGTTCCACATCATCGTCAGCACGCAGCGGCCCTCCGCCGAAGCCGTGCCCAGCGCGATCAAGGCCAATCTGCCGGCGCGGCTGATCGGCAGGGTAGCCAGCGCGCAGGAGGCGCTGATGGCGACCGGCATCTCCGGCACCAACGCCGAAACGCTGATCGGCAGCGGCGACTTTATGGCGGTGGCGGGCGCGCAGGTGGTGCGCTTTCAGGCGGCCTACAGCGGCCCGGCAGACATCCAGCGCATTGTCGAGCACCTGCACACGACCGCCTCGCAGGTCGGCTATTCCGGCCAGCGGTCGCTGGACCTGAGCGAAGAGGCCTACGCCACCTCGCCGGACCAGTACACCGACGTCGATTGGTCACGCGGGGAGTAGCAGGGCATGGGGATGAAGTGGCGCATCGTGGCGCTGGTCGGCGTGGCGGCGTTTGCCGTTGCGCTGGCGATCCTCACCGGCAGCGCGCTGGCCTCGACCGGCGCACAGGCGGTCGCGCTGGGGATCGCGCTGGGCGTGCTGGTTGGCGTGCCATCGGGCGTCGTCGCCGCGCTGATCATCCTGCGCCGGTCGGGCAGCGATGCGACCCGCGCCTCCCTGCCCGACGACATGACCAGCATCGTGATGCCCACCGAACAGGCCCGCACGCTGATCAAGATGCTGGGCAGCCGCCAGCAGGCCGCGCCTGAGCAGTTCCCCATGACGGCCCGCGAGCGCAGCTTCTCAAGCGTGGGCGGCGCGGAGTTTGACGACGACACCTCTCCCGATGAATAGACGCAAGCTGATTCTCGCCATCGCGGCGGCTTTGCTGCTGGCGACCACGCTCGCCGGCTGCGGCCCGGCCAAACAGGATCATGCCTGGCAGCAGGTGCAGCAGACCGGCACCTTACGGGTCGGGATGGACGCCTCTTACCCGCCATTCGAGTCGGTGAACGAGGCGACCGGCGAGATCATCGGCTTTGACGTCGACCTCGCCAACGAGATTGGCCGCCGGCTGGGGTTCACCATCACCTTTGAGAACATCCCCTATGATGGGCTGTACGATTCGCTGACGGCGGGCCGGGTCGACATGCTGCTCTCGGCGCTGGTCGCCGCGCCGGAAGAAGGCAAGGCGCACTTCAGCGTGCCGTACTTCAATGCGGGCGACCAGCTTGTGCTGCCCGCCGGATCGGCGCTGCGCAGCATGGACGACCTCGCCGGGCGCACCGTCGCCGTCGAGTATGGCTCGGGCGGCGACGTGGAGGCGCGGGCGTGGCAGCGACGCCTGTCCGCGCTCGACGTCGTGCGCTACCCGGACCCCGACAGCGCGCTGGTGGCCGTCATCAATGGCGAGGCCGACGCCGCGCTGGTCGACGGCATCGCTGCCAGGCTGGGGGTCGGCCAGCACCCCGAGTTGATACTGGGCGACTACGCCGACGAGACGCTGTTCGCCGCCGCCTTCCACCCCGACAGCCGCGAGCTGCTGGGCACGGTCGACCCGGTGATGCGCGCGATGATAGACGATGGCACAGTTGGTACACTCATAGAAAAGTGGTTCGGTCCGCAGCAGTAGGCATGATTCGGAATCGAGAAGGAGAAGCGCATGGGTGGTCGAGGGGATGGCAGGATTCAGACGCTGTTTCTGGATATCGGCGGCGTGCTGCTGACCAACGGCTGGGATCATCACGCCCGCCAGCGGGCCTGCCAGCATTTCAAGCTCGAATACGAGGAGCTGAACGAGCGCCATCACCTGACGTTCGACACCTACGAGGTGGGCAAGCTCAGCCTCGACGAGTACCTGCAGCGGGTCGTCTTCTACCAGCCGCGCGACTTCACGCCTGACGATTTCAGGCAGTTCATGTTCACGCAGTCGCAGCCGCTGCCCGACATGCTGGCGCTGATCGGCGCGCTGAAGCAGCGCTATGGCTTGCAGATCATAGCCGTGAGCAACGAGGGCCGCGAACTGAACGTGTATCGCATCGAGCAGTTCAAGCTGCGCGACATCTTCGATGGGTTCATCTCGTCGTGCTTCGTGCACTTCCGCAAGCCCGACGCCGACATGTACGCTATCGCGCTGGACGTGTCGCAGGCGGCCCCGCAGCAGGTGGTCTACGTGGACGACCGCCGGATGTTCGTCGAGGTGTCGCAGGGGCTGGGGATCAACGGCATCTGGCACACCGGCTTCGAGACGACAAAGAAGGCACTGGCCGATTTCGGGCTGGTGGTTGAGGGATGAGAAGCAGGGGGCAGGGCAGACCCTGCCCCTACAGAATCACGCGAATACCGTTTAATCAAACACCCAGTCGAGCCACGCCGTCTGCCCGGCGTGGACGTACACGCGCGCCCGGTAAATCTTGCTGCCGGACGAAGCTGTTATTGCGTACCAGCCTTCCGGCAGATCGCCGTAGGTCCAGTTCTCGTGCCAGGCGTCGTCGGGGATGTTCTCGTCTCCGGCGTAGGTCCAGGTGTAGCGCGTGGACTTGTCGCTGGTGATGGTGATGGCTACCTCGCGCAGCATGTTGCCACTGGCGTCGGTGATGCGCCCGGCGAGCGTGCCAAAGCCCGCGTAAGGCTCGACCCACAGGTCGGGGTTACGGGTGCTGGTGAAGTAATTCATGGGGTCGTCGAGCCGCACCTCGAAGTGCAGGTGCGTGCCGCCGTTGGCGATGCCCGTGCCGCCCACCTCGCCGATCTTGTCGCCCTTCGCCACGGGCTGCCCGGTCTGCACCAGCACCTTCGACAGGTGCCCGTACAGCGTGAAGATCGGACGCCCGTTGTAGGTCAGGCCGGACAACTGGAGCACGATCAGATTGCCATAGAAGTTCGGCTCCGGGCCAAACTGCGTCTGCGAGTCGTCGCCGGCGTAGTACACGGTCGCGTCGGCGACGGCGACGACCGGCGTGCCCTGCGGGTTGGGCATATCCCAGGCAGTATGTGGACGCAGCTTGCCGCCGGCGGTCATGCCGTAGGCATAGGTGCGGTCGGCGTAGTCGCGGTAGCCGGCGGGGATGGGCCGGATCAGCCAGTAATGGTCGGCGGGCAGGCTGGCGTCCTCGGTCGCCGTCGCCTGATCAGTCGCGGGTGCCGCGCTCTGCTCTACTGTCGCCGTCGGTGCGGGAGTCTCGGTGTCGGTGGCGACAGCGGTCGCGGTGGGCGTGGGGGCGTCGGTGGGCGCTGCCGGTGAGGGCAGCGGGGTGAGCGTCGACGGCAGCGCCTGCTCGGTAGCGGTAGCCTCCGCCAGCAGGTAGGCCGGGTCGGGCGTCTTGGTGGGGGTCGGCGCGTAGGCGGGCTGCGGCGCGCAGCCGGCTGCCAGCGACAGCCCGGCGACGAGCGCCAGCCACGAAATCAGCCGCCGCATGATCTAGGCGACCCCCGTCCGGCTCTCGACCAGCCCCAGCACTTCCGCCGCCAGCGCGTGCGCGTCCGCGCGCAGCGCGGCGACTTCCTGGCGCAGCCGGTCGGCCTCAGCGCCGTCTGTAATGTCCTTGACATTGACCAGCACGTTCAGCCCGGCGGCCTCAACCGCAGCCAGCGCCATGTGGGTGCCGGCTGCGGCGTCGATGGCCGCGCTGACATTCCCCTCGCCCGCCGCGATCTTCAACTCGGCCAGCGCCGCCAGCGACTGCTGCATGGTGTGCAGCGGCACCTCTGCGGCGTGGCGCAGCGCGGCCTGGATGGCGTCGGGCCGCGTGGGGTCTTCCTTGCCGAGGCGGTAGGCAGCCATGACCTCTTCGAAGGCCGCGCTGTCCTCGTCGATGGTCTGCGACAGGTCGCCGCGCAGCGCGTCGGCCCGCGCCGCCACGTCCTGCATCGCCGCCTCGACTTCGGCATACTTCTTCTTGCCGATGGTGGTGCGGGCCACCATCCCGGCCAGCGCCGCCGAGAGCGCACCGGCCAGCGCGGCAACCGATCCGCCGCCGGGCGCGGGCGCGCTGCTGGCCACCTCGCCGATGAAGGCCTCCGGCGCAAGCGTCTCGGCCTCCGCGGCGCGGATCTGCCGCTCCAGAACTTGCTCCTCGTTAAACAGGTCAAGCTGCAAGTACCAGCGCGCAGTGTCGATCAGCGCCTGCTCAGGGATCATGCCAATCAGCTCGGCGTGGGTGATGGCGCAGCCGCAGCGCTCGGCCTCGTGCCGGATCATCTCCTGCGCGCGGAAGATCGGCGTGCGGGTGTAATCGGTCAGGTTCATCGAGACCTGCGCCTGCCCTTCGACCAGCAGCCCTAGCGCCTTCACGAAGCGCAACCCGCCGGTCGAGTTGCGCACCGCGCGCGCAATGCGGTTGGCCACATCGACATTATCGGTATTGAGATACACGTTGTAGGCGATCAGCGGGGCGCGCGCGCCGATCACCGTCGCGCCGGCGGGGCCGAGCTTTGCCGGGCCAAAGTCGGGCGCGCGGTCGGGGTCGCTGCCAATGACCTCTTTGAGGCCCTCATACTCGCCCTTGCGGATGTCGGCCAGGTTCTCGCGGTCGGGGCGGGTGGCGGCCCGCTCGTACAGGTACACCGGGATGCCCAGCTCATCGCCCACACGCTGGCCTAACCGCCGCGCCATCTCGACGCAGTCGGCCATCGTCACGCCACGGATCGGCACGAAGGGCACCACGTCCGACGCGCCGATGCGCGGGTGCTCGCCGCGCTGCGTGTTCAGGTCGATCAACTCCGCCGCCTTTGCGGATCGCCGCGAACGCGGCCTCCTCGACACTCTTCGGCGACCCGACGAACGTCAGCACCGACCGGTTGTGGTCGGCGTCCGAGCTATAATCCAGAATAACGATCCCCGACACGCTGCGGGCAGCGCTGACAATCGCTTCGACGACCTCCGGGCGTTGTCCTTCGCTGAAGTTGGGGATACACTCGACCAGTGGTTTCACGGGGCTGATCCTTTGTTCAAGTCGGCGGCACAGCGAGGCGGATTATAGCGTGCGCCCGGAGGCGTCACAAGACAGCGGTCGACCCCACAAACTGAAAGGACCTTCCATGCGTTTACAGGGCAAGAAAGTCGCCTATTTCGTCGAGCTCGAATTTGAAGACCTGGAGTTCTGGGTGCCTCGGATGCGGCTCGAAGAGGAAGGCGCGCAGGTCACGGTGATCGGCACCGGCAGCCAGAAGGAGTATCGCGGCAAGCACGGCCTGACGGCGACACCCGACACCACCGCCGACCAGGTCAGCGCCGCCGACTTCGATGCGGTGGTCGTGCCGGGCGGCTGGGCACCCGATAAGCTGCGGCGTTACCCGGCTGTGCTCAAGATCGTGCGGGAAGCGGATCAGGCCGGTAAGATCGTCGCGTCGATCTGCCACGCCGGGCTGGTACTCATCTCGGCGGGCGTGATCAAACCGGGGCACAAGGCCACTGGCAGCGAGGGCATCAAAGACGACCTGATCAACGCGGGCGCGCAGTGGGTCGACGAAACGGCGTTCCGCGACGGCAACCAGGTGTGGGGCCGCGTAGTGGCCGACATCCCCAACTTCTGCCGCGAGCTGGTCGATGCCATCGCCGGGGGGTGAGTAAAAGCGCAGGGGCGGCCTTGCGGTCGCCCTTGCGCACGTGATTTACGTCAGCGGCACGAACTTGACGATGGTCGCGCCCTCGCCGCCCTGATCATAGGGTGCATTGTCGAATTCCTTCACCAGCGAATTGCGCCTGAGCGTATCGCGCACGCCCTTGCGCAGCACGCCGCTGCCCTTGCCATGCACGATCCGCACCCACGGCAGCCCGGCCATGTAGGCCTGATCGAGATAGGCGTCGAGGGTGGGCAGTGCCTCATCGAGCGTCATGCCCAGCAGTTGAAGCTCCATGCCGGGGCTTTCCGCGTGGGGCAGCTTGACACCCCCGCCGCGCCGATCCTCGCCTTCCTCGGCAGGCTTGCGCCTGCGCCCGGTGCGGAATTCCACCTCGACAGGATCGACCCGCACGCGGAACTGGCCGACCTGCACCTCGATCTCGTCATCGCTGCCGGTATCCAGCGAGACGACCTCGCCTTCCGAGTTGAGCCGCGATACGAACACCGTATCGCCCACGCGCAGCGGGCGCGCGGCCTCTTCCTCCGGTTCCGGCTCTGGCGGCGGGGCGGCAGGAGCCGTCACCCGCGGGATTGGCGTCTCGATCAGATCGCGGACCTGCACCGCATCCGCCTCGACGCCGCGCAGCGCCTCGACCAGCTCCGCGCCCGACTCGAACTGCGTGGGCGGGATGGCCCGCAGGCGGCGGCGCAGGTCGCGGATCTCGTCCTGCAGCGCGTCTAGCTCGGCCTGAGCCTCGGCGCGCGCTTCCTCGATCACCTGCTCGCGCTCCTGCTCGATGCCTTCCAGCCGCGCCTGCAGCTCGTCACGCAGGCGGGTCAGGTCGTGCTCGGTTTTCACCAGCCGGTTCTGTGTCTCGCGGATTTCCTCACGCGTGCGGTGAATCTCTTCGAGCAGGTCATCGGCGTGCAGGTCTTCCGCGCCGACATAGCCGCGCGCCTCGTCGATGACCGACTGCGGCAGGCCCAGCCGAGTCGCGATGGCGATGGCGTTCGAGCGGCCCGGCAGCCCGATGATCAGGTGGTAGGTGGGCGACAGCGTCTCCACGTCGAACTCGACGCTGGCGTTGCGCACGCCGGGCGTGCTGTGCGCGTACAGCTTCAACTCCGGGTAGTGGGTGGCGACGAAGGTCGTCACACCGCGCCGGAGTAGGTCGTTGAGGATCGCCCGCGCGATGGCCGCGCCTTCCGCCGGGTCGGTGCCCGACCCCAGCTCATCAAGCAGCACCAGCGAGCGCTCGTCGGCCCGCCCCAGGATGTCGATGATGTGCGTCAGGTGCGACGAGAAGGTGCTGAGCGACTGCTCGATGCTCTGCTCATCGCCGATGTCGGCGTAGACCGCGTCGAATACGGTCAGCGTCGAACCGGGCGCTGCCGGGATGTGCAGTCCGCACAGCGCCATCAGCGTCAGCAGGCCGACCGTCTTCAGCGAGACGGTCTTGCCGCCGGTGTTCGGCCCGGTGATGATCAGGATGTAGGTATTTTCGTCAAGCTCCACGTCGACGGGCACCACGCGCTGCGGGTCGATCAGTGGATGGCGGGCCTGGTACAGCCTGAGCGTGCTGCCGGGGTAGCGCTGATCGTCAAAGCCGACCAGCGCCGGCTCTGCGGCGCGCAGCACGCTGGCGTAGCGCGCCTTGGCGAAGGCCGCGTCGATCTGTGCCAGCGCGTCGACCGTCCAGATGATGCGGTCGGCATGCTCGCCGACGATGGCGCTCACCTCGCGCAGGATGCGCAGCACCTCGTCCTGCTCCGACAGCTCCAGCTCGCGGATCTGGTTGTTGATCTCGACGGTGGCCATCGGCTCGACGAACAGTGTCGCGCCCGACGAAGACTGGTCGTGGACGATGCCCTTCAGGCGGCCTTTGGCCTCAGCCTTGACGGGGATCACGTAGCGCCCGCCACGCTGGGTGATCAGCGCTTCCTGCAGGTAGGGGGCGTTGGCGTTGTTGGAGACGATGGCCTGCAGCTTCGATTGCAGCCGGTCATGCGCGATGCGCAGTTCGCGGCGAAGCTGGCCCAGCCTGGGGCTGGCCGAGTCGAGCACGTCGCCCTGCTCGCCGATCACACGCGTGATCGCGTCGACCACCGCGTGGCCCTCGTCGAGCCCGTAGGCGATCTCGTTGAGCAGCGGGAAGCGATCCCCGGCGCGGCTGATGGTCTTCTTGAGCGCGGCGGCGGCCTGCAGGGTGGCCTTGATCTCCAGCAGTTGGTCCGGCTGGAGCGTCATGTCTCGCGCGGCGTTACCGGCGTAGGGACGCACGTCGCGCGCGCCGCCGATGGTGAGGGTGTCGCGCTCGGCGATCAGGTCGCATGCCTCGCTTGTTTCCTGCTGGCGGCGCTGCGCCTCTTCGATATCGTTGGTTGGCTTCAGTTCGCTGAGCAGGGCACGGCTGGCCGAAAAGGCCGCGTACCCTGCCAGTTGGTTCAAAATCTTGTCGAGCTCAAGTTTTTGTTGTGTTTTCGGGTCCATTTCCGGTCATCACATGACCGTCTACCCGTCCAGAGTCCTGATCCTGATCCAGTTCCTCAAAGGGGACGGTCATGCCCATAATGTTCCAGCCCGCGTCCACGTAGACGATCTCGCCAGTGATGGACGCGGCCATATCCGAGCACAGGAAAGCCGCCGTCTTGCCGACGTCCTCCTGTGTGATCGCTTTGCGCAGCGGCGCGACCTTCTCGTGCTGGTGCAGCATCTTGCGGAAGCCTGCCACGCCCGACGCGGCCAGCGTCTTGATCGGCCCCGCTGAGATGGCGTTCACGCGGATGCCCTGCGGACCGAGGTCGTGCGCCAGATAGCGCACGCACAACTCCAGCGCCGCCTTGGCGACCCCCATCACGTTGTAATGGGGCATCACGGCCACCCCGCCGTAGTAGGTCATGGTCAGCATCGCCCCGCCGTTCGGCATCAGCCGCTCGGCGCGCTGCGCCAGCGCGACCAGCGAGTAGGCGCTGATCTCCAGCGCGGTCTTGAAGCCCTTGCGGCTGGTATCGACGAAGCGCCCGTTCAGGTCGTCGCGCTCGGCGTAGGCCACCGAGTGGATCAGCACGTCGATGGTGCCGTACGTGCTCTCGACCTGCTTGTAGACGCGGTCGATGGCGGCATCGTCGGTGACGTCGCATTCTTCGACCAGCTTCGCGCCGACGCTTTCGGCCAGCGGCTTGACACGCTTCTCCAACTCCGGGATGCCATAGCTGAAGGCCAGCTCTGCGCCCTCGGCGTGCAGCGCCTGGGCGATGCCCCAGGCGATGGAATACTTGTTGGCCACGCCGAAAATCAGCGCGGTTTTCCCCTCAAACAGGCCCATCGTGTGTCCCCTTTCTGATGATGACAGCATTCAACGCGAGACGAACGGACTGCCGTCGATCCAGAAGCGCCACGGCTTGTCGCGCCATTCTGCTGATACCGAGCCCAGCCCGATGCGCGGGCCGCTGCGGATCGCGCCGGCGGATGGCGGGCTGCCCGGCTCGAAAAAGAGCGGGCTGCCGTGCGCCGTCAGGTCGAGGCCGTTCTGCTCGCGGGCAATTCCCAGCGCCAGCGCCAGCCGCGCTGGTCCGCTGGTCCATTCCTTCTGCGGGCGCGCCGGACGGCGCTGCGCCATCAGTTGTAACCCCTCAAGCGGCTCCACGGCACGCACCAGGATCGCGCCTGAATAGTCGACACCGGGCGGCCTGGCCACCACGTTGAACATCCAGTACATGCCGTAGATGAAATACACGTAGCTGAAGCCCGCCGGGCCGAACATGACCGCGTTGCGCGGCGTGATGCCCCCGTGCCCGTGCGAGCCTTCGTCATCCCAGCCGGTGTAGGCCTCCACTTCGACCACGCGCCCGGCAGCCCGCTGCCCATCGATGATATGTACGAGCGTGCGGCCCAGAAGGTCGCGCGCGACGGTCACCGTATCGCGTGTGAAGAAAGCGCGGTCCAGTCGAGTCATGCGCAGAAGTGTAGCACAGTAGCGGCGCACCCGTCGAAGACGTCACGACCCCTGCACAGTGAAACGCGTGTCGCGCTCCAGCGTCAGCGCCAGCCCGTCGAGCAGATCGATGGTCGGCACAAAGCCAAGCAGCGCCCGCGCGCGGGTCAGGTCGGCGCACATGCGGTCCACGCCGCCTGATTTGCCGGCGTTGGCAATCGGCTCCAGCGGCCTGCCGACGACCCTGCCGACCGCCGCCGCCAGATCGGCGATGCTCGTCTCGGTCCCGCTGCCGACGTTGATCACCTGCCGGTCGACGTTGAGGGCCGTCGCCGCAACGACCAGCACGTTGATCACGTCGTCGACGTACACAAAGTCGCGGGTCTGCGCGCCATCGCCAAAAATGACCAGCGACGCGCCGCTCAGCGCGGCCTTGATGAAGCGCGGGATGACCGGCGCGTGCGACGCCGGAAGCTGCTGGCCGGGCCCGTAGGCGTTAAAGATCCGCAGCGATACCGTCTCGATACCCCACAGCGTGCCGATGGTCCGCACGTAGCTCTCGGCAGACAGCTTGCTGACCGCATATGGCGAGTCGGGGTCGGGCGTCATGTCCTCGCCCACGGGCTGCGCGCTCTGTTTGCCGTAGACCGCGCCCGACGAGGTCAGCACCACGCGCTGCACGCCGACATCACGCATGGCCTCCATGACGCTCACCGTCCCGCCGACGTTGACATGGTTGTAGTCGCGCGGGTAGTTAATCAATTCCTGGACAGATACCCGCGCCGCCAGGTGGTACACGCAGTCCACGTCCTGGAGCAGTGTCCACAGCTTGGGGATATCGGCCACGTCGCCGCGTGTGAACAGCACGCGTGGGTCGAGTATCTCCGGGCTGCCCGCCGTCAGGTTGTCGATGACGCGCACCTCGTGCCCCTCGCCAACCAGCCGGTTCGACAGCGCAGCGCCCAGAAAGCCTGCCCCGCCGGTCACCAGAAATCGCATATCGGGCTGTTCTCCTGAGCGGTGAGAATGATGCCTGCCAAAAAGGACGCCCCTTGAACGGGCCTGCATTCAGGGGCGTCACTGCGTGAATTATAACCGATTTCGGCTAGCGGATGAACTGGAATCCGCGCCGGTACTTGACGACCTTCAGCGAGTAGTTGCGTACGTAACTCTGAAAGCGGCTTTCCAGCTCCTGCCAGCGGTCGCTGTCCAGCATCGACCAGATCGTCCCAATGTCTTCGGCGACAAAGATCGCCATGCGCAGCGGATAATCTCCATAGGCCGTGTGCCACGCCTCGGTCATGTAGACGTTCATTTCTTGCAGCGATGGGACAAACTCACTCATCACAAACTGGAAGTAGCTCTCGTGATTCGATGGCAGCACGTCATACAAGACGATCACTTTGTACCTGGGTATGATGATCTCACGTTCCTGGTCCGGCATGTCGCAGTATCCCTTCTGGAACCCGGCCTTTCGTCACGCGTCCCACCTTCCGATGTAGGTGAGTTTAGCGTGCCGGGCTGCTTCCCTCAAGCCGTCTGACGTGACTCCCTGAATCCATTCTAGCATACAACCGGGCCTGAGTCTCGGCTGGCAAACAACCGACCTTTTATAACCATTTAGAAACCATACTCAAGCGACCTACGTATTGAAGACAGCGCGTAAACCGTTTAAACTGGAGAGGAATACGAACATATGGTCGAACGGCATGTGAGGAGACGAGATGTCGCTGCAAACCCAGTACCTGTATCCTGACTTCGCGATCAACCGCCTTCGCCGGCAGCATACGCAACGCTGGATGGACCTTGTGGACTGGGTCGCCAGGCTGCCCTACAGCGACCCGCAGGCGATTGCCTTCACACTGACCGTGCGGCGGGTCCACGCCTGTCCAGACGACACGCACACCACTTGCCCCACGTCAGACACCTGCGCGCTGTGCGCCGCAGACACGCTGCGCCATTTTAAGGGCAGCGAGCAGGAACTTCTCGACCTGTATTACAGAAACCTCGACGAGGTACGGTTCACCCTGGAAGCCATGAAAACCCGCAAGGCTGCGCGGCGGCAGGTTCGCATCGCCGCCTGAGCGCTCATCCCGGCTCGACCTGATGCAGCGGCCTCGTGCCGCTGCTTTTGTTTGCCCGCCTCCGCCGCTATACTTATCAATAGGCTCAACTGCGCTCATGCCAATTTGTCTGGGAGGCTGTCATGCTGAACAACCCGAACGGATCGCCTGAGCTACGCTTCGAGCTTTTCACGTGGGGGATCGTGCTGATCGTCACGGCAGTGCTGTATATCCTGTTTCGCGACACGCTCCCCGAGCTGATGCTGTTCATTCCGGGGCTGGTGCTGCTCGGATCGGCCATCTATCAGGACATGCAGATGAACTGGCGCGTGAGCTGGTTCACCTACCTGCTGGCGATCCTGGTCGTGGCGACCGGGCTGGGAGGCATTGTCAATCGGCTGCTGGGCTCGCTGTTCAACCTGCCGCCGCACCTGTGGCTGATCATCGCGCTGGTCGAGCTGGGCGCGGTGCTGGTCTCCAAGGCGCTGTACGACCCCAACCCGAAGCAGTAGCCGCCGCCCACGAAAAGCGAGCGCGTCACAGTGGAGATGCTGTGACGCGCTTGGGATCGGGCCGAACGAGTCAGCGCTTCCACGACTGGACGACGAGGCACGTCATCGTCTCCAGCACGCCCTCTTGCTCGCGGATGCGGAGCACCGTGTCGTTTATCGCTTCCAGGTCTTTGCCGTTAACCTCCAGCAGGCAGTCATACGGGCCGTGGATCAGGTTGGCGCGTCTGATGCCGCTGTCTCTCTTCAGGCCCTTCATCAACCCGGCGGTATGCTGCGGGCTGACCTTCAGAAGAACGTAAGCGCGCATGTGGCCCTCCAGCGGTGAGCTTTCCCTGTCAGTCAAACAAACGCCGGCGACGCCTTACTCGCTCCATTTCCATCATATCATACCTGTGCGGTGGCAGGAAGTCTTCTCGCCGTGCGCGCGGCAGCGGTTGTTGTTACAATCCGCAGCATGATGACGACCTATCACGCCGAAACGCGCGCTGCGGAAGACAGCGAGCGCCTGGGTGAGCGCCTGGGCGCGCTGCTGGCAGCGGGCGACGTGCTGTGTCTGTGCGGGACGCTGGGGGCCGGTAAGACGTGCCTGGCGCGCGGATTGGCGCGCGGCTGGGGGGCGCTCGAACAGCCGACCAGCCCGACGTTCACACTGGTCAACGAGTACCACCGCCGGGCCGACCGCCAGCGCTTCTACCACATGGATGCTTACCGGCTGTCGGGCGCGGTCGAGGCGCAGACGACGGCGCTGGACGACATCCTTGGCGCGGCGGGCGTGCTGGTCGTCGAGTGGCCGGAGCGCATCGAGGCGGCGCTGCCTGCCGAGCGGCTGTGGGTCGACATCCGCGTCACCGGCGGCGACAGCCGTGAGTTCGTGTTCACCGCGACAGGCCCGCGCGCGCGGACGCTGCTGGCTTCGCTGACTGATGAGTAGATAGCCGGGGCAGACCAGACATATCAAGAGACGCTGCGCGAAATGTGCAGCGTCTCTTTTGTATAGGAAGGGCAGGGGCAGACCCTACAATTCCAATTCTGCAAGGATGGCGGCGATGTGCTCGGCGGCGTGGCCATCGCCAAAGGGCGAGACGGCGGTCGCCATCGCGTCGTAGGCGGCGCGGTCGTGCAGCAGCTCAGCGGCGGCGGCAACGATGGTGTCGGCGTCGGTGCCGACCAGCCGCGCAGTGCCCGCCTCGACCGCTTCGGGGCGCTCGGTCGTGCGGCGCATCACCAGCACCGGCTTGCCCAGCGCAGGCGCTTCTTCCTGAAGCCCGCCCAAATCGGTGATGACCAGCGTGGCGCGGTTCATCAGGTGCGCGAAGTCGGGGTAAGCCAGCGGCTCGATCAGGTGGACACGCTCGACGCCTTCGAGCAGGCGGTGGACTGGTTCCTGCACGTTGGGGTTCAGGTGGACCGGGTACACCAAGCGCACATCCGGGTTGCCCTCGGCGATGCGGCGCAGCGCGTGGCAGATCGACTCGAAATCCGCGCCGAAACTCTCGCGCCGGTGGGCGGTGACCAGTATCAGCCGCTCGCCGGGCTGGTCGAGCGGGATGTCGAGGTCGAGCGTGTGCGGCTGCGCGACCGTCCAGCGCAGCGCGTCGATAACTGTGTTGCCGGTGATGTAGATCAACTCAGGGCGGACGCCCTCGGCCAGCAGCGCCGCGCGCGCGGTTTGCGTCGGTGCGAAGTTGTAGGTCGTCATCACCGAGATCAGGTGGCGGTTGACCTCTTCGGGGAAGGGGTTGTAGATATCGTAGGTGCGCAGCCCGGCCTCGACGTGCCCGACCGGCACGCGCAGGTAGAAGGCGGCCAGCGCGGTCGTCATGGCGGTGGTGGTGTCTCCCTGAGACAGCACCACGTCAGGCTGCACCTGCTCGATCACCCCGGTGATGCCCTCCAGCGCGCGGGCTGTCAGCCCGGCCAGCGTCTGGTTAGGCTGCATCAGGTCGAGGTCGTAGTCGGGCGTGATGTGGAACCAGTCGAGCACCTGGTCAAGCATCTGGCGGTGCTGCGCGGTGACACACGTCACCACGTCGAAGGAGTCGCCCTCGGCCAGCACCCGCACCAGCGGGGCCATCTTGATCGCCTCCGGACGCGTGCCAAATACGAGCAGAACTCGACGCATGGGTGAACCCTCGGTCATCGGGAATCAAGTGGAATGGAACCGGGGCCTAGTGTACCAGACCTGCGCCTATCCGCCGACCGTCTCAAACGCGCGGGCTGTGGCGACACGCTCGGCCAGCGGCGGATGCGAGTACAGCAGGAACACCACCCACGGCTCCGGGTCGAATTCGCCCAGGTTCTGGTTGGCGATGCGTGTCATCGCGTTGGCGAAGTCGACCGGACGACGAGTCGTCTCCAGCGAATAGCGGTCGGCCAGCCGCTCGCGCCAGCGCGAGAAGGCGTTGCCCAGCGGCATCGCGATCAGGCTGATCACGGCCACCGCCAGCCCCAGCACCGGCAGCCCGGCGGGATCGGCGATGGAGGTCAGGCCATACGCGCCGACCGCCCAGCGCAGCGCCAGGTGCGCGGCGAAGAAGCCGGCCAGCGTCAGCAACGAGTTTGAGACGACCAGCAGCGGCACATCTTTGTGTACGATGTGGGCCAGCTCGTGGGCCAGGACCGTTTCGATCTCGTCGGGCGTGAACGCGTCGAGCAGCGTATCGCCCAGCACGATGCGGCGCGTGCTGCCCAGCCCCATGACAGCGGCGTTGGCGCTCTTGGTCCGGGTCGACATGTCAAAGCGGTACACGCCCTTCACCTCGACGCCAGCGTGGTCGGCCAGGCGGGTCAGCCGCTGCACGAGGTCGTCATCTTCGAGCGGCGTGAACTTGTAGAACAGCGGCATGATGACCACCGGCGCGAGGATCGACAGCGCAACGGTGAAGAACAGCATCGCCCCGGCGGCGAACAGCCACCACAGGTTCGGCGCGGCGCGCAGCAGCCAGTAGATGACCTCCAGCACGACCGCGCCCAGCACGCCGGAGATCGCCAGCCCCTTGAGCTCGTCGGCGACCCAGTTGCCGAGCGTCTGGTTGCTCTGCCCGTAGCGGTGCGGCAGCGTGAAGCCGCTGTAATACGACAGCGGCAGGTCGATGACGAAATAGGGCAGGCCGAAGAAGAAGGCATAGATCAGAATAGCGAGCGCCGGGACGCCGGTGATCGCCGCCACCCGGTCGCGCAGCGCGAGGTGCCAGCCGGCCAGCACCCACACCAGCAGGTACACCCCACCCAGCGCCAGATCGGCCAGCATCAGGCGGCGGCTGATGCGCGCATACTGCCTGGCCTTGTGCTGGCGCTCGGGGTCGAGCGCCACGTCTGCGGCTGCGTCGTCAGTCATGTGGGGTTTTCCTCGGCGTAGTAATCGGGCGTCATGAAGCGGGCCAGCGCCATCGCCAGGATCTGCTCGTACGCCTGCTGGCGGTCGATCAGGCCGTTTGTCAAAATGCCGACCGCGCCTGGTCCTTCCTTGGTGTCTTTATCGCCCGTCAGGGCGTCCATTGCCGGGCCAAGCTCCTTGCCCGCGCGGACCGCGTCGGCGACGGATGGCGGCAGCAGGCAGTTGACCCCGCCGCCCAGCCCGACCGCGCCCGACGCATCGACCACCGCGCACCACGCGCAGGTCATCAGCCCATAAGGCAACTCGATCACGCCGCCTTCAAAGCCGACGCCATAATCCGTGCCGGCCATCAGCAACTCGCGGGCGCGATTGATCGCGCCGGCCTGCGTCTGCTCATCGCCCCACGGCTGGTTGGGCACGCTCAATTCGGCGGCCACGCTCAGCACCTGCACGTCCGGCACAAGCTGCCCGAACACGGCCTTTGCGGCGGCGACCTTCACCGGGTTGGTAGAACCGACAACAATTTTCATGATTCGGATTGTAGCCTGACGCCGGGTGTGGTACAAACCTCGTGGATGATCTGGCAGGATGGGAGCGCGTATGTACGTCGATGCCGTCACGACGGCGGCAGTTGCCGCCGAGCTTAACGAGAAGCTCACCGGGGGCCGGGTGCAGGCCGTGATCGAAGTCGACGAGCAGTCGATTGGGTTCGAGATCTACGCCGGGGAGCGGCGCTACCTGCTGGCCAGCATCGACCCGCAGGCGGCGCGCTGCCACCTGGTCGAGGACCGGCTGCGGCGCGGTGCGGAGAAGCCCTCGCCGCTGGGGCTGCTGCTTAAGAAATACGTCGACGGCGCGCGGCTGATGGCCATCCGGCAGCCAGCGTGGGAGCGCGTGCTGCACTTCGACTTCTCCGGCGAGATGGGCGAGACGCGGCTGATCGTTGAGACGATGGACAAGCGCAGCAACCTCGTCCTGACGGTCGAGGGCGAGATCATGGAGTGCCTGAAGCGCGTGGGGTCCGATCAGAACCGCTACCGGGTGCTGCTGCCCGGCAAGCTCTACGTGCCACCGCCCCCGCAGGACAAAGCCCACCCCGAGCAGGTGACGGTCTCGATGATGGACGGCTTCCTGAAGCAGGACGCCAGCCAGCCGACATGGCGGGCGCTGGTCGCCAACATCGCCGGGATCAGCCCGCTGTTCGCGCGGGAGATCGTGTACTTCGCGTCGGGCGACCCGGAAGCGCCGGCCTTCGATGTGGCGGCGGGCATGATCCACGCCGCGTTTGCGCAGCGGGTGGGGGAGGTCAGCGCGGGGCAGTGGCAGCCGTGCGTGGTGCCCTCGCCGCAGGGCGATGGGTACGTCGCGTTTGCCGCTTACAGCCTGACCCACCTGGAAGGCTGGCAGCCGGTCGACAGCATCAGCCGGGCGATGGCGCTGTACTTCGGCGCGCCGGTGGGCATGGACGCCTACCGCGCGGGCAAGGAGCCGGTGCGCGAGCAGATCGCCGAGGCGCAGGAACGGGTGCGCCGCAAGCTGACCGCGCTGGAGCGGCAGTTAGCAGGCGAGGAGAAGATCGAGATGCTGCGCAAGCAGGGCGAGCTGATCCTGGCCTACGGCGCGACGCTCCAACCGGGGCAGACGGCGCTCACCGCACAGTACGACCCCGACGGCCCGGTCTACACCATCGACCTCGATCCGAGGCTGTCTTACTCGGACAATGCGAAGGAGTACTTTGAGAAGTACGACAAGGCCAAGCGCGCCGCCGCCGGCGTGCCCAAGCTCCTCGCGCGGACGCGCCACGAGGCCGCCTACGTGCAGCAGCTTGCCACTGACCTTGACCTTGCGGAGAACTGGACGGAGATCGACACCGTGCGTGAAGAGCTTCAGGCGGCGGGCCTGTGGCGCGGGCCGCACACACACGGCCCCAAGGGCAGCAAGCTGGGCATCCGCCGTCTGACGACCGATGATGGGTTCGTGATCCTCGTGGGGCGCAATGCGGCCCAGAACCACGAGCTGGTCACCGAGAAGGCGTCGGGCAGCGACCTGTGGCTGCACGCGCGGCGCATCCCCGGCAGCCACGTGATCGTCAAGCAGGGCGGGCGCGACGCTCCAGACGACGTGATCCTGCGCGCGGCGGAGATCGCGGCGTACTACTCGGCGGCGCGCGGTGAAACGTCGGTTGAGGTCGACGTGACCGAGCGGCGCTACGTGCGGCCCATCAAGGGCGGACGGCCCGGCATGGTGACCTACAAGAATGAGCGGACGATGAGAGTCAAGCCGAAGAAATGAACGCGTGAGGGCTCTGCCCCCACACCCTTTACCCCTTACGATCCCCCGCCTGCGCATACACATCTTCGACGCGCGGGATGACGGCAGACCAGTCGTAGCGCTCGCGGACCAGGCGGGCGGCGGCAGCGCCCAGCGACGCGCGCCGCGAGTCGTCGCGCAGCAGGTCGACGACGGCGCGGGCAAACGCGTCGGGCTGATCGGCCAGGATCAGGTGCTCGCCGTCGACCAGATCGAAGCCCTCCGCACCCAGCCGCGTGCTGACGATGGGCCGCTCCAGCGCCATTGCCTCCAGCAACTTGAGGCGTGTGCCGCTGCCCATGCGCAGCGGCACCACGTACACGTCAGCAGCGCGGATGTAGGGTTGGATGTGCGGCACGCTGCCGGTGAGTGTCACGCCCGGCTGGGCGCGCAGCGCGTCGAGCCGGGGATGCGGCTTCTGCCCGACGACGGTCAGGTGTGCGTTGGGGATCGCCTCGCGGATGAGCGGCAGAATCTCGCGGGCGAACCACAGCACCGCGTCGACGTTGGGCCGGAAGTCCATCTTGCCGGTGAAGATCAGCGACGGGTGCGGCACCTCGGCCACCTCGCCAGATGGCGCGTAGGCTGCCACGTCGACCGCGTTGGGCACGACCTTGATCGGCGTCTCCTGGCGCAGCTCGGCCAGCTTTTGCGCGTCGGCCAGCGAGCAGGCCAGCACCGCGTCGACCGTCAGCGTGGTGACCGATTCGAGCCGCTCCAGGCGGCCTGCCTGCACAAACGAGTACAGCGCCTGCGGCAGCCGCGACGGCGTGCGGAAGTCCTGCCGGGCGATGCGCCGCTGCAAGGCGTACTCGCAGTTGTGCGCGTCGTAGATCAGCATCGTATCCGGCGTGCGTTCCAGGATGGTCGGCCAGACGTGCGGCAGGTAGGCCGCCATCTCGATGCCCTCGAAGTGGATCACGTCGAAGGTATGCTGCGCCAGCAGGCCGGACAGCGCGTCGAGGAACGGCGGCGACCACAGCCGGCGGGCCATATCGGCGCGGCCCACGATCAGGTCGGTGAGGCGCGTGAGCCTCGTGCGGGTGGGCACCGGCACTGTGACGACCTGCTCGCACAGCTCAGCGAGCGGCGTCTGAGAATAGGGCGGCTGGCCCGGCTCGGCGAACGACAGCAGCGTGATGGCATGCCCGCGCCGCGCCAGCCCGTCGATCAGGCCGAAGTTGCGCAGGGCGGTGCCCTGGTGCAGCGGGTAAGGAAGCTGCGGCGTCAGAAACAGGATGCGTTTGCTCATGAGTTTTCCAGCGTGCGTTCGTAGACGGCGAGAGTCTGGCGGGCGGCCTGCTGCCAGCTAAACTGCGCGGCGCGCGCCAGCCCCCGGCGGCGCAGGTCGGCGGCCAGCGCGGAGTCGGTAAGGACGCTGTGTAGCGCATCGGCGATGCTGGACGGGTCGTCGGGGTCGGCGTACAGTCCCGCCTCGCCGACCACCTCCGGCAGCGATGAGCGGTCGGAGACGACCACCGGTGCACCGCACGCCATCGCTTCCAGCGCCGTCAGGCCAAAGCCCTCGTAAAACGAAGGCAGGCAGAAGACGCGTGCCCCACCGTACAGCGCGGGCAGGTCGGCATAGTCGAACGTGTCCAGCCAGAACACGGACGATCCGAGGCCCAGCGGCTCGACCAGCGCGAGCGTCTCGTCGTACAGCCACCCGCGCGTGCCGGCCAGCACCAGCGGCGGCGCATCCGGAAGATCGGCGCGCAGCGCGGCGTAAGCGCGCAGCAGCCCGTCGACGTTCTTGCGCGGCTCGATGGTGCTGACGAACAGAATGTAATCCGCGGGCAGACGGTAGCGGGCGCGGGCAGCGGCGACCGCGTCGGCGTTGGGCGGCGCGAAGCGCGCGTCGGCGGCCTCCAGCACGGTGCTGACTTTCTCCGGCGGCACGTGCAGCAGGTCGAGCACGTCGCGGCGGGTCGACTCCGAGACGGCGATGATCGCGTCGGCGCGGACGGCGGCAGCGGCGATCTGGCCGTTGTAATAGCGGCGCGCCTCGGCGGTCAGGAACTGCGGGTAGCGCAGGAAGGCCAGGTCATGGATGGTGATCACCGAGCGGTACGCGCCGTCCAGCGGCGGGATGAAGTCGGGGCTGTGCAGCAGGTCGAGGCGGCGCGGGGCCAGCTCGACGGCCAGCGCCAGCCGCTCGAAACGGTGGTGGGCAGGCGTCCAGCACGCCACGCGGCGCTGGTTGGGTGCGGCGGCCAGGCTGCGCGGGTCTTTGTGGCTGTGCAGGATGGCAAACGCGTGCGGCGTGTCGAGCGCGGCGAAGGCCTCGACAGGTGCTGGGTGTACTGGGCGATCCCGCCCTGCGTGTAATACGTGAGGCGGGCGTCGATGCCGATGCGGGCCATGGCGATCCTTCAGTGCTGCGCAGTGCCAATCTGGCCGCGAGTATACCGTCCGCGGCGAGGGTCCTGCCAGCCGCGACCCGCGTAGGCAAACCGATCAAGATGCGGTAAACTACCGCCTGTGGGAGGGGGATGGGGGCCTGCCGTGCACCTGTCCCCGTTTTATTCCGATGATCATTCAGGCCCGCCGGGGCAGCCCATACATGACATACTATTCTGGCGAAGGGCGAGGTCCAATCAAAATGAAGAATATCACCGTCATCGGTGTCGGCTACGTAGGGCTGGTAACAGGCACCTGCTTCGCAGACCTGGGCAACAAGGTTGTCGCGCTCGACATCAACGAGGAGCGCATCGCGAACCTGAAGAAGGGTATTCTGCCGATCTACGAGCCGGGGCTGGCCGAAGTGGTGGAGCGCAACGTCGAGGCGGGGCGGCTGGCGTTTGTCACCTCGTACGAAGAAGCGGTGAAAGATGCCGAGTTCATCTTCATCTGTGTTGGGACGCCCTCCGGGGTGGACGGTGAGGCCGACCTGCAGTATGTCCGGCAGGCCGCCGAGTCAATCGCGCAGACCATGGACCACGAGCTGATTATCGTCAACAAGTCGACGGTGCCGGTGGGGACCGGCGACTGGGTGGCCGAGATCGTGCGCGAGGCGCAGCCCAGGCCGATCCCGTTTGCGGTGGTATCGTGCCCGGAGTTCCTGCGCGAAGGCTCCGCGCTGGTCGACTTCATGAACCCCGACCGGACGGTGCTCGGCTCGCTCGACAAGGACGCGGCGGAGAAGGTCGCGCAGATCCACATCCCGCTGCGCGCCCCGATTGTCGTCACCGACCTGCGCACGGCAGAGATGATCAAGTACGCGTCGAACGCCTTCCTGGCGACGAAGATCAGCTTCATCAACGAGATCGCCAACGTGTGCGAGGCGCTGGGCGCAGATGTGAAGGAAGTGGCGGTCGGTATGGGCGCTGACAAGCGCATCGGCAACCGCTTCCTCGACGCGGGCATCGGCTTTGGCGGATCATGTTTCCCCAAGGACGTGCGGGCGCTGAAGCACATGGCGACCGTGCAGGGCAAGCACCCGCAGCTCTTGCAGGCCGTGATGGACATCAACGCCTACCAGCGCAAGCAGGTGGTCATCAAGCTGCGCGAGCTGCTGGGCGACGATCTGAGCGGCAAGACCATCGGCCTGCTGGGGCTGGCCTTCAAGCCCAACACCGACGACATGCGCGAAGCGCCGTCGATCTCGATAGCCGAGATGCTGGTCGAGGCCGGTGCGAAGGTGAAAGGCTACGACCCGGTGGCAATGGACATCGCCGCGCAGATCATCCACGGTATCGAGTTCTGCAAAGGCCCCTACGAGGTGGCACAGGGCTGCGACGCGCTGGTGATCGTCACCGATTGGAACGAGTTCAAGCAGTTGGATATGATCCGCGTGAAAGAGATGATGGCGCAGCCAATCGTTGTCGATGGCCGCAACATCTACGACCCCGACCTGATGCAGGAGTGGGGTTTTACCTATCGCGGGTTCGGGCGGGGCTACGATGGCACAAAGGAATTCATGGCCTGATTGGCAGCGCCCACGCACAACTTTCCAATTGAAGTAAACTGGTAGGGGCAGATGACTGCAGCGTCTCTGCCCCTACCCGCCGTTAGGGCAGATGTGGAGGGGGAATTTGGACCACGATGGCGTTCTGAGCGTAAAGCTGGACAACGGCCTGACGGTGCTGATCAAGGAGATGCACCACGCGCCGGTAGCGACTTTCTGGATGTGGTACCGGGTGGGCAGCCGCAACGAAATCCCCGGTTACACCGGCGTCTCGCACTGGGTGGAGCACATGCAGTTCAAGGGCACGCCCAAATACCCGGCGGAACAACTCGACAAAGCGATCTCACGCGAGGGCGGGCAGTGGAACGCCATGACCTTCTTCGATTGGACGGCTTACTACGAGGTCATGCCCGCCGCGAAGATCGACCTGGGGCTTGATCTCGAAGCCGACCGGATGGTGAACTCCAGTTTTGACCCGGAGGAGGTTGCGTCGGAGCGCACGGTGATCCTGTCCGAGCGCAGTGGGTCGGAGAATTCGCCGTCGTGGCTGCTGTACGAAGAGATGCTGGGCGTGTCGTTCCGCGTGCACCCCTACCGCACCACCGTCATCGGCGAGCGAATTGACCTCGAAACGATGTCTCGCGACGACCTGTACAATCACTACCGGCGCTACTATGTGCCCAACAATGCGACGGCAGTGCTGGTTGGCGACGTGGACGCGGGGCAGGCGCTGGAGAAGATCAAGCGGCTGTACGGCGACATCCAGCCGGGCGAGCTGCCCCCGGAGGTCCACCGGCCAGAGCCGGAGCAGTTTGGCGAGCGCCGGGTGACGGTCAACCGCGAGGGCAACACCGCCTACGTGAGCGTGTCGTACCGCGCCGTCGAGGTGACGCACCCCGACTATTTCGCGCTGACCGTGCTCGACAGCATCCTGGCCGGGGCCAGCAGTCCGAACTTCATGGGCACCGCCGATACGTCGAACAAGACCTCGCGACTGTACAAGGCGCTGGTCGAGACAGCGCTGGCGGCGGGCATCGGCGGGGGGATGGTGGCGACCATCGACCCCTACCTGTACAGCGTGACGGCCACCGTGCGCGACGGGCACACCCCGCAGGAAGTCGAGCAGGCGCTGAACACCCAGTTTGAGCGGCTGGCGGCGGGCGACATCGGTGCGGACGAGTTCGCCAAGGCGCGCAAACAGGCCAAGGCGCTGTTCGCCTACGACAGCGAGAGCGTGTCGAGCCAGGGCTTCTGGCTGGGCTTCGCGCAGACGCTGGCCCGCGACAGCGCGTGGTTTGACGGCTATCTCGACCGGCTGATGGCCGTGACGCTCGACGACGTGAAGCGCGTGGCGGCGGAGACCTTCAGGCCGGCGCGGCGCGTGGTGGGCTGGTATGTTCCGACCGGCGACGGCGGCGAGGGGGAGAACTGACATGGCGAGTGGCAATCACACCCACGCACTGCCGGGGCCGGATGACATCCTGCGCGTCGAGATGGATAACGGTATCACCGTGCTGGCGCGCGAGAATTGGAGCAGTCCGGCAGTGGTGGTCAACGGGATGACGCCCGGCGGCGCGCTGCAGGAGCCCGCCGAGAAGGCCGGGCTGGCGAACTTCCACGCGGCGATGCTGATGCGCGGCACGCAGCACCGCACCTTCGGCGACATCTACGAAGAGATCGAGGGCAACGGGGCCAGCGTCGACTTTGGCAGCGGCGGGCACACCTACCGCTTCGGCAGCAAGAGCCTGGCCGAGGATCTGCCGCGCATGCTGGCGCTGACGTCGGAGATTATCCGCGAGCCGTCTTTCCCCGACGAGCACGTCGAGAAGTTGCGCGGCCAGATCATGACCAGCCTGCAAATCCGCGCGCACGACACGCGCAGCATGGCCGGGCTGAAGTTTCAGGAGATCGCTTACCCGCCGGAGCACCCTTATTCCAAGAGCACTAACGGCTACCCGGAGACGGTGTCGGCCATCAGCCGCGACGACATCACCGCGTTTCAGCGCAACCTGGGGCCGCGCGGCGCGGTGATCGTGGTGGTCGGCGCGGTGAAAGCAGACGAGGCGGTCAGGATGGTTCGGGAGGCGTTCGGGATGTGGCATAACACCGACCAGCCGCCCTCCCCGGCAGCGCCTGATGCGCCGCGCCTCGCGGCGATCCGCGATGAGCGGGTGACCATCGCCGGTAAGACGCAGTCCGACATTGTGATGGGCTGGCCCGGCCCGGCGCGCAGCGCGCCCGATTTCCAGGCGGCGCGCATCGGCAACAGCATCCTGGGCGTGTTCGGACTGATGGGCCGCCTGGGCGACAGCGTCCGAGAGCAGCAGGGGCTGGCGTATTACTCCTACAGCAACCTGACCGGCGGGCTGGGGCCGGGGCCGTGGCGCGTGTCGGCGGGGGTTGCGCCCGACAAGGTCGAGCAGGCCATCGCCAGCATCAGCCAGGAGATCAGGCGCATCGTCGACGAGCCGGTGACGGCGGACGAGCTGGCCGACAACAAGACCTTTTTCAAGGGCCAGCTTGTGCTGGGGCTGGAGACCAACGAGGGCGTGGCCGGCAGCATTATGTCGATGGTGATGTACGATCTGGGCCTGGACTATGTGCAGAATTATGCCAGTGTCATCGACGCGATCACCGTCGAGGATATTCAGGCGGCGATGCGGCACTACCTCGACCCCGACGCCTACGCGGTGGCGGTCGCAGGGCCGTAGGGCAGGGAGCCCGGTATGCTGCGCACCGGCGTGGACATCATCGAAGTGGAGCGCATCGAGCGGGCCGCGGCCCGGCACGGCCAGCGCTTCTACGACCGCTTCTTCACGCCCGCCGAGCAGGCCCGCTGCCGGGGCAATTACCCCGCGCTGGCGGCGCGCTTCGCGGCCAAGGAGGCGGTCGGTAAGGCGCTGGGCACCGGCATCGGGGACGTGCACTGGGTGGAGATCGAGGTCGTCAACGATCCGCGCGGGCGGCCTGAGCTTGCGCTGCACGGCGCAGCGGCAGCGCTGGCCGACGAGCTTGGCCTGTGTGAGTGGTCGTTGAGCATCTCGCACACACGCGAGCACGGCATCGCGTTTGTGGTGGCGACAGGCTGAGCGGCTGCGGTACTCAAGGGGCAGCGACAACATGCTAAAGAAAGCGCGAACGATAGGCGTCACGCTGGTCCTGGCTGCGGCGATCAGCGGGTGCGGCAGCCCCGGCGCGGCGACGACCGGGCCAGAGGGCGCGCCGCCGCCGCCAACCGTAGGCATCTCGGCGGTGGCCACGCCGGTCCCCACGGGGGCCGCGCGGGTCTCGACACCTGCGCCTGGCGGCGGCCCGCCGACCGCCACGCTGAGCGCGCCGGAGAGCCTCACGTCTGCCGAGTTGAACCAGCGGCTGAACCCCTTCGCCGGGGCGGAGGGCTGTGCCCTGCCGTGTTACAACGGCATCGTGGCTGGCACGTCGACCCTGCGCGACGTGCTGAACTTCTACGCCCGGCTGGGCATCGGCGTGCCGGACCTTATCCCCGGCGATTATGAGGCAGCCAAGGACGGCACCGGGCACCTCGGTGCGTGGCTCAACAAGGCCACCGACGAGGTGCAGGCCGAGCAGGCCGGGCAGCAGCCGCCGCTGCTCGACGTGGGCGTCAAGGACGACCGTGTCCAGTACGTCGACGTGGGCTGGCTGACCATGCCCGATTACATGACGCCGGCCCAGGTGCTGGCCTCGATGGGCCAGCCGGCGCTGATCGATCTGGCGCTGACCGGCGGGGATCAGCCGGAATTCCTGCTGCGCTTGCTGTATCCCGCGCAGCAGGTCGGCATCGTCTACGATGGCGCGCCGCAGGTCAGCGGCGGAAGCTGGCAGGTCTGCGCCGCGCCCGGCGCGGTGGGCCGCACCTACTTCCGCACCTTTGCAGCAGGGACAACCTACGCGGCGATGGCCGATCTGCCCCACAGCGATGCGCTGCGCTCGCTGACCGACACGCTGGGCCTGGCCTATGACGATTTCGCTGCGCAGATGGTCGCTGGCGGCTGCCTGACCCTCAGCGCCGACCAGGCAGCGGCCTGGGGCGTGGGGCCGTAACGAAAAGGCCGGGCTTTGTGGCCCGGCCCTGTCCATTTCAGCGCCTTCGCTTATACCCCAATCAGCGCCGCGAACTTCTCCTTTGAGGCGGCCTGCACCTTGTCGTGGATGCTCACCCCGTGGCTGTCCATCGTCACCACCGCCGGGAACGCCTCGACGCGGATGACCCACATGGCCTCCGGCACGCCGAACTCCAGCTTGTGGACCGTCACCACTTCCTTCACCGACTGCGCGATCAGCGTGGCTGCGCCGCCGATGGCGTGCAGGTACACGGCGGGCTGTTCCTGGCAGGCCTTGAGCGTGTTCGCGCCCATCCCGCCCTTGCCGATCACCGCCTTGAGGTTGAAGTGCTGGATGACCGCCGCCTGGTAAGGCTCCTCGCGGATACTGGTCGTCGGCCCGGCTGCTACGAACTGGTACTTGCCGTCCGGCAGCTTCCTGACCACCGGCCCGCAGTGGTAGATCGCCCCGCCGTCGAGCAGCTTCTTCAGCTCCTCGTGCAGCGGCTGGTCCTCCGCCGCGACCGGGTTGTTGATCAGGTGGTCGATCATGAACTTGTGCGCCGCGTCGCGGCCCAGCACGACCATCCCGTTCAGGTTGACCGTGTCGCCGGCGTGCAGCGCCCGGATGGCGTCATCCGGGATGGGCGTCTCAAGCTCGTGATGCATAGGTCACCTCCCCATTCGCGGAGACGTCCATGCTGGCGCGCCGGTTGGCCCAGCACATGTACGCAATCGAGACGAAGTAGCAGGCGGGCAGCCGGTGCTGCGCCGCGACCTTCACGCCCAGCACGGTCGTCTTACCGCCGAAGCCCATTGGCCCGATGCCCAGCTCGTTCGTTTCCTCGTACAACGTCTCTTCGAGCTGCTTGAGCTCCGGCACCTCGTTCGTGTCGGCCAGCGGCCTCAGAAGCTGCTGCTTGGCCTTGATGTACCCCGAGCCGCGGTCGCCGCCGATGGCAACGCCCAGCACGCCCGGCGCGCAGCCCTTGCCCTGCGCCTGGTACACCGAATCGAGGACGACCTTGCGCACGCCGTCCAGGTCGCGACCGGCCTTCAGCCCGGTGTCGGGCAGCTTGTACTGCGTCGAGACGTTCTCGCAGCCGCCGCCTTTCAGCAGCAGGTCGACGTGAATCCCTTCACCATCCCACTCGTGGAAATGGATGGTCGGGTAGTCGACGCCGGTGTTGTCGCCGCTGTTCTTGCCCGTCAGGCTGTCCACGGCGTTGGGGCGCAGGTAGGCGCGCTCGGTGGCCAGCGCTGCCGCCTGGCGGATCTGGCCGTCCAGCGCCCGCGTCGAGACGCCGACCGGGTAGTACACCTCGAAGATCGGCGTGCCGGTGTCCTGGCAGATCGGCGTCGACGCTTCGCGCGCCATGTCCACGTTCTTGAGGATCGTATTCAGCGCGCCTTCCGCCGCCGACCCCTTCTCTTCGTTATCTTTTGCCTTCGCGATAGCCTGTTGCATGTCCGGCGGCAGCACGGTCGCCGTCTGCCGGATCAGCTCGACAAAAGCGTCAGTCAGGTCTTGCATATGGGTACCCTTTCTCCACACCCGTGTGTGAAGCGGGGGGCGGGCGGCGATGTTTCGGGCCCGCTCCTGCTGTCTTGCGTCATCGCAGCAGCGCGGCGGCTACCGGCGGCTGGAAGGCCAGGATCGTCATCGTGCCATACACAAACGCCACCACACCGGCCACCACGGCCAGCACTGCCAGCACGCGCTTGGCCTTCGCGATCTGCTGCCAGTCGGTCAGCACGGCATACGTGCCAGACAGCGCATGGACCAGCACAAAGAACAGAAAGGCGATGTCGATGCCCTTCCACAGCGGCTGCGCCATGCGGTCGATGATCCGGCTGAAGTCGATGTGGAATGGCGGGTAATGCACCACCACCATGTGGATCGTCAGGAATACCACCAGCGCAATCGCGCTGATTCGCTGCATCTGGAATACGCGCATCAAGTCCTCCCAAGTGTTTTGTGGAAAGCAATTCAAATTGCTTTCCACAAACTGAGGTTTCCCGATAAGTCTTTGTCAAAAGACTTATCAGGAACACCTAACCCTTCAGCATGAACAGCACGATGGGCACGCCGCCCGCGATCGTCACCAGCACGAACACGGCGAACATCGCATAGAACAGGCTCTTGCGATATTCCGTCACGTTGAAGTAGTGGACGATCAGCAGCCGGATGCCATCGAAGGCGTGGTAGATTACCGCCGCCAGCAGCGCGACCTCGGCCAGCTTGAACAGCGGAGTTTGCACCGCCGCCAGCCGCGCGTTGAATACCGCCGGCCCGGCGTTCGCCGAGCCGATCACCCACATGTGGGTAAACAGGTACAGCACCAGCGCCGCGCCCGAAACGCGGCGAAACAGGAAGCTGATAAACCCGGTGCTTTTATACATTCACAGGTCTCCTTGTATGTCTGCGACCACCCTGCTACGAGTCTCGTAACGGGGTCCAGGGGACTTTGTCCCTTGGTGGGGTACCGGGGCGAAGCCCCGTGCACTTTCTACTTCCCCGCCGCCACCGGCTCGTTCAGATGCGCCTGCCGCTCTTTGCGGGCCTGTTCGAAAGCCTGGCGTTTCTGGGCCAGCTTGCGCAGCGTCTCGATGGCCTTGGTGGGGTTGAGCTGCTTGGGGCAGGCGTCGATGCAGTTGAAGATGGTGTGGCAGCGATAGACGCCGTCGTCACCACCGATCTCCGCCAGCCGCTCGGTGGGCGCGCTGTCGCGCGGGTCGAGCACCCGCAGGAACGCCTTGAGCAGCGCGTGCGGCCCGATGTACTGCTTGCTCAGCGCGATCACCTGGCATGACGAGTAGCACGCCCCGCACATGATGCACTTCTCGGCGTCGTTCAGCGCGGCGACCTCGTCGGGGCTCATGCGGAACTCTTTTCCGGCACGTTCTCCGGCGGGATGAGCCACGGCTTCACGCGCAGGTACTGCTCCCAGAAGCTGCTGCGGTCGACCACCAGGTCTTTGATGATCGGCAGGTAGGGCAGCGGCTGGATGGTAATCGTGCCCTGCGCGTTGAGGTTCGCCTTGAGCGGGCTTTCGCAGGCCAGCTTGTTCTTGCCGTTGATGTGCATCGCGCAGCTTCCGCAGATCGCGTGCCGGCACGAGCGCCGGTAGGTCACAGCGCCGTCCTGCTCGGTCTTGATCTGATGCAGGGCGTCCAGCACCGTCATCCCCGCCGTCATCTCGACCCTGAACTCTTTGAAGTAGGGCTTCTGGTCGACGTCCGGGTTGTAGCGCTGGATGCGCACCGTCGCGAATGACTTGTTGCCGTTGTCTGTCATAGTGTCTCGCCTTAGTACTTTCTTTCCTGGGGCGGATACTTTTCCCAGTCGATGTTGACGTCTTTGTAGCTGAGGCGCGGCCCGTCGCCGGTCTGGTGCGCCATCGTATGCTTCAGCCACTGCTCGTCGTCGCGCTTGGGGTAATCGGTGCGGGCGTGCGCGCCGCGACTCTCCTGTCGCGCCAGCGCGCTGGCCACGATCACCTCGCTGAACGCCAGCAGGTGGTCGGTCTCCAGCGCCGCCAGCACGTCGGTGTTGAAGCGATGGCTCTTATCCATCACCGCTGCCTTCTTGAAGCGCCCCTGGAGCGTCTTGACGGTCGTGAGCGCCTTCTGCAGCCCGTCCTCGTCGCGGAAGATGCCGCACTGGTTCGTCATCGCCGTCTTGAGCTCCTGCGCGATCTTCTCGACCGATTCGCTGCCCTCGCGGGTCATCAGCTCGTCGACGCGCCCGTGGCTCGCCTTAGACGGGTCGCCGCTGACGGCCTGCAATGCGGCTCCGTCTTTGACGAAGTTGGCGATGGCATAGCCCGCCCGCCGCCCAAACACCGACGCTTCCAGCAGGCTGTTGGTGCCCAGCCGGTTCGCGCCGTGCACCGACACACACGCGCACTCGCCCGCCGCGTAGAAGCCCGTCACCGGCGTGCCCTGCGCGTCGGCGATCACCTGCCCGTCGGCATCGGTCGGGATGCCGCCCATGCTGTAGTGCGCCGTCGGCTGGATGGGCGCCATCTCGTCGATGATGTCCACGCCCAGGAAAGTGATCGCGATCTCGCGCACCTGCGGCAGCCGCTCCATGATCTTGTCGCGGCCCAGGTGGCGCATATCGAGGTAGATGCCCTGCCCATCCTCGCCGATGCCGCGCCCCTCGTTGATCTCGCGCTGCTCGGAGCGGCTGACGAGGTCGCGCGGGGCCAGTTCCATCTTGTCGGGCGCGTACTTCTCCATGAAGCGCTTGCCCTCGCTGTTGACGAGATAGCCGCCTTCGCCCCGGCACGCCTCGCTCATCAGGATACCGTGCCGGTAAATGCCGGTCGGGTGGAACTGCACGAACTCCATGTCCATCAGCGGCACGCCCGCGCGGTAGGCAATCGCCACGCCGTCGCCGGTGTTGGCGAACGCGTTCGAGGTGATCTTATACGCCCGGCCATAGCCACCGGTCCCAAACATCACTGCCTTGGCGCGCATCGTGTGGAGCTCGCCGGTCAGGATGTCCATCGCCACGATGCCCTTGCACACGTTGTCCTCGACGATCAGGTCGAGGCAGTACCACTCGCTGTAGAACTTGACATTGTGCTTGCGGGCCTGCTCGTGGATGGTGTGCAGCAGCACGTGGCCGGTCCAGTCGGCGGCGTAGTTGGCGCGCGGGGCGCTGTGCCCGCCGAACCGCCGCTGGGCGATGCGCCCGTCGGGCGTCCGGCTGAAGACGCAGCCCATGTGCTCGTACTCGTACACGATGTTGATCGCGTCTTTGACCATGATCTCGATCGCGTCCTGGTCGCCCAGCCAGTCCGAGCCCTTGATCGTGTCGAACATGTGCAGCTCCCAGCTATCGGGCGGCTCTTCGCCCGGTGGGACCTGCTCCAGTGGGCCGCGCGGGCCTGTCTCCGCGACCGGCCTCACGTTGTTCAGCGCCGCCGCGATGCCACCCTGCGCCGCACCACTGTGCGAGCGCAGCGGGTGGATCTTCGAGATGACGCCGACGTCCTTGACGCCTTCTTTGGCGGCGATCATGGCGGCCCAGCTTCCGGCCAGCCCTGCGCCGACGATGATGACGTCGTGGGTAATCGTTTCTTCAGACATACCGCTCCTTCTTTAAGAAGCCCTGACCAAAAGGGGGTGCAAAGCAAAAAAGCGAAAAGCAGCTCCTGAGAGGGAAAGAGGGGACTCACAGCCCGCAGTCCGGGCGTTGATCCGATCGATCTGATCTTAGCCGCGAATGCCACCCGAATATGAGTGTCACAAATCAACAGCCCGTCATGACATGTATCCCAAAACCCGGCGGGGGGTTGACAGGGTGAGCGTGCTGCTCTAAAGTTCGCGTAGCGTCGACTCGCGAGCAGCGGTATGGAAGCAACACGAATCCGCACAGGTAAAAGGGGTGCCTTATGCAGCCGATGACCACCATTCGTAACTGGCAGATCGACCAGTTGAAAAAAGCTGTCAGCACTCTGCAATACGTCATCAAGTGCATCTCTCAGGAAGACGCGACCACTCTGCGTGATGGCGGCAGCGGCTGGACAGTGCTGGAAGTCATGGGACATCTGAGAGACTTCGAGGCTGTCTTTGTGGAGCGTGCCCACCTGACTATCGATCAGGACATGCCCGACCTGCCTTTTCCCGACCAGGAAGCGCTCGCCGTCGAGAGGCGCTACAACGAAGGGGACTTGCAGGAAACCTACCGCGAATGGGCCGACAATCGTCTCAGGTTTATTGCGTTTCTGGAAAGCGTGGGCGAAGGTGGCTGGGAGCGCCCGGCCAATCATCCGACACGCGGCCCGTTCACCCTTAACGATCAGCTGCTGCTGACCGTGTGGCACGACATGAACCACATCGAGCAGATCGCACACATCATGGTGGAGCGAAAAGGAGCATAAAACATTGAGCCGGCCCGCAGTCGGCGGGCCGGTGAATCCTATCCGCGCTTTTGTGATCTAATTCTACGGGCCTGAGTGGCCCTGCAATCACCTGGGCGTATCGTGCCCCCTATACAGGAGAGATCGTCTTCATGAGCGCTTCGAGTTCCCGGCCCGGTTTCTTCCGCACGCCAACCGGTCGGATGGTGCTGATCGTCATCGGTGTGTTGTTCCTCTGCCTCGTCACCATCGAGCTGATCCCTGTGCCTCATACCAACCCGCCCGTCGTCAGCGAGCCGAACTGGGATTCTCCACAAACCCGCGCGCTGGCGCAGCGCGCCTGCTTCGACTGCCACAGCAACGAGACCGTATGGCCCTGGTATTCCTATATCGCGCCGATGTCGTGGCTGGTCGCCAATGATGTCTACGAAGGCCGCCAGCATTTGAACTTCTCGCAGTGGACCAGCGGGGGGCGCGGTGAAGGCGGGGAAGGCGGCGGTGAGATGGCCGAAGTCATCCTGGGAGGCTACATGCCGCCTGCCAGCTTTGTCGGGCTGCACCCCAACGCACGCCTCACCGACGCCGAAAAGCAGCAGCTTGTGCAGGGGCTGGCCGCGTCGCTGCGCTAGGGTGCTTCAGTGGTAAAGTGACAGACCGCATCATGTAAGAAGGCCGGGCAACAATCTGCCCGGCCTTCCTGTATCTCCCAGAAACCACGTGCCGTTTTACACGTCGAGGTTGCGCACTGCTTTGGCATGCGTGGTGATGAACTTGCGGCGCGGCGGGACGCTGCTGCCCATCAGCATGTCGAACGTCCGGTCGGCTGCCGCCGCATCATCGATGGTTACCTGCATCAGGATGCGGTTGCCGGGATCCATGGTCGTCTCCCACAACTGCTCGGGGTTCATTTCTCCCAGGCCTTTGTAGCGCTGGATGCCCGCCTTATCGCCCCATTCCTTCACCAGTTTCTCTTTCTCGGTCTCGGTGTAGGCGTACGATTGTTTCTTGCCGCTCTTTAACAGGTACAACGGTGGCTGGGCGATGTATAGGTGCCCCCCCTCGACCAGCTCCGGCATGTAGCGAAAGAAGAACGTCAGCAGCAGCGTGCGGATGTGCGCCCCGTCGACGTCGGCGTCGGTCATGATGATGATCCGCCCGTAGCGCAGCTTGCTCAGGTCGAAGTCCGACCCGATGCCCGCCCCCAGCGCCGAGATCAGCGCCTGGATTTCCTTGTTGTCCAGCACCTTGTCCAGCCGGGCACGCTCGGTGTTGAGGATCTTCCCACGCAGCGGCAGGATCGCCTGGAAGTGCCGGTCGCGGCCCTGCTTGGCGCTGCCACCTGCGCTGTCGCCCTCGACGAGGTACAGCTCTGACTGTGAAGCGTCAGTTGATGAGCAATCGGCCAGCTTGCCAGGCAGCGTCGTGCTTTGCAGCGGGCTCGACCGGATCAGGTCCCTGGCCCGCTTCGACGCGATCCGCGCCCGCGCCGAGACCAGCGTCTTCTCGTAGATGGCCTTCGCGCCCCGGTTGTCGGTTTGCAGGAACTCGCCAAACGCGTCGTTGACCACCGACTGCACCAGCCCCTTGACTTCCGAGTTCATCAGCTTGACCTTGGTCTGGCTCTCGAACTGCGGGTCAGGGTGCTTGATGCTCACAATCGCCGTCAGGCCCTCGCGCGTGTCGTCGCCGGTGAAGTTCGGGTCGCTGTCTTTCAGCGCCCCGGCCTGCCGCCCGTAGTAGTTGATGGCGCGGGTCAGCGCAGCGCGCAGACCTTCCAGGTGCGTGCCGCCGTCAGGCGTGTTGATCGTGTTGGCGAAGGTCAGCACCGATTCGCTGTAGTAGTCCGCATATTGCAGCGCGAACTCGATCTCGACGGTCCCCACGTTCTCCACTTCGAACGCCCGCTGGCCGTACACCACCGCGTGCAGGGGGTTGCGGTTGCGGTTGAGGAATCGCACAAACGACGCGATCCCACCCTCAAAGTAGAACGACATCTCGCGCGGGAAAGGCTCTACCCGCTCGTCGCGCAGGTGGATCGTCACCCCGCGCGTCACGAACGCCATCTCGCGGAAGCGCTGCATCAGCGTGTCGAACTTGAAGTCTGTATCAGGGAAGATGGTCGGGTCGGGCCAGAAAGTCGTCGTTGTGCCGGTTCGCCCGTCGTGCTTTCGGACCTTCTCCACGTCGGCCAGCGGGATGCCCTGCTTGTAGCGCTGGCGATACAGGTAGCCATCCTGCACGCGCACCTCGACCTCGCAGCCGGTTGACAGTGCGTTGACCGCCGTCACGCCGACGCCATGCAGCCCGCCGGACACTTTGTAGCCGCCGCCGCCAAACTTGCCGCCGGCGTGCAGCTCGGTCATTACCAGTTGCAGCGTCGAGATCCCCTCCGTGGGGTGGATGCCGACCGGGATGCCGCGCCCGTCGTCAGACACCGTCACGCCGCCGTCTTTGCGCAGGGCGACGTTGATGGTGTCACAGTAGCCGCCCAGCGCCTCGTCGATGGAGTTGTCGACAACCTCGTACACCAGGTGGTGCAGCGCGTGCAGGTCGGTGCCGCCCACGTACATGCCAGGGCGTTTCCGGACGGCCTGAATGCCATCCAGGTGGATGATCGTGCTTTCGTCGTATTTGACCTCGTTCTTGACGTCCTGGTTACGCGCCATACTCTATCCTTCTCTACGACAGTTCTATCCCGGTTAGCGATACAACCCGGCAGCGCTTACGGTTGTTCATTTCCCTGCTGCGCGCGCCGGCGTTCCAGCTCCATCAGCAGCTCGGCGCGCATCTCGCGCCAGTAGCGATAGCGATCTTTGAAGAACACACAGGTTGCGGCGATCAGCGCCGTGCTGATCAGCGCGTGCCCCATGATGCCCACCACCGCCAGCCATGACCCGGTTGGTGGCAGCGACCACACGTAGCCCAGCGCCAGGTTGATCGCCAGGATCAGCAGCAGTAGCAGCATCGTCGCCGACATGTTCCACTGCACCACGCGCACGCTGTCCCACAGCGCGCCCAGCAGCCCGCGCCCGTTCATGAAGATGCCATGTATGGTAAAGACCAGGAACAGCACCAGCCACAGGACCAGCAGCCGCCCTGCCCAGTCGACCACTGCCGACAGAAACTGGCTGAACATCGCGAAGCCGACAGCCATGAACGCGAACGGCATGTAGATGATCACCAGCAGCACCGGCAGCGCGATTGCCAGCAGCGTCAGCCACAGCGCCTGGACCGGCAGCCTGCGGAACATCGCTGCTAGCCGGATCTCCCCGTTCTGGACCTGCTGCGCGATCAGCGCCACGTACACACTGACCAGCACCAGCCCCACCGCCAGCATCGCCAGCCGGAACCCCAGCAGACCAAGCGGCGTATCGATCTCCCACACCGCCGGCTGGTAGTCGAACGGCAGCGGCTTGGCCTCGCGGCCTGCCAGCAGCGCCGGCAGGCCGATCACCGGGATGTACTGGGTGAAGGTATCGCCCAGCGCCGTCCGCATCATATCCGCTAACTGAGGCCACTGCGCGTCCATGTCAGGGTTCACGCTCACCACGAACGGCTTCCACAACTGGCTGTAATAGCCGTTGACGATGGTGTCAATCGCCGGGGCAAACGAGATGCGCGGCCCCACCCACAGCACTAAGCCCAGCAGGAGGGGCAGCGCTACCAGCGTCAGCCGTGCGGCGATTGTCTCGAACCCTTGCGTAAGCGACTCAATAACGCCGACAGGGGGCGCCGGCGCTGTAAAGCTCTCAGTGTCCATAAGTGCTTATTCTACCACACGCCGGCCCTCAGCGCGATTGTGTGAGGCGCTGCACAACCGCCATCATGCGCCGGTTTTGGCGCGAATACACCTCTTTATTTTACCAGATCAGAACAAATATTTCATATCGTCGGGTGCGCTCGCGAACATCCCGCCTCCACCGGTCGGGGCACGGCATGCCGTGCCCACTTTATGCCCGCTGGCCGATCCATAGTCGAGAAACAATTGCAGTGCTCGGCAGCATTCAAGAATCCGCTACAATGATTGTGATCATCAGGATGCCGCACGGCGTGGTGACCCCTTCACCGGGCCCCCGATGTGGTGAGAATGGCCCGCATTCTGGGCATGGCGAATCGGTGCATACCTATTTTTGTCACGGCTCGTGTGACCGGAAATGGTCCCAAAATGGCGTGACAAAATTCCTTGATGGTTTTTCTCATCAGTGCCGCCTGCTTGTGCACCCAGCGCCGGCTGTGTCTCGGTGACAGTGTGGCGGGTGCTGGCCACCGCCTGCCGCCCTGTAACGAGCGTTGCCGATTCCTGCGTTACAAAACCCCCTTCGCCCCGCCGCCCGTGTTGACTGTGCCCCACGCGCTATGGTATCATGACGCGAAAGTGACAGGCTGTGATGGAGACGAGTACGCGGACTCCCACATCCAGCGAGCCCGGGGCTGGTGCAAGCCGGGCATGTTGGCCCCGCCGAAAATCACTCCGGAGCCGCCGCCCGAAAGCCGCTTCCGCAGCTCATAAGGCCGCGCCGGGCCCGCCGCCCGTTATCCAGGCACAGCCGCCATCGTGCGGTTGATGAGTTGCCGGGCATGCCCGGAATAAGGGTGGTACCGCGGGAGGCTGCGCTCTCGTCCCTTGTCGGGATCGAGGGCGTTAGTTTTCTATGCAGGCCGGAAGAGGACGGAGCCATGACCGATTTGTTGTATCAGACCGACAGTTATCTCAAGCAGTTTGAGGCTGCCGTCACCGGCCTTGACGCCGACAGCCATGCCGTGATCCTCGACCGCAGCGCCTTCTACCCCGGCGGCGGCGGCCAGCCCAACGACGAGGGCACGCTGACCATCGGCGGGCGCGCCTACCCTGTCAGCCGCGTCAAAAAGGCCGGCACGGACGTCCTGCACGTCGTCGAAGGCGACCCGCTGCCGGCGGTAGGCGACGGCGCAGTGGGCAAGATCGACTGGGAGCGCCGCTACCAGTTGATGCGCACGCACACCGCCATGCACATCCTGTGCGGGGTCGTGTGGCGCGATTACGGCGCGCAGGTCACCGGCGGCAACATGGAACCGCTCAGCGGGCGCATGGACTTTGAGTTCGAGACGATGCGGCAGGAGCTGGTCGCCGAGATTGAGGAGCGGATCAATGCCGAAGTCGCCGCCGCGCGCGACGTGCACGTCAAAATCCTGCCGCGCGCTGAGGCGTTCCAGATACCCGACCTGATCCGCACCAAGATCAACCTGCTGCCTGAGGGCATCCAGGAAGTTCGCACTGTGGAGCTTGTTGGCCTCGACCTTCAGGCCGATGGTGGCACGCATGTGCATAACACGTCCGAGGTGGGCCACCTGCGAGTGGTCGACTACAAGAGTAAGGGTAAAATCAATAAACGCATCTATCTGGAGATAGAACCCTAGTGCGCATGCTGCATGCAGTCTCTCGCGAAGAAACGCTGGCCTATCAGGGCGAGTATCGCTACCTCGTAAACGGCGAGCCGACCGGGCAGGTCGAGTACTGGCAGGTGACACATCTGCCGGATGGCACCGAGATCGTCCGTGCCGACGTGGATGGCCGCCAGATGGACGGTGTCAGCCTGATCACGCACTTTCACCGCCGACCCGACGGCAGCCCGGACTGGCTGCGGCTGCGCTTTATGACCACCGGCGGCGTCGACGCTGCGGCCCAGTACACCTTCGAGGATGCATTGATCCGCGTGGCGCGCCAGGCCAAGGGTTACTCTCGCCACCTGGAGAAGGTCGAAATTGCCGCCCATTACGGAATTGACTATCATCCGATGATTGCGCATGAATACGTGTGGCGCGCCTTTCGCGCTACGGCTGAGGAGGGCACGTCGCGGATGCTGCCCATCTTCAGCCCCGACCTGTGGGCCCCCGGCGAAGACGTTCTGCGCGGGCGGTCGCTGCGTTTCGAGGTGCGCCCGCTAGGCCTCGACGTCTGCACCGTCCCTGCCGGCATCTTTGACGAGGCCTATCTCTTCGTCATCACGCTCAGCGATGGCGTGAAGGCCGAGGCCTGGTACGATGCGCGCGGTGTGCCGCTGCGCTGGTATTACGAGGACAAGGGTTTCGATTTCATTCTGGCCGCCTGCACGGGCTGACCGCCTGCGGGCATTCTGGCAGAGGAGACGACTGGCGTCATGGTGGACCCTCAGGAAATGGCGAAGGTGAGCAGCCGCATCGCCCAGCTTGAGAGCCGGCTCGGCGGAGTAGCCGCCGAGCTAACCGACCTCATGCACGCGATGGGTTCGTTTCTGGCCCGCTACAAGCGCGATGTACTGGCCTATCATGAACAGTTAGTGGCTATCCAGCGCCAGATCGCCGACCGGCGTTTTGCGCTGGGTGACCGCGGCGCGCAGGAAGCCGGTGAGGCTGACACAGCCCTGAGCCGGCTCGTCAATTTCGGCGACTACGTTCCGGTGCAAGAGCAGTACGAGCGTGTGTGGAAGGGCAAGCCGGTGCCCGGCGATGTGAGCCGCTTCAGGATCGAAGCGCCGCAAGCGTCCGAGAAGCTGCAGAGCCTGTTTACCGAGGTGGTCATTCACTCCCACCCGGACCTGCTCCCGCCTGATAAGCGCGAGCGGGGCCGCCAGGTGATGACCGAGGCCAGCCAGGCGTACGCCAATCGCAACGAGGCAGCGTTGGAGATCATGGCCAGCATGCAGCGCACCCGCAGCTCAAATTTACCTGCCGTGATCGACGCCACGCTGGCCGACCAGCAGCGTCACCGGCTGGCCGCGCTTGAGGGCTTGATCGTCAGGTTAGAGGGCCAGGTCTTTGACCTGCGTCACGGCGACCTGGCCCGCGTGTGGTCGCATACCCAGGAGGCGGCTGCGCAGGGCCGCGACCTGCTTGCCGAGCTTCACGCCCAGCTCAAGCACGATCTGGACGCTGCGCTTGCCGAGCTACGGGAACTCAAAAAATAGTAACGGCATGGAGGAATCACGATCAGGCTTATGACATCATCAGGGCTACTCAAGGGGGGTGATCCTATGGCGCAGCGTTTCGCCGCGCCTCGATCCATTCAGCGTGCAGCCGGGCTCATACCGTGATGGGTTCTGAGTCGAGTCTTGTCTGCACACTGAATGGGAGGATCGATGTTCAAGGCTGTATCACCAAAAGTTGACGTAAGCACAGTCGAAAAAGACCAGTTGGATTTCTGGCGGGCGGAAAACATCTTCCACCGCACTTTGGATGAGCGCGAGGGCGGCCCGCGCTACGTTTTTTATGAGGGCCCGCCAACCGCTAACGGTCGCCCCGGCACACATCATGTGCTGGCCCGCGCCTTCAAAGACATGTTCCCGCGCTATAAGACGATGCGTGGTTACTACGTGCTGCGCAAGGGCGGCTGGGATACCCACGGCCTGCCGGTTGAGATCGAGGTTGAAAAAGAGCTCGGGCTTGAGCACAAGTGGGAGATCGACGAGTACGGCATCGCGCCGTTCAACGAGAAGTGCCGGGAGAGCGTCTTTCGCTATATCAAGGAGTGGGAGGAGCTTACCGAACGCATCGCCTTCTGGGTTGACCTCGACGACGCTTATGTGACGTTCAAGAACGAGTATATCCAGAGCGTGTGGTGGATCCTGCGCCAGTTCTGGGATCAGGGGCTGCTGTACCAGGGGCACAAGGTCGTCCCCTATTGCCCGCGCTGCGGCACCCCGCTGTCCAGCCACGAGGTCAACCAGGGCTACAAAGACGACACGCCCGACCCGTCGATCTTTGTCCGCTTCAAGATCACGGGCCACGACTTTGACGTTCCAACCTACTTCCTGGTGTGGACGACCACCCCCTGGACGCTGCCCGGCAACGTCGCCCTGGCCGTTGGCCGCGACATCGACTACGTGCGGGTCGCCGGCAAAAATGCTGCCGGCGAGGACGAGCAGCTCATTCTGGCCGCCGAGCGTGTGGGCCCTGCCCTCGGCCAGCACAGGGACGACTACACCGTCGTCACGCACATGAAGGGCCAGGACCTGCTCGGCTGGCACTACGAACCGCTGTACAGCTTTCTGCCGGTCGACAAAGACTACGCCTACGTCATCTCCGGCAACTTCGTCAGCACCGAGGACGGCACCGGCATCGTCCACATCGCCCCGGCCTTCGGCGCGGACGACATGGAGGCGGGCCAGCAGTTCGGGCTGCCCATCCTACAGACGGTCAAGCCAGATGGCGGCTTTATCGACGAGGTCAAACCCTGGGCGGGTGTGTGGGTCAAAGAGGCCGACAAGAGCATCATCGAGGAACTCAAGTCGCGCGGGCTGATGTTCTATTCGGGTACCTATTATCACACCTACCCGTTCTGCTGGCGCTGCGACACGCCGCTGCTGTACTACGCCCGCCCGACATGGTACATCCGCACCACCGAGCGCCGTGACGCGCTGGTGCGGCTCAACAAGACCATCAACTGGGTGCCTGAGCATATCCGCGACGGGCGCTTCGGCAACTGGCTGGAGACCAACGTCGACTGGGCGCTGGGCCGCGAGCGCTACTGGGGCACGCCGCTGCCGGTGTGGGTGTGCGACAAGTGCGGACACCAGCACTGCATCGGCGGTGTCGACGAGTTGAGCGAAATGACCGGCCACGATCAGTCGGAGCTGGACCTGCACCGCCCCTTTGTGGACGAGGTCACCTGGGCCTGCCATGAGTGCGATGGCGGCGTCATGCGTCGCGTGCCCGAATTGATCGACGTGTGGTTCGACTCAGGGGCGATGCCCGTCGCGCAGTGGGGCTATCCCTACCACAACGCCGACAAGTTCGGCGAGCAGTTCCCGGCCAACTACATCTGTGAGGCCGTCGACCAGACGCGCGGCTGGTTCTACTCGCTGCACGCCATCAGCACCCTGCTGTTTGACAAGGTGTGCTTCGAGAACGTCATCTGCCTGGGCCACATCCTCGACTCCGAAGGCCGCAAGATGTCCAAGAGCCGCCCGGAGACGTTCGTCGAGCCGTGGGACGTCCTCAATGCCTACGGCGCGGATGCGTTCCGCTGGTACATGTACACCGCCAGCCCGCCCGGCGAGCCGCGGCGCTTCTCGGTCGACCTGGTCGGCCAGGCGTTCCGCTCGTTCTGGCTGACGCTGTGGAACACCTACAGCTTTTTCGTCACCTACGCCAACCTCGACGCGTTCGACCCGTCAAAGGTCGACCTGCCCGTCGCGCAGCGCAGCGCCCTGGACCGCTGGGTGCTTTCCGAGCTGAACACGCTGGTGCGCAACGTGACCGACGCCTTCGAGAGCTACGACGTGCTCGGCGCGACGCGCCCCATCGAGAAGTTCGTCGACGACCTGTCGAACTGGTACCTGCGCCGCTCGCGCCGCCGTTTCTGGAAGGGCGAGAGCGACGACGACAAGCTGTCGGCCTACCTCACGCTGTACGAGTGCCTGGTCACCATCAGCAAGCTCATCGCGCCGACGATGCCCTTCCTGGCCGACACGCTGTACCGCAACCTGGTCGGCACGGTCGACGCAGACGCGCCGGTCAGCGTGCATCTGGCAGAGTGGCCCGCCTGCGACGAATCGGTCGTGGATCAGACCATCATGGACGAGATGCGCCTCGTCATGCGGCTGGTCAGCGTGGGTCATGCGGCCCGCAACAGCGCGCAGATCAAGGTGCGCCAGCCGCTGGCCGAAGCGGCCTTCTCACTGCCGGCAGCGCAGGCCGAGGTCGTGCGCAGCCACGCCGACATCGTCGCCGAGGAGCTGAACGTCAAGTCCGTCACCGTGCTCGACGAGCCGGGCAGCGTGGTGACCTACAGCCTCAACCCGCTGCCACAGATGCTCGGCCCGCGCTTCGGCAAGGATTTCCCGGCGGTGCAGAAGCTGCTACGGCAAGAGTCCTCCGCGCGCGCCTACGCCGAGTCGCTGCTGCAGGGACAGGCGATCACTGTGCAGGTCAACGGCGCGGAATCCACTCTCACGCCTGATGAGGTCGAAGTGCAGGTTAACCCTGCCGAGGGCTACGCCGTCGCGCAAGACGGGCAGATCCTGGCCGCGCTCAGCGTCACGCTGACCGACGACCTGGTCGCTGAGGGCCTGGCCCGTGAGTTTATCCGCCGCGTGCAGACCCTTCGCCGCGACGCCGACTACAACGTCGAGGACCGCATCGTTGTCACGTACCATGCCAGCGATAAGCTGGCGAAGGCCGTCGAGCAGTTCGCTGGCGAGATCAAGGGCGAGACGCTGGCCGTCGAGCTGAAAGCGGCAAAATCGCCCGGCGGCGATAAATCTGACTCATACGAGTTCGACGGCGAGACGCTCACGGTGGCAGTCAAGCGGGCCTGATCGGAGCACCGGAAACCTGTGGGGCGCGGCAATGCCGCGCCCCTGTTCGTTTCACCTCACGCGGACCGTGGCGGCGATTATCGCGGTTTGCCGATTCTTCCTGCTTCATTTGGCGAGTCAGCGTGGGCCGGGTAGAATTGAGCTTTACTTCGCGGAGGTAAGGGGAAATGGCTGTCTCTTACGAGGAACTGAAGGTGAAACTGGAGCAGGAGCGCACCCGGCTCCAGTCAGAGCTGGCCGCTCTCGCAGAGAACCAACTCCCACCGGAAGGGGGCATGGGCTACAGCACGCACCAAGCCGATGACGCCACCGAGGCGTTCGATCAGGCTGCCGGCATGGCCGTTCGCCGTAACGTGGAGCGCATGTTATACGAAGTCGAGCGTGCGCTGGCCCGCATGGATAACGGCACGTATGGCGTCTGCCGCGACTGCGGCAAGCCCATCGACTACGCCCGCCTCAAAGCCATTCCCTACGCTCGCTTCTGCATGGACTGCGCCCGCCGTCATGAAGAGCAGTAGCGCGCCGTGCGGCTATCCTTCGCCCTGCCGCCATGTTTAACTTGCCCCCACAACAACCCATCGTTCTGACCGCCGATGCAGGAAGGCCAGCGCCTCGACCAGTTTGTCGCGGCATCGGTCAAAGACCTCAGCCGCACCGAAGCCCAGCGCCTGATCAAAGACGAGCAGGTGCGCGTCAACGGCGCACCGGCCAAGCCCTCGTATCGCGTCGGCGTCGGCGATTTGGTCACAGTGATCCTGCCGCAGCCCGAAGAGGAGCGCGTCCTGCCAGAGCCGATTCCCTTGGACGTGCTGTATGAGGATGCCGACCTGGTGGCTATCAACAAGCCTGCCGGCATGGTCGTTCACCCGGCTTACGGCAATCGCACCGGTACCCTGGTGAACGCCGCGCTGGCCCGCTGGCCTGAGATGCTGCGTGTCGGCCCACAGGAGCGCGCGGGCATCGTCCACCGGCTCGACAAAGATACCTCAGGCGCCATCGTGATGGCCCGCACGCGCGCCGCGCTGCGCGCGCTTCAAAAGCAGTTCGCCGCGCACACCGTCTACAAGCGGTATTATGCCCTGGTCGAAGGAGTACCGTCTTCCAGCAGTGGGGTGATCGAAGCCCCCATGGGCCGCGATCCGAAGCAGCGCAAGCGGATGGCCGTCGTACGAGGTGGTCGTGAGGCGTCGACGCGCTACGATTTGCTCGAAGACTTTGGCGAGCACGCGCTGCTATCCGTCGAACTGCACACCGGGCGCACCCACCAGATCCGCGTACACATGGCGTGGCTGGGTTACCCGCTGGTCGGCGACGACGTGTACGGACGCCGCAAGCAGCGCATCAAGATGTCACGGCTGTTCCTGCACGCCGCCGATCTGCACATCGATTCACCCTCGACCGGCGAGCGGCTGAAGTTCAACGCACCACTGCCCGCCGCGCTCGAAGACGTGCTCAATAAGCTGCGGCGCAACCTGGGCGCGGATTGGGACGGAGAATCATAGAGGCCGGGCACGTTGCCCGGCCTCTTCCGTCAGGTTGGCAGTTCTATTTGCCGGCGAACTGCGGCCCCATCACCGTGCTCAGCGCGTCCATTACCGACTGGTCACTGCCGATGTAGACCACAATGATGTGCCCTGCCAGGTACATGTGCGGATCGGCGCCCCAGTCCATCGCCGTGCCATCGACCTGCGCACCATCCTTTGAAACGGTGGCGGCTGCAGCCCCGGCGGCGGATGCATCGGCGTAGTCGTACACCTGCAGGTTCTCCCCGTTCACCGTCAGGCCATATTCCTTATCGCCCAGCGCCGTGCCGATCAGCGGGTCCATCAGGTGGACGCTCGCGCCGTGCGCATTCAGCGCGTCGACCAGCGAGGCCATGTCGACCACTCCTGCTGCTGCCGGCGCGGTCGTCGGCGTGGGTGTCGGGGCCGTGGTGGGCTGGGGCGTCTGCGCCGGCACGGCGCACGCGGCAAGGATCACGGCTAGGCCAACAACTACTGCTGTCACGATCGATCGTTTGCTCATATTCCATCTCCATCCTTTGCAAGATACACGCATAAACGCCGGACGGAGCCGCCAAGTTCCATCAAACGCGGGTTTTCTAATGGAAAACAGATGTGTGGCTGATCCTGTGCGCAGAGGAGAGGGTAAAGCTGCTGCCCTCGCAGCAGCGGTAGTGCGGGAGTACGGCTCGGCTCACTTGCCCGCGATCAACATCGTGTTATACTGACTTGCAATGTGTCAGCCCGCTTTCCGTCGTCTGCCCTCCATGCTATACTGCGAACATGGTCGACGAAGACATGGAATGGCATGCGCGCTGGATGGTCCTGCTCGACGGATGGGGCCGCCGCTTCGATGAGGCAGGGCTGGGTGACCTTTCCCGTGCGCTGGGCGGGGCGCTGCGCCCGCTTGCGCCGCTGGCCGCTCAGGCGCTGTGGGTGACACAACCCGCGCTGGGGCTGTTTGGCTACGGGCCAGCAGCCGCCGCGCTGGCCGACCTGCTCGACGCACCTGACCACGATTGACGCCGCTTACAGGCCCGTTATGATGCCTGAAGGCAGGTAGAGACAATGTTTGAACTTCTCTTCAACTTCCTCGGATTGATCATCATCCTGCTGGGTGTTCTGCTGCTGATCGGCTTTACGCTGTTGGCCCGCTCTGGCTTCAAGCCTGCTTTGCGCCCGCTGCGTGGCTATGACTCGCTGCAAGAGCAGGTAGGACAGGCCGTCGAAAGTGGGGGGCGGGTGCACGTATCGCTCGGCCCCAACAGCATCATCGGCGAGGAGACGGCGACGACGCTGGCTGGGCTGGCCATGCTCGACATCGCCACCGAACGCTCGGCGATCAGCGACCGCCCACCGATTGGCACCACCGCCGATGCGACGACGCTGCCGGTGCTGAGCGACACGATGCGCCGCGCCTATCAGCGGCAGGGCACGCCTGAGAACTTCACACCGGTGTCGGCGCGGCTGGTCGCGCTCGACGCGCTGACGCTGGCCGCCGGTGCGACAGGCATCATTGCTGACGACGACGTGCGGGCCAACGTGCTGATCGGCTCGTTCGGCTCAGAGGTCGCGCTAATGGCCGAGGCTGGCACGCGGCAGCATGTGACGCAGACCATCGGCAGCGACCGGCTGGAAGGGCAGGCGGTGAGCTACGTCATGGCCGACAGCCCGTTGATTGGCGAAGAGTTGTACGCAGCGCGCGCCTATCTCACCGGAGAGCCGTCGGCAACCGCCGGTCTGGCCGTCCAGGACGTGCTGCGCTGGGTCATTATCGGGTTCATTCTATTCGGTGCGGTGTTGCAGACGCTGGGTCTGCTTCGATGAGAGTTGCAGGTAGCCGGTTATGAAATACGTCATTCCTGCAGCGATCGCGATAGGTGTCGGGCTGGTCCTTCTGGCGAGCTTCGTCATCCCCCTGCCAGAGCTTCAGGTCCTGCGGCTGACGATGACCAACTGGGCTGTGATACTCGGCGGGTTGGCGGTCATCGTCGGGGTCCTGAACCTGCTGCTGGTCCACGCGCGGCGGATTGAGCACGCCGAGCGCGGGTGGCCCTACAGCCTGTTCACCATCCTGGCGCTGCTGGGCACGCTGCTGATCGGCGTGGTGGAAGGGTTCGGCGCCGATACGCCAGCGATGTATCGCACAGGCACTGTGTCGAACGTGTTGTTCCAGGGTGTGCTGGTGGCATCGCAAGCGGCGCTGGCCAGCCTGATCATGATCTTCCTGGTGGTCGCCGCCGCCCGAATGCTCAAATCCAAGCCCAACACCTGGTCGATTGTGTTCCTGGTGGTGGTGATTATTGTGCTGATCGGGTGGCTGCCGTTTGGCCCGATACTCCAGCTTCAACTCGGGCGGGTGCGGCAGTGGATCATCGACGTACCGGCCTCGGCTGGCGCACGCGGCATCCTGCTGGGTGTGGCGTTGGGCACATTGATGATCGGCCTGCGGGTCCTGACCGGCACCGAGCGGCCTTATAAAGATTAACAGTGTGCAGGGAGTACCATGGTGACCCCCTCTGATCCGTCAGCTAACAGCGGCGAACAGCCGCAAGAGCAGGTGCGCTGTGGCATGTGCGGGAAGCTCAACCCCGCCAACGCCGCCGTTTGCGCGCACTGCGGCGCGCGTCTGCGCCCGGTAACATCTCCGCTGGAGCTCGAAGAGTTTCAGTCTCGGACACAGGGCAGCCCCGGACAGCCCGCACCCGCCGACGTGCCGTCGTGGCTGTCGCACGCTGCGCCGGCTGGGCAGCCCGCGCAGCCCGGCGGTCCACCTCCCAATTGGCTGGACCATGCCGAAGCGCCTCAGCGTCCCTCACCCCCGGCGAGCCCTGTCCCTGACTGGTTGAGCCACTCTCAAGCGTCCACAAGTCGCGCCGGCGCGCCTCCCGCGCAGCCGCCTTCTCCTCCTGCAGCCGGGCCAGCAGACTTTCTGAGCGAATTCGAGGCAGCCCAGCCCGACATCGCACCCAGCGGTGAAACACCAGAAGCCGAAGAGCCTGACTGGATGATCGAAGCCGGTGAGCCGCCTACGCCGCTTCCTGCTGCCGAGCCTACCACTGACGCCGCTGCGCTCGACTGGCTGGACCAGATCACCGGAACAGGTCCTGCCGAAAGCAGCGTGGAGACCGAGCCGACTGGCGAGGAAGAGGCGACCGAGCCGTTTGGCGGCGTCCCCGACTGGCTGCGAGAGCCGGGCGCGGAAACAGCCGCTGTGCCGTCCGCCTCAGAGTCAGAAAGCAAAGAAGTCGAACCGCTTGGCGGCACCCCTGACTGGCTGGCCGAACTCGACACGCCTGCCGAGTCACCGGCCGCTGAAGAGGCACCCGACTGGCTGAGCGAATTGGGCGGCCCGGCGGAACCATCAGCCCCTGCCGAGGCACCCGCTGCCGCCGAAGAGACACCCGACTGGCTGAGCGAATTGGGCGGCCCGGCAGAACCATCAGCGCCCGCCGAGGCACCCGCTGCCGCCGAAGAGACACCCGACTGGCTGAGCGAATTGGGCGGCCCGGCGGAACCATCAGCGCCCGCCGAGGCACCTGCTGCTGAAGAAGTGCCCGACTGGCTGGCCGGGCTGGGTGCAGAGGGTGCTGCCGAAGCGTCTGCACCATCAGCGCCCGCACAGAGACACCTGCCGAGGCACCCGCTGCTGAAGAAGTGCCCGACTGGCTGGCCGGGCTGGGTGCAGAGGGTGCTGCCGAAGCGCCTGCCGTCGAAGAAGTACCTGACTGGCTGGCGGGGCTGGGTGCAGAGGGTGCTGCCGAAGAGACACCTGCCGAGGCACCCGCTGCTGAAGAAGTGCCCGACTGGCTGGCCGGACTCGGTGCAGAGGGTGCTGCCGAAGCGTCTGCACCATCAGCACCCGTCGCAGAGACGCCTGCCGAAGCGCCTGCCGTCGAAGAAGTACCTGACTGGCTGGCGGGGCTGGGTGCAGATGAGACCGCGTCACCCCCAGCAGAAGCCGAACAGAAGCAGCCTGCTGCATCGTCCGCGCCAGAACCACAGCCAGGCGTGCCTCCTATTATGCCGCCTGCCGCGCCGCTGCTGAATGTCGGCATGCCGAGCTGGCTCAAGCAGGAAGAATTGGAAACGGCACCTACGCAGCAGGAAGCCGCCCCGTCGCCGTCAGAGACCAGCACAGAGGAAGCTGTGCCCAACTGGATGGCCGGGCTGGGCGCAGAGGAAGAGGCACCTGCTGCGCCCACGCCAGAGGCCGCTCCGTCGCTGCCAGAGGCCAGCATGGAGGAGGCTGCGCCCGACTGGATGGCCGGGACCGACGTACAGGAGGAGACACCCGCTGCGCTTGCGTCAGAGGAGGCCACCCCATCGCTACAGCCCGAAGCCGGCGCGAAGCAGGCGGCGACCGACTGGCTGGCCGGACTCGAAGTCCGGGGCGTCGTCGGTGGAGGATGTGGCTGCCGGAACCGAAATGCCCGACTGGATGAGCTCGCTGGATTTTGACCAGGGGTTGGAAATGCCCGCCGGAACCATTCCGGGGGTCCAGGGTGAAGACCTGCTGGGCTTTTCGGGTGATATGACTGCGGCAGCGCCTGCTGAAAAGGAAGAGAAGCAGGCCAGGCCCGCCGCAGAAGAGGCAACCGAGCTGGAAGCCAGCGAGATGCCGGATTGGCTGCGCGGTGTCGCCGGGCTGGGGAGGGAGGAAGAGGTCGCGCCCGCCACAGATGCAGAAGGTGTGCCGGTTTCCGCGGACCTGCTGAACCAGATTCAGGACCTCAAGTTTGCCGCCATCACCGGCAGCAAGGAACCCCGCCCCGAAACCGAGGCGGAGACGGTCGGTGCGCTGAAAAATGTATCGGGCGTCATCCAGCCGGAGCTGATCTTCGATGGCAGCACGCTGACCGCCAGCACCTCGACTGGTGAGATGATTATCACGGCGGATCAGTCGCAGCGCATCGACCTGATCCGGCGGATGGTGTCACAGGAAAAGACCTCCGCCGCCGAAGGCGGCAGGCAGCGCGTGAGTTTACCGATCCTGCGCTGGATCGCCGCTGTCTTGCTGGCGCTGGCCGTCCTCGCGCCGGTCGCGCTGGGGGTCACACTGCTGCCGCCCGGCATAGCCGTCGCCGACCAGGGGCAGCTTACCGCGGCAGCAAACACGATCAGTGCGCTGCCGGAAGGCGGCACGGTACTGGTAGCATTCGAGTACGAGCCCGACACGGCTGCTGAGATGCAGCCGTTGGCCGACGCGCTGCTTAAGCGCCTCGCGGCGCGCGAATCGCTGACAGTGTACGCCATCAGCACGCGCCCCACTGGCCCGGCGATGGCCGAAGCTGCGTTCAGCCGGGCCGACGTCCAGCCCCGGCTGGCGTCTAATGGCGGGACCTGGATCGACCTGGGTTACGTCTCGGGGCGGACAAACGGTGTTAACAGCCTGACCGTCGGCGCGACGGCGGGCGCAACGTCGCCGTGGGCCACTGACTTCCGCGGACAGCCGATCAGCATCCGCACCACGCGATTGCTCGACGGCACGGTTGATCTGATCGTGGTGGTAACGGCCCAGGCCGACGACCTGCGGATGTGGGTCGAACAGGCCGGGCAGCCTGCCGGTATCCCCATCCTGGCGGCGGTGAGCGCTGGCGCGGCTCCGATGGCTCAGCCCTACCGGATGAGTGGGCAGGTGCCCGCCGTGTTGAGCGGTGTCAACGACGCGGTGGCCTTCGGCCTGAGCGGCGGCGACCTGCCCGACCCCGGCCTGAGCGCTCGGTGGAACGGTCAGGCGCTCGGCGGCGCGGCGGTGGTGCTGCTGATTGTGCTAGGGAGCCTGATCTATGGGCTGGGTTCCTTCCGTGACCGTCAGGAGCAAGAGCGATGATCCCATCCCTCACGCCCGCGCAGACCGACCTGCTGACCGGCGTTCTGAGTTTCCTGTTTACCATCGCATTGCTCAGCTACCTGATCGGCGACAACCCGTTGTACAGGCTGGCTTTGAGCATCTTCGTGGGTGTGGCGGTTGGCTATGCGACTCTGGTGGTCATCTACCAGGTGCTTCAGCCTCGGCTGATCGTTCCGCTGTCCAGCGGCAATATCAGTGTAATGGCGCTGGCCAGCGTGCCGCTGGTGTTGTTTGTTTTCCTGGTGTTCAAGCTGAGCCCGCGCACGGCGGCGCTAGGCAACATCAGCATTGCGTACCTGGTGGGCGTGGGCACTGCCGTGGCGCTCGGTGGTGCGCTGATGGGCACGCTGGTGCCGCAGATCCGGTCGACGTGGCTGTCAGTGATGCCGGACCTCGGCGGACGGTTCATCAACAATGCGATCATCATTGGTGGGACGGTCACCACGCTGCTGTATTTCCAGTTCTGGCTGCGTGGCCGGACGTCCGGCGGTGAGGCGCGGCGGGTCGCTATCACGCGGGCGCTGGCGGGCGTCGGGCAGTTCTTCCTGGTGCTCACGCTTGCCACGATTTACGGAGGCATGATACTATCAGGCATCGCGATCTTCAGCGAACGGTTGTCGAACTCTCTACGGCTGGCTGACGGCATTCATTCGATAAGTGCAGGCGGGCCATGTCCCTCTTTGATAGTTTTCTGGAAGGCGAAAAGGCTGACACCGGCAGCGCGGCTGCACAGGAAGTGCAGGGGGCGGTGCTGGCGGTCGACATCGGATCGGTCAACACCCGTGCCGTGTTGTTCGACGTAGTGGAAGGCATGTACCGCTTTGTGGCACGCGGTCAGGCCCCGACCACTGCCGCCGAGCCGTGGAATGACGTGATGGAGGGTATTCTCCGGACGTTTCAGCAGATCAGCACCGCGACAGGCCGCGTGCTCACCGACGAGGCAGGCGAGCTGATCATCCCCGAAGATGGTGAGTTCGTCGGCGTCAACGGCTTCGTGGCGACGGCGAGCGCAGGCCAGCCCATCCGCGCGGTGCTGGTGGGGCTGATGCCCGACGTCAGCCTGAAAAGCGGCAGGCGCGCCGCCGACAGCACCTACCTCTCCCTGGTCGATACGTTCAGCCTGGCCGACAAGCGCTCGACCGATGCCAAGCTCGACGCGATGTTAAACGCCGAGCCCGACCTGGTGATGGTGGTTGGTGGGACGGACGGCGGCGCGGTCGAGTCGATGCGGCATCATCTGGCCATGCTGGCCCTGGCCTACTCGCTGATGGACAACACGGCGCGGCCTCCTATGCTCTATGCGGGCAACAAAGACCTCGCCGACGAAGTTCGGGACAAAGGCGACGAGGTGGGCATGCAGGTCATCGTCGCCGACAACGTGCGGCCCACGCTCGACATGGAGCGGCTGGACAGCGCCCAGCACGAGCTGGCGGCACTTTACCACCGCCAGAAGTCGCGCAACACCGGCGGCCTGGCGACCATCGGTGGGTGGACCGACGACGGCGTCTTCCCGACCGCACACGGCTTCGCCCGGATGGTGCACCTGCTGGGGGCCATCCGCGACCAGAACGTGCTGGGCATCGACCTGGGCAGCGCCTCGACAACCGTGGCGGCCCGCCTGAACGGCGAGCGCTACCTGAACGTGTTCGGGCAGCTTGGCATCGGCAACACGGCATCGGAGGCTGTAGGGCAAATCAGGCCCGATAATCTCACCCGCTGGCTGACTTTTGAATTGCAGCACCCCGACGAGGTGACTGACTACGCGTGGAATAAGTCACTGTTTCCGCATACCATTCCCGCCAATATGCGCGACCTGGAGCTGGAATACGCCATCGCCCGCGAGGTGGTTCGCGCCGCCGTGTTGAGCGCGCGCCAGAGCTGGCACGGGGTGCGGCAGCATGGCCTGCTGCCGCCCTTCCAGACCGTCCTGTTGAGCGGCTCGACGCTGACCCACACACCCAATGGTGCCTGGAGCGCCATGCTGGCGCTTGATGCGCTGCTGCCGGTAGGTATCACCCGGCTGCTGCTCGACCCATACGGCGTGGCGGCGGCGCTGGGCATGACTGCGACGATTAACTCTCAGGCTGTGGCGCAGGTGCTTGACACCGGGGCTTTCATCGACCTGGGCACGGCAATCTCCATCTCGGGGCGGGCGCGGCAGGGCGAGATCGTGCTGCGGGGCAGCCTGCGGCCTGACGGCGCGATGAAGGCCGTGCCGTTCGAAGTGCGCTACGGGACAATTGTCAGAGTTCCGCTGGCCTACGGCGCGACAGCCGAGCTGACCCTCCATCCGCGCGGGGTTGAGATCGAGGGGCTGGGCAGGCGGCGCAAGATGATGATTACCGGCGGCGAGTTGGGGCTGGTCGTCGATGCGCGTGGCCGTCCGTGGCGCATCCCACGCGCCGTAGGGCAGCGCCGCGAACAACTACACCGCTGGCAGGAGTCCTTCGCGCAGGAGACGCCGCGATGAGCGAGATCTACGCCCAGACCCGTGTAACGACCATTACCACCATCAGGCGCAGGCACCGGCTACCACAAAACAGTGTGCCCAAAGTGATGGTCGGGCAGACAGTCAAGGCAACCGAAAATCTGGCGGTCGCCGAGGTGGCCCGCGACCATCGCATTATCGACCTGGCAGAGGCGCTCGACCTGCGCCCCGACCGTGTCGACGCGTACCTCGTCAAGCGCGAAGGCGACATGATTGACGAGGGCGACGTGCTGGCGCTGCGCCGCAAGTTCCTGCGGCGGCGGCGGGTGTATTCGCCGCTGACCGGGCAGGTGGTGCGCATCGACAACGGCCAGATGCTGCTCGAAGGACAGCGCACCCGCATCGAAGTCGAGTCCTCGGTACCGGGCCGCGTGATAGAGGTCGAACCGCAGGAATACGTCATCATCGAGACGACCGGCGCGGCGATCCAGGTCGCGTGGGGCTATGGCAATCTGACGTGGGGCACGCTCAAGGTGCTGGACACCCTCCCCCTGCCCGACACGGACGCCGAGCGTTTCACCATCGACCACCGTGGTGCGATCCTGGCGATTGGCTCGCCCCTGACGGCGGCGTTCTTAAAAGGCGCTATCGCCATCCGCGTGAACGGCCTGATCGCGAGCAGCATGCACGCCAGCCTCATGCCGATGCTGGAGGGCGTCGAATTTCCGATCGCACTGACACAGGGCTTCGGCCAGATGCCCATGAGCGAACGCATCCTCAGCCTGTTAAACACTTACAATGGGCGCGAGATCGCGGTCGATATGGGACGATCGGGCGACTGGCGCGAGAGGCGACCTGAGATTATCATTCCATTAGCATCACAGCAGTCAAAGCCCACGCCGGATGAGACTACCGCCGGGACCCCGATTGCTAAGGGCCAGAAAGTACGCGTGCTGCAAGTTCCTTACCTGGGAGAGATCGGCACAGTAACAGCCGTATCAGACAGCCCACAGCAGATTGAAAGCGGGCTGTGGGCGCCGGGAGCCACCATCGAGATGACCTCCGGGGAGTCCGCCTTTGTGCCTTTTGCTAATTTGGAACGTCTGGGCTAGGCTGTAGCCAAGCGCCACGAACCGCATCAAGGGAGAACGAAGAGATGAGTAACGACGACCTGTACTTCAGCTTTGATGATGAAGAAGAAGGGGAGCCAGGGGCCGCCGGCGAAGGGACTCCCGAAGCCGAGGAGTCACAGAATCGTACGTTTCTGTACGCCACCATTGGTCTCGGAGCGATCTTCGTTTTGGGCCTGATCCTGATCGCCTTCCTGCTGCTGCGTGGCAAGCCGAATCAGCAGGCAGCCGCCTCAGCCAACGAGATGACCAACCAGGCTAACCAGGCGCTGTTCGCCGCCACGCAGACCGCCGACTTTCAGACGCAGTCTGCGCCGACGCCGCTGCCGCCGACCGACACGCCGGTGCCAGCTACCGTGCCTCCGCAGCCCAGCGCCACGCCGACCAGCATCGTCCAGGTGACGGCGGTGACGCCCACGCCGGGTGAAACGACGGTGGCCGAAGTGACACCGGGCACTCCGGGCGCAGAGACGCCGACGGCGCTGGTCGAAGTGACCGCCGAGCCTACCTCGGGGTTGATTGAGGTCACGCCGCTGGGTGGTGGCGGTGGCCCGACTGCTGAGGGTGGCACCGGCGTTCCAACCGGGGTCGGCGGGCCGATTGGGGCTTCCGTCACCCCGACCGAGACGCTGCCCCAGACCGGTTTTGCCGGTGGTGTGGGGCTGGCCGGTGCGGGCCTCGCGGCGCTGGCGCTGGTAGCCATCGTGGTGATCACGCGGCGCACCCGTCTCAAATAATCTCCCGGTTGACCTTGCTGCAGCCTGGCACAGCCTGATAGTGAATACAAACAGGGGTCGATGGGATTCATCGGCCCCTGTTTTTGATCGACTCGGTTTGCTGCGCAGGGATCAGGACGGTGGGGGGGTAGCCTCGCGGCTGATCGAGATGTTCAGCCGGTCGATGCGCATCCCGTCGACAGCCCGCACAGTGAACCGCACGCCGTCGACCTGTATCTCATCACCGGCCTGCGGGATGCGTTCCAGTTTGCCCATCACGTACCCGCCGATGGTGTCGTAGTTTTCATCGCTCAGCGTGATCTCCAGGTCCTCGTTGACGTCCTCGATCAGCGCAAGCCCGCTCACGTCCCAGGTGCCGTCGGGCTGCTGCAGGATTTCCGGCATGTCGGACTCGAACTCGTCGGGGATGTCGCCTGAAATCTCCTCCAGCACGTCTTCCAGCGTGATCAGCCCGGCAGTGCCGCCATACTCATCCAGCACGATAGCCATGTGCTGGCGGCTGTCTCGGAAGGCGGCCAGCGCGGCGTTGATGCGGGCCGTTTCGGGCAGGAAGATGGCCTCACGCATCAGCGTGCGGATGGGCGTGTCGAGCTCGCCGCGGGCCAGCGGCTGGAGCACGTCACGCACGTGCAGCAAGCCGACAATATGGTCCGCGTCCTTCTCGTAAACCGGGAACTTGGTGTAGGGCGATTCGTCCTGCAGCGCGAGCAGCTCGCGCAACGTGGCGTCGGCCTGAAAGCTCGTCATCTCGGTGCGGGGGATCATCACCTGGCGGACCAGCAGCATGCGCATGTCAAAGATCGCGTCGAGCATGCCGATCTCACCGTCTTCGAGGAGGCCGTGGGTAGCGCTCGCGTCCAGCAGCATCTTGATCTCTTCCACCGAGTGGGCCGCTTCATGCTCGCCAGAAGCTTCGAAGCCCAGCAGCTTCAGCAGCGCGTTGCCTGCCCCATTGAGCAGCCAGATGCCAGGGCGGAAGATCGTTTCGGCAATGATGGTTGGCTGCGCGACGAACATGGCGGTCGCTTCGGGCCGCTGCAGGGCTATCGACTTGGGGGCAAGCTCACCGACGACAACATGCGTAAAGGTAATCAACGCAAAGGACAGCGCTGCGGCGATGCTGTGCGACGTGATGTCCCCCCAGCCTGCCGGCACGGGGATCAGCGCGACGACGGGATCGATAAAGCGGGCCAGCGCTGGCTCGCCGATCCAGCCCAGGCCCAGGCTGGCCAGCGTGATGCCCAGTTGTGTCGCAGCGATCACACGGTCGGGGTTGTGGATGGCCCTGGCAGCGACCTGCGCCATGCGGTTTCCCTGTGCAACCAGCTCGTCGATGCGGGTGCGGCGCACGGCGACCAGCGAGAACTCCGCAGCCACGAAGAACCCGTTCACCAGGACCAGGACAAGGATCATCCCGATCCCCAGTAGCGTTTGATTGAGCGAGCTTACGTCACCTGTCATGATTCGCGACGGCAGGCGCTGCCCCTGCGGGGGTGGCGTCGTCGAGCAGCGAAACGTCGCAGACTTCTCCTCTCACCCTGTCAATCTATGATTCGATGAATCTATGCAGACCGGTATACAACCGCCGCGCCATAACCGACCACGCGCTGCGTGTCGCCGGTAGTGTCAGCGGACGTCCCATAGCCGACGATCTCAACCCGATCGGCCCCCAGCGCGCGCGCGGCGACCAGCATGGCCGCGATGGCCGCGCGGCCACAGGCGAACGCCCTGCCCTCATCCTCGATGCGGATCACACCCTGCGGGTCGAAGTTGGCGATCTGCTCCAGCATGCCGCTGTCGAACTGGCGAGCCTGCTCGTCGGTGTAGAAGTGCGACAGATCGCTAGAGGCCACCAGCAGCGTCGAATTGTCGCCGTCTAGCAGGTCGGCCAGGGCCTCGCCCAGCCGCCTTGCGGCCTCGTATGTCTGGTCGCGCAGCATCAGCGGCACCAGCTTGAACGGCGCGGCGAGCACGTGCTGCAGGAACGGCAGCTCGATCTCGACTGCGTGCTCCGGGTCATTGCGGACGGCGGTCAGCGGCAGGTGCTCACCCAGTGCCTGCACGAAATCCACGTCGACGGGGATCGCGCCGAGCGGCGTCTCGTAGGCGTGATGGGCGGTGGTCAGCACCCTGCCAGGATAGAGCTGGTGCATTGGCGAGGCGACGACAACCCGCTCATAAGACCTGCCCTGAACCAGCTTGAAGGCATGCGCGGCGACTGGCCCGGAATAAATCAAGCCAGCATGCGGCACGACAAGGCTGATAATCTGTCCGGTAATGTCGGGCGGTGCGGCAGCCGCCAGCATGTCGTCCAGCATGGACGTCAGGCGGTGGGACTGGCCGGGATACCACTGCCCGGCGATTGGCGAGGGTCGAACGTCGCTTACAGCCTGGCCAGGCATAGAACCTCTCCCTGATATGTCCGTGTCCTCTATGGCCGATTCTACCACAATCTGCTCAGCCCTTGATCTGCAGCAGCAGCAGGAACACACCCGCCAGCACGCCGGTCATGACTGTCACGGCGGTCCAGGTCAGCGACTGCGGCGTGCGGTCCTCGATCCGTACCAGCTCGAACGTAGCAGTGGTGACGGCGTAGAGCGGGGTGATGAACCACGCCAGCAGCAGGCCGACAGCCAGCCCACCCAGGTGCGCCCAGTAATCGATATTGAGGCCGGGCACGACGTCGATCAGCAGGTTGACGACGATCACCAGGATGATATTGCGCATGTAGCGCTGGGTGTTGGTCATGATCTGCCGGTTGCGATACAGGAAAGGGATCAGCGCGCCGATCAGACCGAAAAGCGCCCCACTCGCGCCAAGCGAGTCATAGGAGCTAAACGCAAAGCTGGCGAGGACACCAGCGATCCCGGACAGCATGAAGATGGCGGTGAAACGCGGTGTGCCAAAGGCCCGTTCGACCTGCGGGCCGATGAGATACAGGAAATAGCCGTTGAGGCCGATGTGCACGATGTTGGCGTGCAGGAAGATCGGCGTGATGAGCCGCCAGTACTGCCCGGCCAGCAGCGCCGCGTTGTCTTTTACCCCGATGCGGGTCAACTGCCCGCCGCTCAGATAATCGACCAGAAAGACAACAATGAGAATACCCAGGATAACGTAAGTCATCACCGGCGGGCTGTTGGGCACCTCGATGCGCGGGCGGGGCTGCGCCGACGGCACCGGGCCCTGCGGTGGTGGGGAAGGGGGCTGCGGCGGTGGCTGGTCGAGGGGGTGGACCGGCTTGCGCGGGTTATCCTGAAATGAGTTGTTTGTGTACGGGTCGGGTTGATAGCTCATCGAATCTGCTTTACGATATGATAGTCAACGAAACAAAAGCCTACGGATTATACTTCAGGCACGAGGCAGATCGCATATGCCAGCATATGATTTTCGTTGTAAGGCCTGCGGGCACACCTTCACCATTACTGTCGACCACATCGAGCAGGTCGACGCCGTCGAGCCGGCCTGCCCGCGCTGCGAGTCGCAGGACCTCAGCCGGTTGATCCGGCGCGTGGCCGTCCTGACCAGCGACGAGGCCCGCATGGAGCGCACCCTCAATCCCTCGCGACTGGCCGGGCTCGATGACGCCGACCCGCGCGAGATGGGACGCGCCATGCGCGAGATGGCCAACGCCTTCGGCGAGGACGCCGGGCCGGAGATGCACGAAGCCATCGACCGGCTGGAGGCGGGGGAAAGCCCGGAATCGATTGACCAGTCGCTGGGAGGGCTGGACGACGATCTGTAGAGCGGCGCTCAGGCTTTCTCGCGCCGGGCGAGGCGCTCAAGCACCACCGTGCGGATCTCCTGCTGGATGACTTCAGGGGACCGCTGGCCGTCAAACACCGCCCAGCGATCCGGCTCGGCGTTGATGAGCTGGCGGTAGCCGTTGTACACTCGGCGGTGGAAGTCGAGCGACTGCGCGTCGAGGCGGTTCCACTCGGCAGCGCCGTCTTTCTGGCGGCGGCGCAGCCCGACCTCTGGTGGCACGTCGAGATACACTGTCAGGTCGGGGCGCAGGCCGCCGGTGGCGAAGCCGGTGATGGCCCGCAGCGCATCGAGGTCAAGACCGTGGCCATAGCCCTGATAGGCGAAGGTGCTGTCGTAAAAGCGGTCGCACAACACCACTTCCCCGCGCGCCAGCGCGGGCCGAATGACTTCCGCCACAAGCTGCGCCCGTGAGGCCGAATACAGCAGCAGCTCGGCACGCGGGGCCATTTCCTGGTTAGCCTGGCTGTGCAGCACCTGGCGTACCTGCTCACCGATGGGCGTCCCGCCCGGCTCGCGCTTCAGGCACACGTGATAACCCTGCTGCGGCAAATAGTCCGCCAGCAGGGTTATCTGGGTTGTCTTGCCACAGCCATCAGGGCCTTCAAACGTGATGAACATCGCGCCCGTCACTCGCGGTAGATGCGCACGTGGCGGTCCGGTTCTTTGCCGTAGCTGTGCGACAGCAGGTTAGCCTCGCGCACCAGCTCGTGCTGCTGGCGGCGGATGCTGGCTTTCTGCGGGGCGAGGTCGACAGCCGCCGCGCCACCTATAATCGCCTGGATTGCCTCTTCCGTTTCGCGAAGCGCCCGCTCAAGCGGATTGTTGACCTCCAGCGTCAGGTCGAAGAAGTCAACCAGGAAGTCCTCGATCTGCGTGACCGTATTCGAGCGCAACACGTAGATGGGCACCCCGCTGCGCTCGGCGTCCGAGATCAGGCGCGGGCGGCGGCGGTAGAAGTTCTTAAGCGTCAGCAGCACGTCGGCATCTTCCAGCGTATCGACCACCCGCAGCGACAGCCTGAAGCGCCGCGCCGACTCGATCAGCCGGTTGCGGGCGATGCCATACGGATAGACGCGGATCGTCTGGCCCGTAGGGGTGACTGTCTGCTCGGCCCGTTCGACCGGCTCGGCTGCGGCGCGCTCGACGGCGGCAGCAGCGGCGGGCGTCGTGGCCCGCGTCCCATTGCCGTCCTGCGGCTGCTGGTTGCCGTTGCCACGCCGGGCACCCTTGCCGCGCACCTGCTGCTTGCCCTGCCGGCCCCGCTCGGTCGGCGCAAACTGTGACGCTTCCGTGCTCTGCGGGGCTTCCTCAATCGAGATGGTGCCGTCGGCGTTGCGGTGGCGAACCTCCGGCTGAAGCGGGCGTCCGCGCAGCAGGCTGTCGACGGCCTGCATCACGTCGGGGTGGACATGCAGCGTGTGGCGGTCCTGCAGCTCGACCAGCACGTCGAAGGTGGGCGGCGCGCGGCGCTCCAGCACGGTCTTCTGCGTTCCCCTGCGGCGCGCCTCCTCGTCAGACAGCGTGACACTTTCGATACCACCGACGAGGTCGGAGAGCGTCGGGTTAAGCAGCAGGTTGTCGAGCGTGATGCCGTGCGCCGTGCCGATCAGCTGCACGCCGCGCTCGGCGATGGTGCGCGCGGCCTGCGCCTCAAGCTCGCGGCCAATCTCGTCGATGATGATCACTTCGGGGTTGTGGTTCTCGACCGCCTCGATCATCACCTCGTGCTGGAGGCTGGGCATTGGCACCTGCATGCGCCGCGCCTTGCCCACTGCCGGGTGCGGGATGTCGCCATCGCCGCCGATCTCGTTCGACGTATCGACGATGACCACGCGCTTCGACTCGGCAAGCACACGGGCGGCCTCGCGCAGCATGGTCGTCTTGCCGACCCCCGGCTTACCCAGGATCAGCATGCTCTTGCTCGTCTCGATGATGTCCTGGATGATGTCGATGGTGCCAAACACGGCACGACCGACACGGCAGGTGAGGCCCACGACCTCGCCGCGACGGTTGCGGATGCCGGAGATGCGGTGCAGCGTGCGCTCGATGCCGGCGCGGTTGTCGGCGTCGAAGTCGCCAAGCTGCATCACCACCAGATCGAGGTCATCCTGCGTGACCTCGCGGCTCAACAATACATACTCGCCATCGGTGAAGCGTGCGGTTGGCACACGCCCAAGGTCCAGGATCACCTCAAGAAGCTCGTCGCCGCGATCCATCTGGATCAGGACTTCCGCGATTTCAGGGGGCAGTACGTTGAGTAAGCTAACCAGATCGTCTGTTATGTGTTTATCCATGCCTGCTTCAAAGAATTGTCAGATTATCAAGCCCATCAGAGCCTTGTCATGTCTCAGGTTACCACGCCAGCATTAACGTCGCGTTATGGCTACGGGTTAATACTGGTGGATGTGGGCAGCGGCACACCCGACTCGACTTTGCCTGCCAGTTTGAACTCCTGCTGCATGATGCGCGCCGCCGTGTGGCGCGCCATCACCACCTGCTGGGTGACGCATTCGAAATCCGCCCGGTCCAGCGCGCCTGACAGGCTGCCCATGTAGTCGCGCATGCGGTAATACACCGGGCGATCTTCGGCCCGAGCGGCCAGCAACGCAGCGTCCAGCAGTTTGTCCGCGTCGACGCGGCTGTCGGGCAGCAGGTATGTCTCGATCAGGTTGGCGCTGACGCCTTCGTACACTACGACCACCCCACACAGTCCGCGCGGTCCATCGACCACGTAGCAGCTATCTGCACCGGTAGGTGGCGGCTCCACATGCTTGATCAGCCCCGGCACCAGCGCGCCATACAGGCCCATCAAAGCGCTGCTATCCGCCGCCGCGAGGGGCCGCAGTGCCACAGGTGAGGTCGACACCGCTCCCGGCGCGCGCAGCCAGACCTCCTGCCGGGTGTAGGTCGCGAAACCTGCCCGGCGCAGCACTTCGAACCCCGGCTCGCCTTCGTCCACCTCGGCGATGATGCTCACCCCGTTGCGCCGCCCGGCCATCACAGCCAGGCCGTCCAGCAAGCTGAGCCACACATCCTCGCTGCCACCCTCGTCAAACGACGGGGCGAGGTAAGCCAACCGCACGTGTTTCTGGCCGGCGGGAAAATGGAGCTGCCCCAGCCCACCACCGTCTGGCAGACGAAGCACGTACACCTGGGTCCGGCCTGTGCCCGTCAGCAGAACGTGCCGCAGTGTATCCTCTCCAGCGGTCAGGCTGAGCTGCACGTCAAAACTGATTCCACGCCCTACCAGACGGTAGGCAAAGGGCAGGTCGTGTAAGCGCAGGGGGCGAACATCAGTCACGCAGTGCGCCTTGTCGGGAGCCGTTGTATGCCAAGCGATCCGTCTTCCTTAAGGAAATAGCGGGTACGCCGAGGATCTTCCTCGGCGTTTCCTATCGCTGCTCTACACCCGTAATTTTAGCACACGGTCAGGAAGTCGCAACCGCCCACAGAGTGGATGAATCTCACCCTCGGGTCCCCTTTTGCGGGCATTCTGCACTACGGGTACAATCAACCTGACTGAAGCTTGGCGCAGCAGGTTGCAGGCTTCGGCTGGCACACACATTCTGAGCGCCTCACAGAGGCCCACTGAGATCGGGAGGGACCGTGACTAAGCGACACCTCATGGGGATCCTTGCCGGCGCGCTGGTGCTGACACTGGCCGCCGTCATCGCAGCCGGCATTGCGCCGGCCCGCGCGCAGAGCGAAGGGCGCATCGCGGGCGTGGTATACGCCGATAAGAACGGGAATGGCATCCGCGAGGAAGGCGAAGATGGTGTCATCGGGGCGACCATCAAGTTCACGACAAGCGGATGGGAAACACAGGTCGACTCGAAGGACGGCGGTGCTTATGGCATCGACCTGAACCCGGCGACCTACACCGTAGCCATCACCGTCGCGCCACCGGGCTACACGCTGCCCACGACGACCTCGCGTGACGTCTCGATTGCCAACGCGGGCGATGCGATCACGAACGTCGACTTTGGCGTCATCCCCGAAGGCAGCGTGCTGCCTGCGTCGGGTGGGCCTGTCTCCGGGCCGGTGATCATCGCCGCGCTGTTGGGCGTCATAGCAATCGGCGCTGGGTTGGTAGTGCTGGGTCAGCGCCGGAGCAGCGCACCCGCCGCCTAGCCCGCATCGCGGATGAACGAGGGGCAGCACATACCCAGACGAATCAACCCGATCACCGCAGCCGGGGTGTTGCTGATCCTGGTCGCTGGGACGGCGCTGACCACTTACCTGCTGGTTGTGGGTTCCTCACGCGTTAAAGCATCAAGCGGGCCGCCGCAGCAGTTTCTTGCTGCGGCGACCGCCCAGGCGCAGCAGCGCCAGGCTGGTGGCGCTACTCTTACCCCATCATCCCCTGCATCTGTCGACACAGCCAGCGCGGCGAACAATCGGGTCGCCGTGCCCAATGGAACCGTCCAACCCACGCCTACGCTGCTGGTCGGGATCCCCGACAGCACCGTGACCCCTACATCTGCCGCGCAGCCGGATACGTCAACCTCGTCACTGCCGGAATGGGTGACGGTCGACTACTGGATCACGATCCCGGCGATCAGCGTCGATGCGCCGGTTATGGGCCTGGCACCCCGCGAGCACGAGGTCGACGGCACGATGGTGCTGCGTATGCCTGTCCCCGACGGGTACGTGGTCGGCTGGGACAACCAGTCCGCCGCGCCGGGCCAGGCCGGCAATACCATCCTGACTGGCCACAACAACCTGTGGGGCGCTGTCTTTGGCGATCTGGAGAAGCTGAACACCGGCGACGAGATTGCGCTGTGGACACCGCTGGGTGTGTTTTCCTACTATGTACGCCAGACGCTGTATCTGGAAGATAAAGATCAGCCGCTTGACGTCCAGGTGAGCAATGCGCAGTGGATCCAGCCGACCTCCGACGTGCGCCTGACGCTGGTAAGCTGCTGGCCGCGCAAAAACAACACCCATCGCCTTGTCATCATCGCCACACCCTGACTGCATGAAACCTGGGTCGCCGCTGCGCATCCAAATGGGGAGAGGTGGACGACGTCTGCCCCTGCCTATCGAAGCGCAAATCATCATAGAGAAGGAACAACGGCATGGAGCTAAACGCGGACCTCAGCGTCGAAGAGCTGGTCGAGACCTACCCAAAGGCAATTGGCTTTCTAGCCGATCGCGGTATCGTCTGCATTCGCTGCGGCGAGCCTTACTGGGGCACGCTGCGCGATCTGGCCGCGACGAAGGGCCTCGACGGGCAGATCGACGCCATCGTAGGCGATCTCAAACAAGTTCTGGCAGAAGAGACCGCTGGCTAAACATTTCCGCCTTTGCCTGCCACAATTGACGGCCTTATGGCCGTTCGATATACTCACGTCGAGGGTAGCCTGCAACCTGTTTATCAGATTCAGCATCCAATGTGACAGGGATGCGAGAACCACGCCCGGCTGATAACCCGCACGTCCTCGCCCCTATCTCATCACAATTGCCGACCTATCTATCAGAGAGGGTGATTCCGTATGACTATTCAATCTGCCCCTGCCGCCAAAGGGCTTGAGGGCGTCGTCGTCGCGCAGACTCAGAAGAGCAAGGTCGAAGGCGACATCGGGAAACTCCAGTATCACGGGTACAACATCAAGGACCTTGCCGGCAACGCGTCGTTCGAGGAAGTTGTTTACCTGCTGTGGTATAACGAGCTTCCGACTGCGGACGAGCTTGAAGCGTTCGAGAATAAGCTGGCTGCCGAGCGCACGCTTGAGCCTAAACTGCTCGACATGATGAAGGAGTTTCCCAAGAACGCCAATCCGATGGCAGTTCTGCGCACGATGGTCTCGGCCCTGGGTTCGTTTGACCCGACCGCTGAAGACACCAGCGCCGAGTTCGAACATGAAGAAGGCCGTCAAACTGACGGCTGTCATGCCGACCATCGTCGCCGCCTGGGAGCGCATCCGCAACGGCAAGAAGCCGGTCGCCCCGCGCAAAGACCTGGGTCTGGCCGCCAACTTCCTATACATGATGGACGACAAGGTGCCCAGCCCGGAGGCCGTCGACGCTGTCGACGCTTATCTGGTGCTGCTGGCTGACCACGGCATGAACGCCTCGACGTTCTCGGCGCGCGTCACCACCGGCACGCTGGCCGACTTCTACTCGGCGATCACCACCGCCATCGGCACGCTGAAAGGCCCGGCGCATGGCGGCGCGAACCAGAAAGCGATGGAGCAGTTCCTGGAGATCGGCGATCCGTCCAAGGTCGACGCCTGGTTTGACAAGGCCATGGCAGAAGATCGCCGCATCATGGGCATCGGCCACCGCGTGTACAAGGCCGAAGACCCGCGCGCCGCTGTTCTTCATGCTCGTACCAAGGCGCTGGCCGAAAGCACCGGCAACACAAAATGGTTTGACATTGCCTCGAAGCTTGAGGCCCGTGCCCGCGCCGACTCCTACTTCATCGACCGCAACCTGTACGCCAACGTCGACTACTATTCGGCGGTGGTGTTGTACCAGATGGGCATCCCCGTCGACCAGTTCACGCCGCTGTTCGCCATGAGCCGCATCGCCGGCTGGTCGGCTCACGTCTTCGAGCAGTGGGCTGACAATCGCCTGATCCGCCCCAAGGGTGAATATATCGGCCCTGTCGACCAGAAGTGGGTTCCCATCGAGAAGCGCGGCTAAGTGTTTGACCGAAAGATTTTCGGTCAAACCACAGGTTTCTTCGGGGGCACAGCGCGCTGTGCCCCCTTTTCTTTTCCCTTTTGCGATTTCGCCCCAACTCGCTAAGATAATCACAGCACCAACTATCCATTCTGTGAGACTGCCCTATGAACCAGTGGCTCGAAGATCATCGCATCCTCATCCTGGCCTTTGTCGGGTTGCTGATTGCAGCCGCCGGTCTGACGTTCGCCCTGCGCTGGCAGCCCGCCGCGCCAATGGTTGTCGAGCCACCGCTGCCCACCGCCACACCGCCGCCGACGGCCACCCCCTCGCCGATTCAGGTTTACGTCAGCGGGGCAGTGGCCCATCCCGACGTGTATATGCTGCCGCCGGACGCCATCGTCCGCGATGCGCTCGACGCCGCTGGCGGCACCGTCGAAGGGGCGGACCTGAACCGCGTGAACCTCGCCCAGCCGCTGGCCGACGGCCAGCAGGTCTACGTGCCGCTGACCGGGCAAGAAGCCACCAGTGAGCCGACGGCGCTGCCTACGCTCAGCGCCGAGAACCCGATCAACATCAACACGGCGACCCTCGAAGACCTGGACCGCCTGCCTGGCATCGGCCCGGCGCTGGCACAGCGCATCGTCGACTACCGCGACGCGCACGGGCCATTTGCCCGCATTCAGGACATCCAGAACGTATCGGGCATCGGCCCGGCCAAGTTCGCCGACATCCGCGACTTCATCACGACGCAGTAGCCGGTGGGACGAGCTTATCACTGCCGCCGCACGTGATGCAGGTTCTTTTGGGTTTCCCCCCGGCCCCATGCTACACTACACAGCATGATTACCAGCGAAACAAATGATCGTGTGAAACAGGTGGCGGCCCTGCAATCACGCCGCCACGCACGCCGCAAGGCAAACCGTTTTGTGGTCGAAGGCGTGCGACTGGTCGGCGAGGCCGTGCTGGCTCAAGCGCCGGTCGAAGAGGTGTACTACACCGAGGATTTCGCCGCCGATGCGCCCGGCCTTGAGCTACTCGACGGGCTGAGCGCGCTGGGTGCGCAATTGATGCCCGTCTCCGAGCCGGTAATGCAGGCCATGAGTGACACAGCCACCCCGCAAGGCGTGCTGGCAGTGCTGCCGGCACTCGTGCTGCCAATCCCTGAGGAATTCTCCTTCGCGCTGGTGATCGACGGCATCAACGATCCCGGCAACCTGGGGACCATCATGCGGGCGGCAGCCGCCGCCGGCGCGCCGCTGATGATCGTCACCAGTGGCACGGTTGACGTGACGAACCCCAAGGTCGTTCGCGCGGCGATGGGCGCGCATTTCCGGCTGCCTGTCCAGCAGCTAAGCTGGGAGGGGATCGTCAATCGGCTGTCGGCCCATGCGATATTCCTGGCAAGCACCGGCGGCGGCGCGCCCTATTTCCGCGTCGACTGGACCCAGCCGTGCGCGCTGATCGTCAGCGAGGAGGCACATGGTCCCAGCGACGACGCCGTCCGCACCGCGCACGCGCACATCACCATCCCCATGCCCGGCGCGATGGAATCGCTGAACGCAGCAATGGCCGCCAGCATTCTGCTATTCGAGATGGTCCGCCAACGCATGGACGCATCACACTGAGCGGCTGCTCCCGCCAAGCCTGTCAGGAGGCCTGCCATGCAGATCCGATCGATCACTGCCTTCGTCGACGTAACCTACCCGCTCGAATCGGGTGCCATCGCCTCCATTGGCGAGGCGCTGCATAAAGTGCGCGCCGCGCTGGTAGAGAAGGGTCTGGAGGTGCAGACCACGCGCCTGGCCACGCAGCCTTTCCCGGCGGCGCTGGCCGATTCGGGTGGGCCTGGCAAACTGGTCGATCTGGCCAAGGACCTGGAGGCGGTTGCCTTCGTCCATGAGATCGACTACGTGTCGATGGGACCCGTGCGCCTGGGCGACCCGGTGGCGTATATGGAGGCCATGCCAGACGCTCTACGCCAGGCCGAGAGCATCTTTCTGGGTGTAGAGATCGCCAACACGACGACTGGTATCAGCCTGCCGCGCATTCGCCGCACCGCCGATCTGATCCGGCGTACATCCACCATCGAGGAAACCGGCTTTGCCAATTTGCGACTGGCTGCGCTGGCGAACGTCGGGGCCGGGTCGCCGTTCTTTCCGGCGTCGCATCACACCGGCGGCGCACCGCGCATCGCGATTGCCACCGAGAGCGCCGATCTGGCGATAACAGCTATTGCGAGCGCAGCATCCCTGGCCGACGCCCGCAGCGCCATCGTGCGGGCCGTCGAGACCGAAGCCGAACGGATAGAGGCAGCGGTGCAGCCCGTGCTGGCGCAGGCAAGCATCGGTTTTCAGGGAATTGACTTCTCGCTTGCGCCCTTTCCTGAAGAGACACGCAGCATCGGCGCAGCGCTGGAGAGCCTGGGGTTACCGGCTATCGGTGGGCAGGGATCAATCATGGCCGCAGCCTTTCTGACCGACGCCCTCGACCGGGCCAAGTTCACGCGGACGGGCTTCTGCGGCCTGATGCTGCCTGTGCTGGAGGACAACGTGCTGGCGACGCGCGCCGCCGAGGGCCACCTGTCGATCACCGAATTGCTGACGTTCTCGGCGCTGTGCGGCACCGGACTGGATACGATCCCGCTGCCGGGTGACATCGACGAGGAAGCGCTGTCGGCCATCCTGATCGACACAGCGGCGCTGGCCTTGCGGCTCAACAAGCCGCTCACCGCCCGGCTGATGCCGCTGCCTGGCAAGCAGGCCGGCGACGAGACTGCGTTCGACTTCGAGTACTTTGCCCCAAGCCGGGTGATGACGCCGCGCGACGGGCACCTGACGGGCCTGCTGGCCGGTGATGAGGACATCGTCATCCAGCCGCGCCCCGCCCCTCAGAAGAAGAGTTGAGCGGCACCTGTCTTGAAAAGCGGGGGGTGGTCGGCGATGCTGCTCAACATCGCCGACCACCCCTGTGCGTCCCCTCGCGCCTTCGCGGTAGGCCCCGTCCCCACCTCTGCGCTTCATACGGCCCCATCTCGTGTCGACCTTATACCACCCAACCGACCCCTTTGCGTCTATGCGGTGGGCGACGCCCCCGCCTCTGCGCCTCGCGCGGTCCTATCGCCTGTCGACGCTATGCCGCCGGACGCCGCTCCGCTTCATCCTCGAACCCGATCCAGAAATGGTACGGCAGGATCGTGTTCGTGGCTCTCAGCGTGACCCCCGCAAACTGTGGGCCATGCCCCAGCAGCATTGAGGGGTGCATGAAGCACAGCGTGGGCCGCACGCCATACTTCATCTCGTAGTACGTGACCGCTCGCTGAAGCTTGGCCTCCAGATCGCGGTGATCGTGATTGTCGAACCATAGCATACCCGACTTCATCCTGTATCCTCCTGTCCGCCTCACACCGCTGTATAGAAAATTTGTTCTACTACCTGAGCCGAAAAAGGTGAGGGACACCCCCGTCGGCAGCAGAACTCTTGTTCTATTTACCCCTATAGTATAGCCGATTTCCTCTGTCGGGTCAACCGTTCTACCGATGTTTTAAGGTTATGTTCTATACCCTGAACGGGGGGCCAGAGGCTTATAACACCGACACCGGATCGACGTCGACGTACAGCGTGTGCGAGGAGCGCAGATCGCCCAGAACAGCGGCAGGATTCGGGCCACGCACGAGGATATGCCAGCGGTACAACCCCTCGCGCCGGGGGTAGAAGCACGGCGCAGGCCCGATCAGCGAGGTGCGGGCTAACCCTGCCTCAGCGATACGTCCTTCCAGCAGGCGGTGCAGCCGCTCACCCTCTGCGCGGGCCTTTTCGCTGCTCTCCGCCCGGATCTCTAGCCGCGCCAGCCGGCTGAATGGCGGGTAGCCAATGTCCTTGCGATTGCGCAGCTCCTCGGCGTAGAACGCATCAAAGTTGTGCTCCGCCGCCGCACGGATGGCGTAATGCTCCGGTGCGTAGGTTTGCAGCACCACACGCCCGCCCAGCAGGCCGCGTCCTGCCCGCCCCGCGACCTGCGTCAGAAGCTGGAACGTGCGCTCGCCGCTGCGATAGTCGGGCAGGTATAGCGCCGTGTCGGCGCTGATCACCCCCACCAGCGTCACCAGCGGCAGGTCGAGGCCCTTGGCCACCATCTGCGTCCCGACCAGCACGTCGGCTTCGTGGTCGATGAAGGTTTGCAGCAGCACATCGTGGGTGTCTTTGCCGCCTGTCGTGTCGCGATCCCAGCGGACGACGCGCGCCTGCGGGAACTGACGTCGCACTTCCTCCTCGACGCGCTCGGTCCCGCCGCCGAAGAACTTGATCTGGTCCGAGCCACAGGCCGGGCACACGTCGGGGTGCTCGGTGCGGTAATCGCAGTGATGGCACACCAGTACACCCGCCTCGCCCCGGTGGAAGGTATGCCAGGTCAGCGGCGTATCGCAGCGCGGGCAGGTCATCACATGGCCGCACGCCCGGCAGAAGACGTAGGTCGAGGTCCCGCGCCGGTTCAGGAACAAGATCGCCTGCTCGCGGCGCGCCAGCGTGTCGACGATGGCGGCGAGCAGCACCCGGCTGAAGATCGAGCGGTTGCCGGCGCGCAGCTCCTGCCGCATGTCGACGACCTGCACCGGTGGCATGTCAATCATGACCGCCTCTTCGGGGTCGCCGGCGTGGTGGGTATAACGCGGCTGCTCGATGTGAAAATGGACCGCCTGCGCGGCGATAGCTTCACGATGGCCCATGATCCGCGCCGGCAGCTCCAACAGCGTGTACGGCTCGCCGCCTACTGGCGGCACCTGCCCGGCGTCGTCCTCTGGCCGGATGGCCCGTGCGTAAGTCGCCACGTTGGGCGTGGCGCTGCCCATCAGCACCAGCGCGTCGTGCAGCCGCGCCCTCTCGACCGCCGTCGGCAGCGCGTGGTAATACGGCGGCGCAATCGGCGGCGACTGCTTGTAGCTGTCGTCGTGGCATTCGTCGATCACGATCAGGCCCAGGTTGTCGAGCGGCGCAAGCAGCGCCGAGCGGGGCCCGACGACGAGGTCGTAGTGCCCCTCACGCGCCCGCCGCCACGTATCGTAACGCTCGCCGGGCGACAGGCCGCTGTGGATCAGCGCCATCCGGCCCGGAAAGCGCGCCCCGAAGCGGCGGACGGTCTGCGGCGTGAGCGCAATCTCCGGCACAAGCACAATCGCGCTGCGCCCATGCGCAATCACTTCCGCGACTGCTCGCAGGTACAGCTCCGTCTTGCCGGAGCCGGTCACGCCATGCAGCAGGATGGGGCGTGGCGGCTCGGCTGCATTCAGCGCCGCGAGGATCACCTCCCAGGCGGCCCGCTGGTGCGGCGTCATGCGGGGCGGCGTCTCGGCGACAAAGGTCCGACCCGCCAGCGGATCGCGCCACGTCTCTTCCTCGCGCAGCGTGACGAGGTCGTCGTCGGCCAGCGCACGCAGGTCGCTCAGGCTGCTGCCCTCGACCGCCGCGTAGATGTCGCCTACTTCCAGGGGTTCGCGCCGCGCCGCCAGCAGCCGCAGCATGTCGGCCCGCCGCTGCGCTGCTGCACGCCGGGTCGACGGCATCTCTTCCGGCGCAACCACGTCCGCAATGGCCGTCTCGACAGCCTCCGGGCGGACTCCCAGCTCGGCCACCCGCACCCGCTTCTCACCAATCGACGGCGGGTCAAGCACCGGCTCGCGCAGCGCCAGCCCCCGCTCGACGAGGTCGCTCAGCGCACCGCGCCAATCTCGACGCGGCAGCGAACGGGCGATCTGCCGCCCGCGCAGCGGCCCGCGCCGCCTGAGCAAATTCAGCAGGCGGGCCTGCGTGTCGTCTTTGGTGGCGATCTCGTCAGGGTCGATGACGGGGGTTACCAGCACGTCGCCGCGCTTGCTCATCCCCGGCGGGATAAACAGCCGCACGCAGTCGGCCAGCGGCGCAAGATACGCCTCGCTCATCCAGCGGGCCAGCGTAAGCTGCCGCTCGCTGACGACCGGGCGATGATCGACCAGCCGCTCGACGGGCCGCGTGTCCTTCACCGGGGAGCGCTGGTCGAAGCCTAGCACTACGCCCTGCGCCTTCTGCTGGCCGAAGGTCACTTCCACCAGGTGGCCGATCTGCAAACGCCCCGCCAGTTCGGCGGGGATGTGATAGTGAAATGTGCCCTCGACAGGCAGGTTGACCAGCACTTCGGCGTACATGGCGCGGCTGCGACCTCTGTGTGTGACTCTCAGGCATTATACCCCGCTGCCGGGTACCCGGCTGACCGTTCACAGCGGGACCAGGGTACCAGCCGTTCTTATACCGATTTAACGCAACCTTTACAGTTGATCAGCGTATAATGTTTATAGAAAAATAAACAAGCATCGCAGCTTGCCGGGTGGGTGGTGGGGAAGCAAGCGGCGCAGATGTCGGAGTCCGCTCCACCAGGGACCCGGCCTTTTCTCTGTGCCGATCCCCCTCGCCGATCAGCCAACCCTTTTCGGTCAGACACCCACTCGCCGACGCGGAATGCGCGGCCTGCTCGGGCAGGCCGACTGCGCCGCCCGGTCTCGTGGACGTTGGTTGATTGTGTGAGGAGCGCATCGTATGTCTGAGCTGTTCACCATCCGCACTTTCGTTATCGAACGCGATATCTACGCCCGTCAGGCCGTCGTCAGCTACCTGAGCTGGGACCGACGCACCCGCGTGGTGGGGCAGGCCGGCACTCCGCATGAGTTGCTGGGCCAGATCCACGACGACCCGGACCTGCGCCGGCTGGACGTGATCGTCGTCGACACCGGCCTGGCGGCCAACGCTCAGGGCCTTTCGGCGCTGGTGAATCTGCTGCTGCATCACTGCCCGGATGCGTGCCTCGTGTGCCTGGCGCACGTTCCCGACTACGACATGGCGCTGGCCGCCGGGAGCGCGGGCGCTGCAGCGTACCTCGTGCGCGAGCAGGTTGGCATCGGGCTGGCGAGCGCGGTCCGCTTCGTGCTAGAGCATCGCTTCGTCGTCACCGAAGACATGGCCGCGCTGTTTGACGCGCGCGGCAGCGGCAGCCTGTCATACGACGTGCTGCCAGAGCGCCGCCAGTATCCGCGCCTGACCCAGCGCGTTGAGCAGGCGCTGCTGTTGTGCGTCGTCGAAGGGCTGCCGGCAGAGCTTGCCGCTGAGGAGATGGGCGTGAGCACCAGCACAGTCCGCAGCTACATCAAAGAAGGCTACCGCATCCTCGAAGCCAGCGACGACACTATCTATCCGCCGACCATGTCACCGGTCGAGCGGGCTTTTCTACGATACAGCGCGCTCGCCGTCGATTACTGCTACGACTTCGACAGCCCTATGCGCCCTGCCGCCTGACGCACAGCCTGAAGCTCAAGGGGCGACCTCGTGGCCGCCCTTTCTTTTCGCCCTGAGGTCGCACCGTGCCACCAGCCGTGCTAGAATACAAATGGTCGCACGCGTCAAGCGATGGAGTTGGAAATGTCAAAGGTGCTAGTGGTATTTGAAGGCGGCAGCCGGGGCAGCCGTAGCTCCGGCTACGGCAGCTACGCGATCGTCAAAGACAACCGCCGCACGCTTACCCGCGTCGAGTTTGGCAGCGGCATGACCGGCCACGAGGCTGAGTACGATACACTCATCACCGCGCTGGAAGCGGTGATCCGTTCAGGCACGCCAGGGGATATCGACCTGGAGATCCAGAGCGTCAGCCCGCTGGTTCTGAACCAGCTCAGAGGCGACTGGAAGGCGCGCGAGGCGCGCATGAGCGCTCGCCGCGACAAGGTGCAGGAGCTGCTGCGCCAGTTTCGCTCAGTGAGCCTGAGGCGCATCCCGCGAGAGCAAGCCGCCGGCAGCCTCAGCGATTGACTTGAACTGGCACAAATCCAAACATGGGCAGACGTGAACGATGCACAGCATCACGTCTGCCCTGATTTGATCTCCGAAAGCCCGCAGCACACCCTGGCGATGGGCCTTACTCCAGCGACTTGATCTCCGGCACCCACAGCCGCGTCGCGAGGCTCACGACCAGCACCGCCCCGGCGCTGATCGCAATCGCCAGCGGCGCACCGATACGGTCGGCGATAGCCCCCGCCAGCAGGCTGCCCAGCGGGTAAGACCCGAAGATGACCAGCGTGTAGACCGACATCACCCGCCCCCGGATGCGGTCCGGGATGTGCGACTGGATCAGCATATTGCCCAGCGAAAGCTGCGGCTGCTGGCTCAACCCGACAAGCAGCATCAGTCCCAGCGACAGCACGTACATACGCGACGCCGCAAAGGCGAACAACACCACCGGCATAAGGATGTTGAACAGGTTGAGGAAGCGCCCGCGCCGGGATCGCGTGCTGAGGTAAGCGACGACCAGCGCGCCCAGCAGCGATCCGACCCCCGCCATCGCGTTCAGAATGCCGAACGCCACTTCGTTCTGATGCAGCACCACATCGGCCACCACGGGCAGCAGCACCCGGTAGGTCATCCCAAACATCCCGACCGCCGTCACGATGACCATCAGCGCCCCGATGGTGCGCGTGTTCCAGATGAAGCGCAGCCCCTCCATCAGGTCGGCCAGCGGCGACTGGTCGACCGGCTTGCGGATGAACTTCGGCAGGCGCAGCATCAGCAGCGCGACCAGGATCGCCAGGAAAGTGATGCCGTTGATGGTGAAGGCCCAGGCGGTACCCATCACCGCCACAATCACCCCGCCCAGCGAGGGGCCGATGATGCGCGCCATGCTCATCAATGTCGAGTTCAGCGCGATGGCGTTCGACATATCTTCCTTGCCGACCATCTCGACGACAATCGTCTGCCGGGCCGGCGCGTCGAAAGCGTTGGCGATGCCACGCACGCCCGACAGTACAATCACGTGCCACACCTGGATGTGTCCGCTGAAGGTCAGCGCGGCCAGCGTGAAAGCCTGCGCCATTTGCAGCGTCTGGGTCATGATCAGCAGCGTGCGGCGCGACATGCGGTCGATGACGACGCCGGCCCACGGTCCCAGCAGCAGCACCGGGATCGCCATGACCGCCGTCACCTGGCCCAGCGCCAGCGGCGAGCCGGTAAGCTGGTAGACCAGCCACTGCTGGGCGACATCCTGCGCCCATGATCCCGTTACCGAGATCAGCAGCCCGATGAAGTAGACGCGGAAGTTGTAGTGCTTGAGCGCGCTGAAGGCAACCATCCAGCGCGGCCCGCCCGGCTGAACGCCCCGGCGCGCAGCTTCAGCCTGGAGAGATGGGGGTGTCAATAGAACAACCTGTAAATGCGAGCGCTGATTAGACGATGCTCAAATAGACGTTTCTCACAGCGACGGCGATTGTAGCGCCTCTCGTGGACACTCGCCAACTGCCCGGCAAGCCGGTATTATCATGGCGACGAAACACACAGGAGACCGCAGCGCAGCATGACGAGCCCAACCCGGCAGCAGGAAGTCCGCACCGTTCTGATCATCACGCTGGTCGCCAACCTGCTGGTAGCTATCGCAAAAGTGGTCGTCGGGCTGATCACCGGCTCGCTGGCGATGACCGCCGACGGTTTCCACTCCTCGCTGGATGCTACCTCGAATGTCATCGGGCTGATCAGTAGTGGGCTGGCCGCCCGCCCGCCCGACGCCGACCACCCCTACGGGCACCGCCGCTTCGAGACGATGGCCAGCCTGATCATCGGCGGCGTGCTGCTGCTGACCGCCTGGGAGATCGTCAAGAGCGCCATTGGGCGGCTGTCAGGCGGCGGCGCGCCTGAGGTCACCCTCACCAGCTTCGCGACGATGATTGCCACACTGATCGTCAACATCGGAGTCTCGGTCTACGAGCGCCGCGCGGGCAAGCGTCTCAACTCCGAGCTGCTGCTGGCCGACGCCGAGAACACGACAAGCGACATATTCGTCTCGCTGACGGTGCTGGGCAGCCTGGTGGCGGTTCGGCTGGGCTGGGCGTGGGTCGACGCGGCGTCGGCGCTGGTCGTCGTCGTACTGATTGGCCGCGCGGCGTGGCGCGTCCTGAGCCACTCGGCCAGCATCCTGGTCGACCGCGCCGCGCTCGACGCTTCCGCCGTCAGCGAGGTCGTGCGCGGAGTTTCCGGGGTGCAGCATGTGGCGCGCGTGCGCAGCCGGGGCCCTGCCGACGAGGTCCATCTTGACCTCGACGTGCAAGTTGCCGCGCCGACCACCGCTGATCACAGCGCGGCCATCGCCCGTGAGATGCGCGCGCGCCTGCGCGATGCGTTCAGCGGCCTGCGCGACATCCAGGTACACTTTCTGCCCGGCCATGATGGTCCGGATGATTACGCCCTCATCGCCCGGGCCGAGGCCGACGCGCTGGGGCTGGGAGTGCATGAGATCATCCCGACTCTCAACGAGCACGGCCTCACGCTTGACATGCATGTCGAGGTCGCACCCGGCGAGACAGTCGGGCAGGCGCACGAGCTGGTCACGCAGTTCGAGGGCCGCCTGCGCGAGGCCGTCCCCAACCTGTACCGCGTGGTGACGCACATTGAGCCGGCACATCTGTCTGAGCACCCGCTGGCAGACAGCGTCGATGCGCACGATCTGGCCCGTCGTGCACTAGAGATCGCCAATACGCTTTATCCGCCCGGCCTGTGGCACGATCTTGACATTCGCCGCGAGACAGACGGCGGCTACGCGCTCAGCGTGCACTGTGTCGTTTCCGGGGACACGCCGCTAGAGGAGGCGCACCGGCTGGCCGAAATTGTCGAGACGCGGGTGCGCGCTGCGCTGCCCGCCATCCACCGCGTCACCATCCACACCGAGCCACCCGACCAGATGTAAGCAAAAGGGCGACCAGCCGGTCGTCCCCACGATTCCCACATTCTTGCTGTCTCTATGCCAGCGGCCAGGTGGGCACCACGTCGAAGTCGAGCGAGTCACGCTGGCCGGCCTCAAAGCGAAACGTCCCCGCCGCCGCGACCATCGCCGCGTTGTCGGTGCACAACCTCAGGGGTGGCACGCGCACCGGTCGACCCGCCGCCGCGACCATTGCCTCGCGCAGCGCCCTGTTGGCCGAGACGCCGCCCGCGACGAATATCTCCCGCGCGTCGAATGCCTGCGCCGCGCGCACGGTCTTACCCACCAGCACGTCGACCACCGCCGCCTGAAAACTGGCGGCGAGATCCGCTACCAGGATGCCCTCCGAGAGGGGCGCGTCCGGTTCGTAGGCCGGGTCGATGGCTTGCAGCGTGCGCAGCACTGCCGTCTTGAGCCCTGAGAAGCTGAAATTGTAGTTGCGCTCGCCCTGATTGTCACGCAGCCACACGCGCGGCAGATCGAATGCGGTGGCGTCGCCGCTGGCGCCCGTCTTCTGGATGGCGGGCCCGCCAGGGTAGGGCAGTCCCAGCAGCCGACCCACCTTGTCGAACGCCTCGCCGGCGGCGTCGTCAAGGGTGCTGCCCAGCCGCTCATACTGCCCGTGACCGGTCATCAGCAGCAGCTCGGTGTGCCCGCCGGAAACAACCAGCACCACTACCGGGAAGGCAATCGGTACGATCTCGCCATCCGGCGCGCCCGCGCCTGCACCGGGCACCGTCCGGTATTCCGGTCCGGCCAGCCACAGCGAATAGACATGCCCTTCCAGATGGTTGACGGCCACCAGTGGCAGGCCGCGCCCCAGCGCCAGCCCCTTCGCCATGTTGGTGCCAACTACCAGCGAGCCGGCCAGCCCCGGTCCGCGTGTTACCGCAATCGCATCGACCTCGTCCAGCGGCGTCTCGGCCTCCTGCAATGCCTGCTCGACCACCGGGTAGATGTGCTCGATGTGCGCCCGCGAGGCAATCTCCGGGAAGATGCCGCCGTACTGTGCGTGGATTTCCACCTGCGATGAGATCACGTTCGAGCGGATAGTCTGCCCGTTCTCGACCACCGCCGCCGATGTTTCATCACACGATGTCTCAATGCCCAGAATAACTGTCACGACACAACCTGCTCATTCCAGCTTGATCACGAGATCCTTCGGATACGGCGTCAGCGAGTGAAAGCTGCCGTCGTCGTCCACGTAAAGCGTGTCCTCGATGCGCACGCCGTAGCCCCTGCTCGGATAGTACAGCCCCGGCTCGATAGTGAACACCTGCCGTGTCTCTATCGTGTCGGGCGCAGCCCAGTTCAGGCGCGGGTGCGCGTGGATTTGCAGCCCCAGCCCATGCCCCAGGCTGTGCACGTAGCCTTCCTCGGTGCCGGGCACAATGCGTGGCGTGGCGTGTCCGTGCTCCTCGAAAATGTCGCATACCAACGCCTGGTACGCGCCGCCCGACTCGCCCACCTTGAGCGCCTCAACAGCCGCGTCGAAAGCCTGCATCACCTCGTCGTAAGCACGCTGCACATCAAGCGGGGCATAGCCCAGGCAGAAGGTGCGCGTCATGTCGTGATAGTAACCGCTGTCCAGCGCGCGCGGGAACAGGTCGAAGATGATGCTCTTGCCCAGTTCCAATGGATCGCCCGCCTCGCCACGCGAATGGGGCACGCCCGCGTCACGCCCGATGGCGAAGATCGTCTCGCCGTCGTCGGCAAGCCCGTAGTGCGTCAGCCGCTCTCTGAGGGTGGTCTTCACGTCACCCACCGTCAGCGGCGAGCCGTTGGCTTTGACCAGCTGCCCATCCTGCGCTGCGTGGCCCTTGATGAAGTCGACGATCTCGCCCATCACACGGTTGGTGCGCTCTGCCACGGAGCGGATCGCCGCCAGCTCGTGGTCATCTTTGGTGGCGTACGCCACGTCGAAGATGGTTGGCGTCGGGTCGCCGGTCACGCGGATGTCCTGCATCAGTACGTCAAGCCTCTGCAGCAGCAGGTACGACTGACCCGGATCACCCAGCCCATAGAAGCACACCACGCCCTCGACCTTGCAGGCGGTCAGGATGGCCTTGAGCAGCAGCGCCTGCGCCTCGAACAGGTCGCCGCCCGCCTCTTTGAACAGCACCGCGTAATTGAACTGGTCATTGGTGCGCACCTCAAGCCCGCTCTTGGCGGCCTCGTCGCGCTCCATCGCGCCGCACACCAGCAGCGGTGCGCCGCCCTGCTTCTTGACCACCGTCCCGGCGGTGATCGCCGCGCCGTTCGTCATGTAGGCCAGCGCGTGGTTCTCCTTAGCCTCGCCCATCACTACGATGGCGTCAAAGCCGCGCGCTTCCATCAATTGACCCAGATCCGTCTTCACCTGCACTCTCCTGTCATGCGATCTTCAGCCCAATTCCCGCAGCGCCCCGATCAGCTCGTCCTCATCACGCGGCAGCACCGTGCGCGGATCAATCACGAGATCGTCGTCCTCCACCCGCACAATGACCGGCACCTCGCGGGCGCGCAGCCGCGCAGCCGCCGCGTCGACGCCGCCGACGCGCACATGCAGCACGCGGCTCTTAAGTGATTCGCCGGGCAGGCTGCCGCCGCCGACCACACTGTCGCCGTCCGCCACTTCGCAGGTGAGGCCCGCAGCGCACAGCGTATCGGCCCACGCCTGCACGCGCTGGCCGGCTTCTTCAGCCGTCATACTGATCATGCGCCACACCGGCACCTGCTTCAGCGCCTCGCCCTTGAGGTAGTGGGCCAGCGTCGCCGCCAGCCCGGCCAGGCACAGCTTGTCGGGCCGCACGGCACGCGCCAGCGGATGCTGCCGCAGCCTGTCGATGATCGCTTGCCTGCCGATCAATATCCCCGCCTGCGGGCCGCCCAGCAGCTTGTCGCCGCTGAACATGATCACATCCGCGCCGGCGTCGAGGCTGGCCTGCACGGTTGGCTCGGCAGCCAACCCGTAGGCTGACGTGTCGAACAGCGCGCCACTGCCCAGGTCGTCGGCCAACAGTAGGCCGTGCGCGTGCGCGATCTCGGACAATTCGACGAGCGGCGGCTCGGCAGTGAAGCCCACTATCGCAAAGTTGGAGCGGTGCGCCCGCATGATCAGCGCCGTGTCGGCGTCGACGGCGGCCTCGTAGTCGCGATGATGGGTGCGGTTAGTCGTACCGACCTCCACCAGCCGCGCGCCGCTGTGAGCCATCACGTCGGGCATGCGGAACCCGCCGCCGATCTCTACAAGCTGCCCGCGCGAGACGATCACGCCGCGCCCCTGCGGATAGTCACGCGTAGGGCCGGCCAGCGTCGCCAGCGTCAGCAGGACCGCCGCCGCGTTATTGTTGACCACAAAGGCCGCTTCAGCGCCGGTCAGCCGCTTGAGCAGCGCTTCGGCGTGCACACTGCGCGACCCGCGCTGTCCGGCGCTAAGATCGTATTCCAACGTGCTATAGCCGCCACCGACCTCGCGGATCGCGTCAAGCGCTGCGTCAGACAGCGGCGCTCGACCCAGGTTGGTATGCACGATCACGCCGGTAGCATTGATCACCCGACGCAAGGTCGGGGCAAGCCATTCTTCGAGCAGTTCCTCCGCCTGCCCGATCAGCACCGCGTCGCTGGGTGCGGAGTCCGCGCCGGCCTGAATGCGCACGCGGGCCGCGTCGAGTGCTACCCGCAGCGCCTCGACAGTCAGATTATGCCCATAGCGAGCGCTCAGTTCGGCCACCGTCAGATGTCCAAGCAACCGGTCAACGCTGGGTAACTGCCGGTACAAGTCGCTGCTCATAAGTCGTTTCTTCGTGTGAGGGAAATCATCAGCCGGGCCGCCACTGCGTCCGCTCGCGCAGGCGCAGAAGCCCTTCGACGGCCACCAGCGCCAGCGCGACGACAATCGCCAGCGGCACCGACAGCAAGCGCGGGACACGCAGCCAGACACAGGCCGTGCCCCACAGCCCGAACCACGTCGCCTGCCGCACCAGGATTCCCGCCGGGGTGAATGCCGCGCGCCTGCGCGAAAAGCGCTGATGCAGCAGCCGCACGAACGGCAGCGCCGTCCCGGTCAACGCGATTTGCAGCAGCGCGTAGAACGCCCAGCGATTAGGCACCGTGGGCAGGGTGTTGCCGATCAGCCAGGCCAACCCCGACCAGCCGCCGACGGCCAGCAGTAGCCCGGCAATGACCACACTCACCTGCGCCGATTCGGTCGATGGCGGTTGATGTGTTGAGTTTGTAGCTGCCATGCCCCGATTATACAGAATGGGGGGCATCGAGGCCATGCGCCGCGCGCATTGGCACGATGCGTATGATGACATCCCTGTCACCCTCGTCTATAATCTGTCCGAATCTGATAGGATGGGCTGAAAGCAACTATGGCGCTCGTATCCACACACAACCTCGCCAAGTCCTTTGGCGCGGTCGACATCTTCGATAACGTCACCGTCAGCATCCCGCACGGCGCGCGGATCGCGCTCGTTGGGCCTAACGGCGCGGGCAAGACGACGCTGCTGCGCCTGCTGGCCAAAGTCGATAAGCCCAGCGATGGCACCGTCAGCCACTCGCGCGACCTGCGCATCGGCTTCTTGCAGCAGGAGGCCGACCTGGCGCTGTCAGGCGGGACGACGTTGTGGGACGAGATGCTGCTGGTGTTCGCCGGGGTCATTGAGGAGGAAGCGCGCCTCGCCGCGCTGGCCGAGGATCTGGAGCGCTATCCCGAGGACGCGACCTTACTGGAAGCCTACGGCGAGGCGCAGCAGCGTTTCGAGACGGGCGGCGGCTATGATTACCCCACACGCATCAAGCAGGTGCTGGGTGGTCTCGGCTTTGACGAGACGGACTATGATCGCCCGGTCGAGCAGTTTTCCGGCGGGCAGAAGACGCGCGCGCTGCTGGCCCGCCTACTACTCGAACATCCCGACCTGCTGATCCTCGACGAGCCGACCAACCACCTTGACATCCGGGCGATTGAATGGCTGGAGGGCTTCCTGCGCAACTTTGACGGCGCACTGCTGCTCGTCTCGCACGACCGCTACTTCATGGACAGCGTCGTGGAGCACATCTGGGAGATGATGCATGGTCGCGTCGAAGAGTATCGGGGCAACTACACGGCTTACCTGGAGCAGCGCGAAGCGCGCTGGGAACGCGCCGAGAAGCTGTATGAGCAGGAAAAGGAGCGCATGCTCCAGGACGTCGACTTCATCAAGCGCAACATGGCCTCGCGCGGCACGTCGCAAGCTGTCGGGCGGCTCAAGCGCCTCACCCGGCAGCTGATCGCCATTGAAGAGCTGGGGCTGGTCAACGCGCTCAACGCTAAGAGTTGGGCGCAGCTTGACCTGCACAGCGAGCGCCCGTTCAGTGTCGAGGAGGCCGAGCGGCACGTTCGCGGCCTGTCGAAACCCGTCCGCCCGCTCAAAGAGCTGCACCTGAACCTGCAAGCCCGCCGCCGCTCCGGCGACAAAGTGCTGATGACACGCGGCCTCGTCCTGGGCTACCACGACGACAGCATCCCGCTGTTCGAAGCGCCTGACATCACGCTGTATCGCGGCGAGTGCGCGGCGCTGATTGGCCCCAACGGCGCAGGCAAATCAACCTTCCTGAAGACGGTGCTGGGCCAGCTTGAGCCGCTGGCCGGCGAGGCAAAGCTGGGCGCGAGCGTTGAGATTGGCTACTTTGCGCAGGCGCACGAAGGCCTCCAGCCCGATCACACCATCCTCGACGAGATCCTCACGCTGCGGAATATGCCCATCGGCGAGGCGCGATCGTACCTGGGAAGCTTCCTGTTCAGCGGCGAGGATGTTTACAAGCCGATCTCAGCGCTGAGCGGCGGCGAGCGGGGCCGCGTGGCGCTCGCCAAGCTGGCGCTGAGCGGCGCAAACCTGCTGCTGCTCGACGAGCCGACCAACCACCTTGACATCCCCGCACAGGAGGTGCTGGAGGCAGTGCTGGCCGGGTTCGAGGGGACTATCCTGCTCGTCTCGCACGACCGCTACCTGATCCGCGATCTGGCGACGCAAATCTGGGCACTGCACACCCCGCGCAAGGCGGCAGATGGCAGGACCGAGCTGGTCGTATTCGAAGGGCCTTACGACGAATACCTCGCCTGGCGCGACAACCGCGCCGCGCCAGCAGCGAAAAGCAAGCCGGAAAAGAAGGAGCCGTCGCCAGCAGCGCCGCCGAAAATCGCCGAACCGGCGCGGCCCGCCCTCAACCCCTACCAGCGCAGGCAGCGCCTGCACCAGGTCGAGGACGAGATCCACCGCCTCGAAGTCGAGATGGTCAACCTGTCCGGCGCGCTGGAGGTGGCATCGTCTGCGGGTAATGTCAACGAAGTAGGACGGCTGGGTCAGGCCTACAGCGCGGCCCAATCGCGGATCGATGCGCTGATGCTCGAATGGGAGGAGCTTCTCGCCGAGGCGTAGCAGACCGGATCCAGACGCGGGGTAATCACATGCCTACTGACTATCGCAGGCTCAGCAGGACCATCGCTCACGCGCTGCGCCACGCGCCGTGGCTGTATGAGCTGGAGCTTGACGACGAGGGCTGGGTGCCGGTCGATGACCTGCTCGACGCGCTGCGCCGCCATCGCCGCGAGTGGCACAACCTGACCGTCGACGACCTGCAGGCAATGATGGCGACAGCGGACAAGCAGCGATACGAGCTGCGCGAGGGGCGCATCCGCGCCTACTACGGCCATTCGACCCCTCACCGGCTGGCCCGCACGCCCGCCGAACCGCCCACTCTGCTGTATCATGGCACATCCGACGCGCTGCTGGATGCTATCCGCGAGACGGGTCTCAAGCCCATGAACCGCCAGTACATCCACCTGTCTGCCGACGTGGACACCGCGCAGCAGGTCGGGCAGCGCAAATCGGGCCGCACTGTTGTGCTGATTATCAGGGCCGAGGCAGCCCACGCCGAGGGCGTGCCATTCTATCACGGCAATGAGATGGTGTGGCTGGCCGACTCTATCCCCGCGCGCTACATCATCTTTCCCGACATCGCCTGAAACGCTCTCCAATCCCCCACACAGAGGCCCCTCCAATGCCTCCATTGTGCAATCGCGCCGGGCTGCGTTATCATCCGACCGGCAAACAAGAACCATCACAGGCAGGTTCAGTGTGAAAATCAAGTGGAACGCAGCGATCGTTATCCTGGTCATAATCCTGCCAGCGGCACTGGCGGCGTGTGGAGGCAGCGCCCCGGCGGCCAACACGCTGCCCACGGCAACACCCGCCCCAACGCTGGAACCGCCCACGCCTACGGCGACTTTCGCGCCGCCGCCCACCGTGACGCCTTTCCCAACGGCCACGCCCGGCGGCGAGCTCGTCTCGACGCCTGCCGACGAGGGCACGCCGACCGAGACAGGTGGCGAAGCGCAGCCAGCAGGGCCGACTTCAGCCGCGCCGACCGAAGCACCGCAGGCCACTGAAAGCCCGGCGCCTTCCAGCGACGGCGGGGCACCGTACCGGATACCATCGCCCAGGGCGACCTGGTCTTCGAGACGGATTTCCTGTCCGGCTGGCCGACGATTAAGGATGACGTCTCCAAGCTGTCGGTCGTCAAGGACGCGTACGTATTCAGCCTCGACCCGAACGTCCGGCGCTTCGTCAATACGACGGCCGTCAACCGGGCAGATTTCTACGCACAGGTCAACGTGACACCGGCAGCCTGCCCGGACGGCGGTGGCTACGGGCTGTTCTTCCGCATGAAAGACACCAGCAACTACTACGCCCTGACCTACTTCTGCAGCGGACGCGTGACCGTTTTCTCACGGGCTAACGGGACGCTGAACACCACCGCCCTGCTAGATATGCAGCTTCCCGGCTCGTCGAAGGCAGACAGCCCCGACCTGCACACGATTGGCATCCAGGCAAAAGGGACGGACTTCGTGGTCGTGTTCGACGGGCAGACGGTTGGCACGTTCAGTGACGAAAGCCAAAAAGAGGGCGACATTGCCATCTACGCCGTCAGCGCGGCCAACGCCGCCCTCAAAGTGGGTTTTAGCAACCTGGAGGTCTGGACGGTTCGCTGAGGTGACCAGCCAACGCAGTGTCCAACACCTGAAGGTGATCGCGCTGCTGCTGGCTCTTGTGACGCTGGCAGCGATGATCCTGCGCATGACGGGGCGGCTGGCGCCAGCCGTCTCCAGCCCGTCTGACACTGCAACTCTGTATGTTACGACGCAAAGTGGCGGCAGTGCCGAGGTCGAGCTGATGCCGAGCGTGCTACCCATTCTGCCGACCGGCCAGGGCACGCTCAGTCTACCGGATGATGGGCCAGCCTCGCCCGCAGACCCATGGGCCAACGCAGTGCTCGACGCAGCCCTGCCAGCGCTCTCAGCCAGCCTGCCCGACGCGAGTGGGCTGGCCTGGTGGCAGGGCAGCAGCGCCATTGGCCCACTGGCAGTATCAGGCGAGGTCGCCACGCTAAACGGCCAGCCGGTTGGCTCCAGCACGCTGACCTCGCTCACGGTCCTTATCCCCAAGAACGATAATCCTAACTACCTGACGTCAATCGCCTCGATGGAACGCCAGAATGGGGTGCTGACGCTGAGTGTGGACAGTCCGGAGAACATGCAGTGGGTGTTGAGCAATGCCACGACGGACGTGGCGCTGCAGGCGCTGGCCGCCCAGGCCGCTCAGCGCGACACCATCTTGTTGGCAGCTTACAGCGAAGGGATGGGCGTCGAGGCGCAACTGGTGCTCGTCAGCGCAGAGGATCGGGCCGTCGTAGAGGCCGCATCGGCAACGGCCCGTGCGTCGGCGCTCACGCCCAGCCCGAGCCCGCAGCCAACCCCCGTACGCACACCGACGCCGACACGCACGCCGGAAGCCTATTTGGGTCGCGTGATGGCTGAGAAAATCGACCCGGTGATCGACGATGCAGGGTCATTCGATCCGACAGCCATCGCCCGCTACCTGGACCAGCACCCGTGGATCGGGCTGCTAACCTGGACTGAGAGCGGCGCAGAGATCGATGGGCGCAAGACGGCGCTGTCGCTGGCGGAGGATATCACCTTTTACACGCTCTCGCCCAACGATCCGAGCGGCAGCACGCGCCGTTTCTTGCAGGTGACGTATGACGGTGAGGTCACCCGCCTGCCCGACGACCAGATCCTTTTTCAGGGGCAGCGCCTCGAAGAGATGCTGTACTGGATGGTCCGCCGCGCCGCAGAACGAGGTGGGCAGCTTATCGCCGCCTATGACGATTTCGGCTCCAAGCAGTCCGTAACCATCGTCGCGTTCCGCCCGTTCCCCTCGCCCTGATACATCTGCGGCCTGGCGGGTGTCCTATTGCTGTTTTGTGAAATTCGCGTAAATCCTGGGCGATTTCCGGTAAAAGACGCGCGAACTCCCGCTTATATTGTAGGACCAATCATTACACGGGAGTTGCGGTAATAATGGCTCTTCATGATTCTCGGCACGACAAGTATCCAAACGAACGGCTGGATCACCTTTTTGGCATGGCGATCCTGGACGATGGAGTCCAGGAGCAACTGCTGAAAGCTGATACCCGCCAGGGCATCCTCAAGAGGATGCGGATTTCCGAGAGGGTGTGCGAATACCTGATGGCCCTGGGCGATGTCGCTGACATCGCCGAGCTGGCCGAACGGCTTGCCAACTCGCCCTTCTATCGGCGCGAGTGGCTGAACTAGCCTCCGGACCGGGCACCCAGTTTCGCAAGCGCCCTCAGCGCAGCTGAGATCGCTTGCGAAACCTCGTCCGCAGGCATGCTTGGATAGCTAGGCGAGTCGGCAGCCTCCGGCAGATGCGGAACGTGCATAAACGCCACCAGCGCTGGCGAGTGCGTCTCGGCGACATGGTGCAGCGCGCTGTACAGCACCTCGTTGCACAGGTAACGACCGGGATCGTCAGACAGCCGAACGGGGATTTCGGCGGCCTGCACAGCGGCAAGGATCCCTCCAGGGGCAGCGTCGAACGGTACGCCGGCGGGCCACCGGGCACGACCGGTGCACCGTCGAGCAGGTTGCCGGCGTTGTCGGGGATAGTATAGCGCCGCTCATTGTAGCCGACCTGCTCCAGGCTGATGGCGTCACGCTTCGCTTCGCCCAGGCTGAGCAGGATATCTGGCCTGACCTCGTCCAGCGCACGGCAAATCGCTTGTGCCGCCGCGCCGGTCTCAACCGGCAGGAAGCGCACAGTGAGCCGCAGGCCGGGGAAATCGGCGGCTTTGGTCATTAGACGTTTGAGCGCCTCCTGTGAGGCGTTCTTCGCGCGCCCACCGAACGGCTCGAAGGCGGTCAACAGTAGCAATCGGTTTTGAGGCATATGGCTCCCCCGGCAGCATGTTTCCATGTGTGAGACTTTTAGCATATCATGGATTTTAGTGTAGAATCCACCTGATCGGCCCGCCACCGGCGGGCTGATTTCACCGCGCATCAAGCAGGGAGAAGACCACATGGCACCCCAGGCCCACGACACGTACCCGGTCAAGGTGGCCGGAGTCAAGCGCGACCTGCGTCTGTTCGAAGTTGCGCCGGGTATCCGTATCGCCATCGTCAACATACTGGGCGATACCGAACTGGTGCAGGCCGTCGCCGCCGAGCTGGCCAACAGGCTCAAAGACAAAAACGGCGATGTGATCATCACCGCCGAGGCCAAGAGCATTCCGCTGCTGTACGCGCTGGCGGTCGAGATGAAGAAGCCGTGGATCGTCCTGCGCAAAAGCTACAAGCCCTATATGGGCGATGCGCTCCAGGCCGAGACGATGTCGATCACAACCGGCGAAGAGCAAACTCTGTTCCTCGACGAGAAGGACCGGCAGCTCATCAACGGAAAGCGCGTCATCCTGGTAGACGACGTGATCTCGACAGGCAGCACGCTGCAAAGCATGCAGTTGCTGGCCAAGCGGGCCGGTGGCACCATCGTCGCGCAGGCTGCGATATTCACTGAGGGCGACCGCGCCAAGTGGCAGGACATCATTGCGCTGGGCCACCTGCCGGTGTTTACGGACAACTCGAAGAAGGCTTGAGTACGCTTAGTACTCCGGTCAAGTGGCGATTTCACAGCGGATGGTTTATAGTTGCCGTTAACTGGATTCCTACCGAGGTAGACGACAGTGGCACGTATTCTCGTAGTTGACGACGAACCCGACGTTCGAGAGCTGTTCAACATCACCCTGAAGATGGCCGGTCATACCACCGAGACGGCCAAAGATGGCGTGGAAGCCGTCGACATGCTGGCGGGCGAGAGCCCCGACCTGATCCTGCTGGACCTGATGATGCCCCGGCTGGATGGTTTTGGGCTGCTCGAACATATCCGCAAAGAGATGGATGGCCGCCCGGTGCGCGTGCTGATTGCCACTGCCAAGGTGCTTGAGGAACAGGAACAGCAGAGACTCAACTCGTGGCCGGTCGTCGGCGTGCTGAACAAAGGCGAGCTGGACATCGGGCAGATGGTCGGGATCATCAGCTCGGCACTTGCCTCGAATCCCAACAAGACCAGCAGCGCGGCTCCCAGCGCAGCCGCCAGCCCAACAGCCGGCTCGGCGCCTGACAAGGCCCCCAGCGCGCCCCCTGCCAGCCCTCCAGCCTCGGCTACACCCGGAGTCACTTCCGGTACGACCCCCGACAAGGCTCCCAGCGCGGGCCCCGACAAGCCCTCTGGAGCGGGTGTCGACAGGACCCCTGACGCGAGTTCTGCTAAGACCCCTGAAACGAGCACCGACAAAACTCCCGGTGCGAGTCCTGCCAAGGCCCCTGAAACGAGCACCGACAAAACTCCCGGCGCGAGTCCTGCCAAGGCCCCTGAAACGAGTGCCGACAAAACTCCCGGCGCGACCTCCAGCAAGAACGGCAACTAGTCGATTTGTTACCATCCAGCAGGGCGCGCAGCCATCAGCCGAACGCGGCTCAGACCTCACACTAAGTATTGACCTCTCCATTTCGAGCACGCTGTTGAGCAGGCACCCAAATACGCCTGACGAGATTAACGCCACAATCCTTGCGGGAGAAATGTCATGGGCGACTACAACCGAACCACCAGGGAATGCAGCTTCGGGCAGATGCGACCTGAGCTGGTCAGCGCGATCCGCGAGTACGCCGAGAAGCACGAGATGGGCAGCGTTGAAGCGGAGATTGCGATCTGCTGTGAGACGACCTCAGAGAAGAAAAGGAAGGGCCTCTTCGCGTCGAGAGGCGCTGACCCGGACCCCGTTCACTATACGGGTGTGCTGCTTACCCCCACGTGGCTGATCTGGGCCCGCAGCGGGGCAAAGTCCGGCACGACGGTTGTATCGGCGCGGCTCAAAGAGATCGAAATCCAGGACTTCGCGTCGAAACTCATCGACGACACCGGGCTCGAAGTGTTCGGCTTTGTGGGCGACACCCCGGAGCGCGGGCATGCATTTATCGGCCTGGGGTCAGAATCCGGTGCGCAGAAGATGAGAGAGATGGTCAGAGAAGCAGTGGCAAAGGCCCACCAGTGAGCGGCTGTGGCTAGAACGGCAGATCAAGCATCAACGGGCCACCCCGCTTTTCGATAGCCGTTTCGGCGCGGGCAAGGGTCTGCGCCTCGTCTTCGTCGATGGCCAGCGCCGCCGCTGGCCGCTCGTCGCTGCCGGACAGCATCACCGCGCCATCGCGACACGGAATGAGCAGGTCGACGGCGTAACGGTCGTGGCCCTCGCGGATCTCCACCGCGCGCTCGGCCTGGATGCCGCGCTGTTTGAGAGCATGGTAGACGCGATCCACGTAGACGTTATCGCTGCTAAACAGGTCGTTGATCTCCGTCGCGTTGATGAAGCGATCCCACGTCGTCTGAATGAAAGTGATGCGCCGCCAGCGCAGGCTGGCGATAGGTGGGTCTTTCTGCTTGATGGGGCCAAGCTGGAGCTTGTAGTACATCTCGCGGGCGCGGGGATGATCGGGCTGGTCAGGCAGCAGATCGACGCGGCGCACCAGCTCGTGACCGGTGCGCCGCGCATAAAAGTGAATCGCCCAGCACAGCTCAGGACCGAATTTCCGGGTGAAGTAGAAGGCCACGTACTCGGCATGGATGCCCTGTGAGGCGTGCCTGGCCGGGATGCGGTACCAGTGCTGCTGGTGCGCAATCTCCAGGTCACGCGGGTCGGGCATCACGCCGACCAGAACGCGGTCTTCCGGGTACATTACTCGCCGTGAATGTGGTGCTCCTTGCGGAACGCCACAATCTTCTTGTCGATCTCCGGCACAAGCTGCTGGTGCTGCTGCCACCAGGCCGGGTCGCGCTGTGCGTCCAGTTCCTCGACCGACTTGCCCTGCTGCTCGACCCAGGTGTAATACTTCAGATTGTGCCAGCGCTGGCGGCTATCCATCGTGCCCTCGCTGATCCAGTCCGTCTTCTGGCCGTGGAAGGTCGACGCTACGCGCTGCGCTGCCATCGCCTCGTCCATCTTGCCCTCTTCACCTTCGAGCCAATCCATGACGGAATAGTAGCGGTCGATGGCGTCGGTGCAGATGGTGACGATCACGTCGTCGGAGCCCATGTTGTAGTACTTGGCCGTCTTGATCGCCCCCAGCACATTGCACACGCTGGAGATACCGAAGATGTGGCTCATCTTCTCGACATCCACCTCCGGCACACCGTAGCGCTTTGCCAGCGTCTGCTTGCCGACTGGGTCGGTGAGCAGCGCCAGCCCGCGCACGCACGACATATCGTCGATACACATGATGGCGTCCATGTTGAGCACGTTGTGAATCCACGTGACGTGCTTGTCGCCAATGCCCTCGATGCGGTGCGCGCCGTAGCCGTTGTTGTAGATGGTCGGGCACTGCACCGGCTCCAACCCGACGATCTTGTGGTCGGGCCAGATTTGTTTGAGGCGGTCGCCGGCGGCGATGGTGCCTGCCGAGCCCATCGCGGAGCAGTAGGCGGATATCTTGCCCGCGCCGACACCCTGCTTGTGCAGCACGTCGGCCAGCTCAGCGATGGTGTTGCCGGTGACGTGATAGTGGAAGCGGTAGTTGCCCATTACCTCAAACTGGTTGAGGATACGCACTTTGGGGTCTTCACTCAGCTCCCAGGTCTTATCGTAGATTTCCTTGACGTTGGACTCGGAACCAGGGGTCTTGATGACCCGCGCGCCGTAACCTTCGATCTTCTCGAAGCGCTCGCGGCTCATGTCGGCAGGCAGCACGACAATGCCGTCAAAGCCCATGCGGCAGCCAACGAACGCGCCACCGATGCCGTAGTTGCCGGTCGACGGCCAGACGAGAGTATGGACCGTCGGGTCAACCTCGCCAAACAGCTCCTTCTCGACCACGACCGAGTAGGCCGCACCGACCTTATGGCTGCCGGTCGGGAAGTGGACGCTGTGCAGCACGACGATGTTAGCGTCGACGCCGGTGAGCTGCTTGGGCAGGACGTGATAGTAAATCTGGTTGTTCTCGTCTTTCCAGGTGATGTTGAACAGGTTCATCGGGTCGAGCGGGTCGTCCTGCATCAGCTTGAGGGCCTTCGCACGGACAGCCGGGGCGATCTTGTCCGGGTGAAGCATTTCGTCGAAAGTCGGGCCGGTGATGATTTTGGTGTCACTCATAGATAGTTTTTGCTCCTCAACTTGAGTCTTGTCTTGTCCCCGGCTTGCCGGGGTGGGTGGTTCAGTCGTTTTCGCCCGGCGGCGTATCGAAGTCGGGGCGCGGAAACTGCCCGGTCGACGCACCTGGGATGTCATCCAGCAGCAGGCGCTCCAGATGACGCATCTGGTCGTAGGCCAGGTCTCGCCGAGCCGCGGCTTCCTTGTAGGAAGCCATATCGTCGGCGCTGAGGTCCCTGACACGCCTGCCCTTCAGCAGCGCCTTTACTTTCTCATCCCAGCGGCGATACTCGTCGAGCGCCTGCCGGTGCTGGGATAGCAGATCGTTGACCTGGTTCTCTTCGGACATCGGATGCCAACCTCCCGCATCAGCCCCTGGGCTTCTTGTCCACGCCCAGCGTCTCACGGACGATGTACAGCGGCCTTTCCTTGACCTCGTTATAGATGCGCCCCAGATACTCGCCGATGATGCCCAACGAGATCAACTGGATGCTGCCCAGAAAAAGGACCATCACCAGCGTGGTGGCCTGTCCTTCAAGCGCATGGATCCCCGCCGCCGCTCTCAGGTAGATGACGACCAGTATGGCCAGCGCGCTCAGGATGGCGATGCTGAAGCCCAGATAGGTCGCCATTTGCAGCGGCAGGTACGAAAAGCCGGTGATGCCATCCCAGGCGAAGCGCAGCATCTTGCGCAGCGGGTACTTCGTCTCGCCGGAGAAGCGCTCCTGCCGCACGTACTCGACGCCGACCTGGCGGAAGCCCACCCAGCTCACCATGCCACGAATAAAACGGTGCTGCTCGCGCATCGAGCGGATGGCGTCCACGACGGCGCGGTCCATCAGGCGAAAATCGCCAGTATCGAGCGGGATGTTGATGTCGGTGATCTTGTAGAGAATCCGGTAGAACAGCGAGGCCGTCGCCAGCTTGAACCAGCTCTCCCCCTCCCGCCCGGCACGAATCGCGTACACGACTTCGTAGCCCTCGCGCCACTTCTCGATCATCTGGAGGATGACTTCAGGCGGATCCTGCAAGTCGGCATCGATCAGCACGATGGCCTTGCCAGTCACGTAGTCCAGCCCGGCAGTAACAGCGATCTGATGGCCGAAGTTGCGGGCGAAACGCACCACGCGCACGTGCTGCGAGTCTTCTTCGTACACCGCCTGCATGACATCGGCTGAGCCGTCGCGGCTGCCGTCGTCGACCATGACCAGCTCCCACGGCTCGCCAGCCTGGTTCATTACCTCGCTGATACGCCTGTAAAGCTCCCGAATGTTGCCGACCTCGTTATAGATCGGTGCGACAATGGAGAACGTTGGAAGGCCGGACATAGATTAGCACCCTATTCGCATCCAACAGATTCAGGCGCTCTATTGTACCCCGTTACAACGGTAAAATCTCGCCGATGACGCGCGAAACATCCTCCAGCCTGGGCGCGATCCTGGGGGCCTGCGCGACAGTCCTCCGCGCCGACGCGATATCCTTCAGCCCATTGCCGGTGATCAGCAGCACGACCCGCTCATCCTTGCCGAACAGACCCTCGCGGGCAGCCTTCAGCGTCCCGGCGTAGGTCGCCGACGCCGCCGGTTCGGCAAAGACACCTGACGCACGAGCCAGCGCCGGGATGGCCGCCAGAATTTCGTCGTCGCTCACCGTGATGAACGCGCCACCCGTCTCCTTGACGGCGTTCATAGCTTTAACGCGGTCGCGCGGGAATCCCGCCGAGATGCTGTCGGCCACAGTATGCGCGTCGATGGGCTTCATGTCGAGGGGATTCTCGCCGCTCTTCCAGGCGTGGTACAGCGCCGCCGACCCTTCCGCCTGCACACCGATCAGGCGCGGCACGCGGTCGATCCAGCCCAGCGCGTGCAGGTCCCTGAGCCCCTTGTGCACACCGCTGATGATGTTGCCGTCGCCAACGCTAACCAAAATCGTGTCAGGCGCTGCGAACGCGCCCGGCTGCGCGCCAAGCTGCTCGCAGATTTCGTACGAGACGGTCTTCTTGCCCTCAGCGGTGTAGGGATTGTAGCCGGTGTTGCGGCAGTACCAGCCATACTCACGTGAGGCCTGCAAGCACAACTCAAAGGCATCGTCATAGGTGCCATCGACGAGCAGGACGTGCGCGCCGTAGACCAGAAGCTGCGCGATCTTGGCTTCGGGCGCGCTAGCCGGCACAAAGATCACCGTCGGCATGTGGACGCTGGCGGCGAGGCCCGCTAACGCAGCGGCGGCGTTGCCGGTGCTGGCCGTCGTCACCATGCCACGCTGCTCGTGCTGCGCCTTGGCGACGATCAGCGCGCTGGCGCGGTCCTTGAGCGAAGCGGTCGGGTTGCGGCCATCGTCTTTGACCCACGCCTCGCGCACGCCGATCTCCGTGGCGATGGTGTCACAGCGATACAGCGGCGTGCTGCCCACCACCAGCGGCGGCTCGCCCGCCTCATAGTCGATGGGCATCAATGCCTTGTAGCGCCAGATGCCGGGTATATCGCGCAAGCCGTCGCGCTTCACGCGCTGCGCAATGGCATCATAGTCGTACTGCACGTCGAGGTTGCCATCGTCGCCGTGTTTGGGGCAGACGTACTCTACCTCGCCAGGCGCATATGTCTCACCGCAGATCGTACATTTCAGTCCGGTTACATGTTCGATGCTCAATTCAGCCGTCTCCAACCTGTCAGGTTTGTCATTCTTCGGTAAAGACCCTGCCCAGCCCTTCAGGCGGCGCGACCCGTAGGGCGCGCGCCAGTGGACGCTGGAGCGGTTTGGGCGCGATGTCGATCAGGCGGCGGATGCCATCGCTGCCAACCAACAGCAGCACGCCCAGCATCAGCAGCCACTGAAGCGAGTTGAAAAGCACCACCGGCACCGCGGGGAAAGTGCGCTGCAAGATCTGCGCCAGCGCCTTGGTGATGCCGTACAGGATCGCGCCCAGCGCACCACGGATAGGCCGCCAGCCGCCAAAGATGACAATCGCCAGCGCAATCCAGCCGATGCCCAGAATGTGATTGTCGCTCCAGCCGAGCTTGATGTCGAGCGAGTAGGCCGCGCCCGACAGGCCAACCAGCCCCCCACCGATCATCGTATACAGGTAGCGGGTACGGGTCACCGGGACGCCCCGCACGAAGGCCGCTTCAGGCCGCTCGCCGACGCCGCGCATTTGCAGGCCGGGCTGCGTCTTATACATCCACCACCACGCCAGCCCTACAATCACGAACGTCGCATAGATTAGCAGGTCCTGCCCGAACAGCACCGGGCCGACAATGGGCAGGTTGGACAGGAAGGGGATAGGCATGTGCTTGACGCTGGGGCCGGGGATACGGGTGAAGTTCTGGCCCAGGAAATTGGCCAGATCGGCCAGCAGCAGCGTCAGTACGAAGCCGATGGCGACCTGGTCCTGTTTGAGCTTGATGCTGCCCCAGGCGACGATCAGCGCAGCCAGCGCACCGATGATCGCCGCAGCCAGAAAGCCTGTCAGCACTGGCAGCGTGTTGCCGGCGATGCCAATCGCCGTGAGCGCGCTGCCTGCATGGAAAGCGACGACAAAGCCGGTCATGGCGGAGATCATCATCGAGCCGTCGAGCGACAGGTTGATGACGCCTCCACGCTCGGTGATCGTCTCGCCGGTGACGGCCAGCATTAGCGGGGCGCTCTGCGCCACAATCGACGCCAGAATGCGGACAATCTCACTGTCGTTCATGATTCCGCCTCCGCTTCTGCTTCCGTCTCTATCGGCGTTGTGCGCCTGCGGAATACCTGCCGGTAGTCGCCGAACAGCAGCACGAACAGCACCAGGGTGCCCTGGATGATACCGCTGATGGCCGAGTGAAGCTGCGTGCGCAACTGCACCACCGAACCGCCAGTGAGCAGCGCCGAGAAGAGCAGCGCAATGACCAGCGTCAGCAAGGGCCGCATCCCGGCCAGCAGCACGATCAGGATAGCCAGGAAGCCGATGCCACCGGAGATGCTCTGGCGCAGGCTGTCGAACCAGCTCAGCACACGCACCGACCCGGCCATACCGGCCAGCGCGCCACAAACCATCATCGAGACGATGGCTTCGCGCTCGCTCGATACGCCCAGCAGGAACGCCGAGCGCATGTTCTTGCCCAGTGCCTTCAGCTTGAGGCCCCAGAACGTGCCGCGCAGAACCAGCGCCACAGCGATCAGCGCGATGACAGCCAGCACGACCGACAGCGGGCTGAAACGTGTGGTGCCCTGCAGCGGGAGCAGTGCCTGCTGCGGGAAGGGCTGCGTGCCTCGGAATGAGCCGCCTTCCGGTGGCTGCCACGGGCCGGAGATCAGGAAATTGGTGGCGATGATCGCCAAGTTGTTCAGCGCGACGCCGCCGAAGATCTCGTGGATACCGCCGCGCGTCTTCAGAATGGCCGCAAGCGCCGACCATGCTGCGCCGAACAGCATTGCCGTCGCGATCTCCAGCGGGATAATCAGCCAGCCGGGGATGCCAGGATGAAGCGCCGCGACTTTGAGCGCGATAAAGCTCGCCCCGATGGAGCCCATGATCATCTGGCCTTCCACGCCAATGTTCCACAGCCCGGCAGTGAAGGTCACCAGCAGGCCGGTAGAACACAGCAGCAGCGGCACCCAGAAGGCCAGCGTGGCAAACGTGCTGTCAGGCGAGCCGAAGGACCCGATCCATAGCGCGTTGACGGTCACCAGCGGGGACGCCCCGACCGCAAACAACAGCAGTGTGGTCACGACCAGCGCCAGAATCACAGGGGCTGCCGGCCAGATGTTGCGCAGGACGCTGTCTTTCATGCCTGCTGCCCTCCGATCATGTAGCCAAGCTCCTGTACAGATGTCTCCTCAGCCCGGACCACGCGCGACATCACCCCGCCGGAAAAGACGGCGATGCGGTCGCTGCGCTCCAACAGCTCGTCGAGGTCCGCTGACATGAAGATAATGGCTGTACCCTCGCGCCGCCGTTCCTGGAAAAGCTCCCATATCCAGTTGGCGGAGGTCACGTCCAGCCCGCGCGTAGGATGTTCCAGCAGGATCAGGCGCAGCGGGCTGTTGAGCAGCGCCAGCATTGCGCGCTGCTGGTTGCCACCAGACAGCTCATCGACGTGGGTATCCGGCTGGCCGATGATGTTGTAACGCTCGATACGCCGCGAGATCTCCTCGCGTGACTGCTTCCAGTTGATCATGAAGGGGTGCTCCGGCGCAGCGAACACCATGTGCTCGGTCAGCGACAGGCCGGCGACGAGCCCTTCCTCAAGACGCCCGGCAGGCACGTATGCGCCGCCGCGCTGCTGGAATTCGTGGTAAAGCGACTGGCTGGTCAAGCTGATCAGCACCGTGCCGACCAGCCAGATGACCCCCGTTGTAAGCAGCGCCACCGTCAGCCCGCCGGCAAACGCAAGGCCATCAATCTGGTGCTGGAACAACTGCACCAGAAGCCAGATCAGGCGGACCGCCAGGAACGCCCAGGCCAGCCAGGTCGCCCAGAAGAACGGCGAGCGCTTGCCTTTGACCGGCGCGCCATCCAGCAGAAGCTGGCCGCTGCGCAGTGGCGTCAAGCCGGCGATGGCCTGCAGCAGGAGCCGCTGGCCGCTGCCCTCCAGCCCGGCCAACCCCAGCACCTCACCCTCAAAGACATCGAGGTCGACAGGGCTGACCGTCAGGCGGTAAGTGCCCATCGAGGCAGCCTTCAGGCTAAGGACTTCTGTGCCACGCTCGAACGGAACCTGCTCGGTGCGGGGGATCTCCTCGCCGAACATCATCTGCACGAGATAGCTGGTGGGGCAGGGGATATCGCGAATGCCGACCAGCTTGCCACGCCGCAGCACGGCGACTTCGTCGCACAACTCCTGGACTTCTTCTAGCTTGTGCGAAACGAGGACGATGGTTTTACTCTCCTCGTGCGCCAGCCGGCGCATGGTGGCAAACAGCGTCTCTTTCTGCTCGGCGCTGATGCCCGTCGTCGGTTCGTCGAGGATCAGCAGGTCCGCGCCGAGGGCCAACAGGCGCAGCAGCTCCATTTGCTGCCGCTCGCCCAGCGTGAGCGAATTGACGAAAACGCGCGGGTCGATCTTAAAGCCAAAGTTGGTGGCGTAGCTGCCCAGCTCGTGCTGCCCGGTCTTTGTCTGAAGCAAGAAATGCTCGTCGTGAGCGAGCAGATGGTTTTCGACAACCTGCATGGGAGGAAAGTCGAGCGGGTCCTGGTACAGCATGCCGATGCCGGAGTGGAGCGCGTCGGATGGCGTGGAGAAGGACGCGGGCTGCCCGTCCAGCAGGATTTTGCCACCGGTGGGAGCCTGGTAGCCGGAGAGCACCTTCATCAGCGTGCTTTTGCCCGCCCCGTTTTCGCCCAGTACGCCGTAGATATGGCCCGACTCAAACGTCAACGTGATCCCATCGTTGGCGCGCACTTCTCCAAAGTACTTGCGGATGTTTTGTAATTCTACGCGCATATAGATTCCTGTCTGGTGCGGTATGGCTCACGCGGCAGAATCAATGCGGTGCACATGACTGCGTATCGCCCCGGTAGAAAAGAGAGCGGCGTCAAGCCGCTCTCTTCCTGGCAACGAACGATTATGTGTTAGTTGCTGGCACCCACCATGCCCTGGAGAAGCTGGGGCAGGTACCAGATTTGCTGGTCAGTCGCGACCTCGCCCGCCTTCAGGTACTCGGTGCCATCCTGAAGATTGATCGGTCCGGTCCACGGGTTGACCTCGCCGCTGGCCAACTTGGAGATGTAGTCATCTATGTTGGCCTTCCAGTCGGCGTTAGCGGTCAGTGCCGGACCATCAACCCAGCCGACGGCAGACGTGTCGGGGTTGTTGATGTCGGTCCAGTCCGGGCCATTCCAATCCCACGACTGCACCCAGGTGCCATCCTGAACGGCCATGGCCGTCTTAAGATAGGCCGGGCCCCAGTTGAAGTACGGAACGCCCAGGCACACATCCGGGGCTTCGTCGCAGGCACCCTTGTAGTCGTAAGGGATGGCCCACACCTTGTCGCCCTGGGCAGCGCGCTGGCCGGTGACGGTGATCGCCTCGGTCGTGTCGATACCGCTGATGGTCACGTCGGTGCCGCTGTCGATGCCCTGGCCCACGACTTCGGTCGGGTCAAGCGTGACACCGGGGATGTTGAACCAGAAGCCAATCCAGTTGACCGAGAACTTCAGGTCGTCGGGATTCAGGTCGCGGTAGTTCTGGTAGCAGTAGCGCGCCCCCAGGTAGGCCGAGGAGACCAGACGCCGGGTCTCGAAGTTGATCAGCGGACCCAGGTAGCTGATCTGGCCAGTCTGGGTGGCCAGCGCTGCTGCGCAGCCGGCGACGGCCTTCATGTATTCCATGCGGCCCATGAAGTTGCCTTCATTCGCAGGCGCAACGCCGGCGTTCTGGCCATCTGCCCAGGCATCGTCGCCAGAGACATTGATGAAGGTCACATCCGGGTGCTTCTGCGCTGCACCGACAGTGTCCTCCTCAAACTCGTCGGACGTGGTGAAGATCAACTGTGCGCCCTGGCTGACCATGTCGTCGGACACACCTTCGACCGTCGCCTCGGGTTTGTCAGCCGGGTTGAGGCTCTCGAAGACGATCATGCGCGCACCGGGCATGTGCTGCTCAAGGTACTGCCCGGCCTCGTAGTGCGCCTGACTCCAGCCGTGGTCGTTCTTGGGTCCGACCAGGATCACGCCAAAGACGAACTCGGCGGGTGCCTCAGTCGCTGCCGGGGCTTCGGTCGCGGCAGGCGCTTCGGTTGCCGGGACAGCAGTGGCAGGGGCCATCGTGGCCTCGGCAGGTGCCTGAGTCGCCGGGGCCGGCGTCGGCGTTGCCGGGGCACAGGCGGCTAGCAGCAGAAGTACTGATGCCAGAAGCAGGATAATCCAGGCTGTGCGTTTGCGGGACATAGTTTCTCTTTTCTCCTCATGAACACCCTACGGGTCAGAAACTGTTCGACAAGAAACGGAGGTTGCTGAGATGTCGCCCCTTTCTCTCCATTCCTGGCAGCTGATAAGGCAGATTACGGGGTAATCCACGTGCCGGTCTGCTTGGCCAACGCACGCGCGATATTTCCGGGGTCCGTGATCAACGCCTGCTTTCCGCCGCTCTCCAGGAACGAGATCACTGCCTCTATTTTAGGCTTCATACTGCCTTCTGCAAAGTGACCTTCCTCCATATATCGGCGGGCCTCGGCAAGCGTCAGGCTGTCGAGCTGCTTTTCGTCAGGTTTCTTGTAGTTGATCGCCACCTTCTCGACCGCCGTCGAGATCACGAACAGATCGGCGTGGAGGCCGTTGGCCAGCAGCGCCGACGCCCGGTCCTTGTCGATGACGGCGTAGGTGCCTTTCAGGCTGCCTGAACTCGTCCGCGATGACCGGAATGCCGCCGCCACCCGTCGAAATGACGATGAACCCCTGGGCAATCAGCGCTTTGATGGCATCCAGCTCGACGATCTTCTCGGGGATAGGCGAAGCGATCAGACGGCGCAGGCCACGCCCGGCATCGTCGACGACCGTCCAGCCTTCGTCGCGGAAGACTTTCGCCTGCTCCTCGGTGAGGTAGCCGCCGATGCCCTTGGTCGGGTTCTTGAAGCCAGGATCGTTGGCGTCGACTTCAACCTGCGTGACGACCGATACGGCCTGCTTGTCGATGCCGCGCTTGACGAACTCGTTGTGCAGCGCCTGCTGGAACATATAGCCGATAGCGCCCTGTGTGTCGGCCCCGATTACGTCCAGCGGGACAGTGTGGACCTCCTGCGAAGCCAGCTCAGAGCGGCGCAGGATGAATCCCACCTGTGGGCCGTTGCCATGCGTGACGACGATATCCCAGCCCTGCTCGATCATTTCGGCCAGGTGGACGCACGTCTCGACAACAGCCTCGATCTGGTACTTGACGGCGATCTTCTCTTTGGACTTGATCAGCGCGTTGCCACCTACGGCGACAACGGCCAGCTTATGGTCGGGTGTGCTCATCGGTTTCCTCTTTAGTGATTGCGGATCAACTCGGCCACGCTACGAGCGCATGGTGAGGGCCATGACAGCCTTCTGGACATGCAGCCGGTTCTCAGCCTCATCGTAGGCGATGCTGTGCGGCCCGTCGATGACGGCGTCCGTCACCTCGATGTTGCGGTCGGCAGGCAGGCAGTGCATCCAGTAGCCGGCTTTGTCTTTGGTCAGGTCCATGCGGCGCTCGTCGGCGATCCAGTCGGTGTACTTCTTGGCGATCTCCGCCGATTCCTTGTCGTCAGTGGTGGTCAGCATCGCCCCCCAGCTCTTGGGATAGACCACATCCGCGCCCTTGAAGCCCGCGTCGAAGTCATCCAGGACCTCGAAGCTGCCGCCGTGCTGGTGCGCATTATCGCGCGCGATGTCCTCGATCTCCGGCATGATCTTGAACTCCGGCGGGCGGGTCAGCCGGACGTTCATGCCGTAGCGGGTAGCCAGCATGATCAGGCTCTGCGGCACCGACAGCGGCTTCTGATAGCTGGCCGCGTAGGCCCAACTTACGTTGAGCGTCTTGCCGCGCGGGTCGCGCCCGAAGCGCTCGAAGATGGTGTGCATGTCAGCCAGCGCCTGGAAGGGGTGGTAATAGTCGCACTGCATGTTGAGCACCGGCACGCGGCTGGCCTCGGCCACGTCGCGGATGTACTGGTTGCCCGCACCCCAGTCAACCTGGCGGATGGCGATACCGTCGCAATAGCGGCCAATGATCTCGCCGATCTCCTTGGCGGTGTCGCCGTGGGAAATCTGCGTGGTGCGGCTCTCGACAAACTCCGCGTGCCCGCCAAGCTGCGCCATGCCCGCCTCAAAACTGACGCGGGTGCGCGTGCTGGAGAAGAAGAACAACATCGCCAGCACTTTGTCGCGAAGATAAGCGTGCGGCTCACCCAGCGCGCGCTTGCGCTTCAGGTCGAAAGCCACATCAAAGACGGTGTTGAGCTCGTCGCGGGTCCATTCCTGTGTCGTGATCATGTCACGCCCGGACAGATGGGTTTGCATGATTTCTCCTTTGTCTATCAGAAGCTGAGCGGGGCGATGCTGGCAGGTGTCGACATCGCCCCCGAGTCTTTCCGTTCAATAGCCCGGTGTGCGAGCTATTCCATCGCACCGAGGATCAGCGCCAACAGCGCCATGCGCGTCAGCACGCCGTTGTAGGCTTCGACCCAGTAGCGCTGGTGACGCGTGGTATCGACATCCGTCGACAGCTCGTCCTGGCGGGGAAGCGAGTGCAGCACGATAGCGTCCGACTTGGCTTTCTCAAACAGCAGCTTCTTGTTGACCTGATAGTTGGCCGGGGTGCGACCCTTGTCCTCGGTGACCTCCACGCGCGACTTGGTGTAGTCGGGCTGGACCACCGGCTCCATGTAGATCACGTCGGCCTCACCGACTACCTGCTCGATGTGCTCCTTGCGCTCCCAGCGCAGGCCCATATCGGTCACTTCCTGGGCAAACTCCGGCAGGAAATACATGTCATCCGGAGCGACGACGTAGACCTGCGTGTCGAACTTGCTGAGCGCATAGCTGATGCTGTGCATGGTGCGCATCCGCATGTCGCCAATGAGGACCCATGTCAGGCCATCGAGCGTGCCCCGCTCGCGGTAGATGGTCAGCAGGTCGGTGATGACCTGCGTGGGATGCTCACCCCAGCCATCGCCGCAGTTGATAACCGGCACGCTGGCGTGCATGGCCGCTTCGGCGGGCGCGCCCTGCTGGAAATGCCGCATGGCGATCACGTCGCCATAGTACTCCAGCATCTTGACCGTATCCTGAATGCCTTCCTGATAGAAGTCACCAGCACGGGTCATCTTCGCATCGGAGAAGCCAGTCACATGCCCGCCGAGGCGGTGCATAGCTGCTTCCGTCGCCAGGCGAGTGCGAGTGCTGGGCTGGTAAAAGGCGGTCACCAAGGTCTTTTCTTTGAGCAGATCGCCGTTGCGGCGATCCCTGGCATGCGGCTCCAGCCGGGCAGCCACTTCGAAGACCCGGAAGAATTCGTGACGCTCAAAGTCCTTCAATGAGAGAATGTCACGGCCTGCAAAACTACGCATGATTTACATCTCCTAACAGATCAGAATTTCTCAAAACAGCACAGGGGTGCTGCCCAAGACACGTTTAGTTCTTTACAAACAGGTCGACCTCCTTGAACTGGTCGACATCGATCAGGCCGACATCAGTCAGCTTGAGGCGGGGGATCACTTCCAGCGCCATGAAACTCATCGCCATGAACGGGTCATGCAGCGGCGAGCCAAGCCGGCGGGCCGCTGCCAGCAGCTCGTCCATCGCCGCGCGGACCTCGGCAATGGGCCGGTCAGACATCAGCCCGGCGACGGGCAGCGGCAGCCGCGCGATCACTTCGCCGCCGTCGACGGCGGCCAACCCACCGCCCATATCGGCGACGGCCCTCGCGGCGACCATCATGCTCTCGTCATCGACGCCGATCACGACCAGGTTGTGATGGTCGTGGGCGACAGTCCCGGCGATAGCGCCGCGCTTGAGGCCGATGCCCTGGATGAAGCCCTTGCCCATGTGCCCACCGGCGCGGTGACGCTCGATGACGGCCATCTTGAGGATGTCACGCTCCGGGTCCGAGACAGCGAAGCCATCAACCTGTTTCACATCTTCGATGCGGTGCTCGGTGACAAGCTGGTCGGGGATGCTGCCGATGACCCGCACTTGGGCCGTCTCGGCGGGGATGGCGAAGTCGACCGTCTCCCAGCGGACGTTCACCGTGCTGCGAAGCTGGATGGGCCGGCGCGGCTCCTGGATGGGCAGCATCTCGCCGTTCTCGGCGACCAGGTAGCCGCCACGATAGACCTGCTCAGCAACCGGGTTGTTAAGGTCGGAGAAGATGAAGAAGTCGGCGCGCCCGCCGGGGGTGATGCCACCCCGGTCGCGCAGGCCGAAGTAGTTGGCGGTGTTGATGGTGCCCATCTGGATCGCCCGCACCGGATCGATGCCGTTCTCGATGGCCGTCCGCACCATGTAATCAATCGATCCCTGGTCGAGCAGGTCGGCAGGCTGGCGGTCGTCGGTGCAGAAGCAGATGCGATGGCTGTTGTCGGGTGTGATGACCGGCAGCAGAGCAAGCAGATTATGGGCGTTGGTGGCCTCGCGGATAAAAAGCGTCATACCCAAGCGCAGCTTTTCGCGCGCTTCCTCTACAGTTGTACATTCATGGTCGGACATGATACCGGCGGCGACGTAAGCATTGAGAAGCTTGCCCGTCATGCCGGGGCAGTGGCCATCAATGATGCTTCCCTCGAAGGCCTCCAGCTTGTCGAGCACGATTTTATCGCCAAATACGACTCCGGGGTAATTCATCATCTCGGCCAGGCCCAGCACCCACCGATCACTGCGCAGGTGCTCGATATCGTGCGCCTCCAGCGTTGCGCCGGTCGTCTCCATGTGGGTCGCCGGGACGCACGACGAGGCCATCACGTACATGCTCAACGGACCATACTTGGCCTGATCGAGCATGAAACTGATGCCCTCCAGCCCCAGCACGTTGGCGATCTCGTGGGGGTCGGTGACGACTGACGTCACACCGCGCGGGATAACCGCCTTGGCGAACTCACGCGGGACGCACATCGAGCTTTCGATGTGGACATGGGCGTCGATGTAGCCGGGGGCTACATAGCGTCCGTCGAGATCGATGACCGTCTCAGCTTCGTAGCCCTCGCCCAGCCCCACAATCCGCGAGCGCCGGATGGCGATCTCCGTGCGGTACACCTCGCCGGTGAATGTATTGACCAGGTTAGCGTTCTTGAGCAGAACCGCTGCGGGTTGATCCCCGCGTGCGATGCGTACCAGCTTCTCGCGTTCCATGTTCTCTCCTACCGCTCCATCGATTCGGGCGCGAAGGGCCCGCCGGGCACGAACTGGCCGCGCCCCACACCTGCCGGGAACACGCCCCGGTTGTAGACAATCTCCCCGCGCGCAAGCGTCATGACGACCTCGCCTTGAACGTGCATCCCATCATAGGGAGAATAGCCAGCCAGGTAATGCAGGTTCTTGTGCTGGATGGTCTTCTCCAGCGCGGGGTCATACAACACCACGTCGGCGTCGCTGCCTACCTGAAGCGCCCCTTTACGCGGGTACAGCCCGAATAGCTTCGCGGGGTTGGCGCACAGCATGCGGACCATATGCGGCAGATCGAAGCCCAGTTCGGCATACTCCGCGCACACGCCGTAGGTGTAGACCAGCGGCAGCAGCGTCTCGATGCCCGGCAGGCCGCCTGGCGTCTCGGTAAACGTGTTGTGCTCGGTCTTCTGCTGGATGGTGTAATCACAGGTGTCAGTCGAGATCACGTCGACGACTGCGCCAAAGTCGGGCGAGACACGCTGCCACAGCAGATCGAGGTTCTCGCGCTCGCGCAGCGGCGGCTGGAGGATATAGCGCTCCGGGTGAGGGCCGTCGTACACGCCATCGTCGAGCAGCAGGTACTGCGGGCACGTCTCGCAGTAGACAGGCTGGCCGCGCAGGCGCGCTTCCTCGACCACCGCCAGCGTGTCGTCGTTGGTGCAGTGCGCGATGTACACCGGCACGCCGGCCTGATCAGCCAGGAACGTGATACGGTTGACCGCCTCGACCTCTGCCACCTGGGGCCGAGCTTTCGCATGATAACGCCAGCCGGTGTGGCCCTCGGCGACCAGCCGCCCGGTAGCTTCACTTACGATGGCATCGTTCTCACAGTGCACCATCGCGATCATGCCCTCCGGCAGCGCGCGGAAGATGCGCAGCAGCCGGGCGTCGTCGAGGTAATAGTTGGGCCGGTAGGTGGTGAACAACTTCAGGCTGGTGACACCCAGGTCGAGCAGGCTTGCCAGATCCCGCGCAAGCTGCGCGTCGTCGCCAGCGGGCTCCAGAATGACCATGTGAAACGCATAGTCGATAATCGCCGGGGCGGCTTCGGCGCAGCGTGCGTCGAGCGCATCTTTGAAGGGTCGGCCCTTGATCTGGTTGGCGAAGTCGATCACCGTCGTCACACCGCCCGCTGCTGCCGCTTTCGTGCCGATCTCCCAGTTGTCGGCAGTCTGGTAGATGCCGGTGTCGAGCTGGATGTGCGTGTGCGCATCGACCACGCCGGGCAGCACCAGCAGCCCGGACGCGTCGATCACGCTATCGCCAGGGCCGGGCTGCGCCGCCGCCACGATACCCACGACCTGCTCGCCCTCGATCAGCAGATCGGCCCGGAGCGTTCCCTGCGGCGAGACCAGCGTCCCGCCGCTGATGATAGTGCGTGTCATGGCCGTCACTCCCCGTTGACCATTGCCTGCGCGATCCGGTTGTGGTGCTCGATGACCGGGCCGAGGTCAACTGTCTCCAGATGGCTATCTTTGACGACCACCCTCCCGTTGATCATCGACCAGTCGACGCCAACCGGGGCGCAGAACATCGCCGCCGCCACCGGGTCGTGAAGCGCGCCAGCGTATTCGACACGATCCAGTCTGATGGCGATCAGGTCGGCGCATTTGCCCGGCTCCAGCGAGCCGATGTCGTCGCGGCGCAGCACCGACGCGCCGCCCAGCGTGGCGAGTTCCAGCGCCTGACGGGCGGTCAGCGCGGCGGGGTCGCCCTCTTTCACGCGCTGAAGCAGCATCGCCTGGCGCGCCTCGCCCAGCATGTGGCTGCCGTCGTTGCTGGCCGAGCCGTCGACGCCCAGCCCGACAGGCACGCCATGCTGCCGCATACGCGTCACCGGCGCGATGCCGCTGGCCAGCCGCATGTTGCTGCTGGGGCAGTGCGTGACGCCGGTCTGCGTGCGGCCAAACAACTCGACTTCCGGCTCGCTCATGTGGACGCAGTGCGCGTGCCATACGTTCTCGCCGATCCAACCCAGGTCTTCCATCAGCGCGACGGGCCGCTTGTAGAACATCTCCAGGCAGAACTGCTCCTCGTCGCGTGTTTCAGCCAGATGGGTGTGCAGTGTGACGCCATACTGCTGCGCCATCGCCACCGACTCGCGCATCAGGTCAGGCGTCACGGAAAACGGCGAGCAGGGGGCCAGCACGACGCGCAGCATGGCGTGGCGGCTCGCGTCGTGATAGGTCTCGATGGCGCGCTGGCAGTCCTTGAGGATCGCCGCCTCGTCCTCCACGACCCGGTCGGGCGGCAGGCCGCCTTTGCTCTCGCCCAGGCTCATCGAGCCGCGCGCTGCATGGAAGCGCAGCCCGATCTCCTGCGCGGCGCGGATTTCGTCGTCGATGCGTGCGTCGTTGGGGAAGATGTATAGGTGGTCGCTGGACGTGGTGCAGCCAGACAGCATCAGCTCGGCCATCGCCACCAGCGCCGAAGTGTAGACGGCATCGGCGGTCAGGTTGGCCCAGATAGGGTACAGCGTCTTCAGCCAGTCAAAAAGGATGGCGTCCTGCGCGGCGGGCACGGCGCGGGTGAGCGTCTGGTACATATGGTGGTGGGTGTTGACCATCCCCGGCAGCACGACGTGCCCGCTAAGGTCGATCACCCGGTCGGCTTGCTGGGGCAGGTCGGCGCTGGCCGCAACCTGCTCGATGACGTTGTCGTGGATGAACAGGCCGCCGTCGGCGATCTCGCGGCGGTCGGGGTCCATGCACACCAGTATGTGCGCATGGCGGATCAGTGTCGTGGGCATAACCACTTCCTATCCAGATGCTCCCAGTTTATAACAAAACAATATCGACCACAATAGGATGATTTTCAGTTCTCAGGGAGAAAAAAGGTGCCGGCGCCCTGCGAGGGCGCCGGCACCTCAATCAGCACATCACGAAACAGCCACGCCTTTTTCGATGGCAATCTCCGCGCCGCGCAGCGTGTTCTTGAGCAGCATGGCGATGGTCATCGGGCCGACGCCACCGGGCACCGGTGTAATCGCGGCGACGCGCTCTTTGGCCGCCTCGAATTCAAAGTCGCCCTTCCACACATAGCCCTTGGGGGCAGACGGATCGTCGACTTTGACCGTCGCCACGTCGATGGCAACCGCGCCCTCCTTGAACCACTCGCCCTTGATCATCTCCGGGCGGCCCATCGCACCGATGACGATATCGGCGTTCTTGACAATCGACGGGATGTCTTTGGTGCGGCTGTGGACAACCGTCACGGTCGCGTTGGCGTGGATCAGCAGCAGCGACATCGGCATGCCGACGATGTTGCTGCGGCCCAGCACGACGGCATTCGAGCCTTCGATCTTGAAGCCGGGGACCAGCTTCTCGGCTTCGTGCAGCAGGACCATGCAGCCGTAGGGCGTGGCGGGGATGAACTGCGGGTCGCGACCCTTCATCGCCAAGCGACCAATGTTGATCGGATGGAAGCCGTCCACGTCTTTGTCGAGGCTGATGGTCAGCAGCGCCGCGTCGTCATCGAGGTGGTCGGGCAGCGGGAGCTGTACCAGGATGCCGTGTACCTTCGGATCGGCATTGAGGTCCCGGATCAGCTTCTCAAGCTCTTCCTGGCTGATGTCGGCAGACATCTCGTAGCCAAACGACTCGATGCCAGCTTCGGCGCAGCGGTTGCGCTTCATCTTGACGTACATCTGCGAGGCCGGGTTCTCCCCGACCAGCACGGCAGCCAGGCCAGGCGTGACGCCATGCTTCTTCTTCATGTCGACCACCGCCTGCGCGACTTCGTCCTGCACGCGCTTGGCGATCACTTTGCCATCCAGAATAATCGCGGTCACGGTCATACCTCCGTGGTGTGTCATCGATGCGAGAGGGAGTCAATCTAGGATACCATAACATACCGCCATGGGGGTTCCCTAGTGGAGAATGTCACCATTTGGCGCAGCCAACGTTCGTAGTTGGTGACAGATGGCGCAATCCGGGATGGGCGGCTTGTCGCAGGTGGGCGATGCTGTCATACTAGACGCCCATGAGCACCCGAACCCTGCTTCACGGTGGCAACGTGGTCACGCCGGACGGCGTCGACCGGCTGGACATCCTGATCGATGGTGAGACAATCGCGGCGGTGGGCCCAGATCTCGCCGCGCAGGCCCCGGATGCCGAGCAGGTAGACGTGAGCGGCCTCACCATCCTGCCAGGGCTCATTGACGTACACGTCCACCTGCGCGAGCCGGGCGGCGAGCACAAAGAGTCATTCTACACTGGCACCTGCGCCGCGCTGGCTGGCGGCGTGACGACCTTGTGTGCCATGCCTAACACCAGCCCGCCCATCGCCGACCGGGCGACGTTCGAGTTGGCGGTCGAGCGGGCCGACGCGCAGGTGGTATGTGATTACGGCTTATACGTCGGCGCGACGCCTGACAATGCCGCCGAAGCCGCCGCGATGAGCGATGAGGCGGTCGGGCTCAAGATGTATATCGGGTCCAGCACCGGCAGCCTGCTGGTCGACCAGTTCCCGGCGCAGATCGCGCACTTCGAACAGTACCCACAGGACCACATCATCGCCGTGCACGCCGAGGACGAGGCAGCGGTGCGCTATTACGCTGCGCGCGGCCAGCGTCGCCCGCCGATATGCGCGGTGCTGGCGACAGCCCACGCCCTGGCGCTGGCCGAACAGACCGGGCGGCGGCTGCACGTGTGCCATGTCTCGACCGGCGCTGAACTTGAGCTGATCCGCGACGCGCAGGCGCGCGGCGTCCATGTGACGTGCGAGGTCGCGCCACACCACCTGTTCCTGTCGACAGAAGATGAGGCAGCGCTCGGCACGCTGGGGCGCGTCAACCCGCCGCTGCGCGACCCTGCCAACGTCGCCGCGCTGTGGGCGCTGTGCGATGTCATCGACCTGATCGCGACCGACCACGCGCCGCACACGCTCGACGAGAAGGCAAGCGACTCCCCACCTTCCGGTATGCCAGGTCTGGAGACGATGCTGCCGCTGCTGCTCGACGCGGCCCACGCGGGCCGCATCACGCTGCCAGACATCGCGCGCTGGACGGCAGCCCACCCGGCGGAGGTGTTCGGCTTTGCCGACCGGGGGCGCATCGCGCCCGGCTGCCACGCCGACCTGACGCTGGTCGACCCAGATGCAGAATGGACCCTCGCCAATGAGGGGCTGCACACCCGCTGCGGCTGGACACCCTTCGCCGGGCGGCGGGTGAACGGGCGCGTCGAGCGGGTATACCTGCGCGGGCGCGAAGTCTTCGCCAACGGGCAGGTGCTGGCCGAGCCGGGCAGCGGACGGCGCGTCAGGCCGCAAGCTATCCACCACACAACCATTAACTGAGTTCCTATGACATCAAACACGCTTAAACCAGAGATTCTCGTTATCGGCGCAGGGCCGGGTGGCTCGGCGACAGCCTGGGGGCTGGCGCAGGCCGGGCACGACGTGCTGCTCGTTGACGCGGCGACCTTCCCGCGGGAGAAGACCTGCGGCGACGGGCTGACGCCGCTGGCGGTGCGCACGCTGGGCGAGATGGGCGTGCGCGGGCAGGTCGAGGCGGCGGGCGCGGTGCGCATCGACCACACACGCATCACCGGACCGTTCGGCGTGCAGGCGACGATGCCCTTTGCCGACAGCCAGCCCGACTACCCCTACGCGCTGGTTCTACCGCGCCTCATCTTTGACGACGTGCTGCGGCGCTACGCCATCGCAGGCGGGGCGGAATTCGCGGGCGGCGTGCGCGTCGAGCACATCGAACGCAGCGGCGACACGATCACGCAGGTAGAGGTCAGCGGCCCGGACGGCCCACAGGCCATCGAAGCGCGCCACGTGGTGATCGCGGTGGGGGCCAACATGGGGCTGCTGAAGCGTGAGGGGTTCATCACACACAGGCCGCGCTTCATCCGCGCCGCGCGCGCCTACTACGACGCGCTGCACGACGGCCCTAACCTTTACGACTTCTACTTCGACCTGGAGCTGCTGCCTGGTTACGGCTGGGTCTTCCCGACCGGCAACGGGCGGGCGAACATCGGGCTGGGCGTGCTGCCGGTGTTCTGGTCGACGGCGCGCCCGGCACACACGCTGATCGACGACTTCCTCCAGCGACGCATCATCGCTGGTGTGCTCGACCGGCTGGAGCCCGCCGGGCCGGTGAAGGGCTACCCGCTGCGCATCGACTTCCCCGCACAGCGCGCCGCCGGGCAGAACTGGGCCATCGTGGGCGAAGCGGCGGGCCTGGTCAACCCGGTGACGGGCGAAGGCATCGACCTCGCGCTAGAAAGCGGGCTGATCGCCGCCCGCGCGCTGCACACCAACATCCGCGCTGGGCGGCGCAACCACATCGGCTACCAGCGCGAGTTGTGGGACCGCTTCGGGCCGATGTTCACCGGGCTGCGCGTGCTGCGCGACATCCTGATCACGCCCTTCTTCACCGATTATGCGCTGTGGCTGATGCGCCAGCACCGCTTCCTGACCGACAAGGTGATGGTCATATCACAGGGCATCGCGCCGCCGCAGGACGTGCTGCACCCGCTGTTCGTGCTGCAGTTCTTCATGCCGCTCTCGCCGCGCTGGATGATCGAGCAGATCGGGCTGGCCAACAGGCGGCGGCCATGACACGCCTTAGCGTCCTGATCACCAGCTACCGCGAGCCGCACACGATTGGCCGGGCGCTGGAGGCCATCCTGCCGCAGGCAGTTGGGGCCGAGGTTATCGTCATCTGTCCCGACGACGAGACGGCGCAGGCCGCGCAGACCTACGATGGGGTGACGGTATTGCGCGATCCCGGCCACGGCAAGCCCGCCGCGCTGAATATGGGACTGGAAGCGGCGCAGGGTGACATCGTAATGATGACCGACGGCGACGTGGTGGTCAGCGAGGGCGCGATTGCGGCGCTGATCGCGCCGTTTGACGACCCGCTGGTGGGGGCGGTCAGCGGGCGGCCCGTCTCGACCAGCCCGCGCAGTGCCATGCTGGGCTACTGGTCGCACCTGCTGACTGACGCGGGGGCCCACGCCGAGCGACTCAAGTGCGACGCAGCAGGCGCGTTCTTTGTATGCTCCGGCTATCTGTACGCCATCTGCGCGGGGCTGGTGGAGCACATCCCTGAGGAAGCGCTGGCCGAGGACGCGGTCGTCTCGCACCTGATCGGCGAGCAGGGCTGCCGCGTGCGCTACGCGCCGCAGGCCGAAGTCTTCGTCAAGTACCCCACGACTTACCGCGACTGGCTCAAGCAGCGGGTGCGCAGCGCAGGCGGCTACGCGCAGCCGGTCATCGCGCGTTCGCCATTGAGGATGCGCAGCTTTCGTCACGAGTTGACTTCCGGGACGCTGCGCGCGCTGCGCTATCCACGCAGCCTGCGCGAGTTCGTGTGGACGCTGGCGTTGTTCGCGGCGCGGCTGCACCTGTGGCTGCTGATTTTCTGGCGGGTGCGGGTGCTGCGCCAGCCGCTGGAGCAGCTTTGGCAGCGGGTCGAGAGCACCAAGTAGCAAGGACCACAGCCGGGGGGCCGGCGGCTCAACTTACCCAACTTCGCGGGCCATAGTATAATCGAATAGGCTAGCAAGCCCATCTTTCCCATCGCCGAACCGTGACCGCTGAAAGGCATACCGAGATGAGCTGGTACGAAAACGTCGTCCACGTGTGCATGGGCATTCGGCCGGGCGAGCGGGTCCTGTTGATCACCGACGAAGGGCTCAGCGACGAGCAGGACCTGCTGGCAGAGACAATTGAAGCTGTGGGGCCGAGAGAACTGATGCGCTGGACGCTGCCCGAAGATCAGCGCCCGCTGACCGTCGCCCCCGACCCGCTTCTCGACGCCGCGCGCGGCTTTGACGCCGGAATCCAGTTCCTGTCTTATACATCAACCCCCGAACAGCCCTATCGTATGTCGCTGGTGAGAGCCACCGCCGAAGGCGGCAGGATGCGCTTTGGCGTGGGGCTGAACATCGACCAGGCGATCTTTGACAACGAACTGAGCGCCGACTACGAGCAGATTGCGGCGATCACGCATCGCCTTTACGAGGTGTTGCAGGGCAAGTCGGACGTACACATCACGTCGCCGCTGGGCACCGACTTGCGGTTCCGCATCACCGGGCGTCAGGTAGCCATCGACCCCGGTGTGATCCGCCAGCCGGGCTTTTACAACCTGCCCTCCGGCGAGTGCTACGTCGCGCCCATCGAGGACAGCGCCGAGGGCGTGCTGATCGTCGACAAGTCGTTCCCCGGTATCCTGATCAGGCAGCCGATCCACCTGACCTTTGAGCGCGGGCGCGTGGTCGACATCAGCGGCGGGGCAGAGGCGGAAGAACTGCTGCGGGTGATCACCGAGGGAGAGCAGAAAGAACACGGCGAGGGCTGCCGGACCATCGCCGAACTGGGCATCGGCACGAACCCGGCGGCGCGCATCACCGGCAACGTGATGACCGACGAGAAGGTGATGGGCACGATCCACATCGCCATCGGGCACAACGCTGTCGCGCCGTACAACGGCCAGAACGTCGCGCCGATCCACCTCGACGGCGTGATGGGCGGCCCGACGCTGATCGTCGACGGCGAGGTGCTGATCGACAACGGCGATTATCTCGTGTAGGTATGTGCGAGGCAGACTTCCACCGAAAGGGAACTGGATGAGCCGGGCACTGGTGACGGGCAGCACGGGCGGCGTGGGTGCGACGCTGGTTGCGGCGCTGAACGCACGTGATATCGAGGTCATCGGCTTGCAGCGCAAGACCTCGCCGCAGGATGCCATCGAAGGGCTGACGGTTACGCCCGTCGTCGGTGACATCCTCGATCCGGCTTCGCTGCGCCCAGCGATGGAAGGCGTCGACTGGGTTTTTCATGCGGCGGCGATTGCCGACGACTGGAATTTCCCGGCGGCTACAATCCTCAAGGTCAACGTCGACGGCGCGAAAAACGTGATGCAGGCCGCGCTCGACGCAGGCGTCAAGCGCTTCGTGCTGGTCAGCTCGGCGGCGGCACTGGGCGTGCCTGCGCCGGGCCGCGAGATGCTGGACGAAAGCTGTATCTATAACAGCAACCCGAAAGACTGGCCCTACGGCTACAGCAAGCACCTGGCCGAGCAGGCGATGGCCGATTACGTGGCGAAGGGGCTGCACGCCGCCGCCGTCCTGCCGACAGCGATCATGGGCCCGCGCGACGTGAAGTTCATCTCCGGCGAGCTGATCGTGCGGGTGCTGCGCCGCGAGCTGATGCCCTTCCCCGACGGCGGTCTGAACTTCATCGACACGCGCGACGTGGTCGATGGCATCATCGGCGCGGCAGAGAAGGGCCGCGCAGGCGAGCGCTACGTGCTGGGCGGGCACAACATGACACACGTCGAAACGCTGCGCATCATCGGCGAAGTGCTGAATGTGCCGATCCGGCATCTCAAACTGCCACGCTGGGCGCTGCCACCGCTAGCTGAGGTCGTGGATCTGCTGCACCGGTTGGGCGTCAAGCTGCCGATTGAGCGGCAGCGGGTGCTGCTGAGCGGCAAAACCATGTACTACGATAACCGCAAAGCGGTCAGCGAACTGGGGCTGAGCGTCCGTCCGTTTGACGAGACCGTGCGCGACGCCTACCAGTGGTATGCCGAGAACGGCTATCTCCAGAAGCGCGGGATCAAAGTCCCGGCGCGCCGGGACAAACAGACGGCGCGCCTATGATCGAGCGCCTTCAGTACTCAGGGGCAGCACCATGATTGACGACATCGAGGAGTTCATCAAGTATTTTCACGGCCAGCGCCGCCGGACGCAGTGGATTCTTGACCGTGTTCCGCCGGAGAAGGCGGCGTGGCGACCGTGGCCCGGCGAGCCCTCGCTGGTGGAGATCGTGTGCCGTATCGCGGCGGGGCACCTGATGTATGCGACCGTCGTCGCCCACGACTACTGGGTGGTCGACGACTACGAGGCTTTTACGACAGACTGGGATCATGCGATACACTACCTGGACACCAGAACCGAGGAGGCGCTAGACCTGCTGCGCGTCCTGCCCAACAGCGTGATGAATGAGAAGCGGCGCAAGCCGGCTCCCGGCGACCTTCCTACGTCGGCGTGGCGGTACCTGATGGCCATGCTGGAGCACGAAGTGACCAGCCGCACGCAGATCCGCGACTACCTGATGCTGCTCAACGTGGACAAGCCGGAGCTGAACGCGATCTCAATCGACGCAGTGCGGGCCGCGCTGAGCCAGGACAGTCACGAGCAGGGCGGGCCATAACAACGCTGACCAATGAAGGGAGTTTCGACAATGGCAGATGAGCCAAGATTCGACTGGCCGGCTATCCTACGGGTCGTGGGGATCATCACCGCAGTTTCGGCGGTCATCGGTTTTGGCGCGCCGATCGTCTTCACGCTGGTGCTGAGCAAGGTCAACACTGGCCCGGTGGCCGGCAGCCAGATCTATCGCCTGGTCTATTGGCTGGCAGCGTGGGCGCTGATGTTCTGGCAGGGCCAGTGGATGCTCAACACGGTCGGCGACAAGATCATCGACGACATGCTGGTCACGTCGGTGATCATCGCCGTCCTGATGATGGTCATCATGTTTGTGGTGTGGATCGTCTACGTGCCGGTCAACGCGGGCGGGCAGCCGATCGTCCTCACCGGCTTTGACGCGATCGGCGCGGTGGGGTTGCTCATCATTGGTGTGGTCGCCGCCCGCATCAATCGCTATTGACCCCTGTCGGGCGGTAATCCTTCATGGACACTGAGCATCTCCCCTTCAAAACCAAGGTGATGTACGGCGCGGGTGACCTGACAAACTCGCTGCTGCTGACAATCGTCGGCGTGTACTTCGCCATCTTTCTGACCGATGTGGTGGGGCTCGACCCGGCGCTGGCGGCAGCGGCGATCTTCATAGGCCGCAGCGCCGACTGGATCAACGACCCGATCGTCGGCTACATCTCCGACCGAACGCGCTCGCGCTGGGGCCGGCGTCGCCCGTTCCTGATCTTCGGCATGCTGCCGCTGGCGCTGGCGTTTATTTTCTTCTTCTGGGTGCCGCCATGGACCAGCCAGATTGGGCTGGCAGTCTACTACGGCGCGATGTACATGCTGTTTGACACGGTGGCGACGTTCGTCTATATGCCGTACTTCGCGCTGACACCCGAACTGACGCTCGACTACGACGAGCGCACGTCGATCAGCACGGTGCGCATGGGTTTCTCGATCCTGGGCAGCCTGATCGCCTTCACCACGCCGACACTGATCGTCAAGGCGTTTCCCAGCGCCCGCGCCGGTTACTTCGCGATGGCGATTGTGTTTGGGACGTTGAGCGTGCTGCCGCTGCTGCTGACCTTCTTCGGTACGCATGAGCGGGCGGAGTTTCAGGCGCAGTCGCAGCCGACGTTCAAAGAGTCGCTCTTAGCCATGCGTGGCAACCGGCCCTTCCAATTCGGACTGGGCATTTTCCTGATGACCTGGACGACCATCGACCTAATCTCGGCGGTGCTGCTGTATTTCATCATCTACTGGCTGCGCATGGGCGACACCAGCGAGCTGATCATGGGTTCATTGTTCGTCAGTGCAGCACTGTTTCTGCCGATGTGGAACTGGATCTCAGGCCGCTGGGACAAGCGCAAAGCCTATATAGTCGGCATGATCTTCCTGGCAGCGGTGCTGGGCGTGCTGATCCTGATCCGGCCTGGCACGCCGGCAGCCATTATTTACACCATCACCATCCTGGCGGGGGTAGGCGTCTCGGCGGCGCACGTCATCCCGTGGTCGATCCTGCCCGACGCCATCGAGTGGGATGAGCTGCACAGCGGCAGGCGTCACGAAGGTGCGTTCTACAGCCTGGTGACTTTGGCGCAGAAGATGGCCTCTTCGATTGCCATTCCGCTGGCGCTGCTGGCGCTGAAAGCCTCCGGCTATGTGCCCAACGCTGCCGCGCAGCCAGCCAGCGCGCTGCTGGCCATCCGGGGGCTGATTGGCATTGCGCCGACGCTGATGCTGCTGGGCGGCATCTTCTTCGCGCTGCGCTATCCGCTCACCCGCGAGTCGCACGCCGAGATCCGCCTGCAGCTTGAGCAGCGGCGCGCGCAGGCCGCCGGTGTCGCGGCGGAACGCTGATCGTTTGCATCCAGACGAGGGCTTGCCCATGACACTGTTGATCACCAACGGAACGGTCGTGACCTGGGAACCTGGCGCCGATCTGATCGAACGCGGCGCTGTCTATGTCGAAGATGGGCGCGTGGCCGAAGTGGGCCAGGCTGCCGACCTTGAAGCGCACCACCCCGGCGCTGAGCGCATCGACGCGGGCGGCCAGCTCATCATGCCGGGCAACGTCTGCGCACATACACACTTCTACGGCGCGTTCGCGCGCGGGCTGGCCATCTCCGGCCCGGCCCCGAAGGATTTCCCGGAGATTCTGACGCGGCTGTGGTGGCCGCTCGACCAGGCACTGGACAAAGAAGCAGTGCGCCTCAGCGCGCTGGTTTGCCTGGTTGACGCTATCAAGCACGGCACGACCACGCTGATCGACCACCACGCCAGCCCCAACGCGCTGGCCGGGTCGCTGGACGTGATCGCCGGTGCGGTCGACGAGGCAGGGCTGCGGGCGGTGCTGTGCTACGAAGTCACCGACCGCTACGGCAAACAGAGCGCGCAGGCCAGCATCGACGAGAACGTGCGCTTTCTGAAAGCGGCGGCAGACCACCCCAACATCGCAGCGACGTTCGGGCTGCACGCCTCGCTGACCGTCTCCGACGAGACGCTGGCGGCATGCGTCGACGGCGGCGGAAGGGCTGCACACCGGTTTTCACATCCACGTGGCCGAGCACGAGTCCGATGAGTACGACAGCCTCAATAAGAGCGGCAAGCGCATCGTCGACCGGCTGCATGATGCGGGCATCCTGACAGAGAAGACCCTCGTTGCGCACTGCGTGCACATCGACCAGCGCGAGGCCGAGCTTTTGCGCGAGACGCGCACATGGGTCACCCACCAGCCGCGCTCCAACATGAACAACGCGGTCGGCGTGGCAGACGTGGAAGGGATGCTGCGGGCAGGCATCCCGGTGTGCCTGGGCAACGATGGCTTCAGCAACAACATGTGGGCCGAGTGGAAGACTGCCTACCTGCTTCACAAGGTATGGCACCACGACCCGCGCCGGGCGAACGGCATGGACATCGTGCAGATGGCCATCCACAATAACGCGGCACTGGCCAGCGTGTTTTTCCCTGAAACGCCACCCGGCCTCTTGATACCCGGCTCGGCAGCAGATATTATCCTGATAGACTATCACCCGACCACGCCGCTGACGGCGGGCAACCTGCCGTGGCACATCCTCTTCGGGTTCGAGGCCTCGATGGTCACCACGACCATCTGCGCCGGGCGCGTGCTGATGCGCGACCGCCGGCTGCTGACGCTGGACGAGGCGGCCATCACCGCCCGCTCGCGCGAGGTCGTGCCGGAGGTGTGGCAGCGCTACGAGGGCTTTGCGCGGCAGACGCTGTAGGGCGTGCGCAAGCCGCCAGGGGCGAAAGGGCGGTCGGGTCCATCTTTATCCTCCCGTGCGAACCGCTAGCGGTTCCACCTACACAGGAGCAGTAATGCGTGCCTGATCAGAACAGGCTCATTGACGCGATCGCCGTCATCGGCGGCACAGGCAAAGAGGGTGGGGGGCTGGCGCTGCGCTGGGCGCATCACGGCTACCCGGTCCTGATCGGGTCGCGCTCGCTCGAAAAGGCGCAGGCCGCTGCCGCCGAGATGAACGCGACGCTGGGCAAAGATAGCGTGCGCGGCCTGGCAAATGCCGAGGCCGCCGCGCAGGCCGGGATCGTCGTGTTCACCGTCCCGTACACGTCGCGCCAGGAGACGCTGGACAGCATCCGCGAACAGGTACAGGGCAAGGTGTTTGTCGACGTGTCGGTGCCTATCCAGCCACCCAACTTCACAGTGGCCACGCTTCCACCGGGCCGCACGGCGGCTGAAGAGACGCAGGCTTTTCTGGGCCAGGGCGCGCGAGTCGTGTCGGCGTTCCAGAACGTATCAGCCGTTCACCTCAAAAAGCTGGACAGCGCCATCGACTGCGATGTGCTGATCTGCAGTGATGACGAGGATGCCAGGCAGGTTGCGATGACGCTGGCCGAGGCCGCCGGCATGCGCGGCGTCGACGGAGGACCGCTGGCCAACGCGATTGTCGCCGAAGCCCTGACGCCGCTGCTGCTGGGCCTCAACAAGCGGTATGGCGTTAAGGGCGTCGGGGTCCGTTTCACCGGACTGCCATGATGGCCGGCCAGCGCTTCGAGCTGATCGGCGTGCCGGGCATGCCGCTGGTCGAGACGGGTGATGACCTGGCCGGGCTGCTCGCTGACGCGTTACGGCAAAGCAGCATCGGCCTGCAAGATGGCGACGTGCTGGTCGTCACGTCGAAAGTTGTCGCCAAGGCGGAAGGCCGCTGGGTCGACCTGGCGACGGTCGAACCGGACAACGCGGCGCGGGACATCGCACAGCAGTGCGGCAAAGATCCGCGCGAGGTAGCCGTGATCATGAGCGAGGCGGCGCGCGTCTCGCGGCTGCGCGAAGGCGTGCTGATCGTCGAGCACCGGCTGGGCTTTGTGTGCGCCAACGCCGGCATGGATCACTCCAACGCCCGGCCCGATGGCGAGTGGCGGCTGCTGCTGCCCGTCGACCCCGATAGCTCAGCACGGGCGCTGCGCGCGCGGATGCGCGAGGCGTTCGGCGCGACGGTGGCTGTGGTCATCAGCGACAGCCATGGCAGGCCGTTCCGCATGGGGACGGTCGGCGTGGCGATTGGCGCGGCGGGCCTGCCCGCGCTGTGGGACCTGCGAGGCCACCCCGATCTGTTCGGGACGGCGCTGCGCGTGACCGAGGTAGGTTTCGCCGATGAGCTGGCTGCCGCTGCCGGACTGGTGTTAGGCCAAGCGGCTGAAGGCATCCCGGCGGCGGTGCTGCGCGGCCTGAGCTACCCCGCCGACGAGTTGGCGTGCGCGGCAGACCTGGTCCGCCCGCGCGAGTTGGACCTTTATCGATAGCAGATGTCTGTAGATCGCCGCAGGGCGACTGGAAGAATCGCCCTGCTAAAACATGCATGAGGAACGGCTGCACGGCAGCCGCATAACAGGTAACGTGAATCCGTCTGAGCCCGCCTTACCCGCCGACGCGCTGCACCGGCTGCTGCGCGGGCGGCGATCCATCCGTCGCTACCAGGCACGCCCCATTCCGCGTGAGGTCCTGCTGCGAATCCTCGAAACGGCCACCTGGGCCCCGTCGGCCCACAACCGCCAGCCCTGGCGCTTCGTCGTCCTGACTACAGCAGACAGCAAAACCCGGCTGGCCGACGCGATGGCCACGCGGCTGGCCGCTGACTTGCGCGCGGATGGCGTCGACGAGGCGACGATTGCCGCCGATACTGGGCGCTCGCGACAGCGGCTGATGGGCGCGGCGACGCTGGTCGTGGTGTGCCTGACGATGGCCGACATGGACACCTACCCCGATCTACACCGGCAGGCCCATGAGCACACGATGGCCGTTCAGGGCGCGGCGATGGCAGGCCAGAACCTGCTGCTGGCCGCGCACGCCGAAGGGCTGGGCGGGGTGTGGGTGTGCGCGCCGCTGTTTTGCGCCAATACGGTGCGGGAGGCGCTCGCGTTGCCGGGCGATTATGAGCCGCAGGGCGCAGTCGCGCTGGGCTACCCGGCTGAGAAGCGCACCAAGACCCGCGAGCCAGTAGAAACGCGCGTGGTGTTCAAATGAGCGCGCGCGATCACGTGGTGGCGCTGGTGGGCGGAGTCGGCGGGGCGAAACTGGCGCTGGGGTTGGCGCGCGTGCTGCCGCCTGACGCGTTGACGATCATCGTCAACACCGGCGACGATTTCGAGCACCTGGGGCTGCATGTCTCGCCCGATGTCGACACGGTGACCTACACGCTGGCCGACCTGTTCAACCCGCAGACCGGCTGGGGGCTTGACGGCGACACGTTCCAGGCAATGGACATGCTCGAGCGGCTGGGCGGCCCGGCGTGGTTCAAGCTGGGCGACCGGGACTTGGGCACCAACCTGATGCGCACGCTGCTGCTGCACGAGGGCTACACGCTGACCGAAGCGACGACGCGCCTGCGCGCTGCGCTGGGCGTGGCGCATCCCATTCTGCCCATGTCCGACGACCCCGTGCGAACCATCGTCGACACCGACCAGGGGTCGCTAGCCTTTCAGGTGTACTTCGTGCGGGAGCGGTGGCAGCCAGTCGTCCGGCGGATTCGCTTCGAGGGTAGCGACACCGCACAGCCGTCGCAGGCGGTCGCCGATGCGCTCGACGCCGCCACGCTGATCGCCATCGGGCCGTCCAACCCGTTTCTGAGCATCGACCCGATCCTGTCAATACGCGGCATCCGTGAGCGGATCGGGCAGGCGCATGTTCCGCGCGTGGCCGTCACGCCGATCATCGCCGGGCAGGCCGTCAAGGGCCCGACGGCCAAGCTGATGGCCGAGCTTGAGATCGACGTTTCACCGCTGGGAGTCGTCCGGCACTACCACAATCTCATCGATGGCATTATACTTGACCGGGCAGATCAATCCCTGCGCGATCCGATAGAAGCCCTGGGTGTGCGGACGGCGACTGAACAGACTTTTATGCAGACATTGGCCGATAAGGTATCGCTGGCCGAGGACCTTCTGAACTGGGTAGAGGAACATCTGTCGTGAAAAATATCTGGGCTATTGTCCCTATCAAGCCGCTGAACCGTTCGAAGAGTCGTCTTTCCTCCGTTCTGGACATCAAGCAGCGTGAGGCGCTGAGCCGCGAGATGCTGGAACAAACGCTTAACACGCTGAAAAGGGTACAGAATATCAGCGGGATCATGGTCGTCAGCCGCGACACGCATGCGCTGTCGCTGGCGCGGCGGCTCGAAGTGCAGACGCTGCAAGAGAGCGGCGCACCGGAACTGAACGCCAGCCTGATTCGCGCGTCGCAGGTGGTGGCGACATGGAACGCGGGCGGCGTGTTGGTCATTGCCTCTGACATCCCTATGATGCAGGCCGAGGACATCGAGAGTATGGTGTCGATGGCGCAGGAATCGCCGTGCATCGTCATCGCACCTGACCGCCACAACAGCGGGACCAACGCGCTGCTGATCCGCCCACCGGCGGCCATCCCTTTCCGCTTTGGCATCAACAGCTTCCAGAAGCACAGCGAGGAAGCTAGAGCCGCCGGGGTCAAGATCTACGTGTACAAGTCGCCGACGGTGTCGCTCGACGTGGATGTACCCGCCGACCTCGACATGTATCGCGAGATGCTGATGGAGAGGGAGCTGAACGAACCCGCATGGCTGGGAGACATGTAACCGCACCCCGCCCCAACCGCACAATCGAAAGGAGCCGACCATGCCAGACCGCGTAGCCCTCTACCTGCAGGATGCCCACCCGCTTGAGGATGGAATTCAATACGTGCAGTACGCCGAAGAAAAGGGGTTCGAGGCTGTCTGGCAGGCCGAGTCGCGGCTGGTGCGTGACGCTATTGTGCCGATGGCCGCCTTCGCTGCCACCACTAAACGCATTAAGGTGGGCTCGGGCGTCATCAACAACTGGACGCGCAACGCGGCGCTGATCGCCGCCACGTTCCTGACGCTGGACGACCTGGCCGAAGATCGCATCATCTGCGGCATCGGCGCGTGGTGGGATCCGCTGGCGAAGGATGTCGGCATCGACCGGCGCAGCCCACTGACCGCCATGCGCGAAGTCGTGACGGTAGTACGCAGTCTTCTGCGCGCCGAGACCGTCACGTTTCACGGGGAGTTCGTCAACGTCGAGGGCATCCGGCTGGACGTGGTGCACGGGCGCAAGGGGCCACGCAACGTGCCGATCTACATCGGCGCGACCGGGCCGCAGATGCTGGAGCTGACCGGCGAGATCGGCGACGGGGTGGTGCTGAATTATCTCGTCAAGCCTTCGTACAACGACGAGGCACTGGAGCGGCTGGACGCCGGCGCGAAGAAGTCCGGGCGGCGCGTCGACGACCTGGATCGCCCTCAGTTGATGGTTTGCTCGATGGACTCCGACCGCCGGCGCGGGCTCGACGGCGCGAAGAAGCTTGTGACGCAATATCTGGCCCAGCAGCCGCACTTCGCCAAGGCGCTCGGCGCGGACGAGAGCATGGTCACCGAGATCAAGAAGCGGCTGGGCTGGCCGGCTACCGAGGAGCAGATCGAGTCGGCGATGGAATTCGTGCCCGACGAGATGGTGCAGATGGTCGCCGCAGCCGGCACGCCCGACGAATGCCGCGCCAAAGTGCAGGAGTACATCGACCGGGGCTGCACCTGCCCGATCCTCTATCCGCTTGGCCCCGACGTGAAAGCTATGATCGACGCATTCGCGGTCAATTAGCATCGCCTGTTCAACCTGATGTCTGATAGGGAACCCGTGAACAAACCAACCAGCACCGGCGATACGTTTAAGCTGCAACCCAACTCAAAACACTGCTTCGTGTGCGGCCTGGAAAGCCCCGTCGGGCTGAAGCTGCGCTTCACCGATAACGGCCTCGACGAGGTGCGGGCCACCTACACCGTGCGAGAGAAGTACCAGGGCTACCCCGGCGTGGTTCACGGCGGGGTCGTGGCGGCCATGCTGGACGAGACCGGCGGACGGACCGTCATGACCACTAACCCCGACCGCTTCTTCATGACGGCCAAGATGGAGATCAAGTACCGCCGTCCCGTGCCCACCGAGACCGTGCTGACGCTCGTGGGGAAGATGGTGAAAGATCGCGGGCGGCTGGCGCAGGCCCACGCCGAGATCCGGCTGCCGGATGGCAGCGTATGCGCCGAAGCCGACCTGATGCTGGCCGAGATCTCCGCCGAGCAGCTTGCTGGCGCCGATCACGAACTGCTGGGCTGGCGGGTGTACAGCGACGAGGAGTACGAGGCGGCGCGCGCATCACAGTCAGGGCACGATCACAGTGCATAACAGGCGGCACGAAGAAAGAGGCCGATATGTTGTACAACCTGCATGAATACCATCGCCCCACTGACCTTAACGAGGCGCTGCGCTTGCTTCGCCGCCAGGACCTGCACACCCTGCCGCTGGCCGGCGGGACGGCCATTGTGGGGCAGGGTGGGGCGCAGGTCGAGGCGGTGGTTGACCTCTCGGCGTTGGGGTTGGATTTCCTCAAACGCGAAGGGCGCACGCTGCGGCTGGGCGCGATGGTTCGGCTGCAGGCAATGGTCGAAGGGCTGGCCGGCGTGGCCGACGGCCTGCTGTCCGACGCGGCGCAACGGATGGCAGGCTGGCACATCCGCAACACTGCGACGCTGGGCGGTGTTCTGGCCGGCGGCGACCTTCACTCGCCGTTGAGCGTGACGCTGGCCGCGCTCGATGCGCAGGTGGCTGTCACCGGCAACGACAACCTGCTGCCGTGGCCCAACCTTGCGCCGGATGCGCTGGCCGGGCAGCTTCTGACCGGCGTGGTGGTGATCCTGCCGGAAGGGGAGATGGCCGCCGCCTACGAACAGGTGGCCCGCACCCCCGCCGATCAGCCCATTGTGTGCGCGGCGACGGTGCTGCACCGCGTATCCGGCGAGCAACTCGCCGGGCGGACGGTCGTCGGAGGGTTGCTGGTCGACGCGCTGCGCATCGTCAACTATGAAACGATCAGGCCCGGTGCCGATGTAGACAACATGGCCCTCACTATGCGCAGCGATACGGTAATGAGCAACTACCTTGGCAGCGCGGAGTACCGCAGCAGCGTCGCACCGGTGCTCGCGCGGCGAACGCTGCGGACTGTCCTCGGCAAGCTTGGCGTTCAGACAGAAGAGTGAGAACCCATGCAGGTCACCTTTAAGCTCAACGGAGACGACACCACGCTCGACGTGCGGCCCGGACAGACGCTGCTCTCTGTGCTGCGCGAAAACGGCGTGTTCGGCGTGAAGCACGGCTGCGAGACCGGCGAATGCGGCGCGTGTGCGGTGCTGTTCGACGGCAGGCCGGTCAACTCGTGCGTGATGCTGGCCGCGCAGGTCGGCGGGCACACCATCGAGACCATCGAAGGCGTCGGCGGGCTCCAGCAGCGCGGCTGGAAAGGCAGCGAGCCGCTGCACGCGCTGCAGACCGCCTTCATCGAGACTGGCGCGATCCAGTGCGGCTACTGCACCCCGGCGATGATCCTGGCGGCCAGCGCGCTACTCGATGCCGAGCCCAACCCGACCGAGGACGAGGTACGCCAGGCGCTGACCGGCGTGCTGTGCCGCTGCACGGGTTACCTGAAGCCGGTTCAGGCGGTGCTGCGCGCTGCCGCCGCGCTGCGCGGCGAAGAAGTGCCGCTCATCGGCGACGACGAAGCCATCCCTGCGCCGGCGGGGCTGTTTGAGCCGACTGCGCCGGAGGTCGAGCCACCCGTACCAGCCGGGTCGGAGGGCAGTACGCTGCTCAAGACGACGCCCATGCCGACAATGATCGTAGCCGGGCAGGAAGAGCCGATGCAGTTCGTCGGCAAGCCGGAGCCCAAGGTCGACGCGCTGAAGCTGGCACAGGGCCACCCGGCCTTCACCGACGACATCGAGATGCGCGGGATGCTGGTGGGCAAGCTGCTGCTCAGCCCGCACGCCCACGCGCTGATTAAGAACATTGACGTGAGCAAGGCGCGGGCACTGCCGGGCGTGCACGCCGTGCTGACCTACAGGGACATCCCGCGTGTGGCGTATACCACCGCCGGGCAGTCGCACCCAGAGCCTGGTCCACACGACAATTTCAGCCTCGACCACAAAGTGCGCTGGGTGGGCGACCGCGTGGCAGCCGTTGCCGCAGAGACGGAGGAGATCGCGCAGCAGGCACTCGATCTGATCGACGTGGAATACGATCTGCTGCCGGCGATCTTCGATCCGCGCGAAGTCAATGCAGCCCGGCGCGCCGGTCATTCACGACGAGCCGGAAAGCTGGCGCATCGAGGACCGCAGCAAGAACCTGGCGGCGGTGGTCGACTGGGAGCTGGGCAGCGTCGAGGAGGGGTTCCGGCAGGCTGATTACGTCTTCGAAGATACCTACTACAGCCCCAAGGTGCAGCAGACGCCTATCGAGCCACACGTGGTAGTGACGTGGTTCGACGAGGACGACCGGCTGATCATCCGCACCAGCACACAGGTGCCGTTCCACGTGCGGCGCATCCTCGCGCCAGTGCTAGGGCTGTCAGAGAAACGAATCCGCGTGATCAAGCCGCGCATCGGGGGCGGGTTTGGCGTCAAGCAGGAAATCCTGCTGGAGGACATCTGCGCGCACCTGACGATTGTCACAGGTCGCCCGGTGCACATGGAGTACAGCCGCGAGCAGGAGTTCATGGCCAGCCGCACGCGGCACAACATGGTCATCAGCATGAAGACCGGCGTGATGAATGACGGTACCATCGTCGCCAATGCGATGTATGCGCTGTCTGACACAGGCGGCAGCGGCACGCACGCCATGACTGTCGCCGGGAACACCGGCCACAAGGCAATGGCGCTGTACAATGCGCCCAACATCAAGTTCCACGCCGATATCGTCTACACCAACAAGGTGCCGTCAGGGGCATATCGCGGCTACGGCGTGCCGCAGGGATTCTGGGCGCTGGAGACGCACATGGCGCGCATCGCGCGCGAATTGAATTTCGATCCGCTAGAATTCCGCCTCAAGAACGCCATCAAGACCGGCGACGAGCACCCGGTCAGCAAAATCTGGAGCGAAGGCCGCGAAGGCTCGGCGGAGATCATCCACACCTGCGGACTGCCGCAGTGCGTCGAGCAGGGCGCGGAGGCCATCCGCTGGCACGACCGCTACGACAACCCTGACTGGCACAGCCTGCCGGGCCAGCCGTACCTGCGACGCGGCATTGGCGTGGCGATGGTCATGCAGGGCACGGCCATCCCCAACCTGGACATGGGCGCGGCCAGCATCAAGATGAACGACGACGGCTCGTTCAACCTGCTGGTCGGCGCGACCGACCTGGGCACCGGCTCCGACACGGTCCTGACGCAGATGGCTGCCGAAGTGCTGGGCTGCCCGCCGGAAGACTTCATCACCTACTCGTCTGACACGGACTTCACGCCATTCGACAAGGGCGCGTACGCCAGTAGCACGACCTATATCTCAGGCCGCGCGACGGTGGTCGCCGCCGAGCTGGTCGCCGCGCAGATCAAAGAGGTGGCGGCGCGCCTGTTGGGCAAAGACGGCGACGCCGTCGAGTCCGGCGACCTATCGCTGCACGACCGCGCCGCGTGGGCGCACGATGGGCGCTCGGTGACGCTACGCGACGTGGCACTCAACGCGCTGCACGGCGAGCAGCAGCACCAGATCATGGCGGTCGGCAGCTACGTCTCGCCGGAGTCGCCGCCGCCGTTTGCCGCGCAGTTTGCCACGGTGACGGTCGACACGCAGACCGGCCAGGTGACGGTCGACGAGCTGGTCATGGCCGTCGACTCCGGTGTTATAATCAATCCAGTGACAGCCAGTGGGCAGATCGAAGGCGGGATGGTCCAGGCGGCGGGCTACGGCGTGTGCGAGGAGCTGGCCTATGACGATCAGGGCCACGTGCTCAATCCGCGCTTCGGCCCGTACTGGATTTACCGCGCTGATGACGTGCCCGACCTGACGACGATTTTTGTCGAAACGTACGAAGAAAGCGGGCCGTTCGGAGCCAAAGCCGTCGCCGAGATCCCACTCGATGGGGCGGGCCCAGCCATCGCCAACGCCGTGTTCGACGCCGTTGGCGTGCTGATCAAGGACGCACCGCTGTACCCAGAAAAGGTGTGGCGGGCGCTGCAAGCAAGCAACGGGGCATAAGAGCAGCCCCTTTTGTTGGAAAGCAAACGCAATGTCTGACCGTGAGCTGTACGAGGCGATTCTGAAAGCCAAGCAGGGCGGACAGAGCGTCATCTTAGCCACCATCATCCACGATCAGGGGTCGGTGCCGAGGCATATCGGCTCGAAGATGCTGCTCGGCGCAGATGGCGCGATCCTGGCTGGGACCATCGGCGGCGGCGAGATGGAAAACCGGGTCATTCAGGAAGCGCTTGACCTGCTCAAGAAAGGGCAGCCAGGCACACTGCACTACGAGCTGGCCGAACCTTCGCGTGGGGACCCCGGCGTGTGCGGCGGGCAGGTCGACCTTTTTCTGGAGCCTATCATGCCTGATCCAACTGTGTTGGTCGTCGGCTGTGGACACGTGGGGCAGGCAGTCGTCGAACTGGCGCACTGGCTGGGTTTCCATGTGACGGCCTGCGACGACCGGGAAGACCTCTGCAACCCGCAGGCTGTGCCGTTTGCGGACAAGTACGTCGTCTGCCAGCCGGAGGACATCACGGCAAACACAGCGATTCATGCGCAGTCATACGTTGCAGTGCTGACGCGCGGCGTCCCGTTCGACGTGGCCATGCTACCCCAGCTCCTTGAGACGCCCGCGCCCTACATCGGGGTAATCGGCAGCCGCCGGCGCTGGGCAACAACAGTCAAGAAGCTTACCGAGAAGGGGTTCGACGAGACGGCGCTGGCGCGTGTCCACGCCCCGATCGGGCTCGAGCTTCAGGCGGAAACCCCCCGCGAGATCGCAGTCAGCATCTTGGCCGAGATCATCGCGCAGCAGAAGCGCGGCACCGGCAAGCCGATGAAGCGAACGGGTGCGTCAAAAGAAACCGGTGCGAAGCGGTCCGCGCACGCCGACGTGCGCTAGAGAGAAGGCCTGATGGCTGCCAAACGCTACCCGATCATTCTGGTGCCTGGCGCGATGGCATCCGAGTTGTATCTGGACAAAGATAGGATATGGCCGCCAGATGAGCTTACCGATTTCGCCAAGCTGCGCCACCTCAAAGGCGGGGCGCTGCGGGTCGGCGGCCTGGTTCGCCGCGCGCAGCCGATTCCGAAGATCGGGCTTGGCAGAATAGACCTGTGGGAATCTTTTGTCGGCGGCTTCCTCAGCGGTGAGCTTGGCTACCGCGAGAACGTGGACCTGTTCATATTCTCGTATGACTGGCGGCAGGATATCCGCCTGTCTGCGCGCAAACTCAGCGAGGCGGTCCGCGGGTTCGCCAAAACGGTCCATGAGACGCAGGCTATCCCCGAGAACACGCCTGTCAAGTTCTACCTGATCGGGCACAGCCTGGGCAGCCTAGTGTGCCGCTGGTTTGTCGATCAGGAGCAGGGCCGCGAGGTCATCGCGCGGATGCTGCTCCTTGGGCCGGTCGACCGCGGCGCGCCCAGCAGCTTCATCCACCTGGCCAGCGGGCAATATCAGGCCGGGCCGCAGGCCCAGCCAGTCCTCAGCCTGATGTGGGATCACGTGCTGCCTGCCGTGTTAGGCGGCACCACCGACATCCTGCGCAGCGTCCAGCCGCTTTTCCAGACCATCCCCGACACACCCTTTGTCTTTGGCCCCGAAGGCCCGATCGACGTTTTTGCAGACACATCGTGGCTGGGAAGCGGCGAGGGCAGCGACCGGGACGACTGGCTCGCCTACCTAGAGCAAGCCCGGACTGTTCAACAGGCGATGGCCAAACCTTCCACCGTCCCGACAACCTATATCTATGGGCTGGGCAGCGATACCCCCAAAACGGTCGATATCCTGCCGGGCAATGGAGGATACGACTGGGCCCACATGCGGATCAACTGGGGGCAGGGTGATGGGCTGGTTCTTTCGCGCTCGGCATGGCCCGGCGATCTGCAGGCGGGGGTCCAAGTCGAATGGGTGGAAGCCAAACACAGCGCGCTCCATCACACCGAAGAGGCCCGTGTGATCCTGCGAAACGAGATCCGGATTCCCCAGTCGCTGGAAGTGGCAGCGCCAGTAGTAGGGTTGCTGCCGGAAGACGTCCGATCTTACCTGCAGGCGATTGTCGAAGACGACCGCTTCATCTCGGCTTCGCAGGCGGACAAGGGGCAGCAGGTCATTCCGTTGCCTGCCGACCCGGAACGCCCGGTAGAGAACGTGAAGGCGGTCATTGCGTCGGCTCAGCCGGGTAAGCCCGTCGTCATTATGGGCCGGACAGGCGCCGGAAAAACCGAGGCGCTTTACAGCGTGATGTGGCACCTGGCGAAGTCAGGGCTTGAGCCCGACGGCGAGCTACTGCTGCCGATCTATGTTGACCTGCGCCGCTACCGGAGCGAGGTCAAGCTGATGACCCTGGTGTGGTCGGCGCTGGCAGAAACGGGCGCGAAAACCTTCATAACTGAGCAAGTTCAAACCCTGCTGGCCAAGACGCAGTGCCTTGTCCTGCTGGACGATCTCGACCGGCTGCTGGAACGTCGCGGGGAGGCCGGGCTAGAAGATATCCAGGATTTCATCCAGAAGAATCCGAATGTCCGGGTGGTTCTGGCCGCCGACAGTGCCGGCTACCACGGCGAGATTTGGGGTGCCCGCCAATTCATCCTGCTGTCACGGGCGCTGGAACAAGCTGTGGGGTCGATGCCACAGCAGGTAGGCGACGTCATTGTCGCCATCATCGGAGATAACGCCTCGAACATCGCCATCGGGCGCGAGGCGAGCGTTCATTCCATCAGGACCACCGAGGAAGCCGCCAAAGCCACGACTGCAAATGGTCTCCCTCAGCTAAACTACAAGCAGCTCGCCGAGCTAATGACTGCCGCACAGAACCAGGACTGGGAGAAAGTCGAAGCTATCGCCAACGACATGTCGAAAACTTTCGAAAAATAAGGATAGCAGACGAGCCATGTGGGAAGCATACTACACACCAGCCACCCTCGACGAAGCGCTCACCTTGCTGGCCGAGCACGGCCAGGCGGCGCGTATCATCGCCGGAGGCACCGACATCATCATCGAACTGGAGCGCGGCGTCCGTAAGGGCATCACGACGCTGATCGACATCACCCGCATCCCCGGCCTGGACAGCATCACGCTGGGCGAGGACGGCCTGATCCACATTGGGCCGCTGGCCACGCATAACCACGTGGCGGGCTCGCCGCTGATCGTGGAGCGGGGCTTTCCCCTGGCGCAGGCCTCCTGGTGGGAGGCCTCACCGCAGATCCGCAACCGGGCGACGGTGGCTGGCAACATCATCACCGCCTCACCCGCGAACGATACCATTACCCCTCTGATGGCACTCGATGCACAGGTGACACTGCGCTCCGCCGCCGGTGAGCGCATCGTGCCGATGCGCGCGTTCTACACCGGCGTACGCAGGACGGTCATGCAGCCTGACGAACTGCTGACCGACATCGCCTTTAAGCCGCTGGACGCCAATCAGCGAGGCATGTTCATCAAGCTGGGGCTGCGCAAGGCGCAGGCCATTTCGGTGGTTAATGTGGCAGCTATCGTACGGCTGAATGGCAAGTCAGTCAGTGAGGTGGTCATCACGCAGGGCTCCGTCGCGCCGACCATCATCACCTCGCCGGAAGCGGAGGCGTTCCTGGTCGGCAAGCCGCTGAGCGACGACACGATCAACCAGGCGGCAGAGCTGGCGATGCAGGCCGCGCGGCCCATCGATGACGTGCGCGGCTCGGCGGGCTATCGCAAAGAGATGATCCGCGTGCTGGTGCGGCGCGCGCTGGCTGCGCTGCGCGACGGCAGCGAACGGGCCGACTTCCCCGCCGACCCGGTCATGCTGTGGGGTCCGCAGCAGGCCCGCGTGATGCAGCCACTGCCGGCAGGCTTTGCCCACCACGCCGACGAACCCATCGAGACGACGATCAATGGGCAGAAGATGACCATTCGCGGTGCGAACCACAAGACGCTGCTGCGTATGCTGCGCGACCACGCCGGGCTGACGGGCACTAAAGAGGGCTGCGCCGAAGGCGAGTGCGGCGCCTGCACCGTCTTTCTGGACGGTGCAGCGGTGATGTCGTGCATGGTGGGCGCGCCGCGCGCCCACGGCGCGGAAATCGTGACGGTCGAGGGGCTGGCCCATGACGGGCACCTGCACCCGATCCAGCAGGCATTCGTCGAGAAGGGCGCAGTGCAGTGTGGCTACTGCACTCCAGGCTTCCTCATGTCGGGGGCAAAGCTGTTGGAGGAGCGACCCGCACCGTCTCAGTGGGACGTGCAGCAGAGCATCACGGGCAACCTGTGCCGGTGCACAGGCTACTATGCTATCCTACAGGCATTTGAGCGCGCCGTCGAGATCACACAGGAGGAGAGCACATGAGCAACGTCCAACACAAGTCCACGGAGAAAAAGGGCAGCCCGCTGGGTCCGCTCATCGGGTTCATCATGTTTATCGTGATCGGCGGACTCTCCTATGTCATATCGCCCGCCGTTGTCCACTACGCAGAAACAGCGCATGTCACGTTCGGGTCTTTTGGCTGGAAGTTGCTGCCGATCGCTTTTCCGGCAGGCTGGCCAGATATTCTCAAGAACCTGATCGTGACGGGTTTGCTGTTCCTGATCCTGTTTGTGGTAGCCATGATCATCCTGTTCAGCATTATGAAGCCGGCTCGTGGCGAGATGGACATCGGCCTGGAGCAGATCCGTGCTCAGAAAGCAAAGAAGAAGAAGGCGCGCTGAACAGGGCGTGGCGGGCTGCTAACTGGTAGGGCACGAAGATGGAACGTACTGTTCCACGAACGGACAGCGACGAAATCGACCTGTACGTGCGAACGTACTACTCGCTGCTGCGCAGCAGCGGCGAAGTGGCTATCGAGACGCTGGTCGAATCGCACGTGGGGATGGGGTCACTGCTGCACGCCAAGGCGCACGAGCCCGCGCTGGATACCGATGCGATGATCTATGCGTCGCTGCGGCTGCCGGAGTGCGCCACGAACACGCGGCTGATCCTGCTGGGGCAGCGCAGCGCCGTGTTCGAACGCTGGGGCTACCCGGTTTCGACGTGGCACGAGGTCTCCGCGAAAGCCCGCCGCCGCCGCGCCTATTACGATGGGCACGAGACGCTCGCGCTGTACATCGCCAGCCGCTCCGATATCGACGATATCATCCCCGCGCTGACGGCTTACCAGATCGAATGGAACAAGCTGCACCGCGTCCTGTCCGCGTCGCAGACCCGCAGCTTCCTGGAACAGCTCGACCCCGGCGGCAGCCCGGACGAAGATGAGATGGCGGCACTGGCGGCAGCGATCGGGGCGGGGCTGGAGGACGTCGAGCAGCTCTTTGCCGCATGGCAGGAACAGACCATCCCCATGTTGAAGGCAGCGGCGGCCAGCCCCAAACGCTTCAGCATCCGGCTGCTGGCCGGCTCGCTGGCGGATTACCGCAAGGCGATGCGCTACTGGTGGCTGAACATCGACAACTGCACGCCCGACATCGACTACGATGCGCGGCGCGTGTACTTTGTCAGTAGCAACACACATAGCCTGGTCAACCTGTGGTCCGGCTATGCGCTGCGCCAGCGCGACACGCTGCGTGCCTACATGGAAGAGGTCGGCCAGAACGACCTGCTGGCCGAGTTTCACGACATCGAAGCAAACGCTGTTCCCAGCAGCCACGAAAACTTCCTGTACTACGTGCTGAAAAAGCACATCCAGGATCTCGGCGGGGAGGCGCGCGCGGCTCGGATCGTCGAAGAAGAGATGGTCGGCATCCGGCGCATCCCCAGCGATCACGGCTTCGAAATGGACTCGCAGATCATCGACCTGAGCAAGGTTAACCCGGAGTGGATCGACCCGCGCCTGTGCCTGGAGGGGATCGAGGCGCTGAAGCGCAGCGATGCGCTGATCCTGAATATCGACTACCCGCTGGGCATGGCCGCCTACGAAATCCTGACACGCATCTCGGAGAATGTGGGGCGCATTGAGGGCATTTACCTGATGGGCAAGTCGGCCACGCTCAACGCGCGGGTGGGCGACATCATGATCCCGACTGTCGTCCATGACGAGCATTCGGCCAACACGTATATGTTCACCAACTGCTTTACGTCAGACGACCTGGCCAGCTACCTGATCTATGGCACCGTACTCGACAATCAAAAGGCCGTCAGCGTGCGCGGCACGTTCTTGCAGAACGCGCGCTTCATGAGTGTCTTTTACCGTGAGGGCTTCACCGACATCGAGATGGAAGCGGGGCCCTACCTGTCGGCGGCCTACGAATTGATCCGGCCCAAGCGGCACCCGCAAGACGAGATCGTGTCGCTGCACCCGGCCCGTTTCGACATTGGCATCATCCATTACGCATCCGATAAGCCGCTCAGCAGGGATAGCAACCTTGGCGCGGGAGTCTCTCATATCGGGGCATGGACCCCACCTACGCCGCCGCGGTTGCGATCCTGCGGCGCATCATCAATCAGGAAATTGTGGCCTTACAACACTCTCCAACCCGGCCACGCGACTAGCACCAGGAGTAGTACCGGTATGGCAACCCGAATCGTCGGTCAGAACGTCAGGCGGGTGGACGCTGTAGGCAAGGTCACAGGGGAGGCGCAGTACCCCGGCGACCTTGCCCGCGAGGGCATGCTGCACATGAAGATGCTGTTCTCTAAACGCGCGCACGCCCGCATCCGCTCGGTTGATACCCACGCGGCAGAGGCCGTGCCCGGCGTGGTGGCAATTTTCACGGCGAAGGATGTGCCGGTCAACGAGTACGGGCTGATCATGCCTGATCAGCCGGTGCTGTGCGGGCCGGGCAGCGACAAGGAGGCGGCAGACATCGTTCGTACGACAATGGACAACCTCGCGCTGATCGTCGCCGAAACGGAGGAGGCGGCAGCGGAGGCCCGCGACCTGATCCGCGTCGACTACGAAGACCTGCCCGCCGTGTTCGACCCGTTCGAAGCGATGGGCGAGGGCGCGCCGCAGCTTCACCCCAACACGCCCGGTAACATCATCACCCATTACCGCGTGCGCAAAGGCGACATGGACGAGGGCTGGCAGCAGGCCGACGTGACGGTCGGGGGAACATACACGACCTCGTGGCAGGAGCACGCCTACCTGCAGCCCGAAGCCGGGCTGGCCTATCTCGACGAGCAGGGCCGGGTAACGGTCGAGGTCGGCGGGCAGTGGACGCACGAAGACCAGGAGCAGATCTGCCACGCGCTGGACCTGCCACCCGAGCAGGTGCGAGTGATCTACCCGGCCATCGGCGGGGCGTTCGGCGGGCGCGAGGACATGTCGGTGCAGATTGTGCTGGCGCTGGCCGCGTGGAAGCTCAAGCGCCCGGTTAAGATCATCTGGAGCCGCGAGGAGTTGATCAAGGGGCACCACAAGCGGCACCCGTTCACGATCAAGGCCAGGTGGGGCGCACGGCACGACGGCACGATCACCGCGATGGAGATCGAGGTGGTGGCCGACGCGGGCGGCTACGCCTACACGTCGACCAAGGTGCTGGGCAATGCGACAATGCTGTGTGTGGGGCCGTACTGCGTGCCCAACGTCAAGGTCGACGCGTATGCCATCTACACCAACAACTTGCCGACCGGCGCTTTCCGGGGGTTCGGTGGGCCGCAGGCGATCCTGGCCGCCGAGCTTCAGATGGACAAGCTGGCTGAAGAACTGGGCATCGACCCGGTTGAGATCCGCATGAAGAACGTGCTGCACGACGGCGATCTGACGCACGTCGGCACGCCGCTGCCCAAAGGCGTGACGATGCAGGAGGTTGGTGAAGCATGCGCACGGAAAGGCGGCTGGCAGAATTGCGAGGCACACTGGCAGCGGCCCGCCACGCCGCCAGCCAGCGGCCTGACCCGGCGGCGCGGGATCGGCTATGCGATTGGTTATAAGAACATTGGGTTCAGCTTTGGCGCGCCGGAGAAGTGCGACGCGATCATCGAACTGCGCGGCAAGGCGGACATTGACGAAGTGGTGCTGCGCCACGCTGGGGCCGAAGTAGGGCAGGGGTCACACACCGTCATGGCGCAGATGACCGCCGAGGCGGTCGGCGTGCCGCTTGAGAAGGTGCGGCTGGTGATGGCCGATACAGCCGTGACTGGCAGCTCGGGCAGCGTGTCTGCCTCGCGCATGACGTTCATGTCGGGCAATGCGATACGTGGCGCGGCGGAGGCAGCGCTCAAAGCATGGAAGGATGAGGAGCGGCCCGCTATCGGCAGCTACACCTATCGCCCACCCAAAACCACCATGTTTGATCCACAGACGGGCAAAAGCGAGCCGAATTTCGCTTACGGCTACGTCGCCGAGATCGTCGAGCTTGAGGTGGATGTTGAGACAGGGCAGATCAACGTGCTGAACGTGATCTGCGCCAACGACGTGGGCCACGCCGTCAATCCGATGCTGGTGCGGGGTCAGATCGAGGGAGCGGTAGTGCAGGCACAGGGTTACGCCGTGCTGGAGAACTTCCAGATGCGCGAAGGGCACGTCATGACTTCGCTGATGAGCAACTACCTGATCCCCGGTGTGCTGGACATCCCGCAGCAGGTCGAGTTGGTCATCCTCGAATACCCGGACCCGATCGGGCCGTGGGGCGCGCGCGGCATGGGCGAGATGCCACTCCTGCCCTATGCGCCGGCGGTGGCCTCGGCGCTACACGATGCCACTGGTATCTGGTTCACCGACCTGCCGCTGATCCCCGAACGGCTGGTAGCCCGCTTCCGCGAAGCCGGCCTCGGCAAGTAAGCGGTCAGGCGCATCGTGAGCCGCTCGCCATTTGAGGCGATTCGCGTGGTGATACGCGGCGGCGGCGACCTCGGGAGCGGGGTCGCCTTCCGCCTGCATCAGGCCGGGTTTCCGGTGCTGATCACCGAGCTTGAGCAGCCGCTGCTTGTGCGGCGGGCCGTTGCATTCGGATCGGCGGCTATCGAGGGCGCAATCGCCGTCGAGGGAATCACCGCGCGGCGAGTCGACAGCATCGAGGCAGCGCTGGCGGCGCAGCGTGCGGGCGAGATCGCCGTGCTGGTCGATCCAGCCGGCAGCCTGCTGCCCGCGTATGACGCAGTGGCGTTGTTTGACGCGCGGATGCTCAAGCGGGACCCCGGCCCTCAACCGATCCAACCTGCGCTGATAGTCGGGTTGGGGCCCGGCTTCAGCGCACCGGAGAATTGTCACGCTGTGCTTGAGACAAATCGCGGGCACTGTATGGGCCGTGTGATCTGGGAAGGATCGGCAGAGCCTGACACCCACCAGCCGGGCCGCGTGCTTGACCGCGTCGTCGATCGGGTGCTGCGCGCGCCAGTGGCGGGAACCGTCGTAGGGCGGCGGGCAATTGGCGAGGGCATTGCGGAGGGTGAGATGATCGCAGAAGTGGGCGGCCAGCCGGTGCGCGCGCCGTTCGCCGGCGTGCTGCGCGGGTTGGTCCATGACGGGCTGGCCGTCGAAGCCGAGACAAAAATCGGCGACCTCGACCCCCGTGCCCGGCGCGAATACTGCTTCACCATCTCCGATAAGGCGCTGGCGGTCGGCGGGGGCGCGCTGGAGGCATTACTTGGGCACCCGGTGATCCGCGAGCGGGTACGGTCAGGACGATGAAGCTTTCGCGCGCGCTGGACGTTCGGCGGGGGGAGGTCGTCGCGTTCGTCGGCGCGGGCGGCAAGACCAGCGCCATGCGGCGGCTGGCGGAGGAGCTGACCGGGCAGGGCCTGCGCGTGCTGGCGACGACCACCACACGCATTGCGCGGGATGAGCTGGACGCGATCCCGGAGTCTGTCGCGTTGAGCGCGGACGGAAGTCTGCCGGCCAGCCTGGCCGATCTACTGGAGCGCCGGCGGCACGTCTTCCTGTACTCACGCGTCGAAGGACGAAAGGTGCGGGGCGTCGATCCGGGCTGGCTCGACGACAACCTGCTGCCACTGTTGAGCATGGTCGATGCGATCCTGATCGAGGCGGACGGAGCGCGGCGGCTGCCGCTGAAAGCGCCCAAGTCGCACGAGCCCGCCATGCCGATCTCGGCGACGATTGTCGTGCCGGTGGTGGGGCTGAATGTGCTGGGCCAACCGCTCGACGAGGCGCACGTCTACAACGTGGACCCGATCGTGCGGCACACCGGTTGGCCTCCTGCCAAACCCGTCGAGCCCGAATTGATCGCAGCCCTGCTACTGAACCCTTTCCTGGGGGCCAAGCGCACGCCGCCCGGCGCAAGGTTCGCGCCACTGCTCAACAAGGTCACCGACGATACGCTGCCGCAGGCGCGCTTGATCGCGCAACGCGCGCTGAGCGACCTGAACGTCGACCGCGTGCTGATCGGCTCGGTGCAGGAAACGGATCCCATCCGCGAGGCGCAGCGACGGATCGGCGCGGTGGTGCTGGCCGCTGGCCAGTCGAGCCGGATGGGCGAGCCCAAGATGCTGCTGCCGTGGAACGGCTCGTTGACGATCATCCACCACGTCTGCCAGCAGGTCGCAGCCTGCGGGCCGTACGAGATCGTTGTCGTCAGCGGGGAATGGCACGACGCCATCCGCAAGCAGGTCGAAGGGCTACCGGTGCGCGTCGTCAACAACCGCGACTACGCCAAAGGCGAGATGCTGTCCTCGCTGCGGGTGGGGCTGGAAGCCATATGGGACACCAGCGAGGCGTGCATGGTGGTGCTGGGCGACCAGCCGGGCATCCAGCCGGATATGGTGCGCGCGCTGATGCTGGCCTACGCCGAAGGGCGCGGGCGGATCGTCGCGCCCAGTTACCAGAACCGCAGGGGCCACCCGATCATCATCGAACGGGCTTTCTGGCCGTCGATCATGGAGCTGCCCGACGACGCTGCCCCGCGTGACGTGATCCGCGCGCATGAAGACGAGGTATATCACGTTGTAGTCGACAGCAGTTCGGTGCTGCGTGACATCGACACACCGGAAGACTACCGCCAGGCGCGCAGCGGCTCACAGGAATGACAGACCGGCATGGTTTATAATAGAGATAGTCATGCTGGCGTGTTAGCGAAAGGTCGTGCGAGATGTTCAGACCAGCCCGTTTGATCAAGAACTTGCAGCGCCTGCTGCTCATCGCGTTTGGCGCGGCGCTGGGCGCGGTACTGATCGTGCTGCTGGTGCACGAAGTCCAGCAGCGGCGGCGTGAGCAGGCCGAGCCATCCAGCCTGGCTCACCGGCCACCTACCGGCATCCTGCTGCGCCCGCCGCAGGGAGAGACGGCGATCATGACGCCTGCCAAGCCTACCGCCGAAGCGGACAAACTGCCGCTGAAGATCACGGCCAGACCGGCGGCATTCGTCCGGCGGCAGGCAGGGACGATCCGCGTGGAGACGCTGGCCGGAGCGACCTGCACGCTGAAAGCCACCTACTCGACGGGCCGCGCGCCGAACTCGCTCGACGGCTCGATCAGCAAGGCCGGCGAGAACGGTCGCTGCGAATGGACGTGGGAGATCGGCACCAGCGGCGATCATGTCGAGGTGGAGGTCGAGGTACGGCTCAAAGGGCACGAGCCTGCGCCACGCGAACAAGCGCGTCAGGATCGTCGACGCAAGCTAAATGGACGAACGATTGAAAAACGGGGGCTCATGCTCCCGTTTTCGCTTCCCCCTACGGCAGGCCGCTGCCACCGGGGAAGCGGTTACGGACCACGCCGGGCAGCGTGAAACCGTCGCTGCCGTCCGAGAGCAGCAGGCGGTCGCCGCTGCGCCAGTCGTACCAGCCGACCACAAGTTGATAGTCGCCGGCAGGCAGGTCGGGGGGGAGCTGCAGGCGGCGCACGTCGACGATGGTGTCGCCGGGCTGCCAGCCGGTGGCCGGACGCGCACCACCACGCGGTGGGCCGTCGACCTGCGCGACAAGCTGGCCCGACGAGTTCGAGCAGGTGGATAAAGACGTTGTAATCCGTCTGGCCGGGGCCAAGCGCCCGCCAGTCCAGCGCCAGCGCCAGCGATCCGCCCGACCACGTTTGCAGCCCGTCACGATAGATCACGCCGGAAAGCTGCGCCAGGTCATCCCACTGCGCGCCGGAGACAGGCGTGTAGTCCTTATCCTGCGTGACAGGCACCACGTCGACCTGCCCCTGCTGCGTCGTGTCGCAGTTCAGCTCCCACGTATAGCGCCCCGGCGGCACGTCGAGCGGCAGGGCAATCTGATCGATCAGCGTCTCGCGTGCCTGTGCTTCCGGGTCCGGGTACTGACCCTCAAAGAAGGGGTGCGCCACCTCGGCCAGCACGCCGCCGGTGGGTGCGAGCAGGCGCGCGTGGATCTCTACCGGCAGCGCGTCGCCGGGCTGGAGCGCGACGGTGCAGGTCAATGGCAGGTCAAAGCCCTGCACAGCTTCGGCGGGCGTGGTCAGCGGCAAGGTGCGGCGGTAGATGGCTATCGGACTGAAGGCATCGCCGGCGGCGCTGATCTGGACCAGCGGGGCATAGTACTGGTGGAACCAATCCTGCTCGACGAGGTTGACCCACGTCCAGTACTGGGTGGCGACAACCAGATCGGGCCGGAACTTGGCGACGGCGTAGCCCTCGTGTTTGATGTGCATCTCCGGCGTGATCAGGCCCGGCACGTCCATGGTGTGGCGCTGGGCATAGTAGCCGACGATGCCCAGGTCGCCGAGCAGCAGCGTCGAGTCGGCGGGCGTGTTGGCATCGATCCACTGGCCGACATCCCGATAGGTGTCGACGCGCGGCGGCGGATTACCGTACTTGAGCGCCTGCGCGGTCGCCAGCGCGGCGGAGCCCAGCACAATCACCGCCGCCCCGGCAGCGACAAACCGGCGGTCGGTGGCGCGCGCCACAAGCTGACGGGCCAGCCACTCACCGCCGAAAGCGGCCAGCAAGACCATCACCGCAAACAACGGCGTGTAGTACCAGAAGGCTGTCACGTTGAGAACAGTGTAGCCCAGCGCGTACAGCACTGCCCACAGCGCAATCGGGCGCAGGCGCGGATGCATCCATACGCGCCACACCCCCAGCCCGATCAGCGGGGCAGCCAGCAGCGACAGCCAGTTGTTGCCATAGAATGACCGCCACCAGCCCCAGCCATCGGTCCAGAATTTGACGCCGTGCAGGATCTCCTGCTTGGCGCTGAAGGTATTGGGCAGCGGCGTGCCAAAGTACAGCGCGGCGAAGACGAACCACGGCGCAATGCCCAGCAGGTAGATGACACCTTCCTTCCAGGGAAGATCGCGCAGGCGAGGCATTGGAGCTCCGGCGGGGCGGGACCGCCACGTGTCGGCCAGGGCCAGCAAGCCGAGTGTGCCGCCCATCACGATCCCGTCGGCGCGGGTCCAGGTGAGCGCCGCCGCGACAAGCATCGCCCAGCCACGCCGCTCACGCTGCCACAGCCAGAAGGCGAGCATCAGCAATGCGGTGTACAGCAGCGTCTCCATGCCAAAGCTAACGTACACCAGCGGTGAGGTGATCAGGATCAGGATCAGCGCGACGCGGGCGTAGATCGACAGCTCCTCACGCGTCAGGTCGAAGGCCAAAGCGCAGGCCGCCAGCAGCAGCAGCGCGCTGAGCAGATTCCCGGCATGGAGCAGGTCGGGCGTCAGCAGCGACACGCCAGCCATCAGTAGCGCGTACAGCGGCGTGGTGCTGCCCTGCACCCGCTCGCCGGGGTTGAAGACAAACCCCTGGCCGTGCGCGATATTGCGGCTGTACACATAAGTGATGAATACGTCGTCCTGGGTGTAGGCCCAGAAAGCTGCCGCCAGCAAGGCGACGACGATCACTGCCAGGACGGCGATGACAATAACGCGGTTACGTTGGGGAGCAGCAGTCATAGGCTATCCTGCATCACGGGCCTGAGGGCACCGCCTCGCGGCCACCGATCGTGATCGGCACCACGCAAGGCGTGATCAGGCTGCCATCGGCGCGATAGACGACCAGGCGCAGCGAGTAGTTGCCGGGTATCAACGAAGTGGCATCCCACACGCCCAGCAAGCCGCTTGGCACTGCCGAAAGGTACGTCCCGACGACCACCCACGTCCCCTCGGTCGACGGCCCCATGACTTCAAACTTGTACAGGCCAAAGTTTAGCACGTTGACCTCGCCCTCGACCTGCACCTGCCCGGAGACGAGGTCGTTGGGAACAGGTTTGGTAATCGTCGCACCGATGATGTCGCAGCCGTTAGCTGCCGCCTCAGGGGGCGGGGTGGGTGTCTCGCCGGTTTGCGCCGGGGGCAGTCCGGCTGTGGGCGTGATGGTGGGGTACAGCAGCAGGGCCGGCGTGCCGGTGACCTGCGTCGGCACAAAGACAATGGGGGTGGGAGTTGGGCCCGCGGTCGGCACGTCAAGGTTTGGCACGACGATGTTCTGGATAATGTAGACGACCGAAGACAACAGCAGCAGAGTGATAATGGTGCTGGCCGAGCGCCGGCGCTGGAGCCGGGCAGCTTCACGTTCAAGGCCAAATACGGCTGCCCGGCGCGAGCGGCCCGCCACGATCAGCCCCCGCACAGCAAAGAAGACCCCGGCAGCAGCCAGCGCATACAGGACAATTGAGATACGTGAAATAAACAGCAGCAGCGTAGTCATGAACGCCGGACAGGTCTATTTCTGTGCATCAGGAAGGCGGCGCAGAATCCCCCGCAGCAGCTTCTCGAGGCGGGGCGACATGATCTTCCCGGCGTCGAGCACCTCTTCGTGAGTGGTCTCTGCCGAAGCCTCCGGATCATCGACGACGAGATTGCTGATACCTGAAAAGCCCAGCACGCGCAGGCCGCCATGCCGCGCAACGGTCGCCTCCGGCACAGTCGACATGCCCACGGCGTCGGCTCCGATGACGCGCAGGAAGCGAACATCGGCGGGCGTTTCGAAAGACGGGCCGGCAAGGCAAATATAAACCCCCTGTCTGAGCGGGATGGCCTCATCCCCTGCCACGCCGACGGCGATCTTCCGCAGTTCAGGATCGTAGATACGGCTCATGTCCGGGAAGCGCACGCCCAGCGAGTTGTCGTTCGGGCCGCGCAGCGGGTTGTTGCCCGCCATGCCGAGCAGGTTAATATGGTCGGTGATGAGCATCAGGTCGCCGGCGCTGAAGGCTTTGTTCAATCCGCCGGCAGCATTGGTCAGGATGACGATCTCCAGCCCCAGAAGCTGCATCACGCGGATCGGCAGCGTCACCTGCGACAGTGGATATCCCTCGTAGAAGTGCGCACGCCCGCGCATCACCAGGACAGGCTGGCCTTCCAGAATGCCAATATGAAGCTGCCCAGTGTGTCCGGGGACTGTCGAGCGCGGCCAGTGGGGGATATCGGCATAGGGGATGATATCCGCGTCTTCGACCGAATCGGCGAAAGCGCCCAGCCCGGAGCCCAGCACAACGCCTACACGAGGCCGGTGCTGCGTGCGCATCCTGATATAGTTGGCCGCCGCTTCAAATTCGGGCCGCGAAAAGAATTCCATGAGTTGTATCTCCAGTACGCTGGCTGTTGATGCAAACCAGGGATGATGAGAGTTACAGAATCAGACGCCACTTCGGACCAGGCCAGCCAGTGGCGCTGTACATGCTGGGCCGGGGTGGCGCTGGCTGCCGCTCGCCAGCAGAGGTTCAACCTCAGTGAGTAGAGGTCTGGACGATCATACTTGGCCATTATAACCTGCGCGCGGCGACCCACAAAGCGGCTGTGTGCCCACGTGGCTGTCACCAGAATAGCTCTTTTGCCGTGCATGTGCTAAAATAGATTCGATACCGATCATAACATAGCAGCGGCGACCATCGAGCAACAATCCCGATGAAGGATCGCCACAGAATTTCGCGATTCCCGCGCGGCTCAGTCCACAGGCCGTATGACGGTATAAGGAGTGGAAGCTCATGGCAAAATCGCGGACGGAACAGATGGTGGATCGCCTCAAAGACCTTCAACAGACGGAAGGCGTCGAGGCATCAGCCGTGGTCAGCGTAGACGGCCTGACAATGGCCTCGGCGCTGCCCCAGGGTGTCGAAGAAGACCGCGTGTCGGCGATGTCGGCCGCCATGCTGTCGCTGGGAGAGCGGATTGCCGGCGAGCTGGGGCGCGGCACACTCGACCAGGTGTACATTCGTGGCAAGGAAGGCCACGTGCTGCTGATGGCCGTCGGCGAGGATGCGGTCCTGACGATGCTGGCCCGCGAGGATGCCAAGCTCGGCCTGGTGCTGCTGGATATGCGCCGGACCGCAGACGATTTGATGAAGCTCTTGTAACGTGTTACAACAGGGCACATGTTGAGCATAAACGCCCGTAAAACGAGATACTAGAACGGCACATTCAGGCGGGGAGGTAGCCAGGCGCTATTACCTCCCCGCCTCTCTTTATGGCATCCTCATGCGGGCTGCCTCGGGCGGCAATTCACGTCAGAAGACACAGGGACGGGACAGTGCAGATATGCCGAAATACATTTTCTGTACAGGTGGGGTGGTTAGCAGTGTTGGCAAGGGCGTGACTGCGGCAGCAATTGGGCGCATCCTGAGGGCGCGAGGTGTCTCGGTGACGCTGCAAAAGCTCGACCCGTATATCAACGTCGACCCTGGCACGATGTCACCCTACCAGCACGGCGAGGTGTACGTGACGACCGATGGCGCGGAGACGGACCTCGACCTGGGGCACTATGAGCGCTTCGTCGACATCGACCTGACACGTGCCAGCAATTTCACGACTGGGCAGGTGTACAATGCCGTCATCGCCAAAGAGCGCCGGGGTGACTATCTGGGCGCGACGATTCAGACCATCCCGCACATCACCAACGAGATCAAACAGCGCATCCTGCACGTTGCGAAGATGACCGAGGCGGAAGTGGTCATCGTGGAAATCGGCGGAACGGTGGGTGACATCGAGAGCCTGCCCTTTCTGGAGGCCATCCGGCAGATGCGCATGGATGTTGGCCCAGAGAATACACTGTACCTGCATGTGACGTTTCTGCCGCACATCGGCGCGACCGGCGAGCTGAAGACCAAGCCCACCCAGCACAGCGTGCACGAGCTGCGCGGTATTGGCATTCAACCAGCCGTGATCGTTGCCCGGTCGGACTACCCCGTCTCACGCGAGATGATGGACAAGATCGCGCTGTTCTGCGACGTCGAAAAGCGCGGTGTGATCCCACTGGCGACGACGCCTTACCTGTACGAAGTGCCGCTGCTGCTGGAAGACGCGGGGCTGGGCGATTACCTGGTCGAGCGGCTCGCCCTGGACAGCCAGCCGGTCGACCTTTCCGGCTGGCGTGACCTGGTAGCGCGCATCAAGACGCCCAAGCCCAAGCTGCGCGTTGGGTTAGTGGGCAAATACACCGCGCTGCACGACGCTTACATGAGCGTGCGCGAGGCGCTGTACCATGCCGGCGTCGCCGCCGGTTACGATGTCGAGATTGAGTGGGTCTATTCAGGCGACCTGGAGAAGGGCAAGAACTGGGACCGGTTGGCCTATGTCGACGGAATCGTCGTGCCGGGCGGGTTTGGCTACCGGGGCGTCGAGGGCAAGATTGTGGCGGCGCAGTGGGCTCGCGAGAACAAGGTACCCTACCTGGGGCTGTGCCTGGGTATGCAGACTATGACGATCGAGTTCGCGCGACACATGCTCGATTGGGAAGATGCCAACAGCACCGAGTTTGACAACACCAGCGGCCACCCCGTGATCGACCTGATGCCCGATCAGAAGTCGTTGAGCGACATGGGCGGCACAATGCGGCTGGGGCATTACCCGTGCGTGCTGGTGCCCGGAACTAAGGCCGGTGAGGCATATGGCGTGCCACAGATCAATGAGCGCCACCGGCATCGCTTTGAGGTCAACAACGCCTTCCGCGAGGCGCTGGAAGAAGCAGGATTGCGCTTCAGCGGTGTTTCGCCGGACGGGCGACTGGTCGAGATTGCCGAAGTGGCCGATCATCCATTCATGGTTGGCAGCCAGTTTCATCCTGAATTTCAGAGCCGGCCTAACAAACCGCATCCACTGTTCAAGGCGTTCGTCCAGGCCGCAGCGGCGTTTCAAGAACTGCGTGAGATTGGCAACGCGCCGATCCCGGTTCCGGTCGGCAGCGACGAGCAAAGCGCGGCATGAGCGGAAGCAGCCCCTCACGGATCGCCGCAGCGGTCGTACAGCGGGCCGACGGGAAAGTGCTGCTGCTCAAGCGCGCGCCAACCCACTCGACCAACCCCAATAAGTGGTGCTTTGTAACGGGCTATGTCGAAGAAGGGGAGCAGCCACGTGAGGCGGCCATCCGCGAGCTGGCCGAGGAGGTCGGACTGCACGACGTCCCGGTACGCAGCGGGAAAATCGTCGTCGTTCACGCCGAATGGGGCGACACGCTGAACGTCCACCCGTTCCTGTTTCGCGTCGAGCAACCCAACATTGCCATTGAGCATGAGCACAGCGAGTTTGTGTGGATCGAACCGCAGGAGCTGTACAGCTATGACTTCGTACAGCAGCTCGACGAGGATCTGATCTCGCTGGGGCTCCTCGCCGGGCGTTAGATGTTGCGATCCTTCATCAGCACAGAATCGATACGGGTCATCCCGAAATCCGGGATGACCCGTGTTTGTTTTCGGATGCGGTTCTTATTCTGCCGGCTGATCCTTGCGGAAGTCGACGAAGCGATAGCCAATGCCGCGCTCGGTGAGGATGTATTTGGGGTTTGATGGGTCCTTCTCGATCTTCTCGCGCAGGTAGTTGATGTACAGGCGCACATAGTGCGTCTCGTCGCGGTATTCGTAGCCCCACACCTTGGCCAGAAGCTGTTCATGCGGGACGGTCCAACCGGCGTTCTCGATCAAGTGATACAGCAGCCGGTACTCCGTTGGGCGCAGTTTAATGTGCTCGCCCTCGACGATTACCTCACGGCGGTTGAAGTCGACGCTGAGACGGTCATCGATCCTGAGGATAGCCCCGCCGGGGTCGACGACGGTCTGCGTGCGGCGCAAGACAGCCTTCACCCGGCTGACCAGCTCACGCGCGCCAAATGGCTTGGTTACGTAGTCATCCGCGCCCAACTCCAGCCCGCGAACCTTGTCCTCTTCTTCGCCCTTGGCAGTCAGCATGATTACCGGCACGGTAGAGAACTCGCGCAGCATGCGCAGCGTCTCAAAGCCGTCGAGCTGCGGCATCATAATGTCGAGGATGATCAGGTCGAGGATATACTTGCGAACCATATCCAGCGCTTCGACGCCGTTGCCGGCAGCGAAGACCTTGAACCCTTCAAGCTCAAGATTCAACCGGATAAAATCTATCATACGGGTCTCGTCATCCACGACGAGCACCTGCAACCCTGTATAGGTAACCTCAGAACGCTGTGATTGCGGCTGCATAGCTAGTCTTCGCGCACAAAGGTTTCGAGTTGCTCTTGCTCTTCACTGGGCAGAATCTGGATGAAGTTGATGCGCCAGATGGGAAAGATAACCTGGTTAACTTCGCGCAGGATGTAAGGCACGTCCTTGCCATCGCGGCGCATGGGGTTTATACCGATGATAAACTGAGCTTCGGGTGTTGGCAGCTCGTCGACCTCGAGGACCACCGGGTCGTCATTAGCAATGTGAACTTGAATACGATACGCCATTGTTATCACCATTTGTTGAGAGCTGGCAGAAAGCGGTTGTTCCTGCCGCAAGTCTATTCACGGTTTTCTCTTGGGCATCTACTTGAAATAGATGTGCATGACCAGCTTGCCCAGGCGAATCTCGTCGCCATCACGCAGAAGCCGGGGCTGATGGGCAGCCAGGCGCTGGCCGTTTAAGAACGTGCCGTTGGCGCTATCCAGGTCGACGATTGACAGGACCTCGTCACCACGCCGCAGTGCGGCGTGGATGCGTGACACGCCTTTCTCAAGCGCCCCAAAAGGTGTCAGGTCAAGGTCGGGCGAGATGCCACTGGCGTTGTCTTGGCGGCCAATCAGAAACTCGGAGGTGGGGTAAACGGTCAGCGGCTCCTGGGCATCACGAACGTGCAGGATAATCTGGTTTTGATCCTGAAAGGTTGCCGTTCCCCAGCCAGATTTGACGCTGAACTCGTTCGATTCCTCTTCGAGCTTGCGAGTCGACGCTTCAGCCTGCGTGTCGCCCCACAAGTTAAGCCCGCATTCTTCGCAAAACAACGCTCCTTCAAGGTTGTCGTGTTGACAGTTCGGACACGTAATCATCGATCATCCTCAGTAAAGGGCAGGAGCGCCCGGGTTCCATATTTAATCTGCTTCGAGCCTTCGTCGGAGAGCTGGTGCGTATGGGCAACACGCCGCGCCTCCTGAAGGGCAACCTGCCCAAGGTCCTCGTTGCCGGATTCAAACAGGCGCGTGGCAAGCGCTTCGAGCTTGCGCGTAGCTTCGGCCACGTCACCTTCTTCCAACGCCTCGCGAGCGCGTTCCTGCAGCCGATAAAGCGACAGACGACTCAGGGCGTCGAGCAGTTCCGGGGGAGGTGACTCTTCGGGGCTCTCCGACACGATACTAATCGTGAGATCCTGAACGACCCGTTCCGACCGCTGGCCGGAGCCCAGTACTTCCCCCCCAACCTCTACCCGGCCCACAAAGAACTCGCCCAGGTTGGCGCGGCTGGTGTTCAGATGGAACTGGAGCATGATCGACATGCCGGCCAGCCCGTCAAGCGTGCCGAGCGGGATCGGCTGCTCGTTGACGTCAAGCGTCATGGGATCCGGCGAGACACGCGTGATCGACTCGAGCTCAACGTCGGTGGCCGGCGCGGCAATCAGCGCCGAACGTTCGGCGTAGGCCGTTGCCAGGCTGCGAATGCGGTCGTGAAGAAAGCGCGTGACCGCCGATGGCGTGTTGACGTAGGCCGACGAGCCGCCGGTCACCGAGGCAAGCTTGTCGAGGAAGCTGTCATTCCAGTCTTCGCCGATACCCATGCCGCTGATACCCACTCCGTTTTCGCGGGCCTGCCCGGCCAGCACCAGGCAGTCTTCCTCGTCGCCATAGGTCCGGCCATCGGTAATGAGCACCACGTGATTCACATAATGGCCGCTGCGGTTGCGCTCGACCTGCGCCAGGCCGGCGCGCAGACCGGCCAGAATAGCCGTCGCGCCGTCGGCACGGACGGTGCTGATCAGCGACTTCAGATTGCGCGGGTCTGTCGGGTGCTGGGCCGGAATGATCACTTCGGCATTATCGCTGAACGTAATCAGCGACACAACATCCTGTGGGCGGCACTCGTCGATAATGCGCTGGGCGGCGGACTTCACATGGTGCAGCCGCTCACCTTTCATCGACGTGCTGCGGTCGACCACCAGCGCCAGGTTCAGCGGCGCATCGGTGGACAGGCTCATCTCCAGCAGGGGATGAACCTTCAGCAGCACGTACAGAAGCTGCGGCTCGTCGATTGGACGCAGGTTGTGGCGACTGTAGAACGTCTCAAGCAGCAGCCCTGTGGTCGCCGAAGCCCGATCCTCCCACACACGGTCGTAGGACGCCCGCTGGACCGGATCGCTCAGGACCTCGTAAGCCGCATTGATGTTCTTGAAGACCAGCGAGGCTCCCGGGGACTTATTCACATCAGGATGAAAGCGTCGTGCGGCCAGGCGGTAAGCCACACGCAAATCATCCTCGTTTGCCGAGGGGGATGCCCCGAGCATTGTGTAGTAATCAAGGAACCCCATATGGATCTCTATCCACTACCCCGCGAACTCAGTCGGGCATCTGCACCAGAACAGCGGTAATATTATCGGGTCCGCCCTTGCCGTTGGCCGCGGCAATCATCCGGTCGCAGGCTTCCTGTGGATCGGAGCATTCGGCCAGAATTTCACCTATCTTCTCGTCGCCAATAACTCCCCACAGGCCATCACTGCACAGCAACAGGCGAGACGAAGGCGGCAGCCGCCGGGTTGCGGCGTCGACTTCGAGTGTCTCACCCTGGCCGATAGCACGATACAGAACATTCCGCTGGGGGTGCACCTTCGCTTCTTCAGGGGTGATCTGACCCAACTCTACCAGGCGTTGCACCAGCGAGTGATCGCGAGTGATCAGTTCCAGATTGCCATCCGAAACGAGATAGGCGCGGCTGTCCCCAACATGCGCAATATAAGCCAGATCGCCGCGAATAACCGTGCAGGTGGCCGTCGTGCCCCCGCCATTCGGCACCCGCTCCTGAACCATCGTGTTGGCTGCATCCATCGAATCGGCCAGCACTTCCGGAATGGTTTTCTGGTCGGCGGTGCGCTCAATTCCCATGAAATGCGGCATGACGATCTCGTCGACGATGCGGCGCGAGAGCGTTTGCACGGTGACGGCACTGGCCAGCTCGCCGTCGTGATGCCCGCCCATACCGTCGGCAACAATGAAGAATCCGATAGCCGGCGGGCTGCCGACCATCTCGGTGACCGCCATGAATGCCAGAGAAGCATCCTGATTGTTGCTGCGTGACTGGCCTACATCGCTGGCGAGTCCGTAGAGAACCCGCCGGGTGTTGGTAATAAATGCCCGGGGGGGTGGCAAAGGCCGAGTTTGAAGTGGGCCTTCCCGTCTCTCGTCGGAGGTTGTCATGGCCTCCGGGCTGTCCGCCGCCACAGGCATCTGGGTCACAGATGCCGCCGACGGGCTCTCTTCATCAGTGCTCGATCCAAATAACCGGCGGAACAGCTTCATCATCCTAGTTTCTCCCCAGACATCCGTCTATGCCTGGAGGGCATAGATATGATGGTCATCCGAACCAACGTACACCATATCGTCGGCAATACAAGGCGACGACAGTATCGGGCCCTGGCTCTGGAACTGCCACAACAGTTCGCCCGTCCTGGCATGCAAACAATAAAAGAGGCCGTTTGCCGAACCCACATAGATAGCATCACGATACACCGCAGGGGAAGAAGTCACCGCCGCACCGGTATCGAATTTCCACGAACTCGCGACCACTCAGCGCGTCAAGCGCGTATACCGCGCCATCGGCTGACCCAAAATAGACCAGCTTGTCAGCGTAGGCCGGCGAAGAAACGACCGGGCCGCGCGTGCGGATGCGCCAGATGGGATACCCTTGCGCGAGGTCCAGCGCATACATGTACCAGTCGTCAGAGCCGACATACACAAGGCCCTCATTCACCAGACCGGTGGACATCACGCGGCGGCGTGTCTGGAAACGCCATCGCATCTCACCGGAGACATCCAGGCAGGTAAACTCACCCGCATCGGTGCCGAAGAATATGGCGTCATCTTCGATGATGGGCGACGAGCGGATCGGTGCCATGCAGTTATACGACCACATCTCGCGGGCGTTGGTCGCGCTGGATTTCAGAGCGTATAGCTTTCCATCATCGGAGCCAACGAAGATCAGCCCCACTGCTGCGCAAGCAGTCGAGAATACCTTGCCCTCAGTCTTAAACATCCATTTGCGGGTGCCAGTGCGGGCGTCAATGGCGTGCAGCCGCTGGTCGGTTGAGCCGATGAAGATCGTCCCGCCGCTGTAGGCTGGCGACGCGCCCAGGCCACCTTCTGTCGCAAACTTCCACAGCAGGCTGCCTGCCTTGCTGTCCAGCGCCCACAGGTTATTGTCGTATGAGCTGGCGTAGACGACGCCATTCACCACCATTGGCCGGGAGCGGACCGCGTCTTCCACTTTGAACTGCCAGACAGCATCGACGGTATCGATCGGTGGGGCCACGGCACTCTTCTTGGGCCCCGTGCCTACACGGTCAGGCCTCGATGGCTGGTCGACGGGTCCCTGCGGTCCATCAGGCAGGGTAGGGTAGATCGACGGCTGTGCAGGAGTGATTAGGCCCTCAATGGTCGCTTCGAGTGACTGCCGCATCGCTTCGGCACTGGCATACCGCTCCTCCGGGTTGTAGCTCAACGCGCGCATCACGACCTGGGCGAGCGCTTCAGAAACATTGGAGTTGTATTCCTGAATGGGCCGTTTGTTAAACGAAAAGGGTGGCTCAAGGCGCGGGTCCCGGCGGGTGAGCAGGTGATGCAGCGTCGCACCGAGGCGTAGATGTCGGAAGCGGGCGAGGCAAGCCCCTTGTATGCCTCAGGGGCGGCGTAGCCGTCGGTGCCGATCATCGTGCCGGGCTGGCCCATCTGGAACTTCTTGGCGATGCCGAAGTCGATCAGCCGCACGCTGTTTGTGATGGTCGATCATCACGTTGCTGGGCTTCATATCGCGGAAAACGATCGGCTCGGGCTGGTGATTATGAAGGTAGCTCAGCACATTGCAGATCTCGATGGCCCACTCGCGGACCTGCGTCAACCGGTAGGAAATCCTCGGTGCTGTTCAGGATCGCCTCCAAGTCTTTGCCCTGGATGAACTCCATCACCAGATAGGCGCGATCCCCGAAGCCGAAATAGTCGTAGATCTGGGGGACCGCGGGATGGCTCAAAATCGCCAGGATCTCGGCTTCGCGCTCGAAGTTGTGCATCGTCGTCTCGCGAAGCTGCCTGATCCTGCGCCAGGTTGATCATCTCCTTGACCGCAACCAGCTTGGTAACCGTCGGGAAGTGCAGGTCGCGCGCCTGGTAGACGGCGCCCATCCCGCCCATCCCGATCACACCCAGGATGCGATAGTGGCTCTGCAGAACCTGACCGGGTTGTAGCGTTCCATCCGGCACCGAGAGCGGGCTTGATTCGCCTTCGATGTGTCGCGTATCATTTGTTTCTGGCATGAGATGTGTCACCCAATGACAATATAAGTGCTTGCCTGACGGCCACGATCAATAAATGTAACTGAACAAGATAACGCCGGGCGAGTCAGAATACCTGCCACAGTATACGGTGGCCCTATGGCATGGTCAAGCTAAGTGTTTGACCGAACGAACTTTTGGTGAAACACTTTAGCTCAGATAGGTAGAAACGTATGCTCATTATAGTTTCTCGCTAATAATCCTGCAAAGGTACCAGCATACCATGAACCGGCCCGACTGCGCAGCGCCTCCTACCAGCCTGTATGTGCATGTTCCCTTCTGCCAGACGCTGTGCACCTACTGCGCATTCAACACATACGCCGGAATGGGAAGGTTGGTCGAGCCGTATGTGGCGGCGCTGCTGCGCGAGATGGAGATAGTAGGGAACGACAGGCGGCTGACCGCGCACACGCTCTTTCTGGGTGGTGGCACGCCGTCGGTGCTGTCGCCGGCACAGGCTGCGGCGATCGTCACTGCCGCGCGGGATCGGCTGGGGCTGCGTGACGATGCCGAGATCACGCTTGAGGCGAACCCGGTGTCGGCTGACACAGCCAGGCTGGCTGCCTACCGCGCGGCGGGCGTGAACCGCCTGAGCCTGGGTGTGCAGAGCGCGCACGCCGATGAGCTCAAGCTGTTCGGGCGGCGGCACACGTTCGAGGAGGCGGCTACCGCGTTCGACCAGGCACGGCAGGCCGGATACGACAACATCAGCCTGGACCTGATCTATGGTGCGCCGCACCAGACGCGCGAAAGCTGGCAGCGGACGCTCGACGCCGTGCTGGCCTGGCAGCCCGACCACATCTCGCTTTACAGCCTCCAACTTGAGCCGGGTACGTCGCTGCACAAGCGCGTCGAGCGCGGCGCGCTGCCCCATCCCGACGACGACCTCGCCGCCGACATGTACCAGGACGCGCAGACCCGGCTGGCGCGGGCTGGCCTGCAACAGTACGAGGTCTCAAACTGGGCGCGGCCCGGTCTGGAATGCATCCACAACCGGCAGTACTGGCTCAACCTGCCTTACCTGGGGTTCGGCGCGGGCGCACACGGCTGTGACGCCGGGCTGCGCTACTGGAACGTCGACCCGCTGCCGGAGTACATTGCGCGCATCGCCGAGGGGGCAGCGGGGCACTTCCCACTGTCGCCGGCTGCTGCTGGCTTCGAGGAGATCGACGAGCCGCTGGAAATGAGCGAGACACTGATCCTGGGGCTGCGGCTGGTACGCGAGGGCGTGCGTGGTACGGATTTTGCCCGCCGCTTCGGCAGGTCTGTGCGCGAGGTGTTCGGCCCGGCGCTGGATGGTCTCGTCGCCCGCGGGCTGATCGATGTCGACGGCGATACGATCCGGTTGGCCCGGTGGGCGTATCTGGTCAGCAACCAGGTGTTTGTGGAGCTGCTGCCCGGGTAGGCCTAATGTTTGCGGTGCAGTAGCTGCTCGACCAGCTCGTAGAGCGCCTCGCCCGCCGGCCCGTGCGGGCTGGCCGCCTCAAGCTCTGATACTGTCTGTGACGAATACTGACGGGCCAGGTCTTCGGCGTAGGGGCGCGCGCCGATTTCATTAAGCAGGCTGACTGCGCGTTCGACCGCCGCTTCGTCGAACGGGTCAGGCTGTGCGTAGAGATGGCGGAGAGCGGCGCTGCGGCTCAGCGCGTACAGCACCGGCAGCGACTTTTTGCGTTGGCGGATGTCGACCGCCGGCTCTTTGCCGGTCAGCGCGGCGTCGCCCCAGATGTCCAGAATATCATCGCGCACCTGGAACGCCATCCCCAGATTGTGACCAAAGGCGCGGTAGTGCGTCTGAGCGTCAGCACTTGCCCCGGCAGCCAGCGCGCCAAGCTGGGCGCAGGCACTGATCAATGCAGCCGTCTTGCCGGTAATCATGTCGAGATACTCATCGGCGCTGACCGATTTGCGCGTCTCAAATGAGATGTCGAGGTGCTGGCCACGCGTCAATTCCAGGCACGTCGCGTCGAGGATAGTAAGCATCCGTGCGACAATCCCTCCGTCGAGGTCTGCCGAGGCCAGCCGTGGGATCGCCAGGTGGGCCAGCGCAAATAGCGCATCGCCGGCGTTGATCGCCTGCGGCTTCCCCCAGATCGTCCACACAGTCGATCGATTGCGCCGCGTGGGGCTGCCATCCTGAATATCGTCATGCAGCAGCGAGAAGTTGTGGATCAGCTCGACGGCTGATGCCGCCGGGCGCGCCGGCTCCACACTGCCGCACACCGCCTCGCTGACCAGCAGCGTAAGCAGTGGACGGATACGCTTGCCGCCATGCGCGTCGACGGGCTGGTCATGCTCGTCAACCCAGCCCATATGATAGTGTAGCATCGCATAAAAAAGCGGCGGCGCGCCGTCCGGCAGGGCCAGCACACATTTGAGGTCTGTTTCGATCAAGGGCAGGCAGCGAACAGCGTAATCGTTAAGGGATGGCACGTGATCCTTCCAATCAATCCAGCCGCCGCAGCGGGACGAGATGCAGCGCGGCTATGTCGCGCGCGCCGGTGGCCAGCATCGCAATTCGCAACTGGGCGATCAGCACCCGTATCGTCTCGTCGAGCGCCTCTGGCGAATCGGCAGCGGCGCGCAGGAACGGCCCGGCCATGCCGCCCAGCGATGCACCCAGAGCCACGCACTTGGCTACATCAATGCCGTCACGCAGGCCGCCGCTGGCAATCAGAGGCAGGTCTGGCGCACCCTCGTGGGCCATTTGCAGCGACTCGGCGGTCGGGATGCCCCAATCGGCAAAGGAACGCGCCACGCGGGCGTGGAAAGCAGTCGGCGCGCGGTGATATTCCACCTCGCTCCACGAGGTGCCGCCTGCGCCGGCTACGTCGAGCGCGGCCACGCCGGCCCTGGCAAGCTGCCGGGCCGCCTGCTCAGATAGCCCCCAGCCGACCTCCTTGCCGATCACAGGCACGGGCAGCGCCCGGCACACTTCCTCGATGCGCTCGAGCAGCCCGGCCCAGTGGATGTCGCCTTCTGGTTGAACCGCCTCTTGAAGCACGTTGAGGTGCAGCACTAGCGCGTCGGCCTCGATCATCTCGACCGCCCGCCGGCACTCGTCGACGCCGTAGCCATAGTTGAGCTGGACCGCGCCCAGGTTGGCGAACAGCAGCACGTCCGGCGCGACGGATCGCACCTGGAAGGTGCGGGCCAGTCCGGGGTCCTCGATGGCGGCGCGCTGCGAGCCAAGCCCCATCGCGATACCGTAGCGCTGGGCGGCTTCGGCCAGGCGCAGGTTCAGCGACAGCGCGCGGTCGGTGCCGCCGGTCATCGAGGAGATCAGCAGCGGGACAGATAGCCTGTGGCCAAACAGCTTCTGCGAGGTGTCGACATCGGGCAGGTTCAGCTCGGGCAGGGCCTGGTGGACAAAGTGGTAGCGCTCCAGGCCGGTTGTCACACGGGGGAACTGTACATTCTCTTCAAGATTGATCCGGATATGATCGGCTTTGCGCCGCTGAATATCGGGATCGCCACGCCGATCGTCAGAGGTGGTCTGGCCCATGTCAGGACCCGTAACTTTGGTCATGAGGCGGTGTTCCTTATGGTTGAATGGCGACCATCTTACCTGTGCGATCCTATCCCTGTCAAGCATGGCGCCGAGAGCAGATGTGTTTTTTGACGAACCTGTCAATCATGATACACTACCACTATCCTGCCGAGGACACATTAGGAGGTTTAAGATGGCGAGTACGGAAGATAAGGTCCGTGATATCATCGTCGAACTGCTGGGCGTCGAGCCCGAGCGCGTGACACGTGATGCCCGCTTCCGCGAAGACCTGGAAGCCAACTCCCTGGACCTCGTCGAGCTCATCATGGAATTCGAACAGGAATTCGGTGGTGAGATCTCGGACGAAGAGGCGCAGAAGATCGAGACAGTCGGCCAGGTCGTCGACTACGTCGAAAAGAACATGCTCTAATCGCTGGTTTGATACCCTTTCCTCATAGCCATCAACAAAACGGGCCAGTTGCTGACCCGTTTGTTGTTTCCGACCATCACTGCACAAACGCTCAGACCATCAATGCCGCGCGCTGTCGCGAGTGGCGGACCATAACCACGGCTTCCAGCAAGATAGCAGCCGCCAGACCGCCGACAAAAGCCAGCACCCCCCAGCCCGGCATAATCTGAGCCGCATAGTGTGCCTCGAAGGGCGGTCGCAGCTTCAGGAACGCCCAGGCACCCAACCCGGCGGCGCACACGCTCAGGCCAATGACGATACTGCGCCGCGCCTGCACTGTGAGCCGGTCGACGAGCAGGCTGGCACCCAACCCCACAAAGACCACAACGGCGATGGTGAACTGCGTGCCGTAGCTGCCGGACCACAACTGGAGAACGAACGGGTAGGGGGGCAGCAGCACCAGCCCCACCAGCGCCGCGAATGCCACGCATCGCCCAGCGCACCCACCTGAAACGCACCGCACCCAGCACCACGAACAGCGCCAGCGCCGACAGCATCACCGCCAGCCGCAGCAGATCAGGCACCGACATGACCAGCCCACGCGGCACGCCCGGCAGCACACCGGACCACTCGGCGAGGTACAGCGCATTCTGGCTTAACGCCGCGGCGCGATCCGGTATCCACGGCCCCCAGATGCCAATCCAGACCACACACAACGCAGCCACACTCAACAGGTCCCCGCGTGAGAGCCTAGTTCTCACTGCTCGCCTCCCCGCGAATCTGCTCAAATGCCTCGCCGATGCGCTGATCCTCCACCTGCTGATGAGCGAAGAACTCCTCGATGAACGCGCTGTGTCGAAGCCGCAGCGCCATCGGTGCGACGGTTTCCAGATCGTCGACAGTCACTTCGTCACGCGCGTCGGCGGCAGCGTAGGCGCGGGCAGATTCAAACATGGTGAACTCGGCGCGGTGCGAGTCGATGTTCAGGCGCTGCACCAGCCGGAGGCCAAGCGTCTGCGCTTCTGGCGAGACTTTGACCGAAGGCAGCAGCGCGCGGGCCGCCAGTACATCCTCGCGGGCGAAGTATGTCTCGTCGTCAAATGCGCGGATAAACGCGCGTGAGTTGGCGCGGAAGGAGCGCATCCGCTCATAGACCCGCATGCGCTCATCGGGGTCCGTCAGCCCACCGACCAGGACACGCAGCCCCAATCGGTCGAGTATCTGGGGGCGCAGGCGTCCTTCCTCAGGGTTCATCGAGCCGATCAGGACGAAGCGCGCCCAGTAGGTGGCGCGCATAGGTCCACGCCGGACAGTGTACTGCCCGGCTGAGGCCGCATCGAGGATCGCGTCCACGATCTCGTTGTCAAGCAGGTTAATCTCGTCGATGTAAAGCAGGTTGCGGTCGGCGCGTGACAGGATGCCCCGGTCGAGGCGGACGCGGTTCTGCTGGACGGCGATACGTTCGTTAATGCCGCCGATCACATCATCGACACGCGCGTTGAGCGGCAGCTCGACCAGCCGGACGGGCTCCATCCGCGTGATGCTTTCGCCCGCCTCCAGCTTGGCGGCGCATTCGTCGCACACGCCGGACGGGCCTTCGATCGCATAGTCCTCTGGCATGCAGCCATACATGCAGGTGCTGTGCTCGACCATTGGCAGCAGATCGCTGAGGCCGCGCGCAGCGGTCGTCTTGCCGGTGCCGCGCGGGCCGATCAACAGTACGCCGCCCACGTTGGGATTGATGATCGACAGCAGCAGCGCGGTGCGCATCTCGATCTGGCCGACGACCGCCATGAACGGGTAGGGGAGCCGCTCGGCAAGACCCAGCTCCTCGGTCGGGACTTTGAGCACCTGCTTGGCTGACCGGGTTTCGAGCAGGCGCATCAACATCGAAGTATGCGACCTGTCGCTGCCGGCTAGTAAGTATTCGGGGATTGCTTCTCCCTGGGTATCGCCGGGGAGGTGATCGCCGTCAGGTGGCTGCGGGGGGCTTTCCACCTGATCGGCAGCCACGGGCTGTTTCTTCTTTGCCATACCTACGCCTCAACCTGTCCATTCAAATATGGACGTTCACGCACAGTTGGCCCTGATTATACCGGACGATAGCCGCTTCGGTAGGACAGGCAGGCCAGAAGCACGAGTAGGCTTCCTATTCCATATCGGGGCGGCGGTCCGATAGTTTCTTGAAGATATCGGGGTCTTCGTCAAGCACATCGATCTCAGAGTAAGCCAGCTCAGCAAACGACGGCGGCAGCGGCGCGCGGGCCGGCAGGTCGGGCTTGGGTGGCATGGGCGGGATATCGGTACGCAGCTCGCGGCGGGGGGCCGTGCGCTTCTTGAGGATGCGCGAATCCTTGCTCAGCGTGCCGATCCACTCCCCGTCGGCTTTGAAGACGTCGCCGTTTTCCTCCACCCAGCCGATCCAGTGGCTGCCGAGATCCCAGATGTAGCCGTCGAGCAGAGTGGCGCTCCAATCACCGTAGGTATTCCAGATGAACTGGCCAGCAAATTTGATCTTTGCCATATGATTTCCCTCTATTCCAAGCCTCGGTCCAGATGCGTCTATCTTAGGGGTAATCGACGTTCTATACAACCCGGCGCATCGAAATTGAAATATCCCGAAGGCTCGTGTTACAATGCCCCACGGTTCAGTGTCGAACGCGCAATCTGTGTGATGGCAGCGTTAGCATGTGACCGAAAGGATCTTCGGTCAAACCTTTGGGGAAGCCGAGCCAGGCATGATAGACCACGTCGTCGTAATGGCCGCCAGTCCGAGCCGGCGCATGGAAGCGCTGACACGCACGCGTCCGAAAGCCATGCTGCCGATACTGGGCAAGCCGATGATCGCCCAGGTCATGGATGGTTACTACAAGGCTGGTATCCGGCGCTTCACGGTTGTGGTGGGCGAGCAAGAGGGCAGCGCAGTCATCTGGCTAACCGAGAAATGGCACAAGGATGTCACGCTGACGTTTGCCCTGCAGGGGCATAAGCGTGGCACGGCTTCGGCGCTGTTTGCCAGCCGTGACTACATCAGCGGGCCGTTTATCATCACGTCCTGTGACAACCTGATCAGCGAGACCCACGTCGCGAACCTGAGTGAATACCTGGCCGCTCACCCCGGCGATTCGGCAGTGTTGAACCTGCTGTACGCGCCCGATGAGATCGTGCAATCAGCGGGAGTGCTGCTCAATCCGCGCGGTTATGTCATGTACGTCTCGGAAACCCCCATTGGCGCACATCAGGATTCGATGACCGCGCTGCCGATTTACGCCTTCACGTCAAAGGTTCTGGACTACCTCGACCGGGTGCCCGTTTCCGAGGAAAGTGGCGAGCGGATGATCGGCAGCGCCATCCAGCTCATGATCGACGATGGCCAGACGGTAGGGGCCATTCAGGCCGACGACCGGATTCGTCTCGAAACGCCGGATGACCTGCTTCAAGCTAACATGCGCCTGCTGGCGCAGCTCAGCGAGCCGGTCATGCTCAGCGAGGCACCCACATCGGCGACTATTGTGCCGCCGGTGTATGTCGATCCCGGCGTGGTGCTGAACCAGGGCGTGACGCTGGGACCGAATGTGTATATCGAGACGGGCAGCCGGATCGGCGCGCACACGGTGCTGCGCAACACCATCGTGCTGGCCCGCCAGATCGGCAGCAATTTGACGATAGACGGCGAGGTCGTCAAAGAAGACCGCTAACGGGGGACCGCCGGCGCTGCGGTAGGGGCCGCGTGCCGCGTTTCCGTTCATCAACCGCCAGAGGAAGAGCCATGAATTGCGAGGAAGCGCTCGGCATCGTCAGAGAGTACGTCAAGAATGAGAACCTGATCAACCACATGCTGGCCGTCGAAGCGGCCATGCGCGCCTACGCTCGCAAATACGGCGCGGACGAAGACGAATGGGGCGTGGTGGGGCTGCTGCACGACTTTGACTGGGAGATCCACCCGACGCTCGACGAGCATCCAACCGAGGGCGCGCCGATGCTGCGCGAGCGCGGCGTACCGGAAGACGTGATCCGCACCATCCTCAGCCACGGCATCGAAACGGGCGTGCCACGCGAGAGCCTGCGCGACAAGTCACTGTACGCGGTCGACGAGCTGACCGGGCTGATCGTGGCGGTGGCGCTGGTCCGCCCGTCGAAAAGCATTCACGATGTGAAGGTCAGCTCGATCAAGAAGAAATGGAAAGATCGCGCTTTTGCCGCCGGGGTCGACCGGGAGGACGTAGAGGACGCGTGCAAAGACCTGGGCGTGGATCTCTGGGAAGAACACGTGCCGCTGGTGCTGGTTGCTATGCAGGGGATCGCCGCCGATCTGGGCCTGGAAGGCACTCCGGGCGGCTGATTAGCCGCCCATCAAGCGCAGCCGGTGCGTATGGGAAAACGCCGGTTGTAACGGTATACTGCGTAGCGCGTGCTGGAATCGCCAGCATCTACGCAGGGTATGAGTATGGGTCCTAAGATACAATTCGATCTTTCACATTTCGACCGCCGCCAGTTGATCATCATGATCGGCGGGCTACTGATCTGCATCGCCGCAGTGGTTGGGCTGATCCTGCTGCTGTCCGGCGGCAAGGGTGGACAGACCACGGCGCACGCCACACAGGGACCAGCCACGGCAACACCCACGCCGTTGCCATCGCTGCCACCCACACCAACCGACCCGCCCACCGAGACTCCCACGCCAACGGCCACGCCGACCCTGGTGCCCTATTCGTACGTCGTGCAGCCCGGCGATACGCTGTATGGCATCCTGCTGGCCTATGGCTACCGCGAGCTGGACATCGTGCCGACGGTGATCGCCCTGAACGGAATGGCGAATGAAAACGACGTCAAGGTCAACGCCACGATCCTGATCCCGCAGCACACCCCCACGCCCGGCCCGACATTCACCACTGCGCCGACACTGCTGCCGGGCGAAACACCGACCCTCACGCTGACGCCCAGCCCCTCGCCGGAAGGCGCGACCGCCGCGCCCACATCAGATTATCATGGCTGCGGCCTGGAGCATCGCTGCATCTCGCCGGATGGGCAGTTCTGGATTCACGAGGTGACGGAAGGCGACACAGCCTCCGGCCTAGCATACGCCTACGACACCACCGTTCAGGACATCTTCCAGGACAACGGCCTGGGGCCGAACTCGTTCATCGTGCCCGGCCAGATCCTCCAGATTCGCATCAAAGTCACGCTGACGCCGACGCTGACGCCGACCGGCGGTCCGGACTCGACGGCTACACCCACGCCGACACTCAGCCCGCCCTCGCTGCTGGCCCCGGCCACCGGCGTGACGATTGCCCGCAGCGAGTCAGTTGTGCTGCAATGGGCGGCCAACCAGCCGCTGCCCACCGACGCCTATTACCTGGTGCAGATTCGCAACGCCGACACCGGCGAAACCTTCCGCACCACCACGCGCAGCAACGTCTACCGCGTGCCGTCGACGCTGAAGCCCGGCACCGGGCAGACCGCTCATTACGAATGGCAGGTGGTGATCGTAAACGGTGGCTCGCCCGACTCAACTGTGATCAGTGGGCAGGGCGCGGCGTGGGCCTTTACGTGGAAATGATCGAGTGGGATTCCTGAAGAAACTCAGGGGCACGGCTTTTGCCGTGCCCTTATCGATTCCGGCCTATATCGCCCCCAGGCGGCCAAACTCCCTGGCAAGCTGATCGGCAGAGAGGTGCAGCATCGTCGGGCGGCCATGCGGGCACGTCTGCGGCGAGGCGCAGGCCTCAAGCCGGCGGATCAGCCCATCCATCTCGGCGTAGCTCAGCACCTGCCCGGCCTTGACCGCCGCCTGCTTGCACACGCGGGCGATCAGCTGCTCCTCGGCGGTCGATTCGGTCGGCATCTCGCCGCACTCAATCTCACCCAGCGCAGCCAGCAGCGCCTCGACCGGGTCACCCTGCGCCACCAGCGCGGGTACGGCCCGCACACGGACTGTCGAGCGCCCGAACAGCTCGACGCCGAAGCCAACCTCTTGCAGAACGTCCAGGTTTTCCTCGACCAGCGCCATCTGCTCCGGTAGCAGCTCGACGGCCACCGCCTCCAGCAGGTCCTGTGAGGCGACCGCCTGTCCGACGCGCTCAGCCTGGAACTGCTCGAACAGGATGCGCTCGTGCGCGGCGTGCTGGTCGATCAGGTACAGGCCGCCTGGTCCTTCGGCGACGATGTACGTCGCGCCCACCTGCCCGACGACACGCAGCATCGGCAGGCTGCGTTTTCGCTGCGGTGCAGCGGGCGCGGCCTGCTCGTCCTCCACCTCTTCGTATGGCGCTGCCTGGCCGGAATGCTGGCCGGGGCCTTCCATGTCGAGGTCGATGCCCATCTGCCGCATACGGTCACCGGTGACCTGCGCCAGCCGATCACGGCGGGCGGCCCACTCCGGCGAGCCCCACATCACCTCGCTGCGGACAGCAGGCGGCGGGGCATTTTCGACCAGCACGCGGCGCACCGCGCGCTGCACGGCGCTGAACACCGCGTCGGGGCGGCGGAAGCGTACCTCGGCCTTGGTTGGATGCACATTTACATCCACCTCTTCGGGCGGTAGATCGATCATGATGACCGCCACTGGGTAGCGCCCGACCATCAGCATGGTGTGATAGGCCTGCACAACGGCGTACGTCAGGCTGGAGTCCTGAATCCAGCGCCCGTTGAGGAACAGGGTGATCTGGTTGCGGTTGGAGCGGTTTAGGGCGGGCAGGCCCACGTAGCCATCGACGCGCACCGGGGGCAGGTCGGCGCGGGATGGCTCCGGCTCGGGCTGCTCCAGCGGCAGCATCTGCCCGGCGGCTTCGACACCCATCACCTCGTTGAGCACCTCGCGCAGGTCGCCGCTGCCGGTGGTATGCAGCGCTTCCTGAGTACCGTTGCAGCAGCGTGAAGCGCACACCGGGATAGGCCATCGCGTAGCGGCTGACCAGCGCGGCGATGTGCCCACGCTCGGTGCTTTCTTTCTTCAGGAACTTGAGCCGGGCCGGGACGTTGTAAAACAGGTTCTCGGCGGTGATGATGGTGCCCTGTGGCGCGCCGACCGCCTCGCGGCTGATCACGTGCCCGCCCTCCAGCAGCAAGCGCGTCCCGGCGTCTTCGCCGGCGGCTCGCGTGATCACCGCCAGGCGGCTGACGGATGCAATCGAGGCCAGCGCCTCGCCGCGAAAGCCCAGCGTGCGGATGTGCGTCAGGTCGTCGACGGTGCGCAGCTTGCTCGTCGCGTGACGCTGGAAGGCCAGCTCGACCTCGTCTACCGGGATGCCCGCGCCGTCATCCGAAACGCGGATCATACGCCTGCCGCCCTCCAGTAGCTCGACCGCCACGCTGCGCGCCCCGGCGTCGAGCGCATTCTCCAGCATCTCCTTGACCACCGATGCGGGCCGCTCGACGACCTCACCGGCGGCGATCTGGTTGGCGACCTCCGGCGGCAGGATGCGAATCGACATCCGTCTCACTCCTCACAAAGAAACCAACTGACGGCGTAAGCGTCAGTTGGAGATTGTACCGTATGCGCAGGTTGAGGGCTCAGACTTCGGCGGCGTTGCGCACGGGGAGGGTGATGGTGAAAGTGCTGCCCTTGCCGTATTCGCTCTCGACCCGGGCCGACCCGCCGTGCGCCTCGGCGATCGCTTTGACCAGCGCCAGCCCCAGACCGGTACCTCGCGGGCGCTGCGCCTCACCTTCACGCTGCGGCACCCGGTAGAATGCCTCAAACAGGCGGGCCTGGTCCTCCGGGCGGATGCCGATGCCCGTGTCAGTGACCGACAGGGTGAGGCGCTTGCCGTCTTCCTCCATGACCACCCGCACCACAACCGCCCCCTGTTCGGGGGTGTACTTGACCGCGTTGTTGATCAGGTTCATGATGGCATGGCCGTACAGCATGCTGTCGGCCAGCAGCAGCGGCAGCCCGCCGTTCACCTCGACCTTGATCGCGACATCCTTCTGGCGGGCCAGCGCTTCCTGTGGAGGGACGACCTCTTTGAGCAGCTCGGCCACGTCGACAAGCGTCAGCTCAAGCTCGGCCTCATCGCCGAACTGGAGGCGGCTGAGGTACGTCAGCCGTTCGGTCATCTGCGAGATGGTGTCGATGCCGGTATAGATACGGTCCAGCGCCTCGGTCTGTTTCTCGTTGAGCGGGCCGCTCAGCGGCAGCATCGAGGCATAGCCGCGCATGTACGTCAGCGGGGAGCGCAGGTCGTGAGACACCATGCGCAGGAAGACAGTCTTGATGTTGTCAAGTTCTTTGAGCGCGGTGATGTCACGCAGGACAGCCACACGTCCTGACACCGTCCCATCGTGGCTGACGATGGTCGACGTATTGGCCAGCAGAATTTTGCCCTGGCGATGGGGCAGCTCCAGCGCGGCGACCGGCTCCTGCAGGTCGCTCATCAGCGCGGCCAGCCCCGGCACGTCGATCACTTCGTCGGCGCGACGACCGATGACATGCTCGCCGGCCACACCGAAGACCCGCTTGGCCGCCGGGTTGATCAGCGCGATCTTGCCGTGCACGTCGGCTGCCACCACTGCATCGGCGGTACTTTCCAGCAGGGCTTCGAGCTTGCGGCGGCCCTCCTCCGCTTCCGCGAACAGCCGCGCGTTAGCGACGGCCACGGCGGCGGGCCCGGCCAGCGTCGAGAGGAAGGTCATCTCTGACTCCTCGAAGACGTGCTCGTGGTCGTAGCTAAGCCACATAATGCCATAGTAGGACGTGTCACTGCGCAGTGGCAGCGCGACCAGCGCCCGGATGCGCGGGATCAGGTTCTCGGTGTCGAGCGAGTCGCTTGCTCGCCACAACTGGCTGATCACAACCGTACCCTGCCGCTCGACGAGGTCCATCAACTGGCCGTCGAGGATCGCCATGGCCGAAGCGGCTTCGCCGGTGGAGTACGTCTGGACGGCACGATCACCCTCACTGCGCAGCACAATGCGCACGCCGATAGCCCGCGTCACTTCGAGCGCGCTGCTCAGGATGGTCGGCATTGAGCGGAACAGCTCCAGGCTGGACGCCACGCTGCGGCTGACGCTCAACAGCCGCTCCTGCTCGCCGAGGCGGCTGTGCAGGCGGACGCGCATCTGCTCGAAAGCGCGTCCCAGCCGCCCGACCTCGTCCTCCCCTGTAATCTCCACGGGCCGATCAAGCTGGCCCTCGGCAATGTGATCGGCGGCTTGCAGCAGGTCCTCCAGCGGGCCCGCCACGCGCCGCACGAACGTGACGACCATCGGCAGCGAGAGCGCCGCCAGCGCCAACAGCAGGAGCAGCGTCGGCAGCGAGATCTGAACCGCCAGCGCCAGCGCCACCTCATTGGGCACCTCGACGACGACCGTCCAATCGGACAGTCCGGCGACCGGCAGCATGAGCAACAACTGGCTGGTGCCATCAGGCATGCGCTGGCGGAACGCCTGCCCACCAGTGGTGACCCCAATCCCCCTGAGACCGTTCGGGGCAAACACCCGCTCTTGCTGTTCGGGGTGGGCAGGGTCCAGCAGGATGCGGTGCTGATCGTCGATCAGAAAGCCGGTGCCAGCGCCGACGAATCCCTGGCGCAGCACCTCGACCACCGGTGCGAGGATGGGGTTCGTGTCGAGCGTGGTGCGGCCCAGCAGCACACCGCCGGGCGTGCCGGTAGCCGGGTCGGCCACCGCCGAGATGAAGGTCATCGTGACGGCTTCACCACTCTGGCCATATACGACTACTTCGGCGGGGACGCCGCCCTGCAGGGCGGTATCAACGCGGCTGGCCTCTTCGGCAGACAGCGCAATCGTATCGCCAGATGGTGCAGGATACGCGCTCAACAGATTGCGATCCGCGTCGAGGAAGATCAACTGCTGGAAAAAGGGACAGCGCGCAAGCTTTGAACGAGCCGCGCCTCACGCACGGCGCTGTCGCCTGAAGCCAGCCGCTCGTCCTGCGCCAGGTCGCGGATCAGGCCGCGGCCTATCTGCACAAAGAATGGGACCTGGCTGCCGGCTGTCTGCGCGTCACGCGCCATCTGGTCGACGACGAGGCGCGTGGCGACCCGATATGATGTGCCGGCTACCAGCCCGACCAGCAGCAGGATGCCCAGCACCAGCAGCGGTACATAGGTGAACATGATACGGCGGATCAGACGGCGCTCCCAGGGCGCTGTCTGGAGGTCGCTGGCGTGCACTGGGTGCAGATGCGGCCAGCGCATGACCGCCGCTTGTACAATCATACCCGCTGCCAGCGCCCCCAGCAGATTGACAATCAGTGCAGGGATCAGCGCCGACAGCGCGCGCTCAAGACTGGCCATCGCGGTCGCCTGGCCTGCCGCAAAGACGCCCAAAACCGCCAGTGGCCAACCCACGACCAGCGCACCGGCCAGCGCAGCAATCAGCGGCTGGCGCAGCCCGCGCGCGGCAACGCCCCGGTAGGACTGGCGCAGCATCGCGGCGAGGACCACGCCCAGCAGCGCCACTTCAAACGGCTGCGTGATGCGCCCCGTCTGGAACAACGCCCAGGTCAGCCCGGCCAGCAGCCCGGCCAGCGCCGCCGGCGCGGGCCCCAACCACAGCGCTGCAGCAAGCAGCGGGAGCACGCCTAGCAGCGCCACCGAAAAGGCCGGCAGCGTGCCACCCGGCCCTGAGCCGACGATCAATACGCCGGCCAGCAGCGGTGAGGCCAGCAGCAGCCCCACGAACAGAAACCATCGTCGGCCAGTGATGCGCTTGAAATCGGCGGCACTGCGCACCAGCGCCGCGACCGTCAGCGTGACCAGCGCCAGCAAAACAAGATAGCCCGACAGCGCGCTGCGCAGGTCAAGGTGGGGTGTATTCTGGAAGGCAAACCACTCAAAGAACATGGTGATAGGCTCGTGGGCGGCTCAACACATACAAAGGATTACAGGCAGCGTCCAGTATACCACCGTCTCCCCGCAACGCTCAGGCAGACGCCGGGACGGTCCCGGCCAGATCCAGCTGATGGGTAATGTATACCAGCTCGGCGCGGTCGATCTGCGCATGACGCCGGGCGATCCAGCCCTCAAACTGCTCTGCGTCAATCTGCGGATGGCCCGCCAGCGCCGTGTGTACGGTATCTACAATGAAGTGCAGAAAGGCCGCCTCGTCGTCAGGGTAGCCGTCTGAGCGGGGAAATACGACCCAATCCGAGCCACCCGCGTCGAGCACGGTGGCCCCGGCTGCGTTAAGATGCGCAAACAGGTGGCGGCCCGCGCGGCTGTCACCCGATAGGCGGCCACCGACCAGACGCTGGTCCATCGTTTGATGGTAGACCGCTTCGACAAGCGCGTCAAACGGCGGATCGATGGCCGGCTCAAACGCCGTCACACCGTCGAAGGTGATGGTGAAATAGAACAGGCCGCCGGTTCGCAGCAGGCCCAACAGGCGTGGCAGCGCCGAAGGGATATCGACGAGGTCGAGGAAGGCGTTAGCCAGCAACACATCCCACGCCTGCTGCTCGCCGCTGCGCGCCGCGAACGAGAACACGTCGGCCACTTCGAGATCGACCACAACGCGGCGCTCGCTCGCGCTCAGGACCAGACCGCCCGCCGTCTCTTCGACGCTCCACGCCCGATCACGCCCCCAGGCAGCCAGCCTGCGACGCGCCTCCCGGATGTTTTCCGGTGCGGAGTCGATTCCCCTGACATGCAGATTGGCGGGCCACAGGTTCCAGTCGAGCAGCCGCTCGATCATCGTACCGATGCCCGCACCGACCTCCAGCACCTGCAGCGGGCGGTCGAGCGCCAGCGCCTGCACGGCAGCAGCCAGCGACTCCCACACGTGCCGATTCAGAGCGCGGTCGTCCACGCTTTTCTTGGCAGCCAGGTAATGAACGAAGGGATCAGCCATCACAACACTTCGCAGCGCGACCCGCTGAAAGAGCGACCTGCCGCGCGCAGGTGAGAATCAATCCAAAGAACGATATCTTTAAGGTACGTTTTGTATCCTTTTATCTTTCGAATACGCGCCTGATGGCCCGTCTGCCGGGCGTAAGTAGGATACCGGCCTATGTTACGCTATCCCTGTTCAGCAGACAAGCTACCCGCCGCCGGGACGCGAGTGAGGGCCTGATCGTCACGATGGAATCGACAGACACGCAGAACGTCCACGCCCTGCAGCGGCTTCGCCGTCAGTGGGCCGCAATCACAGCCATCAGCGTGCTGGTGATGGCATCGGTTGCGCTACTGTTGATCGTGATCTGGACTCCCATCCATGCTTTGCGCTGGGCGCTGCTGGCCGGGCTGGCGCTGGCTTACCAGACATGGCTGCTGTGGCGGCATCTGCCGGACAATCATCGCGCGGGTGAGGGGTACCTGCTGCCCAACCTGGGGCCAGCTAACCTGCTGAGCCTGCTGCGCGGCCTGTTGTTGAGTATGCTGACCGGTTTTCTGCTGCTGCCCTGGCCAATTGGCTGGCTGGCATGGGCACCTGGCACGTTGTACACGTCGGCACTGATGGTCGACTTTCTGGACGGACTGGCTGCTCGCACTACGGGCCGCGTCACTGTGCTGGGCGGTGCGCTGGACCTGGCATTTGATGGGCTTGGTGTGCTAGTCGCAACGCTGCTGGCGGTGTGGTACGGCCAGCTACCAGTGTGGCTCATACTGGCAGGCGCGGCCCGCTACCTGTTCGTGCTGGGCAGCAACATCCGACGGCGTCAGCAGAAACCGGTCTACGACCTGCCGCCAAACATCATGCGCCGCCCAATGGCCGGTTTTCAAATGGGTTTCACCAGCGCGATGCTGTGGCCGGTGCTGGCTCCGCCGCTGACGACGATCCTGGCAGCGCTGTTCGCGATCCCGTTCCTAGCCGGTTTCCTGCGTGATTGGCTGGTGATCAGCGGGGTTATCCACGCCAACTCGTCGCGCTACCAACACGTGATGGCTGCCGTCGGCACTGCTGCCGGGGAATGGCTGCCGCCGCTGCTGCGCGCGGGCGCGGCGCTGGGTGCAGCAATCCTGCTGCGCGGCAGTCTGGCCCCCACCACTGTGCTCATCGTCGGATCTCTGGCTGCGCTGGTGGCGGTCGGCGCGGCAGGGAGGCTGGCTGGGCTGCTGCTGGCCATTACGCTGTCACTGATTATCACAGCGGGCGAGGGTGGGTCTATCGCCGTGGGTTTGGTCGCTATCGGTGTCGTGCTGATGCAGACCGGCACGGGAAAATTTTCGCTATGGCGGCCAGAGGACGTTTTCCTCACTACCCATTACGGCGGCAGGCATTCAAGAAGGCGATCGCTACTCAGGGTTAACTCATGAAAGATATCAGTGTGGCACGCATGGTCAGCGCACGCGTTCCGACGGCATACGGTGAGTTTCAATTGTGCTACTACACCAACAGCCGGGACGACAAAGAGCACCTAGCGTTGGTGAAAGGCGACGTGACAAGCCGTCTGGACGTTCTGGTGAGAGTCCACTCGGAATGCTTCACCGGCGACGTGCTTGGGTCGGTTCGCTGTGACTGCGGCGAGCAGCTTCACCGGGCCATGCGCCAGATCGCGCAGGCCGGCCAGGGCGTGATCGTCTACCTGCGGCAGGAGGGGCGTGGCATTGGCCTGCTCGACAAGCTGCGCGCGTACAACCTACAGGATGACGGCTACGACACAGTCGACGCGAACCTGATCCTCGGCCACCAGGCCGACGAGCGCGACTACACCATCGCGGCGCATATCCTGGCCGACCTGGGCGTGGCCTCGGTGCGGCTGCTGACCAACAACCCTGATAAGATCGAGTCGCTCAAGCGGCTCGGGGTCAAGGTCGTATCGCGCGTGCCGCTAGAAACAGACGCCACACCCGACAACTTCAGCTACCTGCACACCAAGATGGTCCGCATGCGGCACCTGCTGAACCTGGAACAGAATGTGGACCGCCCCCAGGACGCCCGATGAACGACCGGCTGGCCCATCTGCGCGACGAGGCCGCCGCGCATCTGCAGCAGACGGGCCATCCGCTGGTCACGCTGAGCTACGCGCAGAGTCTGGACGGCAGCATCGCGCTGCGCGCCGGCTGCCAGACGGCCATCAGCGGCCCCGAGTTGAAGGTGCTGACGCACCGAATCCGCGCGGCGCATGATGCAATCCTGGTCGGGATCGGCACCGTGCTGGCCGACGACCCGCGCCTGAGCACGCGGTTGGCCGAAGGCCCCGATCCTCAGCCGGTTGTGCTGGACAGCCACCTGCGCCTGCCGCTTAACGCCAGGCTGCTGGCGAATCCCCGCCACCCCATCATCGCGACAACCGACCGGGCGGACCGCGCCAGTCAGCGCGCGCTCGAAGAGGCAGGCGCGCGCGTGACGCGGCTGCCTGCCGACAGCAGCGGGCGGGTGAGCCTCGCCGCGCTGCTCGACCTGCTGAGCGGCGAAGGGTTATCAAGCCTGATGGTCGAGGGTGGGGCAGCCGTCATAACCAGTTTCCTGCGCGAGCGTCTCGCCAACCGGCTGATCCTGACCGTCGCGCCGGTAATGGCCGGTGGCTACCGCGCCGTGCAGGATCTCTGCGCGCCAAGCTGGGAAGCCATGCCCCGGCTAGTCAATACAACCTGCGAGCAGGTCGGCGGTGACTGGATCGTATGGGGCGAATTCGCATGAAGCGGCGGTCGGTCGTGTTCGCGGCACAGCGCTGCGTCGAGGTACGCGAGGAGGCCATCGCCGAGCCGGGCGCGGGGCAGGTGCGGGTACAGACCGTGGCTTCGGCCATCAGCAGCGGCACCGAGATGCTGGTCTATCGGGGCGAGTTTCCACGCGACCTGCCGCTCGACGAGACGATTGGCACGCTGGGGGGCACGTTCGCCTACCCGCTGGCCTATGGCTACGCGGCGGTCGGGCGCGTGGCGGCTCTGGGCGAAGGCGTGCCCGCCGATTTTGAGGGGCGGCTGGTGTTCGCCTTTAGCCCGCACCAGTCTGCTTTTGTCGCGGATGCCGCTAGCCTGATCGCCGTGCCGCACGACATTCCGCCGGAACAGGCTGTCTTTTTGCCCAACATGGAAACCGCCGTCTCACTGGTGCTGGATGGTACACCGCTGCTTGGCGAGCGTATCGTGGTGTTCGGTCAGGGAATCGTCGGGCTGCTGACGGCATCGCTGCTGGCGCGGTTTCCGCTGGCACGCCTGGTGACGCTTGACCGGTTCGCGCTGCGCCGCGAAACGTCACTCAGCGTGGGGGCGCACGCCGCGCTCGACCCCGCCACGCCGGGCGCGCTCGATGCGCTAAACGATCTGCTGCGCGGCGAGCGCGGCCCGGAAGGCGCCGACCTGACCTACGAACTTTCGGGCAGCCCGGCGGCGCTCGACCAGGCTATCACGGTGACAGGCTACAGCGGGCGGGTGGTGATCGGATCGTGGTACGGCGAGAAGCACGTAGACCTCGCGTTGGGCGGTCACTTCCACCGCAGCCGCATACGGCTGATCGCCAGCCAGGTAAGCAGCATCGCGCCGGAGCTGCGCGGACGGTGGACGGCGGGGCGACGCTTCGCGATGGCCTGGGAAATGCTGCGCCTCGTCCATCCCGACCGATTCATCACCCACCGCTTCGAAGTTGAATACGCAGCAGACGCCTATCGCCTGCTGGACGAACATCCGGCTGAGGCCCTGCAGGTGCTGCTGACCTACAGTTAAATGGCTGCCGCCCGCGATACACTCATACCAAACCCGTATGCTCAGGAGAACATGATGTCACGCAAAGCTTCTGTGGCGCTGCTAGCGCTGCTAGCGCTGATCGCCCTGACGCTCGCCAGCTGCGCGGGAGGCGCAGCGCCGCAGGCCAGCGCCCCGACTGCGCCCGCGCCGACCGCCGCGCAGCCAACCATGATACAGCCGACCGCCGTGCCATTGCCAGCAGCCGCAACCCCTGCAGCGCCACAGCGGACCGCTGCGCCGATCATCCCAACCGAAACCGCCGCGCCTGCGCCCGCTGCTGATCTCTCCGCGTTGCAAGTCACGCTGGAGCCGGTGGCAACAGGCCTCACATTGCCCGTCGACATCGTCAGCGCAGGGGACGGGTCAGGGCGGCTGTTCGTGGTAGACAAGCCAGGCACGATTCGCATCATCCAGAACGGCGCGCTGCTCGATACGCCGTTTCTCGACATCCGTGGTGAGGTCGGATCGCGCAGCACCGAGCAGGGCCTGCTTGGGCTGGCTTTCCACCCACAGTACGCGCAGAACGGCTTCTTTTTCATCGACTACACCGACCGCAACGGCAACACCGTCGTCTCGCGCTTCCACGTATCGGCGGACCCGAACCAGGCCGACCCATCCAGCGAGGAGGTCATCCTCACGCAAGCGCAGCCAGCGGTCAACCACAACGGCGGCGACGTGATGTTCGGGCCGGATGGTAATCTATACATCGGCTTTGGCGACGGTGGCGGCGCAGGCGACACCTACCACAACGGACAGAACCGCATGAGCTGGCTGGGTACACTGCTGCGCATCAACGTCGATACTCTGCCGTACACCGTCCCCGCCGATAACCCCTTTGTGGGCGATGCGGGCGCGCTGCCTGAGATCTGGGCTTTCGGACTGCGCAACCCGTGGCGCTTCTCGTTTGACCGCCAGACGGGCGACCTGTACATCGGCGACGTGGGTCAGAACATCTATGAGGAGGTCGACGTACAACTGGCGGGCAGCGCCGGCGGCCAGAACTACGGCTGGCCGATCATGGAGGGCCTGCACTGCTACGACGCGTCTACATGCGATCAAACCGGCCTGACGCTGCCGGTTGCGGAGTACGATCACAGCCAGGGCTGCGCCATCAGCGGCGGATACGTGTACCGGGGCAGCCAGTACCCGCAGATGCAGGGCGTATATCTGTTCGGCGATTATTGCAGCGGCATCATCTGGGGGCTGGCACAAGATGCGTCAGGCACGTGGTGGACAGCGCAGCTTGCCAGCCCGTCGATCAGCCTGAGCGCCTTCGGCCAGGATGAGCAGGGTGAGTTGTATGCTGCCGATCTGAGCGGTGGGGTGATCTATCTCGTCGCCGCGCGCTGAACAGACGTGCCGTCAGTGCCTCGTGACGCGCAGGCGATGGCTCGGCTATAATAGGGGTGCCGGCAGCGTGCCCGGCACCTGCGCAGACCTGTCAACAAGGGAAAGGGCCTGATGACACAGCATTTCATTGCCGTCCGTGATATTACAGCCGAGGCATTCAACCACATCGTAGATAAAGCGATTGAGATCAAGAAGGAGCCGGGTCCCTGGGGTGAGAGCCTGAAGGGCAAGACGCTGGCGATGATCTTCCAGAAGACGTCGACGCGGACACGCTTCTCTTTTGAAGTAGGCATGACGCAGCTTGGCGGCCACGCGATCTTCGCCCAGACACAGCACACACAGATGGGCATCGCCGACATTGCCGACGAGGCCAAAGTCATCTCGCGCTACGCCAACCTGATCATGGCCCGCATGATGTTCAATCGCGACTTGCGCGCGATGGCCGACGGATCGGAAGTGCCGGTGATCAACGGCTGCGATGATCGCTATCATCCTGCCCAAGCGCTCACCGATCTGATGACGGTCAAAGAGAAGCTGGGCCGCACCGAAGACGTGAAGATCGTCTACGTGGGCGTCGCCAACAACGTCAGCAACTCGCTGTCGATGGCGGCTATCTACGCCGGGGCGCGCTTCACACTGTGCGTGCCGGAGTTCGACCCGCCGGCGGTCGACGAGGAGCAGCTCAAGATGCTGCGCGCGAACGACCGCTACGCGGAGATCAGCGATCCTGCCACGGCCATGAAAGACGCCGACGTGGTCTACACCGATACGTGGATCAACATGGAGCACTTCAGCGACCCCTCCTTTGCTGCCGAGAAAGACCGCCGGCTCAAGACGTTTATGCCTTACCAGGTCAATGAAGACCTGCTCAAGCTTTCAGGCCGCGATACGCTGGTGATGCACTGCCTGCCAGCCCACAAGGGCTATGAGGTCAACGAGACGGTGCTGTACACGCCCAACTCGGTCATTTTCGACCAGGCGGAGAACCGCCTGCATGCCCAGAAAGCCCTTATGTTGTGGCTGCTGGGCAAGTGTTAGAAGGAAACCCTGATATGGCAACGACAAAGACGACTCTCTCGGCTGAGGCGCTCATTGAGTTGGAGGATGAGCTTGGCGCGCACAATTACCATCCGCTCGACGTGGTTTGCACGCGCGGTGAGGGCGTGTGGCTATACGACGTCGATGGCAACAGGTACCTGGACTGCCTGAGCGCGTACTCGGCGCTGAACCAGGGCCACGCACATCCGCGGATCGTCAACGCGCTGATCGAGCAGGCGCAGCGCCTGCCGCTCACCTCGCGCGCTTTTCGCAATGACCAACTCCCGCTGTTCTACAAAGACCTGCTCGACATGACCGGCTACGGGATGGCGCTGCCGATGAACAGCGGTGCGGAGGCAGTTGAGACGGCGCTGAAGGTCGCGCGGAAGTGGGCGTACACTGTCAAAGGCGTGCCCCATAATCAGGCCGAGATCATCACTGCCGCCGGCAACTTTCACGGGCGGACGATCACCATCGTTTCATTCTCGACCGAGGCGCAGTACAAGGACGACTTCGGCCCGCCCACGCCCGGCTTCGTGAGCGTGCCCTACGGCGACGCTGACGCGGTTGAGAAGGCTATCACACCTAACACCGCTGCCGTGCTGCTGGAGCCGATCCAGGGCGAGGCGGGAGTTATCGTACCGCCGGAGGGCTACCTGAAGCGCGTGCGCGATCTCTGCACAGCCAACAACGTGCTGTTCATCGCCGACGAGATCCAGACCGGGCTGGGGCGCACCGGCAAGCTGCTGGCCTGCGACCACGAGAACGTTCGGCCCGACATGGTGGTGCTGGGCAAAGCGTTGAGCGGCGGATTGTACCCGGTTTCGGCAGTGGTGTCGTCAAAAGAGGTGCTGGGCGTGCTAAACCCCGGCGACCACGGCTCGACGTTCGGCGGCAACCCGCTGGCGGCGGCGGTGGGCCGCGCCGCGCTGGCTGTCATCCGCGACGAGAAGCTGGTCGAGAACGCGGCGAGGATGGGCGAGTATTTCCGCGACTACCTGGAGGAGATCAACAGCCCGCACATCGACCACGTGCGCGGCAAGGGTCTGCTGATTGGCGTGGTGCTCAAGCCGGAGGCAGGCGGCGCACGGCGCTTCGCCGAGGAGCTGATGCAGCGCGGCATCCTGTGCAAAGAGACGCACCAGAATGTGCTGCGTTTCGCCCCACCGCTGATCATCGACAGGGAAACGCTTGACTGGGCGCTGCCCATCATCCGTGACGTGCTGCTGATGCCCTGACAACAAACCTCTTTGCAAGGGGTGACCATCTGGTTGCCCCTTTTTGATTACAACTGCCCCGTCGATCCCCACTCTTCGACGAGCGCCCGGTACTGTGCATCCTCGTAGCGAGCCAACGCAAACGCCGGAGCGTAATCGGGCAGGCTAATGCCCGCCACATACGCAGCGAGCAGCTCCCCGGCGGCGGCAGAGGCCATCAGCCCATAGCCCGACAGCGCGCCGATGACATATGCCCCTTCAACCGGCAGCGGGCCGATCAGTGGGCGGTTCTCGCGCGTTTTGGTGTAGTAGCCGCCGTCGATGAACGGGCGCGGCATATGCTCGAAGTAGGCCCGCAGGCCGGGGATCATCGCCGCCATGCCACGCACTGCAACCTCCGGGTAGAACGGCTCGTCGGGCAGCGGGAACGTCTCGGCGACCGACGGGGTATGGTACGGCCACAGCAGCAGCACGTTCTGGCTGCCCGCGCCGCCCTCAGGCCGGGCGTGGACGCCGGGCGGGAACGGGTTGAGCAGCCACGCCGTCTCGTCTGACTCGTCCAGCATCTCGCGCTCCTCGTCCGACCAGCCCAGCATCTGCGAGTCTTCCCAGATCAGCAGCGGGGCGTCGCGCGGGATCGCGCCCAGGTGATCCTTAAACGACACCTTTAGGTGCCGCTCGGAGAAGACCGGCAGGTCGACGCCCAGCATGGCCCCTACTTCACGTAGCATCGGCCCGGCGGCGTTGACGAAAATCGGCGCGGCGAGGTTCTCGCCACTGCTCAGCCGGACACCCTCCACGCGCCCGCCACACACGTCGACTGACTCGATACGCGCGCTCACAAAGCGGACGCCATGCTGCCGCGCCTGCTCCAGCATCAACATGCCGAGCTGCTGCCCGCTGAACCAGCCACAGCGGCGCGCGTGTAGCACGGCGACAACCTGCTCTGACAGATAGGGAAAGTGCTCGCGGATAAGCACCGGATCGAGCAGCAGGTCGGCGCCGCTGGGCTGATCGGCGTAGCCCTCGGCGGGGGCGGGCATGTAAGGCGGGTCGCCGGGCTGGCCGGCATGCACCCGCAGCGGTCCTGCGCCTTGCGCCGCCGCACGATCAGCGCTGGCGCGCAGCGCGCCGATATGGGCCGGGTCGGCGGTAGCATACACATAGCCGCGCCGGTTGAGCAGAAAGCGGTTGCCACAATCGTCCGCCAGCGCTTCGAGCAGGTCGATGCTGCGATCCATCAGCCGGATCATGGCGGCGTCAGGGCCAGGCCACCAGTTGCGATACGCCTCGGTCGACTTGTCGCTGGTCAGCGTCAGCGGCGGGCGCTCGTCGACCAGCATGACATCGGCGACGCCCTGCCGGACGGCGAGGAAATAGGCGGCGGCAATCCCGGCAATGCCCGCCCCACAGATCACGACGCTGGCAGTGTTGTCTGGCACCGATCCCTCCCATGATGCGAACGTGGCACAGATGCATCAAAGCACAACCCGGCGGGAGCTGTCAAGCCCTCGGAAGCAGCAGAGCATCTGCCTCTTGCCGTTTGGGGCGGGGGCGTGTTACATTCCGCGTCATGAAACAGCGCATTCCCCTGCTGCTTATCCTCACGCTGGCCCTGCTGCTGGCGGGCTGCCAGGCTATACCGGGGCTGTCACAGCCCGGCGGGCTCTCGGTCACCGTCGAAGCCGATAGGCGGACACAGACGCTGACCGTGCCTGACGGGCTGTCGGTGATCGACGTGCTCAAGCAGGCGGGCATCACGCCGGGCGATCTCGACCGGGTGAACCCACCGACCTACAGTCGCGTCACAGACGGGATGACCATCACTGTCGTACGCGTGACACAGCAGATCATCCAAGAACAGGAGAGCGTGCCCTTTCAGAGCCGCACAGTGCCCAACGATGGGCTCCCGGCGGGCAAGACACGCATGCTGCAGGCCGGCGTGAACGGCCTGGCATCGATCACGTATCGCGTGACGTACGAGAACGGGGTCGAAATGTCACGCAGCGAGATCAACCGGGTGCTGATCACACCACCACAAGACGAAGTGGTGATGGTTGGCTCACAGGGCGAGTTGCCGACCGTCACGGTCAACGGGACGGTGGTTTACATGTCGAGCGGTAACGCGTGGATCATCCGCCAGAACAGTGCCAACCGCCGTCCACTCACATCCGACGGCGGGCTGGATGGCAAGGTGTTCGACCTTTCCGCCGACGGCAAGCGGCTGCTGTTCACCCTCGGGCCGGTGCAGCAGACCTCCGCTGGTGAAGAGAACACCCCGGTCCCGACGCCTACACCCCGTCCCGACCAACCCTTCAACACGCTGTGGGTGATCTGGGACACGACCGATCTCAACAGCCAACCGGTGCGCCTCGACCTGCAAAACGTGCTGTATGCGGCGTGGTTGCCGGGCGCAGAACGGACCATCGTCTTCTCGACAGCGGAACCACGACCGTCGTTCCCAGGCTGGCAGGCCAACAACGACCTGTGGCGAGCGCAGATCAGCGCCAATGGCGGCGTCGTGCAGCGCACCCAGCTTCTGGAAGAGTTGAGCGGCGGCATCTACGGCTGGTTCGGCACGGCGTTTGCGTTTTCGCCGGACGGCGTGGCACTGGCCTGGGCGCAGCCGGATGCGGTCGGCGCGTTGGTGCCGCAGTATACGCCGCCGGAAGGCCCCACCCCCACACCGACGCCAAAGCCGACGCCCACGTCAGCGGCGGGGCTGGGTCCCACGCCCTTCCCGACCGAGGCGCTTCCATTTGAGCTACCAACCTTCTATACCCGCCGGATTCTGGCCAGCTTCGCGCCGTGGAACGCCTACGACTTCGTGTGGCGGCCTGGCCTGAGCTGGTCGCCGGATGGGACGCTGGTCGCAACGACGACACACGGCGCGCCGCTGGGCAGCGAGTCACCTGAAGACAGCCCTGTGTTTGACGTGACGATCTTCCAGGCGGAGGGTGGCTACAGCGTGAACGCCGTCGCGCAGGCGGGCATGTGGGCAGACCCGCAGTACTCGCCGGGCGCAGCGCCTGACGGCACGCCGCTCGACGTGCATATCGCCTATTTGCAGGCGCTCGACCCGCTGGACAGCGTGCAGGGTCGCTACCAACTGGCGATTATGGACCGGGACGGCAGCAACAGCCAGGTCATCTTCCCGGCACCGGACAAGCCCGGCCTGCTGCCGCAGAACATCGCCTGGTCGCCGGATGGCCGGCAGATTGCGCTGGTCGATCCCGGCCCGGAAGGTAACCTGATGCTGGTCGACGTGGTAACCGGGCTGGCACAGCAGCTTACAACTGATCTCCAGAGCAGCAACCCACGCTGGGCACCATGAGCACATCGCAGCGCCGGATTATCTTTGTCCTATTGATCCTCGGCACGCTGATCGCGCTGGCGGGCGCGGCGGCGGTCTTCATGCAGCGGCAGGCGCGACTGCGCGGCGCGCTGAACGGCCTGCCGCCTGCCGATCTGCCGCAACGCGTGCCGGTTCTGGGCGTCAACGCCGATCTGGCACAGTACGACACCGCCGCGCTTTCCGAGAACCTCGACCAGATCGCCGCGCAGGGCTTCCGCTGGGTCCGCCAGCCCTTCCGCTGGAGCGCCATCGAGCCGCAGGCAGGCCAGTATGATTGGTCTGCGACTGATGCCATCGTCGAGGCGGCATCGACACGCGGGCTGAAGTTGGTGGCGGTGCTGATCGACGCACCGGCGTGGGCCGCGCCACAGCCGAGCGCGCCGCCGGATGACCCCGACGTATTTGGCACGTTTGCCGGGGCGCTGGCCGCACGCTACGGCGACCGGATCGACGTATACCAGATATGGGACGAGCCGAACCTGTCGAGCGGCTGGGGCGGCCAGCCGCCGAGCGCGGTCGCCTACGCGGCGATGCTTGAGGCGGCCTATATGGCCATCCACGCCGCCGATCCGCAGGCGCTGGTGCTGACGGCGGGCCTCGCGCCGACCCGCGAAACCGGGCCGGACAACGTCAGCGACGTGCTTTACCTGCGCGCGCTGTATGACAGCGGGGCCGCCCCATACTTCGACGGAGTTGCCGGGAAGCCGTACGGCTTCGATACCGGCCCTGATGACCGGCGCATCGACGCCAACCTGCTCAACTTCTCGCGCTTCGTCCTGCTGCGTGAAGAGATGGTGCGCCACGGCGACGAGTCAAAGCCGCTGTGGGCGGCAGACTTCGGCTGGAATGTGCTGCCGCCGGGCTGGAGCGGCGAGCCATCAGTGTGGGGGCAGACGACGCCCGCGCAGCAGGCCGGCTGGACGCTCGAAGCCTACCAGCGCGCGCTGACCGAATGGCCGTGGGCTGGCGGGATGATGCTCGACACGTGGCAGCCGTCAGATGGGTCGCAGAGCGCGCGGTGGGGCTTCGCGCTGCGCGGACCGGACGGCGCACTGTCGCCGACGGCGCTGGCTGTCGGCAACGAGGCCGCCCGCATCAACGGCGCGCTGTGGCCGGGCGTCTACCGGGCAGCCGCTCCGCTGGTAGCCTACAGTGGCCACTGGAAGTTCTCGGATCTGGGTGCGGACATCGGGCAGGAAGGCGACAGCGCCGTCGACGTGCCATTTGCGGGCAGCAGCCTAGCCGTCATCGCCCGGCGCGACAACTACCGCGCCTACCTGTACGTGACGGTCGACGGCAGACCGTCTGATGCGCTGCCTCAGGATGAGCGCGGCGCATACCTAGTGCTGACCTCACCGGATTACATGCCGCACGTCGAAGAAGCCACGCTGGCCGATGGGCTGGCGCAGGACGCCTCGCACACGGCGCACATTGAAGCAGACCGCGGCTGGGATCAGTGGGCAATCGCCGGGTGGGCGGTCGGCGCGCACATCCCCACGCTGGGCTACGACGCGACCTCCGCCGCGCTGGCGCTGGTGGCGCTGGGACTGGCTGTGCTGGCCGTCAGGACGGCACGCGGACTGGAGAGCCCCGGTGGACTGCAGCGGGCTGCAGGGTGGCTCACAGCGCGGCTGGGGGCAGGCCTGCACCTTGCGCTGGCAGTGGTGGCGGCGCTATCGGTGTGGCTGGGGGCAGCGCTAACATGGGGCGGGCTGGTACCGAACCTCGTCCGGCGGGCCGGCGAGGGGCCGTCGCTGCTGATCACCGCGCTGACAGCAGGTGTATTCTACTTCTCGCCGTGGCTGGTGCTGACGCTGGTGGCGCTGGTCGTGCTGTTCGTGCTGATCTACACCCGGCCCGGCGCGGGGCTGGCGCTGATCATGTTCTTCACGCCGTTCTACCTGCTGCCTCGCCCCCTGTTCGACCGGGCATTCAGCATGGTCGAAGTGACCACGTTGCTGACGTTTGCCGCATGGGCGATCCATATCGCCGCCGAACGCAAAGATAAGGGCTGGCCAAGTGTGGCATCGCTGTGGCAGCAGATGACCGGGCTCGACAAAGCGATCGGTCTGTTCATCGCCATCAGCTTCGTCTCGCTGGCGTGGGCCGACCTGCTGGGCGTGGCCGTCACCGAGCTGCGACAGATCATCCTTGAGCCGTTTGTGGTGTACCTGGTGCTGCGCACGATGCCGCTTGAGCCGCGCGAGCGCTGGCAGATCGTCGACCTGCTCGTGCTGACCGGCACGCTGGTAGCACTGATCGGGCTGTACGAATTCGTGACAGGGGTCGATGTGATCACCGCCGAAGCGGGCGCGCGCCGCCTGCGCAGCGTGTTCGGCTCGCCGAACAGCGCCGCGCTCAACCTGGGACGCATCATCCCGATTGCAGCGGCAGTGGCGCTGGTCGGTGGGAATAAGTGGCGGCGCTGGCTGTACGGCGCGGCGGGGGTCGTGATGCTGGCTGCTGCAGCGCTGACGCTCTCGAAGGGTTCGGTGCTGCTGGGCATCCCGGCAGGGCTGGCGCTGGTCGTTATCCTGTGGGCTGGGAAGAAGGGGTTGATCGTTGTCATCGCCGGGGCCGTGCTGGAAGGGCTGGCGCTGATCCCGCTGTCGCGCATGCCGCGCTTCGCGGACCTGCTCGACTTCACCAGCGGGACAAGCACCAGCTTTTTCCGGCTTGCAAGTGTGGCAGAGCGCGCTGCGCATGCTGCGCGACCACCCGCTGACCGGCGTCGGGCTCGACCAGTTCCTGTACCAGTATCGCGGGCATTACATCTTGCCAACGGCCTGGCAGGAGCCCGACCTGAGCCACCCACACAATGTCCTGCTCAATTACTGGGTGCGGTTAGGGATCGTCGGGCTGGCAGCGGGCATCTGGATGCAGGTCGCGTTCTGGCGGCTGGCTTGGCGCACGCAGAACGCGCTGCGCAGCGACCCCACCGCGCGGGCATTGGCGGTCGGGCTGATGGGCAGTATGGCGGCGTTTCTGGCGCATGGGCTGGTTGACCAGGTGTACTTCACCGTAGACCTGGCTTTCATGTTCTTCATGGCGCTGGGCCTGATGCACCAGCTTGGCACGGAGGCGCATGATGGACGAAGTGACGATCAACGGGCGGACGCTGCGGCTGGTTGAGGGCGACATCACCGACCTCGACACAGACGCCATCGTCAATGCGGCAAACAGCCATCTCCAGCTTGGTTCGGGTGTTGCCGGGGCCATCCGGCGCAAAGGCGGGCCGACCATCCAGCGCGAATGTGACCAGATCGGCCACTGCCCGGTCGGTGGGGCGGTGATCACTGGCGGCGGTAACCTCACAGCGCGGCACGTAATCCACGCCGTCGGGCCGCTGGGCAGCGACCCCAACGCCGACGACCTGCTGCGCAACGCGACGCGCGCCAGCCTGCAAGTCGCCGAACAGAACGGATTGCGCTCCATCGCCTTCCCGGCGATCTCAACCGGTGTGTTTGGCTTCCCCATCGACCACTGCGCGCAGATCATGCTCTCCACGGCCATCCAGCTATCTGAGCGGCAAGACCGGGCTTGGACTGGTCGTGCTGTGCCTGTATGGGCAGCGGGCCTATGACGTATTCGCGGCGGAACTGCGGCGGCAGACCTCCGGCTGATCGTCGAGGTTAGCAGCACGCGCGGGCATTGGCTACAATAGCCGGGCAACTTTTAACCCGATCTATGGAGAAAAGCCTGTGCGCATATTGATCACCGGGGGGGCTGGCTTCCTCGGCTCGCACTTGTGCGACCGCTTCCTGGCTGAAGGCCACGACGTGATCGCGATGGACAACCTGATCACCGGCAACACAAGGAACATTGAGCATCTAGCCGGCAACGAACACTTTCTGTTCATCAAGCAAGACGTGACCAACTACATCTACATTGAGGGGCCGCTGGACGCCGTGCTGCACTTCGCCTCGCCAGCCAGCCCCATCGACTACCTCAAGTTCCCGATCCAGACGCTGAAGGTCGGGGCGCTGGGCACGCATAACGTCCTGGGCGTGGCCAAAGCCAAAGGTGCGCGCTTCCTGATGGCTTCCACCTCTGAAGTGTACGGCGACCCGCTGGAGCACCCGCAGAAAGAGACGTACTGGGGCAACGTCGACCCGATCGGGCCGCGCGGCGTGTACGATGAGGCCAAGCGCTTCGCCGAGGCGATGGCGATGGCCTACCACCGCTACCATAACATCGATACGCGCATCGTGCGCATCTTCAACACCTATGGGCCGCGCATGCGGCTGGACGACGGGCGCGTGGTGCCGAACTTCATCGGCCAGGCACTGCGCGGCGAGCCGCTGACCATCTACGGCGATGGCTTGCAGACGCGCAGCTTCACCTACGTGTCCGACGAGGTGGAGGGCATCTACCGGCTGTTGATGTCTGACGAGCACGATCCGGTCAACATCGGCAACCCGCAGGAGATGACCATCGTCGCGTTTGCCGACCTGATCAACGAGCTGACGGGCAACAAGACCGGGACGATTTACCAGGAAGGCAAGCGCATCAAGGGCGACCCACAGACACGCAAGCCTGACATCAGCAAAGCAAAACGCATCCTGGGCTGGGAGCCAAACGTCGACGTGGTCGACGGCATGACGCGCACTATCGCGCATTTCCGCGCGCGGATCAACCATGGCTGAGTTCCTGCGCCGGCGGGCGGCTCACGCTGAGTGGCCGCCGCTGTGGACGCAGGCGGTTCTCGCCGCCGGGGCGCTAGCGCTGGGTGCGGTACTGGCGCGGATGCCCTTGCTGTGGGCGGTGATTGGATTACTGGCAATCCTTCTGGTGGCGCTGGCGCTGATAGACCCGCTGGTCGGGGTGAGCGCCGCGTTGCTGCTGGGCCTCACCAAGCCGCTGACCGACGCCTATGTACCGCAGCTGCCGCTCGACCTGGGCCAGATCGCGCTGATTATCGCGCTGGGGGTATGGTTCGTACACGCCGCCCGGCAGCACGCAATCCGCGTGCCGCGCTCGCCGCTAACGCTGCCGCTGCTGATCTTCATCGGCGCGGCCAGCCTGAGCGTGATCAACGCGCTGTCGATTGGCTATGCGCTCAAAGAGCTGGTCAAGTGGGCGCAGATGCTGGTCATGATGTGGCTTGTGATCGACCTGGGACGCGAGCGCGGTCGCTGGCGGGCCATCGTGGGTGTGATCCTGGCCATAGCAGTAGCCGAGGCGCTGATCGGCGTGTGGCAGTTCGGCCTGCGGGGCGATGGTCCCAGCACCTTCCTGATCCTGGGCGACCGCTTTTACCGCGCTTACGGCACCTTCGAGCAGCCGAACCCCTACGCCGGATTTATGGGCATGATGCTGGCACTGGCTATCGGCCTGACGCTGGCGGCGCTGGCAGTCTGGACCATGCCGGTCTGGCGGGCGCTGAAGGCAGCAGGAAGGCCTGTGCGGCTGCGGCCTGTGCTTGAGGCGGCGATCAACATGCGGCTGCTGCCGCTGGCGGGGCTGGCGCTGCTGTGCCTGCTAATGTTCGCGGCGCTGATCATGTCGTGGTCGCGCGGGGCGTGGCTGGGTTTTGGCGCGGCGGTGGTGGCGATCCTGTTCGCGTGGCCGCGCAAAGCGTGGATCGGCGCGGCATTGGTTATCGGGGGGGTAGCGCTGGGCGCGCTGGGTCTGCGTTACAACCTGCTGCCGGGGGCCATCGCCTCGCGGCTGACGGGCTTCACCGACTTCCTGCAAACATTCGATGTGCGCGGCGTGGACATCAACGACGCCAATTACGCTGTGCTGGAACGCTTGGCACACTGGCAGGCCGCCGAAAACATGGCGCGCTACCATCCCTGGCTGGGGGTCGGGTTCGGCAACTACGAGCCGGTCTACCCGGCCTACCGTCTGCTCAACTGGCCGCAGGCACTCGGCCATGCACATAACATCTACCTGAATCTGCTGGCCGAAACGGGTATAATTGGGCTCGTTGCGTACATCGTGCTGTGGACCAGCATGTTCTGGCAGACGTGGCAGGCGACCCGCCTGGCCGGCGTGTGGCAGCGCAGTCTGGCTATTGGCCTGTTCGGCACGTGGACACACCTGGCGGTGCACCAGTTCGTCGACAAGCTGTATGTCGCCAACCTGCACCTGATCATCGGTGCGCTGTTGGGCGTGCTGAGCATCCTGATCCTGACCGAGAGGGGGAACACACTCCTTGACCGAACAGACTGAAACCGTGGCCGCTGAAGCCATCCCGGCACCAACCGGCGGGATGCTGGCCCGGCTGATGATCTTCGTCCGCACCAACAAGGAATTCGAGCGATTCTGGAAATTCGCCGTCGTGGGCATCATTGGCGCGGTGATCGATTATGGGACGTTCACGCTGTTGAACGTGCTGGGCGTGCTCGACCCGGTTGTCGTGCGGCTGCCGCTGGGCCTGTCGCTGACCGGCGTCGGTATCTCCGGTGCGATTGCCTTCACGCTGGCCGTCATCAGCAACTTTATCTGGAATCGCTACTGGACATACCCCGACTCGCGCTCCAAGTCGATCTGGTGGCAGGTCGTGACGTTCTTCGCGGTGAACGTCGTCGGCATCTTCATTCGCATCCCGATTCTGGAACTGCTGAGCCAGCCGGCGGCATCGATGGGACGCCGCATCATCCCGAGTCTCAGCGTCGACACGGCGACGTGGCTGGGCGAGAGCGCCGCGTGGGCGCTGGCCGTCGTGATCGTGATGTTCTGGAATTTCTTTGTGAACCGCTACTGGACTTACAACGACGTCGATTAGACGGCGTGCGAAAGACGGCCTATGAGCCAGCCCCACCCGGCTATCGCTATCGACTATACGTCTGCGCTGTCGCAGAGTGGGGGGATCGGACGCTACACGCGCGAACTGGTGCGCGCGTTGGCGCGGCTCGACGATCAAACCGACTACCGGCTGTTTGCTGCCGGGCAGCAGGCCGGGAACCTACCCGCGCCGCCCGGCCCGAACTTTAGCTGGAAGCCGGCGAGGCTCAACACGGGATGGCTGGCGCGGGTGTGGCACCGCGCCCGGCTGCCGCTGCCCATCGAGTGGTGGACGGGGCCGGTCGACGTGCTGCACGCGCCGGATTTCACACTGCCACCCACCAGCAAAGACACGCGCACGCTGCTGACCGTGCACGACCTATCGTTTGTGCGCGCGCCGGAGACTGCTGCTCCCGGTCTGCGGGCTTACCTCAACCGCGTCGTGCCGCGCTCAGTGCGGCGCGTCGACCACGTGCTGGCCGATTCGGAGGCAACCCGGCAGGACCTTATCGCCTTGTACGGGACCGCGCCGGACAAGATCAGCGTACTGTATAGTGGAGTCGACGCGCGGTTTGCGCCGGTCGAAGATGCAGCGGTCCTGCGCGCCGTGCGCGCCCGCTACGGCATCGGCGAAGGGGCGTACCTGTTTAGCGTGGGGACCGTTCAGCCGCGCAAGAATTACGGGCGGCTGGCCGAGGCGCTGCACCGGCTGGACTACCCCGACCTCACACTGGTCATTGCCGGGGGCAAGGGCTGGCTCGACGACGCGCTGTACCGCCAGATCAATGCGCTAGGGCTGGGAAACCGCGTGAAGTTCATCGGCTTTGCCGCCGACGACGACCTGCCCGCGCTGTACAGCGCGGCAACAGCCTTCGCCTACCCAGCACTGTACGAGGGATTCGGGCTGCCGCCGCTCGAAGCGATGGCCTGCGGCGTGCCAATGGTCACGTCGAACGTCTCGTCGCTGCCGGAAGTTGCCGGGGATGCCGCGCTGCTGATCGACCCGCTGGATGTCGACGCGCTGGCGGAGGCGCTTCAGCGTATCTTGACGGACGACACGCTGCGCCGCGAGATGATCCGCAAGGGGCGGGCGCAGGCGGCGCGCTTCACCTGGGAGGCGGCAGCACGGCAGCTCCGGCGGCACTACATCGACCTGCTGGCCCGCTAATCTGACCTTTATTTGACGGCATTGAGGCCACCTGTGACACAGCAATACCCGCAACAGCGACTCAACTTCGTGCTCTTCGGCCTTGACTACAGTCTCTTTGCGCTGGCTATGGGCTTCCTCAACCTGAATACGATCCTGCCCGCCTTTGCGACCCAGCTTGGCGCTTCGCCAGCTGTAGTCGGCACGCTGCTGACCGTGTTCATGATCTTCTGGACGCTGCCGCAGTTGATCGCCGGCAACGTCGTCTCGCGGGTGCCAAAGAAGAAGCCCTTTCTGCTCAAAATGGCGTTCCTGGGCCGTCCGATCATTCTGGTCGCGGCGGCGGTGATCGCCCTGACGCGGGCGCAGCCGGCGTGGCTCAACCTGGCGATGCTGTACGTGGCCTTTGGCGTGCTGTTCGGCACAGATGGATTCGCGTCGGTAGCGTGGTTTGACATTCTGGGGCGGGCGTTTCCCGCAGACAAGCGCGGTGGCTATATCGCGTTGTGGCAGGTTGCGAAATCGCTGGGGCTGGCGGTCGCCGCCGTGGCGGTGGGTTTCATTCTGAGCGACAGTGGCCCGGCGTTCCCATACAATTATGCGCTGCTATTCCTGGCCGCGGGGCTGTGCCTGATGGCCTCCGGCGTCGCCCTAAGCCAGCTACATGACCCACCGATGGACGGCACAGAGCCACCGACCACGTACATCGCCTGGCGCGAGTTTGGCACACACGTGATACGTCTGCTGCGCGACGATCGGCGCCTGCGCCAGATTTCACTTGCACGCGTGCTGTTCACGTTGAGCACGATGGCATTTCCATTCTACATCCTGTATGCCACCACCGAACTCAAGTTCCCCGACAGCACCATCGGGCTGTTCATCCTGGCCCAAACCGGCGGCACGCTGCTGGCAAGCCTGGTGCTGGGGCGCATCGCCGACCGTGAAGGGGCGCAGCGCACCATCCAGATCGGATCGGCGTTGATGCTCAGCGCGCCGTTGCTGGCGCTGGTCATCACGCTGGTCAACCCCGGCCTGATGGCGCTGTTGAGCCGCGGCTACGCCTGGATCTACATCTGCATCGGGCTCGCCGATAACCTGATCATGCTGGGGTACCTGAACTACGTGTTTGACATCACGCCACCAGGGCAGCGCTCGATCTACATGGGCACCTTCAACGCGCTGGCGACGGTGGGCGTGTTCGGGCCGACACTGGCCGGCTGGCTGCTCTCCTGGACGTCTTACACGTTCCTGTTTGTGCTTTCGCTGATCATCGGCGGGGTGGCGCTCATCGTCGCCTTCCGGCTGCCTCCCCCGCGGAGTCGACAGCTGCCAGATTCGCCGGAGTCGGCCAAACCCGCCTAGCTCAGTAGCCGGCCCAGCGCCGCCTGAAGATTATCTCCCTGGTGGACCACATAGGTGGGGATGCCCAGCGTTCCCAGGCGGAGGGCAACCGCAGCGGCCCCTGGCCGCCCGCCGAAGCTGTACGGATCGACGACAACGGCCACGACTCGCAGCCCACGCCGCAGCAAGCCGTGCGCGGCAGTCACCCAGGTATCACGCGTGGAGGGTGTGACCAGGACGGCGGTCGTCCCGCGTGAAAGCTGGTTCCCCTGAACCTCGATGAGCTGGTCAAAAGGCGTGGCCCCGTGTGCCTGAACCACGGCCAGCATCTCCAGTATCTTGGTCATCTGGCGCGCGCCACGATCGGTCTGGATGATCTCCAGGTGGTTCCCGTCGAGCGCCAGCCCAACCGAGCGCTCGCGCTGGAGGAAGTAGCGAGCCAGCGAGGCGGTGACGGTGACAGCGTACTCCTCAGTTGTCGGCGGGATGGCAAAATCGGGCGCGGCCTGCTGCATCATCCGCGCGACATCTTCGCCGCTGGGGTTGTATTCGCCGACATGCACCGCACGGTCAGCATCCATCATGATCCAGATGTCAGACAGCGGGTCAAGCTCGAATTCCTTGACGATCAGGCGGCCTTTTCGGGCCGTGCTGCGCCAGTGAATGCGGCCAAAACTGTCGCCGGGGGCATAGTCGCGCACGCCTGCTGCATTGGTCGTAACGTAGTGGGTGCGCCGCCGCAGTGACTCGCCGCCGGGCAGGCTGCCAATGGGCAGTGCGAAGACCGCCAGGTCGACGGTCGCGGGGTAGACAAGCAGCGGCGAAGTGGCGCTGATCCGCCGCTCGGCCTGGAACAACCCAAACGGATCGCCGGTCACAACGCGCATCGGCCCCAGTTGATACGCGCCGCGCCGCACGCACAGCGTCCGCACACGCCATGACGTTTCGCCGTGCGGACCGAGGTTGCTGATCACCCGACCCGCACGGTGGCCGATCAGGTCGGAGTGGTCATATACCTCCAGCCACAGCTTGGGCATCAAACTGGTGTTGCGGACGGCGAACATCTCTTCCAGGTAGCCGCCCATCTGCGCGCGCCGGGTGCGCGTCTGCCGCCTGAAGTGCAGCCAGTTGACGCTGCCCCACGCCCACACAATCGAAACGACCAGCAGCCCGGCGAACGCATAGGCTACGTTGAAGAAGAATCCCCGACCCGTCACCATCCCGGCCAGCAAGCTCAAGATGATGATCAGGTAGACAGCATTGCGGCGGCGATCCATACGGCGGCTAGCCCATCCCCAGAGTAGCGCCCGGCACCGGCACCCGCTTTAGCACGTCGGCGGCGATGCCCTCCGCACTCACGTCCTTGATACGCGCCGCCGGCCCGACGATGATCCGGTGCGCGAGGACCGCGATGGCCAAGTCCTTGACGTCGTCCGGCAGGACATGGTCGCGCCCGGCGAGCGCCGCACGGGCTTGAGCGGTCCGGTAGAGGGCCAGGCTGCCGCGCGGACTGGCCCCCAGGTAGACGTCCTCATGGCTGCGCGTCGCACCGACCAGATCGATCATGTACTGCTTGAGCTGCCGATCGATATACACCGATTTGATGTCGGTTTGCGCCTGGAGCAGCTCGTCAGCGGTGATCACCTGCCGCACATCGTCAACCGGGTGCGAGTACTGCTGCGCGTCGAGCATAGCGGTCTCGTCCGCCGGGGCCGGATAGCCCAGCCGGATGCGCAGCATGAAGCGATCAAGCTGCGCTTCGGGCAGAGGGAAAGTGCCCTCATACTCGATCGGGTTCTGTGTAGCCAGCACGAGAAAAGGCCGAGCCAACTGGTAAGTGGTGCCGTCGACGGTCACCTGGCGCTCCTCCATCGCTTCGAGCAGCGCGGACTGTGTTTTGGGTGTGGCACGGTTGATCTCGTCGGCCAGCACGATCTGGGCCATCACCGGGCCGGGGCGGAACTCGAACTCGGTGGTACGCTGGTTGAAGACCGACACGCCAGTGACGTCGCTGGGCAGCATATCGGGTGTAAACTGGATACGGCTGAAGCTGCATCCGATGGAGCGAGCCAGGGTCTTGGCCAGCATCGTCTTGCCCACGCCGGGCACATCCTCGATCAGGATGTGGCCCTGGCACAGCAGGCCAATCAAAGTGAGGGTGATCTCGCGGCGCTTGCCGATGATCACCCGTTCCACGTTTTCGAGCAGGCGCTCGCCTACGGCCTGTACGGTCGACATATTGAGAAGCTCCTTGGCATGGTCAGGTGCGAGTGCGGGCGCGATGCCCGAATTGACGTCACCATGGTTGACGCGCTCCTAGAGCGCGCTATAATTGTGAATGTACTTTACCCAGAAACCTGCATGGCCCGCTAGCTCAATTGGCAGAGCAGTTGACTCTTAATCAATTGGTTCCAGGTTCGAGTCCTGGGCGGGTCACAGACAGAACGCAAAAGAGCGTCCCTATTGGGCGCTCTTTTCGATTTGCAGCCCCTGTGCAGCAGCGTGTCAGGCCTGCCGGGTTCTGACCGGTGTCTGCTCATCCTGCGGCCTGCCATGCGAGGTGAGGTTCAGCACAGCGCCGACCACAAACAGCACGGCGCAGACATACCAGTACGCACGTCCGATGAGAGCCACCGGCCACCAGAAGAACATCAGGCTGCCCATAATACAGCACAACATAGGGGATCAAGACCGGCCAGCGGATCGGGCTGCGCCACTCGACCGGGCGGGCGATGTCGACCACATAGCCGAACGCAGCCCAGGCCGCGTACAGAAAGCCCGCAATCCAGAAGTACCACGGCTTGCCCACGATCAAGAGCGCCACGCTCAGGATCGCGGCCAGCACGCCCAGAGCGTATATGATCCAGCCGACGCGCATGGCTGTATCGAAGCGCCACTTGCGCAGGGCGAAGTACAGCGCCAGCATGCCTTGCAGCACAATGGCGAACAGAACATACAGGGTGTCAAAGAGATCGTGCCCGATCATCGACCACCAGCCTTTCGCAGCCCGGCTGTAATTGAAACAGACCTTCTGGAGGATCAACCGGCCATCTAAAGTGTATCATACAACGGCCAGCTCACCGCCGGGCTATTGGCTCAAGGCCTGGCGAAGCGCAGTTGGCCGCTCTACCTTACGGTTGGAGCGGCCAGCCAGAAACGAGATGCAGGATGTCATCGCGGCTCTTCAGCACATAGATATCCTGAGCAAAGCTCTGCGAGTCGAAGTCCAGCTTCCCGGCTCTTACGTAATTCTGGCTCACCCAGCTTCCAATAGGATCAGGAAAGGAACCCAGCCACATGATAACGGGAGGAGGATTGGTTTCGACCACCCCAAGCGCGTGCTCAGGTGTCCAGCCCGTTGCTGCATCCAAATCCAACTTGCCGCCGAACCTCCGGATCGGGATCGCATTGTCATCACCGGTGAAGGCCAGATACCACATCTGCATTCCGCACCACACTCGCTCATCGGGACGCAGTGCAGCGTGCAGCTCGTTAGCCATCTGCTGCTGCTTACTCATCGGTATATTGACCAACGAATACAGGAATTGCTCATGCTGGAAGCCGTCGGCGATGCCTAAAAGCAGAAGCAGAGCACACACGGCTCCACCAAGAGTCTGCCACAGGACGCCCAGCGGGGCCTCGCTGCGCGAGAACAGGAGAGCCAGCACGTCGATGAGGGCCGCCGCGCCAAAGGGTGAAAGCGCCGCCGTCCGCATATAGAAATCAGGGCTGCCGCCTTCGTCGAGAAGGATAGTGAGTGTTAACGGCACGGCGGTCAGCAGCACCGCCGACACTTTTGGCGACAGAAACGCAGCTTTCCCGCGCCGCACGATTGTGGTCACAACTCCCAGCCCGATCAAGGCCACAAGCTCCCAATCGCCAGAATACTGCCAGCCAATAATGGTCGGGAAGCGAGATACCCATGCCAATAACCCGTTTCCGAAATTGCTGCCGGCCTGCCCCTGATGCGGAGAGACCGCACCCGCGAAGAATAGAAACAACGGCTGCACGACCTCCAGATAGGCCGCGCCCAGGCTGCCGATGAGCGCCAGGACCGCCACGGCCAACCCGGCAACGAGCATGCCGCCCAGCAGCACCTGAATCCCTGCCCTCCCGCGTGGCTGTTCATTTTGCAGCAATGCCACTACAAAGAGCATAAGCGCCACAAGGCCTATAGGGGCGTACATCAGCGTAGCCAGCGCAGCGACGATCCCGGCCCAGAACCAGCGGCTGTGCTGCGCCAACCACAGAGCAGTCACCATGATCAGAACCTCAATAGGCCTGAATATGGGCCCGATAACCAGGACATCTTGTATCTGCTCAATGCCCAGCAGCACGATCACCGATAGCAGCCCGCCAAGTGAGCGGCCAGTTAGCCCTTTACCCAGACCATAAATGCCTATCAACGTCCCGAAGCCTGCCAGCAGGTTCATAGCCCGGGCAAATGTCGCCACCGGGATGTGGAACAGATCCGCCCCCAGATTCCAGATGATGCTGAACACGAGACGAATCGGGCCATAGAGCGTGACAAATGCCTGGTATGGTACACCGCCGTTTAGGACCGTCCTGCCAATGTAGATCTGCATGCTGCCATCTACAGACACCGGGTAGTTCCAGAAAGCGCCATGTCCTGCCAGATTCAGTATGTACAGGGCCGCCAGCACGAGCGCGGCGATCAGCGACAGCGTGCTTCCGGCCAGCGGGGTTTTGCTTGGGCGAGGCAGCGGTCGGGCGAGCCGTGACTCCATACTCTGCGTCATTGGCCCGTCAACCAGCAAGATAACGAGGCAAACCAGGCTAGCGATCAGCAGACCGGGGATAATCGTCATGGGCTGCACAAAGCTGCCAGGGAAAGAGATTAGCCCTGCCAGATTAGCGGCGCGGATGCCGGCCAGCGCCACCAGCACGCCACCAACGACGAGCATAAACAGGCCGGCGTGCGATCCAGCAGTATGACGCAGCCGGGCGAGACGCGCGGGCGTCAGCTGCAGCAGCGCCAAGCCAGCAAGGGCACCCACCACCAGCGTTCCGGCCAGATAAGCCACCATCAGCACGAAATAGACGAGTGTATATCGGCCAAAGACAACGCCGTCTCGCGGATTGGCGAACGATACGATACTCGGAATGGGCCACACCAACAGGGCAAATATGGCCAAAGACACTGCTTTGATGGCAGTGTCTGGCGCGAGCGACGAAATCATTTGCTTGAATCGGCCCATATCTCACCCTTTGCGCGGTCATTCCTCATGAGCAGCCTGCCTATTCCTCCAGATAGCCCAGGGCTTTCAGGCGATTCTCTGATTTCCTCTGTTTCCTCAACTGACAGCCCGGTCTCGGGATCAACCTTGCGCACCTCGGCATCTGACATGGTGACGCCGTGGGGGTCCAGCAAGATATCTGTAAGCGGGTGGCCGTCCATTTCGACGGGGACCGGCTGGCCCAGCAGATACATGATCGTGGGGGCCACGTCCAGAATGCTGGCGGCTTCGCGGGTCTCGCCCGCGTGGATGCCCGGCCCGCTGGCGATGAAGATGCCCTCGCGGCGGTGGCTGCCCGAATCGCCTCGGATCTGCCCGGTGAATACCTCGGGCGTCGTCGCGAACAGCGGGAAGGAGATGCAGCGGTAATTATCGAGCACGACCTGGAGGTCGGGGGCATTCTCGGCGAACGGCCCGCTGAACTCCTGGGTGCGCAGTATGATCTTGTCGACAACCGGCTGGCCGGTGACGGGGTGGCGCAGCTTTTCCAGCGCGTCGAGCACCTGTTGCCGTACTTCCCACTCCTCCGTGCCCGGCTCCACGATACCCTGCGGGTGCAGCCCCTTGACGTTGATATAGATCTGGCCAACGTGGCCCATCGAAAAGGCTTTGGTGCGCTCCCAATCGACATCATCGTAGGACAGGAACTTGCTGACCACTGCGTTACGGGTACCTTTAGATACCCGCGCAGCCAGATTGTTCATGTGCAGCTTTTCGAGCAGGCGGTAGATGCTCTTGGGGGTAATGCCATTACGGAACAGAAAGGCCTTGATCTGCGTCAGCGGCGTGCGCTTCAGATGCATCAGGCCAGCCTGCATCAGAACGAAATTCAGGTTGACCGTGTAATGCAGCGGGCCGAAGCCGTGATCCGACATGACGAGGACCGCGGTATCTTCGGGCGCAGCAGCAAGCATCTTACCGATCTGCTCGTCGACCAGCGCATAGACGTCACGCAGGCTTGTCTTGTGATGCTGAGGGGCATCGGGGTTGTGCTGCGGGTGCGTCTCGTCGGCGAAATGCCACAGGGCATGTGATCCGATGTCGGTCGACCCATAGACCACCATCATCACATCCCACGGCTCGTGCTCCATGAGCGCGACAGAATACTTGCCCCGCTGCTGGATCACCTCCCGCAGGTCGGCGATGAAGGCATCCTCCTGCCCGCGTGTATACTGCACTTCCGGTGCGATGCGGTAGGGGCCAAGCTCTTTTTCGTAGCGTGCGATCAGGTCGTCGGGGTAGGAGATACGGCCCTGACGAGGGGACAACAGGCCGGTGATCATGAACCCATCTTTGAGCGGGTGGGGTGGGTACGTGACCGGGATGTTCACCACGCCCACGCGCACCCCGGCGGCTGCCAGCCGGTCCCACACTGTGGGCTGCTGGATCGAAGTCGAATTGACCATGTCATACGTGGTGCCTTTGGGCCGGATAAAGTCAAAGACGCCATGTTTGCCGGGGTTCATGCCCGTCATGAAGCTGGGCCAGGCGGGCGACGTGACCGGCGGCAGCGTCGAAAGCAGATCGCAACTCACGCCCTGATCGAGCAGCCGCTTCAGGTTGGGCAGGTATCCCTGCTCTGCCCAGGGCCGGATCAGCGCAAACGTGCCGCCGTCCAGGCCAATAATCAGCACATGCTTGTATTGCATCCGGGATAAGCTCCTACTTGTCGTACAGTCTCAGGAAGCACCTACTTCTCACTTACTCAATATAGCATTCTCGCTGCTCAGATAATCCACATAGCCGCCATAATCTTGTCACCCCGTACCTTGTAAGACTCCGCATTCGTCCACATCGCCGGGCTGCATCCAGTCAATTTTGTACTGCTTGCTCTGCTCCATGCTATGCAGGTTGTCAAAGCTGGCAACTGCACCGCCCGCTGGATGAATCGTTTCGTCACGCACCCGCGCTCGCGCCTATGAAGTCGAGCGTCTGCGCAGGACTTCTTCCGTCGCCATGTGCATATCTTCGTAGGTAAGCAGCATGAACTCGCGCGGCATTTCCTGGTTGAGGTGCCAGATATTCAGCAATGAATGTACTTCTGATCCCATAGCGGTCGTCTCTGATGAACTCGGAGATCGTCCCGTCGAACACGTTGATGCGCTCTACCGCCTGAAAATAGCACGAGACCAGCACGTCACGCGGTCACGGACGATGAACAACACTTTCTGCCTGCGGCGGCGGGAACGGTCGACAGCCATCTGGCGGTAGAGAGTCCGCGAGCAGCCCGGGCCATCGTGTGTGAAATTGGTGCTCAACACACTGGCGCTGCGCGTCAGCGTGTAGGTGAACAACAGCAGATCCTCGTTCACACCGTAGTGCTGGCAGATTGCTTTGCCGATCAACGCGCGCAGCCACGTCCTGCCGCTCTTATAAAGCAAAAACTACCAGCAGAATTGTCCACCCCGACCTTCTCCAGGGCTTTCTCGCCGCACCAGTCTCAGCTTCGTCGGTTGAATACTGAAAGCATAACTCTCTCTCGTGTTAGTCAATCCTGCCGCTGTCTGCCGGTCACACAGTGGACGGGTCCGTTTCCACCGCCCGCCTGATACCGCTGATCAGCGTGACGATGCCTCCTACGGCACCTACGGCGAAGCGGAGCAGGTTGACGGCGAAAGCCATCGCTACGGCCTGGGCAATCGGAACGCCGACCATGCTGAACAGCACTTTGTAAGTATACTCCTGACTCCAATCCCATTAAAGGAGATAGGCAGGAGGCTGATGATACTGACGATCGGTGTATAGAGCGCATAAGTGAGGAACGACAACCGGACGCCCAGCGCCAGGCCCACCAGGTAGTTGGTGAGGACGGTCAGCACGGTGAAAGGCACCGAAGCCAGCAGGCCAGTGGCAAATTTTTCAGGCTGTAGCTGCGCAGGGTTTCGTGAAGCGCGATAATGTGCTTGTTGTTGCTAATGGGCCTCAGCAGGGGGAACTTGCGATCTATCCAGCTCAATATGTCGAGGCGTAGCAACCACATGCCAGCCACAATCCCAACAGTCAGGACAATCACTGCCCGGTGCTTCAGGAGGGAAGAGCTGGGCCAGAATGGGATCATCATCAGCGCGACAATGCACGTGGTCAACAGGCCCATCATGCGGTCAAAGATCACGCTGATCACAGCCGCGGCGCCGTTCTGGGTTGTGTGCCCCAGCTCCACCGCTTTGACTACGTCACCGCCGAAACCGCTGGGCAGGAAGCTGTTCCAGAAGAAGCCTACCAGATACAGTCTGAAGAGTTTGAGTATCGAGCTTCTACTCCAAGAGGAGACAGCAGCACTTTCCAACGCAGCGCACGCGCGCCAATCGAGGCCATGAGTGCAATTCCGGCCCAGAAGTACAGCCAGACGTTGAGCGTGGCAAACGTATCGAGGATGTTTTGCAGGCCGATCTTGTTGAACAGCCAGGCCAGTATGACCACGCTGATGACGATCTGGGCGATACCCACCCAGCGTTTCCTGTTATGGGCTTAGTTGCCGCCTGCGCCTGTACAGATAGCTCGATGGAAGGATCGGGAATGCTCGTTGCCTCGTCTGCCGGCTGCATATCAGGTTCGTTTTGTGTGTCTGACAACATGACAATGGGCACTACTCTACCAGGGATTTGCCAACAACCCGGTGGTTCGTATCCGGCCTATTCTATGATGCGCCGGACAACGTAGATCGGTTTATGCTGAGCTTCGTGATAGGTGCGAACCAACAGTTCTGCCATCAACCCCAGCAAGATCGACTGCATCCCCAGAATAAGTAATGTTGCGCCCAGCAGGGGAAGCACCGACCGGCTTAACGACTCACCCAACATGAGTTTGCGGAACAACGCTATCCCCGTTGGAATAAAGCCGGTGATCATGACCACCAACCCGAACCCGCCAAACAAATACATGGGCCGGGTGCTGTAATTCAGCAGGAACTTGACGGTGATCAGGTCGAGAAACACTTTCCCAGTACGCATCAAGCCATACTTGCTTCTGCCATGAATCCGGGGGCGGTGATTGACGACGATCTCGCTGAGACTGGCACCAATCGCTACTGCATAGACCGGGATGAAGCGGTGCATCTCACCGTACAGCCGGACCTCGTCGAGCACCTCCCGGCGATAGGCCTTCAACGTGCAACCGTAGTCGTGCAGGCGGACACCTGTCACGACCGAGATCAGCCAGTTGGCGACCATTGACGGCACCTTGCGAGTGATAAACGGGTCCTTGCGATTATGCCGCCAGCCGCTTACCACGTCATAGTTCCCGTTCTTCATCTCTTCCAGCAGGCAGGGAATGTCAGCCGGATCGTTCTGAAGATCGGCATCCATCAGAACCACAACATCGGCATGCGCATGGTCGATCCCGGCTGCAATCGCAGCCGTCTGGCCGAAATTGCGCCGGAAATCAATCATCGTGACGTTCGGATCGGCCTCCGCAAGGTGGGCCAGCATACTCCCGCTGGCATCCTTGCTGCCATCGTTTACGTAAATCACATTGTATGACAGGCCAAGGCCGTTCATAACGCCCATCAGCTCCGTGTGGAGCGCTTCGATATTGTCTTCCTCGTTATGAACGGGTATCACCACAGCGATATCTTTCATATCCTGCCCGACCTACTGGTCACCAACTGGCCTATGCCGAGTTACTGTATCGCCGCATCCAAGCTACCGGGGCCATTTCGCCAGCCACAAAATGAAGCGGGCCATTATCTGCGTCGTCGGCATGGCCCACCTGCAAGTGTGGCACTATCTCTTGAGCAACGAGCTGGTGCATCCGCCCCAGCCTACAGGCTATCCAAGAGGTCGACGAGTTGTACCTCACCGGATAGACCATTTAGCGTGGTCTATTATACTCTTCAGCGTTGCCAAAACAATAATCCGCCGTCTGCTGAACAGGGCGTTATCGTTCTCCAATGGGACAGGTAACTAGTTGAAGCGCTTTGTCGGGTTGGGCGGCGAAGGTGCGCAGGGAACTGGCGATGTTGTGGTAGTCATTGAGCCGCAGCAGGGACAGGGCCAGATTGCGGAACAAGGCCATCAGGTGATGGGTTCGGCCTTTGCGTAACTGGCAGTGGTCTTCGTCCAGCGTGACATCTTTGACCCAGTGCAGCTTGTTCTCAATCGTCCAGTGGTGCTGGATGAAGGTCAGCAACGCCTGCGGGTCGGCTTCTTCCGCAGACAGAGAAGTAATACCGTACAGGGTCCTTTCCTGAACCTCGCCGGTCGAGAGGTGAACAAAGCGGCGGGTGAGCTTGAAGGCTTGCGCCAGCCCTTTCCAGTCCAGGTAGTCGTTGAGGACGGTGGTCGTTTCGAGGCGTCGGATCGCCAGACGGTCATGCCCCTTTTCGGCCCGCTGTGCGGTCGGGTTGGCTTCCTCATAAGGGGCAGGTGGCTCGGCAAACCACTCCGCAATCGCCTCTTTGGTGGCGGGCTGGTTGTCTTTCACCGGCAGCACGTAATCGCCTCCGCCATCCACGATGATTCTCGCCACGTCCTTCTGGGTGAGCAAGCCATCGGTCGTGACCACCCGCCCTTCCAGGACCAGGTCGCGCAGCAGCGATTTCATCATCCCGATCTCATTGGTATGGTCATCCACCGCCCACTGCCCCACCACGACCCCGATCTCATGAGCCACCGCACTCAGCAGATGGCTGTTGCAGGCTCCCATTCTTTTTGCTGACCCGCAGTGTTTTGCCATCAATGCTTAAGCCCAGCCGCTCACCCTCCTCGGGCATCAGCACCTCTTCGACCCACTGCCGCACTTTCTCCTCAAACAACTCGACATCGACCAGCCGCAGCACTCGATACCAACTGGCCTGCGCCGGGTAGCCATGTTCATTGAAACCCAGCTGGTCGGCATACTCCTCTCCGTAGTTCGACCCCCATTCCGCAATTGCCTTGATGGTCTGGTACCCACACAGCACCCCCACCACCATTAGGCTCAGCATCGCGCTCAGCGGGTACCGCTTGCCCTGCTCTTGGCGCGGATCGGGAATGTCTGCCAGAATCTCAACCAGTGGCGGCCCTTGTGTCGTCATCGATAACCTCGCTTTCTGGAAGTTGACGGCTTACCAGTCGCGAGGTTATCTCATTTGCCGAGAACGATAAAGCCCTGGTCTGATGAAGCGCTTACGATGACACAAAACGAGCGCCCTTCCGAGCGCTCGCAGCCAGATCAGTTGCCCTGATCCGTCAGCACCGTGTCGATTTTTTGCATCAATTCCAGGGGGCTGAATGGCTTGACGAAATAGTCGTCCGCTCCGGCATCGCCCCCCCTCTGCCTGTCGGCGTCCTGTCCTTTCGCCGTCAGGATAACAATATAGATATCCTGCGTACTTTCATCGCTTTTCAGGCGACGGCAAACCTCAATGCCATCAGGACCGCCCGGCATCATGACGTCGAGCAAGATCACGTCAGGATGAGCTGACCGGGCGATCTCCAGCGCCTCGCTGCCGTTGCTGGCAGTCAATATCTCGTGCGAGCCGATCTCCAGCGTGACGCTGACCAGCTCTCGCACCTCCTGCTGGTCGTCAACTATCAGGATCTTCTTCATATGCAACTCCATTCATTCCGCACGCCCGGACGGCAAAAGAGTAAAGCGAAGCTAACTCAGGTCGACGTGCGGGTTAAGCACCGCATACAGCACATAGGCGGTGAAATTCGCGACCAGGATCACTAATACCGTTGTCATCACCACAGTCCGGACCAGCGGCAGATCTGGGCTGTTGATAGCAAACGCTGGCAGTTTCCCCACACCGGGATAGGTGTATAAAAACTCGATCATGAACAGCCAGCCGATACTGGTGGCAATCGCTATAACGGTGAGGATCAGCGCATTGAGCAGCACGCGGCGAAAGACGACCATCCGGTATGGCAGGACGGCCATCGTGAGATAATTGCGCTTAAGCTCCTCGATCGCGCCAGCGCGAGTCAGGCATACAATATAGGCCATCAATACCAGTGTAGCCGTGATAGCTGGCAACCACAAATGCGGCAGTGCGGTGGCGAAGCTGGTGTCAGGCTGGCTGGCAGGACCACCGGGAACTACCAACAGACCAGACCGGCCAGCGCGGTTATGCGCCCATTGCAGGCGATGAAGTTGATCGGAGACAGCCCCACCTGATTGGTGGCTACGATGGAATATCAAATACGACAACAATATCTCAATTGTATGGGCCGCACGGTGGCCATCTCCACTACATGGAGTCACCAGGAACCCGGACCTTACCCTTCCAGGCATCTTATTCTGTCACAATTATGAGAGAAAGGCATTGATGTAATGGCCTCATCTGATCGGTATGATGACATTATTATCGGTGCAGGGCAGGGCGGCACACCGCTGTCGCGGGCGCTTGCGCAGGCTGGACACAGAGTAGCAATGGTCGAGCGTGAGCACGCCGGTGGGACGTGCATCAACGAGGGTTGCTCGCCAACCAAAACGATGGTCGCCAGCGCACGAATTGCTTATCTCGCCAACCGCGCGCCAGAATTCGGCGTTCATGCAGGCTCGGTACAGGTTGACATGCAGGAAGTCCGTCAGCGCAAACGCGGCCTCGTCAGCAGTTGGGAGGCAGGCACGCGATCGTCGATTGTCAACGCCGGGGTGGAATACATCGATGGCGAGGCCCATTTTGGGGGCGAAAGGATACAGGAGGTCAGGCTAAACGCCGATGGGACGCGCCGCCTGACTGCCGAACGGATTTTCATCAACACAGGGCAGCGCCCGCGCATCCCGGACATCGAAGGGCTGGAAGGCATCCCGTATCTGGATTCGACGTCGATCATGGAACTGGATAAGGTTCCACACAACCTGTTTGCCGCTTTGGAGGATTAAGCACGTCTGAGGGAGAACTGAAAGACCGCCCGCATGGGCGGTCTTTCAGTTTGCGCATGAGGGTCTATTTAACCGTGAAATCGATGTACATACCTTGCTTATAGTGACCGGGCAGGTCGCAGATCGCCACATAATGACCCGGCTGGAGGTTGACCGTCAGGTCCTGGGTGTCACCGGCAGCGAGCCCCTTGATCGCGTCGATCAGGGTGAGCTGCGATTCGTCGACATTTCCATCCGCGTTCAGCGGCAGGTTGTTCCCCGGAAGATCTGTCTTAAGAATGACGAACTCGTGGGACATATCAGTGGCTTCGTTGGTGACGTGGAAGGTGATCGATCCCGCATTTATTGTGTCGCTTGAGAAGGTTATCGAATAATCCTTCTCAGTGACATTGATTGTCTGAGGACCACCACATGCAGCCAGCACCAAGGCCGCCAGCACGCCGACACCAATAAGAACTGCAAGCTTACGAGACTTATGCGACATTTCCGTTGCCTCCTGGCAGATAGTACGTTCCAATCACATGGGCGGGCGTGGGTAGAAAGTGCCCCTTTCTGAGCCGTGCCGGACCCAAAAGTGAGTATAGCGCGTGGAACTAACCGGAATCACAAGCAACTTTCGAAGGGCAAAAGCGCCGGTGGATCAAGCGAGGAGAGCAGCATCTTTCGGCTGAATCAAAAAGGCCGCCTGCACGGGCGGCCTTTCGTTGGCAACCCTACGGCTATTTGACCGTGAAGTCGACGTGCATACCCTGCGCATAGTGGCCGGGCATATTGCAGATCAGTGCATAGTGGCCGGGCTGGAGATCGACTGTGAGGTCCTTGCTCTCGCCGGGCTGGATGTCCTCGACCTCATCGATGTGGTTGACCCCCTGGCCCTCCTCATCGACATCGCCATCCGAATTCAAAGGAAGGCTGTCCGCCGGCAGATCCGTCTGGAAGATCACAAATTCGTGGGCCTGGTCGGTTGCATTGTTAGTCACATGGAAGGTGATCGTCCCAGCCCCTATCGAGCCTTTATCCAACGCCAAGCTGTAGGATTCTTCGGTCACGTTGACCGTCTTGGGTCCACACGCGGCCAGGAGCGGGGTTATCAATAAACCTAGCGTAATCAGAGCCAAAAACCTGCGCAGTTTACCTGCCATCTTCGCTGCCTCCTTGCGAATAAATGTCCGAAGTCCTCGCGGCGGGAACGCCAGCTATCCCTTTCCCGTGGGACTATATATGACTTTCATGATTAAGTATGTCATATATGGGGTGCAGCGTCCTTACCTTAGCCCATGCTTCACCTTAGAGCGAGCTAAGTGCAGGCCGGTTTAAGGGCATCGATGGCCCGCCAGACATTAAGGCGAAGGAACTGCGTCAGGCGTATCGGCTGCCAGGGGGAAGGTCAGGGTAGCGCACAGACCCACCGCTGTATTGATGAGCTCCAGCCTGGCGTTGTGCGCGGTCGCAAGTTGGAGGGCGATTGACAACCCCAGTCCCATCCCTGGCTGGATGTTGCTGGCGTGATGGCCTTGCGTGAACGGCTGGAAGATCTGGGACATTTCGTCATCGGGAATGCCAGGTCCGGTGTCCTGAACGCACAATTGTATCCCCGCTGAGGTCTTCGCGGCAGACAGAACAACACGCCCACCACTAGGGGTAAACTTGAGCGCGTTGTCAAGCAGATTGGACATGATCTGGTGAAGCCGCCGCTCGTCTGCTGTGATCGTGGGGAGATCGTTCGGAAGGCGCAGCGAGAGGTCAATGCCGCGCGCCTCGGCTCGTGGTTTGAACCGGGCTGCGATGTCTTTCAACAGCTTGGCCACATCCACGCATTCGAGGTCCAGCACTACCGGGTGCGCGACCGGCCGGGCTGCCAGCGACAGGTCCTCGATCAGCGCCTCCATCCGTCCGATGGACCCCACCATCTCCAACAGCAGGTCTTCGGTCAGGTCGGCGTCCTTGAGCGCACCTGCTCGCAGGGTTTCGACGCCCAGCCGCAGCGCCCCCAGCGGGCGCGCCAGTTCATGGGTCACCTTGGCGAGCAACAACTGCCGCTCGTGGGTCTGCTGCTGCAATTCCTCGGCCATCTGGTTCAGGTTCCCGGCCAGCTCGGCCAGCTCGCGCGGACCGCTCCGAGGCAAACGCAGGCTGTAGTCGCCATCAGCCACGCGCGCCGCCAGTCGCTGTGCCTGCCCGATCTGGCGAGAGAGGGGCGCAGCAAGCCATACTCCCAACAGGAGGCTGAGCAGCGCCATACCGCCGGTGAACAGGGCCAACATAGTACGGGTATGCGTCAGCTCTGCCTCAAACCCCTCAAGCGATAATACGAGGCAGACGGCCCCTGTCACCGTGCCGTCTTCGTCGTACACCGGAGCAGCAGCATACAGCCACTCGCCCACCGGCATCTGCGTGTGGATCTCACGTGAAACAGTTGCGCCGAGAAGTGCTTCCTGTGAAAGGTCGAGCACGACAGTTTGCTGGTTGGCAGCCAGCGGATAGTCGGAAAGATTGCGGATAGTGAGATCGGTCGTCACGAAGATGATTCGAAGGTTACTGTCAAGCGCTGAGGTGAAGGTGGGCAGACTGAACCTACCGGCCACGGCCTGGTCGATGTCCGAAGCGGTAGCCAGCAGACGAGCGCGTTCCCGCAGCTGCTCGCCCAGAGCCTGTTCGGCGGTCTGCTCCTGACGCGTGAACCAGAAGAGGCTCGTCCCACCCATTACCACCAGCACGGCCAGGGCAAAACTGGTGGCAATGTAGAAGCGCACACTCCGGCGTGAGATCATGGGATAAACTTATAGCCAACTCCTCGTAAAGTCAACAAGTGCTGTGGGTCAGAAGGATCAGCCTCGATCTTCTCACGCAGGCTGCGAATTTGCACGTAGAGCACCTGGGGCTGGCCGATGAACTCGACGCCCCACACGCGTTCCACGATTTCGTCAGATGTAAACACTCGATCAGGATGCGCCAGGAAGAAATGAAGCAGGTCGAACTCGCGTGGAGCCAGAACGAGCGGCTTGCTTTCATAAGTAGCACGGTGGGCCGCCGGATCGAGGACAAATGCTCCGGCCTCCAGCACAGCCGAATCACGGTTGGCTGCCTCGGAGGCCGGAGCAGCGCGACGCAGAACCGCCTTCAGATGCGCCAGCAGCAGGTCGACGCCAAATGGCTTGGTGATATAGTCGTCGGCACCGACCTGCAAACCAACAATCTCGTCCAGTTCGCGACGCCGAGCGGTGAGGAAGATAACGGGCATATCGTACTGTGCTTTGAGATACTGGCACAGCGACAGGCCGTCTTCGCCCGGCAGGCCGATGTCGAGAATGGCCGCGTCAAAATGCTGGCGGTTGGCAATCTCCATCGCCGCAGGGGCATTGGTGGCCGTCATCACCTCATAGCCAGCCTGTTCAAGATTGAATTTCAGACCCTTACAGACGAGTGTATCGTCGTCGACGACCAGTACTTGGACGGACATACAATTCCAACCTAACGCCGCACCAGCGACACACAGATAAGGGATGTCCCCAGCTCCCATAACAGCCCAGCGATTCTAGCATGCTCGCAGACAAACCGACAATCACATGTGCGGCATGACCAGTGTCATGATCAGCACAATCGGGATGATCAGCACAAGGGCGACCAGTATCGGCATGGCGAACAGCGGGTTGTCAGATTTGAGATGCATGAAGTACAGAAAGATCAGCGATGCTTTGCTGATCGCCAGGATGATCAGCACCGGTACCTTGACGGCCCCAGGCAGATAGCTTGCGCCAACCTCCAGCGCTGTAAAGACCGCCAGGATAACAAACACGGTCACATAGGGCGATCTGGCCGGTCGTTGGGCCATTTTCTGCTCAGACATGGTGTACTCCCTCCTAGATCAGGTAGAACAAGGTGAACAGAACCACCCAGACGATGTCGACAAAGTGCCAGTACAGGCCAAACATCTCGACACCCTGATGTTCCTTCTGGGTAAATGCGCCGCGAATGGCACTCACCAACAGGAAGATCGCCCAGATCACACCAACGAAAACGTGCGTGCCGTGAATGCCGGTGATGGTGAAGAACGGTGTCCCGAAGGTGTCTTTCAGGCCGATGCCATCTCTGAACAATGTCGCCCATTCAAATGCCTGCCCACCCAGGAACAGCAGTCCCAGGACGATCACGCCGATAAGGCGGTTGCGCAGCTTGTCGGCCTTACCCTCGCGGATGCCCTCAAGCGCCCAGACAACCATGAAGCTGCTTGAGATCAGGATGAACGTGTTGACCGCGATCAATGGGATGCTCAGATGCGACCTGAAATCCGCGACATAGGCCGCCGAGTTGCCCAGGCGCAGAAACACATAGGACAGAATCAGCACGGCAAAGAAGACGATCTCGCTGCCCAGGAAAAACCACATGGCTAGCTTGGTGTTATCGCGCTGCGGGACGAATTCGCCGCTTTCCAGCTTCTCAGCCATGATGCGCCTCCTCAGCCTGTGCAGTGGCCCGATTCTCCAGCGTCCAGCCAATAATCGAGGCCAGTGTCAACAGCGCGCCGATGGCGCTGATAATCACCGTTGAGACGATGCCGATAGCGATCAACACCACACCCAGTGCCAGCAGAATCGGCCAGAAGCTGGGCTGCGGCAGGTGGATATGCTCGGGGGTTTGATTCGTGGTCATTGATAACCTCCTAGTGTTGTGTGAGCAGCGCAAGATCGCGCTCGCCAGAACGATCCAACCATACGTACAGCACGATCACGGCTGCCAGCATGAAGATCATGTCTGAGGGCAGCCACATGAGCAGGCCCCCCACCGTCTGATCGAGCAGCGGCGGCAAGCCGTAGGCCAGTGAAGCACTGCCGTAGAACGGGTAAAGCTGCACCGGCGACAGGGTGATCACTGCCGCCAGCGCCGTGCAGGGAAAGGTCGACGCGAACAGGTACAGCGCCTGCCCTGGCTCTGAAAGGCGAAACGATCCCGGCAGATCGGGCCCCAGCACCGGCCACCAGCCGATCACAGCAGCGGCCATGAACATCAGGTGCTCGACCACGTGGATCGTCTCATGCTCCAGCGCCAGGTCATAGGCTGCCGGCAGGTGCCAGCACCACATGATGCCGTTGAAGATCAGGAAGGCTGCAACCGGGTGCGTGATAGTGTTCATCGCCCCGCGTGCGAAACCCTCCGGTACCAGCCGCCTGACCAGCCAGCCCGGCATGCCAAGCAGCCACAGCGGCGGCGCGGCGAAGGTCAGCAGCATATGTTGGCCCATGTGGGCGCTGAACAGGTACTCGTCGCCCAGCGAGTCAAGCGGGCTGCACAGCGCAACGAAGACACACAGCATGCCCAGATAGAACGCCGCCTGTCTGACCGCCGGCACGCGCTCACCCCAGCCGAAGCACCGCCGGAGCGGCCCCACGGTCAGCACGTAGCCCCCCGTCAGCAGCGCAACCCCGACCAGCACGCTGGGGTCCCACACCCAGCCGGCATCCGGATGAGGTCCGATATGCAGCAGCAGCGAAACCAGTGATACCATCGCCTTACACCAGATACAGCGCCAGGAACAGCACGATCCAGACAATGGTGACGAAGTACCAGAACCACGCCCCCACGCTGATCGGGACGTGCTCCTCAGCGCTGAAATCGCCCAGTTCGGCGCGGTACAGGTTCATGCCATTCAGCACCAGGCCGGCGATCACGTGCAGCGCGTGGAAGCCCATCAGCGTGAAGAACACACCGCCAAACGCGAGATCGTCGGGTCGCATGCCGTTGCGCGTGAACTCAAACACCTGCCCGGCGACGAACACCAATCCCATCAGCGTGACGACAGCCAGGCCGCGCTTCAGTGCCTCACTGTCGCCTTTGTCGGCGGAGCGCACGGTCAGCCGGGCGACGACAGTGCTGGCGACCAGCAGCAGCGTGTTGAGGCCGGGTACGATCAGCCGTTGGAGCGTGTGATTCACGTAGGGCCAGTTTGCCTGGCCTGTTCGAAGGTAGAGATACGACATCAACAGCGTACCGAAGAACGCTGTCTCGGTGGCTATCAGCACCACCAGCGTCGTCTTGGCAACGCTTTTGCGATTCATGACGCCGGGGGGCATAGCTGTGTTGTTCATGCCGGGCGCTCCTCAGCTTTCCAGTCGGCAAGATCAGGATGCTTCTCGTCCCACAACGGGCGCGCGCTGCGCACCGACGGGATCTCAGCAAAATTGTACGCCGGCGGCGGCGAGTTGGTCTTCCATTCAAGCGTGAAAGCGTCCCACGGATCATCGGGCGCGTCGGCAGGCCTGCGCATCGTGACGAAGAAGTTGATCACGAAGAACAGGATGCCCACTGCAATGATGAACGCGCCAACGGTTTCAAGCAGGTTCCAACTGCCCCAGCCGAGGTCTGCGCCATAGGTGTAAATGCGGCGTGGCATACCCAGCACACCCAGAATGTGCATCGGGAAGAAGACAACATTCATACCGACAAACATGAACCAGAACTGCCACTTGCCCAGCTTCTCACCGAGCATGCGCCCGCTGAATTTGGGGAACCAGTAGAACAGCCCGGCAAACAGCCCAAAGATTGCGCCGCCGAACAGCACATAGTGGATATGGCTCACAACGTAGTAGCTGTCTGTGACTTGCCAGTCGACCGGCACCACGGCCATGTGAATACCATCCAGGCCGCCGATGGTGAATAGCGCCACCTCACCGATGGCGAACAACATCGGCGTGGCAAAACGCAGCTTGCCTTTCCACATCGTCGCCAACCAGGCGAAAATCTTGACGCCGGTAGGCACGCCAATCAGGAAGCTGTCTGCCGAGAAGAACAGCAGCGCGATCACCGGCATGCCCGTCGCGAACATGTGGTGCGCCCACACGGTGAATCCCAGGAAGCCAATCACCATACCTGACAGCACAACCGCCGTGTATCCGAACAGCGGCTTACCCGAGAAGACCGGAACAACCTCGGAGACAATACCAAAGGCGGGCAAGATCAGGATGTATACCTCAGGGTGTCCAAAGAACCAGAAGAGATGCTGCCACAACAGGGCGTTACCTCCCTGAGCGACATTGTAGAAGTGTGTACCGACCACCCTGTCCAGCAGGAGGAAGCCCGCCGCAGTCGTCAGCGAGGGCAACGAGAAGACTGCCAGGAACGACATGATGACGACCATCCATACGAAGACGGGGATACGCCTGAGCGTCATGCCCGGCGCGCGAAGCTGAAGCACCGTCACAATGAAGTTGATCGACCCGATCGTCGTCGAGATGCCCAGGATGAGGATGGATAGCGCCCAAAAGGTCATCGCCGGGCCGGGCGAAAACGCCTTCTCGGTCAGCGGCGCATAGCTGAACCAGCCATCGTTTGGCGCGCCGCCAAAGAGGAAGCTGCTGTACAGGAACAGTCCGCCCGACAGAAACATCCAGTAGCTGAGCGCGTTCAGCTTAGGGAAGGCCATATCCCGCGCGCCGATCATCAACGGCACCAGGAAGTTGCCCAACCCTGCTGAGAGCGGCATCACGACCAGGAAGATCATGGTGGTGCCGTGCATGGTGAAGATCTGGTTGTAGGTATCGTTGCTCAGGAACGTGAGGTTCGGCTGGGCAAGCTGAATGCGCATCAACAGCGCGAAGATGCCCCCCACCAGGAAGTACAGGATGGCCGTCACCATGTACAGGATGCCGATTTTCTTGTGGTCGACAGTCATCAGCCAGCTACCAAACTTCGTCTGGCTAAAGGCCTGCGCCCGTGGGAAAGGACCGCTTGCTGCTTGTGTTGCCATGTGTATCACCTGCCTATTTCAGCGTCGTCAAGTAGGCCATCAGTTGATTGACCTGGTCCGAAGTGAGGGTAACGTTCATATCGTTGCCCGGCTTCATCTGCTGGTTCTGAGTCAGCCAGCGACGGATGTTATCTTCGGTCAGGTCGTAGGTTGCGCCGGCGAACACGCTGCGCGAGAAGAGGTGGTTCAGGTTCGGGCCGACCGGATTGTCAGGTCCGCTGACCGTGCCCAGCGCATGGCAGTTCGAGCAGATGCCGGTCGTGATCAGCTTGTAACCCGCCTGCTGATCTGCCGTCTGCGGCTGCGGCGGATCCTGCTGCTGGTTCTGGAGCCACGCGTCAAAGTCGGCCTGCGACTGCACCACCACCTTAATGCGCATATTGGCATGGTTTTGCCCGCAGAACTCGGCGCACTGACCGTGGAACTCACCGATCGTGTCGGCTTTCATCCACATATGGTTGGTCTGTCCGGGGATCACATCGGTCTTACCGGAAAGCTGTGGCACCCAGAAGCTGTGGATGACGTCGGCTGAGTCCAGCGTGATCTGCACGGTCGTGCCGACAGGGATGTGCAGCTCATTCGCAGTGATCACCCCCTGATCGGGATAATCGAACTCCCACCACCAGCGATGGCCGATCACATGCACGTTGAGATCGCTGGCCTGGGGGGAAGGGGGAGCAACTGCCTGCACGGTCCTCACGGTCAGGATGAAGATGACCGTCACCAGCAGGATAGGAAGGACTGTCCAGATGATTTCCAACCGGTTGTTGCCATGGATCTGCTCGGGCGGCGTGTCATCACCGGGGCGGCGGCGCCAGCGGATGATGTTGATCGCCAGCCAGATCTCGACCAGCAGGAACACGGCAATCGAAAGGTAGATGAGAATCCAGTAGAGGTGGGCCTCACTGTTCGAAATGGTGGAATTGGGTGCCAGGAAAGAGGGGGATCCGCACCCCACCAGCAGAATGCCCAGCCCCGCACTAAGAACCGTTTTGAGTGTCTGTTTCATGCTGCCATCCTTTCGAGCTAACGCCTGCCTTTCTGCGCAGGTTGTTGGCACAACCAGGCGCAACGCTGGCTGTGTCCCATACCTCTCTATACCGGCTCAATAACCCCTTAAACGGTAGTTTTTATCGACAATAAACGTGTCAAAATGCCATCGCCTCAGGCCCTGCCCCAGCACCGTCAATCGCCGCTGGCCGGCTGGACGTTCAACGCCGCACTGGCCGCCGTGACGGTCTGCGCAGCAGCCGCGATCAGCGATGCCTGCATGGCGATAATCACGATCACCGCCCAGATGGCGGATGCCGTCGCCAAGTGCAGACCGCGCCAGAATGCCGGCATCAGCAGCCACACCTGGATCGCACCAATCGCGATCTGGGCCACGAAAAGTACACCGAGCGCCATACCCCATAGTTTGCTCACGCCGAGGGTGATTCCGCGGCGCAGCACCCAGGCAATCACCACTGCGGCCAGCACGGTCACGACAGCGACAGTATAGCGGTGTAGGAGGTGGATCGCCGCGAGCGGACTTGCGCCAGGCGGCGGCAGTAGGCCTCCGCTGCACAGCGGCCAGCCGGTGCAGGCCAACGACGCATTGCTGCCGACGACCACCGCCCCGGTAGTGAGCATCACGAAAAAGGCGAGCAGAGCGCCACCCAGCAGCAAGCGGTCGCGCCCGGTCAGGTCGGCACGGAGACGGGCGCGTGGGCGGCGGGCAGCGACGGCGACGATCAGCGCGCTGGCGAAGATCAGCATCGCCATTCCCAGATGGAAAGCCACCAGCAGCGATTCAAGCTCAGTGGCGACGACCAGCCCACCCAACGGCACCTGGAGCGCCAGCAGGCCGATCACGGCAGTAGCGGGCCACACAATCCACGGATGACGGCGGAAGCGCAGCCATGCCGCAGCCACCGTCGCAATGATGAAGCCGCCAGTCAGGGCAGCGATCGTGCGATGCGTATACTCGATAATCGAATGCAGCTCAAGTGGTGGGATCAGGTGCCCGTAGCAGGTAGGCCAGTCGGGGCAGCCCAGCCCCGAGCCGGTCACCCGCACAATGCCACCCATCACCATCAACAGGTAGACCATCACAGCCGTGATGACCGCCAGCCGGCGGAACCACGGGGCGACGTTCTCTCCGGTACTCATGCCCTACCCCTTACGCAAATAGCTGGTGCCCAACTGTGACGAGAATGATCGACAGCAGCACCAGGGCCAGGAACAGATTAGATGTCACAAACAGCTTGATCGCCTGTTTACGCTCAGGCGTGCGGATCAAACGGATGCTGCCCACAATCAACGCCACGGTTATCATCCCGGTCGGGATGAGGTACAGCCAGCCCAGCGATGGGCTGACGGCCAGCATCAGCGCAGCCAGGCCTGTGCTCAGCGCGTGGACAAAAATCCACCAGGCGCTGTTCGCCGGGTTGGCGCGCACGGGCAGCATCGGGACGCCAGCTCTGGCATAATCTTCTTCGTAGAACATAGCCAGCGCCCAGAAATGGGCCGGAGTCCACAGGAACAGAAGTAGCGCCAACGCAATGACGCCGGGATTAGAGGCTGCCCCAACCGCCGCGCCGCCGGTCATGACGGCACAGCTTCCCGCCGCCCCGCCGATGACGATATTCAGCACACTGCGCGGCTTGAGCCAGACGGTGTAAACGCCTACATAAATCGCTGCACCCAGACCGAGATACAGCGCCATCGGCGGATTGAAAGGCAGCACAGTCAGCACAGCTATCGCAATCATCGCGATAGCCACCCACAGCACCGCAGTAGGCCGCCGGACAAGGCCAGATGCCAGCGGGCGACGGCTGGTGCGCCGCATCAATTGGTCTTCGCTGCGCTCAAGGTACTGGTTGATGGCCGATGCGCCACCGGCAGCCAACGTGCCGGTGATCAATATGGCCAGCAGCGCGCCAGCCGACGGAACACCGCGCGCGCCCAGAAACGCGCCGCCCACTGCCGCGAACAACAGCAGCGAAACGACCCGCAGCTTGAACAGCGCCACAATGAGTTTAAGCGCCTGACCCACTGTGAGACGCTGCACAACAACGGCAGGGGCCACTGTATCAGAACTGGCCATGCTGATCACCATCTTCCTCTCATAAAAGGGGCCATTTGGGCAGTGAGTTCACTGCATGCCAGTATCTGGGCTCTGGTCGGACTATGTGCCAATAAAAAGTAAGCTAAACACCGATCAGAGCCCAGACACCATGCGGGCCAGTGATTCCGCTCCAAGATGCATCCGCAAGCACACGGAGCGCTTTGCGATAACACCGACCCTGAACATCCATATTCAGGATAACATGCTGCTCCTAAGTTCGTCCTTAGACCTGCATGCAATCGACCTAATCGCAAGCTAAGCAAATGATCGGAATGGCCACCTATTTGAGTGTGAACGGGGTACAGGTAAGCGAATCCTGCAGTTCCTGATTGTGCCGCACCCAGCCAAATGATAACCTGCACCACAACAAAAGCGGGGCCGCCACTGCGACCCCGCTTCTATTCGACAGACTAAAGGGCAGGATGGTTACATCTTGCCCTGCTCGCGCAGCACCGCTTGCGCTGCCGCCAGGCGGGCGACCGGGACGCGGAACGGCGAGCAGCTCACATAGTTGAGGCCGATGCGGTGGCAGAAGTCGATGCTCGACGGCTCGCCGCCGTGCTCGCCGCAGATGCCCACCTCCAGGTCAGGGCGAGTCGCACGGCCCTCGTCCACCGCCATCTTCATCAGGCGGCCCACGCCGATCTGGTCGATGGCCTGGAACGGGTTGCGGGGCAGGATGTTCAGGTCGCTGGGATCGGCGTAGCGCAGCAGGAACTTGCGCTCGGCATCGTCACGGCTGATGCCGTAGGTCATCTGTGTGAGGTCGTTGGTGCCGAAGCTGAAGAACTGCGCTACCTGGGCAATCTCGCCGGCGGTCAGCGCTGCGCGCGGGATCTCAATCATCGTGCCGAACTTGTACTTGATGTTGATACCCTTGTCGCGCATGACCTGCTTGGCTTCTTCCTCAAGCAGCGGCTGGATCTTGTGCATCTCGTTGACATGGCTGGTCAGCGGGATCATCACCTCGGCGTGCACATCGAAGCCCTCTTTGGCCGCGTCGCACGCAGCCTCGAAGATGGCGCGCACCTGCATCTTGTTCAGCGCCGGCATGGTGATACCCAGGCGGCAGCCGCGCAGGCCCAGCATCGGGTTGAACTCATGCATGTCGCGCACGGTTTCGAGCAGCTCTTCCTTGGCCGGGTCGCTCTTGCCCTGCGCCTTGAGCGTCGCCACCTGCTCGATCAGCTCCTCCAGCGACGGCAGGAACTCGTGGAGCGGCGGGTCCAGCAGGCGGATGATCACCGGCAGCCCGTCCATCTCCTTGAAGATGCCGTAGAAGTCATCGCGCTGGAGCGGCTGGAGCACCTCATCCAACACGCGCTGGAACTCCTCAGCATCACCGCGCTGGTGGGCGAGGATCGCTTCCTGGAACTTCTCGGTGCGCTCGCCGAGGAACATGTGCTCGGTACGGCACAGGCCGATGCCCTGCGCGCCGTAGCTGCGGGCGCGGCGGGCCTGCTCCGGATCGTCGGCGTTGGCCCACACCTGCAGGCGGCGGATCGTGTCGGCCCACCCCAAAATCTGCTTCAACTCGGGCTGGTCATCAAACGATGGGGCAACCGTCTTGAGCGCACCGAGGAATACCTCGCCACGCGCGCCGTCCAGGGAGATCACGTCGCCTTCTTTGACGACCGTCCCGTCAATCGAGAACTGGCGCTTCTCCATGTCGATGCGGATGTCCTCGCAGCCGGCCACGCACGGCTTGCCAAGTTGCCGGGCAACAACCGCCGCGTGGCTGGTCGCGCCGCCGTGCTGGGTCAGGATGCCTTTGGCGGCCAGCATACCATGCACGTCGTCGGGATTTGTCTCCGGGCGGACGAGGATGACGGCCATGCCATCCTTCTTGGTCTTCTCTTCGGCGCTGTCAGCGTCGAAGTACACCTTGCCGACGGCTGCGCCGGGCGACGCGTTCAGGCCCTTGGCCAGCAGTTTGGCGGTCTTCCGAGCCTCATCGTCGAAGCGCGGGTGGAGAAGCTGGTCGATCTGGACGCCCTCGATACGCGATACGGCGGTTTCTCTATCGATCACGCCTTCGTTCACCATGTCGACGGCGATCTTCACCTCGGAGGCGGCGGTGCGCTTGCCGTTGCGGGTCTGGAGCATCCACAACTTGCCGCTCTCGATGGTGAACTCCATGTCCTGCATGTTCTTGTAATGCGTCTCAAGCTTCTGCGCGATGTCGTTTAACTGCTCCCATACCTGTGGAAGCTCCTCAGACAGCTTGTGGACCTCGGTAGGCGTGCGCGCACCGGACACAACATCTTCACCTTGCGCATTGAACAGATACTCGCCGAACAGGTCGTGCTCGCCGGTGGAGGGATTGCGGGTGAAGGCCACGCCTGAGCCAGAGTCCCAGCCGACGTTGCCGAAGACCATCGCCACGACGTTGACCGCCGTGCCCAGGTCGTGCGAGATGTTGGTCGCGTTGCGGTAGTCGACCGCGCGCTTGCCGTTCCATGACTTGAACACGGCAGCGACGGCCAGCTCAAGCTGCTTCCAGGGGTCCTGCGGGAACTCGCCGCCGGTCTCCTGCTTAATCACATCCTTGAACCACTCGACGACCTTCTGCCAGCCCTCAGGCGACACTTCGGGGTCGGTCTCGACGCCCTGCTCCTGTTTGATCTTCTGGATGAGATGCTCGAACTTCTCGCCGTCGATGTCCATCACCACTTTGCCAAACATCTGCACCAGCCGGCGATAGGCGTCCCACGCGAAGCGGTCATTGGCCTTCGCAGCCAGCGTCTTGACGGCTTCGTCGTTGAGGCCCAGGTTGAGGATGGTGTCCATCATGCCAGGCATCGAGAACTTAGCGCCCGAACGGACCGAGACCAGCAGCGGATCGCTGTTGTCGCCGAAATCACGGCCCATCTTCTTGCTGAGGGCCTTCATCCCGTCGATGCTCTGCTGCCACATCCCTTCGGGGAAGGTCTCACCAGCGGCCAGGTAAGCCAGGCACGCTTCGGTGGTGATGGTGAAGCCCGGTGGAACCGGCAGACCAATGTTGGTCATCTCGGCCAGGCCCGCGCCCTTGCCGCCGAGCAGGTCTTTGCCGAGGCCTTTGGCCTCCTCGAAGGTGTAAACCCATTTCTTGCTAGCCATACTCAGTGCTCCTCTCCTGTAACTGGAAGGAATTGATCGTGGTGACTTGAAAGATTCGGCCTCTTGGGGCAAGTACCCGCCGGCGGCGTGTGGATGTTTCTGCGATACAGAACGCACGTTGCGCCTGTCGGGGAGATGCCCGCACAATTGTACCGCATTTGCGCACGGCGTAAAGCCCCACTCGCCCAGCGGCGACGGGAGATGAGGCAAAGGGGAGTTTTGTAACGCAGGAATCGGCAAGGCTCGTTACAGAGCGGCAGGTGGGTTGGGCGTTACGGGCGACAATGATTCACTCACCGGTAGCGGATAACTCCGCGACCTTTTGCCCTGTAAACATGTCATATCATCCGGTCGCTGGCGCAGGGTGTTAGCTAGCGCTTCCCGCCTGTTTCATGATCCAATCGGCGATGTCGTAGGCTGCGCGCGGCTTTCCGACACGGCGGGCCGCGGCCCGCAGCTTCTCCAGCTCTGAGCCGCCATCGGCCAGCCAGGCGTAGGCCGTCGCCAGCACGCCAATCGGCCCCGGCGACCACGCCCCCGCACTGCTCTCGACGACGTAGCGCACGTTGCCGACCTCCTGGCCGGGCAGCGCCTCATACAGGATCATCGGCAGACCGGCGGCCAGCGACTCGCTCACGATCAGGCCGCCCGCCTTGCACACGATGAAGTCCGACGCATGCATGAATTCCGGCATCGTCTTGACCATCCCGTAGGTGTGGACGGTGCCGCGCCACTTGGCGGATTCCAGATCGGCTTCGATCTCGGGATCGCCGCCGCTGGCGGCGACAATCTGGAGCGGCAGGCCCGAACGGTCGAGCAGGCGGGCGATGCCCCCTGTCTGCCGCGTGCGCGCCGAGCCGACGATCAACGCGGTCGTCATGTCGGGGTCCCAGCCCAGCGCCTCGCGGATGGCCTTCTTTTCGCGCGTCTCTTTGACGATACGCGGGTTGACCGGCAGGCCGGTCAGCCGGACGCGCTCTTTAGCCAGCCCATTATCGAGCGCCTGGCGGTACACCTGCCCGGTCGGCGCGAATGTCATATCGGCGGCCTCGTGGAACCAGAGGCTGTGCACATTGATCAGATCGGTGACGACCACGGCGACCGGAATCCTGTGGTCGACCTCCTGCGCGGCGCGGGTCGATGCCTGGGTAAAGGCAGGGTAGGTGGCCAGGATCACGTCGGGCCGCTGGGCAGCCACCCATTCGGTGAGCGTATCGTTGAGAACGGTGGTCGTCACGTCCTGGATCAGCTTGGCGACGACCGGCGCATCAGTGGCTGTGTAGGCCAACTGATAAAATGTCGGGTCGTCGGTGACGACGCTGTCATAGGACGACTCGACCATCTTGACGAGATCAGGAATGGCCGGGTCCTGAAGGGGGTTCATGATCCTGGTGTAGCAGGCATCGCCATATGCGTCGTGCAGCGCAGCCTCGACCGCTTCAGCGGCACGTCGATGCCCAAAGCCGGCGTCAGCGGTCAGTATCATCACGTTCGTCGCCATAGTTGCCCCCTGCGTTGCGAATTGATTACACTTGTTGACAATCACTTGATCTTGATGAAGCATCTTGAGACAATTAAAGGGCAGAGTTCAGCGCCGGGAGATAACCCTGCACGTTTATGGTAATGGTAAAAGACGCCAGTTAGCACGCCAAGCCGAGGTTCTATCTTCATCAGGATACCCGCATGAGCCACTCTTCACTACTATTTCCTACAGATTTCCGCTGGGGAACCGCCACTTCCGCCTATCAAGTTGAAGGCAACCTGACAAACAACGACTGGTGGGCTGCCGAACAGGCCGGCGGCTACGTCTTCGAGAACCAGACCGCCGGGCGGGCGTGTGACTGGTGGAACCGAGCCGAAGAAGACTTCGACCGGATGGCTGAGATGAACCAGACCGCGCATCGGTTGTCGGTGGAGTGGAGCCGCATCGAGCCCAGGCCCGGCGTCTTCGATGAGTATGCGCTGGCCCGCTATCGCGACATGCTGCTCGGCTTGCGCCAGCGCGGAATCGAGCCGATGGTCACGCTGCACCACTTCACCAATCCGCTGTGGATGGCCGAGCAGGGTGGGTGGGAGAATCCGCAGGTCATCGTCTGGTTTGAGCGCTACGTACGCAGGGTCCTTGCCGCGATGGGCGACCTGACGACGCTGTGGTGCACCATCAACGAGCCCGCCGTCATGATCGCTCAAGCCTACCAGTTGGGGCGCTGGCCACCCGGCAAACGGGACTTCAACGCGTCGATCAAGGCCGCCGTCAACGTGGTGCGCGCCCATGCCGCCGCTTACCACACCATCCACGAGCTTCAGCCTGCCGCACGGGTGGGCTTTGCCAAGCACATGATGGTGTGGCAGCCCTGGCGTCCGTGGCTGATCAACGATCGGCTGGCGACTGGCTTTCTTGAGCAGATGTTCAACCACCTGACGCTGGGCATGGTCACAGAGGGCATCATGCGGGTGCCGGGCCAGCGTTCGCTGCTGATGCCCGAAGCCGCCAACACGCTTGACTGGCTGGGCGTCAACTACTATCAGCGCTACCGGGTACAGCTCAAACTGCTGCAGCCCGGCCCTGATTGGCTTCGCTCGCGTACCAGACCGGGCATGCAGAAAGGTCCCGGCGAGTGGGGCGAGATTTACGCGCAGGGACTGTTCGACACGCTGCGCATGCTGTGGCGTCGCTACCGCCTGCCGATGTTCATCACCGAGAACGGTATCCCCGACGAGCAGGATGAGAATCGTCCTGATTTCATTGTAACCCATCTACACCAGTTGTGGCAGGCGATTCGCCGCGAGATGCCGGTCATGGGCTACTACTTCTGGAGCCTCGTCGACAACTTCGAGTGGACGGAGGGATACGACCCTCGCTTCCGCTTCGGATTGATCGGGGTCGACTTCAAGACGCAGGAGCGCCACATCCGAGAAAGCGGCAGGCTGTACACTGAAATCTGCCGCGCGGGCGGCCTGCTGCGGGAAACAGCCGAGCAGTACACGCCAGAGCTCGCCGTCAAGCTGTTTGGCGCGTAACGCCCCCGACCAACTGCGCTCTCTCGGGCCGCGCCGGAAATCCGGCGCGGCTTTTCATTTGCCGCGCCTCAAGCTGAAGATGCCCCGCCTGCCGCCCATCAGCCGGACAGCCCGCAGCCAGCTATCGCGCTCCATGCCGATGGGCTCTTCGGAACGGCGGTAGTCGTACTTGTCTATAAAGGTCTTCAGTTCGTCGCGGACAGCCTGCCAGATAGCCTGCTGGACGCTCAACACAACCTGCCGCTGGACGCTGCCGGCCTGTCGCAGCACCTGGCGCACATGGGGCAGGCACAGTCCTTCCGACCGCCGGTACGCCTCCGCCATCTGATCGTCGGACACGTGGTGGCCTAACACCTGCACGTAGTACGCTTCGGATTCGAGCAGCAGGTGGCACGCCGGGCAGTCTGCTGCCGGCTCAAGCTGATCGGCCACCTGCGCCCCGGCACTGCCGGTCAGCAGGCGGGCCAGGCCGGGCCTGTCGCCACCGTCAGGGCTGTCGCCCAGAATGTGAAGCACTTCTTCGAGCGCGGCCCGGTACAGAATGGCGACACTCAACGCGCTGCCCTTGAAGGTGGTAAGCTGCCAGGCATGTTCCGCGCACAGGCCGCGCGCATCCCGAAACGCACGGTGCGTTTCGGGGCGGGTGACACGCTCGTACAGCAACGAGTTAAGAAAGTGGCTGACGTCACGCTCCAGCAAAGCGCAAACCGCGCAGCCGGGTGCGGCAAAGGCTTCGACGAGATCGAAATATCCGGACGGGGGCATACGGAACCTACCTCTCGTGCCACGGGCGCATCACCGACACAGCCGACGCTTACAGCAGCCCTATTCTATGCACCAGTCGATGTGGATGTAAATCACCCGCGATCTATTGCAAAGGTTACTGTGGCATTTACGTGCTTCGAGACATGCTTGAGATGAGATGGCCAATTACCTTATCACAGCATAGGGAGCACATGAATGACCACTAAGTGGACCGAGCGCTACGCATGTCGTACGCAGAACATGCGAAGTTCGGCTATCCGCGAATTGCTCAAACTGACTGAAGAACCGAGCATTATCTCGTTTGCAGGCGGGCTGCCTGCGCCTGAGTCGTTTCCCCGGCAGGAGGTGTTGGAAGCCACCGCCCGCGTGCTTGAACAGCACGGCGAACAGGCGCTCCAGTACGGTGTGACGGAGGGCTACCCGCCGCTGCGCGAAATGATCGTCCGCCATATGCGCCGCTATGGCATCACGTGCACCATCAAAAACGTGCTGATCACCGCCGGTTCCCAGCAGGCGCTTGACCTGATCGGCAAGATCATGATCGACCCCGGCGACAAGATCATCGTCGAAGAACCGACTTACCTGGGCGCGCTTCAGGCGTGGAACGCCTACCAGGCCGACTATCTCCCGGTCCCCATTGACGACGACGGCATGCGCACCGACATCCTCGAAGATGTGCTCAAGAACAACCAGGCCAAATTCATCTACGCCCTGCCCAATTTCCAGAATCCTTCCGGCGTCACCATGAGCGCCGAGCGGCGGCAGGAACTCGTCCGGCTCTCCGAGAAGTATAACGTCCCGATCGTCGAGGACGACCCCTACGGACAGCTTCGCTACGAAGGCAGCCACGAGAAATCGCTGGTTGCCATCGATGTGCTCAACCGGCCCGTCCTCGACAGCTATGATGGCTTCATCACCGGCAACGTGCTATACCTGAGCACCTTCTCCAAGACGCTGTGCCCAGGCTTTCGCGTGGCCTGGGTGGTGGGGCCGGAAGAGGTCGTCGCACGGCTGGTGCAAGCCAAGCAGGGCAGCGATCTGCACACCGGCACGTTTGCGCAGATTGGTGGCTTACGAGACAGCGCGCGGCGGCTTCCTCGACAAACACATCCAAGAACTTCGCGATTTGTACCACGAACGCCGCGATCTGATGCTCTCGCTGCTCGAAGAGATGATGCCACCGGGCGTCACCTGGATCCGCCCCAAGGGTGGGCTGTTCCTGTGGGTGCGCGTGCCCGAAAGCATCGACACCACCGCGCTGCTGGAAAAGGCCGTCAAGCAGAAAGTTGCATTTGTTCCCGGCAGACCCTTCTATCCCTGCGGCGGCGGGGAAAACACCATGCGCATGAATTTCTCCAACGCCACCCCAGAGCAAATCACAGAAGGCATCACGCGGCTCGCGAACGTCATCAGAGACGAGATCGCAGCCCGCCAACCTGCCTGATATTCTTGATTGGCATCTCAACGAAAGCCCCCGGCCTGAAGCGGGGGCTTTCGGGTTTGGGGCGGCTTGTGACGGCTTCCGCCGCTGCGGTATAATCCCAGCGCAATAAGCCGGATGGCCTGATCCACCCGCGATCGAGCCAACGCTATTTCAGGAAACGAGACCTGCATGTCTTCTGCCGTCATTTTCCCATTCACCGCTATTGTCGGGCAGGGTCGCATGAAGCGGGCCCTGACTCTGAATGCGATTTACCCACAGATCGGCGGCGTGCTGATCCGGGGCGAGCGCGGCACCGCCAAGAGCACGGCCGCGCGCGCGCTCGCCGCGCTGCTGCCTGAGATCGACGTGGTGGCCGACTGCCGCTTCGGCTGCGATCCAAATCATCCTGAGACATGGTGCGATGAATGCCACGAGCGCGCCGCCAGTGGCGAGACGCTGCCCGTCACACAGCGCCCTATCCGCTTTGTCGATCTGCCTGTCAGCGCGACGGAAGACCGAGTTGTCGGCACGCTCGACATCGAGAAAGCCATCCAGTTCGGCGAGCGCAAGTTTGACGCGGGTGTGCTGGCCTCTGCTAACCGGGGCATCCTGTACGTCGACGAGGTGAACCTGCTCGACGATCACGTCGTCGACCTGCTGCTTGACTCGGCGGCGATGGGCGTGAACGTCGTGGAGCGTGAGGGGATCAGCTTCAGCCACCCGGCGCGCTTCATCCTGATCGGCACGATGAACCCCGAAGAGGGTGACCTGCGTCCGCAGCTTCTCGACCGGTTTGCGTTATGCGTCGACGTGCGCGGGCTGCCTGACACTGAATCACGTATGGCGATCCTCGAACGACACATCGCATTCGAGCAGGACTCGCTTGGCTTCCGCAAAGAGTGGCTGCCACAGGAAAAGAAGCTCACGCAGGATATCGAGCGCGCCCGGCAGAACGTGGAACAAGTCGCCTATACGCGCTATGACCTGGCGACCATCGCCAGCCTGACCTCCAGCTTCCAGATCGACGGCCACCGTGCCGACCTGGTGATTCTCAAGGCTGCGCGTGCACATGCCGCGCTGGAAGGCCGCACGGCTATCACCGAGCGCGACATCCTGCTGGCTGCGGAACTGGCGCTGCCACACCGCTTCAAGCGGGGGCCATTCCAGGAATCGACGGTCAGCATCGACCAATTGGGCGAGCGGCTGGACGAGGCTCGCAGCGAAGCCGAGTCCGTCGAAAGTGGCGACGAGGCCCCGGAAGAAGCGGGCCAGCAGGTAAAAAAAAACCGGATAGCTCGTTAGACGACGACGCGGAAATCGACGAAGAAAACCCCGAGGTCGGGCAGACCGAGCCCGCCCGCCAGAACGTCTTTGAGAACCAGCCGGCACACTGGTGGGACGGCGGGCAGAAGGTCGAGCCAAAAGGCGAATTCAAGGTCGTGCGCCGGCTCGACTCCCCGCTCGACAAGCTGACACGCCGCCAGAGCGGACGGCGCAGCCGCACCCGCACCGACCGCAAGCGCGGACGTTACATCCAGGCCAGGCCCGCCAACGGCAAGACGGACGATATCGCTTTTGACGCCACGCTGCGCGCCGCCGCGCCTTACCAGCGCCAGCGCGAACACGGCAGCATGGCCTTCGCTGTGCGCAAAGGAGATTTGCAGCGCAAGGTGCGCGTCAAGCGGCAGGCCAACCTCGTGCTGTTTGTGGTCGACGCCTCGTGGAGTATGGCCGTCTCGGAGCGCATGACGGCCACCAAAGGCGCGATCCTCTCACTGCTGACCGACGCCTACCAGCGCCGCGACCGCGTCGGGCTGGTGGTGTTCCAGAAGAACCAGGCGCGGGTCGTGCTGCAGCCGACCAACTCGGTGCAACTGGCGCAAAGGGCGCTGGCCGACATCCCGGTTGGCGGGAAGACGCCGCTGTCGGCGGGGCTGGCGCTGGCCTATGAGGTCGTCAAGCAGGACAAAATATCGCATTCCGACGTGATGCCGATGATGATCGTGCTGACCGACGGCGCGGGCAACGTGGCGATGGGCAACCTGCCCCCGCAGGAGGAGGCGCATCGCATCGCCGACCAGATTCACGAAGAACACATCAAGGCGATTGTGATCAACATGGAACATGCCAGCTTCGACCAGGGGCTGGCCCAGCGGCTGGCCGAACGGCTGGGCGGGCCGTGCTACACGCTCAGCGAGCTGCGCGCCGACCTGCTTTACCACACCGTCCGTGAAGAGATGATCACCGCTTAGCTGCTATTCTGCGGCGCATCGAAAAGCCCCCGGACAGATTGCCGGGGGCTTTTACGTATCGTGGGTCTGCGAGACTACTCGCCGGGGATAGCCGATGGGTAGCTGAACGTGTCGGGGTTGCCCCAGTCAGGCGGATAGGGCAGCACGCGCAGGTTATACCACTTCTCGACGATGCGGCGGAATATCGGTGCGGCTACGACAGAACCCTCACCACCGTTCTCGACCATCACCACGATGGCGATCTCCGGCTTATCGTAGGGCACGAAGCCACCAAACCAGGCGTGCGGCGTGCCGCCCGACCCGGCCTGCGCGGTGCCGGTCTTACCCGCGACGGCGATCTGCATCGAGCCCAGCCGCCATTCAGCGGTGCCGATCTGTTGATCGGTGGCTACCCCGCGCATCGCCTCACGGATAATCGCCAGGTTTTCGGGTGAGATGGAAACCTGGCCCAATACGACCGGTTGAGCGGTCCATGAGGGCGGCTCGCCGATCAGACCGATGTGGTCGACAAACTGGGGCTGGTAGACCGTGCCGCCGTTGGCTACGGTGGCAATCATGTTGGCCACCTGAAGGGGCGTCACCTGCACGTCGCCCTGGCCGATGGCCATATTGACGCTGTTGTTGAGCGTCCACTGCTCGCCGCGCGTGCTCATCAGCCAGTTGGGATCGGGGATCAGCCCCGGCTGCTCATCCAGCTCAAGCCCGGCATCCTGGCCAAAGCCAAACTGGCGGGCGATGTCAGGCAGCAGGTTGAAGTCCTTCTGCCCGGTGACCAGCCCGATGTGATAAAACCACGGGTTGCACGAAGCCATAAGGCCCTGCGGAAGGGTCAGCGTGCCGTGGCCGCCCTCTTTCCAGTCATAGCGCTCGCTCTGGGTACCCAGCTCGTCCCACACGCCGGTGCAGGTATAGGTCGAGTTTTTGGTGAACAGGCCGCTCTGCAGCGCCGTCGCCAGCGACACGATCTTGAAGATCGAGCCGGGTGGGTAAGTGCCCTGCGTGACGCGGTCGACCAGCGGCTTGAGCGGACTGTTCAGCAGATCGGCAAAATAGTTGCCTGTCGCCAGCGGGTGGTTGTTGGTCGGGTACAGCACATTGGGGTCGTAGGATGGATAGCTGTACATAGCCAGCACATCGCCGTTGCTGACATCCAGCACGACGACCGATGCGCCGCCGGCCGTCGGGGCCCAGGTATTCTTACCTTCGCGGTATGCCTCTTCAATCGCGTCCTGAACGATGATCTGGAGGTTGCGGTCGATGGTGGTGTACAGGCTTTGCGCCGGAACGGCGGCGCGCTGCGCAATGACGCCAAAGAACTGGCCGCTCGACGTGTAGGCATTCAGGACCGCGCTCGGACGTCCCGCCAGGTACTGCTCACCCCACTTCTCCAGACCGGTCTGCCCGATAATCTCGCTGCCGGTATAGCCCTGCGCTTTGTAAGTGTCTAGCTGGTCGGGTTGGATGTATGTCGCGTAGCCCATCACGTGCGGAGCCAGCACGTCGAAGTAACGGCGACCGGTTTGCTCCTCGGCGGTGAGGCCGGGATAGCTGTCAAACTTGGCGCGATACGCGTTAAACGTCTCCAGGTCGACCACGCCCAGCGCGACCGTCCAGTCTGGCGGCGCAGCGTCATAGTTCTGCTTGATCTCGTCGGGAGGCATGCGCAGCATCTCGCTCAGCATCTGGAGCATGTCATCTTCGTTGCTCTGGCTGATCTGGCCGGGGATGATGTTGAGCTTGACGGCGGACGCGTTCGACGATACCAGCCACAGGCCATTCCGATCATAGATATTGGCGCGCGCCGGCTGCTCGACCTGAAGCTGAAGGGTGTTGTTGTTGGCAAGCTGCGGGAAGATCAGCGCCGGAGTCCACAAGACGCCCCAACGATTATTTTCCAGGACCAGACGCATCGTCAGGTCCTGTGAGATGTCGCCCAGCATGCCGGTATGGTAGACGACATGAAAGGCAAACTCGGCTGTCGTGCCGGTGGACGGCAGCGCGGAATTCGGGGTCACGTCGAGGCTGATCAGCCCCATTGTCTGGGATGCGTTCTGATAGGTCGTGGTGAAATCGTCCAGCGCGTACGTGGCCTGGCTGTTGGTGGAAAGCAGGCTGTACATGCCTTCATAGTCACCCTGGGGCCAGGCGGACAAGAAAGCCTGAGCGACGCCATCCGGCTCACCGGTGTCAGGCGCTGCAGTGCTCCTCGGCGACTGAGGCGATGTGGGCGTGGTCGGGCCTGCAATCAGGCCGCATCCGGTTACCAACCATCCGGCGAGCATCAAAACTAATACGACAAAGCGTCGTGTCATGTCCATGTACCTGTCTGTGCACCAGATCATTTACCGAAACCCAGCGACAGCTTTAGCGCAGCCGCGTGAAACCGTGCAGATTATAGCCTGTGGCCATGAGGGCAGCAATGAGCCCCGCTCTGCTGACAGACAACAGTAAGCCTGAGGCAAGATCAGGGGCAGGCTTCAGGGCGTTATCGTTTTCCGATAGGACAGGTGACGAGTTGTAGCGCTCTGTCGGGGTGGGCAGCGAAGGAGCGCAAGGAACGGGCGATGTGGTCATAGCCATTGAGCCGCAGCAGGGAGAGAGCCAGGTTGCGGAACAGCGCCATCAGGTGATGAGTGCGTCCCGTGCGTAACTGACAGCGGTCTTCGTCCAGGGTGACATCTTTGACCCAGTGCAGCTTGTTCTCAATCGTCCAGTGCTGTTGGATGAAGGTGAGCAGCGCCGCCGCGTCAGCCTGGTCAGGCGCCAGCGAGGTGATGCCGTACAGGGTCTGTTCCTGAACCTCGCCGGTCGAGAGGCGAACGAAGCGACGGGTCAGCTTGAAGGTTTGTGCCAGCCCTTTCCAGTCCAGATAGTCGTTGAGAACAGTGGTGGTTTCGAGGCAGCGGATGGCCAGCCGGTCATGCCCCTTCTCGACCCGCTGGGCGGTGTGGTTGGCCTCTTCATACGGAGCGGGCTCCTCGGCAAACCACTCCGCAATAGCCGCTTTGGTAGCAGGCTGATTGCCTTTCACCGGCAGCACATAGTCTCCGCCTTCGTCCACGATGGTTGCCGCGACATCCTTCTGGGTGAGTAAGCCATCAGTGGTCACCACGCGCCTCTTCAGAGCCAGGTTCAGCAGCATGGGTTTCATCATCCCGATTTCATTGGTATGGTCATCCACCGCCCACTGCCCGACGACCGCTCCCAGCCCATGAACGACCGCGCTCAGCAGGTGGCTGTTGCAGGCGCCCATCTTCTGGCTCACGCGCAGCGTCTTGCCATCAATGCTCAGCCCCAGTCGCTCCCCCTCTTCGGGTGTCAGCAGCCCTTCTATCCACCGCCGCACTTTCTCCTCTACCATGTCGACATCCACCAGCCGCAGCACCCGGTACCAACTGGCCTGGGCCGGGTAGCCATGCTCATTGAACCCCAGTCGCTCCGCGTACTCCTCCCCATAGTTCGGCCCCCATTCCGCAATCGCCTTGAGGCTCTGGTACCCGCACAACACCCCGACGACCATCAGGGTGAGCATTGCACTCAGTGGGTAGCGTTTCCCTTGCGCGTGGCGCGGATCGGGAATCTCTGCCAGAATCTCAACCAGTGGCGGCCCTTGTGTCGTCATCGATAACCTCGCTTTCTGGAAGTTCGTCGCTTACCAGTCGCGAGGTTATCCCATTCCCCGAAAACGATAAAGCCCTGCAAAGGCTTCGTAACTGCTTCCAAATGCGGTAGAATCAGGATAAAATTGATCCCTCACACACGGCAAGCCGATACAAACAGGTGGAGACAAAGGCACAATGGCCAAACAAATCAAGATAGAGGCTCCTGCTGCGGCACAGCAGGGCCAGAGCGGTTCCTCGATAAACCTGGACTCCCTCCGTAAGACAGACCCGGAAATCTTCGACGCGCTGAAAGCGGAGACCCGCCGCCAGCAGGATGGCATCGAACTGATCCCCTCCGAGAATTACGTCAGCAGCGCTGTCCTGAGCGCAATCGGTTCAGTCTTTACCAACAAATACTCCGAAGGCTATATTCACAAGCGGTATTATGGCGGCAACGAGAACGTCGACACCGTCGAAGAGCTGGCAATCGAGCGGGCCAAGACGCTCTTTAACGCCGAACATGCCAACGTGCAGCCCTATTCCGGCTCGCCGGCCAACCTGGCCGTGTATTATGCGCTGCTGTCGCCGGGCGATACGGTCATGGGCCTGGCGCTGCCCGATGGCGGCCACCTGACCCATGGCTGGAAGGTCAATTTTTCGGCGCACTTCTTTAACGCTGTACAGTACCCGGTCGACCCGAAAACCGGTCGCATCGACTATGACGTGGTATGGAAGCTGGCCAAAGAGCACAAGCCCAAGCTAATCTGGGCCGGCGGCACAGCCTACCCGCGCACATTCGACTTTGCGAAATTCGCCCAGATTGCCGAAGACGTCGGCGCGCGCTTCGCCGCCGATATCGCCCACATTTCGGGACTGGTTGCGACTGGCCTGCACCCCGATCCCGTCCCATATGCGGATGCGGTCACCATGACCACGCACAAACTGCTGCGCGGCCCGCGCGGCGCGATGATCCTCAGCAAGGAGCGGCACGCGAAGGTCATCGACCGTGCGGTGTTCCCCGGCCTCCAGGGCGGCCCGCACGACCACGTCACAGCGGCCATCGCCGTGTGCCTGCACGAGGCCAGCCTACCCGGCTACAAGACCTACTGCGAGCAAGTCGTGACCAATGCCCGCCTGCTGGCAGAGGCGCTGGCCGCGCGCGGCTTCAAGGTCGTCAGCGGTGGTACCGACAATCACCTGCTGCTGGTCGACCTGACCAATAAGGGCGTTCCAGGTAAGGTGGCGCAGGCTGCGCTTGACCGGGCAAACATCACACTGAACGCCAACATGGTTCCCGGCGATCCGCGCTCTGCATTCGATCCGTCAGGTATCCGGCTGGGCACACCAGCTATGACCACGCGCGGCTTCAAGGAAGACGAGACCCGCCAGATCGCAACCTGGGTTGCCGATGTGATCGAGAACGTGGAGGAGGAGACCACCATCACCCGCGTTCAGAGCGAAGTCAAAGCGTTGTGCCAGCAATTTCCGCTGTGGTATTAGCCGTCTTGCGTAACCCGAGGGCCCGGCTGCACGCAGCGGGCCCTTTTGCTGCTCCCCAAACACGCCAGACGGCAGCCAGCCAACGCAGGAACCACTGAGGTCTGCATGTCAGATAGACCCATCCGCGTCCTGATCGTCGACGACCATGCCATTGTTCGGGATGGTCTGGTTGCATTCATGCTGGCATTCAAAGACCTTGAGCCGGTCGGAGAGGCCAGCAGCGGGCGGGAAGCCCTGCGCTTATGCGCCGATCGAGATCCGGACGTCGTCTTGATGGACCTGGTGATGCCCGATATGGACGGCGCAACGGCCACCTGCAAGATCCGCGAGAGATCCCCCACATCCAGGTTGTGGCGCTAACCAGCTTCCCAGAAGAAAACCTGGTGCAGGATGCGCTGCAAGCCGGCGCGATCAGTTACTTGCTGAAAGACGTCACAGCCAGTGAATTGGCCGATGCCATCCGATCGGCGCATGTCGGGCGCTCGACGCTGGCTCCGCAAGCCGCCGAGGCGCTGATCCACGCGGCCACACATCCGCCCGCGCCCGGCTACGGCCTGACCCCGCGCGAATTTGAGGTGCTGGCCCTGATGGTCGAGGGGTTGAGCAACCCAGAGATCGCCAACAGGCTGATCGTCACCCGCTCGACTGTTAAATTCCACGTGAGCAGCATCCTTGCGAAGCTGGGTGTCACCAGCCGAACAGAAGCTGTCGCCTTGGCGCTGCAAAACAACCTGGTCAACTGACCAGTCCCCGTACTCATCACCTGCCTAGCCAGCGATCCCCCCAGATGCCGGGCGCATCCGGGGAGCTTTCGTTTTATGCTCTAGACAACTTGAGAGCACAAAGACGACATCCCATTGTGGCAAAGGCGGGTTACAGCCATGACCGAAGACATTGAACTGGTAGAAGGTATTCTCAACGGCGACCCCCAGGCATTCACCGAGCTTGTCGAGCGGTACCAGGAATCCGTTTACAACCTGGCCTATCGGATGTTGGGCGACAGCTTCGAAGCTGAAGACGCCACCCAGGAAGCCTTCATCCGCGCCTACCGCCACCTGGCCCGCTACGACACAACGCGCTCCTTCAAGACCTGGCTGCTGACCATTGCCTCAAATCACTGCATTGACCGGCTGCGCAAGCGCCGCATGGTCAGGCTGTCGCTGGACGACCTGTTCCCAACTCATCCGGCGCTGGCCAGCAAGGAGCCCAGCCCGGAAGAGGCGACCGTGAAGAATGAACGCAGCGCGCGCATGCAGGACATGCTGAACACGCTGGCGCCGACCTATCGCGCGGTGATCGTCCTGCGCTACTGGTACGATATGTCCTGCGCCGAGATCGCCAACACGCTCGCTACCCGCGAGGGGACGGTCAAGTCGCGGCTGTTCCGCGCCCGCCAGATGCTTGCTGATCAGATGGTTTCGCCGGGCACGCCGAACTGGGTGGTGGCACTGGAAGGTGCATAACCATGCCGCTTCGGATTATTGTAGCTGATGGTGAAGACAAGGTACGTTCCGCACTGCGTTTGCTAATCGAACAAGAGAGGAGCCTGGAGATTATCGGCGAGGCCGCCGAGTCGACTGCGCTGCTGGCCGGAGTTGAAGCGCACCACCCGGATGTCGTGCTCGTCGATTGGGCTCTGCCGGGCATTGAGGCCCGCGAGATGGTCAGATCGCTGCACCTCCTCCACAGCGATCTGACCATCATTGTGCTGAGTGGACGACCTGAAGCGCTGCAAGCAGCGCTTGATTCCGGCGCCGACACTTTCGTGAGCAAAGGCGATCCGCCTGACCATCTGCTCACGACGCTGCGCGCCATATCTTCCAGCGGGCCCTGCCACGCAACCGGCAGCGCAACCCCCTGACCGCTGAAACCCAAACGCCTGCCGCGCGGCAGGCGTCTTCTTTGCCCTGTGCTGCATGCTACAGATCGACCAGCCCCTGCTGGGCGGCAATCGTGACCGCCTCGGTGCGATTCCCCGCGCCGAGCTTGCTCAAGATCGAGCTGACATGAAACTTGACCGTCCGCTCGGTGATGACCAGCCGGGCGGCGATCTCTTTGTTTTGCAGGCCCCGCGCCAGCAGGTCCAGCACGTCCAGCTCGCGCGGGGTCAGCACCTCGGCCTGCGCAGGCGTCTCCTGCCGGGAAACCTGCCGCAGCAGCTTTGAAGCGACGACCGGCTGAAGCAGCAATTCGCCGCCGTGCACCACCCGCACCGCGTTGAACAATTCGTCACGCGGGGCACCCTTGAGCAGATAGCCCTGCGCACCAGCCTGAAGCGCGCTCAGGATGCGCTCGTCTGTGTCAAACGCGGTGAACACGATCACCCGCGTTTGTGGCGACGTTTCACGCAACCGGTAGATCGCCTCCACGCCGTCCATCTCCGGCATTTCGAGGTCGAGGAAGATCACGTCGGGGTGGTGCGCGCCGGCCAGCCTCACCGCTTCGCCGCCGCTGGCGGCCTCGCCCACCACCTCGAAATCCGGCTGCGTGCCCAGCATGGCGACCAGCCCATCGCGCACAACCGGGTGATCGTCCACAACCAGAATGTGTATCGGTTCGGTCATCGGTTCTGTTCCAACGGAATGGCGACCTCCAGCCGCGTCCCTTCGCCGGGACTGCTTTGCAGGCGCAGGGTGCCACCCAGCAGCCTGACACGCTCATTGAGGCCGATCAGCCCATAGTGGCCCTGCGGGATATGGTCCGGGTCAAAACCCTGCCCATCGTCCTCGACGACAAGGAGTATCTCGTCGGGGAGGCCGGTCAGACTGAGGCTCAGGCGCTGCGCCTGCGCATGGCGCTGGACGTTGGCCAGCGCTTCCTGCACAATGCGATACAGGCCTGCTTCGACCCGCACCGGCAGGGGGCGCGCCACACCGTCGGTGTTCAGGTCGACTGCCAGTCCGGCCTGCTCGGCAGTTTGCCGGACCAGCACCTCGATAGCCTGAGCCAGGCTGCGATCTTCCAGCGGCGCGGCGCGCAGGTCGGTGACGGAGCGGCGTGCTTCCTCCAGGCTGGCGCGGCTGAGATCCAGCGCACGCCGCACGACCTGGCGGGTGCGGTCAGGGCCGGTATTGGCTTCCAGCAGGGCATCTGCCGTCTCAAGCTGCATGGTGATCGCGGCCAATCCCTGCGCCAGCGTATCGTGTATCTCACGCGCCAGCCGGTTGCGCTCCTCGACAGCACCGAACTGGGCGCTGCGCGCGAACAGCCGCGCGCGCTCTATGGCGATGCTCAACAGATCTCCAATGGTGTAAAGCAGTTGCAGATCCTCCGGCGAAAGCTCACGCCAATCGGTGCTGGCGACGTTCAGCACGCCCAGCCGCTTGCCGTGTGCATACAGCGGGATGCTGGCGTGGTAGCGCAGGCTATCCGTGCCATCGACCAGCTCTTTGAGCCGGCTGCACGTCACCACGTTGACGTTCGCCGCACCGTTGAGGTCGCCCGCGCGGTAGGTATCAAGGCAGTAGCAGGTGCCGGTCATAAGCTGCGGATTGTTCGCTAGGCCGGATGGTAGATTCTGCGTGGCGGCAAGGTATGACTCGCCTGTCTCCTCGTGAAGCAGCCACACCCAGCCGGTATCAAGCCCAAGCAGATCGGCGACCTGTGCGAGCGCCGTCTGGAGTGTTGGAGCCAGGCCCACTTCACGGTTGAGCGCCTGCGCGATCGCATTCAGGATCGACAGGTCGCGGTTGCGCTGCTGGAGTTTCTCCGTGTCGGACTGTACGCTCATCTTCGCCGGCTGCTCTTGCTCGATATTCAGACAACTATCCTCGGCTTTGGATAGGATTATACCATCCCGCGCAGGGTTGATCGCCGGGTCGGGTATGTTAGAATGGCGACTTTCAACTCAGTACAGAAGGAGAAGGAACCGTGCCCGATCTCCCACGGCCGGGCAAGCGCATCGTCGTCATCGGCACGAGCGGGTCAGGCAAGACGACGACCGCTGGCCGGCTGGCGGCGATCCTCGGCTATCCTCATGTGGAGCTTGACTCGCTGCACTGGGAGGCCGGCTGGCAAGAAGCGCTCCCCGACATCTTCCGCGAGCGTGTGGCAGCGGCCGCAAGCGGCGCTTGCTGGGTGATCGACGGGAATTACAGCGTGGTCCGCGACGTGCTGTGGCCCCACGCTGATACAGTCGTGTGGCTCGACTATTCGCTGATTGTTGTTCTATGGCGCATCTGGTGGCGGACGCTGCACCGCATTTTCAGCAGGAAGAACTGTGGAACGGCAACCGCGAATCGTTCCGGACGCAGTTTCTCAGCCGCGAGTCGCTGTTCCTGTGGGTACTGAAGACCTACTGGCGGCGGCGCAGAGAGTACCCCGACCTGCTTTCCCGCCCGGAAAACGGGCACCTCCGGCTGATTCACCTCGCTTCGGCGCGGGAAGCCGAGCATGTGCTCGGCGCGCTGAGCGGCAAGGCAGACGAAAAGCGGCGCTCGGGGTAGAGCGCCGCACACGATCCGGCGAAATAATGTTTTAAGCTGGCTCCAGCTCGCCCCAGACCCGGTCGGGCAGATCGCGCAGCCATTGGTTTTCAGGCGCGAAAGCAAACTCCCAGAAAGCCGCCTGGGCGCTGGTCGCAGGCCGGCTCACGTTGCGGGCCAGATACAGCGTTTGCTTCAGATCGAGGCCTTCGACTCGGATGGGAACCAACGCGCCGTTCCGGATGTCGTCGGCCACGACCATCGCGGATACAAACGCCACACCGATGCCCTCCTGGACTGCCATGCGGCTCGCTTCTGAGTTGCCCAGCACCATGACGGTCTTCAGGTCGTCCAGGCTAAGCCCATGCCACGCCAGCGCTTCTCTGATCGCCGCACGCGTGCCCGATCCTTCTTCGCACAGGATGAAATTCTCGCCGAGCAGATCGGCGGGGCCGATCACACCTCCACCCAATGCCCAGTGGTGCCGGGGTGGCACAATCAACACGATGCGGTCGGTCAGGAACGGGTGATACTCGATATCCTTGTAAGGCTCACGCAGGCTGGTCATGCCAACATGCACTTCGCCATCCAGCAGCATCTGGATCGTCAGGTCGCGGCTGGTGACATGGCACACGACCTGCACCTGTGGGTGCCTGTCGCGCAAGCCGGCGATCAGCTTGGGCAGCAGATACTTGCCGCCGGTGGTGCTCCAACCCAGCTTGAGCAACCCAACGACCTGCCCCTGCATCGAGGCCATCGCCTCCGCGATCTGCACCGCCCGGCCAACCAGATCGCGGGCCATTGGCGCAAGCGCCTCGCCTGCTTCGGTCAGCGCAATATGCCGCCCCGAACGGTGAAAGAGCCGCACGCCAAGCGTCGTTTCCAGCGACCTGATCTGCATACTGACCGCAGGTTGAGAGATGTTCAGCCGCCGCCCAGCCTCGGAGAAGTTCTCGGTTTCGGCGGCCATCAGGAAGATTCGCAGCTCGTGGATGTTGAGCATCACGCACATCCTATCCCCGGCGTTGTTAGCCCTATCCCAGCCTATGAATATGTCTTGTGAATATTGTAACAAATTATAATAGGGGCGTAAAGCAGGTCATGTCGTCCCCTGCCAAAGAATTTGTCCACATCGTGTCACAGCGGACATTATCAGGAGGGCGCGGGTGTGCCCTCCTGCGATCTCACGTGGATATGCCGAAGACTATCAGGCCGGGAGCGTCAGGCTGTCGATGTCGCGCGGGTAATAGGTCATCAACTCGATACCGTCGTCGGTGACAAGCACCGTATCGGAATGGCGGAACCCGCCCAACTGCGGGACGTACAGCCCCGGCTCGACGGTAAACACCATCCCCGGATTCAGCACTGTCTGGTCGTTGGCGTCGAGGAAAGGGCCCTCGTGGTAGCGCAGGCCGATGGCATGGCCAGAATGGTGCTTCCAGTAGGGCATCAGGTTGTGTTTCTCGAAGTAGGCCTTCACTGCCTTATCGACGTCGGCACAGCGCCTGCCGGGTTTGATGGCCTCGAAGGCTGTTTCCTGAAGCGCCAGCATATGCTCAAAATACTTGCGCGCCTCGGCATCGGGCGTACCGACGAACATCGTGCGCTCAAGCTCCGACTCGTAGCCCCACACCGTCGCGCCCGCGCCGGTGACCAGCACATCGCCGGGCTGGAAGGTGATGTTGTTGGCCAGTGCATGCGGAATGGCCGAGTTGCGCCCGATCTGGCCCCGATAGCCGGCACCGGCCCCACCGCCGCCCAGCGCGGCCTGCGCACGGTACACCGGCCCGATGGCATCCATCATGGCGCGGGTAGCCTCATCGCTGGCGCGCTGGCTGACCTCGGTTTCCGTGGTACCGACAACCGTGTAGCGCTGCAGCAGCGTGTGCGCCAGATTCCCCCAGCGGACGCTCTCGCGGATCAGCGCCAGCTCCGCCTCGGATTTGACCATCATCTGCGCCTCGACGAATGGCCGCACGTTGCGCACGCGCTCGCCGGTCAGCTCCGAGAGGCGGGGGCCCTGATAGCCAAGGATCCACGGGTAGCCGTCGTCGTCCACGCCGATCTCGCCGGCTACGCCCATCTTGTCCAGAAGATCCTTCAACACCTGCATCGGGTGCGGGTCGCCGGGATACTCGAGATAGTGCGCTACCTGCTCGACAAGCGCGTTGGCCCCGGCGTGCTCAAGCTCCAGGCGCGGCACCAGCATGCCGCGCTCGCCCTTGCCGTTCATCACAAAGCCCATGGGGCGCTCGGTAGGGATGAAGGCGAAGCCGGTATAGTACAGAATGTAACTGCGATCAAACAATACCACGCCGCCCAGCCCCTCCGTCTGGACAAAATCCAAGAGCCTGTCGCAGCGGGCGCGGTGCTCTGCATCGCTGATACGAAGCTGCATCTTTGTAACCGTCACGCGTGAACCTCCTACGCTCATAGAGACAATCACTACACCGATTATAGCCCTGCTTTGGCGCTAACCGGCATGCTCGTTACGGCAGGAAGAAGAACGCCAGCCCGATGATCAGATAGACAGCCAGCAACTGCGCACCCTCCAGCCAGTTCGATTCGCCGTCAACGGCGATCAACGTGGCGACGAGCGCCGCGCCAAACAGCGCGATCAGCTCGAAGGTGCTGAATATCAGCAGCAGCGTGTGTGAGAACAACAGGCTGATGAACACCAGCAGTGGCGCGACGAACAGCGCCACCTGCAGGCTCGACCCCAGTGAGATGGCGAGGCTGAGCTCCATGTTGTTCTTGAGCGCGACTTCAACCGCGACCAGGTGTTCGGCGACGTTGCCGATGATCGGGATGAGGATGATACCCAGGAAGATTTCTGTCAGGCCCAGCGAAGCCGTCACCTGTTCGACGACGCTGACCAGCGTCTCGCTGAGGATGGCGGTGCCCGCCGTGGCCAGCACCAGCACGCCCACCGCCAGCGGCACACTCCAGCGCGCTGTATGTTCCGCCAACTCACGGGCCAACGCACCCTTTTGGGTAGTCATCGAATAGATGATGCTCAACGCGTAGATCAGGATCATAACCACCGCCACGCTTTCGCTGAAGGCTTTCTCGGCGGCGAGATCGGGCGCGATGGCTGCGCTGAAGAACGACGGGATCAGCAGCGCGATGACGGCCAGGATCAACATGGTGCCGTTAAGGGCTGCCTGCCGCCGGTCAAAGGTCTGGACGCCGTACTTGAGCCCGCCGGCCACCACGCTGAACCCCAGCACCAGCAAAAGATTGCCGATAATCGAGCCGGTGATCGAGGCCCGCACCAGGTCGAGCAGCCCGGCCTGGATGGCAAACACGGTGATGATCAGCTCGGCGGCGTTGCCCAGGGTGGCGTTCAGCAGACCGCCCAGGCGCGGGCCGGTGTAAGCCGCCAGCTCCTCGGTTGCTTCACCGATCAGGTCCGCCAGCGGGATCAACCCCAACGCGGCAAAGACAAACACCAGCACCGGGTTTGCGTTCAGCCGGTGGAGCACAAACGCCACCGGGCCAAACACGAGCATCACATACAGAATCTTCTTGACCAAGGGAGTGTCCTTTCCGTTCCAGGGCGCTCTGGGCGCGGATGAATGCACGCTGCGTCGCACCGGCAGCCGGCGGGCGAAGTCAGTCCATTATAGTGCAGGGTGGGCCAGCCTGCCGGAGCAGCGCGGCGGAATCAAAGAGAGGGGCGACTCGGAGTTCGTCCCTCTCTCATCTCAGGTCGATATCAGTCGAAATCGCCGGCAGTGATCTTCTCCAGGCTACCCTCGCGGACGCCCTGCCGCAGCGCGGCCAGGTTCACAATGGTGTTGATCAGGCGCTCGTACGTCCAGCCAGCGGCCTGGGCCTCCAAGCACAGGTCGCTGTAGCCGGGATTGAGTTCCGGCAGCGGATTGACTTCGAGGATATAGGGTTTGTTGCCATTGTCTTCATCCAGCCGGAAATCGACGCGGGCTACATCCTTGCAGCCTGTCACCCGGAACACTGCACCGGCCAGCAAATTGAGTTGTTGCAGAAAGTCAGGTTCGAGCGGGGCCGGGCACAAATAGTAGAAGGTGTCGGCCAGTTCAACTTTCATCCGGTTCGTGTAAACGCCGCCTTCCGAGCTGTCGTAGGCGTTCAGGTCGACTTCCAGCGGCGGCATGAAGTTCAGCGTGTCGGGCTGTACATTGGGCGCGGTACGCTCGTTGATGCGCCGTGCAGCGCTCGGCATCAGGTTGCCCACCATGCCAATGGTGATCTCACGACCCTTCACATAGTGCTCGCACAGGATCGGCTGGTTGTAGCGGCGAAGCTGCCTGGCGATCTGGTCGCGCATCTGCTCGACGGTGTAGACGACGCTCTCAGCCGTCACGCCGACGCTGGTCCCCTCACGGCTGGGCTTGACGAACATCGGGAAGAGCAGCTCGCCGCTGGCGTCAAGCAGGTCCTCGTCGACAGGCTCGTCGGCAAGCTCAAACGACTGAAACTCCGGCGTCGGCAGGCCGTGATAGTACAGGATGCGCTTGGTCATCGGCTTGTCGAGCGCCAGCGCCAGCGACAGCACCTTGCTGCCGGTATACGGCAGGCTCAGCATTTCCAGGATTGAGGGGATCTGCGCTTCGCGCCCATCGCCGAAATGTCCCTCGGCAATGTTGAAGCACAGGTCAGGCTCATACGCTTCCAGCTTCTCAACCAGGTTGAAGGGGGGGCGGATATTGGCTTCGAAGAATTCAGCCTGATGGCCGCCGCTTGCCAGCGCGGCGATGATGCCATCAATGGTTTTGTGGCTGTCCAAGTCATCCCACTGGTCTTCTGGCATACCGTCCCAGGTAGGGGCGTTGTCTTTGATATTGGCCAGTACTGCAATACGCATGATGAAACATAGCCTCCCCGGCAGTTTATCGGTATATACTCTCGATTTTACACTGTTTTACGTCACAATACGCCTGCGGGCAGCCGATCTCGTCAGGAAATGACATCCTGCCCGTTATCGTCCATTTGATTGTGATCGAGGAGCGTCTGCTCGACCCCGTCCAGATCGATTGCGATACGGTTCTTCTCAAACATGTTGTGCCGGATGACGTGATGGTGCGGTCGCGGCGCGGCTGACGGTTCTCCTTCCGGGCCGGGATAGGGGTGCACGCCGTGATCCTGATCGGCGGCGATGCGCACAGCTTTGCCATTGCCGCTGAAGGTGTTGGCCTCAATCTGCCAATCGTAGCTGGTATTGTTGCCGGGCACCACTGTTTCGAACTCCGGCACGTCCTTCGACCACAGCAACAGGCCATGTCCATTGGCCTGAAACGTGTTGCGCCTGACGCGGAAACTGTGGCCGTTCTCGACGGCGATGCCGGCCTGCCGGTTAGCGATCAGCACGTTTTCTTCGACCGTGCTCTCGCAGGAGAAGCCCAGCCAGAAACCATAATTGCATGACTGCGCCATATTGCGGCGAAAGGTGTTGCGCTGGCTGAAGGTCGCTTCAAACGCGATATTCGGGCTGTAGGAGCCATCGTTATCTTCAAACAGGTTGTCGTTGCAGGGCCTGAACTCAAAGCGCGGGTTCAGGCCCGCCAGAAAGATCCATCTCCGCTCATGCGAGCCTGATTGTGGCGAAACACGTTGTGGCTCGAACCGGACACAATCAGGAACCCGGCTAAATCGGCACCCATGTGCCCCGACCGCGAATCACGTGGCTGGTAGCGACAGCAGAAATCGGCGCAGTTGTCTTCATAAGTGCTATTTGACGTATCAAACAGGTGGAATCCGAAACCGCTGTTGTAGTTGGCGATATTTCCGGATACGGTCAGCTTGTGGCAGCGATACGCCAGCAGTCCAACCATCTGGTGCTGAAGATCGTTGCCAACAATCCGGCTGTTCTCTACCCCGTTCAGCAGGATAGCCGCGCCGTAGGCCTTCTCAACCGGCAGCCAGATATCCAGAAAGACAGTATTTGGTGCGACTTCCGCCGTCGAGGTGATGCAGCAATCCGAGATAGCCAGCTTCTTGCAGCCTTCAGCGTAGATACCGTGACGGTATTCGCGCAGGCTCAGGTTCTTGATGGTCACATCCTTCCGTCCGATGACCGTCACGCCGCGCCCCTCGCGCCCGCTGCCAACGAGCACTGCGCCAGTGCCATCCAGCGTGATATGGTCGCCAGCGATGGTGATGCCATCCGGCAGCACATACACACCTGGCTCCAGAGAGATGCTTTTCTCGACGACCATACCGTTGGTCGGCAGGACCATACCCCTCACCCTCGAACTGTTCTCGCCTCGCCTGACAATTGATCCATCCCTCTATTCACGAGAATAGCGTATGCCCGGCTGCAATTCACGATAAGTTCGATACAGGGTGACCAGGATAGGTGGACTGGCAGGTTGGCCAGTCAGAACTCTGCCACAAAGGCCAATAGTCTGGCATTCATATGGGGGCTATAATCTGATCAGCACGGCTATGCCTGTGCGTCCGGTGCAGTCCAACTGTCCCGGAGGGGTTGGCCCGCGACCCAAGAGCTTACCGCAGCTCCGGCCCGAAACCGTGTTGGCTAACCCCACAACGGTGCAGATTCGTCTGCACCGTTCCTTTTTGCGCGGAAAAGCTTGTGCAGAAAGCCAGCATGATATATCCTCCACACTAGCGCACCATAGACAACTCCGGGCCAACGTGCGGGGCACAATATCATCGTGTGCGAGGGGACAGAATTCATGCCCAAACTGGCAGAGGATCAGATTCAGAAGATCGTCGCGCATCTCCAGGCGGGTGATGATCTGCCATCAGAATACAGGGAGTTGCTGTTTCCACTCCGGCCAGATCCTTACGACCTTGCCGCCACCACCCCGGATTCTGCCGACGCAGGCAGCAAGCAGACGAGCAACGTCCTGGTGGTGGATGATAATGAGAGCAACCGGCTGCTTCTGAGTGACTACCTGAACTGGGAAGGATACTCCGTCACCGTTGCTGCCGATGGGCGGGAAGCGATCGACAAGATGCGCAGCGCCACGTACGATCTGGTGCTGCTCGATATCATGATGCCCATTATGGATGGCTACGAGACGCTCGAAACCATGCGCAATGACCCCGGCCTGCGGCACCTGCCGGTAATCGTCATCTCCGCCATTAACGACATGGACAGCGTCGTGCGCTGCATTGAGATGGGAGCCGAGGACTACCTGTTCAAGCCCTTTGACGCGGTGCTGCTGCGCGCCCGGATCAGCGCCTCGCTTGAGAAGAAGCACCTGCGCGACCAGGAACAGCGCTACCTGCATCTGCTGGAAACCGAGCGGGAGAAATCGGAGCGGCTCCTGTTGAATATTCTGCCACGCCCGATTGCCAACCGCCTCAAGGCGCAGGAAACGACCATCGCCGACAACTTCACCGAAGTGACAGTATTGTTTGCCGACATCGTCGACTTCACCAGCTTTTCAGCGGAAGTTTCGCCCACGCAGTTGGTGAACGTGCTCAACGACGTCTTCTCCGCCTTCGACCTGCTGGCCGAGCGCTTCAACCTGGAGAAGATCAAGACCGTTGGCGATGCCTATATGGTCGTGGGTGGGCTTCCCACTCCGCGTGAAGATCACGTCGACGCCATGGCCGATATGGCGCTGGAAATGCAATCACTGATGCCCGACTTCAAGAGGACGGATGGCGAGCCCTTTAGCATGCGCATCGGGATGAATACCGGCCCGGTGGTTGCCGGCGTCATCGGCACGAAGAAGTTCATCTACGACCTGTGGGGCGATACAGTCAACATGGCCAGCCGCATGGAATCGCACGGCGTGCCGGGGCAAATACAGGTCACTGCTGCCGTATATGACCGCCTGTCGGACCGCTACAAATTCGAGGATCGCGGCCTGATCAGCGTCAAAGGCAAGGGCGAAATTCCAACGTACCTGCTGTTAGGCCGGAAAGACTGATCTGGATACGTCAGGCCAGCGCCTGCCTGATGCGATCCAGTAGCTGCTCTTTGCCCAACCCCTGCTTACGGACTACCTCTGCCAGCCGCTCAGAAAGGAACGCCTGCTCGTCAGTCGTGAGGTCCTTGGCCGTCACCACCACCACCGGCGTCTTGCGGTCGTCGCCGCGCGAACGAATGTAGGCCAGCACGTCAAAGCCGGATACCTTTGGCATCATCAGGTCGAGCACAACCAGCCGGGCGGTGTGCTGCTTCAGCCATTCAACAGCCTGTTCGCCGCCCTCGACCGTTGCCACAGCATAACCCGCGCTCGAAAGGATGGTGCTGATCAGATCGCGGTCGTCCACGCCGTCGTCGACGATCAGGATGGGGTAGGTGGGCATATCGAGCACGGCGCGGTTCACGGCATTGATCAACTGCTCCTGCTGGATCGGCTTGACGACATACTCGTAGGCACCCAATTCCAGCGCCAGCGGACGTTTGTCGACAATCGACACCATGACGACCGGCAGACTGGCTGTGTGCGCGTCATTCCGAAGCTGGGACAGCACCTGCCAACCATCCATATCCGGCATCAGCACGTCCAGCGTCACCGCTGCCGGTTTGAGCTCCTTAATGAGCTTCAGACCTTCCTCGCCACTGTAAGCCGCGCGTGTCCGGTACCCCGCCACTTCGAGGAAACTCTGGATGATATCGACTGCCTCCTGCTCATCGTCGATGACCAGCACCAGCGGCCCCAGTGCATCCTCGACACGCTCTGGTTCAGGGCCGCCCGCCGGGGATGCCGGCGGCGGCGGCGCGATCAGCGGCAGCGTCACCGTGAAGGTTGAGCCTTTGCCCACCTCGCTCTCAAGCGTTACGTCGCCACCGTGCATCCGCGCCAGTCGACGTGTGATCGCCAGGCCAAGGCCCGTCCCGCCGAATTCGCGCGTTGAGGTGCCATCCACCTGGTGGAACTCGTCGAAGACACGCTCTCGATGCTCAGGCGGGATGCCGATGCCGGTGTCGATAACCTTCAGATAGATCGTCTTCGCCGGCTCGTCGACGCTCACATCCATCGTCACACTGCCTTCCCGAGTGAACTTGACGGCGTTGCTCATCAGGTTGTTGAGAATCTGGCGCAGACGGGTTTCATCCGCGACCAGCACCGGCAGGCGTTGTGGAAGATTGACCTTAAGCTCCAGCCCTTTCTGGTTCGCCAGCGGCAGGAGCGTCGAGGTGACCGTATCGAGCAGCGCCGGCAGGTTCACCATCGCGTAGCTCAACTCCATCCGCCCTGCCTCGATCTTCGACAGGTCAAGCACGTCGTTGATGAGCAGCAGCAGGTTCTGCCCGTTGCGCAGCACGCGGCTCAACCGGTCGGACTGATCCTCGGTGAGAGGCCCATACAGGCCATCCATCACCAGTTCGGTATAGCCGATAATGGAGTTGAGGGGTGTACGTAGCTCGTGACTCATGTTCGCCAGAAACTGCGACTTGAGCAGGCTGGCCTGCTCAAGCTCCTGATTGGCCAGACCCAGTTCCTGGTTGAGCCGCACCAGCGGATTAAACAGGTTCTCGTTCAGGATCGCCCGCGCGAACATGATGGTCGATACCATCCCCGACAGGATCGGGATGGCAAACTGGGTCAGCGGCGGTATCAACGAGAAAGCCAGCCCACCAAAAGCCGCAAAGCCGCCTATCAGCAGGCTCCCGGCGCGGTCCTTCCGGTTGAGCCACAGCAGCACGACCGAAATCACGTCGAGCACGAAGTAATAAATGGTGCTTGCGTAAGCCAGCGGCTGGAGCTGGTAATCAAGGGTGCCATTCGGCAGCACATGGAATTCGCCGTACATGTAAATCCGGTAGCTCACTGGCACGATGACGATGAGGTACAGGTAGCCGACCAGCAGCAGGATACGCAGCCACCAGCGATCCCAGAGATGCGTATACTGGACGACGAGCGTGAGCAGCACCACTGCCGTCAGCCCCAGGGACGTGGCAATCTGGTAGCCGAAGATCGAGGGGTTCATGCCGACAACCGGCGCGAGGCGCGTCAGAAAAGCGCTGGCGGACCAGTACACCACCGCGGCCATATACAGCGCCACAAGCTGGTTGTCACGCTTGGAAGGGGCCTGCCACAACACCAGAAAGAACATCGCGAGGCCAAGCACGATGGCCGTCGCGCTGAAGATCATGACAATTGCGGAACCCGCCGGCACGTTCATGTTCCCCCCACCGGGTGCGATCAGACAAATCCTCCATGCTGCGCCCTGACATCTGGAATGGTACATTACTTGCCAGTAGCTGGCAAAGGTCGTGCTTTTTCGGGATACTATTCTATATATTAAACTCATGCTCGTGCGCAGGGGAGCCAGAGGACTGTGCACAGCGCGCTTTACGGACCGGCTTGGATTCCTATCATAACAGCCAGAGAGGGCAGACATCCATGAAGAAACACTCGTTAGGCATACTCCTGCTGGCCGGCATGCTGGCTTCGCTGGCTTGTACGTCCGTGACCGGCCTGCTGCCAGCGGCAGCCACTCAGCAGCCGACACCTGAAGTGCATCCGACAGGCGCGTCGCAGGGGGTGCTCAACCCGACCAGCAACGATAACCTGCCAGATGCGGTGATCGTCAACGACGAGGGCGGACCTGAGGTCGTCAACGGCAACGTCACGTACACCAATGCTTTCTTCACAACAGGCGTCGCGCAGCCGCTGGTGATCCTCGAAGATGAGGCCGGTTTTGTTGACCGCAACCACGGCTTCATCATACCGGTCGCCTCGCAGACGATGGGCCAGATCACCTCTGACTTCGAGACCTCGCCGTTTACCTACACGCTTGAGCTGCCCATCGACCCGCAGGGCGACCTGCGTGATGTCGACAACAACGGACAGACCAACACGGGTGTGATGGTTTTCGCAGTGGCTTACTGGAATAACGTCTGGGGCGACCCGTTTCTTGAGGAGCGCGATCTTGGCGGCGGCGGCTGGTCGACAGCCTACGCCTCGACGCGCGTCAGCAACGACGCGGCCACACGCGGTGAGATCTTTGGCGGGAAGCTAGTCATCTACGCGCCAGACGGGAGCGAAGGCTTCCCCTCCGACTTTGGCGCGGATGGCAAGCTGTTCACCGCCGACGATCCGATCGTGCGGCTGCCACAGGGCTACACCACGGTTGACCTGGACAGCCACCCGTTTGTCTTCGACCGTACCAAGAATCCGCAGATCGACTTGATCGAACCGCCCAGCGCAGCGCAGTCGGATTTCTCCAGCATGAGCTATACCGACGCTTTCAACGCGCTGGTCGACAAGATGAGCAAGGAATACGCCTGGACCGAACTGAAGCACGTCGACTTCCAGGCGCTGCACGACAAGTACCTGGCGCAGTTTCAGGCTGCCGACCGTAATCACAACTCACTTGACTACCAGCGTGCACTGCGTGACTTCCTGTGGGAGATCCCGGATGGGCACGTCAGCGGGCCGTTTGTCACCGAAGACTTCCGCGCCGCCTCAGGCGGCGGGCTCGGCCTGAACGTTGGCGAGACGAGCGATCATCACGTGTTCGTCACCTATGTATTGCCCGACAGCCCTGCCCAGCAGGCGGGTATCAAGGTTGGTGCAGAGGTGATCGCCATCAATGGGACGCCCATCGAGCAGGCTATTGACCAGACAACACCGTGGCTTGGCCCCTTCAGCACCGACCAGAACCGCCGCCTCGATCAACTGCTGTTTGTCGTGCGCGCGGCGGTAGGAGCCAACGTCACGATGACGTATCAGAACCCCGGCGATTCGTCACAACAGCAGGCGAACATGACGGCATCCACTGAGCTTGACAGCCTGTTCCACGCACTGCCGGGCGGGGGCCAGTCCGGGTTCGAGCTGCCGCTCGACTACAAGCTCCTGCCCGACGGCAACGCCTACGTTCAGATCTACAGCTTCTTTGACAATGATCTGCTGACCATCCAGCTATGGGAACGGATGATCAAGGCGCTTAACGACAACAACGTGACCGGGCTGGTGATTGATCTGCGCCAGAATGGCGGCGGGCGCGGCTTCCTGGCCGACCAGATGGCTGCGTACTTCTTCAACGACACGCTCGACCTGGGGAACTCGGCGGAGTACGATCCCAGCATCGGCAAGTTCTACTTCGATCCGAACACGGAAGAGCACTTCATCCTGCCGCCGGAGAACCTGCGCTACAACGGCAAGATCACAGTGCTCATCGGACCTGACTGCGCCAGCGCGTGCGAGTTCTTCTCCTACGACATGACGCTCCAGAATCGAGCGGCCATCGTCGGCGAATACCACACGGCGGGTCTGGGCGGCGGTGTCGACGATGTGAAGATGCCCGACGACGTCACGGTGCGCATCACCATCGCGCAGGCAGTAGACGCGAATGGCAACGTGCACATCGAGGGCAAGGGTGTGCAGCCGACGGTCCAGGTGCCGCTGACCGAGCAGAACCTGACTTCTACCGGCGACCCGGTGATGGATGCCGCGCTGAACGCCCTGGGCCAGTAAGCGCACCTCTCCATAATTGAATCTCGACAACCTGTAGGGGCAGATCTGTGTGTCTGCCCCTACGAGTTCTGTGTTACACTGGCAGCAGCCTGACCTCGTTCGGAAAGATACCTTCCGATGACACTTGTGTATTTGACCGCCGCCTGGCTGGCCGGGATCGCTGTCTCGAAGGCAAGCGGCGCGCCGTGGCTGCTGTGGGCCGGGCTGGCGCTGCCTGCGCTGGCCGGGATCGCGCTGGCCCGCGCACGCCCGGCATGGCGCACCGGGTTTGCATGCGCACTGCTGTTTGCGCTCGGCGCGGCGCGCTACGCAATCTCCGTCCCTCACATCGGGCCGGGCGACCTTGCCGCGTACAACGATCAAGGCTTTGTGACGGTCGAGGGTATGATCGTCGATGCGCCTGACGTGCGCGATACGCACATCAACCTGCGCGTGCGCGTGCAGACGCTCATTGCGGCAAACGGGGCGGCGCAGCCCGTATCGGGGCTGCTGCTGGCGCAGACTCCGCGCGTGGGCACCTTTCGCTATGGCGATCCTGTGCGGCTGACCGGCGACCTGCGCACGCCGCCGGTGTTCGACACCTTCTCGTATCGCGACTACCTGGCCCGCCAGGGTGTGTACAGCACGATGCAGTTCACACAGGTCGAGGTGACCGGCCCCCGGCAGGGCAGCCCAATCCGCGCAGCGATGCTCGACTTTCGGCAGCAGGCGTATACGCTCATCCAGCGCCTGCTGCCAGACCCGCAGGCGTCGCTGCTGCAAGGCATTTTGCTGGGCATCGAGACCGGCATCAGCCCCGACGTGAGCGACGCCTTCAGCACGGTCAGCGCCACGCATATCATCGCCATCTCGGGCACCAACCTCGTGATCCTGGCCGGGCTGATCCAGGCACTGGCGCAGCGCATTGTGAAGCGAAGGGGCTGGGTGGCAGGAATCACCATCACAGGCATCTTTGTCTACTCAATCTTCGTCGGCGGCGACCCGGCGGTGATCCGGGCGGCGATCATGACCACGCTGGCACTGGTGGCACTGGAGCTGGGACGGCAGACATACGGCCTCGCCTCGCTGTCGTTTGCCGCGCTGGCCATGACAGCCATCGATCCGACCGTGCTGTGGGACGTTGGCTTCCAGCTCAGCTTTCTGGCGACGCTGGGGCTGGTGCTGTACGTCGAGCCGCTGCAAAAGCTGCTGGCTTCCGTGCTAGAGCGGCTGACCTCACAGGAGCGGGCGCAGGCTATCGTGGGGGCGGTGTCCGACGCGTTCGTGGTGACCGTCGCCGCGCAAATCACCACCACGCCGATCATGGCCTACACGTTCAGGCGCTTCTCGCTGGTCTCGCTGCCGGTCAACTTCCTGATCATCCCGGCGCAAACGCCGCTGATGGTCTTCGGCGGGCTGGGCGTGCTGGCGGCGCCGGTGTTCTGGCCGCTGGGGCAGGCGCTGGCCTGGGCAAGCTGGGTGTTTCTGACGTGGACCATCGGCGTAGTGCAAGTGGCTGCACGCCTGCCAATGGCCTCGATAGCCGTTCAGAACGTGTCGCCGGGGGTAATCTGGGGGATATACGTCGCCATGTTCGGGATCACATTGTATGCCATACAGCCGCCGGAGACGCGCGCTGAACAGCGACATTGGCTGCGGCAGGCGTTCGGCGTCAAGTCGCTGGGGTTCGCCGGGCTGATCGCCACCGCGCTGCTGTGGGCGGGGGTGTGGTCGCTGCCCGATGGCCGCCTGCACGTGACCTTCTTCGACGTGGGCGACGGCAGCTCAACGCTGATCACGACACCCAGCGGGCGTCACGTGCTGGTTGACGCAGGCGGCAGCGGGCGCAGCCTGTCGGCGGGGATGGGCCGCGCGCTGCCCTTCTGGCAGCGGCGGGTCGACCTGCTGGTCATCACGCAGACGGACGCAACCCACACCGCCGCGCTGCCAGCCATCGTGGATCGCTACCGCTTTGATTCGGTGATGACCAACGGCCAGCCACCCGCCGACGCGACCGCGCAGGCGGCGTTGAGCGCGCTCGACGCGCACGGCACGGTTGCCGTGTTGGGGCAGCCCGGCATGCGTGTCAGTGTGGGTGATGGCGTCACGCTGATGGTCGTCGGCGCGCCGGTTGGGCCGCCAGACGAATCGCAGGCCAGCCCACCGGTGTCGGTGATGGTGTCGTACGGCGAGACGCGCGTGCTGCTGCCAGGCGATCTCGCGCCGGAGGATGAGACGGCGCTGATGGATGGGCCCTACCCGTTGGACGCGTCTGCCCTGCTGGTGCCGCGCAGCGGCAACCGCAGCGTATCGAGCGACGCGTTTCTGGCCACGGTCAGCCCACAGATTGCGGTGATCTCTGTCGATGCAGGGAATCGCTTCGGGCTGCCGCATGCCGAGGTGCTGGAGCGGCTGGCGGCTGCCGGCGCGACGATGTATCGCACCGACCAGTCAGGTACGGTGCGGATTATCGCCGACGGCGCGCGCATGTGGGTGAAAACGGATCGCTAGCGGGGCTACTCGACCTCGCGCGGCTGGCCCACCTCGATCATCAGCCGGTCGAAGAAGCGGTCGATCCGTATTTTGGCCTGGTTGGCACTACCTGCTGCCAGCGCAATATCGGCCATAAATGTCTCAGGGGCCTTGCGGTTGCTGCCGGGCAGCACGATCTTGAGCCGGTAGATAACTTCGTCGTAATAAGCCAGCAGCGACAGCGAGAATGCTCCCGATTCGTCCGTGCGGGCGCGGGCGCTGGCAGCTTTCCAGCCCCAACCTACCAGCTCGCCATAATAATATTCGTGCATCATCTGCACCTGCGCCCCGGCCAGCGGCTTGCGGTCATCGCCCAGCAGCACGCCTTCCAGCGTCGTCACTTCAGGCTGAATGCGCCGCAGGTGCTCCAGCGCCTCCGGCTGCGTCACGCTCACCAGCGTGTGCACAATCCACTCGCGCGGCACATCCTCCAGCAGGTCGACCAGTGCAGCAGCAGCGGCAGCGGTATTCAGGCCGCCCAGCGCCTCGACCGCCGCCCGGCTGACCCTCTCGGACGTATCGCGGCCCAGATCACGCAGCATGTCGATGCTGGCAGAATGGCCACTGCGCGTTATCACGTCGACCATCAGCCGCCGCACCGCTTCCGACTCGTGCGCGGCGAGCGGTCGCAGCGCCTCAACCGCCGCCGGGCCGGTGCCGGCCAGCGCATTGGTCGCCAGCGGCACGTTGCGATAGGCAGGGGGAGGGGGCGGCTCGGCGATGAACCAGAACAGCGTTTCGAGGGTGTGCTGCGTGCCAATCTCGGCCAGCATCCGGGCGGCTTCTGCCGCCTGCACGCCCTCGCCCTCGTAAAGCTGCCGGCGCGTGTCTTCCACCGGGCGCAGATCGTCCAGCCGCTCCATTGCCCGCGCGAGGGCCACCGCCACGCCGCGGTCGCCGCCAGGTTTTTGCTCGCGCTTGAAGCGGTTATACATCAGGAAGGCCGCCCAGCGCTGGCCGCTGTCGGCCATCTTCTCGGCGGCGGCGCTGCGCACGTCGGGATTGCGGCTGCGAAGCCCGGTCAGCAGATCGCCAACGGTATGCACCCCGCTAGTGAACATCCCCATGCGGGCCAGCTCGCGGCTGTGCCGGGGCGGCAGCCTCACGCCAAGCTGAACCGCCGCTGAAAGAACCTGCTTGCGCTTGGCCGAGGGCCATGCGGCGTACTGCTGGCTGTTGAGGATAACCTGCAGCGGCAGACGGCCCGCCTCGCCCAGATCGCTCAATGCTGCCCAGTCGTTGCGCGTCAGGATGTCTTTGAGGCGCAGCACGGCGGACGCCTCCGGCATGGTACTGGCGGCCAGCGCCTGTTCGGCCAGCCGCGCCAGCGGTGGATGCGCGCCAAAGGCCGCCGCGATCAGCGCGCCGACTGCTGCCGGATCGTTGATCCGCTGGAGCGACTCGACCGCCCGGCGCCGGACCTCCTCGTCAGCGTCCGACAGGGCACGGGCCAGGCACGCCACGCCCTGCGGGTGCCCAGATCGCCAAGCGCTCTGGCGGCGCTCCGCCGGACAAGCGCGTTGCGATGGCGCAGCGCCCGGCACAGCCCACGTACACTGCCTTCCGCCAGCAGCCGGTCGACTTTGTTCGAAGAGGTCACAATCGCTTTCCAGGTGAAGACAAACGCCCTGAGATACCGACTTTACGGTAATCGGAAGCAGCGCGACTGTCAAACGGAGGTTGTGGGCCGCTGTGAGCGCCATTACAATTAGGGTACCAGTGTCAGAAAGCTATGAGTCGCCAGTTTGAGGAGACTATCCGCATGGTCAACAGGGAGAAGATCACCCCACAGGTGAGCCAGTCAGATGACCTTGCCGCCGAATTGAAGCGATGGGAAAACACAACGCTCAAGGATGCGCTCGCCCAGAAGCCGGAGCGCTCTGAGGCATTCATCACCGCTTCCAGCACGCCTATTGACCGGCTGTACACGCCGCTCGACCTGCCCGATTTCGACTATGTCAACGAGCTGGGCTTTCCTGGCGAACCCCCTTACACGCGCGGCATTCACGCCACGATGCACCGGGGACGGCTGTGGACGATGCGCATGTTCGCCGGGTTTGGCACCGCCGAAGAGACCAACCAGCGCTTCAAGTACTTGCTAGAAAAGGGGCAGACCGGCCTGTCGGTGGCTTTCGATCTGCCGACGCTGATGGGCTACGACAGCGACGCGCCCGAATCATTAGGCGAGTTTGGCAAGTGCGGCGTGGCGGTGTCGTCACTGAAAGATATGGAAATCCTGTTTGACGGCATCCCGATGGGCGAAGTCTCGACCAGCATGACGATCAATTCGCCGGCAGCCATCATCTGGGCGATGTACATCGCCGCCGCCGAGAAACAGGGCTACGACCGCAGCGTGCTGCGCGGCACCACCCAGAATGACATCCTCAAGGAGTTCATCGCACAGAAGGAGTTCATCTTCCCGCCGGAGCCGTCGATGCGGCTGGTGACCGACACCATCGAGTTTGGCACCCGCGAGATGCCAGAGTGGAACACAATCAGCATCAGCGGCTACCACATCCGCGAGGCCGGGTCGACCGCTGCGCAGGAGCTGGCCTTCACGCTGGCTGACGGCTTCGAATATGTGCGCTGGGCGGTCGAGCGCGGGCTGGACGTGGACGACTTCGCGCCGCGCCTGAGCTTCTTCTTCAACGCGCACAATGATTTTTTCGAGGAGATCGCCAAGTACCGCGCCGCGCGGCGTATCTGGGCCGCCGTCATGCGCGAGAAGTTCGGGGCCAAGTCCGAGCGCTCGCTGCTGATGCGCTTCCACACACAGACGGCGGGTGTCACGCTCACGGCGCAGCAGCCGGAAATTAACGTGGTTCGGGTCGCTCTTCAGGCGCTGGCTGCCGTGCTGGGCGGGACACAGTCACTGCATACCAACAGCATGGACGAGGCGCTCGCGCTGCCTTCCGCCGAAGCAGCGCAGGTAGCGCTGCGCACGCAGCAGGTCATCGCCCACGAGTTCAGGCGTGATCAACACCATCGACCCGCTGGGCGGCTCGTACTTCGTCGAGGCGCAGACGCGGCGCATTGAGGCTGAAGCCTACGACTACTTCCGCCGCATCGAGGAGCTGGGCGGCCTGCTGCCCGCCATCGAGGTTGGCTTCTTCCAGCGCGAGATCGCCGACGCCGCCTATCGCTACCAGCGAGAAATCGACGAGAAGCAGCGGGTCATCGTCGGTGTAAACGCGTACGCCGACGAAACGCCGCTGCGTATCCCGATCCTGGAGATGGACCCGCAGGGCTACGAGCGGCAGATGGCACGGCTGGAGACGCTGCGCCGCACGCGCGACGGCGAGGCCGTTGGTGCGGCGCTGCAGGCCGTCGAAGAGGCTGCAAAGCGCGGCGAGAACCTGATGCCGTATTTCATCGCCGCCGTCAAGGGCTACGCCACGCTGGGCGAGATCACCGACCGGCTGCGCGAGGTGTTCGGCATTTACCACGAGCCGGCCTGGATTTGAAATTGTCAGGCAAGGCGGTTTGAATAGAAAACGGGGCGGTCGCGCCCCGTTTCTGTTTACTCATGCCCCGGCTGGTAGGGTTTGATCTCGTCTTCGATAGCCTTACTCAACTCCATCAGCCTGATGGCGTACTGCTGCCGCTGACGGTCTTCCGGCGTCTCGGGCTGCCATTTCGGCACCTCGACCAGCTTGCCGTCGGCATCAATCGCCACAAACACAATCACGCAGTGTGTTTTCTGCTCATAGTGGTTGTTGCGCGGATCGGCAGCGCTGACATCGACAGAAATGTGCATGCTGGTCCGCCCGGTGTGCAGCAGCCTGGCGTGCAGCTCGACCAACTCACCGATGTGAATCGGCCTGTAGAAACGGATGCCCCCTACGTAGACCGTCACGCAGTACTGGCCGCACCAGCCGGCGGCACAGGCGTAGGCCGCCTCGTCGATCCATTTCATCACCGCGCCACCGTGCACGTTGCCGTACAGGTTGATGTCCATCGGCGCAGCCAGAAAGCGCAGCGTGATCTCGCGCTGGCGATCATGGACGCTCATCATGTTTCCCCTCACGCCAATGGCTACTTCCCCTCGTCCTTCTGCTTGCCGTTCACGTCGACAAAACGGCGGGCCAGCTCAGTGAACTCCAGCGGGAAGATATACTTGGTACTGGGGCTCGCGCCGAGGTCCTTGAGCGTCGCGAAATACTGGAGCGCCATTGTGTTCTGATCGACGCCCTGCGCCACGCCGTGGATCGCTTCCAGCGCCTGGGCAAAGCCCTGCGCGCGCAGGCCCTGGGCCTGCTGCTCGCCCTGCGCCTGCAGAATGGCGGCCTCTTTACGACCTTCAGCTTCAAGGATCGCCGCCTGCTTCTCGCCCTCGGCGCGCAGAATGGCCAACTCGCGCGCGCCGGTCGCCTCGGTGACGGTCGCGCGGCGCACGCGCTCGGCGGTCATCTGGCGGTTCATCGCCTCCTGCACCTCACGCGGCGGCTCGATCTCGCGGATCTCGACGCCGGTGATCTTGACGCCCCAGCGCTCGGTCACCTCGTCGAGCTTGACACGCAGCACATTGTTGATCTCCTCGCGTTTGGCCAGCACGTCGTCCAATGAGATGTCGCCGATGACCGCGCGCAGGGTGGTCGTGGCGATACCCAGCGACGCCTGACGGAAGTCGCCGACCTGCACCACGGACAGCTCCGGCTCGACGACCCGCCAGAAGATCAGGAAGTCGATGTTGATCGGCGCGTTGTCCTTGGTGATCGAGGTCTGGCGCGGAATCTCCAGCACCGTTTCGCGCAGGTCGACTTTTGTGGCCTGCTCGATGAAGGGCAGGATCAGGACGAGGCCGGGGCCGCGCGTTCCGGTCAGCCGCCCCAGCCGGAAGACCACCAGCCGCTCATACTCCTTGATCACCCGCACTGACGTCATGACCAGGAACAGCCCGGCCACGACGATCACGGCGACTACGCATAGAACAGCTATCCCAACACCGTTCACCATTTACCTCCAGAAGATAAAAGCGAAACGCTCAGCTTGCTGTGATTGAACACAGTGTAGCATGATTTGCCGTTTGGCAAGCAATGCGCTCCTATTGCATAATCTCCCCGAACCCGTCCCGATAACCAGGCTGGAACGTCCATGCCCGATCCCTTTCCGCTGGGCAAGCTGCCGCCCGATTTGCTGGCGATGCTGCTGGCCCACGTCCCGATAGACGACCCACGCGTGATCCTCGGCCCGCGCCCCGGTGAAGACGCCGCCGTTATCGATGTCGGCGGATCGCATTACCTCGTCGCGAAGACCGACCCGATCACGCTTGCCAGCGACGAGATCGGCTGGTATGCCGTGACCGTCAACGCCAACGACATCGCCACCACCGGAGCAGCGCCCGCCTGGTTCATGGCCTCGCTGCTGCTGCCGCAGGGGCAGACCACACCCGAAATGGTCGAGGCGATCTTCGAGCAGATGGGCTCGGCCTGCAGGGCGCTGGATGTAACGCTGGTCGGCGGGCACACCGAGGTCGCGCATGGCATCGACCGCCCGATCCTGGTCGGCGCGATGCTGGGGCTGGTCGAGAAGGACCGGCTGATCACCACCGGCGGCGCGCAGCCCGGCGATGCACTGATCGTCACCAAGGGCGTTCCTATCGAAGCGACAGCCATCATCGCCAGAGAAAAGGCTACTCGCCTCACAGGCATCTTCCCACCCCAGTTTATAGGGCGATGCGCGGCTTACCTGCACCAGCCCGGCATCAGCGTGGTGCGCGATGCGGCTGTTGCCCTGGAGGCCGGTCGCGTCCACGCTATGCACGATCCGACCGAAGGCGGACTGGCGACCGGGCTGTGGGAGATGGCCGACGCTTCCAACCTGCGGCTGGTAGTCGATGCAACTCGTGCCGTCCTCGACGATGGCCGCGCGCTGTGCGATGCGGTTGGCATCGACCCACTGGGCGCAATTGCCAGCGGCGCGCTGCTGATTGCAGTCCATGCCGACGACGCGGCGACGATCCGCGCCGCGCTGGAGGCTGAGGGCATCCCTGCGTTTGATATTGGCCACGTGGAAGAGGGTCCGGCGGACGTCGTCGACGCCCGCGACAGCGCGCGACGGCTGCCCCGCCCTGCGCGCGACGAGATTGCGAAGCTGTTCGAATGACGATGCTTGACGGGCCGGATTTCAGCGAGATCACCGAGCACCTGTACGTCGGCGGGCGGGTTGAGCCTGACGAGTGGCCGATCCTGTCGGCGCTGGGCGTCACCGTCAACGTGAACCTTCAGGCTGAGCGGCAGGACCGCTTCCTGATGCGCGCCGCGCCTGAGGTATCGCTGTGGCTGCCGACTATCGACTGGTCAGGCCCCTCGCCGGACATCATTCGCACCGGCGCGAGGTTTATCAAGACGATGATCGACGATGGCCGCAAGGTGTACGTTCACTGCATGATGGGCGTGGGGCGCTCACCGATCATCGCTGCTGGCTACCTCATCACGATCGGCATGAGCGTCGATGGCGCGCTGGCGCTGCTGCGCGCCAAGCGGCCCATCGTCAACCCGAATGTCAGCCAGGTGCTCCAGCTCAGGGAGTTTGAGGCACACTGGCGGCACGAAAACGGGGGCGATTAGCCGCCCCCGCTGTACGGGTCGACACCCAGGCGACGCAGGATGGTCACAGCGCGCGTCACCGCCGAGCGCGTCCACAGTGGCTGCTCACCCAGGAAATTAGCATCCCCATAACGCTTGTCCAACTGGAGCGCCTTCGCGTACTGCTGCTCGGCCTCGCTGCGCTGAATGTTGGCGTCGAGCGCCAGCGCGAGCCCCGCATAACCCTCCGCCGTGTCCAGCCCGCCCTGCACCGCCTCGGTCATGATAGTGAGCGCGTCCTCGTAGTGGCCGGTGTTGTACAACGAGAAGCCGTAGCGATACAGGATCTGCGGATCGTTCTCACCCAGTTGAATGGCCTGCTGGTAATCCTGCAGCGCGCCGGTGCTGAAGCCCAGTCGCTGCAAAGCCCAGGCGCGCCCGGCAAAGATGGCCGGGTCAGACTGGCCGTTGGCCAACGCCGCGCTGTAGGCGTCTTCCGCGCCGGCGAAATCTTCCTGACCAATCAGCGAGTCACCCTTCAGCCAGTAAGCTGCGCCGGATGTCGCCTCCAATCCCAGCGCACGGTTGGCGTCGTCCAGTGCGCCGGCAAAGTCGCCACTGGTGATGCGCACACGCCCGCGCCGCAGGTAGGCGTCGAGGTAGGACGGGTCGAGGGCAAGCGCGTCGCCATAAGCCGATTCCGCCTGGTCAGGCTGGCCTGCTGCCGCGAACGCATCTCCCAGGTACAGGTGAACCACCGGGTTCTGCGGCTGAATCTCAGCCAACGCGTCGAGCGCAACCAGCGCCTGGCCGCTCTCGCCCTGCTGGGTAAGCGCCAGCGCCTGGTTGAATAACGGGATCGGGTCGCCGGGCGCAAGCTGGGCCGCCAGTTGAAAATCGGTCAGCGCAGCCTGATAATTGCCCTTCTGGTAAGCAATCAGTCCGCGCAGGTCAACACTCCACGCCGAGCGCGAGGCAATCACCAGCTCCTGGGCCGCGGCCATGGCTGTGTCGAGGTCGCCCTGCGCCAGCATGACCAGCACGCGATTCTCAGCAGCAGCGGCCTGGTTCGGGTCCGCGCTGAACGCATCGCCATACGCAGCCAACGCAGCAGAATCATCGCCGCTCGTCAGATAGGCGTTTCCACGGCCCACGTAGGCTGCCGCAAACCGATCTTCCAGGCGCAGAGCATCGGTGTAGGCCCGCAGTGCGTCGATCACGTTGCCAGCGCGGCTTTGCGCAAAGCCCTGTGAAAACGCGAGCACGGCCTGGTTGCTGCTGGCCGAATCGCCCGATACGTCTGGCAGGCGACCCTGGAGGCCCTGAAATCGCTGAAAGGCCTGCGATGGCTGCCCCCTGGCGGCTTCGACCAGCCCCACGGCCAGCGCGGCAGGAAAGCTCAGGTCGTCGCCGGTGGTAAAGACCGGCTGGCTGCCCGGCGCGGACAGTGCCCACGGCTCAGGCGTCGTGTCGACCTGCGGCAGCGGCGGGGCTATGGGCGGCGTCAGGAGGGTGAAGCGCCGTACGCCTCCGCCCATGTCTTCCCACACGATCAGCAGATCGGCGTCGGCGGCCACCTGTGATGGATCTATCTCATTGGCGGCCTGCATCGTTTCTGGCAACGCGACCGGTTCAGTGCGTATTGGCAGGCTCAAGGTTGTCGTCTTGTAAGCGGTGTTCAGCGCCTGCACAAGCTGATCCGTCACCGCATCGTCACCGGGTCCCAGCCGCGCCACGCCAATCACGATTTCGGTTGGCGGCGGGGTGGGCGTGGGTGGGGGAGTTGGCGTTGGGGTCAACACGACGGTGGGCGTGGCGCTGGGAACCGGTGTGGCAGTCGGCGGGATGGGAGTGCTGGTTGCGGTGGGCAGCAGGCTTTGCAGGTCCTCTTCCGGGGTTGGGTTGAAGGCGCCGGACAGGATCAGACCGGCGGCAACCAGGCTGATCACCAGAAAGCCCACCGCCAGAATGAGCGAAAGCGATGGGCGCGACTTCGGCGCTGGCGACGGTGTCTCGGTCACGTGGGTTGCGATGTCCTCTCATTGCTGCGCAGCACGGAGCAGACATCGTGCACCCCTCAGCCGCGTCAAGGGCTGAGCGTGCTGTCGTACTCGGTGCCCTGCACGACAAACAGCTTGACGTGCACATTGCGTGCGAGCGCCGTCTCAAGCTGCTGGTCGAGCGCCTGAATATCACTGGCGGTCACGTTCTTGCCAGCATAGAGAGTACCGGTAATCGTGACATCGCGCCAACCCACGTCGACCGAGAACTGCGCCAACTGCGCGTTCCAGCCGCTGACCGTCTGCTGCACCAGGTCCTGCGCCTGGCTGGCGACTCTCTCGCGCTCGACAGCGCGCTGTAGCACGACTGCCAGCGGTATACTGATGATCACCAGCGACACCACAGAGATCAGCAGCCCCTGCCGCAGCCGGCGCTGGCGGTCGGGGTGGCGGGGTGGTCGAATGCCCAACAGCAGGAACACCAGGACCGAAGCGAAGATGATCGCGACCAGGTTGGTGGTGAACAGCAGCAGCGCCCCGAGCGCGATCGTCACATTGCCCAGCGCAATCCCGATGCCGATGGTGCACACCGGCGGCATCAGGGCCGCCGCGATAGCCACACCAGGCAGCGCCTCGCCGACCTCCTTGCGGGCGATAGCGTATGCGCCCGCCATGCCTGAGACCAGCGCCACCATCAGGTCGAGGAGGCTGGGCTGAGTGCGCGCCAGCACCTCCGGCGTAGCCGTTGCCAGCGGTGAGATGACTGTCGACAACAGGGCAATGAAGATGGCAGCGACGACACCCTGCAACGTTGAGGTCAGCGCATTACGCAGGGTCAGCACATCGCCGAAGACGATGCCGATCCCGGTGGCTACTATAGGGCTCATCAGCGGCGCAACCAGCATCGCGCCGATGACTACCGCCGGGCTGTTCAGCAGCAGGCCGAGCGTGGCGATCATCGCCGAGAGCGTGATCAGCACAAAGTAGTTGATGTTAGGCTGTGCGGCCTGCCGCATCCGCTGGTAGACCTCAAGCTGCTCGTCGGTATCGAGCGTGGGCAGCAGGTTGGACAGCGACTGCCACGCCTTGCGAGCGACCAGGTTCGTCAGGCCGGTATAGCCGCGAACCAGCCCCAACGGCTTATCCGTCTGCTGCGAAAGCTGGAGCGGAATCTGTCCAAAAAGCTGACGATCCAGAAAGCCAACCTCACTGGCCCCGATCAGAACCGCGTCGTGCTGTTCGAGCGCGTCGAGGATGGCAGGCAGCGTGGCGCGCGCCTTGACCACCTGAGTCGCGACACGCTCCGGCTCGGAGAGCCTGCCGCGCAGGTCTTCAAGCATCATGTGGCCAGCGTCAGCGGATTGGCGATCCGCGCTTTCCTGTATGACGTTGAGCAGAGTCACTTCGCCATCAGTTGGGGATGTGAGGGCCAGGGCCATCTCGGCAGCGCGGGGTGCGTGCGGTCCACCCGCGATGGGTACCAGCAGCCGCCGGGGATTGTCGGGCCAATCGCCGCGTATCACGATTACGTCGCACGCAGCGTTCTCGATCACCTCGTCGAGAATGTGCCCCAGCCCATGCCGACCGATGCCGTCGGCGCGGGCGTTCCAACCCATTACCAGCACTTCCGCCAACTCTTCTGAGACGGTGTCCAGAATACCCTGCGGGATACTGCGCGACAGGCGGGTGACGCCCTCGACCGGCACGCCATACTGCTCGGCACCTTTGATGACGCGCTCCAGTACGTCGAGCTTGTGCTGTGCCTGGAAACGTCCTGAATCCAGTGGAAGCTGGTCGGGGACCAGAACTACCTGCACAATCGAAAGATGTCCGTGGAACTTGCGGGCAATCGCCGCGCCGATCTCGACCAGGCTGTGCGCCGTCTCCGGGTTCGCGATCGGCACGACCACCGGGAAATTCGATATGATATCAGGCTGGCGTGATGTATCCTGGAAAATCGTCACGCCAAGCTGCGAGGAGCGCATCCGATCCAGCGCGACGCGCCAGTACACCAGCCCGCCAATGGCGAACCAGATCGCGCCAAGCACAATTACCGGCCACGAGGCGGCGAGGATCAGGAGGAAATCAATGCCCGCACCGGTAGCCGGGATGATCGGGTACAGCGGCAACCGGAACGAGCGATCTCCTGCGCGCGGATGCGACGCCAGCACAATAGCCGCCGTGTTGACGCCGATATGCATGATGAGGAACGCCAGAGCGCCAAGCTTCGCCAAGTTCAGCGAGACGGAATGTGCGCCACCCACGACATGTGTCATGCCCATGCCCAGCAGCAGCGCACCAAGCGACACCACGCACTGCGCGACGATCAGCATGATGGGCGTCTTGAAGCGGGAGTAGGAGCGTGCCAGCCATTCCGGCAGCCAACCATCCAGCGCAATGATCTGGAAACGGCGCAGCATGATCAGGCCCAGAATCTGCCACGCCAGCGCCATCGAGACCAGCCCAACCACCAGCATCAGCACCTGGCCATAACCGGGCAGAAGGACGCCGGTCAGCGCCTCAATAGTCTGCGAGCCGGGCAGCGCGCGCTGGGAAAGCAGCGTGAACAACATCGCCAACAGCGGCCCGCCGCCCAGCAGCAGCAGCGAACTGCGCACGCTCCGCCGCCGGTCGGTCATCTCTGCGATCAGCTCGATAACCCACAGGCTGCACGTTACGGCTAACAGCGCGCCAAAAAAGTGCCCGGTGGTGCCCGTGCTGCTGGAGGCAGACACCTGACCCGCCGCCACACGCCCGGCCAGCATCACGATCATGCCCACGACGGCCACAATCACGCCGCCGGCCAGCCACACGGCCAACCGCCAGCGAGGCCGGGTACCGACCGCATTACCGGCGGCGAAGACCACCAGCAGCACGGCCACCAAAGGCAGCTCGCCGACGTGCCAGGGTGTGAACATGTCAATGAGCTTGCCGGCAAAGGTGGCGAACTGCCAGGCAATCAGTGCGCTGACTGCGGCCCAGCCCAGGATGTACGTCCAGCCGGCGAAAAAGGTGAAGTTGGTGCGCTCCATCGCCCGGATCAGCCGGTAGCTACCACCCGAATGGCCGATCCAACTGCGCAGTTCAAGGTAGCTGAAGGTCGTTGGCAACATGAGAAGCGCCAGAAGCAGATAGACCCAACCGGTGCTTGTCCCGGCCAGCGGCAGCAGGTCGCCATACAGCCCGAAAAGCCCAACCACCAGCCAGATGCCGATCCCCATCAATAGAATGCCGGGCATCCGGAGTTGGAAACTGCGCCGCAGGGAGATCAGCGGCGCAGTGGGTGTCGAGTCTGCCTCATTCTCGGTCATGTCACCTTCTTATGACACTTGACATTTGGACATAAGTGCGTGGTCCCCCGAGGGCAACCACGTGTTACAATACAGCAAGAAGGTACCCATGTCAACGAAAGTGAGCACACATGGCTGACAAGAAAAAGCGACCGGGATTCTTCACGTCGATATGGCGCACGCTCAGGCTGCTGCAACTGCTGGTACGCGGAGTGATGGCGGTAGCGGGCGGATGGCTTGCTTACAGCAAGCTTGTGATCCCGCATAAGCTGACGCTTCCCCACGCGCTGGGCGGCGAGCGCCGCACCTTCACCGCCAACGGCCTTGAGCTGAGCTACTACGTCAGCGGCGACGGCAAGCCGCTGGTGCTGCTGCACAGCATCAACGCGGCGGCCTCAACCTACGAGATGGAGCCGATCTACGACCAGTTTGCGGCGTCGCGGTGCGTCTACGCGCTCGACCTGCCAGGGTTTGGATTCTCGGCCCGGCCCGACATCGCGTACTCACCCGCGGTGTATCGCGACGCCATCCTGGCCTTTGTTCGTGAGCAGGCGGCCAGCGACCAGGGGCCGGTCGACGCCGTCGCACTGTCGTTGAGCTGCGAATTCGCCGCGCTGGCTGCACACGCCGAGCCGGAGCTTTTTCGCAGCCTGACGTTCATCTCGCCGTCAGGTTTCTACAGCCGCCCGGCTGATGGCGGCGCGCAGTCACGGGGGCAGAGCGATACAGCCTACAAGCTGCTACGCACGCCGCTGTGGAGCCAGGGCTTCTATGACCTGCTCACTTCACGACGCTCACTGCAGTTGTTCCTGAAACCGTTGTTCGGCGGTGGTCCCGTCGACGAGGGCCTGCTGGATTACGCCTACCTCACCAGCCACCAACCCGGCGCGCGTTTCGCGCCGGTCACGTTTGTCAGCGGTAGGCTGTTCAGCCCTGACATCCGCAGTGTCTACGACGAGCTGAAGCTGCCAGTGCTGGTTCTGTACGACCGTGACCCGTTTGTGCGTTTCGACGAGCTGCGGCCTTATGGTGAGCGTTCCAACTGGACGCTGGTGCGCATCGACAACACACACGGGCTGCCGCACTTCGAGCAGCCCGAAAGGACCAACGAAGTCTTAACTGCCTTTCTCAACGATTACGCCGCTCGCGATCTCTAAACCCGACCTCAGCCAGGAATCAACAGGGCCGCCCGATAGGGGCGGCCCTCAACATGTACAGTGGAAGCGATCACGCATCCTGCGTCACGCGGCAGTTGTCGCACATACCGTAGAATTCGAGCAGATGGCCGGTCACGTGGATCCGATAGCGGATCTCAAGGTCGTCGACGAGGTTGGTCACAGAGCAATCATCAAGCTCAATCACCCGGCTGCAGCGCGTGCAGATGATGTGTGAGTGGTGGCCTTCCTGCGAAAGCATGACGTAGGTCGGCGTGCGGGGCTCCAGAAATGTCGGGCGGATGATGGAAAGGGCGGTCAGCAGGTCCAGCGCGCGAAAGACGCTGGCCCGCCCGATGGATGGGTCGCGGGCGTCGACACGCTCCAGCACCTCGCCGGATGTCAGATGCCCACCGCTTTCTTGCATGACCTGCAGGACCGAGAGGCGCGCATGCGTGATCTTGTATCCGGCGTCCCTTAACTTATCCAGAGCCAGCTCAAGCCCTACCATACCTGCTGCTCCCTCGATGCGGCTATCCTCACCGACAGTGTAGCGTGCGGACTGGTGCGCAGCAAACGACCGGGCCATCTAAAAGCCCGGTCGTCACGCTGCCGGAGAAGTTCAGTGCTGCATCAAGAAGCGGTCGACTTCAACCCGGAGATGCGCTTCGGGCAGAGCGCCGGTCAGGCGGTTGATTACCTTGCCACCTCTGAACATCAGCAGCGTCGGAATGCCCTGGACACCATACACGCCCGCATAATGCGGGTTCTCGTCGACGTTTACCTTGGCGACGACCAGCTTGCCGGCATAGTCGCTGGCGATACGCTCGACCGCCGGGGCGATCATGTGGCACGGCCCGCACCAGGGTGCCCAGAAATCGACCAGCACCGGCAGCGAGGACTGGAGTACTTTATGCTCAAATATGGCGTCGCTGATGACAATGGGATGGTCAAGACGCGCTGTTGACTGCGCTCCGGCACTGGCCGCCCCGGCTGGCCGCTCGCCGCGCCCCATCACGAACTGGGCCTGCTGCAAGAATTCGGCACCATTGGGCCGCAAGGCTCGCGTCAATTCGGTGCCCTGCCGCACTGCGACAAGCTGCGGGAGGTCGTGGACGTCGAAGCGGCTGGCCGCGGCGGGATTCTCTCGCACATTCACCCTGGCGACGATCAGGTTTCCGGCCTCGTCATGGGCTGTCTTGAGCATGGCCTGGCTGACGTCATCGGGCAGGCTGCGTCCATCCCAGAACATCAACAGCACCGGTACAAGAGCCGATGCCAGCCGGTCGACGCTCTGGTCATTTGCGATAATAGGCGCATCAAACGCACGAACCATACGGACCCCTCTTGGTTGATACCACACACCAGCGGACAGACACTATCGGCAACTGCTGATCCCGATAATTACTTCAATGCTATAAACATATCAACCAAGTGTTAGATCAACGATAGAACACTATCGGTATTGTATTAGTCCGGCCCAAAAAGAAACCCGCCCAACGTCGTTGGGCGGGGGATGGCGCGCCGGTGAACGACTCAGCGGCCAATGTGCATCGGCATAATGACATGGGTGAAGCTCTCATCGCCCAGCGGCTGCAGGACGCCTGGCTTGTCGGGCCGGGTCGTCTTGAGCACCACCTGATCGGTCGAGATCACGCTCAACACCTCGATCAGGTAGCGGACGTTAAAGGCGACTTCCATGCCCTCACCCTCGATAGTCGCGTCAAGCACAACTTCATTTTCGCCCGTCTCAGAAGACTGGGCCCGCACCCGGGCGATGCCCGCCATCCCGTCCTGCGGCTCGATGCTCATGCGCACGGTGTGATTGGCTTCGCGGGCGAAGATGTCGGCGCGCTTACAGGCACGCAGCAGGTCGGCGGTGTACAGGACCGTGCGGGTCGCAGTGTCACGCGGGATGATCTGGCGATAATCAGGAAACACGCCGTCGATGAGCTGGGAGACGACATTCACGTCTTTCATTTGGAACAAGATCTGTGACCGCTCGTGCGGCAGGATCAGGTTGATCGCTTCCTCGTCGTCGCTGCCGATGCGCGCCAGCTCGCTCAGCGTGCGGGCCGGCACGACCAGCAGAAAGCTGTCATAGAACTCTACGTCGAGCGGAAGCTCCCGCACCGAGAGCCGGAAGCCATCGGCAGCGGCCATGGTCAGCAAGCCATCCTGAAAGCCGATCGACACGCCGGTCAGGATGGGGCGGCTGTCGTCGCGGGCTGCGGCGAAGGCCACCATGTTGATTGTCTCTTTCAGCACGTCGGCGGGGATCGACAGACGCTCGTCGTCTTCGGCAGGCTCAGGGATAGGCGGGAACTCGTAGGCGTCGATGCCCTTGATGCTGGCCGTCGTCGCCCCGCAGGCCAGGTGCATGGCATTGGTGCGCACTGCGACTTCCAGGTCAACCCGCTCTGGTGAGAGCGTATTGACCAGATCGTTCAGCGTGCGCGCCGGCACAGTGATCGCGCCGTCTTCTTCCACCGACGCGCCGATCCAGGCTGTGATCCCCATGTCGAGGTTGGTAGCAGCCAACCGTAGCCGACCATTGTCGGTAGCCAGCAGCACGTTCGAGAGCACAGGCAGGGTCGTGCGCGTGCCTACCGCGCGGCTCACGATGTTCAGGCCACGCGCCAGGTTGTCTTGGAGGCATGAAACTCGCATCCCCATGTCGAACTCGCTTCCTCGCTATGCTTGGTGAGTATTATGCATTAGACTATAGCTGTAAGTATACAACATATGTTGTACAGACTCAAGCATATCACAGCCTGCAATTTCGTGCTTTTTGCTCCACTCTCGAAGGAACTGGAAAATGGCCAGAGTCAACCCGTTCCAGATCTTCAACATCATCTCACCGCGCATGGTGGCACGCGGCGTGCTGTATCCGTATCGTCGCGCGGCGCGCATCGTCCGCTCGACACAGCCGGACCTGCGCGGACCAGCCTACTGGCGAGGCGTGTGGCTCGCGCTGCGCGCACCTGCCGAGCCAGCCCGACCGCCCTACGACCACCTCGATGCTCCGGGCCGCGTCACCGGCGTCGATGTCGACGGGCCGCGCGTGACGATCACGGCGGAGCGGGCCGCGCTGCGTATCAGTGCGCTCGCTGCCGACCTGGTGCTGATCCGCGCCAGCCGCAGCGGTGACTTTCCCGAGCCGTTCTCGTATGGCGTCGAAAAGCCCGAAGCGGGGTGGGGTGGGGCATCGCTGCACGTCTCCGACCGGGCGGACCGGATCGAAATTGAGGCGGGCGCGCTGACAATTACCGTCGACAAAGCAAGCGGCACCCTCACCGTGCACGACAGCGCCGGGGATCGCCCGCTGTTCGCCGGCCGTGGCATCCGGCACGATCCGCAGTCGGGCCAGGTCGGGTGGCAGGCGGCATTCGACACGTCCACCGCGTTCTACGGCCTGGGAGAGAAAGCCACATCACTCAACCACGCCAGCCAGCGCTTCGAGTTGTGGAACAGCGACCCCAGCGGCTACGACCGTGGCCATGAGCCGATCTACATGAGCATCCCGTTTGTCATGACCCTGACTGGCGGTCGCGCCGCCGGGCTGTTCTTCGACAATTCCTATCGGGCGTGGGTGGACCTTGGCACGGGCCAGCCGGGCGTGCTCGATTACCGCGCCGCCGATGGCGAGTTTCGGCTGTACCTGATGGCGGGCACACCGCGCAGCGTCCTTGAGCGTTATACGGAAATGACAGGCCGCACGAAGCTGCCGCCGCTGTGGGCGCTGGGCTTTCACCAGTCGCGCTGGAGCTACTATCCGCAGGAGCGCGTGCTCCAGCTTGCGCAGGCGTTCCGCGCGCGCCGCCTGCCATGCGACGTGATCCACTTCGATATTCACTATCTCGACGACTATCGCTGCTTCACCTGGGATCGCCGCCGCTTCCCCGACCCGCCGGCGATGCTCGACGCGCTGCACGAGCAGGGCTTCAAGGGCCTGTCGATGGTCGACCCCGGCATACAGGTTCACCGGGGATACCGGGTCTACGACGAAGGCGTCGCGCAGCGGCGGTTCATCACCTACCCGGACGGCGTGCCTTTCAGCGGGCCGGTGTGGCCCGGCGAGTGTCACTTCCCCGACTTCACTGACCCCGACACGCGCCACTGGTGGGGCGATCAATACGCCGGATACCTCGACGACGGCATGGACGCCTTCTGGAACGACATGAACGAGATCGCGATCATCGCCATCGGCACAGATAAGCCGTGGGTGCCGGAGATCGTGCAGCACAGCAAAGAAGGACAGGGGGGCACTCAGGCTGAGCTTCACAACGTATATGGCCTGCTGATGGCCCGCGCCAGCGCCGAGGGACTTGAACGCCTGCGCCCCGACCGCCGCCCGACGATCCTGACCCGCTCTGGCTGGGCGGGCATGCAGCGCTACGCGATGCACTGGACCGGCGATAACAAAAGCACCTGGGATCATCTGCGGCTGTCGATCCAGATGGTGCTGACGCTCGGCCTATCGGGCGTGCCAATCAGCGGGGCAGACGTGGGCGGCTTCACCGGTGGACCGTCGCCGGAATTGTATGCGCGCTGGATGCAGCTTGGGGCTTTCATGCCATTCTACCGCGTGCATTCGATGGCCGGCTCACCCGACCAGGAGCCGTGGGCGTTTGGCGAGGAGGTTGAGGCGATCTGCCGCAAATACCTTGAACTGCGCTACCGCCTACTGCCCTACCTGTACACCGCTGTATGGCAGGCATCGCAAACCGGGGCCCCGCCGATGCGCGCGCTAGCGTTCATGTTCTCCGAAGATCCCGCCGTCTCCAGCCTCGACGACGAATATATGCTGGGCGACTCGCTGCTCGTCGCGCCAATAGTCGATGAAGGGGCCACGCAGCGCCGCGTTTACCTGCCTGCCGGCGAGTGGTTCAACTTCTGGAGCGACGCGCGCCACAGCGGCCCGGAGACGCTCACCGTCGACGCGCCGCTCGACGTGCTGCCGCTGTTCGTGCGGGGTGGGGCGGTGATCCCCTTCTGGCCGACGCAGCAGTATGTCGGCGAGAAGCCGGTTGATGTGCTGGAACTGCGCGCTTACCACTCGCCGGGGGAACACAGCAGCCTGCTGTACGAAGACGACGGCCTCACGCCGGAGTACGCCCGGCCCGACGCGCACCGCGTGTCGCGTTTTGTGTTGGACGGCGAGCAGGGCCGCCTCACCCACCACGTCGAGCAGGGGACATACGCGCCGGGGTATACACACGTAAAGATCGACATCGCCGGGCTCAGCGCGGGGCCGGGCACGATCCACGTCGAGGATGGCCTGCTCGTTTCGCACGCCTGGGATGCGCAGGCACGTCGCCTCAACGTCAAGTTGGATGCACAAGGGCCATTCGTGCTGCATTTTGGCTGAATCGATGCAAAATGAGCAAAACGGGCCGGGCAGCGTCCGCCCGGCCCGTTTGATTTTGCCCGCACATTGTGACATTAGGTGTCACAACAATGCGATACACTCTATAGTAGAGGCATCAGAGATTTACAGGTATAGGGATTGTTGAGGGTAAAGAGATGTGGAGTAGAAAAGCAGGTACAGGCATGAAGGTCAGAAGTATCACGGTTCAGCGCAGCCGGCAGCGGGCTGCGGCGTCGCCGGTGCTGGTCAACCTGCTGCGCGACACCAGCGCACCGGTTTTGGTCTACCTGGGCGAGCAGTTTGGCCTACGCCGCGTGCCAGGCCTGGACCGGTCAGAGTTGATCGTGCGGCTGCTGCGCCAGCTTGACGCGGGCCAGCTTCAGGACCTCGAAGACCGGCTGATCGCCGCGCACTACGGCGGGCTGCCGGTCGAGGATCTGCTCCAGCGCGCGCTGGAATTGGGCGAACAGCGTACCGGGCGGGCCGGCGGGCCGCGCATGGACGAGATCGACGCCGAAGACGCGACGCTGGTCGAAGGCGGATCGCAGCGGTGGATGTACACCATGCGCGGTCACGACGTGGTGATCGACATGGCGCACCACACGCTGGCCTGCGACTGTGCGTTCTTCGCCTTTGCGTCACACCGCCAGGTGCTGTGCAAGCACCTGGCGATGGGCTTTAAACTCATTCCGGAAGTCTACGCCCGCGATGCGCTGATCGACCTGCTGGTGGCGCGGGAATATGGTGGACCCCAGGGCTCACGCTGGACGTTTCGCAGCCTTGAGGCGGCCTAGCAAGGGGCACGGCGGCGCTGTGCCCCTATGGCCCGACAAACTGCGGCACCGTGCGCGCGCCGCCCGGCTCCGGCGAGAAATCGACAAACGTCTTGAGCAGGTCAATCAGCCGCTCAATGTCGGCCTCGTTGGTTGCAATCCCCACCGAGACGCGCACCGCGCCCACCGGCTTGTCGTTCATACAACTTGAGAACTGCTGAAGCGTGAACATCTCCGGCTTCAGCACCTCGAAGCACTGGTAAGCCTGCACCGCCTGGTACTGAAACGCCAATTCCGCCGCGCCGGGGTTGCAGAAGCAGCCCGACCGCACCGAGATGCCGTTCTCGTTGGCGCGGCTCTCCACCAGCTTGCAGTCGACTTCGTCCCCGTCCGGCGAGAAGACGTTGAGGGCCACCGTCCCACCGCGCTTTTCTGTCGACTTTGGCCCATAGATCTCGACCAGCGGCGCACCGTTGCTGTGCTTGAGCGCCTGCAGCCGGTCGAGCAGCAGCCCGGTCATGGACATCACGTGCGCGTGGATGCGCTCCATGCTGACCTCGTCGAGAAAGTCCAGCCCGGTGATGACACCGGGGATGCTGAGGTAGTTCAGCGTGCCATCCTCGAACGCCTCGCCGGTCGGCTGGAGCAGGTGCAGCTTGTTTTGCGCCGATACAAAGCGCACCGTCCCGCCGCCAAACCACGGGCGCACCAGCTTATGCATCACGTCGCGGCGACACAGCAGCGCGCCAACCCCCGTCGGGTAGCCGAACATCTTGTAGAACGACAACGCTGCAAACTCGGGCCTGACCTCGCGCAGGCTCAGGCGGCTGGTCGGCGCGTAGGCCGCCACGTCGAGCAGCACATCGTAGCCCAGCCCATGCGCCATCTCGATCCAGCCCAACGGATGCTTGACACCGGAGAAATTCGACTGCGCCGGGTAAGCGAACAGGTTGGGACTACCTGTATCGGCCCCGCCCAGCGCCTCCTCCAGCGTCGACGGCTCCACACGTAGCTCAGGGTTGAGCGGGATGTAGGTCACCTGCGCGCCGCGGGCCTGTGCAAACTCGCGGATGCCGTTGACCGAATTATGGTCGTCGGCCAGCAGCACGTAATGCGAGCCATCGGCAAACGGGTAGCTCTCGCCGACGAGCTTCAGCGCGCCGCTGGCGTTCAGGGTGAAGACCACCTCGTACTCGTCAGGGTCAGCCTCGAAGAAGGCCCGGACTCGCTGGCGGGCAGCTTCGACAAAGTGGGTGCTGGCCAGCGACGCCGGGTTCTGCGAGTGCGGATTGCCATAGACGCCTGCCAGCAGCCGCTCGGCCTGCTCACGGATCTGCAACTCGGCATACAGGCCGCCTCCGGTGTAATCGAGGTAAGTCTGCCCGTTTGCATCGAGACGGGAGAATTCGCGCGCCCGCAGCGCCTGCATTGCACTATCCATCACATGATCTCCTGATATGACCTGCCTGCCACTGAGCCTCCGGCGTTTGCGCATGAGCCTCACTCGCCCAGCGCGCTCCACACTTCGAGCTTGCCCTGCACTCGGCGAATGACCTCATCAGTATACTCTGTAGTGGTGGCCTGCCCTCCCAGATCGGGCGTACGGATGCCGTCGTAGACGGCCTCGAACACCGCCTCATAGATCGCCCGGCTGGCCGCCGACGCCTGCTCGCTGCCGACGTAGCGCAGCAGCGCTGCACCGGCCAGGATCATCGCCATCGGGTTGGCAATGTTCTTGCCCTCAAGGCTGGGCGCGGTGCCGTGAGGGGCTTCGGTCAGCACTACGGACACCTCGAATTGCTCATTGAGGCTCAGCACCGACGACTCGGCCCCGGCGATGGTGCCGTACAGTTTCAGCACCAGGTCGCTCAGCGTATCACCATCGCGGTTCAGCGCAGGGATGACCAACGGCTCACCAGTAGTTTCCAGCAGCAGCGCGTAGGTCGCATCGATCAGCTGTGGGTCATAGCGCACGCCGGGGTAGCGTTCGTGCGCCAGGTCCATCTCTTCCTTAAACAGACCATCATATACTGGACTAACAGTGTACTTGGGTCCGCCGAACACCTTCGCATTATTGCGCTGCGCGTAGCGGAAGGTGAACTCGGCCACCGCGCGGCAGGTGCGCCGGGTGAGCTTGCGCGTGCTGTAGGCAACCTCGTCCAGCCCCTCGCCCTCGCGCCATTCTTTGGCGTTGTAGGCACCTTCGACAGCCATGCGCACCACGGCAATCGGTGCGTGGACGCCGCCCACCGGCCTCACGCGCGGGATGCGCCGCCCGATGCGCAGGATCACCTGCGCGTTGAGCAGCTCGCGCAGCAGCGCGTTGGGGCTGCCGACGTCGTCCGGGTCGCCGGGGGTGATGGTCGCTGCTTTGATGCCCAGCCCCGTCTGTTTAATTCGCTCGGCTGCCTCGTGAACGACTTTGTTTTTCGTCTTGCGGCGGTTCTCCAGCGAAAGGTCGAACGGCTCAAACGCCAGATCACAGGCGATCACGTCCGGGTCGAGCACGCGCAGCGCTTCGTCCAGAAGCTCCTGGCCGGTCTGATCGCCTTGCAGCACTGCAACGGTTTTTCTGTCAGTCACGTTCTCCACATCCTCTGGTCGATACACTGTTTAGAGGCAAAAAGGGGCCGATCCGATTCGGCGTCAGGCCTGTTTCGATGGCAGCGCCTCAGGGTTGACGACATTCGCATAGCGGCTATGCAGCAGCGCATCAACGATCAGGTGGGCCGCTTCCACGCCGACCTCCACCTGCGCCTCGGGGGTGCTGGCCGCCAGGTGCGGCGTATGAACCACCTCCGGCAGGCCCAGCAGCGGGTAATCGGCGGAGGGTGGCTCCGGCTCGTAAACGTCGAGCGCCACGCCGGCCACCTGCCCGCGCCGGATAGCCTCGGCCAGATCGGCGGCGGCGATCAGCCCGCCGCGCGCCGCGTTAATCAGACGCACGCCGGGCTTCATCCGGGCGATGCTCTGGGCGTTGATCATGCCACGTGTCTCGTCGGTGAGCGCCGGGTGCAGCGTGATAATGTCGGCCCGGGCGTACAGCGTGTCCAGATCGACCAGTTTGACACCCAGCTCGTCGCGCACCCGGTAGGTCTGCTCGTTCGCATACGGCTCAAAGGCAATGACCGCCATCTCAAACGCCACGGCCCGCCGCGCAATCGCCTGTCCGATGCGTCCAAAGCCAACGATGCCCAGCGTCTTGCCACGCAGCTCGCTCCCGGCGAACGCCTTGCGGTCCCACTGACCATCCTTCAGCGACTGGTGTGCGGCAGGGATGTGGCGCACCAGCGCCAGCATCAGCGCGAAGGCGTGCTCGGCGGTCGAGACGGTGTTGCCGCCGGGCGTGTTCATCACTACCACGCCGCGCCGGGTGGCTTCGGCCAGGTCGACGTTGTCGACGCCGACGCCGGCCCGCGCCACCGCCTTGAGCAGCGGCGCAGCAGCCAGCATCTCGGCATCGACGGTAGTGCCACTGCGGATGATCAGCGCGTCGGCCTGCGGTACGGCGGCCAGCACCGCCGCGCGGGCCATCTTGCCCGGCGCAGTGACCGTCAAGCCGCCGGCCTGAGCCAGTACGTCCAGCGCGGCCTGATCGACGTTATCGGGGATCACGACATGGCAGGCCATGTGATGCTCGCTTTCTGCTGCGATACGCTGTCAAACACCGATGAAGGCATCGATGCCGGCCAGAACTTCTGCCAACGTCGAGGGCTGCATGTCGCCCATATGCGCAATGCGGAAGGTCTTGCCCTTGATTTTGCCGTAGCCCTTGTCGATGGCGAAGCCCTTTTCCTTCTTCATGAAATCGGCCATCTCATTCATGTCGACGCCGCGCGTGTTGGCGACGGCGGTCACGGTCGGCGAGCGGTAGCCATCCTGCGCAAACAATCCGAACCCGCGCTCCTGCGCCCAGGCGATGGTCCGGTCGCGCATCTGCATGTGCCGCGCCCAGCGTTGCTCGACACCTTCTTCGAGCACGTCGTCAAGCTGGCGGTCGGCGGCGAACATCAGCGAGATGGGCGGGGTAGAGGGGGTGTTGTTTTTCTGGAGAGAGGCATCGATCTCCAGAAAATCGAAATAATAGCCGCGATGCTCGACCTGTTTGGCGCGCTCAAGCACCCGGTCGCTGACAGCGGCGAAGGCCAGCCCCGGCGGCAGCGCGAACGCCTTCTGCGACGAGGTTAGCGCGAAGTCGATGCCCCACTCGTCGACGCGCAATTCCGCGCCCAGGAATCCGCTGACTGTATCCACCAGCAGCAGCGCGTCGTCGTTGTGCCCGCGCACGACCTCCGAGATCTGGCGAATGGGGTTGGTGACGCCAGTGCTGGTCTCGTTGTGGACGATACACACTGCGTCGTAATGCTTGCCCTTCAACGCATCGGCGACAATCTCCGGCGTGAACGCCTGCCCCCACTCAACGCTGATCACATCGACCTGCTTGCCGTTAGCCTGGCTGACCTGCGCCCAACGCTCGCTGAAAGCCCCGCTCACAAAGTGAAGCGCCCTGCGGTCGTCGCGGATGCAGTTGCGCGATGCACCTTCCCACAACCCGGTCCCCGATGATCCCACCACGAACACCCGGTTACGGGTCAGGAATGCCTGTTTGAGCTTGTCCTGCATCCGGGCGAACAGATCGACGAAGGCCGTTGAGCGGTGCCCGATCATCCATGTTGACTGTGCCTCCAGGACCTCGCGCCGCACCTCGACCGGTCCCGGTAAAACCAACCGTGTATGTGTCTTGTCGCCCATCATCCCTCTTCTCGACGATACCTGAAAACAAAATGGTGCCCGCATGGAGATATTAACCAAGATGCGCCGCCCACCGCAACGATGGGCACGAAGAGTCAATGGCCTCAGCGGCAGACACGGTTGCAGCGTTTTGACCGCGATTTGTGCGTGCGATATAATCTCAAGTCACATGCTTGCCATGCATCACCATTTGTATGCAGCAGATGAAGCCCGCCCCGCCAATCGGGGCGGATAATTTGTGAAGAAGAGGTTATCATCATGCCCAAGAGAACCTGGCAACCCAAGAAACGCCGACGTATGCGTGTTCACGGCTTCCGTCAGCGTATGAAGACCCGTGGTGGCCGTGATGTGCTCAAGGCACGGCGCGCCAAGGGCCGCCTGCGTCTGAGCGTCAAGCCGAACCATATTAAGAAAGTGAACTGGAAGAGCTAGCCGGGCCCAACAGGACAGATACCCATGTTCGCCCGTAATATGCGGCTGACTCGGCCTGAAGACTTTGAGACAGCCAGACACAGCGGGCGGCACTGGCGCGACAGACTACTCACGCTCAACACGTTGCCCAACGACCTGCCTCACAGCCGGTTCGGGTTTGTTGTCAGCCGCCGGGTTGGGAAAGCCGTGATGCGGAACCGGACCAAGCGGCGCATCCGGTCAGCCACGCACGAGTGGCTGCCACAGCTTCTGCCGGGTTACGACCTGGTCATCGTGGCACACCCACCTGCATCCAGTGCCAGCTATGCAGAACTGGTCGAGGGATTGGGAAGTCTGTTCGAACGGGCCGGGCTACTGGCGGGTAGCAGATAGCCATGAAGTACATTGCAATGGGGCTGATACGCCTCTACCAATTGACGCTTTCGCCACTGCTGCCGCCCTCCTGCCGCTTCACACCGACATGCTCGCGGTATGGATATGAGGCTTTTGAGCGTTTTGGTTTCTTCCGGGGGGGGTGGCTGACTGTCAAGCGCGTTGCGCGCTGTCAGCCCTTTAACCCCGGTGGCTATGACCCCGTTCCTGAGGAGTTTCATTTTTGATTACCAGAAAGCTACGATTCTGGCTGGTTGGAGCGGCGCTGCTGGTGCTGGCCGTCGCGATGGCCGGGTGCACGGGCTCAACGGTGGCGCTGACCGGTGCAAGCTGGCCGGGCATCACTGTATCCGGCGACATGATCTATATGGCCTACGGCCCGGCGGTTTATGCGATTAGCCCCGAAACGCACATCGCTACCTGGAAATTCCCGACCGAAGCGGTACGCAGCGAGACCTTCTACGCTGCCCCGGCTGTTTCCAGCGACCTGGTTGTCGTCACCGACTACACGGACTCGATCTTCGGCCTCAACCCGGCCAACGGCCAGGAGATATGGTCGTTCAAAAGCGATCGCTCGCGATTCATCGGCGGGGGCGTCATTGGCGACCAGTACGTCTACGCTGGAACGGTTGACGGGACCCTCTACGCGCTCGACCGCACCAATGGCGGTAAGATCTGGACATTCAAGGTTGGCCGTGACATCTGGGCAACGCCGCTGCTTGACAGCGGCGTGCTGTATATCACCTCGCTCGACAAGCATATCTATGCCGTCGACGCCAAGACCGGCACGTTGAACTGGCAGTTCCCGGCTGAGGGCGAGACGCTCGACCCGGCGATGGGCGGCGTGGTCGGCACGCCAACACTGTACGACGGCGTGCTGTACTTCGGCAGCTTCAACGATCATGTGTATGCGCTCGACATAGCTACTCAGAAGGTGTTGTGGACCTACGAGACGTCAAACTGGGTGTGGAGCAGCCCGGTGCTGGACGACGTATCGGGCTACCTCATCGGCGGCGATCTGGACGGGCTTGTCTTTGCCCTCGATCCGAAAGATGGCACTGAAAAGTGGCGGTTCAGCACGACTGGCCCAGTGGTCGGTGCGCCGGCGCTGGCCGACGCTGCCGACGGCAGCCGCGTGGCCTATGTCGCCTCCGGCGATTCCTACATCTATGTGGTGAACACCAACGATGGCACTAAAGCGATTGCGCCGGTCAGCGTGACCACCGATATCACAAGCCGCTTCCTGTTCTTTGAGACGGGCACTTCCACACAGACCGTCCCGCTGTATGCACCGCCGATTGTGTATAATGACTTGCTGATTATTGGAGCAACTAAGGGCGACAGCCCGCTGCTGGCTTTTAGCCGCTCCACGCTGCTGGAAAGCTGGGCTTTCAAGCCCGCATCGTAACCAGAGAGAGTAGCCTGGGCATGAACCTTTGGAATGTGGTCTTCCTGAACCCGATGGTCAATCTGCTGATCTGGCTGTATGGGTTGTTTGGCAATAGCTACGTGGTGTCAATCGTCCTGGTGACGGTCCTGATCCGGCTGGTCACTTTTCCGCTGACGTGGCAGCAGCAGAAGTCGGCAGCCGGCATGCAGACACTCCAGCCGGAGCTGAAAAAGCTGCAGGAAAAGTACAAGAGCGACCCGGAGACGCTCCAGCGCAAGACGATGGAGATGTACCGCGAAGCCGGCATCAGCCCGCTCGGCGGCTGCCTGCCAACGCTGGTCCAGTTCCCGATCCTGATCGGACTGTATGAGGCCATCACGCGCTCGCTGGCAGCGTCGCCGCTGCAGCTGATCGAGCTATCGCAGCACCTGTACCACCCGGTGCCAGCGTGGTTGAGCTGGCTGCCCAAGGCCACGACGCTGATCCCGCTCAACAGCCATTTCTGGTACCTGAACCTGGCTTCGCCTGACCCGATCTATGTCCTGCCGATCCTGGTCGTGGTCATCACGTGGCTCCAACAGAAGATTCTGACACCGCCCAGCGCCGATCAACAGTCAGCCGCCATGAGCCGCTCGATGCAGCTGACAATGCCGCTGTTTATCGGCTACATCTCTATCACGCTGCCTTCCGGATTGTCGGTTTACTGGCTAGTCTCTGGCCTGATGGGTTTCCTCCAGTACGCGGCGATGGGCAAGGCCACCCTCAAGAACCTGTTTGGGACGGAGGACGGCAGTTTCAGCCTGCCCGGTCTGCTGGGTCTTCCACAGCCCAAAGACAACTCAAAAGACCGTCGGAAGTCCCGTCCCAAACATAAATAGACCGGCGGCAATGTGACACAAACACCGCCTGACCAGCCCGGCAACGGCAGCACTGGTCAGGCTTGCAAAGCGAGGTCCGAAACATGAGTGACAGCGATCCCCTTCAATCGATTGACGTAACAGCCTCGTCACTTGAGGATGCCATCGAAAAAGGGTTGTCTCAGTTAGGCCTGGCCCGCAGCGAAGTCATCATCGAGATCGTCGAAGAGGGCAGTCGCGGCGTGCTTGGCATGGGCGCTCGCGACGCCGTCGTCCGGCTGACCCCCCTCCGCGCACCGGCCCGCGCAGCCAGACCCGCCCCTTCTCCGACCGTTTCTCGGCACGAACCCACGCCTGCGCCTCAACCCGAATCATGGTCCCAGCCGCCTGCTCAGGCCGTTGAGATGCCCGCTGCCGAACAGGCTTATCAGGCAGAACGGCGGCCCGCCGACGCCGAGGCTGCAGACGATGAGGAAGCCACTGTCGGGCGCGACGTTCTGACCGAGCTGCTGACGCAGATGGGCGTGAAGGACGTCACAGTACAGAGCTACCGTGCCGAACCAGCCGGGCCTTCCGAAGAGGCACCGTGGGTACTCAACATCCGTGGGGCCGACCTGGGTGCGCTGATCGGAAGACGCGGCGAGACACTTAACGCGCTCCAGTACATCTTACGGCTGATTGTCAGCCGCGAGCTTCAGCAGCGCGCTAACGTCGTCGTCGACGTGGAAGACTACAAGTCTCGCCGCGAAGAACAGCTGCGCAGCCTGGCCCACCGTATGGCTGAACAGGCCAAACGGCTCGGCAAGACCGTGACGCTGGAGCCGATGCCGCCCAACGAACGGCGCATCATCCACATCACGCTGCGCGAGGACCAGACCGTTACGACCGAGAGCGTTGGCACCGGCGACGAACGCAAGGTGACGATCATCCCGGTGCGCGACGCAGGGCAGTAACACTCCGGCTGCCTTCACAAAAAGGGGCGTCGCGCGTCCCCTTCTCAGTTAGCTCATCACGCACCTGACTATGCAGGTTGTCGACTATCTGATCATCGGCCACGTGTGTCAAGACCTAGCGCCCACCGGCCCCCGGCTGGGAGGGACGGCCACTTTTAGTGCGCTGACGGCCCACGCGCTCGGACGGCGCGTTGGCGTAGTGACCAGCGCCCCCGACGAGATGTATCCACTGCTTGAACCGCTCAGGCCGCTCTCGCTGGCCTGTATCCCGTCTGAACTGCCAACGACATTCGAGAATACCTATACACCTGCCGGACGCGTGCAGACACTCGTGAGCCGCGCCGCGCCGCTGACGATTGATCATGTGCCGGCAGGCTGGCAGCAGGCTCCGCTGGTGCACCTAGCCCCGGTAGCCGATGAGGTTGCACCGGGCCTGGCGAAGCAGCTCCCCGGCGCGCTGGTGGGCATCACCCCGCAAGGTTGGATGCGGCAGTGGGACGCCTCAGGCCGTGTGTCCTTCCGAATGTGGGAGTCGGCAGATGAAGTGCTGCCGCACGCGCAGGCGCTGGTGTTGAGCATCGAGGACCTCGGCGGCGACGAAACGCTGGCCAGGCGCTATGCCACGCAGATCGGCGTGATGGTCGTGACGCGCGGTGCGCGGGGCTGCACGCTGTTTGTTTCGGGCGAGCCCCACGACATCCGCGCACCGCGCGTTGGCGAACGCGATCCCACCGGGGCCGGCGATATCTTCGCCGCCGCGTTCTTCTGTGAGTTGCACGCCACCCGCGATGCGCTGCACGCGGCGCGCTTCGCGACACGGCTGGCCAGTGACTCGGTCACCCGCAGCGGCCTGTCCAGCATCCCCAACGCGGCGCAGGTGGCACAGGTCCGGGCGCAGGGCTGACATATCAACACGCGTTGCGCCGCGCGAATTGCTTGAAGCAATGAGAATTATCAGGTTACAATGGGGCATCAGGGGTTATTTGGTAGGCAACAGGGAGGGTGTGGCTGATGGCAGCCGATTCAGGTACAGGCAGCATCAAGGGTGGTAGACAGACATCCACGCTCGATCAGGACTGGCTGAGAGGCAAGACCAGGGAAGAACTGGTCGACATGCTGATCGAGATTGCTCTGGCGCTCAAGTCGAAGTCGGCGAACGACTCGACCCACGTGCCGGCAACTGTCTATACGGTGCCAAGTGACTTTCCCAAGTATTCAGCGCATGACTTCGCCGACTTTGTCTCCCTCCCATTTGCCTCAATAAAGTCACCTAAAGAGGCCATGCTCACGCTGTGGCGAGTTGTATTGATCCCCCATGAAGTGGACCAGATACCGCTGGCGCTCGAAGTCTATGACGATGCGAAACTGGGACGCCTCGCCCAGGGCGTTCGCATCGACATCGACCTGACAGCGTATGGCGCGGAAGAACTGGGGGTCTCAAGGGAACATGCCATGCTGCGCCCGGAGGAGGACAGCCTGCTGCTGTTCGACCTGGGCAGCGCCAATGGCACATACTGTAACGGCGTACGCGCCAAGCTCGGGCACTTCTTACGCCTCGAAGATGGTGACGTGATGTCGTTCGGCCAGCTTCACTTCAAGATCATGATCATCGCGCGTCCAGGCGAGTGACGAATACATCCAGGGCCATCATGCAGGTCAATACTGTTCTATACAATGGCGTGATCACCACCCAGGACAGTGCGGAGCCACAGGTAGAAGCGCTGGCCATCCGCGATGGGCGTGTTGCCGCGCTGGGCGACAGCGACGAAATGCGCGCGCTCCTGGCTCCTGGCGGCAAGGCCGTCGATCTGGGTGGGCGCACGGTCATCCCTGGCCTGGTCGACGCACACGTCCACCTGTCATGGTATGCAGCCTTCCTGTATAACGTCGACCTGACACAGGCAGCGTCCGCGCAGCACGCCGCCGAGCTGGTCGCAGAGCGGGCGCAGCAGGTGCCCCCCGGTGAATGGGTGCGCGGTCGCGGATGGGCACAGGATAAGTGGCCCGATCGAGCCTTCCCCACCGCTGCGCAGCTCGACGCGTTTGTGCCTGATCATCCCGTATATCTCGGCGCGCAGTCCGGCCATGCTGCGTGGGTGAACTCGCTGGCGCTGCGCAAAGCGCACGTTACTGCCGCAACGCCCGACCCACCCGGCGGCAAGATCGCCCGTGATGTGTCGGGCAGCCCAGCAGGCGTGCTATTCGAGTCGGCCATGGAGTTGGTCGAACCCATCATCCCGACGCCCTCGCCTGAAGAAGTAGCTAAAGAGGTCAAGGTGGCCATCGCGCGGGGGCAGCGCGGCGGGCTGGTGGGCGTTCACGACTTTGACGGCGCACTGGCCTTCCGCGCTTACCAGCTTCTGCAGCAGCGCGGCGAGCTGGCATTCCGCATCGTCAAGAACATCCCGGTCACACTGCTCGACCATGCTATTGAGCTGGGGCTGCGCTGGGGCTTTGGCAGCGACTTGCTGCGCATCGGCGGCGTCAAGACCTTTGCCGATGGCGCGCTCGGCCCGCGCACCGCGTGGATGATCGCACCCTATGAGGGTGAGCCGGACAACGTCGGCATGTGCACGACCGACCCTGAAGTGATGATGGACAACGTCAGCCGGGCCAGCGCGGCAGGTCTGCCGTCGACCATTCACGCCATTGGCGACCGCGCGGTGCACAACGTGCTGGACGTGTATGAGGCTGTCCGCAAAGAGGAAGCAGCGCGTGGCGTTATGCCCGCCGGTATGCGCCACCGCATCGAGCATGTGCAGATCGTCCACCCCGATGACGCCGTACGCTTGGGGCAGCTTGGCGTCATTGCCTCGATGCAGCCCAACCACGCCACGTCCGATATGGAAATGGCCGACCGCTACTGGGGCAGCCGCGCCGACTTTGCCTACAATTGGCGGCTCCAGCTTGACGCAGGCGCGGTGCTGGCACTGGGCAGCGATGCGCCTATCGAGCCGATTGAGCCGCTGCCAAATATTCAGGCCGCCGTCACGCGCCGCCGCGCGGACGGATCGCCTGGCGCCGAAGGCTGGCGCGCCGGGCCACAAGGACAGGGGCGACTGACGGTCGCAGAAGCGCTGCGCGGCTTCACCACCGGGCCGGCCTATGCCGCCGGCATGGAGGATCGCCTGGGGCGGCTGTCCCCTGGCTACCTGGCCGACTTAGTCGTGCTCGACCAGGATATCTTCACCTGTGACCCGATGATGATCGGCGCGACACAAGTGCTGGGCACCATGCTCGGCGGTCAGTGGGTACACCGCATCTTTTAGCATCCAGTTCTGCGCGTCGCAGCAAACCAGCGGGAGACGGATCGGTCCGTCTCCCGCTGTGTGATTCTTGCTCAAGGCAGCCCGGCAGTGCCGAAATGCCATTCAAAACAAATAGCCCATATAGACTATGCCGGTATCAGCCATCTGTCCCTATTTCACCACTGCTTTTTCCACTACGATGAAAAAGGTCAGGATATAAATACTCCATTGCCGCTGCTAACTACCAGAGCGTCTGATTGACTTCATTGTGTTTCCGTGCTGTTCCGATTGGCAACTTACCGGTGACGTACAACTCGGCGCCGCAACGTCCCGGAAAGAAGGCAGGCTGTACGCTGCGTTTGGAACCGGTTTTCCAGCCTGGTCCATCGGGAAGGCACAGATACATCTGGAATCCAATTCCAGAGGATGATAGCAAGTCGATCTTGCACGAAGGCATTGTGCCCAACGTTCTGATTGTCTTTTCGGAGGAGAAGATGCACAAAAACAAGTGGGTAGTACTGCTCGCGCTGGTACTTGTCGCTGCATTGGTCAGCGCCTGTGGCAGCGCCGCCACACCGGCAGTGGTGACCGTCGAGGTCCAGGGACCCGGCGGCCAGACAACCATCGTCACGGCCACACCCGGCCCCGCACCGGTGGACACCTCAGGTCCCATAGATGCATCCGGTTTGGTGGCCTGCAATCCACTGCCAAGCATGGCCATCAGCCACGATCCGGGTGTGGCCGCACCGGCTGCCCCGGCGCCTCGTCCGCTGAGCGTTGCCGGCTCGCACATCGCCAACCCTGCGCAGCAGGGTCAGACGGTGTACAAGGTCGGTGTGTTCTCAGACATCACCACGACCAACTTCTGGGGCGCGAACGGCCCCGACAACACGATCTACAACAGCTACATGCTGCCGCCGCGCCTGGCGCTGTACGCCCTGGCCGACCGCACCTGGCAGTTCGTTCCTGCCCTCGCCACCCAGGCCGCCCCGCCTGCCCTTGAGCAGGATGGCGACAACTGGACTGCGACGGTTGAGATGCGCGGCGACGTGATGTGGAGCGATGGCACGCCCGTGACGGCTGCCGACGCGGCCTTTACCGCCAACACCGCGCTCAAGTTCGCCATCGTCGCCGGCAACTGGGCCACCTGGTACGATGGGAACTACCTGTCCAGCGTCGAAGCGGTGGATGCCACGCATGTGAAGTACATCTTCCACACCAAGCCGGGTCTGGCCCGCTATGAGTACGGCGTGCTGCAGGCCCCAATCCTGCAGGCAGCCTTCTGGCAGCCGCTGGTCGATGACGCTGCGAAGCCGATCGACGATCTGGGTGCGAACCCCGCCGCCGATGCCCTGACCGCTGCTCAGGCCGAGGCGACCAACAACCTGTATGCAGTCGACCCGACAGGCGAGCCGCTGGCCGGTTCGTTCCTGTTCAAGACGTGGGAGACGGGTGCGTACCTCGAGAACGACACGAATCCCAACTTCTACGACAACGGCACGACAGTCACCCAGTACGCCAACGGCGCCTACCAGCAGAAGCCTGCCAGCACCGAGGGCTTCACGCTGTACGGTGATGCCACGGGTGACGTCGCCGTCCAGTACACTTATGGTCCGTACGTCGACGCGGTAGTCTACACTATCTATGGCACCCAGGATGCGGCGCTGCTGGCGCTGCGCAACGGCGATGTCGACTTCGTGCTCAACTCGCTGGGTCTGCAGAAGGGTCTGGCCGACCAGGTCCAGAGCGACCCGAACATCTCGGTCATCCAGAACAACACCAACGGTTTCCGCTACCTGTCCTTCAACGAACGCCGCCGCCCGATGAACGACTGCTCGTTCCGCCAGGCCGTGGCTGTGTTGATCGACAAGGAGTTCGTGACGAACACGATCCTCCAGGGGGTGGCCTTCCCGCTGTACACCTATGTACCGGAAGGCAACGCCGCCTGGTACTTCAGCGACGTGCCCAAGCTGGGCCAGGGCCTCAGCCGCGAAGAGCGTGTCAACCTGGCTGTCGCCATCCTCGAGCAAGGTGGCTTCACCTGGACGGACGATCAGAAGCCAACCTGGGACCCCGACAACCTGCAGGTCAACCAGGCTGGCCGACTGATCATGCCAGATGGCACACCCGTTCCGGACCTGAATCTGTGGGCACCCAGCGCCGGCTATGACCCGCTGCGCTCGACCTTCGCCATCTGGATTGAGACCTGGCTGAAGGAGGTTGGCATCCCGGTGACCGCGAATCTGGCCGGCTTCAATGCACTGATCCCGCGGATCTTCACCGACCATGACTTTGATATGTACATCCTGGGTTGGAGCCTGAGCATCTTCCCCGACTTCCTGTACGAGTACTTTGCCGAAGAACAGGCAGCCCCGGATGGCAACAACGCCGGTGGTTACGTCAACCCCGTGATGGAGGATCTTGGCCATCAGCTTCTGGCCTGCGACAGCGTCGACGCATGCAAACAGATCGCTGATCAGATACAGACCCTGCTCTCGACGGAATCGCCTTACGTGATTCTGTTCGATACGGGCATCATCGAGGCCTATCGCAGCGCATCGGTCGAGTATCCGTTCACCACGTCTCTGGCCGGTCTTCAGTTCCTGCACATTGGGGGCGGCGATATGCAATCGCTCGTCCACGTCAAGTAGCCGAGCAGCTTCTATCGGTTGAGCCAAACTCAGTAGGAGGGCAAGAGTCATCTTGCCCTCCTAACCTGAGAACCGCCTGGCTCAACGCATCGAGACGCTATCTCGTCAGGTTTCCTGAGCAGCAGGGGACCTATCTTCTTCTTTGTTCTTCCCGAAAAGAGCCGCCGCGATGGTGGCTCTTTTCATTCTGTCGTCACGCCCAGATTGCAGAATCGTTCCGCGCCACTGCAATGTTATAGTCCATCTGGACTATACAGATACTAGCCACATGTCCATGTTTTCTAACAGAGTTTTCTACTACTATCAGGGTAGACCTGAGTGTGTCCACATCAATGCGATAGCTCGTTTTCCAGGTAGTTTGCGACTCAGTGCATATGCCTTGTGCGATCCAAAACATGCTAATGAGGCCTACCGGAGCCAGATTGTCCGGGCGCTAATATCGCCCGGGCCGTTGTAGACTTGCTGTCTACCTGGCCCCGGTTTTTGTTTTGCCGGCCAACATGCATGCGGCGGGAAGCCAGAGGTGGATGAGGTGATCCAAGCGACTGAACGCGGGCACAACATGATCGCACACGAAGGTTCCGTACCCAACGTTCTTCTAATCTTTTCGGAGGAGAAGATGCTCAAAAACAAGTGGGTAGTAGTATTGCTGGCGCTGGTGCTTGTCGCTGCATTGGTCAGCGCCTGCGGCAGCGCCGCCACGCCGGTCGTGGTGACCGTCGAGGTCCAGGGACCCGGCGGCCAGACGACCGTCGTCACGGCCACGCCCGGCCCTGAGGCGGCGGGCACCACGGGCCCAATCCCGGCAGATGGTCTGGTAGCCTGCAATCCGCTGCCAAGCATGGCCATCAGCCACGATCCGGGTGTGGCCGCGCCCGCGGCCCCGGCGGCCCGTCCGTTGAGCATCGCCGGCTCGCACATCGCCAACCCCGCTGCGCAGGGTCAGACGGTGTACAAGGTCGGCGTGTTCGAGGACGTGACGTCGACCAACTTCTGGGGCGCGAACGGCCCCGACAACACCGTGTGGAACAGCTACATGCTGCCGCCGCGCCTGGCGCTGTACGCCCTGGCCGACCGCACCTGGCAGTTCGTTCCCGCCCTCGCCACCCAGGCCGCCCCGCCTGCCCTCGTGCAGGAAGGCGACAACTGGACCGCGACGGTTGAGATGCGCGGTGACGTGATGTGGAGCGATGGCACGCCCGTGACGGCTGCCGACGTGGCCTTCACCGCCAACACCGCGGTAAAGCTCGGTCTCGTTTCCGGCAACTGGCCCACCTGGTTCGACGTGAACTACCTGTCCAGCGTCGAAGCAGTGGATGCCACGCACGTGAAGTACACCTTCCACACCAAGCCAGGCCTGGCCCGCTATGAGTACGGCGTGCTGCAGGCCCCAATCCTGCAGGCAGCCTTCTGGCAGCCACTGGTCGACACGGCTGCGGCCCCCATCGACGCGCTCGGTGCGAACCCTGCCGCCGATGCCCTGACCGCTGCTCAGACCGAAGCGACCAACAATCTGTATGCCATCGACCCGACGGGTGAGCCGCTGGCCGGTTCGTTCCTGTTCAAGACATGGCAGGCCGGCGCGTTCCTTGAGACCGACACGAATCCCAACTTCTACGACAACGGCACGACTATCCTCCAGTACAAGAACGGTGCGATCCAGGAACAGCCCGCCAGCACCGAGGGCTACACGCTGTACGGTGATGCGACAGGTGACGTCGACGTCCAGTACACCTATGGCCCGTACGTCGACGCGGTGGTCTATACCATCTACGGCTCGCAGGACGCTGCCATTCTGGCGCTGCGCAACGGCGATGTCGACTTCGTGCTCAACTCGCTGGGTCTGCAGAAGGGTCTGGCCGACCAGGTCAGCAGCGACCCGAACATCTCAGTGATCCAGAACACCACCAACGGTTTCCGCTACCTGTCCTTCAACAACCGCCGCCGCCCGATGAACGACTGCTCGTTCCGCCAGGCTGTGGCTGTGATGATCGACAAGGAGTTCGTGACCGGCACCATCCTGCAGGGTGTCGCCTTCCCGCTGTACACCTACGTACCGGAAGGCAACGCTGCCTGGTACTTCAGCGATGTGCCGAAGCTGGGCCAGGGTCTGAGCACTGAAGAGCGCCTCAACCTGGCCGTCGCCATCCTCGATCAGGCCGGCTACACCTGGGAAGGCGGCAACAAGCCGACCTGGGACCCCGACAACCTGCAGATTGTCCAGGGTGGCAACCTGATCATGCCCGATGGCACGCCGGTCCCGCCGCTCGACCTGTGGGCACCCAGCGCAGGCTATGACCCGCTGCGCTCAACGTTCGCCATCTGGATCGAGACCTGGCTGAAGTCGATCGGTATCCCGGTGACTGCGCAGCTGGCCGGCTTCAACGTGCTGGTTCCGCGCATCTTCACCGACCAGAACTTCGACATGTACATCCTGGGCTGGAGCCTGAGCATCTTCCCCAGCTACCTGAATGACTTCTTCGCAAGTGACCAGGCCGTTCAGGATGGCAACAATGCTGGTGGCTACATCAGCCCGCAATTCGACGATCTGGGCAAGCAGCTCCTATCCTGCGACAGCGTCGATGCATGTAAACAGATCTCCGATCAGATACAGACCCTGCTCTCGACGGAGACGCCATACGTGGTCCTGTTCGACACAGGCATCACTGAGGCGTACCGCAGCGCATCGGTCGAGTATCCGTTCACCGAGACCCTGGCCGGGTTGCAGTACCTGCACCAGGGTGGTGGCGATATGCAGTCGCTCGTCCACGTCAAGTAGCCGAGCAGCTTCTATCGGTTGAGCCAAACTCAGTGGGAGGGTAAGAGTCATCTTGCCCTCCCAAACTTGAAGACCGCCTGGCTCAACGCATCGAGACGCTATCTCGTCAGGTTTTCTGCGAAAGCAGAGGCCTGTCTCCTTCTTCTTCCTTCCTAGAAAGAGCAGCCCCAACCGGCTGCTCTTTCTATTCTGCCGATGGCAGGCCGAATAGCAGGCAGCCACGTTACAATCAATAACACGAATGAGCGTTCGATGAGGGGAAGCATATGAAGGGCACAATGGCACTGGTCGGCAGCGGTGAGTATCTGCCACCCATGGAGCCGGTCGATAGACTCCTGCTGGACAGACTGCCCGGCCAGCCGCAGGTAGTCTGTCTGCCCACTGCCGCGGGCACGGAAGGCGACGAGACCATCGCCTACTGGTCCAACCTCGGCGTGAAGCATTTCGCTGGGCTGGGCGCTGACGTGGAAGCAGTACGGGTCGTCGACAGGGCAAGCGCCGAAGACGAGGCGCTCGCGGCGCGCATCCGTGCCGCAAACTTCGTTTACCTGTCCGGCGGGAACCCTGTGTATCTGCACGATACGCTGGTCGGAACGCCCGCCTGGAGCGCCATCGAAAGCGTGCTGGATGCGGGCGGTGTGGTGGCGGGGTGCAGCGCTGGCGCCATGATCTTCGGCCAGCGGGCGACGCCTTTGCCCTGGCATCGCGGTTTTGAATTCCTGCCCAACACAGCGATCCTACCCCACTTCGACGAGATGGCGGGTGGGCTGGTGCGGGCTGTCAGGATGGTGCTGCCACCCCGAATGACACTGCTTGGCGTCGAGGGTGACACGGCGCTGGTATGTGACGCGGACGGCTGCACGGTCGCCGGCGCAGGCAGCGTGACGGTGTGGAGCCACCGCCAGAAACGTCGCTACGGGGCAGGCGAGTCGGTTACGTGGCTCTGAAAGGTATCGAGCGTGTGGAGCGAAGCCGCGTGATGCTGAGCGTCTCCCGAATCTGCACCTCGTTGGCTTCTGCGCACGCTGACATCAGCCGGCGCGCGGATCGTTCGGTCGTGTCGTCAACGATGGCATCTTTCCATTCCTCGGCGAGATAGCCACGCAGATCATCAATGCTGGCCGCATGGGTGACGAACGTAAACTCCCCCGCGCGCTCATGAGTGTAGAGTCCTCGCCCAAGCACATCAGTGAGCGCAGCGTTGGCCTGCCTGTATTCGGCGTAATCGTCATCCTCGTGAATCAACCCAACTGTCTCCAGGGCATCGCCGCAGCGAACGACCACCGGTGTCTGCTTCTCGTTAGGATGGATGTCGATCAGGACGCCGCCGGGCTTCAGCAGGCTGCGGATATGTTCCAGGGCATGAACCATGCCCTCAGCAGGCATTCATCACAGGGACCAGGCCAGGAGGCCGAGGTCAAAATCGGACGCATCGCCGCCAGCCGGCAGCGATTCCACCCCCGTGCACACAAACGTGATACGCTCTCGCAGGTCCGCGGGGCAGGCCGCCAGCGCCGCAGCGATCCGGTCGGCGTCCGGGTCGACTGCCATCACGCGCGCTGCATACCGGGCATATCGCCAGGTGAGCCGCCCATTCCCCGCGCCGATTTCGAGAACGTGGCGGCCTGCGAGGTCGCCGGCAAAATCCAGCAGCGCAGCAATCTCATTGCCTTCAGGATCAGACAGGCTCATCGCTTCTCCCTACCTTAAGGATTTCCTTCAGCATTGTAGTCCCATGACGCCCATCTTCCAACCAGGGCAAAGTGGAATTGACTCCAATCCGCCCAAGCGCTAGCATCAAGGAGAATAACGCCCTTCAAATGGGGAGTTCGGAGCCCAAATCAGCGCCATGAGGGGGAAAGCCGATTATGTCGCATCAACTTGATCACCTGGAACAGCTTGGGGCAGCGGAAAAGGGGGTCGCACAGCCACAGATGGAGTTCTGTTCTGCGGATTCGACTCGGCCTGGCCTGGCGAGGATTTAAGCAGAACGCTGCCCTGTTCGCCGAGAACAAGATCGGGCTCGTGGGGTTGGCGATCATCGTCATGTTTGCCATCATGGCCATGGTCTATCCGATCCTGACCCACACCGTCTGGAATGCAAACACCTACAACCCCATCGTGGGCTATGACGCCACACAGGTCGAGCAGCCGGCGCCGCCCTCGGCAGCGCACCTGCTGGGCACCGACCCGTTGGGGCGGGATGTGCTGGCCCAACTCATGTACAGCACAGGCTCCGAATTCGCGCTGGGCGTCACGGCGGCAGTCGTCACGGTGCTGCTGGCGACCCTCATCGGCGCGTTGACCGCCTACTTTGGCGGCATCCCGGATACGATTCTCATGCGCGTCGCCGACATCGTCATCATGACGCCGTTCATCACGATCCTGATCGTGCTCTCTGCGCTGTTCAGCCTGACGATGGTCGACCTAGCCATCATCATTGGTCTGCTGGGCGGATTCGGGGGGTCCGCCATCGTTCTCAAATCACAGGCGCTGACCGTCAAAGTGCGAACCTACATCGAGGCAGCGCGGGTAGCCGGTGGGTCCGATCTGCACATCATCGTCACGCACATTATCCCCAACCTGCTGCCGCTCTCGTTTCTATACATGATGTTCGCGGTGACCAGCGCGATCTTCTCGGAAGCTGTGCTGTCATACTTTGGCCTGCTGAACATCCGCATGTCGTGGGGCCTGATGATCCACACGACCGAGGCTGCCGGTTACCTGCTCAACGTCAGCAAGTGGTGGCTGATCTTCCCAGCCAGCCTGGCGATCACGCTGCTGTGCGCGGCATTTTACCTGGTAGGCCGCGCGCTGGACGAGATCGTCAACCCGCGCCTGCGGCGGCGCTAATCTCCTGACGACCACACAAAGAGGCGGCCCGGATGGGGACCGCCTCTTTTGCATTCGCCTGACGGTGTTCTGGCCGAGCAATTCGGGGCGCTTCTCTGTGAAGAATAGCCGTTCTGAATAAAAAGTGCCCCCGACAGGATTTCGAACCTGCAACCTCTGGTTTCGAAGACCATCACTCTGTCCATTGAGCTACGGGGGCATGGAACACGTATATGGTTGTCAATTGATCCGATGATAGCATCGCCCGGCGAGGTGGGCAAGCCGGAAGGTCAGTCGTTGTCCATCTCGCGGCGGCCTGAAAGGGCCCCGGAAAGCGTGACGGAGTCGGCGTATTCCAGGTCGCCGCCGACAGGCAGCCCGCGCGCCAGCCGCGTCAGCTTGACACGCCCGCGAAGCTGCTTGTGGATATACATCGCCGTCGCGTCGCCTTCGAGGCCGACGTTGGTCGCAAGGATGATCTCGCGCACCGGCTGTGTCTCGACGCGCTGGATCAACTCGCGGATGCGAAGTTGGTCGGGGCCGATGCCTTCCATCGGGTTGATCGCACCGTGCAGCACGTGATAGCGCCCGTTGTAGTTGCCGGTGCGGTCGATGGCGATCACGTCCAGCGGCTCTTCTACCACGCAGATCAAGCCCACATCGCGCCGCTCGTCGGCGCAGATTTCGCAGGGATCCTGCTCGGTGATGTTATAGCACACCGAGCAATAGCGGGTGGTGGCCTTCAGGTCGCGCAGGGCTTCGGCCAACGCCAGCGCCTGATCGTCGGGCGTGCGCAGCAGGTAGTACGTCAGGCGCGCGGCGGTCTTGGGGCCGATGCCCGGCAAACGGGACAGCTCGTCGATCAGCCGCGTGACAGACGCCGGGATCGCTTTGCTCATGAACGCTTACATCCCCGGCAGGTTCAGCCCGCCGGTCAGACCTTCCAGCCGGGCAGCCGCCATCGTCTGCGAATTCTCGATGGCCTGGTTCACTGCCGCGACCAGCAGGTCTTGCAGCATCTCCACGTCGTCGGGGTCGACGACTTCAGGCTTGATGCGGATCTCCTTCACGCGCTGGTGGCCGGTGATGACCACCGTCACCACGCCGCCGCCAGAGCTGATCTCCAGCGTCTCATCGGCCAGCTCTTCCTGGGCTTTCAGCATGTCTTCCTGCATCTTCTTGAACTGCTTTTCCAGGTTCTGCATCCCACCCGCGCCCTGCGGCGGGCGCGGTGCGTGTGGCCGGCTTGATCCCTTCCTCTTACTCACGATGCTTGCTCCTCGTTTTCGTTTGGCTCGACGTTCTTGACCGTGCCGCCCAGCTCGTTGACGGCGTAGGAGATCAGGCTATCGCTGGCCATCAGGCCATCAACTTCGCTGGATTGCTGTTCTGGCGCTGGGCCTGCCGATACACGGCAGCGCACGTTCAGATGCTGGTTGAACACACGCTCCAGTGCCGCCTCGATGACTGCCCGGTTGGCCTCATCCTCGATTTTAGCGCACAGCACGTCTCCCGGCATTTGCAAGATGACCGTATGACCCTCCACGCCATACACGCCGCCGGTCCGCAGCAGCGCCTGAACCATGCCGGTCGGCTCTATCTGGCGACAAACCAGCAGCACCTGGTTCCAGTGTGCGTGAATCTGCGTAACGGGGACCACCGGCGGGGCGCTCTCGTCCTGAGCGGCGGCCTGTTCCTGTGGCTCAGGAGCAGCGGGCGCTGCCACTTGAGGGGTCGACGCCGTCTGCGCCGGGGCAGGCGGGAGCGCCGGAGGCGGCGCAGCGGGTGCGATGTCGTCGGGGGCGGTGTACAGCGCCTGCACGCTCTCCACAAAGGCCATCTCCAGCGGAAGCTGGGGCTGCCAGCCGCCGCCTTTCGTATCGGCTGCCGCCTCGCGGAACAGGTCCATCGCCTGGAGCAGCGCGCGGCGCGGAAGCTGCTCGGCGTGCTGCATGATGGTCTCCAATTGGTCGGGCATCACCTCGACCGCGGCCAGATCTCGTCCGCCGGTCTGCACCAGCATCACCCGCCGCAGGTGATCGAGCATCTGGTTGGCGAACTGACGCATATCGGTGCCCTGGTCCATCGCCGCGTTGATGATCTCCAGCCCGCCGGCGGCATCGCCCAGGATCAGCGCGCCGGTCAGGTTGCTGACGGCCTGGCTGTCGGCGGTGCCCAGGATGCCCTGTGCAAGCTGCAACGTCAGCACTTCACCTGGCTCGGAGATAAGCTGATCGAGCAGGCTGATGGCGTCGCGCAGCGAGCCGGTCGCCTGCCGGGCGACAAGCTCCAGTGCCTGCGGCTCGGCCTGAATGCCCTCGTGCTCGACAATCAGGTTTAGCCGCTCGGCGATCTGCCCCAGCGCGATACGCCGGAAATCAAAACGCTGGCAGCGCGACTGGATCGTCTGTGGCACCTTGTGAATCTCGGTGGTGGCCAGCACAAAGATGGCATGCGCGGGCGGCTCCTCGATGGTCTTGAGCAGCGCGTCGAACGCCGCGCCGGAGAAGCGGTGCACCTCGTCGATGATGTAAACCTTGTACTGGCCCTCGTTGGGCGCAAAGGCGATGCGTTCGCGCAGCTCGCGCACGTCGTCAACCCCGGTATGCGACGCGGCATCGATCTCGATCAGGTCGAGGAAGCGGCCCTCGTTGACAGCCAGGCAGTGGCGGCATTCGTTGCAGGGGCGCATGGTCGGGTCTTCATGCAGGCAGTTGACGGCCTTGGCCAGCAGGCGGGCCATCGTCGTCTTGCCGGTGCCGCGCGGCCCCGAAAACAGGTAGGCGTGACCCACCCGTCCGCTGACCAGTGCGTTGCGCAGCGTGTAGGTCACGTGCTCCTGCCCCACGACGTCTTCAAACGTCATCGGGCGCCAGCGTAAATACAGGGCCTGTGTGGCCATCTCTAGCCGCTCCTGGGCGAAAATGCCGCGCGTGGATTGCTGACGGAGTCTAACATTCGTCCCACCCCGACGCAACCGGCGCAGGCCAGAACAGCGCGATTCCGACCGTGGGGAAGCGACCTCGTGCTAAACTGAAGGTAGGGGAGCCGTGAGGGCTCCCGCACACGCAACCTGATCAAATGGAGGACCGCATGGCTGACACACATTACAGCGTGAGCCGTGCGCTATCCCATGACGACAGCGCGTCTGTGCAGCGCAGCGTCGACATTCTGCGTTGCATCTTCGGCCACTATGAACGCCCCGACTTCGCTGTCCGCCTGTGGGATGGCTCACAGCCCATCACACCGGAAACCGGCACCCCTCGCTTTACGCTGGTCATCAGGCACCCTGGCGCGCTGCGCCACTGGGTGAGCCGTCTGGAATCGAACCACGAGCAGGCGCTGCAGTACGTCGACGAGCCAATTTACCGCGTTGTGGCGGGTGTACATGGCCGGCTGCTCGTACAATTTCGCCAGGGGGCGGCTCAACGTCTACCAGGCGCTGCTGTCGAAGAACGACACACAGGGTGCCAGCCACCAGCCGTGGACGCGCGCCCACCTGTATGACGAGCGCACTTCATAATGGTTGACATCGCCGGTGCGGCTGTGCTACACTCTGGCACAATACAGACATATGCACCGGCAATGACTGAGAGGAGTAGGCGCGCGGGTTTCGCTCGCCGCGTCAGATAGAGAAGGGTGGGCCACAGGCTGGAAGCCCCCCGCTGCCGCACGCGCCGAATGTCGCTCATGAGCCATCACGTCGAACGGCGTATCTCGCGATATGCTCACTAAGCGTGCATCGGGCCGCGCCCGTTACCGCGCGTAGAGCGTGCGTGGGAATCTCTGGTTCCCCGCAAACTAAGGTGGTACCACGGAAGGCCAGCCCTTTCGCCCTTAACGGCGAGAGGGCTTTTTGATTTCAACCACGAAGGGGGTGGTGAGCATGTCGAGCGTTGATGGCGAGGGCGTCGATGGCAGCGGCGTCGCCCGGCACGATCTGATCATCATCCCTGCCCCCATGCAAGGTAACAGGAGCGAGTAAGAGGACTACATGGCTGACAAAACACAGGAAATGCCGAAGACTTACGATTTCAAATCCACTGAGCAGCGACTGTACCAGTGGTGGGAGGAAAGTGGCTGGTTCAAGCCGGAAGTCGCCGGAGCGGGCGCAGACCCATACGTGATCAGCATCCCGCCGCCCAACGTAACCGGCGCGCTGCACCAGGGGCACGTGCTGTTCGTGGCCCTCGAAGATCTGATGATCCGCCACGCGCGCATGAGCGGTCGCGCGGCGCTGTGGGTGCCCGGTGCCGACCACGCCGGTATCGCAACGCAGCTTCAGGTCGAGAAGCTGCTGAATTCAGAGGGCACCAGCCGTCAGGAAGTGGGCCGCGAGGAATTCCTGCGCCGCACCTGGGAATGGAAAGAACAGTACGGTGGGAAGATCACGCAGCAGCTTCGGCGTATCGGCGCAAGCTGTGACTGGGACCGCGAGCGGTTTACGCTTGATGCGGGCCTGAGCCGCGCGGTGCGCGAGGCGTTCGTGCGCTGGTATGAGCAAGGGCTGATCTACCGCGGCACCTACCTGATCAACTGGTCGCCCAATCTGCAAACTGCCGTCAGCGACCTCGAAGTGGAGCGTGTCGAGCAGCAGGGCACGCTGTACACCTTCAAGTACATGCTCAAGGGTGGAAAAGAGTTTATCCCGGTGGCGACGACGCGGCCCGAGACGATCCTGGGTGACTCGGCAGTGGCGGTACATCCCGACGACCCGCGCTACAAGGACGTGGTCGGCCAGACGGCCACCGTACCGATGTTGGGCCGCGAAATCCCGGTGATCGCGGACGAATACGTCGACATAGCGTTCGGCACGGGCGCGCTGAAGATCACGCCCGCGCACGACCCAAATGACTACGAGATCGGCAAGAAGCACAATCTTGAGGTGATCAACATCCTCAACCCGGATGTGACGCTCAACGAGAACACCGGGCCGTACCAGGGCATGGATCGCTTCGAGGCGCGCGATAAGCTGTGGGCCGACATGGAAGCGCAGGGCCTGACCATCAAGACCGAGCCCTACATGCACATGGTGCCGGTGGCCCAGCGCGGCGGCGAGCTGATCGAGCCGATGATCAGCACACAGTGGTTTGCCGATGTGCGCGGCCCGGCACAAATGGCGCTCGACGCCGTGCACGACGGGCGCATCAGGATCGTGCCCGAGCGCTTCGTGAAGGTGTGGGATCACTGGCTGGAAAACATCCAGCCGTGGTGCATCAGCCGCCAACTGTGGTGGGGGCACCGCATCCCGGCCTGGCACTGCGCCGACTGCGGCCACATCACCGTGGCACGCGAGGACCCGACCGCCTGCGAGCAGTGCGGCTCGGCCCGCATCGAACAGGACCCTGACGTGCTCGACACGTGGTTTAGCTCAGGGCTGTGGCCGTTCAGCACGCTCGGCTGGCCGGAGGAAACACCTGACCTCCAGCGCTTCTACCCAACCACCATGATGGAGACCGGCTACGACATCCTGTTCTTCTGGGTGGCCCGCATGGCGATGATGGGGCTGTCGTTCACCGAGCAGGCCCCGTTCGAGGTCGTGTACCTCCACGGGCTTGTCAGAGACGGGAACGGCCAGAAGATGTCCAAGACCAAGGGCAACGTGATCGACCCGCTGGAGGTCATGGACGAGTATGGCACCGACGCGCTGCGCTTCACGCTGCTGACCGGCTCGACGCCCGGCAATGACATGAACCTGTCGCTGGAGCGCGTGGAGGCCAACCGCAACTTCGCGAACAAAATCTGGAACGCGGCGCGCTTCCTGACCGGCAATCTTGACGGCGATCAACCGACTGGCGCGCCGTTGCGCGATGGGCTCAGCCTGCCCGACCGCTGGATCCTGAGCCGCCTCAACCGACTGATCGAGAACGTCAACCGGCTGTTTGAGGGTTACCAGTACGGCGAGGCAGGCCGCCAGATATACGACTTCGTGTGGAGCGAGTACGCGGATTGGTACATCGAGATCGGCAAGATCGCGCTGTATGGTAGTGACGAAACAGCCAAGGCACGCACGCGGCACGTACTCACCTACGTGCTCGACCAGTGCCTACGGATGCTGCACCCCTATGTGCCGTTCGTGACGGAGGAAATCTGGCAGCATCTCCCACATGAGGGCGAGACGCTGATGCTGGCCCGCTGGCCGCAGCCTGATGCTGCATATCTCGACGACGAGGCTGAGTCGCAGATGGGGCTGCTGATGGACCTGGTGCGCGGCATTCGCAACATCCGCGCCGAGTATAAGGTGGAGCCGTCGAAGCGCATCGACGTGGCCATCAACGCCGGCGACACAGCCGGGCTGCTCGACGCGCAGCGCGAGATCTTCATCCGGCTGGCCAACGTCGACGGCGACCGGCTCGACATCGCCCCGATGCTCGAAGCGCCGGAGCAGGCCGCTGCCGTCACCGTGGGCGGCGTGACGGCCTTCCTGCCGCTGGCCGGGTTGGTCGACATCGATGCCGAACGCCAGCGGCTCCAGAAGGAGTTAGACGATGTGACAGGTCAGGTCGCGCGCTCCGAGCAGCTCCTGGCCAACCAGGGCTTCACGGGGAAAGCGCCGGCAGAAGTCATCCAGCGCGAGCGCGACAAGCTGGCCGAACTCCAGGCCTCTCAGGCGGCGCTGGCGCAGCGCCTCAAGGCGCTGACCTAGCGCAAACCCGCCACAAAGTCGAACGGGGCGGCAGATGACCTCTGCTGCCCCGTTCTGCGTTCCCCCTCACGATAAAGACGCTATGGCTTGGCAACGCTCCACGCGCCGTTCAGCAGGCCGTTGCCGGTAGTATCACCGGGCTTCTGGTCGCCCTTGTAGTAATACAGCGGCATCCCGTTGTACGTGACCTGGATGCTGCCATCGCTGCGAGTGATGGTGCCCAGTGTGCCGGTCACGTCCATCCCCGCCGTTGGTGTGGTTCCGCTGGTGACCGTCAGAGGCGGCCAGTTGGTCGCGCATGTGCCGGTGCAGTTGCTGGTGTTGGCTGTGTCGTTCGAAGTGACATACAGCGTCATGCCCGCGTTATCGGTCAGGAACTTACCCATGTCGGTGGTTTCCATCATCTTGACCGTGGCCGTCGCTTCGTCGACAGTCGGGGTCGGCGCAACCGTCGGAGCCTCAGTAGCCGTCGCCGCTTCCGTCGGGTTGGGCATTGAGGTCGGGTTGGTGCTGCCAGTTGATGCCTGGGTGTTGGCCGGGACAGGGGTGCTGGCCGGGGCAACCTTCGGGGCGGTGTTACCCGTAGACGGGGTCGCCGCTGCTGAACAGGCGCTCAACAGCAGCGCGCCGGTGACGAACGCCGCCATCCAGGCAATACGCTTACCACTGCCAAACATAAGGTTTCTGTGCCTCCTTTGACATTCATCCGTTCAGCGCCAGTGGCGCTGGGATGGCCTGTTTTGATACAGGCATCCAGAGAATGATACGCACGAAAAGCGGCTCCGGATCTGTCAAATGGCAGATTCAGAGCCGCTCAATAAGGCTGATAAGACAGGAACGGCTACTCTGTGCTGAGGACTTTGTCTCCAGTAGGGCCTGAGCTGCCGCCTGCCGGCTCGACGGTGACACCGAACGTCTCGAAGTGGGACAGCGGCTCGTCGGCGTATATGCCTGTAGAGCCATAGCCCGACTCAGTTACAGAGAATACTGCGCCGTTGACACGCTCGCCGGTGTCCCTGATCAGCCATAGCTGGTACTGCTGCTGATCGCCGAGTGGAGGCAAACCATAGACCACCAGCGTCCCCTCGTGATCTTCCGGATCCATGATTATGATGCCACTGGCCGAGGGGGCTGTCGACGTACCTGCCAACCGGACCATGTGGAAATCCTGCACGTCCGAAGCAGGTGCGGAGAGTGTGTTGCTTGGGATCGCATTGGCCTGCTGCCACAGCAGCACATTGCCGACGGCCAGCGCCACGATCAGCACCACACTCAGCGGAGCCCACAGCGGCCCCATCGGGGTAAGCAAGTCGACCAGTTGGTGCCACAAGCCTGCATTCTGTACAGGCGGGGCAGCCGTTTTCTTTTGTTCCACGCGCTGCATCAACTGCCGTTTCAGATCCGACGCGGGCTCAACCTGTGGCACCGCTTCAGCCATGTCTTCGACAACTGTCTGGTAGACGTGCATTTCAGCCTGGCAGTGGGGGCAGTGTTGCAGATGGCTGGCTACAAGCTTAGCCTCCTCATCTTCGAGGCAGCCCAGTGCATAAGCAGGTATCCAATCCGTTACATGAGTATTCTTGGACATACACAGCACCTGGAACACATTCGTTATGTACGTTACGTACCTGCCGACCGTTTGGATCTGTGGGATCCTATCAACTTTGCGTAACCTGCTCGTCTTGCAGGTCCTCGCGCAGTTTCTGCATAGCCAGCCTGATGCGTGTCTTGACCGTGCCCAGCGGCTGCCCCAGGTGTGCCGCGATCTGGCTGTGCGAGTATCCTCTGAAATACGCCAGCGAAAGCACCTCGCGCTGTTCAGCCGGAAGCTGTGCAATAGCCGTGCTCAGCCGTTCGCGGCGCAGGTCCCGCTCTGCCGTCTCTTCCGGACCTTCACTCTCAGACGCGACGATCAGCGTCGCGTCTGCCCAGCTTACGCTGTTACGAAGAGGCCGCGCCCCTTCTTTGCGCAGGACATCGATGGCGCGATAGCGAGCCATACTCGACAACCACGTACTGACTTTAGCCCGTTCTCGGCGAAAAGTCGAAGCTTTTGACCAGACATGTACAAAGACATCCAGAGTCACTTCCTCCGCCGCCGCCCTGTCGTCAAGCACGTGCCAGGCGATGCTGTAGACCAGCCGGCTGTACCGATCGTACAATTCGGCAAGCGCGTCTGTGTCGGCCTGCTTGATCAGGCTCAATAGAAACTCATCGCTGAACGTCGAGTACTCCACTCTGGATCCTATCTATGCGGCGGCCATGAGTCCACATAAACGTAACAGCCATGAGCGCTGAACGTCAACTCCTGGCCTATAATGGCTCCTCACGGTTCGATTATAATCCTTACTGGTTGGCAGCGGGTAGAGACGGTATCCTCAATAGAACCATGCTTGGCGAGTGGGGACGGCGGGTCTATAATCCAATCTGTTATTCGAGGCGAGATGGGTAGCAATGTGAATTACACCGATCAACTGACCCAGGGTGGTGAGACGCCAGACGAGGCCCTCAACGTGGTTGAGAGCGAAGTCGTCGTTGCAGAAAATCCTGATCTCGAAGAATCGGCAGAGACGCAATCCGGGCTGCGCTCACTCCTGCGCGAAGTCGTTGAGACGATTATCCTGGCGGTTGTCATCTGGTTGATTGTCAATGGCACGACGGCGCGCTACGTGGTTGAGGGCCAGAGTATGGAGCCCAATCTGCACACCGGCCAATTCCTGATCGTCAGCCGCCTGGCCTATATGCACGTCGCAGACTTGTTCCGTCTGGGTGCGCCCCAGCGCGGTGATATCATCGTCTTCGATTATCCAGGCAACCCCAGCGACGACTATGTCAAGCGGGTAATCGGCCTGCCGGGCGAAACGGTTACGATTGACGACAATGGTCAGGTTTCGGTTGATGGCACCCCATTGGCCGAACCGTACCTCGACAAAATGGCGGGGGTCCCGTACCGAGGCCGGACCGGCTCGTGGACGGTCCCGGATAACAGCTACTTTGTGCTGGGTGACAACCGCAACAGCTCAAGCGATTCGCGCAGTTGGGGGATGCTGGAGCAGCAATACATCGTCGGGAAGGCGTGGGTGTCATACTGGCCCCCACAGAACTGGGGCGTCATCCCGCATTTCAGCTACTCAACGCCATAGACCGGGAATTTTGCCGCGCGGCGGCGGGGATTACTGCCGGGCGCGAAGGGAGCACCTGTGGATTTGGAAATGCAGTGTACAGTCTGTCATATCGGAACGCGGCATGAGCGGCGGGCTACCTATACTCAGTGGGTAGAGGGGCAGCTCGTCCTGCTGCCAGATGTTCCTGTGTGGGTATGCGACGTGTGTGACGACGTCGAGTTCGACGAAGAGAGCATCGCGCAGCTTGAGATGCTGCTGGGGATCGATCAGGATGATCCGCAAGAAGATGAGCCGCTGGGTCATGCCAGCAGCACCAGACATCTGTTTGTAGCCAACAGAAGACGGAGCGCGCAATTCTCATGAACCTATGGCATGAGCTTCCGCCCGGACCCAGTTCGCCTGACGTGGTGTACACCATTGTGGAGATCCCCAAGGGGAGCCGCAACAAATACGAGTACCATAAGCAGGCAGGGATCATCAAGCTGGATCGCGTTTTGTACTCTTCGCTGTACTATCCCGGCGATTATGGCCTGATCCCGCGCACATACTACGAGGATGGCGACCCACTCGACATCCTGGTGATGATCAACGAGCCAACGTTTCCCGGCTGTGTCATCGAGGTTCGGCCAATTGGGTTGTTCCGCATGCTTGACCGTGGCGCACCCGACGACAAAGTCCTGGGCGTACCTGACAAAGACCCACTCTATCAGGACTACCACGACCTGACCGATGTTCCCAAGCACTTCCTGGAAGAAGTCAAGCACTTCTTCGCGGTATACAAGGACCTTGAGGGTGCACGCGTCGAGGTGATGGGCTGGGAGCCGGCTGCGGTTGCCAAAGAACAGATCCGGCATGCGACACAGTTGTATCAGTCGACGTTCCAGCCACCCAAGTTGTAAGACGTTTCGCAGCACGGAACTGGGCAGGGAGGCGCTGTCGAAGCAGGTCGGGCCGGTTACCGTATTCGCCAGCGATGGAGAGTAGCATGAGCCAGGGAAAGCGCATCCTGGTTGTCGAGGACAACCCTGATAATCGAACCTTGATTTCAGACCTGCTCCATGCACTGGGTTATGAAGTCATCGAGGCCATCGACGGTATCCAGGGGATTGAGATGGCTGTAAAAGAAAAGCCATCGCTGATCTTGATGGACCTCTCACTGCCACGCAAAGACGGGTGGGAAGCCACGCGAGAGATCAAGGCCGACGAAACCATCAAGCACATCCCCATCATCGCGCTGACGGCTCACGCCATGTTGGGTGACCGCGAGCGTGCGCTTGAGGCGGGCTGCGATGACTATGTTTCGAAGCCGATCAATCTCTCTGAACTTTCCGGAAAAATTCGCGGGTATCTGAGCAGCTAGCATCACGGAAGTCGCAGGCAGGCATGAGTCACGGGCACGTTCTCGTCGTCACCGATAGCAGCGAAGCCGCTGATCAACTGGCACATGGCCTGCTGCCCCAAGCGGGGTTCACCGCCACACTGGCAGACGACTTTACCCCGCCGCCAGGCTGTGACGCCGTCCTGGTCGATATCACCCAGCTGCGTGGCAGCCCGTTTGCCGGGCTGAGAGCGCAGCGCCGGATGGGCTGCGATACACCTGCGCTGCTGATCGCGCCCCGGCTCACCGAAGAAATGGCCGCCGACGTGTTCGCGTTAGGCATCCGTGACTTCATCCAGAGGCCGGTTGAGCCGTCTGCGCTGCTTGAGCGCCTCGATGGCTTCGTCGCGCAGATTCTGCAGGAGCGCGAGCAGGCAGCGATTCAGCGCCGCCTCGAAAAGACACAGTCAGCGCTGGCGCGCCGCCTGAACGAGATGAAGGCGCTATCCCGGATTGGCCGGTCGATTTCCACGCTGTCCGATCTGTTCGCAATGCTCGACCGTATCGTCGAAGCGGCAGCTTTCCTGACACGCTCCGCCTACTGCGCCATCTACCTACCCGATGAAGACAGCAGCGTGCTGGGGTTGTATGCGCAACAGGGGCTGGACGAAGCGCAGATCGAGGCCATGCGCTGGCCGCAGCCGGCATCTGACCCGGCGCAGGTGTTTCAGACCGGGCAGCCGGCCCTGGGTGATGCTTCCAACCCGCACATCACCGTGCCAATCGTAGGCGGGCAGCGGACCATCGGCGTGCTGGCCGTGTATGCCCAGCCGGGCACGTCTTTCGAAGACAGCGACCAGGCCGTGCTCACCAGCCTGGCCGACTACGCCGCCATTGCCATCGACAAGGTCAGCGCACTGGCCCGCCTCGAAGCTCGCATCGATGCGGCCCTGATCGGGGCCCGCACAGTAGGCTACCACGCCGATACGTTGTTCGATCCGGTTGAGGGGATCGAGTCCCAGGTTGACACGCTGCTGAAAGGCGGTTTCGGCCCGCTGACCGAGAGCCAGCGCAGCGCCATCTCCCGCGTGAAGCTGGCTGCCGACCGCCTCAAGGAGATCGTGGGCTTCATCAAGCAGGCGCTCGACGAGGCCGCGTCAGGCAGCTAACCTCTTTGCCCGCTATGCGCTCCAGACCCGCATCACTGCCGATCTTCCTGCTCCTGGCGGCGTCCGCCATGCTCGCGGCCTGCCAGGCCCCGCGTACCGCGCTGCCCTCAGCGTCCACATCATCCGTTCCAGAAGCCACTCCACTCCCACCGCTCGAAAGTCAACTGCGCGAGGCGTACCGGCTGGCCGACCCCACCGTGCGGCGCGCTTCCATCCTGGCAGCAACAGACCGCTTCCTGCGTGACGATGCCGTCGCGAAAGCTGACGACCGCGTTGCGTCAACCTACTACAGCCAGATCGCGTTCTCGTCCGGCAGGCTGACGCTGCCAGAACCGGCCCTGATCCGGCGCAGCGGCAGGCTGGCCATCGTGGCGTTGCCGGAGGGAATGGGATTGATCCTGTTCGACCTTTCTACCGACACGTCGCCGGTGGAGATCAGCCGCTGGACGGTCGGTCTGCAGTCGATGGACGTGACATGGGGCAGCGGCGAGACAGGTATAAGCTTCACGACGCTGGGAATGGACAACGTCACCCGCGCGCACTATGCTCTAATCACGCACGGAACGGCTGATTGGCAGGTGTGGCTGTCGGACGAAGCGCCTGATTGGTGGTTCAACGCGCGCGGTGGGTCGCTGGAGGTTTCGCCCGACCTGTCGCAGATCGTCGTCACAGGCCCGGCGGAGGGCACCACCGGGGCATTCTACGAGTTGGGCGATGCGCCGCGCCGGACCTTCCGCGTGGTGTGGCGGCGCGACGGCAGCGCTTACGCCGTCTGGCCGCCGGTGGACCCATCCGCCGATCCGGCTACGTGGTACTGGCAGGTCGCGGTAGCCTCGCCTTACGCAACGCTGGTCGAATTTGTCGAGCGGCTCCAGAGCAACGATGCGACCGGAGCCACACATTTGGCGTCCAGCCCGGATGTCGTCGGCGCAGCGGTCGACTTTGGCCTACAGATGCCCGACCGGCGTTTTCAGATCGTCAGCGCGCAGGGACGGCAGATTGTGTTCCGCGATCTGCAGGGGACGTTTGTCGCGAGCTTCTCGCCACCCCAGCGTGGCGACGCACCGTGGCTGATCGACAGCCTGGAGCCTGTTGGCGTGCCGACACCCACGCCGTCGGGCCCGTAACGGATGCAGAGTAGTGAGGCAGCTATGAGCGAAAAGCCTGTATGCAACGTCATCCCGCTGGGCCTGATCGCGTATCATGCCGCGTGGGATATCCAGCGCGAGCTGGCCGAGGCGCGCGCCGCCGGGCAGATCGATGATACGCTTCTGCTGCTTGAGCACCCACATACCTACACACTGGGCCGCTCTGCCGATCCGGCGCACCTGCTGATGAGCGCCGACGAGCGCGCGCGGCTGGGCGTGACCGTTGTCGACGTGGATCGTGGCGGCGATATCACTTATCACGGGCCCGGCCAGCTTGTCGCGTACCCCATTCGCTACCTGGGCGAGGCTGATGCATCAGGACGCCTGGTGCGCGCCGACTACGTCGGCTACCTGCGCCAGATCGAAGAGACGGTGATCCGCACCATCGCCATCTTTGGCATCGAGGGCCGCCGTGAGGAAGGGCTGACTGGCGTGTGGGTCGACACACCCACCGGGCCGGAGAAGATCGCCGCCATCGGTGTACGCGTCAGCGCACGCGGCATCAGCACACATGGCACGGCGCTGAACGTCGCGCCCGACATGGCGTACTTCCGGGGCATCATTCCGTGTGGCATCGCAGATAAACCCGTAACGTCATTTGAGAAGCTGCTGGGCAGCCGCACGCCGTCGATGGAGGACGTGATGGCCGCGTTTGTCGACGCGTACACCACTGTCTTCGCCTGCGTGGCGGTCCATACCAGCCTGCCCGCCGTGCGCGCTGGTGTGGCGCTGGAATAACAAAGGAGGCACCCCAAGGATGCCTCCCAATTGTTTGGAAACAGGCCTCGACTACAGGCGCATTTCCGACGAGTGGCCGGGAAACACCCTGCCGCCGGTGAGATAGGCATATGCCTGGTTCACGGCGACTGCCGCCTGCCCGAACCCGGTTGCGATCAGGTTCAGCGGCTCGATGCCTTCCTGCGCGGCGATGTCGCCGGCGGCATACACGCCGGGGATGTTCGTCTCCTGCTTCCCGTTGACGACGATGTAGCGCTTATCCAGCTCCAGCCCCCACCCTTTAATCGGGCCGAGGTCCGCCTTGAAGCCCAGGTTCATCAGCACCACCTCGGTATCGATCGTGGTCTCTTCACCCGTGCGGTTGTCAAAGATCGTTACGCCGGTGATGTGATCATTGCCGTGGACTTCCTTAATCTCATGCCACAGCTTCACATCCACCGTGGAATTCATCAACTCGGTGACACTGCTGGGGTGTGCGCGGAATCCCTCGCGGCGGTGAATGAGCGTCACCGAGGTGGCGTAGTCCTTCAGATTGAGCGCCCAGTCGACAGCCGAGTTGCCGCCGCCGACCACCAGCAGGTGTTTGCGGTGGAATGGCCGCTTATCCTGCACGAAATAGTAGACGCCCTTCCCTTCGAACCGGTCAATGCTGTCGTTCTTCAGCCGGTTGGGATGGAATGCCCCGATGCCGCCACAGATGATCAGGGCGCGGGAGTAGTGCTCGCCATGGTTGGTCGTCAGCGTGATGATCCCATCGTCTCCCTGTGCGAGGCCTTCCGCCTGTTCGTCGTATAAGAAATCGGGGTGCCACGTCTTGGCCTGCTCGACGAGATTGGTCACCAGGTCCTTGGCCAAGATTTTCGGGAAACCCGGCACGTCATAGATCATCTTTTCCGGGTACAGCACGGCGAGCTGCCCACCCGGCTCAGGCAGCGTCTCGATAATTTTGGTGCGCATCTCGCGCATACCGGCGTAGAACGCGCCGAACAGGCCCGCCGGCCCGGCCCCCAAAATGATCATGTCGAAAACATCTCGCTCAGGCATACAGCTCTATTCCCTCTGGCATACGATATTCGAATCAACGGTGTGGAAACAAGTAGGTTTCCACCTTACAGGTAGTGTACCTCACAGCGACTAGCCTGTGCCCTCTGTAACAAGCTCTACGCGCAATGCCGTCAGCACCGGGCGGATCGGGTTGACGACGGTGATCAGGTTCGAGCCGGAAAACAGCAGCCCGACGGCGTTCCGCTCGTAGTCCAGCACCAGCGAGCCTGAGTCGCCGGGCTGGCTGAACGGCGTCACCATGATCTGGTTGGCGAAGCGCGCTGTTCTGGCGTCATACTGCACGTCGACCGTCACGTCGATCTGCATGATGACCCCCTGAGTCAGCCCGGAGGTCCGGCCACTCTTGATGACCCGCATCCCAAGCTGCGCATCGGCGATGCCCAGCGGCGGCCCGCCGACGTCGACGATGTCTGGCACGGCGATGCCGCTGTCGGACAGCCGCGCGAGCGCCACGTCAATAGTGTTGACCTGCGGGGTGATAGGCGCAGGCTGCGCCGTCTCGACCTTGCCCAGCCCGCCGAACAGCCCCGCGATCATCGCCGCGCAGCCCTGAGGCTCAGTCGACTGCGCCGACTCCGACGTGGGCGTGGAGCCGGCCGGCGCGTCAAGAAAGCTGAGCGGCACAAAGTCGACCAGCTCGCCGATCTTGTCGCCGGGCGTGCCGCCATCAGCCGGACCGGGCTGGACGATCGGGTCGCCGCGCACAGCGGCATTGAGGCCAGCCAGAACGTGGTTGTTGCTCACGATGAAAAGGTCGCTGCCGCGCCGCACCAGGCAGCCGAGTGTGCCGGTGTTGCCTGTGACGTACCCGACCGAAACGCCGGGCCGGGCCGGGCGGACCTTGCTGCGCCGGTCCAGCGCAAACGCGACGATCAGCCCAGTCTCTACGACATCGGTTGGCACATCTTCGACGCTCTGCGGGATCAGGTCCTGTTCTGTGAGCGTATCTGCCGGCTTTTTCTGCGTCACCGAAACGACGATGCTTGGCACGCTGGTCGGCTGGTTCCCCCTGATCTTGTAGCCCACTCCGCAGGCCACCACGTTCTGCCGCTGCATGAACTCCGTAACGACCTTCGCACGGGTGCTTGCCGCCTGTGCGATCGCGTCTGAGGCTGTTGAGTCGCTCACCGGTGCATCCCCTCCTCTCCTATCCTATCCTCTGGCGGCTACTGGCGGGCTTCCCACTCGCGGGTGGTCGCCTGGATGAACTCACGAACGTCGGCGTCAGGTACGTCGCCAACTCCGTCATAGTGCTGCCCATCGACCTCAATACGAATGCCGCCGCCCACCCCGGGCCGGATGTGGATCGAGTGGTGGGCCATGTCCGGCGTCATCGTCAGGCGGAACTGGAGCAGCTCCTCAATTTCCTCCGCCATCGAAAGCTCGGCAGCAGGCTCTGCATCGCCCTCTGACGATGGGGTAGCCATCCGTGGGATCAAGCTGGCTGGGGGCGGTGCGGCTGGCGGCGGTGCGGCCGGCGGCTGCCACTGAGGCTCTGGGGATGGTGCAGCAGGGGGGGTGTAGGTCTCAGCCTCGTCTTCTGGCACACTGTACTCGTCCAGCCGCGCGAAACGGGCCAGCGCCTGAGCGTTGCCCATGAAGTGGCGACCCATCTGCGGGTCGCTGATCTCGCGCAGGTTGTGATAGCGCCGCCCATCGATCTCGACAATCAGCGAGCCATCAGACAGGTCGCGCAGCAGGCGCATCACTTCGACGGAATGGCTGCCTGCCATAGACGATACCGGCGGCACAGATGATGCACGCCAGGATGGTTGGCTGTCAAACGAGGCCGGCTGCGACTGCGGCAGGGCTCTCTTCACCATGTCGCTGACGGGCGATAGGGAGTCCCGCAGACGCTCAAAGAAACTGCCGGAAAACTCCTCGTCCAGCCCTTTATTCGCGGCTGGCTCTGCTGGCGGTGCGGGCGACGCGGCATCATCATCCGCCTTTTCCTCGTCGGAAGTAGAAGTCCACCAGTACCACAACCCGGCTATCGACACGCCCGCCAGCACCAACGCCAGAAGCGGGAGAATCACGAGCAGTTTATCTCCAGACATGTTGAAACACTCCTATAACCCATGCCTCAACCGGCATTTAAGATCGCTACTTCTGACAGTCCGGACAGAAATGCGTGCCGCGCTGCCCCAGCCATATCTTGTGGATGGCCGCGCCACAGCGAGGACAGGGCTGTTCTTCCCGACCGTATACACTGAAGTGGTCCTGCAATTCGCCCGTGCTGCCGTCTGGCTTGCGGTACCAGCTCACGCTGGCCCCTTCGAATTCGATGCCATCGGATAGGGCTCCCCGGATTGCCTGGTAGAGGCGCTTGACCTCGCTGGTTGTAAGTGTATCTACCTTGCGGCGGGGGTCAATTCGTGCCCGCCACAGCGCCTCGTCGGCATAGATGTTGCCGATCCCGGCGACAAAGCTCTGGTTGAGCAGCAGCGGCTTGATGGTCCCGCTGCGCTTCGCGATCAGGTCGCGGAATGCGCCGAGCGTGAAGGCGTCTTCGAGCGGCTCCGGGCCGAGATGGCTGGTCACGCGGGCCAGATCGGCTGTCAGGATCACTCGGCCAAACTTGCGCGCATCGGAGAAGCGCAGCTCGCGCCCGTCGTCCAGTGAAAAGACTACCCGCAGCCACTCGTCACCCTCGTGGTACGCTTGTGGCAGCGAGACATACAGCCGACCGCTCATTTTCAGATGGATGAGCATGTGATCATCGCTCAACCCGAACACGATGTACTTGGCGCGCCGTCCCAGCGATTTCACCCGCTGACCGGTCAGCCTCGCGGCGAAGTCGTGTGGTGTCATGTCGACAATCTCGCGGGCCCAATTCACGGTGACGCCAACAAACGTCCGCCCGATGACATCGGCACGCAGCCCGCGCACCACAGTTTCGACTTCAGGTAATTCTGGCATGATGCAGCCCCACGGCCGGCAGATCGCTAAGGCGCGGCAGCCGGCTCCTCTGACCGTCTCAAAGTATGCCGCACAGCGCAGCCATTCGCCAGAGCACTACAGTCCCAGCCTGGCTCTTCGAACCTTAAAAACTTGCCGGTGGCAGCCTGGATCGGCCATCTGCCCGGCTGAATCATGGTATACTTACTGCGATCCCCCCAACAGACGTTCGCATCCGGGATGTGTTGTTTGGATAGAGGTGTAGGGACGTATGGCGTCGTTTGCACATCTCCACGTGCACACCGAGTACTCACTGCTCGACGGCATGAGCCAGATCAAAGACCTGGTCAGCCACACCGTCGAGCTGGGCATGGACTCACTGGCTATCACCGATCATGGCGCCATGTACGGCGTGATCGAGTTCTACCGTGCCTGCAAAGAACAGGGCGTCAGGCCGATTATCGGCGTGGAGTCTTACCTCGCACCGCGCGGCATGACGGACCGCGACTCGGAAAAGGACAAGGACTACACCCACCTGCTGCTGGTCGCCTACAATCAGACCGGCTACAAGAACCTGCTCAAGATCGCCAGCGCTTCCCAGCTTGACGGCTTCTACTACAAGCCGCGCGTCGACAAAGACTTCCTGGCGGCGCACGCCGAAGGGCTGATCTGCACCAGCGGCTGTCTCGCCGCTGAAATCCCGCAGATGCTGCTTGAGGGTCGCGACGAGGAAGCCCGCCGTACCCTGGGCTGGTACCAGGATGTGTTCGGTCCCGGCCATTTCTACATCGAGCTTCAGGAACACAACATCCCCGCACTGCACCAGATCAACCGCGCGCTGATCGAGCTGTCGCCATACGCCAAGATTCCGCTGGTGGCCACCAACGACGTCCACTACGTCCGCCGCTCCGACGCCGACCCGCACGACGTGCTGCTGTGCATCGGGACGAGTTCGCTGGTCACCGAGCCTAACCGCATGCGCTTCAGCGACGACAGCTACTACCTGCGCTCGCCGGAGGAGATGGCGGCGATCTTCGCCGAGGTGCCCGAAGCTGTCTCGAACACACTCAAAGTGGCCGAGATGTGCGAGGTCACCCTTGACGACAAAGAATATCACCTGCCGATCTTCCCGGTGCCTGATGGTTTCACGGCGCAAACTTACCTGCGACACCTGTGCGATGAAGGCCTCCAGCGCTGCTATGGCGACCGCGCCACCAGCGATGAGGTCGTTGGGCGGCTGGAACATGAGCTGAATATCATCCACACGATGGGCTTCGACACGTACTTCCTGATCGTGTGGGACCTGTGCGAATTCGCCCGCAAAGCAGACATCTGGTGGAACGTGCGCGGCTCAGGTGCGGGCTCGGTGGTAGCCTACTCATTGGGCATCACCAATATCGACCCGCTGCGCAACGGCCTGATCTTCGAGCGCTTCCTCAATCCGGGCCGCATCAGCATGCCCGACATCGACCTCGACTATCCCGACGACCGCCGTGGCGAGATGATCGAGTACTGCGTGCAGAAATACGGCGAGGACAAAGTCGCGCAGATCATCACCTTTGGAACGCTGGGCGCGCGCGCAGCCGTCCGCGACGTGGGCCGCACGATGGACGTGCCGCTCAACGAAGTCGACCAGATCGCCCGGCTGATCCCGGCCATTCCGGGCAAGCCCATGACGCTCCGCCAGGCGCTTGAAGACATACCGGAGTTCAAGACGGCGTACGAAGACAAGAGCCGCCCCTACATCAAGAAGTTGATCGACACCGCTGACCGGCTGGAAGGTATCGCGCGGCATGCCAGCACCCATGCAGCGGGCGTGCTCATCGCCGACAAACCGCTGGTGGAGTACACGCCGCTCAACCGCCCGACCAACAGCGGCGAAGGGCTGGGGGCCGTCAGCCAGTGGCCGATGGAGATTGTGGAGTCAATCGGCCTGCTGAAGGTCGACTTCCTCGGCCTGCGCACGCTGACCATTATGCGCAAGGCGTGCGAACTGATCGAAACCTACCACGGCATACACTACGACCTGGGCAACATCCCCTACCGACACAGCGACGACGATCCGGCGTACGACGCAGCGCTGGATGAGGCGTTCGACCTGCTGGCACGGGGCGAGACCAGCGGCGTGTTTCAGGTGGAAGGCGCAGGCATGACGCGCATGCTGACGGATATGAAGCCCACCCGCTTCCGGCACATCATCGCCGCCATCTCGCTGTTCCGGCCTGGCCCCATCGAGTACATTCCGGCCTATATCCGGCGTATGCACGGCGAAGAAGAGGTCAGCTATCACCACCCGCTGCTTGAGCCCATCCTGAGCGAGACATACGGCATCATCGTCTACCAGGAACAGATCATGCAGATCGCCTCGCAGTTGTTCGGCTACGAGCTGGGCGAAGCCGACATGATGCGCAAGGCCGTCGCCAAGAAGAAAGAGAAAGAGCTCAGGAAGCACCGCGCCAAGTTCATGAAGCAGGGCCCGGAGCGCGGTGTGCCAGCCGGGGTCGCCGAGCAGATCTACGACGACATCGAATTCTTCGCCCGCTATGGCTTCAACAAGTCGCACGCCGCCGATTATGCGGTGCTGACGATGCAGACCGCTTTCCTGAAAGCCCATTTCCCGCACGAATACATGGCCGCCCTGCTGACCATCGAGCGCGGCGATACGGCCAAAGTGGGCCAGTACATCGTCGACTGCCGCCGGATGAGCATCGACGTGCTGCCGCCCGATATTAACCGCAGCGGGCACGACTTTATCATCGAAGACCAGGTCGACGGCGCACGCGCAATCCGCTACGGCATGAGTGCGATCAAGAACGTGGGCGATGGGTCGGTTGAGGCCATCCTGTCGGCACGCGCCGACAGCCCCTTCCGCGACCTGACTGACTTCTGCCAGCGGGTCGACCTGCGCGCAGTGGGCAAGCGCGCGCTGGAGTGCCTGATCAAAGTCGGCGCGCTGGACAGCTTCGCCGACCGCGTCCAGATGCTGGAATTGCTGGATCGGCTGATGAGCTATTCGAGCAGCCTGCACAAAGCCGCCGACGTCGGGCAGATGAGCCTGTTTGGCGAGTCGACCGGCGTCACGCTCGACACCGACGACAGCGGCGTGCTCGTCACCGGCGTGACGACCGAGATACAGCCGCCGTGAGATGCTCCAGTGGGAGCGCGACCTGGTCGGCGTGTATGTCTCCGAGCACCCGCTCCAGGCCGTCATGGACCGCATTGGGCAGGTGGTCACAGCCTACAGCACCGACCTGAGCGAGTCCGACCACGAGCGCCAGGTGACGATGGCGGGCCTCGTCACCTACGTCCGCCCACACCTGACCAAGAACGGCAAGCAAATGGCCTTTGCCGGGCTCGAAGACCTGTACGGCACCATCGAGATAGTGATCTGGCCAAGCACCTGGGACGAGACACGGTCATTGTGGGAACCGGACCGCATTCTGCTGGTTCGCGGCAAGATCGATGCCGAGCGCGGCGAGCCCAAGCTGTTGTGTGACGAGGCGACGACCAACTTCGATCGTGTATGAGGCCCTAGCGGGAGATGTCGAAGCACCGCGCGTGCCGGATTGGCCCTCTGTGCCCTCCGCCAGCGATTACGAGGAGCCTCCGCTGCCTGATTACTATTCCGATGCCACATGGAGCGAGCTTCCGCCTGACGTGCCCGATGTGCCCGCCCCGCCTGCCCAGTCGCAGCCCAACCCACCCGCCACAGCCAACGGCGGCGGCAATGGTCACGGCAACGGCGGCGGGAAAGGTAGCAGTCGTTCAGACAACGGCGGCAGCGCGAACGGCGGCGCCAGCCAACAGTCGCGCCCGCAGCAGGCCGCGCCTGTCGCAGCAAAGCCTGTCAGCGAGCCACCAGCAGCCGAAGTGATCTCGCAGTCCTTGCCGGCTGCAGACACCAGCCCGGCGCACCCTGCGCCACCGAGCGGGCAGCATCACATGCGTGTTACCATCCAGCGCGGGGATGATCCCGACCGTGACCGGCGGCGATTGGGGTTGATCCATGGTAAGCTGATCAGCCATTACGGGCGCGATACGTTCTCAATTGTTGTGCGCGATCCCGATGGGGCCATCGAGATCGACTTCTCCAACGAGACAACTCACTACTGTGCAGAGTTGTGTCAGGAACTGACACAACTTGTCGATCCTGAAGCCATCGAGGTCCTTTCATCGTAGTAAGAAGTAGCCTGCAAGTTGCACTTTCCTGCACCCTGTGAGGGATACTGACATGAGCGAGCTTAAACGTATTGCCGTGATGACCAGCGGCGGCGACTCGCCCGGCATGAACGCGGCGATCCGCGCTGTGGTGCGCTCCGGCACCCACCACGACCTTGAAGTGTTCGGCATCCGCCAGGCCTACAAGGGGCTCGTAAATGGCGACGTCGAACGCATGGACACCCGCGACGTAGGCGGCATCATCCAGCGCGGCGGCACTATCCTACAAACCGCACGCCTTCCGGAATTCAAAGACGAGAAGGTGCAGCGGCTGGCCATTCGCCATCTCAACGAGCATGGGATCGAGGGGCTGATCGTGATCGGCGGCGACGGCAGCCTGACTGGCGCGCTGGCGCTGCACCGGCACGGCGTCAAGGTGATCGGCATCCCCGGCAGCATCGACAACGACATCTGGGGCACCGACTGCTCGATTGGCGTCGATACGGCGCTCGACACTATCCTGGGTTCTATCGACCGCCTGCGTGACACCGCTTCCTCACACGAGCGTGTGTTCCTGGTCGAGGTGATGGGCCGCCGCTGCGGCCATCTGGCCGTCGTGTCTGGCCTGACGACCGGCGCAGAGGTGGTGCTCATCCCTGAGAAAGAGATGTCGCTCGACGAGCTAGGGACGGTCGTTGAGCAGGCGTACATGAAGGGTAAGTCTCACGCGATGATCATCGTAGCCGAAGGTGCCAACCTCAAATGCAACCAGATTGCCGACCACCTCAACCAGCACGACATCGGTTTTGAGGTGCGGATCACGATCCTGGGGCATGTTGTGCGCGGCGGCAGCCCCACAGCCTTTGATCGCCTGCTGGCGACCCGTCTGGGCGTCGCCGCCGTCGACGCACTGCTACGCGACGAGACAGGGATCATGGTGGGGCTGGATGGCACCGAGATCGTCACACGCAAGCTGGAAGACGTAATCGGCAAGATGCGGCCCATCAACCCGCACCTGCTGGAACTGGCCGGGCTCCTGTTCTAGGCGGTGCTGCCAGACCCATCCGCGGAAAGGCGCAACCAGCCAGGGCTAGCGGTGTTCGCTTTGTTAAACAGGCCGGAAAGAATCCGTTGGGGCTGCAAGAATTTGCGGTAAAATAGAGCTACGAAACAGCAGTAACAGCCCGTCGCCAGGCGGGCCTTTTTCGCGACATGGTTAACAGACTCTACCCCTAAGTGTTTAGCCGAAAGGACTTTCGGTCAAACACCTAATTTGAGGAGGTCCCGCATGAAAGTAGGCATTCTAACAGGCGGTGGCGATGTTCCCGGCCTGAATCCGTGCATCAAAGCCGTGGTTGATCGGGCCGTCGACGAGGGCCACGAAGTGCTCGGCCTCCGGCGCGGTTGGGCGGGGCTGCTGAACTATCATCCCGACCAGCCCATGGACAGCGAGATCAACGACGGGTGCATAATGCCGCTCGACAAGCTGACCGTGCGCCGCATCGCCCGCACCGGCGGAACGTTCCTGCACACCTCGCGCACCAATCCCAGCAACGTCAAAGCTCCGGATGTCCCTGAGTTCCTGCGCGATAAGGACTGGTCGCCCGACCTGCCCAAGCAGGACTTCACCCCGCACGCATTGAAGGTCGTGGAGGCCATGGGGCTCGACATCATCATCGCCATCGGCGGCGACGATACGCTCAGCTACGCCGAGCGCCTGCACCGCGAAGGCCTGCGCGTGATGGGCATCCCCAAGACGATGGACAACGACGTCTTTGGCACCGACTACTGCATCGGCTTCAGCACGGCTGTGACCCGCAGTATCGATTTCATCAACAACCTGCGCACCAGCACCGGCTCGCACGAGCGCATCGCCGTCGTCGAACTGTTTGGCCGTAACTCAGGTGAAACGTCGCTGATCGCCGCCTACCTCTCGGGCGTCGACCGTGCCATCATCTCCGAAGTGCCATTCGACATCTCGAAGCTGACCGAGTTCCTGGTCGAAGACAAGAAGGCCAATCCCAGCAACTACGCGATGATGACCATTTCCGAAGGGGCCCGCATGGAAGGCGGCGAGATCGTCCAGCGCGGCGAGGCCGATGCCTACGGCCACCAGAAATTGGGCGGGATCGGGCTCAGCGTAGGTGAGGCCATCAAAGAACTGACCGGCGAAAACATTATCTACCAGCAGGTCGCTTACCTGATGCGCTCCGGCGCGCCCGACTCGCTGGACCTGATGGTCGCCTTCAACTACGCGCACATGGCGATGGACATGGTGCTCAAAGGCCAGAGCGGGCGCATGGTCGCGCTGCGCGGCGGCGTGTATACCGACATCCCGATCAGCATGATCATGCAGGGCCGCAAGCACGTCGACGTGGGCGAGCTGTACGACATCGCGCAGTACAAGCCAAAGATCCGTCACGTCGCCGGCATGCCGATGTTCCTGAGCTGAGGCAACATCACTGGCCCGGCGCGATCCTCTCTGTTAGAATCCGAACGCCCCACGCCGGGGCGTTCGTCTCTTTTCCGCTTAGAGAAGGTGAGCATGATCCCGGTCAAGCTCGAACTATACAACTTCCTGGCATACCGAGAGCCTGAGCCGCTCGACCTGACGGGCATTCATCTGGCCTGTCTGGCCGGGGCCAATGGCGCGGGCAAATCATCGCTGCTCGACGCGATCACGTGGTCGCTGTGGGGCAGAGCCCGCACCCGCCGCGACGATGACCTGATCCACGGTGACGAGATCGAGATGTGGGTCAAACTGACGTTTGTGCTGGAAGGCAATCGCTACCGGGTGACGCGCTACCGCTCCCGCCAGGGGCGCGGCAACAGCCTGCTGTACCTGGAAGTGGAGGACAGCGGCGAATGGCGCAGCCTGACCGATTCGAGCATCCGCGCCACACAGGATCACATTGACCGGCTGCTGCGCCTTGACTACCAGACGTTTATCAACTCCGCCTTTTTGATGCAGGGCCGCGCCGACGAATTCACCAAGAAGACACCCGGTGAGCGCAAGACGATCCTGGGCGAGATTCTGGGGTTGAACGTGTGGACCGAATATGAGGAACGGGCCAAGCGCCGCCTGCGCGCTGCTGAGCAGGAGCGCGAGCAGATCGACGGCGACCTGCAGCGCATCGAGACAGACCTCGCCCGTGAAGCCGACTACCAGCGCGAGCTGATCACCGCTCAGCAGGCGCTGAGCCGAATTGTCGGAGAAGGTCAAGCAGGCCGAGCAGGGAGTTCACGCCCTGGAAGATGCCCGCCGCGAGCGCGACAACCGCCAGGTGCGTCACGATGACCTCGTGCGGCGCGTCCAGCAAGCCAGAGACGATATCACCCGCAGCCAGGCTGATCAGCAGCAGTACGCCCGCCAGCTCGACGGCTACCAGCAGGTGCTGGCCGCACGTGAGGAGATCGAAACAGGCTACGCGGCACTGCAAAGCGCGCGCCAGGCAGAGCGCGACCTCAGCACACGGCTGATCGAGCAGAGCGACCTGCGCGGCCAGCAGGGCGAGCTTCAGCAGATCGTCGGCGCGGAGCGCAGCCACCTGGAGGCCGAGCGCGGATCGCTGATCAAGCGCAGCGGCGAGTTAGAGCGCGAGATTTCAAGCGGTGGCGAGGACCACCACGCGCTCGAAGATACCCAGGGCAAGATCGAGCGGCTGGAGGCGCGCGAGGTCGAGCGCAACGACTGGCGCGAGCGGTTGGCTGCGCTGCGTGAGGAGCGCGCCGAGCTTGAGACCGCCAACAAGACGCTGCTGGTCGACATGGACCGCATCAAGAGCCAGCAGGACGACATCACGGCGGCGACAGAACCGATCTGCCCATTGTGCCAGCAGGAATTGAGCGATTCTCACCGCGCCGACCTGCTGGAGCGGCTGGCCGCCGAGGGCGCTCAGAAAGGGGATCTGTACCGTGCCAACCGGGACCGGACTGAGCAGGTCGCTGCCGAGATCAAAACGCTGACGCGAGACCTGTCAGACGCCGAGGCCGAGCTGCGCAACCTGCCGCCGCTGCGTGAGTACGTCGCGCGGCTCACCGAGCGATTCGGCCGTGCCGAAGCCGCGCAGCAGGAGATGGTCGAAGCCAGCGCGCGCATTGCACAAGTCGAGGGTATTCTCGCCGAAGGCGACTACGCTCACGAAGCGCAGGCGCAGCTTGCCGAAATTCAGGCGCAGCTTGCCGAGCTGGGCTACGACGATGACGCCCACCACGACGCCCGCACGCGCATGGCCGAGTACGAAGCATATGAAGGGCGCAAAAGCGAGCTGGACCGGGCGCTGGAAGCCGCGCCGGGGCTTGAGACGATGCTCTCGCGCCTGGGCGACCGGATTGGCGGGCTGGAGGAGCAGATCGCCGAAGACACCGCCACGCTGGACGTGCTGGCCGTCGAGATCGCCGCGCTTGACGAGCAGCTTGTCGACTTGCGCCGCTGGGAGCAGGCGCTTGCCGACCTGCGGGATCGCGAGCGGCAGGCGCATTATGCCGTCGGCGCGGCGCAGCAGAAGCTCAACGCACTGGACCAGCAGCGCCATCGCCGCGAGGAATTGCACGCCAAACGTGACCAGCTTGGCAGCGAGACCAGCATCTACGAGGAGTTGAAGACCGCTTTTGGCAAGGACGGCATCCCGGCGATGATCATCGAGGCAGCCATCCCGGAGATTGAGGAGGAGGCCAACCAGGTCCTTTCGCGCATGACGGATGGCCGCATGCACATCCGCTTTGAGACCCAGCGCGAGAAAGTCACTGGCGGCATTAAGGAGACGCTCGACATTCGCATCGCCGACGAGTTGGGCACCCGCGACTACGAGACGTTCAGCGGCGGTGAGGCATTCCGTGTCGACTTTGCCATCCGGCTGGCGCTTTCCCGCCTGCTGGCACGGCGTGCGGGGGCGCAGCTACGCACGCTGATCATTGACGAGGGTTTCGGCTCGCAGGACGCGCAGGGCCGCGAGCGGCTGGTGCAGGCCATTACCGCCATCAAGGACGACTTCGACCTGATCCTGGTCATCACGCACATCGACGACTTGAAAGAGGCCTTCCCGGTGCGCATCGAGATCACCAAGACCAGCCAGGGCTCGGTGATGGAGATTATCTAGGCTGCACGTCGATGTATCCCAGGTTGACGAAATCTGGCGCGGCATCCGCTCCGCGTGTCACACGCAGACGCAGGTTGTTATCGGGGCGATAGATGCCCAGCCGCAGCGTGTAGCGCCCTGGCGCGAGGTCGGTGGGCAGGCGGATGGCGAAGCGGTCATCGACCGGCTGGTTGGGCGTCCAGATGGTCATGGGCAGCACCCCCCCCGCCGGGCACCGAGTCATACTGCGCGACCAGCGTCCCATTCGCGTCGACCACGTGCGTAAAAACCGAGAACACATCCTGCACCGGGACGGATGTCTGCCAGCACAGCGCGATCCGTACGACACCGCCGGGGGAGGGTGCTGGATCGACGATGGCGACTCCGTCCAGGCTGATGGCATGCTCCCACTGCGCGTCTGAGGGCGCGAGCGCAGGCGCTGCCGGTCCGGCGACATAACGTGTCAGGTTGACCTGCCCATACCACGTCTCGCCTTCGCGATACAGCCGCGAAAGCAGCGCCAGCGAGAATGCCCGCGCCGGGTCGAGCTGGTCAGGATCAACCTGCACAACCGCGATCCGCTGCGCGCCTCCATAGGATTGGCCGTCGAGCCAGCGCTGCGCCGCTTCGACCGTCAGCGGCCAGACGCGCGCCTCGAACGGGACGACACCCGGCACGCCAAGCGCCGCCAGCGTGTCGGCATGGTCGGGTGGCAGGACAAGCGTCGCATCAGGCGGAGAAGCCCGCAGGTCAGCAGCCAGCGCGCTATATGAGTTGGCCAGCCGGGCGGCGTCGGGCGCGCGGTCATTGGTAATCAGCGTGGCAAGCGGTCCGCGTGCGCCGGTGACGCGATACACCATCAGCGTGACATCGTGGTGTACGAAGGTGCGCACTCGCTCGAAGGTCGCGCCGTGCGCGTAGCCAGTATGGATCGTGCCGCCGTAGTTCGTCTGGAGCAGGTAGACCGAGTCGCCGGCGGCCAGCCAGCGGGCCATGTCGAGCGACTGGAAGCCGTTATTGGGCTTCAGCCAGGTTGATTCCCCTACGCGCGGCCCCAACGCCGCCGAGACTTCCCAGAAGTAGCCGCCATACATCAGTGTGTCGACCGGCTTACCCGTGGATCGCCACACACTCAACAGATAGTCGGCAGCGTCCTGATATGCCTGCCCGGCGGTGTAGCCGGTGACATACAACTGCTCATCACCTCTGGCCAATGGGGCCGTATTCACATCGCGGATCAGCTGCATGTCGAAGCTCAACCAGGGGATAACGAGCAGCGCCAGCAGCGCGCTGCCAGCCCACACTGCCGAGCGCGGCCAGCGCAGCCGCCACGCTGACCAGCCCAGCCGCACCGAGACTGCGATCAGCACCATCAGCGGGGCCGGCGTCGACGTGAAATAGCGGGCTGGCAGCGTGTAGGCCTCGGTCTTGAGCAGCAGCCACACCAGCGTGTAGGCCACCGCCGGGATCCACAGGAACAGCAGCGCACGCCGCCGTTGCCCGCCCGCCACCCATATTAGCGAAAGGGCGGTCAGCCCCACAGCCAGCCAGCCAACATAGTGTGCGGTGAAGTCGGCCATGTTGCTTGCATCGCGCCGGATATCGACAAGGGTCTGGGGGCTTCCAAGCGCGAACAGCCGGATGCGACTCTCTGTGGCCTGGTTGATGACGGGTGTCACACCTTCACGGGCGGCGGCATAATACACCGCTCGATAGGTAACAAAGGCCACGCCGACCGCCAGCGCGCTCAGGATCAGCGTACCAATCAGCCTGTCACGCGGGGCAAGCAGCAGCGCAGCGGCGAACGGCAGCGCGAAGAACATCTCTGCCGGGATCTTCGCCAGGTACGCCGCGCCGAGCGTCACGCCCAGCAGCAGCGCCGTCCACACATTGGGGCGTTTCACCAGCCACAGCATGAACACCAGGCTGAGCGTCGTCAGCGCGCCCATCAGGGGGTCGACCAGCGCCTGTCGCTCGTGGAACACAGCCATCGGCAGCAGCGCATACAGCAGCCCGGCCAGCAGACCGGTGCGATCCTCGTCAAGCAGCCGCCCCATGCCAATGCACGCCGCTGCGCTCAAGACGCCACCCAGCACCGACACTATCCTGCCCAGAAAGGGACTTTCGGGACCAACGGGGTGAAGGAGCGAGAAGACTATTGGGAAGAGGACCTTGTTATGCTCCACACCAACGGTCCAATTCGCCTGCTGGTTGACGATCTGCTGGGCCCACCACGTGTGGGTAGACTCGTCGAGATACAGCGGTGCGGCGTTGAGGCGCGCCATCCGCATCAGCGCGGCGGCCAGCAGTATCGCGACAGACAGCGACACAACTGGTATGTGGTGCGTTGGATAGGCGTGACGTGCGGCAGTGTTGTGTTTGATCGCCATCGTCTCCACACAGCGGGTAAGGGGATCGCGATCCAAGTATAACCCGCAGGCGGGCGCATTGGCATCCCCGCTCGTTATGGTGCACAATCAGGCAGATGACCATCAGTCAGAGGAGCCGTATGGCCCAGCAACCGGCATCACAGGGCGAAATCGGCATTGCGCCGTTGATCGGTAACCGCGAGACAGAAGAGTCCCATTGGATAGGGGCTCTGTTGAGCAGCCTGCTCTCCGAGCACCTCCAGCAGGTGGACCTGTCGGTTGTCGACTACAACGCCGTCGCCCGCGCAATCGCCGCCTCTAAGCTGCGCCTGCCGCTTGACGACGAGGGCATCCAGGTGCTGCGTCGCAATCTCAAGATGCAGGCGCTGGTGCATGGCCGCTACGTGTTAGATGATGAGGCCAAGATGCTCGGGCTGCGGTTGTTCGTCATCGCCCCAGATGTGCCCGCAGCGCCTCTTGAGATTTCGTTCCCGCTGCCGGCCTTCAACCGCGCAGTCGCTCAGGTTGTTCTGGCGATCATCGAGCGGCTGGGGATATCGGTAGACGATCCGCTGCGGCAGCGGGTGAACGCCATCCCGCGCCCGGCCAGCTTCGAGGCGTTCCGGCAGGTGGCGCAGGCCCGCGCCGCCTGGGCTCGCAATCAGAATGAGCTGGCTCTGGCTGCGGCCTCGTCGGCCCTCACGCTGGACCCTGACTACGAAGACGCAGCGGCAGTCCAGACGGCTGTCGCCCGCACTGCCAACGACACGGAAACAACCCTGACTGCATTCCGTCGCTGGTCGGCCATTGCCGGCAAACGCGGCAGGCCGATCACCGCTGCCGAGCGCCTGATGCTGCTCGGCCACTGGCTGCGCGACCAGGGAGAATGGCCCGAAGCACGCCGCGCCTACGAGGACGCGCGCAATGTCTTCGAGCGTGAGAAACACGACGTCGATGCCGCATCGGCGCTGAACAACATCGCCAATCTGGAGCTGCTCTCCGGTCGCGTCCAGAATGCCATTAAGACCTATCGCCGCAGCCTGCGCACCTTCGAGGCTGCGCCTGAGGCCCAACCAGACGCCGTCATCGCCCTGTTTAATCTTTCGCTGGCGCACAAGATGCTCGGCCAGCGTGAGGAGGCGCTGCAGGCCGTCGAGGAGGCGCTCGCCGGCGCGTTGCAGATTAAGAGCGCGGCGCTTCAGGCGCGCTGCCTGGCCCAGCGGGGCGCGATCCGCGACGATCTGGGCGAGTGGTCGCGCGCGCAGGCCGATTACGTCCAGGCCGTGCAGTTGCTGCGCGCGGTAGGTGATGAGGCCGGGTTGGCAATGGTCAAGTGCCATCAGGCGATCCTGTACAAGCAGCAGGGGACCTACGATCGCGCAGAATCGCTGTTCGTGGAGGCGCTTGACACGTTCGACCGGGAGGGAGACCCGCATGAGCGGGCCGTGGTATGCCTCAACCTGGGCAACCTGTATTATGCGATGGGCCTCACCGAGCAGGCGTGGACCTACGCCGAGCAGGCCGAGGAGACATTCACGCGGCTCAAGTCAGGCCGGCTCGATCAGGTCAAAGAGCTTATCGCCGCGCTGGAGGCCATCCCAGGACCGCCAGCTGAGGAGCCACCGCTCACCCCACTCGACGATGCTGCCCCGCTTGCCGGCCCGCTGTTTGCCACGGCTCAGGGAAATCCGCCGGATGGACTTTACAGCGGAGGAAATCTATACGATAATGGAAATGAAGCCTCCAATCGCCCAACCGAGGACGGTAACGGAGGTGACGTGGACGAAAACAGCAGTGTGGGCCGCACACCCATGATGTGATCGAGCCCGTTGGTCCAGACAGCCACCTCCTTCAGACCTACAGCGCCTGCCCTGAAAAGGGTGGGCGCTGTTCTGTGTCCCGGTGCGTATTGGAATTGCATAAGAAATCCTCCGTGATCCCTTGACATCCTCCGTGGCAGAGCGTTATACTAGCCTCGACAATTAGCACTCTAACGATGCGAGTGCTAATTACCGATACAGGCACATTCAGATAGCAACACGCCATACCAAGGAGGCATCGACTTATGGCACTTCAGTTGCGCCCACTAGGGGACCGCGTTGTCGTCGAACCCATCGAGCGCGAGGAAACCTTCGCAGATGGCCAGCTCATTCTGCCCGAAACGGCCAAGGAAAAACCGCAGCAGGGCGAGATACTGGCAGTTGGCGCTGGCCGCAAAGATGACGACGGCAAACGCATTCAGATGGACGTTGAAGTCGGGCAGACCATCCTGTTTGCCAAGTACTCCGGCACCGAGATCAAGCTCGACGGCAAGAAGCTGCTTATCCTCAAGGAAAGCGACATTCTGGCCATCGTCGAGTCCTGACACTTCTTTGACACGCATTCATCACACGACATACCAGCTATAACGGAGGTTAGTATCCTATGCCCAAGCAGCTAGCTTTTTCCGAGGAAGCACGCCGCAAGCTCAAATACGGCGTCGACGTTCTCGCAAACGCAGTCACCACCACCCTTGGCCCCAAGGGCCGCAACGTGGCGCTCGACAAGAAGTTCGGCGCGCCGACCATCACCCACGACGGCGTGACGGTCGCCAAGGAAATCGAGCTGGAAGACCCCTACGAGAACATGGGCGCCCAGCTTCTGAAGGAAGCCGCCACCAAGACTAACGACATCGCCGGCGATGGCACCACCACCAGCATCGTGCTGGCCCAGGCGATGGTCAACGAGGGCCTGAAGAACGTGGCCGCCGGTGCAAACCCGATGCTGCTCAAGCGTGGCATCGAGGCCGCGACCGACGCCGTCTCGCAGGCCGTGCTCAAGCAGGCCGTCGAGATCGACACGCAGGAAGAAATCGCCAGCGTGGCGTCGATCTCCGCGCAGGACCGTGAGATCGGCGAGCTGATCGCCGAGGTCATGTGGAAGGTCGGCAAGGACGGCGTCATCACCGTCGAGGAGAGCAAGGGCCTCGCTTTTGAGACCGAGTACGTCGAGGGTATGCAGTTCGACCGCGGCTACATCAGCGCCTACTTCGTCACCACCCCTGAGACCATGGAATCTGTGATCGAAGAGCCCTACATCCTGATCTACGACAAGAAGATTTCGGCTGCCGCCGACATCATGCCCGTTCTTGAGAAGCTGCTCAATCGCGGCAAGCGCGAGCTGGTCATCATCGCCGAGGACATCGACGGCGAGGCGCTGGCCACCCTGGTGCTCAACAAGCTGCGCGGCATGTTCAACGTGCTGGCCGTCAAGGCCCCTGGCTTCGGCGACCGCCGCAAGGCGATGCTGCAGGATATCGCGATCCTGACCGGCGGCACCGTCATCTCCGAGGAGGTCGGCCGCAAGCTCGACAGCGCCACCATCGAGGACCTGGGCACGGCGCGAAAAGGTCGTTTCGACCAAGGACGACACCACCATCATCGACGGTCACGGCGACGAAAAGCGCAGATCAAGGGCCGCATCGAGGAGATCAAGGTCAGCATCGAGCAGAGCACCTCAGACTACGACAAGGAGAAGCTCCAGGAGCGGCTGGCGAAGCTGGCCGGCGGCGTGGCCATCATCCGCGTCGGCGCGGCGACCGAGGTTGAGCTGAAGGAAAAGAAGCACCGCGTCGAGGATGCGCTGAGCGCGACCCGCGCGGCCGTCGAGGAGGGCATAGTGCCCGGCGGCGGCGTGGCGCTGATCAACGCCATCAGCAAGCTCGACAAGGTCAAGATGGACTACCCGGACGAGCAGACCGGCGTGGACATCGTCCGCACGGCGTTGTAGGCCCCGATGCATAAGATCGCGGCCAACGCCGGCCAGGATGGCGCGGTCATCATCGACAGCGTCCGCCGGATGCAGAAGGACGAGAAGAACGACAAGATCGGCTACGACGTGATCACCGACAAGTTCGCCGACATGATCAAGGCCGGCATCATCGACCCGGCCAAGGTGACGCGCGGCGCGCTGGAGAACGCGGCCAGCATCGCGGCGATGATCCTGACCACCGAGGCGCTGATCACCGACATCCCGCAGGACGAGAAGCCGATGCCGCCTATGCCCGAGTACTAAACTCAGGCAGGCAGAAGCACGCTCACGGCCCCTCTATGCAAGAGGGGCCGTTTTTTGTCAGCATAACCCGCGCCACTGACAGGTTCCTGTCAAGCACGCAGGTTTGTTTTCTGATATAGTAAAGGTGAGGATCGGTGTAGTGGTTGCAGGCAGGAAAAACCATGAGGCTGGTAGCTGATCGAGGCCGAAAACCATATCTGCCGGGCAAATACGGCTATGCGAACAACCCTCTGCGCCGGCAGTTGATGCTCAACCATCTTGCGAATGACCCACTGGTTGGTTATGAGCCATGGCCGCCACGTATCCGGCTGTTTTGCCGCCGCCGACGTCTTCCGCTGCACCCGGCGGTGCACTGGCTGCTGGCGCTGGCTGCCGTCACGCTGCTGTTTGGATGCACGATGCTGGGCGCGGTGGTCTTCTACAGCATCTTCATTAAGGCATACTGAGCCGCTAACGGGAGTGCCGCAGCGTGCGCTCATCTCCCACCCGTTTTGTCACACCCGCGCCGTCCAGGTATTCCAGCAGCGCCAGCACGTATTTGCGGCTGGTGTCGAACAGGTCGCGCGCCTGCCCCACCGTGATCGCGCCGTGTGCCGCGATGTAGTCCTCAACCTGCTGCACCATCCGACTGAACGTATCCGCGTCGAAAAATACCTCCGGGCTGACCTGCACCAGGTTGCCACGCTCGACAAGCGCCTGCAGCACATCTTCCCCTACCATCTCAGTTGCCTCTTTGACGCTCGGCGGCGTGGCCGGATTGCGCTCAATCTGCGCCACCAGCCGCCCAACGGCAGCCTGCTGCGCCTCGGAGAACGTCACCGCGTGCTCCGGCAGTCGCACCTGCGTCCCCTCATCGACGACGACCCCGGCTTCGCCAGCTAGCGACAGCAGCACGCCAAACAGCTTACCGTCAACCGCCATCCGGCTGCGCAGCGCCTCGCGTGGCATGCCGGGCCGCAGTGGGTAGCTGTGATGATAAGCGCCCACCTCCCGGGCGATCTGCCCGGCCAGCCGCTCCCACGATGCACGCGCCATCAGCCAGCCAGCCTCAGGAACCAGCGCCTCGCCCCGCTCAACGAGCGCCTGCGCTGCTGCCTCGACCTCATCTGCGCTCAGGCCTGTTGCCTGCGCAGCCTGGGCAGGTGACAGCCCGGGCTGACCTTCGAGCACGTTCAGCAGCAGCTCGTCAGGTGTGCCCGCCGCCAGCGTCTCGAAGCGTGTGATCGCTTCCGGCTTGAAGCGCCGCCAGCGGTGCGGCGGATGCGGGTCGAGGATCGTGCCGCCGCCGATAGTCTGGGGTGGGGAGGGGTAGCGCAGAATGAAACGGTCGCCCTTGTCCAGCGCAAGCGGATCGATCAGTCGCAGTTGAAGCCAGCCCATCGCGCCCGGCGCAAGCTCACGGTCGCCGACGAGCCGCACGTGGGCCACCGTCTCCGCCGCGCCGCTGAAGAACTTGACCTCGGCGTTGTGTCTGAGCGGACGCCCGACGTCCTCCAGGTGCCTGAGCTGCACGTCGACCAATGTCGTGCCGCGCAGCAGCCCCGGCGCAGCGACCACATCGCCGCGCTTCACGTCATTGCGGTCGACCCCAGCCAGGTTAATCGCCACCCGGCTGCCGGGCAGCGCGGAGTCAAGCGTCTCTTTGTGGCTTTGCAGCCCCCGCACGCGGGCCCGCCTGCCGGATGGGGCGATCTCAACTTCGTCGCCCACACGCAGCGAGCCGTCGCTGAGGGTGCCGGTGACGACCGTGCCAAATCCACTGATGGTGAACACGCGATCGACGGGCAGGCGCGGGCGGCCCCGATCGGCGCGTGGGGGGCGACCGCTTAACGCCGCGTCGAGCGTCGCCAGCAGGTCATCGAGCCCTTCGCCGGTCCGGGCCGAGACAGGCACGATGGGCGCGCCGTCGAGCGCCGTCCCGCTGAGGATTTCCTGTAGGTCGAGCGTGACGAGGTCCAGCCATTCGGGGTCGCTTACCATGTCGATCTTGGTCAGCGCGACAACCCCGCCCTGCACTTCGAGCAGGTCAAGGATCGCCAGGTGCTCGCGCGTTTGTGGCATTACGCCCTCGTCAGCGGCCACTACGAACAGCGCCAGGTCGATGCCGCCCACACCGGCCAGCATGTTCTCGATAAAATCGCGGTGCCCCGGCACATCGACGATGCCAACCGTCTCACCGCTGGGCAGCGTGAGCCACGCAAAGCCCAGGTCGATCGTCATCTCGCGCGCTTTTTCTTCCGCCAGCCGGTCCGGGTCGATGCCGGTCAGCGCCTTGACCAGCGTCGATTTGCCGTGGTCGACATGGCCCGCTGTGCCGATTACGTAAGTCATCCAGCCGCCTTATGTTGTCAGCGAGGGCAGCGTCTTGCGCGCCTCTTCAGCCGTCTCGCTCAACGTGCGCAGTTGGTTCATGAGCGCAGCCATCACGTCCGCCTGGACTTTGGCCGTCAGCTTCAGGTGCTCTACCTGGCGCTCGCTGCGCTCGCCAAGCTGCGTCAGCAGCGACTTGATCTCGTCAATGGTGCGCTCGTTGGTGCGCCATGCCTCTTCGTTGGTGATGGTAAACTGCCGCCAGCGTTTCTGGTCGTCGGTGAGATACTCTTCCCACTCCTGGCGGAAGCGCTCCTCAGACAGGCGCTGCATTTCCGAGACCTCGTTCAGCCGCCGGTCGATGCGGTCGGCCAGCCGCTCGAAATCGCCAATCTGCTTTTTCATCTCGCGGTGCGTATCGGCCCACACTTCGACTTGCTTGGTGAAGCCTGCCATGTCCTCGCCGAACCCATCCATGCGGCGCACCATCTCATTCATCGTCTGCTCGCGCTGCTGCTCGATGAGCGCCTGCTGCTCGCTCCACTCCAATCGCTGCTGTTTGAATTCGTTCAGCAACCCGCTCAGCTCGGTAAGCTGGCGCTCGTTGCGGCGGCTCAGGTCCTCCAGCAGCTCCAGCTTGGCCTGCTGGCTTTCGGCGCGCTTGGCCACTTCAGCGACATCGCTGTTGACGTCCGAGATGCGCCGCGTATCCTGCCGGCGCTGTTCTTCCAGATAGCCCAGCGACCGCTGAAACTCCTCAAAGCTCTTCGAGAGATTATCGGCATAGGTTTGCAGCTCGGCGGCGACTTTCGCGAGGCGCTCTTCTTCAGCTTTGCGCGGTTGCACTGCCCGGTCAATGCGCGTGGTCGTCTCCTGCCGCAGCTCGTCGATCACCTTCATGACTGCGTCACGATCCGCATCGCGGATCTTTTTGAGGTCCAGTTCAATATTTCCCCGCCTTGACTCGAACTGCTCCAGCGACGCGCTGAAGTCGGCCCGCAGGCGTCCGATCGCCTCATCAAAGTGGCTGATGGATATACCGGACGTGCGCACGTTGGTTAGCTCGGCTTCCAGCGCCTGGATGCGGCGGGACTGATCTTCAAGCAGGGCCGTCTGCGCGCTGCCCCGTTCTTCTAACTTGGTAATCAGCGCTTTGTCCTTCCGGCGCTCTTCGTCCAGCCAGGCAACCATTTTGGCCGTTTGGGTTGAATCCATGTGCAGATGCTCCTCTATCGGATTTTTTGCACCACAACACTACTATTCTATCGGATTGTTGACCACCTACCACTGGAGATTTACCCGCACGAAGACGGGGTGACAAGCCACGTCTCCAGGGTAATCGCATCAAATCTGAAAAGCGGCCAGATAGGGATACCGAAGCTCGATCTCAGTCAATTTGCACGTTTGTTCCGCGATTTGCCGGACAATGTTGCCTCGAATCTGGCGGATTTTCGCGGAGATTCGGAATCAAAGTGCATTGCAGCGGCTGAGAAAGCGCCCAAACTGCCAGGAAGACCCTGGATTCTATTTTGATGCGATTACCCTGGCCACGTCTCTACTTGAATTAACTCGTAATAGACTATTGCTATACTAAGACTAAGCGTTTGACTGAGAGTCCTTTCGATTAAACACTTGACAGTATTTATCGGCTTTGCCTCACGTTTCGCTGTATGTTCGCGCCATTTTCCGCCAGCGCTATGTGAGCAAGTCGCCGCCCCTACCGCTGGGGACTCCATCCTTGAGCCCGGTCAAATGACCGGCAGTCCGACCTACTCCCCGGTTTTGAGACCAGCCTGACTGGCTTGTTCTGGTTCCACTCAAAGGAGGAGCACAATGGTAAGCTATTCGGATAAGCCCTGGATCAGCCATTACGACAAGGGAGTCCCTGCCTCGCTCAAACCATACCCCGACATTCCGGTGTTTGGCATGCTTGACGAGTCCGTCGCGAAGTACCCCGACAATATTGCGTGTATCACCTCAGCCCACTTACCCCTGGTCGGGCGCAAAGCTGCTTCGATAACCTACCGCGAGCTGGGCGAGCAGACCGACCGTCTGGCTGCTGCACTGGCTGACATGGGTGTCAAGAAGGGCGACCGGGTCGGGGTATGTTTCCCCAACTGCACGCAGTTTGCCATCGCGTTCTTCGGCATTCTGAAGGCGGGTGGCATTGTTGTAGCGCTCAACCCCTCTTTCCCCCCGGCCAAACACGCGGAGCAGCTCAACGACGCCGGGATCGGCGTGCTCATCTGCATGAGCCTGTTCTATAAGGGCTTCAACACCATCCGCGATCAGACGCCCCTCAAGAAGGTGATCGTTTCAAATTACAAGGAATACCTGCCGGGGCTGGCTAAGACTCTCTTCACGCTGGCGCGGGAAAAGAAAGACGGCCACTATGTCGAGGCGCTGCGCGATGGCGATGTATGGCTCCAGGACCTGCTGGCTCGATACACCCCCAATCAGCGTCCTAAAGTGGATATCGTTCCCACCGAAGACACTGCCATCTTCCAGTACACCGGCGGTACCACAGGCGTCCCAAAGGCCGCACGCGGCCCGCACAGCGCGCTGGTGGCCAACGCGATACAAATGAGCCGCTGGATGGGGACAGAGATCATGGAGCCTGAGCGGTTTCTGGCGGCCATCCCGATGTTCCACGTGTATGGCATGGTTGCCGTCATGATGTACGCCATCAGGACCGGCTCGTCGATGATCATGGTGCCCAACGCACGCGACATCAACGACCTGTTGAGCACCATCGACACGTTCAAGCCGACGACCTTCATGGGCGTCCCGTCGTTGTATAACGCCGTCAACTACCATCCCGACGTGATTGCCGGCAAGTATGACCTCAGTTCAATCCGGGCCTGCATTAGCGGGTCTGCACCGCTGGCCCCTGAGACCAAGCGCCGCTTCGAAGAGCTAAGCGGCGGCACGGTGGCAGAAGGCTTCGGGATGAGCGAGGCCCCGACTGCCACCCACTGTAACCCTATGCAGGGTGTCAATAAGGTCGGCTCGATTGGCATGCCCTTCCCGGATGTCGAGTGTCGCATCGTCAGCCTGGACGATGGTAAGACCGACATGCCGGTTGGTGAGGTCGGTGAGTTGGTGATTCGGGGCCCGGTGATGATGACCGGCTACCACAACATGCCTACCGAAACAGCCAACGCGATCCGTGATGGCTGGCTGTATACCGGCGATATCGCCCGCATGGACGAAGAAGGGTACTTCTACATCGTCGACCGCAAGAAAGACATGGTGATCATCGGCGGCTTCAACGTATATCCTAACAACGTCGAGAAGGCACTGATGGAAAACGAGGCTGTCGCCGAAGCGGCGGTCGCGGGCATCCCGCACCCCGAAAAAGAGGGACAGGAAGCGCTCAAGGCGTGGATTGTACTGGCGCCGGGTAAACAGATCAGCAAAGAAGATCTGATCGCCTATTGTGAGACCAAGCTGGCACCCTACGAGGTTCCGCGCCGCATGGAGTTCGTCGACGCGCTGCCTAAGACCGCCGTCGGCAAAATTCTGCGTCGCGAATTGGTCAAGATGGAAACGAAGGGTTAGCTGATCACCCTCTGGAATGAAAATGGGCGGCTAGTCATCACACAGCCGCCCATTTGATTCTCTCTCAGATCACGATCATGCCGGGGCAGGTGCCGGGGGCAGGTCCAGCGCCGGAGGCGCATCTTCGCTGCCCTGCTCTACAGACCGCTTGCCGGCCTTCGGCTTGGGCCTGGGGGTATCGCTATCCGGTTCGGGCTCTTCTGGCGCGCCCTCCATCAGCCGGACGAACTCGTCGCGATCCAGCGTCTCGACTTCCAGCAGCGTCTGCGCGATCAGTTCCAGCTTTTCACGGTTCTCGATCAGCACGTTGCGGGCACGGACGTAGGTCTCGCTGATGATGCTACGCACCTCTTCGTCGATCTCTTCCGCAACGGCCTCGCTGTAGTCACGCTGTTCGCCGATCTCGCGGCCCAGGAAAACCAGCTCTTCCTTCTGGCCGTAGATCATCGGGCCGAGGCGCTCGCTCATGCCGTAGCGCGTCACCATATTGCGGGCCATCTTAGTCACCCGCTCAAGGTCGTTGCTGGCACCAGTTGTCACTTCGTTGAAAACCAGCTCTTCAGAGATGCGCCCGCCGAGCGCCATCGCAATCGTGTCCAGGAACTTAGAGCGTGACATGAACATCACGTCTTCGCCCAGCGCTATCGTATAGCCGCCGGCCATTCCACGCGGGATGATCGTCACCTTGTGGACCGGGTCGCAGAAGGGCATCAGGTGCGCCACGACGGCGTGACCAGCCTCGTGATAGGCTGTGATCTTCTTCTCGTCCGGCGTGATCAGGCGGCTGCGGCGCTCCGGTCCGGCGATCACACGCTCGATCGCTTCCTGGAAGTCCTCCATCTCAATGCTTTTCTTGTTGCGGCGGGCTGCCAGGATCGCAGCCTCGTTGACCATATTCTCGATGTCCGCACCGACAAAGCCTGGCGTCGACTTGGCCAGAATGCTCAGGTCGATATCGGCCAGCGGCTTGCCCTTGATGTGCACCTTCAGGATGGCCTCACGCCCGCGTACATCAGGCCGGTCGAGGATCACACGGCGGTCGAAGCGACCGGGGCGCAGCAGCGCCGGGTCGAGGATGTCCGGGCGGTTGGTGGCCGCCATGATGATCACATTGGTGTCAGTGTCGAAGCCGTCCATCTCGACCAGAATCTGATTAAGAGTTTGCTCGCGCTCGTCGTGCGAGCCGCCCAGGCCGGCCCCACGATGGCGACCCACCGCGTCGATTTCGTCTACGAACACGATGCACGGGCTGTGACGCTTGGCCTGATCGAACAGGTCGCGCACGCGGCTCGCGCCGACGCCGACGAACATCTCCACAAACTCTGAGCCGGAGATCGAGAAGAACGGCACACCCGCTTCGCCGCTGACCGCCTTGGCGAGCAGCGTCTTACCGGTGCCCGGTTGCCCGACGAGCAGCACGCCCTTCGGGATGCGCGCCCCAAGCTGGATGAACTTGGCCGGCTCGCGCAGGAACTCGACCACCTCGGCAAGCTCCTGTTTGGCCTCGTCACAGCCTGCGACATCCTCAAACGTCACGGTGGGCTGGTCGCCGGTGAACATCCGGGCGCGGCTCTTGCCAAACGACAGCGCCTGGTTGTTGCTGCCCTGCGCCTGGCGCAGCATGAAGTAGATACCGCCCAGCACGATGACCAGCGGCAGGAGGTACACCAGCGCCGTTAGGATGCTCTGCCAGTTGGTCGTCTTCTCGTTGACCCACTCGATCTGGCTGAGCTGCTCCGACGTCACGCCCAGCTCGGTGAGCTGCTGCGGCGCAGGTGTCGTCGGGTCTTTGCTTGAGACGGCTGTCTTGCCATCCTTGAGCGTAATCTTGAGCTGATCGGTGTCCGTGACGACGATCTTGGCGACCTGCCCGGCCTTGGCCGCGTCGGCCACCTGGCTCAACGACCACACATCGGGGTTCGGCTGGCGCGCGAATGCGCCCAGCAGGATCACCGCCACGGCGAGGATGATCAGCAAATAGACGAAACCGTGTCTGAAGCGGGTTGAATTCAATTCACTACTCCTATAAGACAAAAGGCGCTCGCGCGCCGATGGGCGGTTGCGCCTGTTTTGTCTCTTCCCATCCTACATTTACGAACTATTCCCGGTCCCAAAGGAAAGGGACGCCCATCTCATGTTTGTGAGATTATACCAAATACGCGAATCCCCATCAATCTGCCCAGAAAGTAAGCGGCAGGTCGTTCACCGCGTCAGGGTCGTCACGACGGCTATCCACAGCGGAATGAGCCCCAGCGCCGCTACAGCCGCCAGCACACCCAACACGATCCCGTAAACGTCGACGCCGGGCACGAAATCCTCTTGAGGCGCGTCGTCCTCGTACTCGTACTCCTCAAGATGCCGCCCGGCGCGCGAGGGATAGGCCACAGACGGTGCAGACGGCTGCGATGGTAGACGGTCCAGGACGGCGTCCATGTCAAGCGGCGGCAGCGAGGGCACCGTCGCCTGATCCTGCGGCATGCTGGATGGTGTGCTGCGCTGGATAGTCTGGTCAGGCTGCGTGGGCGGCATCGACGGGGCAGCCGGCATTGGCGCGGTCTGCGCCGAAGAGGGGTTCACCACGAACGACGATGTCGGCTGCTGTCCGAGGTCGTAGTACTTCTGCAGGATGCGCCCGAACTGGTCGCCGGTGCGGTAGCGCGCCGATGGCTCCTTCGAGAGTACCTTACGCACGATCCGATCCAGCTCCAGCGGCAGCGACGGGTTGATGCTAAGGATCGAGGGCGCTTCCTGACGCAGGTGGGCCAGCGCCAGCTCGCGGTAGTCGTTGCCGGTAAAGGGAAGCTGGCCGGTCAGAAGCTCGAACAGCACCACGCCAATGGAATACACGTCAGAGGCCGGGGTAGGCGGCTCGCCGGCGGCCTGCTCGGGCGAGAAATAGTGCGGGCTCCCCCATACCACATCCTCAACCTCATCCGGTGCGGCGGCGCTCAACGCCCGCGCGATGCCGAAGTCGGCCACCTTGATGCTGTTGTCAGGCGTGACGAGGATATTCTGCGGTTTGATGTCGCAGTGGATCAGCCCCGCGCGGTGCGCATAGCCCACGCCCTTGCACACCTCGATCACGATCGCCAGCGCCGCCTCGACCTCAAACGCGCCGTGCGCGCGCAGCAGTTGCTTGAGGTTCTGGCCTGGCACGTATTCCATGACGATATAGTGCGTATTGGGGCCATCCTGCCCCACGTCATGGACGGTCACGATATTGGGGTGCGACAGGTTGGCAGCAGCCCGTGCCTCGCGCTTAAAGCGCATCAGGAACTCCGGGTCGCCCACCAGGCTGGGTCGCAGCACCTTGACGGCCACCATGCGGCCCAGCTCAAGATCCTGCGCCTTGTACAGCACGGCCATGCCGCCGGCGCCGATCTGCTCGATAAGGCGATATCGGTCATTGAGGACTGGATTCTCTACCATGCCCGTAATTCTACCCCTCTCCGGCCCAATCACAAGCGTGACAGCCGCTGCAATCTGGCACTACCACCCTCCCGCCGCCTTGAGCGGGGCGACCCATCCCTCTGGGATGCGGCGCACTTCCCCCTGGCGGTTGACGCAGATGTGGCGCGTCGAGCCTGTCACCAGCACCCGCTGCGTGGCGGCGTCAACCACTTCGTAGCCGAATGTGATCGAGCGGCTGCGCAGCGCGTCGACCCAGGCCCGCACAGTGATCAGGTCGTCGTATTGGGCTGATGCCACGTAGTGGACCTGCACATCGCTCAACGCGAGCGAAAAACCGACGTTTTCCAGCGCCGAATAGGGCGCGCCCCACCGCCGCGACAGTTCACTGCGCCCCTCTTCCAGGTACACTACGTACGCCGCGTGGTGCACCACGCCCATCTGATCCGTCTCGGCGAAACGCACGTGAAAGCTCGTCTCCGTCAGCAGGGGGTGGCGGTCATCGGCCATCGTTTAGAGCGCGCCTTCCTTTTCCAGGATATCGCGGATGAGGTCTTTACGCGCCTGCCCACCCAGCATCTCCAGCTTTCGGACGCCCAGCGGGTCGATCTCCTCGCGCAGCAGGCGCACCTCTTCTTCGGTGGGCGGCAGCGTCTCGCGCACGCCGGGGGCGATGTCCAGCTCAAAGCCCGTCTTACGCTGAAGATGCGCTGGCGTCACGCCGCGATGGATGGACGTGAGCCGCATCCGGCCTGCTGCCCAATCGAACTGGCCCAGATCGGTGATGCAGTAGCGCGGACCGGCACCACATGTGCGGTCGGGTGTGTGGCCCAGCCCGCTGACAAAGTCCACCTTCTCGACGAACGTCACCCTGGAATGGCGCGGCACATAAAGGTAGATATTGTGCGAGAAGATGGTCAGGTCGGGGATGCCGCCTGTGCCTGGCAGCCGCATGTAGGGTTTCTCGTAGCTCTGGCCAAAGGCAATGTTGTTGAAGTTGCCCGCCGCGTCGACCTGCCCCGGTCGGAAGAATTCCTTGGGCGCGAAGCGTGGCATCACTTCCGTCACCGCCGGAATGAACCCGGAGCCCATCAGCGCCTTGCCCAGCCACAGGTCTTCGATACGCGCCAGCCCCAGTGGAGCCCAGTCCTCGGCGATACCCTGCCCGATGGCCGACGCGAAGCGCAGGTTGGGTGCATGTGTCAGCTTGGCGAGCAGGAAGCCCGCCGCCACCAGCGGCGTCGCCAGCCCCTGCGCGACGGTCTCGCCGTCCTCCATCAGGCGGGCGATGCATACGCTGATCAGCTCATCAACGGTGTAGTCTTCGGCGGGTTGGCTGGATGAGGGCATGGGGCAGCACCTGTGTCGGCAGAATATCTGCCCCTATCATAGCACACGGCGTGCTGTTAGGACACGCCGTGTGTAAGAGCCAGGGGTTATTAGCGGCGACGCCGGCTGCCACCGGAAGCCAGCAGCACGTAGTATAGAAGCTGGAACAGCGCCGTCAGCAGCGCCGCGACGTAGGTCAGCGCAGCAGCGTTAAGCACCGCGCGCGCGCCATGCAGCTCGTCGTTGCCGACAAGCAGGTTGTCGGTGCGCAGCATCTTCATCGCGCGTGCCGAGGCGTCAAGCTCGACCGGCAGGGTGATCAGCGCGAACACGAACGCCATCGAGAAGAACGCCACGCCCAGCCACATCAGCGGGCTGAAGCGCAGGAAGAAGCCCACGATGAACAGAATCGGCCCCAGGTTCGAGCCGATGTTCACTGCCGGGACGATCCCGCCGCGCAGCCGCAGCATCAGGCTGCCGGTCGCGTCCTGCATGGCGTGGCCCATCTCGTGCGCCACGACTGCCAGCGAGGCCACCGACGTGCCGCGCGCGGTCCCTTCAGACAGATTCAGGGTCTTGCTGCGCGGATCGTAGTTGTCGGTGAGCTTTCCACCGATGGGTTGGATACGCAGGCCATTCAGCCCGTTCTGGTTGATGAGCTGCTCGGCGGCCTTCGCGCCCACGATCCCACGCGTGTTGGGCACCTTGCCCCACTTGTTATAGGCCGATTTCACGCGCCACTGCGCATACAGCATCAGCAGAAACGCCGGGGCAATGAATAATAAGTAAAGTGGGTCAAAAAAGAACGGGAAAAACATTTGTATCTATTCTCTCCTGGGTCGTTTCAATCTCTTCAACCCATGAATTTATACGTCATTCCACTCCATATTGTAACACGCTGTACGTACAAAATGCGTAAGAACGCTGTGAGAGATGTACCGACGAGGCGTGGAGTCAGCGCTGTGGCGGTTCCTTGCGCCGACTCTCCGGGCTGATGTAGACTTCATGCCATCCAGAGATTGTGTTCCCCTGCCGAGGTTGCGCCAATGACCGATTCACAGCGCGCGCGTGCGATATTGTATGGGCTGGCGCTTGGCGACGCGATGGGCTGGCCGATCGAGTTCCTGAAGATGCCCAAGATCAAGATTGCCTATGGCGACGAAGGCATCCAGGAACCGCCCAATCCGGCGCTGGTTACGGATGATACGCAGATGACGGTTGCCATCGCCGAGGCACTCATCGAGGCCGGGGACGCCGATATCGACACACTGATGGAAGTCGTCACGCGTCGGCTCATCGACTGGAGCAACTCGCCGGAGAACACGCGCGCGCCGGGCCACACCGTCACCGAGGCCGTTCGCGCGCTGGAGGCTGGCCTGTCATGGCGCGAAGCGGGCAGCGCGCAGGGGCTGGGCAACGGTTCCTGCATCCGTGTTGCGCCGATTGGCTACCTGTACCAGAAGGACCCTGGGCGCCTGCGCGAAGTTGCCCACGCGACCGGCATTGCCACCCACGCGCATCCCACCGCCGATGCAGCGACGATTGCCTCCGCCTACCTTATCAAGCTGGCCCTGGATGGCGTTCACCCGGTTGACTACGCCAATCAGATGCTGGAATTCTGCGGGGACGTATCGCTGGGTTTCTACGATACCCTGCTGAAGGTCGGGCACGTGGCCGAGTGGACCGACGAGCTGGCAGCGATGGAACACCTGGGTAACGGATGGCTCGCCGACGAAGCCGTGGCCATGGCAGTGTACTGCACCGCGCGCTACACCAGTGATTTTCCTGGTGCGGTGCGGCGCGCGGTCAACATCGCCGGCGACTCCGACTCGGTAGGCAGCATTGCCGGCGGGCTGGTCGCAGCCCGCTATGGGCTGGGTGTCATTCCCGCGGAGTGGATCGAGCGCGTGGAAGGGCGCGAGCTCCTGACGGACCTCGCCTCACGGCTGGCCGCGAAGAAAGAAAGCATGTACGGCGTTAGCTAGGAGAAGCCATGCAAGACAAGCTCACGACGCTTCAAGATGCGGCAGCGCTGGTCCGGCCGGGGCAAACGCTTGCGCTGGGCGGTATGACGCTCTACCGCCGCCCGGTCGCCTTTGTGCGGGCGCTGCTGGCCCAGCGCCCACGGCCCACCGACCTGACGCTGCTGGCCTTCACCGCCAGCTACGAAAGCGATCTACTGCTGGGGGCAGGGCTGATTTCCCGCGTGAGGAGCTGCTACTTTGGCATGGAGATCTTTGGCCTGGCACCGATGTTCACCGAGGCAGCCCATCAAGGCCAGGTCAAGATCGTCGAAGAAACCGAGGCGAGCCTTTCCTTCGGCATCCGCGCGCACCTGGCGAACATCAGCTTTATGCCCGGCCTCGCCTGGCTGGGCACCGACCTTCCACGGCTGCGGCCCGACGTCAGAATCATCGACGACCCATACAACCCCGGCCAGCAGTTGATGGCCTTCCCAGCGATTGACTGGGATGTGGCAGTGATCCACGCGCTGAAAGCCGACCCCTCCGGCAATGCGCTGCTTAACGGCAACCGCGCCATCGACTTCGAACTGTCGCTAGGCGCAAAGCAGGTCGTCATTACCGCCGAGGAGATCGTCGAAGGCTTCGACCAGCGCGTGGACATTCCCGGCGCGGTCGTGCATGCCGTGGTGTGCGCGCCGCATGGCGCGTGGCCTACGTCGTGCTACCCCCTGTACCCACTGGCGGGCGGGGAAATTCTGCGCTACATCGAAGCGTGTAAGGCGGGCCAGTTCGCGGAGTACGTTGCCGGGCTGGCCGACGTTGTACCCACACCGGCCTGATCTCTACGCCATCAGCAAACGGAACGCACTTTGTGCGTCCCGCCGCGTTTTCAGTTCAACCAGCGCGATCTAGTAATCTCGCGAGCGATCCACCACGTTCAGCAGCGGCTCGCCGACCACAAAGCGCCGCAGGTTCTCGGCGAACAGGTCGGTAGCACGATCATCGTAATACGGCGTAAAGCCAGATACGTGTGGGCTCATGATGACGTTGGGGAGCTTCCACAGCGGGCTGTCGTCGGGCAGCGGCTCGATGGCATACACGTCGAGCCCGGCCCCGCCGATGGTCTTCTTGTCCAGCGCCTCGATCAGTGCTGCCTCGTCGATCACCCCGCCGCGCCCGATGTTGATCAGGATGGCGGTGGGTTTCATGGCGGCCAGCGCCGCGGGGTTGATCAGATTGCGGGTCTTATCGGTCAGCGGCAGGGTGACCGCCACATAGTCGCATTCCGAGAGAAACGACTTGAGCGCCTGAATGGGGTAGATTCGCTCCGGAATCTCGGCCTGTGGGTCGCCTGTGCCGGGGATCAGATAGGTCTCGTCGGTCAGGCTGCGCACGTTGCGCTTGGTCGCCAGGATTCTCATGCCGAACCCCTGCGCCTGTCGCGCGATCTCCCGCGCGATGCTGCCGTAGCCCACAAGGCCCAGAGTCGCGCCGCGCAGCTCGCTCGGAACGTAGCGATCCCAGCGTCCTTTGGCCCAGGTCGCCGCTGCCCTATCCTCGAACATACGCGGCAGGCGATGCGCAAAGGCGAGGACCATGGCCATTGTGTATTCAGCCATATTCACCGTGTGGATGCCACTGGCTGTGGTAAACGTCACGTCGGTGCCGGTATACAATGGGTGATCCAGCACCGTGTCGACGCCGGCTGAGTGCAGTTGCACCCACTTCAGACTCGCGGCTTCCTCAGGTTGGGGCAGCAGGCTCCCCGACGCGTACAGCACGTCGACGCCCTTGATCAAGTCCGTGTAGTCTTCAGCAGCCTTCATCTCGTGCCGGACAACCTCCAACCGGGGCGAAACGTTCGACAGCTTATCGATGAACTCATCTGGAAACGGCATGGTTACCAGAACGTGAATAGTTTCCATCAACCTGTCCCTTCACTCAAGCGGCGAGGTGATTGTACCGTGCATGGCATGCCAGATCGATGCTGCATCACAGATCGCCCGACGGTGACCCCGGTAAGCGCGACAACACCCGCACCGTCGTCAGGCCAAGAGCCAGCGCGCCAGTGATCAGCGCCGTGTCCACCGCATCGACCAGGCCCTTGTCAACGTTCCCGGCTGCGAATTCGAGCATCATACTAAAAGCCGGAACGCCAGGCACCATCGCAATCACACCCGTGACGGTGAAGATCATGCGCGGCGTGTGGTAGAAGCGCGCCAACGCGTAGCCTGCCAGCGCAATCATCAGCGCACCGACGTACGTCCCGGCGATGACGCTGCCGCCCAGATTGAGTGCTACCAGCCGCACAACCCGGCCCAGCGCCCCGACCAACCCGCAGGCGATCAGCGTGCGGCACGGCACATTGAACAGCAGCCCAAATCCCAGCGTCGCGACGAACGCCAGGCCAAACTCGCGCAGGTACGGCAGCAGCCACGCCATCAGTGTACGCTCCAGGCCAGCACCAGCAGCATTCCCAGCGCAACACCAATCGCCATCAGCACGGCGTACGCACCGCGCGTCAGGCCGGAAAGGATATCGCCCGTCGCCAGGTCGATCACCGACGTCACCAGCGGCACGCCAGGCACTAGCTGCAGCACCGCCGCAATCGGCGCGAGGTCGGGTGAGGGGCAGCGCAGCGCATGGCAGCCCAGTGTACTGGCAGCCGTCGCCCCGAATGCAGCCCCAATCGTAATGAACAGCGGTACCAGCGTGCTGCCACGCAGCCACACACGGATCAACATCCCGGCCAGAGCGCCCAGCACGGTCGCGACGAATTCGCGCCAGCCGCCGCCGAGAAGCAGCGACAAACGCGCCGCAGGCCACAGCCACTCCCCCGACCACCAGCCAGGTGGGATAGATCGGCTTTTGCGCGCGGATAGCGGCCAGACGCGTGGCAATGCTTTCCGGCGTGTGTTCGCCGCGCGCCGCGTCACGCGAGAGACGATTGACCGAAACCAGCCGGTTCATGTTGACGCCCATCCGGTTGACCCGCCGCACGCGCGTCAGCGCATGAGTTGGTCCGGCGGCCTGCAGCATGAAGCCGGTTGGCGTGGCGAAGATCGCGATCTCCGGCAGGCCGAGCGCGCGCCCCAGTGTGGCCATCGTCTCTTCGACGCGGTAGGTCGCCGCGCCGTTCTCCAGCAGCAGCTCACCAGCCTGCACCACCAGGTCAAGGCGAGTCTCTGCATCGTGGGGGTCGTTAGCCATATGATGTTCCTTAAGAGGCTAACCGGCGTGTTGTAAGCCATTCTAGTGTACAATAATACCAACTTCCGGGAACACTCCGTGCCCCTGTGGCGTCTTATTCACAAGAACGGCAATATTCTCAGGAGGAGAACATGTCCCCCAGGTTAAAGAACAGTCTCATTATTGGTGGCGCTGCGCTGGGTTCGGTGGTGGTTTGCGTGATCGCTATCGTCCTGACGCTTGGGCTGGTATCAAGGAGCGGGCTCCGAACGGCAACCCTGGCCTACGAGAGCTACCCCGCTGCCGCCGCGCCGGGATATGGCGTGGGTGGTGGCGGTCCGGCATACAATGCCGAAGGCGCAGTTGCAGCCGACCAGGCGGCTCGCCAACAACTGCCAGCGGCGACGGAGGCACCGGTGCCGCTGCAAGCATCCGGCACCAGACTCGGCTGCCGTGCAGCAGCAGATCGAGCGGATGATCATCCGCAATGGCACGATTTCCATGTCGGTGCAGGACACGCTGGATGCCAAAGCGCGGATCGAGCAGATTGTAGACAGCATGGCTGCCGACGGGGCGTTCGTCGTCAGCAGCAACGAGTACGCCGGGGCCAGCGATGCGCCCTACATCAACATGCAGATCCGCGTCCCTGCCACGCACTTTGACGAGGTCATGGATCAGATTCAGAAGCTGTCTGCAGCGGGCACCACGCCGTCGGTTAGCACGACAGCCCAGGACGTGACCGCCGACTACGTCGATGTGCAGGCCCGCGTGCAGAGCCTCGAAGCGGCGCGTGCCCGCTTGCAGCAGTTGATGCAGAACGCCGAGACGACGGAAGACCTGCTGATGGCCGAGCAGCAGTTGACTCAGCGCGAGGCCGACCTCGAATCACTGAAGGGTCAGATGCAGTACCTGTCTGAGTCGGCGCGGCTGTCCTCGATCAGCATCGACCTGCAGCCCTACATCCTCAGCCAGCCGGTCGACACGCGCTGGCGTCCGGCGGAGACGGTGCGGCGCGCCGTCAACTCGCTGGTCAACGGCCTGCGCGACTTTGGCGACTTCCTGATCACCTTCGTCATCGCCGTGCTGCCCTGGTTGCTGCTGTTCGCAGCGGTGATCTACGGCGTCATCCGCTTCATCATCTGGCGGGTGCGCGTCGGGCAGCGCAAGCGGGCTGCCATCGAACAATAAGCGCAGCGAATCAAAAGGCCTCCACGCGGGTGGAGGCCTTTTGATTCAGCGTGAACCCGCTTAATCAAAGCCCTCGAACTTCTCATCGCCATACAGCGACTTGCTACCCTTCTTGGCGGCCTGCTTGAGCTTCTTGCCGCTGAGCGGCGCGCCCATCGCTGCGTAAAAGGCCTCGTCGTAAGGCCGGGTCTTGATGACGACCGGCATCGGCACGGCGTGGCCCAACACGATCGCCTGCTGGCGCGTATCGAGCCTTGCCAGAACTTCGCGCAGGCCTTGCGCACCACTGACGCCCATCAGCACCGCGGTGATGTCGCGCTCGTTGTCGAGCAGTGCCGTCACCCGCGTGCCGATCTGCGACATAACCTCCTCGTCAATCGCGCTGGGGCGCTGGTCGACGACCAGCAGCGTCACCTTGTACTTGCGCAGCTCGCGGGCAATGGTGCCGAAGATCGTCTGCCGGGCGATCATCGGGTCGAGGAACTTGTGCGCCTCCTCGATGGTGATCAGGAGCTGCGGCGGCTGCTGCGCCTCATCGCCCAGCGAGGCCTCGATGCGCTTGACGTAGCGCTCGCGGATGCGGCGGGTGAGGTAGTTGGCAACCAGGATGTAGGCTTCGAGCGCGTTGCCGTAGCGCCCAAATTCGAGGATCACGCTGATGCCCTGCTCGATGCTGTCGAGGATGGCCTGCACCGAGTTCGCCGGCGGGCTGCGGTGTGAGGAAATCCCAGCGCTTGAAGCGCTCCAACCGCCGGATGAGCGCCGAGAGCGCCGCGCCGTTTACGGTGGTCGTGTTCAGCAGGTCCTCGATATCCTCGGTCTGCGCCGTCAGCAGCCACTGAATCCAGGTCCGCCCGTTGCGGCGGCGCAGCGTGTAGGCCGCGTCGAGCATGGTATCGGAAATGTCCATCGTCTGGCGCAGCGCAGCCAGGTCCTCCGGCTCGATGTCGCTGTAAGCCAGCGTCACCACGAAGTCGGGTCGCACGCCGCGCCGCCGTGACGATTCGTCGTCCAGCGTGAAGATCGCCACTTTGTTGGGGAACAACTGCTTGAGGCCTTTGTCGCGGTTGCCTTCCTCGTTATAGACTTCCCAGCCGTAGTCGTTGTGCATGTCGAAGACGAGGTTCACCGCCGAGTTGCGGGCGATGATTCCCGCCAGCAGGATGCGCGTCAGGTAGCTTTTGCCGGTGCCGCTCTTCCCAAACACGCCTACCGAGCGCTCCGCCAGCCGCCGCAGGTCGACGTTGATCTGCGTGTCGAGCAGCTCCAGCGGCGAGCCGATATAAAAATGATCCTGGTCCTCGTGGCCGAACACGTCGTTGATGTCCTGCTCGGTAGCCGTCCACACTTCCTGGAAATGCGGTGGGACGGTGCGCACCGGCTCGCCGCCGCCGCTGCTGTCAATGATCAGCATTGGGGCGATGTGCAGCGTACCAAAAGCCGTCGTGCCTGAATAGACATCTTTCAGGAACGCGTTGTTCTGCACGTCGGGCGGGGTCAGCGTGATCTGGTTGTTGGTGTTACCCAGGCCGATATCGGTGACCATGCAGAAGAAACGGCGCTGGCCGTGCACGACCACGTAGCGGCCCACAGCCAACGATTCGATGTCGGTAGCCGGATCGAGGCGGATGTCCAGCCCGCGGCTCAACGAGCCGCCCGTCACCACACCCAGGCGCGGCGCGCGCGCGCCGAAAAACTCATCCAGCTCATTGACGCTCTTTTTTGCCATTCCGTTAATCCTTCAAACCGCTAAGAGGGGTAGATCAGCTTGAGCAGGTAATCCAGCCGATTCAGGTCGCCACCGATCAGACGCGCGACCTCGCGGCCAGCCTCGACGAGGAAGCTGTACTGCTGCTCCTCAGGGATCGTGCTGGCCGCGTTGAGCAGCGCCGCCGCCAGAAGCTGCTCGCCGGGCACCTGCGACGCATTCAGGACCACCCGGAAATAGTCGAAGTGGCCCGCCACTGCGCGGACCTCCTCCGGGCTGCACAGGAACACCGGGTCGAGGCTCAACGGGGGGTGGGGTGGCAGCGCGTGGCGCACCGCGCCGTCATAGTCGCGATAGGCAATCGCCAGCACGCTCATCTCCAGCGGCACGATGCGATGCTGACGCTGATCGCGGATGGTTTCGTCGCTGATGGCGTCGGCCAGCACCAACTGGCGTACCAGCGGATCGTCGTCGATGTGGATATCGTACAGCAGGCCGTAGACCACCTCGTGGTTGTCGAGGCGTGGCTGGGCACGCACAATCACGCCGAAGCCTGGCCCCTCGATGGTGCTGACCCGCGCCCCGACCGAAAACCCGGACGTGCTGGCGCGCAGCACATGCCCTACCGGCTCATCCAAATTGATTGCCATATTTACCCTTCACCAATCATAGGAGCGCCACGCTGCTATTTGACCTCGAAGCGCGTGCGTTTGCCGGTCACCGCGTTTTTGCCCGACTGCTTCTCACTCTGAGATGCCTCCAGGCCAAAACGTGTCAGCGTCACCTGGATCATCAGGTTGAGCTGCTGCGCTTCTTCGTGCTTGACCAGCGCCAGCTCATGAGCACGGGTCAGCACATAGGGGTAGCGCGAAGTAAGCTGCTGGCACTGATGGTAAATCAGGGTATGGACTTCGCCCACCAGCAATTTGTCCTGTGCCACCCACATCGGCAGCTCAACGCGCGCCAGCTTAGGCAGTTCGCCCGGTGCGGCGGTGTTCAGATAAAACAGGGTGATCTCGTGCGTCTCGCCGGCGCTGCGGCGAAACTCCTTGTTCAGCGGCGACATCTGTATAAACAGCGCGCTGCGCTCGCCCGGCTTGAGCAGTCTACGGAACAGCTCAACGTCGAAAACCCCTTCCAGCCGCCCATCGTTTGCCAGCGACGTGCGCGACACATCCTCTTCTTGCAGATCGAGCAGGTGCAGCAGCCCGACGACGTAGCGGCTGCGCGGGCGGTCGGTGTAGCCGGCCAGCCCGGCTTTGATGTCGAGCAGGCGTGACATGGCGCTGAAGTACATGTCTCGCAGTTGGTTCCGGTCTGGGACCTCGTTACCCATGCCGATCAGCAGCAGCGGCCCATCGGTCAGCGCCAGCAGCGGGCGTGCCTCGCCGCGCTGGTGCCAGGCCTGCTCGGCCAGCGTCGCCATTTCGAGCACCGTGCGGCGCGCGGCGACCGTCGTCAAGGAGATCAGCCCGCGATCCTCGGTGCGCATGTACTCCGGCTCATAATACAGTGACGGCTCGCTGATGACCTCCGGCGCGTCACCGCTGCCGTGATGCAGCACGATTGTGCCGGTGTTGATCAGGTAGTAGAGGGCCACGCCGTGCGTGTCCGGCGCGATCTGCGATCCGTCGGTGGCGACAACCGTCGCGGAATCGGGGAGCGGAGCAGGTCCGTAGACGTTCATTAGCGGCTCGTCGAAAGGCCGCGCGCCCCGGTAGCCGGCATCTTTGTCGACCGCGTCCTGCACGCGCTGCTGGATGTAGGGCAGATAGGCTTCGTCGGCATAGGCCCCCAGTATCTGGAGCGCGATGTCGACCTTGCTGTCGATCTCTTCCTTCTGGCCGGCCAGCACCTGGCCCATCTGCTCGACCTGGCCGGTCACCTTGTGGAATTCCAGCGTCACCGCGCAACCCTCCTTCCAACCATTCACCACCCAATTATAACCATTAACCGAGATGAGGATAGCACACACGTTCTGAGCACGCCAGCGTAACGCGTATTATGGGACCATTTCCGGACATTACAGATGTGACAAAAAGAGGTCCGAACACGATACAGACACGAATGTGCGAATTAGTTGTTACAAATTTCACAAGTATGGTACAATATTGCTTATAAGTGAAGTTTTTCACACATCGGTCCGGGCCAGTCAATCGCTGCTCGACCGGGCCTGCCCGACAGGCGACATTCTGCGCACAATGGCTTTCCTGCAAGGCCACCACGAGTTGACCGCCGAGACACGCGATGACTGATCCACTTCATTCGCCCACCACTAAACTGACGGGCCAAGAAAGGAGAGAAGCCGGAATGACACTACAAGAAGGCGAACTGTCTGCCCGTACAGACAGCCACGACCCACCGGGAGCGCCCCGGATCGGCGTGTACGTGTGCCACTGCGGCACGAACATCGCCGGCACAATAGACGTCGAAGCTGTTGCGAACTTTGCGGCAGACCTCGATGGAGTGGCCGTGGCACAGCACTACGCCTACATGTGCTCCGATCCGGGGCAGGCCCTGATCAAAGAGGACATTGAGCGCCACGGGTTGAACCGGGTTGTCGTCGCGTCGTGCTCACCGCTGATGCACGAGACGACGTTCCGAGCGGCCTGCGCCGAGGCCGGGCTGAACCCCTTCCTGTTCCAGATGACCAACATCCGCGAACATGCGTCGTGGGTGCATCACGACGACCCTGCCAGCGCAACCGCCAAAGCCAAGGACCTCGTCGCGGCGGCGGTCGGGCGCGTGGCGCATCACAGCCCGCTTGAGATGCGCCGGGTTGACGTGCGGCAGGCGGCGATGGTCGTCGGCGGCGGTATTGCCGGCATTGAGGCAGCGCTGCGCCTAGCCAACGCCGGGAAGCACGTTTACCTCGTTGAGCGCGAGGCGGGGATCGGCGGGCACATGGCCCAACTTTACAAAACCTTCCCCACGCTTGACTGCGCGGCTTGAATTCTCACACCGAAGATGGTGTCCGTGGGACGCCACGAAAACATCACCCTCCTGACCTACAGTGAGGTTGAGGAAGTATCCGGCTACGTGGGTAACTTCAGCGTGCGGGTTCGCCAAAAGCCGCGCTACGTCAACGAGGACCTGTGCACCGGCTGCGGCACCTGCGTCGAGAAGTGCCCGTGGAAGAAAATCCCCTCCGAGTTTGACCTGGGATTGGGCAAGCGCACGGCGATCCACTTCCAGTTTGCGCAGGCCGTGCCGCGCATCCCGGTGATCGACACCGAGAACTGCGCCTACTTCTAAGAACGGGAAATGCGGGGCATGCCTCAAGTTCTGCCCGAAAGGACGCGGTGGACTTCAACCAGACCGACCGCTACCACGACCTCAAGGTCGGTGCGATCATCCTGGCGACGGGCTTTAAGGACTACGATGCCGCCCGCTCAACGCAGTTTGGCTACGGCCAGCTCGACGGCGTGCTGACCAGCATGGAGTTCGAGCGGCTGATCAACTCCGGCGGGCCGACATCGGGACGTGACGCTGCCCGACGGGCGCACGCCGCGCCGTATCGCGTTTATCCACTGCGTCGGCAGCCGGGGCGATCACAACGAACACTGCTCGAGGGTATGTTGTATGTACTCGCTGAAGCTGGCCCACCTGGCACATGACGCGGTCGGCTCCGAGGTGGTCGAGTTCTACCGTGATATGCGCACCTTCGGCAAAGCCTACGAGGCGTTTCTACGAGCGTGTGCGGCACGAAGGCATCAACTTCGTGCGCTACGACGAGCGCATCAACGATCACGCGGCAGGATGGGCAACTGTGCGTGACGGCGACTCGACCCGTACACCGGGCAGGATCATGCCGAGCTGGTCGATATGGTGGTATTGAGTACCGGGCTTGGAGCCGCAGGCCGATCAGGCCGCGGTCCGCCCACATGTTTGGGATCAGCCTCAGCCCGGACGGCTTTTTCCTGGAGAAGCACCCTAAGCTCGCACCGGTCGAAACCGCGACCGACGGCGTTTACCTGGCTGGAACCTGCCAGGGACCCCAAGGATATCCCGGATAGCGTCGCGCAGGGCGGCGCGGCGGCGGCGGCGGCGCTCGCTTTGCTGGATGCGGGCCACGTCACGCTCGAACCGTTCACTGCCTACATCGATCCCGCGCGGTGCAGCGGCTGTCAGGTCGTGCGCCAACCAGTGCCCCTACAGCGCCATCGATCGTGATCGAGATCGACGGGCGCACGGTTTCCCAGGTCAACGAAGTGCTGTGCAAAGGCTGCGGCACCTGCGCGGCGGCCTGTCCCGGCTGGCGTCGCCACCCAGCACGGCTTTACCTTCGAGCAGGTCATGGCGGAAATCGAGGGCGCGCTGCTCCGCGCATCGTCGAGAGGAGGTCTTCGCATGATATGAACCTCTCCAAGATCAGAGCCGGCGTGTACGTGTGCCGCTGCGGAACCAATATCGCCGCGACGGTGGACGTCGAAGCCGTCGCCGCGTATGCCGCCCGGCTGGACGGCGTCACGCTGGCGCGCGAATACAGTTACATGTGCTCCGATCCCGGCCAGGACTTGATCAAGCAGGATATTCTTGAATACGGGCTGAACCGCGTGGTCGTCGCGTCGTGCTCGCCGCTGATGCACGAACCGACCTTCCGCGCAGCGTGCAGCCCAGGCCGGGCTGAACCCGTTTTTCTTCCAGATGGCGAACATCCGCGAGCAGTGCTCGTGGGTGATCGACGACCGGGCGGAAGCGACGGAAAAAGCGACAAACATCTGGTCGCGGCAGCCGTGCGGCGCGTTTACCTCACGAGCCGCTGGACAACCGCGAAGTCGAGATGAACACCGCCGCGCTGATCGTGGGCGGTGGCATCGCCGGGATCGAAGCGTCGCTAAGACTGGCCGATGCGGGCAAACAGGTGTATCTGGTCGAGCGGGAGCCGAGTATCGGCGGGCACATGGCCCAACTCTACAAGACGTTCCCGACGCTCGACTGTGCGGCTTGAATTCTCACGCCGAAAATGGTGTCCGTGGGACGCCACAAGAACATCGACTTACTCGCTTACAGCGAAATCGAATCGCGTTTCGGGCTATGTGGGCAATTTCGAGGTGCGCGTGCGCCGCAAGCCGCGTTACATCGACGAGTCGGCTGCACCGGCTGCGGACAGTGCGCCGACGCCTGCCCCATCACGCTCGACAATCCGTTTGACCGGGGGCTGAGCGAGCGCAAAGCCAGCTATCGCTTTTCCGCGCAGTCCGTCCCCAACGCCTACACCATCGAAAAGCGCGGGGTCGCGCCCTGCCGGGACGCCTGCCCCACCAACCAGCGCGCGATGGGTTACATCGCCCTGGTGCGCGAAAAACGGTTCGCGGATGCCTATTGGGCCATCCGGCGCGAGCACCCGTTCCCCTCAGTGTGCGGGCGCGTCTGCAACCGCCAGTGTGAGGATCGCGTGCAGCCGGGGCCTCGTCGACGATCCGGTCAATATCATGGGCCTCAAGCGCTTCGTCGCGGATTGGGCCTACGCTCACCGCGCCGATCTGCCCAATATGCGCGACAAGTCCATCGTCGGGCACGCCTTTCAAGCATAATCCGCCGCCGACCGGCAAACGGGTCGCCATCATCGGCGCAGGTCCGGCAGGGCTGACCGCCGGGCTGGACCTTGTCCGGCTAGGCCACGCGGTCGACCGTGTTCGATGGGCTGCCCATCGCGGGCGGCATGATGCGCGTGGGTATTCCCGCCGCACCGGCTGCCGTGGCACCTGCTCGACTGGGAAATCCAGCAGATCGTCGACGAAGGCGTCGAACTTCAACTGAATACGCGGGTCGAAAACATCCCCGGTTTGCTGGATAACGGCTACGATGCCGCCATCATCGCCACCGGCGCGCATCAGGCCAACAAGCTCGCGATCCGCAACTCGAACCACCCTGACAACTCCTGTCGCTGAACCTGCTCAAGCAAGTCGCGCTGGGCGACGCCCCCGACTTCAGCGGCAAGAAGATCGCCGTGTTGGGCGGTGGCAACGTCGCGCTCGACGCTTCACGAACGGCACTGCGGCTGGGACAGCCCGAAGTGCGCATGGTCTGCCTGGAGCCGCGCGGCGAGATGCCCGGCTTCGAATGGGAAGTCGCAGGTTGCCGAGGAAGAGGGCGTCGAGATGTATGCCGGGCGGGCTCTTCAAAGAGATCGTCGTCGAGAACGACCAAATCACCGGCGTGCGCTGCGTCGAGATCGTGTTCCGCGGCTTCAAGCGCGGGCGTCCCGACATGGACGAGATCCCCGGCAGCGAGCACGTCATCCCTGCCGACATCGTCGTGTGGGCCGTGGGGCAGGGGCCCGACTTCTCGTTCCTGCCGCCGGATGGCAGCATCAACACGCGCTTCCCGATCGGCATCCAGACCAACGACGAGATGATGACCACGCTGCCCGGCGTGTTCTGCGCCGGCGACGTGCACCGGGGTATGACCTTCTTCGTGGTCGACGCGGTAGCCGAAGGGCATCACGCAGCGCGCTGCACCGACCGCTACCTCAACGGCGGGACGGGCATCAGCGAGCCGCACAAGCCGCCGGTCGCCCGTCTCGAACGGGCCGAGATCGAAGAGAAGCTGGCGCTGCCCGACATCTCCGACGGGCCGCGTGTGCCGATCCGCAGCATCCCGCTGGAGGAGCGCCGCAATGACTTCCGCGAAGTCGACCTGACTCTGACTGAAGAAGAGGCGCGCGCCGAGGCCGAGCGCTGCCTGCGCTGCGGGGTGTGCGCCGAGTGCCTGGAGTGCGTCGCGGCCTGCGAGCGCGGCGCTATCGACCACAACATGCAGCCCGAAACGGTCGACCTCAAAGTGGGGGCCATCGTGCTGGCGACCGGCTTCAAGGACTTTGACGCGGACCGTGCGCCGGAATACGGCCACGGCTTGCCCAACGTGCTGACAGCGATGGAGTTCGAGCGGCTGATCAACAGCAGCGGCCCAACCACCGGCAAGGTGCTGCTGGCCGATGGGCAGAAGCCACAGCGCGTGGCGATCCTGCACTGTGTGGGCAGCCGCGACGACAAATACAACACGTACTGCTCGCGGGCGTGCTGCATGTACTCGCTGAAGCTGGCCCAGCTTGTGCGCGATTATGTCGACGCCGAGGTCGTCGAGGTGTACCGCGACATGCGGACCTTCGGCAAAGACTACGAGGAGTTCTACAACCGCACCCGTCAGAAAGACGTGAGCTTCTATCACGGGCGGGTGACGGCGGTCGAACAGATCGACGGGCATCTGCGCGTGCGCTGGGACGAGTCCTTCCACAACCAGCCTGATCACGCCGACGTGGATATGGTCATCCTGGCAACAGGCCTGGAGCCGCAGGCCGATACGGGCCGCGTGGCCAGCCTGTTTGGCGTCAGCCGCTCGCCGGACGGCTTCTTCCTGGAGAAGCATCCCAAGCTGGCACCGGTCGAGACGGCCACCGACGGCATCTTCCTGGCAGGGGCCTGCCAGAGCCCGAAGGACATCCCCGACACGGTCGCGCAGGCGTGCGGCGCGGCGGCGGCGGCTCTGTCGCTGCTGGATCAGGGCCAGATCGCGCTCGATCCATCGGTGGCAGAGGTCAGCGCGGCGCGCTGCGCGGGCTGCGGAACGTGCGTTGCCGCCTGCCCATACGAGGCGATCCGGCTCAGCGACGGCGTGGCAGAGGTCAACGTCTACCTGTGCAAGGGCTGCGGCACCTGCGCGGCAGCGTGCCCCAACAAGGCCATGACACTCGTCCACTACACCGACCAGCAGATCGTCGCCGAGCTTATCGGCGCGCTGAGCTGAGCCGCACAGGAGAACATCACCATGGATGAGAACTACGAACCCAAGATCATCGGCTTCCTGTGTACGTGGTGCAGCTACACCGGCGCGGATACAGCCGGCATTGGCCGGATGAAATCGCCGTGGAACCTGCGCGCCGTCCGCGTGCCGTGCTCAGGGCGTGTCGCGCCGGAGCTGATCATGCGCGCCTTTGACGAAGGCGCTGACGGTGTGCTGGTGCTGGGCTGCCACATCGGGGAATGCCACTATGATAACGGTAATCACCGCACGGCCAAGCGTGTGCCGGTGCTGCACAGCCTGATGACGCTTTCCGGGCTGGAGCCAGAGCGGCTTAGGCTGGACTGGGTCTCAGCCTCGGAAGGCGAGCGCTTCGCGCAAATCGTGACCGAGTTCACCGAGTCGGTGCGCAAGCTGGGGCCCTGCCAGTGGCAGCAGAAGACCGCGCTGCTGCCGGAGCTTCAGGACGCGGGCATGGGAGGTGTGCGATGACAATCGCAGCCGACATCCAATCGCAGGCACACGAACTGCTGGAAAGCGGGCGCGTCGCCGTGGTGATTGGCTACGAGGTCGGGCCGCGCGGGCGCGTCCGCCCGACGTTCGTGCGCGCGCCGCAGGACGTCGAGCGGCTGGTGTGGAACGAACACTGCACGCACAACCTGACCGTCTACCTGCGCGAGCACCTGCGCCCCAACCGTGACGGCACGCTGCCGCGTGCGGCCATCGTCGTCAAGCCATGCGACAGCCGCACAATCAACGTGCTGCTGGGCGAGAACGCCTTCGAGCGCGACCAGCTTCACGTGATCGGCGTGGCCTGCGATGGCATCCGTGACGGCGAGGACCTGCAAGCCCGCTGCCAGCACTGCGATGAGCGGCTGCCGGTAGTGGCCGATACGCTGCTGGGCGAGCCGCCAGAGGTGGCGGATCTCAGCGACCCGGTCGGCTGACGAACTGGCCCGGCTGGAGGCGCTGCCCCTATCCGAGCGGCTGGCCTTCTGGCTCGACCAGTTCGACCGCTGCATCCGCTGCTACGCCTGCCGCCAGGCCTGCCCGCTGTGCTCATGCCCGACCTGCCTGTACGAGCGCGACGACTCGCTGTGGGTGGGCATGGGGGCCGGGCTCGACGAAAAACGGACGTTTCACCTGGGGCGGGCCTATCACCTGGCCGGGCGCTGCGTGGGCTGCAATGCCTGCGAGGAGGCCTGCCCGGTCAGCATCCCGATCAGCCTGCTGAACCGCAAGATCGCAGGCGAGATCGAAGCGGCGTTTGGTTTCCGCGCCGGGTTAGCGCCGGTGCCGTCGCCCATCACCACGCTGCTGAGCCAGGAGGAGGGCTAGCCATGCACACCATCACACGTGAGCGGTTAGACCGCTGGCTCGACGGGCTGGCCCATGAGAAAACGCTCATCGCGCCCGCCGCCGATGGCAGCGTGACGCTGTATCGCGAGGTTGCACGCGCCGACCAGATTGACTGGGCGACGCGCCCGCTGCTCTCAGCAAAGGGAACGCTGTTCCCGCAGACCGAGCGGCTGCTGACCATCGACAGGACGGGCCAGCAGGTGACGCTGCACGCCGCCCCGCTGCCCGGCGAGCAGGTAATCGTTGGGCGTGCGGCCCTGCGATGTGCGCGGCATTGGGGCGCTCGACGCGCTGTTCGGCGGCGAGCCGGTCGATACAACCTACGCCCGCCGCCGCGAGCGGACGACAATCGTCGGGCTGGCCTGCCGCCAGATGGGCGACACGTGCTTCTGCACCAGCGTCGGCGGCGCGCCCGACGACTCGCACCGGCATGGACGTGATGCTAACCGAGGTCGAGGGCGGCTTCGCCGTGGAAGCGATCACCGAGAAGGGCGCGGCGCTGATCCGCGACCTGCCGCTGGCCGACGTGAGTGGGGACCCGCCCCGCGCACCGCTCAGCGATCCGCTCCCACTGCCGCCGCCGGAAGCCTGGCAGGGGCAGTTTGCATCGGAACTGTGGGCCGACGCCGCCGAGCGCTGTATTGGCTGCCGCGCCTGCGCATACGTGTGCCCAACCTGCCGCTGCTTCGACGTGCGCGATGAAGCGCTGCCGGGCGAGAACGGCGCGCAGCACTTCGAGCGCATCCGCGGCTGGGATAGCTGCGCAGGCACCGGCTACCGCCGTGAGGCGTCAGGCCACACGCCCCGCGCGCAGAAGGCGGAGCGGCTGCGCAACCGCTTCCTGTGCAAGTTCGCCTACTTTCCGCAGCAGGTGGGGCCGCTGGCCTGCACCGGCTGCGGGCGCTGCATCGACGTCTGCCCGGTAGGGGTGGACATCACCGAGGTGCTGACCGCTGTGGCCAGCGCAATCGACGCTGTGGAGGTGGCACCATGAGCGCGCTGCTAACAGCCAACGGATCCGCAGGGCTCATGACACCGCACCTGGGGCGGCTGGTCGCGGTGCAGGACATGGCACCGGAGATCAAGCTACTGCGCGTCGAGATGCTAGACGGCGACGCGGGGCCCTTCGCGGGCTGGCAGCCGGGGCAGTTCGCGTTCCTGTCGGCGTTTGGCGTGGGCGAAGCGCCTTTCGGCATCGCCTCGACGCCGGAGCGCGGCCCCTGCCTCGACTTCGCCGTGCAGCGCCTGGGTTCGGTCACGACCGAGCTGCACCGTCTGGACGAAGGCACAGTCGTCGGTGTGCGCGGGCCGATGGGCAACGGCTTCCCGATGGAGGCATTCAAGGGCAAGGACCTGCTGGTGATGGGCGGAGGCATCGGCGGCGCGCCGCTGCGCCCGGTACTGCACACAATCCTCGACCATCGCGGTGACTACGGGCACCTGACAATCCTGTGGGCCGCGCGGAACCCGTCGCTGCTGCTGTTCCGCGACGAGTACGACACGTGGCGCAGCGCGCCCAACACTGAGCTGGCCGTCACCGTCGATGAAGGCGACGACGGCTGGGAGGGCGAGGTGGGGCTGATCACCGCCCTGCTGGAGAAAGTCGCGCCCACGCCACGCAACGCGGTCGCCATCACCTGTGGCCCGCCGATCATGATCTACCACGTCGACAAGCTGCTGCGTAAGATGGGCTTCACGCCGGAGCAGAGCTACGTGACACTTGAGGCGCGCATGCACTGCGGAGTCGGCAAATGCGGGCGCTGCAATCTGGGCGATACGCTGATCTGCACCGACGGGCCTGTCTTCTCAATGGCAGAAGTCGGCCGCTTCCCGGAGAGCTTTGTGTAACCCGGCGGCTCCGGCGCAGGTGACAGCATAACCAAATCGCAAACAGAAAAGCCATCGGGCGGTATACACTGCTCGATGGCTTTTTGATTCGCTCCTATACTGCCCCTGGACAGGCTGTCATTTGCCACCGTTGGCGTGCTTCGCTGCAAGCGTCCGCGCCGTGAACGCGGCCAGATCCCTGAACAGTGGCTCGATCCCAGCTTCCTGTTCCTCTTGCGGGAGGGTGAGATGGTCGTCGATGCGGCTCATCAGCGACTCCACCGCCTGCGGGTCGGCCCATTCGCCCAGATGATCCACCAGCAGCCGGTGCGCGCCCTTGCGCTCGATCACTTCCAGCCCGTCGAGCATCTGGCGGTGCGGTGTGCCCTCCCAGATAGACAGGATCATGGCCTCACGCAGCCAGCGCTCGACGCGGTTCTCGGCCAGCGTGCCGACCCCGCCGTAGACTTCCATTGCCCATTTGGCTGTTTGCACGGCGAACTCTGCCGTCCAGTACTTGGCGAGGTGCGCCACCAGCCGGAACAAATGATAGCGCTCGCCATAGCGCGGCGTGTCTTTCCACACCTGGTCAAGCAGGTCGGCTGCCTCCCAGGCCAGCGCGAAGGCTTCCCCTAAGTGCTGGATGCGCTCCTCAAACTGCCGCCTGAGCAGCGGGTGCTCGATGATCGGCTTGCCAAATGCTACCCGCTCACAGGCGAAGTTGTAGGCGTCGGCCAGCGCGCGCTGAGCGAGCGCCACGCTGCCCACGCTATTCGCCACCCGGCTGACGTTCAGCGTTTCGAGGATCAGGTAGACACCGGTTTCCGCCGTACCCAGCAGGTACCCCTCACTGGCCCGCAGCTCAACCTCGCCGGTAGGCACCGAGCGCGTCGCGATCTTGTCTTTGAGTTGTCGGATGGTGAAGTTAAGCGTCCCGTCATCGTGACGGCGCGGCACAAGATACAGGGCCAGTCCGCGTACGCCCTGCGGCGCACCTTCGGGGCGGGCGGCCACCACTGCGAGGTCGGCGTGGGCATTGGAGGCGAAATACTTGTCGCCCGTCAGCAGCCAGCGATCACCATCGCGGCGTGCGACCGTTTCGACGCCTGCGCCGAGATCGCTGCCACCGCCCGACTCAGTCATCCATGTGGCACCCTGCCACACGGCGTCGTCCCGCGCGAGCATCTTCGGCAGGAAGCGTGCCTTCACGTCGTCAGCGCCATATTTGGCCAGCGGCACCGCCGTCGAGATACTGACCGTGTGCGGGCAGAACAAGCCGGGGTCAAAGAAACACGACACATAGCCCAGCAGATAGAACGGCAGCAGCGAGTCATCCTCGAAGCAGCGCCAGATGACGCCTGCCCGGTAGCCCTCGTGCAGCATGGTCCAGTACTCCGGCGGGTACTGAACTTCATCAACCCGGCGGCCCAGCGCATCGTACATCCTGAGCCAGGGCGTGCCCATGCGGTCGACAGAGTCCGAGATCGCCTGCCCCTGTTCCAGCCACCATGTCTCATAATCGCGGCACACCGCTAGCAGTGGGTGCCCTGCTCGACGCGCAGCTAAATACGCCGCCGGTGACGCAAGGAACCCAAAATTGTTTTGCATCATCTATCGCCTCGCCGTTGAGAGAATCGCCAGCAGTTGCCGCCGGGGAAGCGTACACTGTCCCCAGCATCTATCTTCATTGTTCGAGGTTACCAGCACAGAGTCAATTCCCTGCGGGCAGCAGGTATACAGCAGCCGCACGGCTCCAATTTTATGGTACTGATTATTTGGACAAATCGGTACCAAAGGGTCAAATTGACTGTATTTCAGTCAAAAAGGTCAATTTCTGCCGTGAAATTGTATAATCCGATACAATCATCGTGCAATGTTGCCGTTCTGCGTGGCCAGGGTGGACGGATCGTGATTGACAGGGGTTGATCCTTATTCATCAACGCCGTGGTGGAGCAACCTGCGGATCTCGGCGGGCTGCAGGTGCCACTTGCGGCCTCGTTTGGATTTGAAGCAGTCGTTCCGCTCCTGTTCCGTCAGCGCTTTACGGGCCGGGCACAAACACCACGTCGTCAAACAGCACGAGCCTGGACGCGCTTGGCTCACCAGTGACGTTATCCAGGTATACGAGTTGCCCAGGATACCCCGGCGTGAAGTAGTACGAGCCCAGCGGCATCCATTGTGCGGAACTTGCATCCTGGTCGATGATGATCGGGGCAGACACCCGTCCACTGGCGTGAACGAAATACGTCGCGTACTGGGTAGCGGCCTCGGTCGCCGCCGGGATGAAGGCAAAAACATTATAGTAGCCAGCCTGCTGCGGCTCGAAATGCCACTGCGCTTCAACTGTGTCGACGCTCAGGCGGTTCTTGGCGTAGTAGTACTGCCCTGATTCGCCGCCCAAAGCCGCCGACGGCCCGGGGAAGCCAGACCAAGTAAACAGCTTGGGATCGGAGTCTGAGGCAAAAATGCCATTGTCAAGCGACGCTGGAGCCGGCGTCGGTGCGGCAAGCGTCGTGCTCTGTGTGCCTGCGAGGTACGGCAGAGTCGGCGTGAGGGTGAGCGTGGCTGTCGGAACGCGGGTGTTGGCGGGGCGAAGTGTGACCGTTGGCGTGATTGGTGTGGGCACCTTGGTCCTGGTAGGCGTCGGAGAGGGACCTGCCGTTGGTGAGGGGCTGGCTGTTGCCATGGGAACGCTGGAGTAGAAACCGGCCTGCACGCGTGCGGTACCCATATCCTCGTAATATTCGACGACGACCGTGTGTGTTCCGGCGGTCATTGTTTTGTTGACGGTATTCCAGCGGAACTCGCCATCCCTCCAATCATCGATGATCCGTTCACCATCGATGTACATACGTGCGCCATCGTCATTGCCCACACTGAAGATGTACGTCGCCGCATTGAACTTTTCGACGCGGGTCCATCGTACCGAGAAATGGTTACGGCTCCAGCCCGGGATAGGAGCCTCACTGTCCCAGTCCATCGTGATCGCGTCGTCCCATCGTACCAATGAAGGAGGACCAGCGAGGTTTTGATTCTGGAAGTACTCGCCCTTCCAGTAAGGGCCACCTGTGGCGTATTTATAGTAAGACATGTGAATAGTAGCATTGGCGACGTCTTCATAGTATTCGACAACGACCTTATGCGTGCCCGCAGTCAGGTTGACACCCACGACGACAATACCGGTGCGGTAGTTGACCCAGTTGTCGATGATCAGGCTGCCATCAACGTATACCCGTGCCCCGTCGTCACTGTGGGTCGAGAATACGTAGGTACCTGCGTCAAACGTGTCAGACTTCGTCCAGCGCACTGACCAGTGATCTACTGGCCAGCCAGAAAACGGGCCTGATACGCCCCAGTCGAAGTCAATGCTTGTATCGTCCTGCGTTGCCGCTGGCGAACCTTCCAGATTCTGGTTCTGAAAATACTCACCACGCCATTTCGTCGTTGTCTGCGCACGCGGTAACGTTATTGGCGCAGCCAGTGTTAGCAGCAACCAGCAGGCTATTGTCCACCCAATGAGATAGCGCTTGTACATTCTCAATCTCCAGAGTTCGAGCCGTGGCCGCGACGTGAATGGCGCAGCGAATGCTGTTGAAGCCTGTCACTAGACAGACACTACAAAGTGTAGGTTGTTCAAGCTCAATTCGTCAAGCGGGATCCCCTGACATCCGGACATAAATCGTTGACGAAGTGCATAGAATCCACCAATCTGCGTGGATATCCCCGTATGGAGGCATCACTTGGCGGGCGCAAAAGCTGACACAATATGTCATGCCGGAGCAGATCACGGTTCAAGAACCGGGTCAGAACCGAGACAAAGTATGACAAAAGCAAGATCGTTCCCGAAATCCGGGTCGGAAGCGAGGCGGTAACACTCATAGAGGTCCTAATCGCTCACAAATCCTGATTGATGTCCGGGAGTCAGGAACGTATTGACAATCAGCAAAAGATCATGATAAACTGACGATACATTGTCTATATGTCTATACATCCACTGCTGGCCGGGAGGCTGACACCACGCGCCGTGGTGACAGCCTGAGAACAATCTCAATCAATCGCTCGATATGCCTGCCCGATGCACGCCGGACCCTTTCGGCAGAGCGCAGCACATGCCTGACAGAGCGACACACCAGCCTCAACAATCACAGTCTCATTCCCTTATCGCCCTGCGTGACGAGCATGCCGAGACGTGCTGCCTGCTCGAAGCGAAAGCGTTCAACCGGCTACGCGTGGCATGGGGTCAGCCTGAGCAGCGCCCGCGCCGCCTGGGCTGGATGCAGCGCCACATCCGCACTTGCCCGCATAACAACCTGGTGGCGCTTTTCGGTGACGAGGTGATCGGCTTCAGCCTGACACACCACTGGGGCTCACTGGGCTGGCTGGGGCCGATTGTCGTCGCGCCCGGCTGGCAGGGGCACGGGTTGGGGCTTGAGATGGCCGCGCGATCAAGGATGATCCTGGAAGAACAGGGCTGCCAGACCATCGCCCTGGAGACCTGGCCGCATTACCCGCCTAACATCGCCCTCTATGTCAAGACAGGCTTCGCCCCGCACGACCTGATCTTGATTCTCGAAAAGCGCCTGACGGCAAACGGCGAAACCATCACCGCGCAGTGGCTCTCTCAGACGGAGCAGCGCGCAGCGCTGTCAGACAGCCTGGCTGATCTGTCGGCGTCGCTGCTGCCCGGCCTGGACTACCGCCCGCTGCTCGACTATACGCTGGCCTGCCAGCTTGGCGATGTCGCCGTGTGGGGGCCGGACCGTTCGCCGGACGCAGCGGCGGTCGTTCACCTGGAGTCATACAGCCAGGCCCCCACGCCGGCCTATGCCAGCGTCGAGTTGCTGATGGTGCGGCCCGGCCTGGAATTGCAGCTTGACCAGTATCTGCGCGAGCTGGAAGCCATCGCCACCCGCGAATGGCGGCACAGCATCCGGCTGGCTGTGCCTGGTAGCCAGCCTGGCGTGCTGGGCCACCTCGTCGGGGAATGCGGTTGGCGCGTAGTCAAGACGCGGCTGCGCATGACATCCCGATATCAGGCTGCTGCGGCAGACAGTGTGAACTGCGTGAGCTACGCCATCTAGAGAGATTGAAGTGTCTATGAGCCGCTACGCTATCGGCGTCGACATTGGCGGGACCAATGTGAAGCTGGTCCTGATGGACGAGACCGGGAAAGTCCATCAGCGGTCAGTAGTCGACACGCCAAAGGACCCCGATCCAAACGTGACGGTGGGTGGCATTATCACTGCGGCGTCCGACTTCCGGCGGCAGGCTGAGGCCAATGGGTTCAGCGTCGAAGGGGTCGGGTTCACCGTCCCGCACTTCTTCGAGGGCAAAGACTGGATCCAGCGCCAGCCGAACAACATGCCCGGCCTGGAAGATTTCGCGCTGCGCCCACCGATTTACGCAGCGTTTGGCCCGTCAATCGCCCTGATCAACGACCTGAGCGCGACGGGCATCGCCGAGCACATGTTCGGCAAAGGCCAGGGCTGGGATCGGATGGTGCTGATCGCGATCGGCACCGGGATTTCCATCGCCGTGATCACCGAAGATGGGCTGGTCGACTACAACTGGGGCACCGCCGGCGACACGGGACAGATCATCGTCGACCCCGACGGCCAGGCGGAATGTACCTGCGGCGGGCGCGGCTGCCTGGAAGCCGTTGCGTCGGCCCCGGCCATCCGGCATCGGGCGCTATGGGAGGTTCAGCGCGGAAAGCCAACGCTGCTGGCCGAGGTGTACCAGCGCAATGGCGACCTGGAGGCCAGAGACGTGTCCGACGCGGCGCGGGCCGGCGACGCCGCGGCCAGGGACATCATGGACCAGGTGGGCCACTACCTGGGCGTGGCGCTGACATCATACCTGCACATCTTCCGGCCCAGCCTGATCGTGCTGGCCGGCGGTGTGGGCCAGGCCGGTGATCTGCTGATCGGGCCGATCCGCCAGACGATGGACCGTCTGGGCAGCCCGTGGTACCTGGAACGGCTCAAGGCCATCGAGGTATCGGCGCTGGGCACCGATGGCGGCGCGATGGGCTGCGCCAGCCTGATTCTGTATCCCGGCAAATATGTCCGCAGCGGTGGACAGTGAGAAGTGCCCTATGCAGTATTGAGGAGGTGAAATACGAGGAGACAGGTGACAAGCTGCTATCGCTCAGAAACGCAGTCTCGTTCGCAAACGCTCAACTCAAGGAGAAGCATAAGATGAAGAAGAGAACACTGCTAGCGCTAGTGACGGTGATCGCCCTGCTGCTGGTTTCATGCGGACAGGCGACCCCCGCCCCAACAACTCAAGCCCCGCCGCCGGCTGGGGCCACAACCGCGCCCGAGGCAACGGCTATGCCCGAGGCGACCACTGCCGCACCGGTCAAGATCGCGTTCTTCGTGCCGTGGACGGAAGACGTATGGTACGTAGCCGCCATCGAGGGTGCTAAGCAGCGTGCCGCGGATCTTGGCTACCAGATCGACGTCTACGACGCAGGCTACAAGGTCGACACGCAGGTGCAGCAGTTCGATAACGCGATGGCCTCCAACCCGAGCGCCATCGTGCTCAGCTCGGTCGACCCGGCAGCGATGATCCCCAGCGTGGAACGCGCCCACGACGCGGGCATCCCGGTTGTGGTTTATGACCGCCCAATCCGGGCGACGACCAAGATCGACGCGCTACTGATCCTGGACACGCCGGGCATCGGCACGCAGGGCGGCCAGTCCATCGTGGACTACCTCACGCAGAAAAACGGCAGTCCCACGGGTAAAGTGATCCGGGTATACGGCGACCTGGCCGACACCTGGGTAACGGACATCAGCAGCGGCTGGGATCCGTTCATGGCCAACTACCCCGACATCACGGTGCTGCAAGCGTTGAGCGGCCCATGGGAGCCTGAGACAGCCTCGGCCAATGTCGAGCAACTGCTGACCACTAACCCCGACGTCGACGCGATCTTCCTGGACAGCGACTGGCTCGGCTCCGGTATCACCACCTACCTCGAGAACAACGGCTACGGCAAGGTGGGCGAGGACAACCACGTCTTCTATGTGGGCGTCGGCGGGATGCCACAGGCGTTGGACTACATCCGCCAGGGCTACATGGACCTGACCATCAACAACCCGGTCCCGGACTTCGCCGGGGCTGCGGTCGAGGTTGCCGGCATGCTGGCCCAGGGCCAGAGCCTGCCCGACCAGTGGGTGCAGGACGGCGCGCCGTGGTCGCCCGCCGCGATTACAATGGCGGTGCCAACGGCTGATGAGCCGTATGCCGGGCCGCTGCTGGACATGCAGAACTTCATCGTGGACAAGAGCAACGTCGATGACCCGACGCTGTGGGGTAACATCGTAGCGAATCAATAGTCTGGTCCCTCGCCTTGCAACGATGGTGATCTGGCTGCTGGCGGCGCAGTGGCCGCCAGCAGCCCTCCCTGGAAAGAAATGGATTTGTGACCCATGGGTGTAGATACGCAGGCAGTCACTACGAACCGGCTGCGCACGCTGTGGCAGCGCCCCGAGATTCGCGATGGCATTCTCGATAACCTGATCTGGGTGATTCTGGCCATCGCGATGATCGGATTCTCGTTTATCCCCGGCTACTTTCAGCCAGCGGTGCTGATCAATATCCTGATACACTCGACGTTCCTGGCCATCCTGGTCATCGGCGAAACGCTGTGCCTGGTGACGGGCAACTTCGACCTGTCGGTCGAGTTGGTGCTGGCCTTCACCGCCATGTTTGCCGCGGTGTTGATGGGCACCCGCTTCCCGACGCCCGGCTGGGGCCTCAGCCCGCTAATTGTGTTGCCGGCCATGATGGCGCTGGGCGCGCTGATCGGGGCCTTCAATGGCGTGTGTGTCGCCAAACTGAAGATCAACCCGTTTATCGTCACGCTGGCCACGCTGATCGTATTTCGCGGGCTGACGATCATCTTCACGGCCAGCCAGGCGGTCATTGGCTTCCCGGACATGTACAATGTCGTTGCCAATGTCAAGCTGGGGCCGATTCCGGTGCTGGCGGTGATCACGTTTGCGCTGTACGCCTTCTTCCACTTCCTCATGACCGACACGTTGTTCGGACGCCGCCTTTTTGCCGTCGGTGGCAACCGCGACGTGGCGTTCGCCTTTCGCATGAAGCCCGATCAGGTCGTGATCGCCGCGTTTACGCTCAGTGGCTTTCTGGCCGCTGTGGCGGGCTGGTTCCTCTCCGCGCGGCTGAACGCTGCACTGCCCGGTCTGGCCGAGGGCTACGCGTTTGACGTGATGGCTGCGGCAGTCATTGGCGGCGTGAGCCTGCAAGGCGGCAAAGGCTCGCTGATCGGCGCGCTGGGCGGTGTTCTGCTGCTGGGCTCGATCAATGCGGCGCTGACAGTGGCTGTCGTGTCGCCATACTGGTATCGCATCGTGCGCGGTGTGGTGATTTTCGTCGCAGTCGGGTTAGACACGCTCAAAGAGCGCGTGCGGAAATAGGCAGGCAACTATGGATGTGTATGACAAACCGCCGCTGCTAGAGCTGCGGCAGATCAACAAGAGCTTTGGGGCCGTCCGGGCGCTACAGGACGTCAGCTTGAAGGTATACTCCGGCGAGCTGGTCGGCCTGGTAGGCGACAACGGCGCGGGCAAGTCAACGCTGGTGAAGATCATCTCCGGCGTCGAGCACCCTGACTCAGGCGAGATCCTGTTCGAGGGCAAGCCGGTCACGATGGCTAACCCCGACGTGGCGAAGAACATGGGGATCGAGACGCTGTATCAGGACCTGGCCCTGATCAACAACCTGGACGTGGTCGCCAACCTGTTTCTGGGCCGCGAAGACGTCGACAGCTACCTGTTCGGGGCGATCAAGGTGTTGAAGCGGCGCCAGATGGAGCGCGAAACAGTCGAGCTGCTGGAGCGGCTCAAGATCAACCTGGGCTCGATCCGTGAGAAGGTCGAGGTGCTGTCCGGTGGCCAGCGGCAGGCCATCGCGCTCAGCCGCGCAGTGGGCTGGGGCAAGAAGGTCGTGCTGCTCGACGAGCCGACCGCTGCGCTGGGTGTGCGCGAATCGCAGCAGGCGCTGGAGCTGATCCAGCGGCTGAAGGACCAGAATGTCTCTGGCGTGCTCATTTCCCACAACCTGGAGCATGTATTCTCGGTCGTGGATCGGGTGGTCGTGCTGCGCCGCGGCATTGTCCGTGGCGAACGCCGCATCCGGGACGTCAAAGGTGATGAGATTGTGTCCATGATCACCGGCGTCAGCGAACTCAAAGAGCTTGAGTTCGGGTCCGAAACTCAGCCCGATTGAGCGCAGCGGATGATTTACGCTGAAGTATAGAAAGGTGAACGATGGAACACTACCACATGATTGACTACATCCACGAGGACGGAGAAGTCCTCAGGCGCACGCTGGACAACAACGCACAAACCATCCAATCGATTGTGACACGTGTGAAAAAGGACGGCATCCAGCGCGTGATCATCGCGGGGGTGGGCAGCTCGCACACCGCCGCCGTCATGGCCGAGCCAACCTTTCGCTATCACAGCGCGCTGCCGGTGCACGTCATCCCCGCCACTGAAGTCGGGCACTACGCCAGCCGCCTGGTTGATGAGCACACCCTGGTAGTCGTCGTGTCGCGCTCCGGCGAACGAAGCTGGGTGGTCAACGCGGTGCGTGACGCCGTCTCACGCGGGGCGTACGGGGTCGCCATGACCGGCGTCGCCGACAGTCTGATGGCGCAGAGCGCCAAGACGGTCCTGCTGACGGCAGAAGGCCCGGAGATCACCTTCCCCAAGACAAAGAGCGTGGTCACCTGCGCCGGGCTGCTGATGAACCTCGCGCTGGCGTTGGCCGCGCCAGGCGACGACGAGGCGTCTGCGCGGCTGAAGGCCCTGCAGTCCATGCCAGAGGCCATCACGCGCGCGGTGAACCAGATCGAGCCGGAGATTCAGAAGCTGATGCCGGACATCCAGCCGCACGGCACGATCCTGGTCGGCGGGACAGGCAGTAATTACGGCGTGGCGCTGGAGGCGGCGGTCAAGATTCAGGAATCGGCCTATGTGACCAGCCTGGCGTCCGACACAGGGAACGTGCTGCACGGGTCGCTGGGGCCGCTCTCGCCTGAATGGCTGATCATCGTGCTGGTAACGGCCTACGATTTGCAGCTCAGCAAAGACACGCTGCAGCTGATCGGTGAGCTGGGTGCGCACCGCCTGACGCTGAGCGAGCCGGGGCTGGGCCTGGAAGGGCTATCAGAATATGCGCTGACCCTGCCCGAGCGGGTTGATCCGCTGCTGGCAGCGCTCGCCTACCTGCCCCCACTGCAACTGCTGACTTACTACTGGACACTGGCTAACGGTCGCAACCCGGACAGTCCCGACATTATGGACAAGCTGCTCAAAGCCTTCCTGCCGCCGGGGCGCGAGGAGCCCGACACCCAGCGCGCGAGGGAAAGCTGAAGCGTGTCAGGAAAGGACTGACCATGCCTCCGGGACTGGATGACCTCAAACTGAAGGGCGGCCTGATCGTCTCCTGCCAGGCCGCACCAGGCGCGCCGCTGCACGGCCCGGCATACATGGCTGCTATGGCCCGCGCCGCCGAGATGGCAGGCGCAGTCGGCATCCGTGCCGACGGCCCACTGGACATCGCCGCGATCAAGGGTGCCGTCAAGCTGCCGGTGATCGGCATCTACAAAATCCGGCTGCCGGTGCAGCACCCGCGCGTGTACATCACCCCGACCGTCGAATCGGCGGCGGAAGTGGCGCGGCTGGACTGCGAGATCATCTCGCTGCACGTGCTGCCGGACTACGACCGGGATGTCGAGGCACTCAAGATGCGCATCCAGCGCATCAAGCAGGAGCTTAACGTGCTGGTCATGGCCGATATCGCCACCATGTCGGATGCTGAATTCGCTGTCGCGCAGGGCGTCGACATCGTGGCGACGACCTCGGCACGCTACGCCTACCCGGATGAGAAGATCCCCGGCCCGGCTATCGACCTGATCCGCGAGCTGGCCCGTACCTTCCCGGTGCCGGTCATCGCCGAAGGGCATTTCAAGACACCGCAACAGTGTGCCGAGGCGCTGGAGGCAGGTGCACACGCGGTCGTGGTGGGTACGGCGCTGACCGCGCCGGAAGTGGTCATGGCCGAGTTCGTGCAGGCGATGACCCACTCCGCCCCCTAGAAACGCGATATGTCACAGCAGAGGCACACCACGCCGTTCGAGATCAGGCCGTTCACGCCTGATCTGCTGGAGCTGCTGGTCGCGCTGATCAACGAAGCGATTGCCGGTCGGCGCGGGGCAGCGCCAGTCAGCGCGGAGGAAATTCAGCCGGCGCACGCTGAGGCACCCCGGCTTTGACCCGTCGGGGCTGCTGGTGTGCACCGGCGACGATGGGCGGCTGCTGGGCGCGGTGCATGCCATCGTGCCACCGGTGTCGATCCCGCGTTACACGCGGCTGGCCGGGCAGGGCTTCATCTTCGGGCCGTATGTGCGCGGCGAGGAACGCGGGCAGGGGCTGGGCCGGGCGCTGCTGGCCGAAGCCGAGCGCGTGCTGGCCGCTCAGTGCGAAACGGCGCTGATCCATGGGCTGCGCTCGCCGTTCTACCATACGCAGGAAGGACCGCGCCAGCCGTTTTGCGGCTCAACCGAGGTCATTGGCCTGAATGACGACGACGTGGGCCTGCTCGACTTTCTGCAACGGGCAGGCTACAAGCGGCTCGCCGAGCGCGAGGTCTCAATGGTGGCGCTGCTGCACCCTGGCGAGGTCCCCCGGCAGGCCCCGGACGGGCTGCGCCTGCTGCGCATGAGACCCGACGAACCCTGGACAGGCCGCGTGGCGTGGGCAGTCGGCGTCGAGCAGGGGTATGGCTACGAGCAGTTGGGCGTGCAGACGCGCTATGACACGCTGGCGGTCGTGCAGGGCGATACGCTGATGGGGCATTGCCAGTGGTACCCCATGCGGCGGCCCGGCCGGGTGGTCCTGTACGACTTGAAGCTTGACCCGTCGCTGCGAGGACGCGGTGTGGGGTGGCTGCTGCTGCGCGGCGCGCTGGCGCTGATGGCCGAAGCCGGCTGCCGCGAGGCAGAGCTGCATACCAGCCCTCAGCGCAACGCGGTCGCCTACGCGATGTACTCCCGCTGCGGCTTCCGCGAGGTCGCGGAGTGGAAGATGCTGAAGAAGACGCTGCGCTAATCGCTCCGTAGCTCGCCTGACAGGATAGGCAGGGAATCCCTCACATGATCGACCGAGCACAGGCTGCGCGGCGGCTGTACGCTGCTCTTCTCGGCCCCAGCGCGACGCGCGCGGCGGTCCGCGACGCGATTCTCGCCGTGCGCGGCATTCCGCTGGCGGGCGTGATCGTCGAGGCGTGGCAGCTTGAATTCACACATGACCTGCTGGACGGCACGCCGACCCATACAGTGGGGATCGCCAATTACCCGCTGCCGGGCGCAACGCTGGACTTTGTATGCGAAGCGGTCGGATGGTACTGCGCCCACGCAGCCGATGAGATCTTGGTCGGCGTGCCGGTTGGCCTGCTGCGTTCCGGTCGTGACGACGACGTACGCCAGTTGTGCAGCCGTGTGATAGAGATCGCGGATGGGCGCAGGCTGTGGGCCGCGCTCCCTGCCGCGCGGATGGCCGACAACGAGATCGCCGCCGCCTGCCGCCTGCTGGCAGACTGTGGAGTCGGTGGGCTCAAGGTGGGCACTGGCGGGGCTGTGTCCCTGGATACTGCGGCGCTGATCAGGCGCGAGATGGGTGGCAACCTGGCGGTGATGGTTGATGTCGGCCCGCAGGGTGGGCCGGGCCTTCTCGCCTGGTTTGAGCAGGGCGCGGACACCGTTTGCTCAACTGCGCCCGTTGATCTGCTGAACAGTCTGCCTGAGCGCGGGGAAAGCGACCTATGAACGCCGTGCAGCTTGCGCGCGCTATCGATCAGACCAGTCTCGACCCGGCGCTCCCGCTGGAGAAGTTCCGCGCGTTCTGCGAAGAAGCCGGCCGCTACAGGTTCGCGTCGGTAGCTATCCTGCCGCTGTACGTCGAAACGGCTGTGGCAGTGCTGAAGGACACGGACGTCATGGTCGGCGCGGCCATTGCTTTCCCGCTGGGCGCAGTGCCCGCATCGCTGAAAGCCGTCGAAACCGCCGACGCGATCCGGCGTGGTGCGCACGAGGTCGACTACGTGATGAATGTCCCTGCCCTGAAGTCGGGCGAATACCGGCTGCTGGTCGATGAGGCGCGGCAGGTGGTGGTGGCGGCAGACGGACGGACGGTCAAGGTGATCATCGAGATGTGGGCGCTGACTGAGGACGAGATTCGCGCCGCATGCGAGATCGGCTGCCAAGGCGGCGTCACCTTCGTCAAAAGCTCGACGGGCTACAAGGGCCACCCACTGATGCGCGCCAGCACCGTCGACGACGCCCGACTGCTGCTGCGCCACACGGCAGGGCGGGCGAAAGTCAAGATGGCGGGCGGCATCACCGCCACGCAGACAGCGCTGGACATGCTGGAGATGGGCGTCTCACGCCTGGGGACCAGCGCGGGAGTCGCCATCGTGGAGGGTTTGCGGCAGATTCAGCAGGGGTGAAACAAGCGACAGGCCTAGGATAACCCCAGCAGGCGGCGGGCGTTGCCGTCGAGCATGTCGGCCATGTCCGCCTCGGTGATGATCAGCGGCTGTGGCAGTGCCTGCGAGGCAGCCTGCGCCTGCCGCAGCAGGTCGAGCATGTATGCAGGCTGATACCACGGGTAATCCGAGGCGAACAACACCTGCTTCAGGTCGCCAATCACCTCTTTGACGGCAGTCAGCAGCGCGAGCAGCAGCCCATAACCGGTGGCTTTGCCGGTGTTTGCCGAGATGTCGATGAAGATGTTGCGCCCGTGGCGGCGCATCATGGTCAGCGTATCTTCATACCAGAAGCGACCCGCGTGCGCCAGCACGATCTTGAGGTGGGGGAAGTTCACCGCCACCTCGTCGACCAGGTAGGGGTTCGAGTAGCGATCCGACAGGTAGGCCGGGCCGGACCCGGTATGGAACAGGACCGGCAGACCGTAGTGCTGCATCATCTCGTAGATCGGGAAGCAGCGCGGGTCGCCGGGGTCGAACATCTGGAGCGGCGGGTGCAGTTTAAGCCCGCGCAGCCCCAAACCCTCGACCGCTTCGCGCAGTTCCTTGTCGGCACCCTCTTCCAGCGGTGATACCCCGGCGAAGCCGATCAGGCGGTTGGGGGCCTGCGCCATCATCTGCGCGATATAGGCATTGCTCACAATCCAGCCCTCGCGCTCGAAGCGCAGCGGCAGCACGACACCGCGCTCCACGCCACCCGCGTCGAGCGCCGCCAGCAGCGAGCCGGTGTTAAAGAACGTCGCTGGGTCTTTGCCGCCGAAATAGCCCCGCTCGACCATCGAGTCCGCGATCAGCGCGGGCGTCTCGCGCCAGGTCCATAGATGGGTGTGGATGTCGATCACGCTCAGCCCCCCGCACTGCGGCTGTATTCCTGCGCGTAGCGGTACACCTCGATGATGTTCTCAATGGGCACGTCGGGCTGCAAATGGTTGGTTGGCGACAGGATGTAGCCGCCACCTTCGGCCATCACGTCCACGATGCGCCGCACCTCGGTGCGCACGTCCTCCAGCGAACCGCGCATGGCGCGCTTCACGTCCAGATGGCCGTGAAAGACCAGCTCCGAGCCAAACGTCTGCTTGAGCGTCGCGGCATCGTTGCCCGCTGCGTCGGGCTCGATGGGGTTCAGCACCTCGACGCCGATGGCGATCAGCGAAGGGATCAGCTTGATCACCGAGCCATCAGTGTGCAGAAAAGCCTGACGTGCGGGGCCTTACTCTTGATGAAGTCGTGCAGCTCTTTGCGCGATGGGGCCAGAAGCTCGTCGAACAGCGCGGGTGAGATCAGCGGCCCGGCCTGCGCGCCGTAGTCGTCGCTCATCTCGACCATATCCACGTAGGGACCGACGGCGTCGAGGTACACATCCCAGAATGCCATGTGCACCTGCGTGATGCGATCGATGAGCGCTGCGGCGAACTTCTTGTCGAGCAGCATGTCCATCAGGAAGCGTTCCATGCCGCACACGCGCTGCGCGCCCTCGAAGATGCCCAGCAGCGGCGAGCGCGCCGAAATGGCGCAGGTCGTCGTCCGGTGCAGGCGACGGGCTTCGTCGGCCAGCCCGTCGAGGCGGCCCGGCGCGTGCGGATCGGGCCACGGGTGCCGGTCGATGTCGCCGATGCTGGCATCAGCCAGCGGCACCTCGACCACCGACCAGTCGCCGCCAACGAGCCTGAGCCGCGCGCCCCACTCGTCGCACATCGAGCCGTCTTCGGCGGGGGTCTGCGGCTGCTCGGCCGGCGGGCGCATCCACACCCGGCGAAAGTCCACGCCCAGCGCGTCAAGAAGAGAAGAGTCATAGTAGCGGACGTTCCCGCCGCGAAAGGTGCGGCCTTCGCCCGGCAGGTCCAGCGCCTTGAGCAGGCCGAAATACACCTCGTCCTTCATACAAGAGGCTGTGCCCATCAGGTCGACCGGCAGGCGGTCGGGCTGTTCGTGCGCAAATGCAGCCAGCACCCGCTCGCGCGAGGTCATTTCCGCCATGCGATCCTCCTATCGCGCCGCCGGTTTGACGTCGACCGTCGGCACCTCGAAGCGGATCAACCTGCGCTGGTAGCGTTCCACCAGCGCCCGGTTATGGGCGTCGCCTTCGGGCAGGTTGGAGCTGACCAGCACCGGCGGCGCAAAGCCCCGTTCGGCCAGAATCGCGGCGGTCTGCACGGCAATTGCCTCGACGATAGCCGCGCCCAGCAGCGTCGAGGTCGGTCCAATGCGGCCAGGCACGCCGGGCAGGTCGAGCGCGGCGTCGCCGGGAGCACCCTGCGTGTCGATCACGATGTCGGCGACCTCATACAGCTTCTTGCCACCGGAATGGCGCGAGGCGACACTCTGCGAGTGTGCCAGGCAGGTGATCGCGATCACCGTCAGCCGGCGCGCCTTGCATTCCAGCGCGACCTCAACCGGCAGTGGGTTGATGCCCGAATTGGAGATGACGACGATCACACCACCCGGCTGGAGGTCGTAATGGGCCAACAGCGCCACGCCGTAGCCAGGCAGCCGCTCGGCGTCGCCGCCCAGCGGGTCGGCAATCGGCAGGGCGGCAGCCAGCCCGCCCGCCCGCCAGAATGCTTCATGGGCGATCAGCGCGGAGTGCCCGCTGCCGAACAGGAAGTAGCCCCGGTCGTTCTGAATGGCATCGGCAACCGCCTGCCCTGCCGCCTCGATAGCGCCTGCGGAGCGGTCGCGAAGCTGGCCCAACTGCTCGATGCACACGTTCAGGTAGCGTTCAATGGGATCGGTCATGGCGTCCTCACTTGGGCGTGCCCGGTATCAGGGGTAAGGGATCAACTCGACGGCAGGCAGCAGCTTCTCGACATCAACACGGCGGCAGTCGGCGGTAGAGGGCGTCATCAGGACGGCTGCGGCAGCGGCAAATCCAAGCCGCAAACCCTCTTCCAGCGGCTCTCTGCGTGCCAGCGCCGCCGCCAGCCCGGCCAGCACACCGTCGCCTGCGCCTGCCGTGCTGACGGCTTTCATGATTAGCGGCGGGATACGATAGGCGCGATCGGGCAGCACGGCCAGCGCGCCGTCCTCACCCAGCGTCACAACCAGCGATGCTCCATACTGGTCGTGTACGTCGCAGGCGGCGTGGTAAGCCGCTTCGACGGTTGGCACAGCCTGGCCGGTCAGCTCTTCCAGCTCGGCGCGGTTCGGCTTGACAAACGCCGGCCCGCCTTCCAACCCGGCGCGTAGGGCCGGCCCGCTGGCGTCGAACACGACTGGTATGCCGCGCTCGCGTGCTCCGCGCAGCATATCCGTGTAGACCACGGGGTCGACGCGGCCCGGCACGCTGCCGCCCATGACGATGCAGGTCGCCTCGTCAAGCGCGATCTGGTAGCGGTCAATCAACGCCGTCACATCGCCGGGCATGACGACCAGCGTCTCAACCGTGATGGTCGACTGGCCGCTGCCATCCTGGCACACAATCAGCGTGTTAACGCGTGTTTCGCCGCCCACCCACACGAAATCAGTCGTCACGCCGCGCGCCCGCAACATGGCCTCCATCTGGCGGCCTGTCGAACCCGCCGCGAAGCCCAGCGCCAGGCTAGGGATGCCCATCTCACCCAGTATCCACGAGGCGTCTGCCGGCTTGCCGCCCATCCCAATCGCCACCAAACCCGCGCGGAGGGTCTGATTGAGCCGGAAGGACGGCACGAACAGCGTGCGGTCGATGGCGGTGTTGGGCGTGACGGTGACGATCATCTAGCTGTCTCAATGGCCCTGACAAGCTCCGCACGGCATTCGGCGAGCGCCGCCGCGCCGCCCGGCAGCAGCCCCGCCATTAGGATGCAGCGGGCATTGATGTCGATCCGCTCTGCGGCATCGACCGCGGCATCGAGGTCTTTGCCCAGCACAAACAGCCCGTGCCAGGGCGCGATGACCGCCGCCGCCTGCTTGCGGATCGCCGCTTCCTGTCCGCGCAGCACAGCGACGATGTTCTCGGCAAGCTGCGGGCTGTGCGCCGGCGAGAACTCGGCGACCTTCACCTCGCCAAACTTCAGTGTGTCTTCCAGCACCGGCGGGATGGGCTGCCTCGTCGCACAGAAGACCAGCACGTTTTGCGCGTGCCCGTGCACGACCGCCCCACCATCCGGGAATTCATTCAGCAGCCTGACGTGGACTCGCGCCTCGCGCGAGATTTCGCCCTCGCCTTCAAGCTGATGGCCCTCCAGGTCCGTGATGAGAACCTGCTCCGGGCGAAGCTGCCAGCGAAATTTGCTGCCCGCGTAGCGCGGCGTGATGCAGATCACATCGTCCACACGCGCGCTGATATTTCCTCCCGCCGTGTCCGTCAGATGGCGGGTGAACATCAGCGCGCCGGCTTCAGCAATCCGTACGCGGGTCTCTTCAACAAGCGTTCTGTTCATCGACAGTGACTCATTTCTATCTAGTGCCTGCCCCTTCGAGCGAGCCGGCAATGCGCAGCAGGCTGTCCAGCGACTCGCGGGCTGCGCCCTCGACGCCGCTCCTGGGCAGGGCATAGTGCGGCTCTAACGAGATACATCCTTCATAACCGGCTGCCAGTACGTCCCCGAGCAGCCGGTGGTAGTCGATATCCCCTCTTTCGAGCGCCACATATTCACGCCCGCGCTCGGCAGACGCGCTGCGCACCACGCCTTTGACGTGCATGTGTGCCAGGTAAGGCATCACCTCGGCGGTGAGATTGGCCACGTCTGTCTCACCACTGCGGAAGGCGTTCGATGGGTCCCACAGCAGACGCAGGTGCGATGAGTTGACCTGGCGCAGCACACGCAGCGCCTGTCGGGTGGTAGGCAGGTAGCTGTGCGGGCAGTTTTCGAGGGCCAGCGTGACCCCGGCCTGCGCGGCCAGCCGCACCGGCTCAGCCAGCCGCCCGGCAATCTCGGCGACGATCTCGTCCGTCGTTTCGCCGTCGCTCCAGAAGCCAAAGATGCGGATCAACGGCACCTCCAGCCGCCGGGCAGCCACCTGGCAGCGTTCCAGCGCCGCCAGGTGATAAGCGTAATCGCCCACGACAGACTGGAAGCGCTTGCTCCAGCTTTCGGGCATCTCGGCAGTGTGCAGCGGGCAGCGCAGGAAGACCGTCGAGTCGAGCGCCGCGATGCGCATATCGCGCTCGGCCAGCACAGCTGCCAGCCGGGCGATCTCGTCGCCGGTCAGGGCTTCGACACAGGTATCCCACAGCGTGTGGATCTCGACATCATGCAGGCCGTAGGCCCCAATGATGTCCAGCGCCCGCTCGAAGGTCGAGCCGATTTCGTCGGTAATGGCGCACAGGCGAAGCATCCCGTTTCTCCTGTGGGATAGGATGGGCTACCTGTCAAACACATCCATCTCTGCGCGATGCCCGCTGCACAATATCATCCAGCGCGGCGTGGCACGCAATCAGCGATGGGTGTACGTCTTCGACGCCGTCCAAGCTGGTCATGTCGAGGTCGGGGTTCGGCACGAACACGCAGTACATGCCGGCGGCCTGCGCGGCCTGCACGCCGCTGGGCGAGTCTTCAAAGGCCAGGCAGCAGGCAGGCGCAAGCCCCAACTGGCGAGCCGCCTCCAGGTACACATCTGGGGCAGGCTTGCCGTTCATCACCTCTTCTGCGCTGACCATACAGCCGAACCGCGCAGCGATCCCGATGCGGGCTGTCGCCCGCCGCACGTGTTCCGCCGAGCTATTAGACGCGATACCCAGCGCATAGCCCCGCGCGGCGAACGTGTCGAGCAGGGGCAGCAAGCCAGGCATTGGCTGTAAACGGTCGCTGTCGATCACGGACATCAGGTTGCCGTGGTAGATGGCTGCAAACTCGTCGACCGGTATTCCGATGCCGATGTGGTCAACGATATAGCGCAGTGAGGTGTCATGGCTGACACCGATGAGGTAGCGGTACTGGTCGTCGCTCAGCCTTGCGCCAAAGGGGGCCAGGCTGATCTGCCATGCCTCCAACGCCAGCGGCTCGCTGTTGATCATCAGCCCGTCCAGGTCAAACACGACGCCTTTTATCACAAGTTATCCTGTACTCGCGCGGGAAGAACGGTTAGAGCCGCGTGATGCGCAACTGGAGATGGCTGCGGTCACCCCGAAAGACACTGTAGCTGAACTCGACCGGCTTGCCTGCCCTGTCGTAGGCCAGCTCCTCGAAAACCTGCACCGCAGACCCGGGCGGCACGTCAAGCAGGTGAGCTTCTTCTTCGGTGGCCAGCCGGACGCCGATGGTGCGGTCCATAGCCACGACACGCACACCGCAGTGTTCCTCCAGCGTGCGATAGAAGGCACAGTTGGTCAGATCGATCTTGTGCAGCGGCGCGGCGATGCTCTCGGGTAGATACAACTCGTAGATGACCAGCGGTCGCCCCTCGACGATGCGCAGCCGCTTGATGAATACAACCGGCTGCTCCGGCTCGATCAGCAGATTGGAGGCAACTAGCGCATCCGCTTTCTTCGAGCTGACTTCGAGCACAGGCGTTTCGTAGGGGATCCCCTTGTGATCAAGGGCTTCCGAGATGCTCGCTGTAGTGGCAAACGACCACGTCTCGTTGGGCGGCTCGGCGATGAACGTGCCGCGCCCGCGCACTGGGTACAGACGCCCCTCGTCGATCAGCTCTTTGAGCGCCTGGCGCACGGTGCCGCGGCTCAGGTCGAATTGATGGCACAGCTCATGCTCGGTCGGAATCTGCTCGCCCGGGGTGAATTGCCCCGCATCGATCTGCTCAAGCAGCCACATCTTGAGCTGATAGTAGAGCGGGATCGCACTGTTTTTCGATAGAGCTTTGTTCATTGCAAAGGCAGACCAGTCAGATAGGTTGTCTAGACATCTCTACATAGACTATAGGAGAAGTTCGGGTGGTTGTCAATAGCCAGGTCACAGCCTTGAAAACCCAACAAAGTACATGGCAGTCCTCCCGCACATCAACGCCGGTTGGCGGGCAGCCCAGGCGCTTATTGTCACGCGGGGGGTGTCCCAAAATGGTCCCAAAACCCGCCGCCGCCGCGTGATTTCGATCCTGCTTGACACGCAGTCAAACTTATGGCATAGTGATATTGAGCAAATGCCACTATGTGAGCATTTGCCCACATTGAGGCAATAGAGAATGAAAGCCACTGACCGCGAGCGCCTCCTGGTCAAAGTCGCCCGCTTGTACTACGAGCAGGGCCTCACCCAATCCGACATCAGCAGCGAGTTGCGTCTCTCCCGCCAGAAAGTGCAGCGCCTGCTCCAGGAGGCACGCCAGGAAGGCGTGGTCCACATCAGCATCCGCCCGGTGATGGGCATCTTTGACGACCTGGAGCTGGCCCTGGTGCAGCGCTACGGTCTGCACGAGGCAGTCATCGTCGAAACGTCGCACTATGAGGACCACGACACCGTCACCCGCGAGATCGGCGTGGCGGCTGCCGAATATCTGCTGCGCATCATCCAGCCACACGACACGATTACCATTAGCTGGGGCAGCTCACTGCTGGGCATGGTCAATGCGTTGTACGCCAGTGCGAGCACGAGCGAGGTCGAGGGCGTGACGGTGGTTCAGGGGTTAGGCGGGCTGGGCGACCCCACCAACGAGGTTCACGCCGCAGACCTGACGCGACGGCTGGCCCGCATCCTGAGCGGGCAGGCGGTGCTGCTGCCCGCACCCGGCGTAGCCGGGACACTGGCCGCTGCCGATGCCTTCCTGACCGACCCCCACGTGCAGGGCGCACTGGAGCAGGGCGCTTCGGCGAGCCTGGCCTTTATGGGTATCGGCGCGCCCCGGCAGGACTCTATTCTGATCCGGCAGGGAACCATCGTGGAGTGGGAAGAGCTGGCCGAGCTTCAGCAGCGAGGCGCTGTAGGGGATATCAACCTACGCTACTTTGATGCAGATGGCCAACTTGTCGCGTCCGATCTGGATCGCCGGGTCATCGGCCTGACGCTGGACGACATCCGGCGGATCAACACGGTGGTGGGAGTAGCAGGAGGTGCAGCCAAGCTGAAAGCCATACAGGGCGCACTTGAAGGCAGACTGGTCAACGTACTGGTCACAGATCACCTGACAGGCGAGAGACTGCTCGCGCAGGTGAGCGCATACTAGTGGGCTTCGCTGGCTGTTCTCGGCTCACAGCCAGCGACCCTGTTGCCCTGAGCCGGGCTGCTGATTATTGAAGGAGGGCACCATGATCAGGATCGGGATCAACACGGATAACTGGCGTCACGCGGACAAGCCGGTGGAGTACTGCTTCAAAGTGATCGCGGATCAGGGCATCGACATCTGCGAGCTTGAGGCTGTCGGCGGCACAGAGTTCTTTACTGGCCTGGGCTTTGCGCCATTCATCCCCCTCGACAGCGATCCGCTGGAGCTGCGCAAGACCCTCGACAAGTACGGCCTCAAAGTGTCACAGCTTGACGTATCCTTCCCGCTTAACCGCTGGGAGTGCATCGACTTCATCCGGCGAGGGATCATGTTCGCCAGCCACCTGGGGGTGCCGTGCGTCGACACCACCGATGGCAAGTACAAGCTGGAAGGCGTGCCGGATAAAGAGCAGATCGACACCATCAAGTATCACATCGCGCAGTGCGTGTCAGTGGCTGAGAATCACAAGGTGATCCTCAACGTCGAGCCGCACGGCCCCTTCACCAACAACGCCGAGGTGCTGATCGACATCGTCTCGCACTTCGAGTCAGAGTACGTCCAGATCAACTTCGACACCGGCAACACCTTCATCGCCGGCAACGACCCGCTGGAGTTCCTGAAGAAGGTCCGCAAGTATGTGACCCATGTGCACGTCAAGGACGTGAGCAAGGAACTGGCCGATGCTGCGCGTGGCAAGAGCACCGGCATCTCGGCATCGGTCGTGCACATCGGCGGCGGCGTCAACGCGCCAAACATCGCCAAATGCATCGACTTCCTCACCGAAACCAAGTGGGATGGCGTCTTCTCCATCGAAAGCGATGGCGAGGAGAACGTGCCGAAGTCGGTGGCGTGGCTGAAGGAGCAGATCGCGAGAGCACAGTCCCTGGTCAAAGCCTGATTCGTCACGCTGAGTCCACGAGAAGCGCGGAGCGCCACCCCTGTGCGGACGGCGCTCCATCTCTCCCTCGTGCGACCGGCCACCAGCCGCGTTCCTAAACTACTGAAGAGGATGAGATCATGAGCAACAAGACGATTGTTGTGCTCGCAACGCTTGACACGAAAGGTGTCGAAGCGGAGTATCTGCGCGGGCAGATCGAAAAGTTGGGCGAAAAGGCGCTCGTCGTCGACGTGGGCGTGGTCGGCCAACCGGCGACAAAAGCCGACGTGACGCGCGAGGAGGTAGCCGAAGCAGGCGGCACGCCGCTGCCAGAGCTGCTGCGGCACCCTGACCGCGAGGTCGCCGCGCCGGTGATGGCCGCCGGGGCGACTAAGATCGTCACCCGGCTGGCGGGCGAGGGCAAAGTCCACGGCCTAGTGTCGATGGGCGGCACGCAGGGCACCACGCTGGCGACGACCGTCATGCGGGCGCTGCCCTACGGCTTCCCCAAAGTGATGGTGTCCACGATGGCTTCGGGCAACGTGGCCCCCTGGGTGGACATCAAAGACATCACGATGATGTATTCGGTGACAGACATTCTAGGGCTGAACCCGGTGATGCGCACCATCCTGGCCAACGCTGCCGGGGCAGCGGTCGGCATGGCGCTGGCTAACGTCCCGATGGAAGCGAGCGGCAAGCATCTGATCGGGATCACGACGGTAGGCATCACCACGCAGGGCGCGATGAAGGCCGTCGAAGTGCTGGAGAGCGCCGGATACGAAACCATCGTGTTTCACGCGGTAGGAACCGGTGGCCGGGCGATGGAGCAACTTATGGAAGAGGGCGTCATCACCGCCGTGCTGGACTTCTCCACCATCGAAGTCTCCAACGAGATGTTCCACGCGCTGCTGGCGGGCGGCGACAAGCGGCTGACGACTGCCGGTAAGCTCGGCCTGCCGCAGGTGCTGGCCCCCGGCGCGATTGAAGTGCTGGTCTACAACGAGCCTGAAACGGTGCCACCGCCGTTCAACACGCGCACGCTGATCCGGCACAGCCCCAAGATCACTGACGTGCGGCTCAACGCCGAAGAAATGGCCCGCGTGGGCAAGGAAGTGGCCACACGCCTCAAACACACCACGGACGAGGCCATCTTCATGATCCCCACCGCTGGCTACGATAGCTACGCTGTCAAAGGTGAGGGCTTCTATGACCCGCAGTCCGACCAGGCGTTTGTTGACGCGCTGAAGGCCAACCTGCCGCCGAATGTCAGGATCATCGAGCGCGACACGTACATCGAGGACCCTGCGTTTGCGACCGAGGCAGCAAAGCTGCTCATCGAGCTGATCGAGAAGAAGCACAAAGGCTGACAATTGACCCTCGTAAGGAGAAACCGACATGGCGAAACGCTATACGCGCCAGGAATTCCTGGATAGGCTGTGGGCAGAGATCAAGAAACCAAAGCCATTGGTCATGACCGGGGCCGGTAATGGCATCGCAGCCAAGTTCATCGAGCGCGGCGGCGTGGACATCCTGGGCGTGTACAACACCGGCTACTTCCGCATGCAAGGCTACGGATCGCTGGCCGGAATGCTGCCCATCCTCGACAACAACGAGCTGATCTACAACATGGGCAAGCGCGAGGTGCTGCCGCAGGTCAAGGAAGTGCCGGTCATCGCCGGTGTGGCGGGCGTCGACCCGCTGCGCGACATGCGCCTGTACCTTGAAGACCTGAAGCACATCGGCTACTCCGGCGTGCACAACTTCCCGACCGTCGCCTGGCATGACGGGGAGTTCCGCAGGACGCTGGAAGCGACCGGCCTGGGCTACGAGCACGAGTTGAACATGATCAACATCGCCCGCGACCTTGACATGCTGACCATCGGATACGCCTTCAACATGGAGGACGCGAAGCGGCTGTTCGAGAACGCCCCGCCCGACATCTACATCTTCCACGCAGGCATCACACGCGGCGGCACGACCGGCTACAGCGGCGGTCGCGGCATCGAGGAGATGGCGGAGCGATCTCAGGAGCACTACGACTTTGCGCGCTCGCAGAAACCGGACGTGATCCTGCTGGCGCACGGCGCGGCGCTTTCCGGGCCGGACACCGCGCAGTACATGGTAACGCACACCGACTGCCATGGCGTGCAGTTGGGGTCCGCTATTGAGCGTATGGCCGTCGAGGAGCCGCTGGAGGAGCGCGCCGCCGCATTCAAGGCGATTGCGTTTCCGGAAGGCGTGAAGCGGTGGTAATCCCTGTGGGGCGCGGCCGCGCCCCACAGCACTGATCAGACTGGTTGACGATGGCGCTTCAGGTTGTCTTCTTTGGGAACTCAGCCAGCACGTTCAGCGCACGGCACTTTGCTGCGCTGCAGGCCGCGCCATGCGCGCTGGCGGCGGTGGTCGACGTGCCACCGGCAAAAAGCGGCACGACCAACCCGCTGCCGCCTGACCTGCCCAACTTCGTGGAGGCAGCGCGGCAGCGCGGCGTGCCGTGCTTCGAGCCGGCCAGCGCCAGTGATCCGGCGTCTGTGGCCGCGCTGCGCCGCCTCGAGCCGGATTTGTTTGTGTCGGCGGGCTACGCGCTCATCCTCAAGAATGAACTGCTAGGAGTGCCGCGCCTGCTGGCGGCCAACTTCCACGCCTCGCTGCTGCCCGACTACCGGGGCAAGCACCCGGTTTTCTGGACGCTGCGCGGCGGCGAGCGGTGGGCCGGGCTGACCGTCCACGCGATGGACCCCGGCATTGACACCGGCGATATCCTGTACCAGGTGAAGGTCCGCACCCGCCGCGACGACACGGTCGCCACGCTGTACGAGCGCATCATGGAACGCAGCATCGAACTGGTCAGTAGGCTGGTCGCCGATGCCACGCGTGGCGATATCCCGCGCCGCCCCCAGCCCCAGGGCTCAGGCGCATACTTCTCTTCGACAACCGACGCGGATTTCTGCATCGACTGGACGTGGCCTGCCGAAAAGATCAGGCACACTATCAACATGACGCCCGGCCAGTGCTTCGCCGAGGTGCACGGACAGCGAATACACCTTGCCGGGGCGCAGGCCGTACACGCGCGCAGATCGATGCGCCGCCCGGCATGCTGCTCAGGCTGGGCCGGACACGGGCGACTGTCGCCACGCAGGATGGAGCGATATCGCTGGGAACGGCTCGTGTCAACAAGGGTGGGATGCAGCCGGCGGCGGATGTGCTGCGCACGCTGGGGCTGTCCCCTGGCGACACCATGAGGTGATCGGAGTCAGGTCATGACGCTGAAGGCGTTCAAAGAGCTGATGGCCGACGCCGAAAGCGGCGGCTACGCTGTAGGCTATTTCGAGAGCTGGAATCTCGAATCGCTGCTGGCCGTGGCAGATGCCGCCGAGGCGGCCCGCTCGCCGGTGCTGCTGGGCTTCAGCGGCATCTACCTGCCCCACCCGGACCGCGTGCGGCGCGATCCGCTGGCGGCGTACGCCGCGCTGGGGCTGGAAGTGTGCCGGAGGCTGCCGGTGCCCGCCGCGCTGCTGTTCAACGAGTCGCCTCACATCGACCGGGTGATGGAGGCCATCGAGCTGGGCTTCGGGCTGGTCATGTTTTCAGACGAGCATCTGCCGCTTGACAAGCAGACCACCTGTGTGCAGCAGGTTGTCGAAGCCGCGCACCGGCGCGGTGTCGCGGCCGAGGGCGAGGCGGCGGCGCTGCCCGGCGTGGGCGGCGGGCTGGATGTAGCACCCATCGACGCACACCTGACCGGCGTGCAGGCAGCCTGCACATTTGTCGAGCAGACCGGCGTCGACGCGTTTGCCATCAACATCGGTCAGATGCATTTCCACGGGCGACGCGAGGTGCGGCTCGATCTGGACCAGCTGCGCGCGCTGCGCGAGGCGCTGGACGTGCCGCTGGTGCTGCACGGGGCCAGCTCGGTGCAGCGTGACGACCTGGTCGCCGCGATCCAGCTCGGCGTGCGCAAGATCAACGTGGGCAGCGTGCTCAAGCAGGCCTACTTCGAAGCACTGCGCGATGCCTGCGCCGCTGTCGAGGATCGCTACAATCCCTACGAGGTGATCGGCTCCGGCCTGGGTCAGGACGTGTTGATAGCAGGCCGCGTGGCGCTCCAGCGCAGGGTTGAAGAACTGATGCGCCTGTTCGGCAGCGCCGGGCGGGCGTGAGGGAGGATCGTGTGATTTCTGAAGTCGTCATGCCCAATCTGGGCGCAACCGGCGGCGATGTGACGCTGGATGACTGGCTGGTGAAGCCTGGCGACGCTGTAAAGGCCGGGCAGCCGCTGTTTGTCGTCACCACCGACAAGGCAACCGTTGAGGTCGAGGCGTTTCGCGATGGCGTCGTGCGCGAGATCCGCACCCTTGCCGGCGAGATGGTGCCGCTCGGCACGGTGGTGGCGCTGCTGGCGGATTCGATGGATGAGCCGGCGGGCGCTCTCCCTCAACCACCTGCGCCGATGCCGTCGCCGGAGCCGGCATCGAACCGCCAGCCCGCCGTGAAATCGGAGCGCGTGCTGGCCTCTCCACTGGCCCGGCGCATGGCCCGCGCTGAAGGAATCGATCTGGCAGGGCTGGCCGGGACGGGCGCGCGCGGGCAGGTCCTCAAGCGCGATGTGGCGCGAGTTATCGCCGCGCAGCAAGCAGCCCGCGCCCCGGGCCCACCGCCGAACGGCGTTCGCCGCGAGCCGCTCTCGCCAATGCGCCGTGCCATCGCGGAGCGTACCCGGCGCAGCAAGAGCGAAGCGCCGCACTTCTATGCAACGATCACGGTCGACATGGCCGCAGCGCTTGACCTGCGCGCGCAGGCTGTGGGCTGGGCCGAGCAGCATGGCTGGGCGGCACCATCGATCACCGACGTGTGCATCCGCGCTGCGGCGCTGGCCCTGCGTGAGCACCCGAAGCTGAACGCAAGCTTTGACGGCGACGCTATCCTGTTCTACGACGATATCAACCTGGGGTTGCTGGTCGGCCTGGAGGATGGCATGTTGATCCCCGTCATCCACCGCGCCGATCACCTCAACCTCGCCTCGCTGGCAGCCGAGACACAGCGCCTCCGCCGCCGCGCCGAAGCGGGCCAGCTCAGCGCACAGGAGCTCACCGGCGGGACGTTCACGCTCTCCAATCTGGGTATGTTCGGCGTGGACAGCTTCACCGCCGTGATCAATCCGCCCGAAGCGGGCGTGCTGGCGCTGGGTGCGGTCAAAGAACAGCCGGCGATGGTCGGCGGGGCTGTCGTGCCGCGCCCGCTGATGGTCGCCACACTGTCGGTCGATCACCGCGTGGTGGACGGCATCACGGCGGCCCGCTTCGTCGAAACGTTCAAGACCCTGCTCAAATCGCCCATCCGCCTGACGTTCGATGCGCCACAGGAGGCCCCTGCATGACGACCTTGTCCACCGACCGGCTGATGGCCATGTACCGGCTGATGGTCACCATCCGCCGCTTTGAAGATCACCTGTACCGGCTGTTCCTGCAGGGCCAGGTGCCGGGTACGCTGCACCAGTATCAGGGCCAGGAGGCAGTAGCGGTCGGTGTGTGCAGCGCGCTGCGTGCTGAAGACCCCATCTTCTCTACGCACCGCCCGGTCGGGCACGGGATCGCGAAGGGGATGACCCTGAGGTCCATAGCCGCCGAGCTGTGGGGTAAAGCGGCAGGCTGCGCCGGCGGCAAGGGCGGGCAGATGCACCTGACCGATCTGTCTGTCGGCATGATGCCCTCCAACGCTATCGTCGGCGCGAACATCCCGATTGCAGTCGGTGCGGCGCTGGGCTTCAAACTGCGCGGCGAGGACAGGGTCGCCGTCAGCTTCTTTGGTGATGGCGCGTCGAACAGCGGCGCGTTTCACGAGGGGATCAACCTGGCCGCTGTGAAAGACGCCCCGGTGGTGTTCTTATGCGAGAACAACCAGTACGCGGCCTCAACGCACATTTCGCTGGCGACGAAGATCGAAAACATCGCCGAGCGGGCCGCCGGATACGGCATCCCCGGCGTGATCGTCGACGGGATGGACGTGCTGGCAGTCTTCGAGGCGGCGTCCAGCGCGGTGACACGCGCGCGGTCGGGTGACGGCCCCACACTGATCGAGGCCAAGACCTACCGCTACATGGGCCACTCACGCGGGGACCCCGGCAAATACCGCACCGACGACGAGCTGGCAAGCTGGCAGGCGCGCGACCCGATCCCCCGCTTCCGGGCGCACCTGGCCGCTGCGGGGGTCGACGAGGCAATACTGGCTACGCTTGAGGCGGCGGTCGACGAAGCCGTCGCGGACTCGGTGCAGTTCGCCATAGCAGCGCCCGACCCCGATCCATCCGAAACCACCACCCACGTCTACGCCGAACGCAGGGGATGATCCATGACCACACCAGCAGCTACCCGCGAGATGACGATGGCCGAGGCCCTGCGTGACGCCATGCGCCTGGCGATGCAGGAGGACCCTACCGTCTTCCTGCTGGGCGAGGACATCGGCGTGGAGGGCGGCTTCGGCGGCGGTTTCACCGTGACGCTGGGGCTGTCAGACACATTCGGGCACGAGCGCGTGATGGATACGCCCATCAGCGAAGCGGCGATCATCGGCGCGGCGGTCGGTGCGGCGATGGTCGGCATGCGGCCGGTCGCCGAGATGCAGTATGGCGACTTCGTGTTCATTGGGATGGATCAGGTGGTCAACCAGGCCGCCAAGATGCACTACATGAGCAACGGGCAGGTGTCGGTGCCGATGGTACTGCGGTTGCCGGTCGGCTCGACGCGGCGCGGGGCGCAGCATGCGCAGTGCACCGAGGCCTACTGGATGCACACGCCGGGGCTGAAGGTCGCCTGCCCGTCGAACCCTTACGATGCCAAAGGGCTGCTCATTGCCGCCATACGCGACGAGAACCCAGTGATCTTCCTGGAGCACAAGCTGCTGTATGGTGGCAAAGGCGGGCGCAAAGAAAAGACTTCGCTTGACCCGGTGATGGCGGTGCCGGAAACTGCTTACGAGGTGCCATTGGGCACGGTCGGCGTGGTGCGCGAGGGCAACGATGTGACGATCCTGGCGAACATGCTGATGGTGTACCGCGCACTGGCTGCCGCCGACCGGCTGGCCGAACAGGGCATCCACGCCGAGGTGATCGATATGCGCTGCCTGCTGCCGCTGGATATGGACACGCTGTGCAAGTCGGTGCAGAAGACCAACCACGTCATGATCGTCGAGGAGGACAACCTGACCGGCGGCTGGGGAGCGGAAGTCGCCGCGCGGCTGGGTGAGGAAGCCTTCTACGACCTCGATGCGCCCATCAAGCGCATCGCCGCGCCGGATTCGCCAGTACCTACCGCGCCGCCGCTGGAGGCAGTGTATCTGCCTGACGCAGACCGGATCGTCGCGGCGGCGCAGGCGCTGATGGATGGCGGCTGACGGCGCTCAGACGTTTCCTGTCCCCGCTGTACCTCACACGACTTCTGAGGCCGATTCTCGATACTGAGAGCTGATCAGATCTATTCGGCCCGTGTCTCTGAGGACCTCTGATCAATGACCTGATACATCCCCGGCACTGCCATGCTGCACATGATCCCCAACCGCCAGCGCTGGCGAGCGCGGTGCGCGCTCGCCAGGCATATCCAGATTGCCGATGACAATAGTCGCGACCGGCACGTTGCACAGGGTACTATCCAGACAATAGTGATAGAATAGGCGCGTGCGCAATACCGTTATTGGGGGATGGGGGATATGTATTTGAAATACATCCGTGCAGCAGTCGTCTGCATCGTATTGCTATTGATGCCCACGCTGGTTGTTTCGGCGCAGGGCGCGCCAGAGTTGTTTGTCAGTCAGGTTGACGCGGGCAACTTCCCCAGCGTAACGTTCACGCTGCGAGCCATCGACGCGAACAATGCGACAATCGGCAACCTGTCTGCCGGCGATATCCAGGTGTTCGAGAATGACCAGCCGGTCCAGAACTTCGACATCGCCGCGCGTAACGACACACCACTCGACCTGATATACGTCATCGACCTGGGCCGCCGCGCGAACTACACTGCGCTTGGCGTACGGAATATCCAGGATGCCATCCTTTTCCCTGTGACTAACGGGGGTTTTCAGGAGAACGTCGACTCGATAACCATTGTGGCAGAGACTAATGACGGCTCCGGCGACACCACGACGACAGCCCTCGACGCCACACAAACCGGGCTGGTAGCCACCAACTTCCTCAATTCCATGTCGTTCCGGACCGGCGCAGGGCCAACGGCAGGGTTGGAGGGAGTCCGCTCGGCCATCTCGATGGTCGGCGATACCGGATCCCCACGCAGCGCAGCGACAGCCATCATCTTTGTGACGACCTCGATTGACCAGCCTGCCGAGGATCAGCTCACCCAGATTGTGAGCGATCTTGACAGCGCCGCTCACGACCAATACGTCCCGATCTACGTGCTGCACACTGACACCAACGGCAAATCGTTCGAGTATCTTGAGCCGCTCGCCACGGACAGCGGTGGGCAGTACCTTCAGTTGAAGAAGGATACAGATCAGGCTGCCCTGGAAGCGTTCTACAGCCCAATATTCGAGCAGCGAACGGCGTACACGGTGAGCTTCCGGAGCACGCTGGGAACTTCAGGCACGCGCACAATTGGCGTGGCACCGGCGGCGACGGGCACCGTGACCGATACCGGGACCTACGACATCATCCTGTCGCCCGTCAGCGTGGCAATCACCGCGCCGGCAGCGGGCGAACAGTACCCGGTGGAAATCGACGTAACGAAAGAAGGACGCACAGCCAACCCCGGCAGCATCTCGGTGAAGGCAGCGATCACGCCCTCAGCAGATGGGATCAGCCGGGCATTGGTCAACGCCGAGTTGATCGTTGACGGCGTGCCAGCCGCACATCAGGCGCTTCAGTCAGGCGACACGGCGGCGAACTTCACATGGAATATCAATGCGTCCGCCATCGGCGACGAAGCGAATGGCACGAGCGTGCCGCACATCTTCCAGGTTCGGGTGACGGATGAACTGGGCATACAGGCCGAAAGCGCGCCGGTGACGGTTAACCTCGTGGTGCAGGTCAAGAAACCGGGCCTTCCCACGTGGGCCATCGTGGTGATTGTGCTCGTCGTCGCGTTCATCATGCTGGTTGTGGTCGGTGGCGCGGTAGTATTCCTGGTCATCCGCTCCCGAAGAGGAAAGCAACCCGCCGCGACGCCATCGCCAGCCAGTGCGCATCGTGCTGGGACGGGTCTGTCAAAGACGCTGATTGCGCCGGATGCGCAGGACGATGTCGCCTCGCTGGTGGTGCTCGAAGGGCCGCCGGATATGGTCGGGCAGGTGCTGCAGCTCACCCAACGCGTCACCAAGCTGGGGCGCAACCCGGCCCAGGTCGACATGGCTTTCTTCGCCGACACCAACAGCACCGTCAGCAGCCAGCATTGCAGCATCACACGCTATCAGGGCAGCTACTACTTGACAGACGATGGCTCGACCAACGGAACGCTGGTCAACAACAGCAAGTTGTCCCCGAACGAGCCGATCCTCCTCGCCGATGGCGACGAGATCGTCTTAGGCGACATCCGGCTCAAAGGCGTGAAGCTCCAGTTCAAAGCGCCGGCAGCGCCGCCAGTGGGTGGGCTTCGAACCGTTGGACCCATGGAGGAAGAGTTGTCCGGCAGTGAGACGATGATCGAGTTGGGTGATGACTACGTCGGCGACGAAACCATGATCGAGGCCGACGATCTGAATAATGGATGGAACAGCCCCCCGTCTGGAGATGTGGGCTGAACATCGTATTCACCATGTTCCTCAGTATTGATCAAAACGGGGTGGTGCAGGCACCATGAGCACGGTAATTCTGGGCACACACTTCAATATCGGCAGCCGAGAAGTGTACGAGGATCGGGTGGCGGCGTTTCACGTCACGACACCAGCCGGGCTTAACCTCTCGATTGCGCTGGTCGCCGACGGAGTGGGTGGGGAAGAAAAGGGCGAGCGGGCATCCCAGGTCGCACTGGATACTGTTCGCGGCTATTTCCAGACCAGCACGGACCCTGACGTCCCCACGCTGCTGACACATGCAGCCCTGCTGGCCAACCAGGAGGTCAATGAAACGTGCCTGCGAGAAGGGTATACCCGGATCGCCTCGACGTTAGCCATTGCGGCGATCAAGGATGGCCAGACCCTGTATCTCGCCAACGTTGGTGACAGCCGTATCTATCTGGTCCGAAATCGGCGGATTTCTCTGCTGACGATGGACCACACATTCGCCAACGTCATGGTGTGGCAGGGCCGGATGAGCCGCGATGAGGCAGACAACGACCCGCGTGCTAACGCCGTATCGTGGGCGCTGGGCGTGAGGGAGCACACCCCGGTCGACCTGGGACTGTATATCGACACCGCTGACTACGAGGAGGCGAACCTCCGCGGCCCACAGGGGTTCCCGCTCCAGCCGGGCGACTCGATCCTGGTTTGCTCAGACGGCTTGATCAAACGCTCACCGCATACAGGCGAGCTGGTTACCCAGCCGCATGAGATCGCTTCGATCCTGAGCAGAGAAGCAGGCGATAAAGCCGCCCAGGCGCTGATCACGCTTGCGTTGAGCCGTGGGCCCGACGACAATGTCTCGGCAGCGGTGCTGCAGGTCCCACAGGAGAGATCTGTTAGGCGGCGGCAGCCGGTCCTGCTGCGCGTCGCTGCTTTCCTTGCGCTGATTGTGCTGGTCGCGATCCTGGCGTTCGTCGCGCTCCGGCTGCGGGGCACATCGAGGCAGTTGAACAGTATCGCGGCAACGGTCACGCAAATCGCGGCCAGCGTGATAGACTCCACAGTCACCGCGCAGGTAGTCGCCGAGAACACGCCAACTGCGATCCCGTCGATACCCGTCCCGCCTACCGAGACAGAACTGCCCACATCGGCCCCGGTTGAGATCGGCGTCGTATTCAACGGAGATTCGCGGACGCCCATCCTCTCGCAGCAGTTGATGCAGTTCGGGGATAGGCCGGTCGCGATCATCATCAATCCTGACAATCTGACCGATAGCAACGACGGTCGGCTGTATGTGCTGGCCCCCAGCCAGCTTACCTTCGACAGTGTGACAGACACACAGGCGTCGCTGATACTGGCGCAGGGCGGGGGCGTGTTCATTCAGCCTGGCCGTTACACAGATGGCGTACAGGTCCGGCTAACGCCATCCGATGTGGTGTTCTCTGTGCAGGGATCATGCCTGGCGCTGGGGGCACCGGACGCCAGCAACCCGACAGTGGTCGTGGCAGACTGCTACGGCGGCACGTGCGGCGTCATCGCGCAAGCGGGCGCTGACGTGACGCCAATCGCGGCTGGCCACCGGATATCGTTTGACACCGCGACTCTGGCGGTCGTTGAGGACCGGGCCATCCCGCAGGCCGACGCTGTAACGCAGTCGTCGGTCCTCAGCGGGTTGGGAACTGAAGGCCGATCTGACATACAGATGTGTTTGCTGCGCTATCTTCCAGCGCCACCCACCGCCACACCCACCGAAGCGCCCGTCACGCCATCCGGTTCGACGACCCCCGGTGCAGTTCCCGACGCAGTCACGACTGAGGTGACAACCCCAGCGCCGTGAGCATCGTCCCCACTGCAAAACAAAACGAGCCAGCCTGGTCGGGCTGGCTCGTTGGCTGCAGCGACAGAAGATCATCCGCGCTGGTGAAAAATCAACGTGATGCGCCCCACACGCAGCCGATCGCCAGGCTGTAAGACGTATGACGTGGCATATTCGAGCTCTTCATCGTTGAGGTAGGTCGGGTTACGGGGGGTCAGACTCTCGACCGAGTACTGATCGCCCCGCTCGATGATACACGCGTGCTGCCGGGAGACATACTCACCGCCGCGAAGCCCCGACAGGTCAAGCGCCAGCAGGCGATTCTTAGAAGGATCGTTGTGGTCGGCACGGCCAATGACGGCGGGCTGCCACATGATGTCATAGATATGCCCCTCGCGCTCCGACTGGAGATATACCTCATTCTCCTCGCTGATCGGCACGCGCTCTCCGGCCTCGATCATCATCTGGGCATCGGTCTTGAGCTCGGTTCGTTCCAGGAGGACCAGAGTCTCGCCCTCCGCAATGCCCAACTGCTCAAGCGTTCGTCCCGGATCGAGCAGGTCTTTCGACGTTGAGCGCCGCAGGGCATAACTGCCTTCCAGCAGGCCATGCTGGTTGCGAATCTCATCGATCAAGCCGCCAATGTACAGACTGCTATTGATATTCGCGCGCTTCTGACCGACGTCGGGAACGTCAATCGTGAGGATGATACGTGACATTGTGCTCTGCCCTCACTCCTCTTTGGTCTCGGACGGCCCCATAACATCCGCCGGGTCGATGCCCATCTCCTGCAACTGCCGTTTGAACTCCTCCTGGACATCGGCGGACATCTCAGGTATCACGATTGGCGTGCCCCCCTTCTCAGGGCCGCTGCTCTTCTGCTCGAGCTTGGTGATCAGGTCAATAGGCCCGGTGTAACGCCAGTGAGCAACCTCCGGCCAGTAGTGGACCTTGATCGCATCGATCCACTTGTCTATTTCTGCCCCGGCGTCCTCGCCGTACTCGTCATAGGGCACGCCGATCTGCGCCAGAGCGACCCGGACGGACTTCACGATGAAGCCACGCCCCGGAGGATATTCGCCCTTGACCAGCCCATACGGTACCTTGCCGCCCATATTGCGCACGGCCTCGGCATCCTGAAGCACCAGGCTGTAGCGCGGCGACTCGACCTGTTTCATGAACTCGTCGCGGGCGCGCATGGCCTGCTGCGACCCACCCACGATAAAGTGCAATCCCTCGCTGCCGTAGCTGCGGGCCACATCGCCCAGGGCATCCAGAGAACGGCCAGCCACAGACGTGAAGTCGTCGTAGTTGTCGATGATGACAACGACATGTCTCGGCGCGGTTTCTTCCGGCTCCTCTCGGAACTGATCGGCTTCGGCAACCGTGCGCAGGCGGGTAAGCAGATCATCGTCGTACTCGGCGCGCAGCCGGTCAACCAACTCTCGCACATCATCCTGTTCAGAGACGGTGCTCAACACGTGGGGCAGTTCACTAATCGAGTGCTCCCCGCCGAAGCTAAACAGCGCCTTTTTGGTGTCGACCAGTACCAGCGCGACCCGATCGGGCGGATAACAGTGAGCCAGCGATAGGGCCCACGTCCGCAGAGTGCTCGTTTTGCCGGAGAGCGGCGGACCAGTCACAATGAAGTGCGGGCCCGACTTCTCAAGATCGATGAGCGTCGGCTTCCGATCCAGGTCATTGAGGCCGATGATCGGCTCGAGCTTCTGAGGGGCCTTGCCCGGCTTGGGCAGCTTGGCCGGGAGAAGCGAGCGGAGTAGTATGACTTCCGGCAAGATCTCAACCGGCTCAGGCTGCGCGCCATCCCAGGCCACCGACATTGCCTGCGCAATCTCCTCGTACAGAGCGCCCTCGTCCTCGGCTACTGCCTCATCACCATACTGGGGGTTCATCGGGATGGCACACTGAAATTCCAGCGGCATGCGGTTGATGTTTACCACACCGCGACCGCGCACATCGTTGAAGTTTGGTGCGCCACGCCCCACGATGTTGGCATACTCGGAGGTATCAGGTAGCTTCAGCGACAGCCGCTCGGTGAACAGATTATACAGCTTACTCGGCACATCGCTGGTCTGGCTGGCCGTGATGGCGAAGTAAATGCCAAAGGCGCGCCCATCGCGCACCAAAGAGATCATGGTTGGGATCTTGTCCTCGAAGTTCTCCTTAAGCTCACCGAAGTTGTCGATCACGACCAGCACGCCCGGCATGATGTCGTCCGGGTTCTCGGCGTTATAGGCCGCGAGTGAGCCGTACTGCATGACCCTGCTGCGCCGGTTCTCGAGTATGTTGCCGAGCATCCGCAGCAGGCGTTCCACCCGCTGTTCCTCGGTCGAGTCAATCGACGCACCCATGTGCGGCAGTGCCCGCAGGACGTTCAGGCCGCCCTTGCCAAAGTCAAGGGCATACATGTGCAGCTCGGTAGGGCTGTGCTTGGCGGCCAGGCTCAACATCAACGTGCGCAGGAAGGTCGTCTTGCCCCAACCCGGCGAGCCAAACACGACCACCGGACTGCGCTTGAGATCCAGGGTCAGCAGGCGCTGCTCAGAGGCGTAGGGGTTGTCCGCGATGCCAATATCGACGCACATCGGGTTGGCGCGCCAGTTGCTGGGCGTCCACACGCCCCGCTGCCCGATCCAGTCGGCCACGAAGGTGGACAGCACCAGCGTGCCTTCCGTGACCTGCTCCGTGTTGATATAGCTGGCATCGATCGGCAGGTTGACTGGCAGCCGCTCGGGCAGGGGATCGGGCCACGGCTTAACCTGCCGGGGGATGTCCTCACGCCGCGCCAGCAGCGCCGCCGTGCCAACCACCCAGTCAACCTGGGTTTCGGGTTTGCGCTGGATGGCATCGGCGATATCCTGCGCAGCGTAGGCTATCGAGCCATCGCCTTTCGCGCCATCCGGCGGGGGCGACTCGACAGAAGCCAGATCGGCGGCCTTCTGACCAGACAATGTCGCGCCGGAAGCGATAGACTCTTCGACGGGTTCGGCCACCTCAGTAGCAACCTCTTCTTCTTCAAGCCAGATCACGTCATCCAGCACAACTTCTTCGTCCACCGAGTAGGAACCGCCGGCGCGCGCGACCTGCATCAGCTCAAGCGCCTCGTTGCCGACCTGGATATACGCCCGGCCCGGCAGATTACTGGGCAGGAACGCCGCATCCGACCGCTTGAGAAGCTCACGGCTGTCGTCCGTCGTCTCGACGCGCAGGCAGATTTTCCACTTCATATTGGCCCGCATCTGGTCGGTGACAGCGCCGGTGGGGCGCTGTGTAGCCAGGATAAGGCTGACGCCGATGGCGCGGCCCAACCGGGTGATGCTGTCGAAGCGGGCCTTGAACTCGGCGTTTTCCGCGACCATCTCGGCGAACTCGTCGACGATGATCAGCAGGTGCGGGAAGGGCTCCTTGAGGTGATAGCCTTTCTTACGATACTCGACGATGTGCTTGACATTGTAATCGGTCAGGATTTTGCTGCGCCGGTCAAGCTCGGCCTTGATGGCGATGAACATGCGGTCGACGGCGTTGCCCTGAAGATTGGTGACGATATCGACCGTGTGCGGAAGGCCGCGGAACGGCTCGAAGGCCGAGCCGCCTTTGTAGTCCACCAGCGCCAGGTTGACAATGGAAGGATCGTAGTTAACAGCCAGCCCGGCAACGAGCGTCAGCAGCAGCTCAGACTTGCCGGAGCCGGTGGTCCCAGCGATCATTCCATGCACACCATCATAGTCCTGCGACAGGTAAAGCTCGCGGATCTTGTTGCCGCCCATCAGGCCGAGCGGCACCTTGATCCAGTCAGCGTTTGACGCCTCAACGCTGCGCCGCCAATTCTCCAGGAACGGCATCTCGTCGATGCGGGCAACGTTGTTCAACTCGAGCAGGTCGATGTAGGTTGCGATATCGTCGCCGAAGCTGCGCCGGACGGCCAGATCGCGCAGCAGATAGGCAAACTGCTTCTCGGCCCGGACGGGGTCGATGGTATCGGCCTGGCCCACGTAGCGCATCGAGTTCAAGCCAATGGCTGTGTAACGGAACGCCATCTCGGTGCCAATTGGCTCAACCTCGACGATGGCCTGACAATCGCCGGGCACCTTTGAAGGCTCAGTGACCAGGAAGATGATCGACGCGCCCAGCTCGATCCCGCGCTGCATGATGATCGATGCGGCGCTCTCGGCCTCGGCGGCAAACAGCCGCGAGTCTTCGCCAACGTCGAGCTTATCGACCACCACCAGCAGGTGCGGCAGCGTGATGTCATCTGTCTGTTTGTCCTTGTCATCCTGAAGCCGCAGGCTGCGCTTGTCCAACTCGTCGCGCAGGGCATCCCAGAACGCAGGGACGCTGTCTTCCTCAAAGCACATCTGGTCCCCGACATAGCGTTCGGTGCGGGTGTTGGTGTGTGGCAGCCAGATCGCCCACTCCCAGTTCCGGCGCGACTCCGGGGCCCCGACCACGAACAGACGCGCATCGGTCGGCGAGTGAAAGGTGGTGTAGTGCATCATAATCGACCGCACGAAGTCCGACACTTTCGCTTTATTGTCACCGACGATCCCGATCGCGTGGCGCGGTTCCTCCTCTACATACTCGGCTTCATCCTCGTCTTTGTCTTTATCCTTATCACTCTCGGCGGCGGTCTTGTCTATGGTGGGGTTGGGCCGGAAGCGAATGGTTATCGACGCGTTGTCGACATAGCGCGAGTCCTCCTCCAGCCGCAGAGCATCCTGCATCTTGGGCGATCCGGCGCTGTTGCGCATTTCGGAGGTCTTGTAGATGACAGTCGACGGGCGTGTGCCTTTCCCCAGACGGATCACCCCGAAGTCGTGATCCTGGGTGCGACGCTCCCACAACCGTGAACCCGAGCGACTTCCCTCTTCGCCAGATGCCAGCTTCAGGATTGTGGCCGGGTCGGGGTAGTTGTAATCATAAAAAATACGCTGATTGTCGTGCGAAGCCTGCATATCGCGCCGCAGGTCAGCCAGCACCTTGTCGTAATTGCGCTCGGCGTCTTTGCCTGAGTTTTTTCTCTGGAGTAGGAAATAAACGCGAAAACAACCGAACCGACAACTGAAAGGGCCATCGGGATCATCAGGGCCAGGTTGTGCCCCTGGCCGGTTGCTGAAACGATGATATAGCCGACAATTGTAACCAGCGGGAGGGCAATGCTGGCTATATTGGGGCCCTTCTTCTCCTCCTGATCGGGAGGGTTGGGTATCTCAATAACGCCTTGCGGCAACTCGGGCTGAATACGCGGTGGGCGATCGATGAACTTAACACTCATAGCCTACCCCTCCTCACAATTCCTACCAGACTGTAGGCAATGCTCTGCGTCCCATCAGACGCGCCTGGAACTGACCAACTGAGCGCTGCGATATAATCATGTAACGGCACGTGTCGATACACCTGCCGGTTGCATTTTCCTGATTGATGCGTATCCTACATTACAAGTCGTTTTAGCGCAAAAGCGCCAACACTGAGTCAATTGGTTGCGACTCGCAGGACAGGAAGCACACTATGAAACGGGTATGCACACTTTGCGAACGCACATCACCTGACGGCAACCTGTGGTGCCAGCAGGTTGATTGCCCGGCGGAGGATATGCCGATCCTCTTCAGCTACGGGCAGTATGTTGGCGATGTGAAGGTCAACCGGCTGTTGAAGGTACTTCGCACAAGCTCGATATATGAGGCGGAGCGTGATGAAACACTGGTGCTGCTAAAAGTCGCGCACCAGGGACTGCAAAACCAGCTCCGCCGAGAGGCCAGCATTCTAAGCCAGCTTCAGCGGAACAGCAGCAACCCCGGCCACCCGGGTCTGCCTTTTCTCCTGCCAGCCTACCAGCAGTCGACTGTTGGCCGGCACTCCTATGGCAAGGCTGTTATTGAAGGCGAGAGCGTCTATTTCGAGGTCTTCCGCCATTTTGAAGGGGAGTTCCTGCGAGACATCCTGCTAAAAAACTCGCAGCCCTGGTATGAAGCCGTTGCCTGGCTGACACAGAGTCTCGGCGACACCATTGCTTACCTTAACAACCTGGGGCGTCTGCATCTAAACCTCAGCCCCGAAATGATCCTGGTGCGGACAGACCTTGAAGGTATTTACCGCCCGGTGATGCTTGACCTCGGCCTGATGATCGACAAGACCGAGCAAGAGCACCTCGAATGGTTACACTTTTACGCGCTGCCGGCTTACGTAGCCCCTGAATTGACCTACACAACTGCCGATACCATGGCCCAGTGTCTACCAGCCAGTTCTGCATCAGACGTTTATGGGTTGGCCATACTGCTGTACGAGATGCTGGAAGGCCACCCTGTACACGAGTATAAACTACGCCGCGAAAGCGACGTGCGCGAGGCGGTCCGGACGCACAACCCACCGGCGCTGACACGCCGCGATCTCCCGGATGAAGTCCAGGTTGTCATCGAGCGTGCGCTCAGCAAATCACCGCGCGAACGCTACGCGGATGTGGCTTCCTTTGTCGCCGACCTGCGCCGATTTTTTGGACCGGTGCCGAAGGAGAAGAAGCGCATGCCTGCCAACCAGCGCCTGCTGATTGGGCTGGTTGCGGGCGCGGTAGTGCTCTCCGCCCTGATCCTCGTTGCATCTTTTTTGGGCTGAGACGGGCTCAAACAGTCACAAAACAAAACCGCCGGAGCAAGACAAGCTCCGGCGGTCTGTTTATGAGGGCTGTCCCCCCACTTGCCACCCGATGCTTAGTTGTTGAAATTCGGCGCTGCGCTCTCGTCCGCTTTCTGGTGATCCGCGATCGAACCGCGCAGGTCGTGGCCCATCTCCTCGCAGGTCGCGGCGAGCTTGTCGACCCGTGGCTTGATATTCGACAGATAGCGCTCGGCAAACGCCGTGCTGCCCAGGCTGATCCAAGCGGTCGCGCGGAGCACAGCAATTGCCGCTTCGAGCACAACGCTTACTTTCTTGAGAATATCGGCTGTGTTCAGGAAGCCGCTGGCGACATTCCCAACCGCACCGTAGTCCATCCTTACTTCGGCCATGATTATCCTCCCTTAGTCTTCTCGGTGAGTTAGAAGATCCCGCCGAACGTATCGCCAAGCGCTGAGGCCAAGCCTCCGGCCTTGTGGTCAGCGCCGTGCATGATGTCCATCGCCTGGTTCAGGCCACCGGGCATCCCGCCGATTGACGCAATGAGATCCATGATCTCAGGGATCAGACGGGTCTGCACTTCCTGAATAAAGGCGTCAGCGTCCGCTCCAATCCATGCCCCACCGAGCGCGGAGGCAAAGTTGCCAAACTGCCCGTGAACTTCCTGAAGAATGTTTATTTGCTGCGTGATGCGTCCCACCACATCCATGATAGGGCCCTGCAGCAGTTTCATTACTCCACCCATGATTTTCCTCCCGTGTTAACAGACCAACACGAATGTGATCACGCGAAACTAAAGGAAACGGCCACGTGACGTTTGGACGCCATCGCGCGTATAGGCTAGAGCAGCCGCAAGGTCCTGCTCTTCCTCGTGCATTTTATCGCGCAGGCGTCCCAGTGAGGGATTCAACTTGTTGCGCAAGGCATGCACCAGCTCATCGCCAGCTTCTCCGACCAGCCCGTCATCTTCGAGCGTGGCCGCGATACCGGTCATCGTCGTGATCGTCTCGTCAAGCTGCTGCGCGGCAGCCCGGAAAATGCTTATCATGGCTTCTACTGCGTCATAATCCATTTGGACGTCGGGCATCGATTTATCCTCCCTGAACCTGCCGCGACGTGGCGGCTGGGTTCGTTATATGTGTTAGAAGGGATTCCAGATAGACTTGGTTTGCTCTTCGGCGTTCTGGAATTCCTGAGCCATCTGGCCAACGATGTGCTGTCCCTCTTCCAGGGCCTTGGTCAGCCGCATTATGGCTGGCAGAAGCTCGTTATGCATCTCGTTATAAAATGCATTGGCCCCCTTGCCGATCCAGCCACCGCCTTGCAGCGCTTCCACCTGGCTCTGAATCTTCTTGAGCATGTTGTTGATTTCCTGCTCTTGCTGCGAGAACGAGTTCGCCACCTGCTGAAGAGCGTTGTAATCAACAACGATCTTATCTGCCATCTTTATCACTCTCCTTTAGTTATACCTGTGCAACCTGTTTGCGAGATCCCTATTCAGAGCGTTTGTTGTTCCCCCCCTTTCCCTATCCTTTCCTACCCAACTTCGCAGTTTCCAATTACCTGAGTCTTCATTATACTGATTGTGGTAGTTCGCGATACTGCCATGCTAGCCGCAAGATCGGGCTGAGGCCCGCCAATCAGTTGGTTTTGAAGCAAGCAGACCGGGGCGAGGTTGGTAGGATGAACATCTCTAAAGCCTTTAAGAGAAGCCTGGTTGTGCTGGCGCTTCTGGCGATACCCGTCGTCGCCTGGGCGCAGGCACCGGCACAGGTGTTGATCAACTATCCTGACATTACCACAAATCCCAATGCGCTTTCGTTGGGGCTATACTTTACGCTGCTCGACAGTGACCAGCAGGTTGTGTCCGATGCGAAGATCGACTCGGCAACCGTTCAGCTTGGCGATGGCAGCACCTATGACGCCAGCGTCGAGCAGCCCACGTCCAAGGTCTACATCGTGCTGGTACTTGACGCCAGTGGCAGTATGGCAGGCGCGATGCCCACAATGCGCGACGCTGCCGCTCAGGCCGTCAAGAACGCACCCGACCAGTCTGTGTTCGCCGTCATCCAGTTCAACGACAAGATCACGTTGATTCAGGACTTCAGCGAGGACCGACAGCAGGTCGCCGACAAGATCGGCACGATCCGCGCGGTCCCGAACGCCGGCACCTGCCTGTACGATGCGGTCTATCGCGGCATCGAGCTGCTGGACGCCGCCCCACGTGGCCGGCGGGGGGTCATTCTGTTCACAGATGGCAACGACGTCACTGCGCAGGGCACGCCGTGCAGCCAGCACGTTCTCGACGATGTGACAGCGCTGGCCACGCAGCAGGATTCCCGCGTGCCGATCCACACCATTGGCCTATCTTCAGGCGGCGCGAATTCGATCAACGAGGACGAACTGCGCAACATGGCCAGCGCGACGGGTGGCTTCAGCGAGATCGGTGATCAGAACAGCCTATCGCTGCTGTTCCAGAAGATCATCGACGGCCTTGCCAACCAGTGGTATGCGCGCGCCGATATTTACCCCAAGTCGGGCACCAACACAGCCACATTGACCATTAAGCTTGCCGATGGCACGCAGCTCACGTCAGGCCAGGTGACTTTCGAATCCCCACAGGACTTCGTCGCGCCGCCCAAAGCAGACGTCAAAAGCATCTCATATAATCCGAACGGCAACGTCGTCTTCAACCTAGCCCTGACAAATGCCGACCAGATTGCCGGCTTCCAGTTGCAGGTTACCGACGTGCAGAACAACGCGCCCGCGCCGCCCTTCACCGCCGATGCGACCAATAAGCTGGAGGTCGCTGCATCGAACTTCGTGTCTGGTAGCGAATACATCCTGTCGATCACCGGGCAGGACGCCAGCGGGAATGCGTTGTTCCAGACTGAGTACAAATTCCGCTACAACCCAACCATCGTCGCGGGCGCTTTAACCATCGCTTCAGTGCAGCAGAACCCCGATAACCCGGAATTCAACATCGAGGTCCGCTCCCAGAACATCGAAGGGATCGCCAAGTACGAATACTGGCTGATCGATAGTGCGACTAACACAGTCGTGCCTGGCTCGCGCCACACGGCAAAGCCCACGCCAGACATCACCCTGCCACTTGACGGAATCGCCAACGGCACATACACAATCGAACTCACAGCCGTCGACGAAAACGGGCAGGTGCTTGCCCAAACCACCTACGAACAGGCCGTTTATCGCGTTGGCCTGTTCAAGCGGCTGCGTAGAAGTCCGGTTGTGCTGATCGTCCTGGGTGTAGTGGTGGTCGCCGGGGCGGGCCTGCTCACCAAGTTCCTGGTATTCGACCGGAACAAGGAGGAGTTGTCACGCGTGCTGCTGGAAAACACGATGAGCCGGCAGGCCATCGACCTGGAGCGCCTCGACAACGTAAAACTGTCCTCAGGGCGGTTGGATCGACGGCGGCAGCGCGAGCAAGAAGGGGGAGGCGGGAAACCCTCCGCGCCTGCACATCGGCCTCATCCCGAACAGCGGCGTGGCCCTGCGCCGGCAGCGCCCTCGCCTGCAGCCAGGCCGGAAGCGACGCCACCAGCGGCCCCACGCAGCCAGCCGGCCGCTGCGCCCGCGCACAGGCAGCCACAACTCGTCGTCGTGTCTACGAAGGAGGATCGGTACGCTGGCGGCACCTTCGTCATCACAGGGCCTATCTTCACCATTGGCCGCCAAGGGAATGACCTGGACCTGGACCTGCCCAGCATTTCCCGGCGGCACGCTGTGATCCAGTACCGCGATGGGCAGTACACTATTCGCGACGAGGGAAGCACGAATGGTACTGCGCTCAACGGCGAAATCATCACGCGCGGCGGGGAGTTCGTGCTGGAGTCGGGGGCAATCATCGACCTGGGGAAGGGGATGCGTCTGCGCTTTGAAGTCTAAGCTGCAATGCCGACCTGCCCGCCCGGCATTCGTATTCTCCTGGCTGGATTCCGCGCCACCCCCGGATTGATGCCGCCTGCCCTTTATCGAGAACCGTGCCGCGCCACCCCTGGCGGATAGCTCCAGGGGTGGCGCGAATGTGGGCCGAAGCAGGAAACGCGTTACCATATCCCCCACATGTTACAGATCAAAGCTGGAAGGCAGACATCTGAATGGCAGACAGCGCCCTGACGCATCTGGAATGCTCGCACTGCTCAAAAACCTATGACGCCGACACCCTGCAGCGGCTGTGCCCGGCATGCGGCGCGCCGTTGCTGGCGCGCTATGACCTGGACGCAGTGGCAAAGTCCGTCACGCCCGCCGAGATAGCCGCGCGGCCCGGCGCGTTGTGGCGCTGGCGCGAAGTGCTGCCAATCCGCGACCCGGCCCATATCGTGACGCTGGGCGAAGGCGACACGCCGCTGATCCACACGCGGACGATGGGCGAGCAGATCGGCTTGAGCCGCCTGTATGTCAAAGACGAGAGCCTGAACCCCACCGGGACGTTCAAGGCGCGCGGGCTGTGCGTGGCGGTGTCGCGGGCGGTTGAGTTGGGTGTCGAGGCGTTCACCATCCCGACGGCTGGCAACGCCGGCGGCGCGCTGGCCGCCTACGCAGCGCATGCCGGAAAACCAGCGCACGTTTTCATGCCGAAAGACGCGCCGCGCGTCAACATCGAGGAGGTCCGGATATGTGGGGCGGACCTCGTGCTGGTGGACGGCGTGATCAGCGACGCCGGACGAGCCTCGCAGGAGGCGGCCACAGCCCACGGCTGGTTTGACGTCTCGACGCTGAAGGAGCCATACCGGGTTGAGGGCAAAAAAACGATGGGCTACGAGCTGGCGCTCCAGTTCGCAGCCCGTGTCGAGGGTCCCTGGGATCTGCCGGACGTGGTCATCTACCCCACCGGCGGGGGCACCGGGCTGATCGGCATGTGGAAGGCGTTTGCGGAGATGGGCCGCCTGGGCTGGATCGGCGATGCGCGCCCACGCATGGTCGTCGTCCAGTCGACCGGCTGCGCGCCGATGGTGCGGGCTTTCGAAGAAGGTGCGGAGCAGGCCGCGTTCTGGGAGCACGCCGAGACCATCGCCGCCGGGCTGCGCGTCCCCTCGGCGGTTGGCGACCGACTGATCCTGTCTGCGCTGCGCGAGAGCAGCGGGACGGCTATCGCCGTGACGGACGAGGCAATCCTCCACGCTCAACGGCAACTGGCTGCCGCTGAGGGCATCTTCGCCGCGCCGGAAGGGGCAGCGACGGTCGCTGCGGCGCAGGTTCTGGCTGCCAGAGGTTGGATCGCGCCGGACGAGCGGGTAGTCCTGTTCAACACCGGAACAGGTATGAAGTACCTGGATATACTATCCTGACGCCCGGATGCGACAACGAAAGCGGGAGCAGGCGCAACATAGCGCCTGCTCCCGTTGTCCTACACCGTCAGGAGGTCACGCTTCGCGATCATGCAGGCGGACGCGCGGCTTGCCACTCGACCCTTTTTTCTTCTGTTTGGACGCCCCATCGACCAGCTTGACCCGGCTCTTGCCGCGGCGCTGCCCACCCGGATGGCGCGCGCCCGTTACTGCACGGATGGCATCCGGCAGGATCAGCAGCACGACCAACCCGGCCAGCAGCGCCCCGAAGATTGGCCAGGGCAGCGAGGTGGCCGTCTCAGGCAGCACACCGCCGGGATTGTAGCCGGTTTGAGTCGTGACGCCCCCCTGCGCGACCTGCACCTGTATGTCGCGGCGAACGCCATTATATAGCGGGCTCGGCGAGACGTACGTCAGGCGGTATTCGTTCTGAAGCCGCTGCGAAGTCTGTGCATAAAGCTGGCTCAGGGCAGAGGGATCCGGTTCGAAGGTGTAGGTTCCATGTGATTTGTCGGCGATGGCCCGCAGCGCGTCCTCGTTGATGCCCGACGTCGAACTGGTGCCCAGCGAGGGATCGCCCAGCCCCACGGCGTACACGCTGACCTGTGTCTGGTCAAGGCTGGCGAGGATGTCCTGCGCCGTGTGTGTGCTGCGGTTGTCCAGCCCATCGCTTAGAACGATGATGGCCCGCCGGCCATCCACCCCTTTCAGCAGATCGGCTGAGGCAGCCAGCGCGTCGTACATAGCGGTATCGTTGTAGGCCGTGATGCCATCGATGGCCTGGTCCAGCGCCGCCTTGTCGTGGATGATGGGTTGGACGACGTCGACCTGGGTGTTGAAGGCGACGATGCCTGTAGCGTCTTCGGGCCGCATCAGGTCGACATAGGCTTTCGCCGCCTCCTTGGCCGCCGCCAGCTTGCCGACGTCGTTCATGCTGCCGCTGCGGTCGATAGCCAGCACCGTCGTGACAGGCCCTTGCTCGCCCGCCTGGTAGACCTGCTTGATCTCGACCGGCTGGCCGTTCTCAGACAGGCTGAAGGCCGCCGGGGGCAGCGTGCGGACCGGGTTACCCTGCGCATCGGTGACTGACACCCACACGCTCACCTCAGGGAAGTTGGACGTGTCGACCTGCACCACCTGGGTCGTGTACGAGCCTGCCTGCGCGTCCTGGGCGAGCGCCGGCGCGGCCATACCAGCAGACAAAACCAACCCCAGCGCCATGCCTGCGAGTTTTACCAGTACAGCATGTTTAGCCATCGCTCACCTTCTCTCGTGATAAACCAGCTCGGTGCTGCCCATACGGATCGTCTGGCGGTCGCTGAGCCGGTGCATCTCGATTTTCTTGCCGTTGACGAACGTGCCCGTGCCCACACTCATATCCTGCAGGGTGAAATGTGTGCCGGCCCCCTTGATGCGGGCGTGCTGGGGCGCGATGTCCGGGTCGGGCAGCGCGATATCACTCTTGAGCACGTTGCTGCCCAGGATGGCCGCGTGGCTGTCCTCACGCATGAACTTGTCGAGGATAAACTCGGTGCCTTGCAGCTTGCCGGTCTTGACCTCCAGCCAGGCCCTCGACAGCGCCACGACGATCAGCGCGGTGAAAACGCCAATAGCCGCGCCGAGCAGCATCAGGCCGGCCACCTTGCCGACCAGTGGGTTGCTGAATCGCTGGAAAACCACCTCTAGTAGAATGCCGCCCACCGTGCCGCCGATCAGGCCGCCCAGCGCGCCTTTCCACATCTGGCTGCCGCCCATGACGTTATCGGCCAGCCCGATCAGCGCACCGAAGATCGCCCAGCCCACGGCCCGGCCAATCACCTGATTGCCAATCCTGACGAAGACCAGCTCGCCCAGCGGCAGCGCGACTGCGCCCGCCACCAGCCCCACCAGCCCTCCAAACAACCCGGCGCGCAGCCCACGCAGAACAGAGCGAGATAGGATGCCCTCTGCCAGGCCGATCAGAAAGCCGATGCTCAGCCCGACGGTCGCGCCGAGCAGGATGTCGCTCACATATACGCTGGGACGATCACGAAAGCCAACCAGATCGGCCAGACGCCAGGCCACCAGGCCGCCCATCGCGCCCAGAATGGTGTAATAGTACAGTCGCAGATTACGGCTCATTGTTCAAATCCTCCACCTTATCCCCAGAACCTTCCAACGCACCTGTTTGGCTCTGCCTATCAGGGAACAGATTGCGCCACGCGATCACACTGCCTGCTTTCTCGTCGAGCACCTCGTAGAAACCAACATAACGCTCCGGGTGCAGATAATCGTGCCCCCCATCGCGATAGCGAAAGAAACCAGCCTGTTCGGCCAGCGGGTCGATGACCAGCGCCACGTGCCACGGCTCCGGGAAGAAGTGCCGGTGCAGCCACACGTCCATCGAAGACATGAAGATCGACAGCCCCGGATGGGTATGGTACCAGCCGACGATCTGCTGGTCCGGGTGCTGCTCGCCGAGCCGGTTCAGCAGGTCGTTCAGCGTGGCTGTCGTGAAGGTCAGGTGCGCACTGCTGTGCCTGACGTGGTAAGCAGGCATCGCCGCCTCGACAATGATGTAAGACCCGCCTTCCGGCGTCTGCAAATGATGGCCGACCAGCATCCCGCCGACCTCGTGGCGCACATCGCTGTGAGTATGGTCACGGATCTGTCGGTAAGCCGCCTGCGACAGGAAGATTGCCGGCCAGCCGTGGAGCTGCCCACCCTCGTAAGGTGACTGCCAGCGCCGCGCCCGGTCAACCGGGGTGGGCCGGGTTTCCACTGCAGGCGTCGCGCTGCCTTTGATGACCACACGAATTGCGCTCAACCCACCACCTCCCCGAGCTTGATGCGCACCCGCGCACGCCGCTCACTGTCAGCTCCTTCGTCCGGCTCCGCGATGCGAAACAGCCGGTGCGGTCGCTGTGGGTCGAGGATGTCATCGTCCGACCACACGAAGAACCCGGCGGCCTGCTGCTGCGGGTCGATGACCAGCGCCACCTGCCAGGGCTCGGTGAAAAAGTTACGGTGGATGAACAGGTCCCAATGCGAGAGGAAGATGTCGAGCCCCGGATGGGTATGATACCAGCCCACGATGCGCTTATCAGGGTATCGCTCGTCGCGCTGCGTGTTAATGTCGAGCCACGTTTCGCGGGTGAAGGTGAGGTGCCCGCGCGCCTCGGTGGCGAAGCGCGCGGCGATGGCGTGCGTGATGACCGGGTACTCAACCCCGTCACGCGGGTCGTGATAGACCTGCCCCAGCAGCACCCCGCCGATCTCGCGGTTGAGGTTATCGCAGGCATGGCGCGTCACAAAGCGGGTGACTCGCTGATGCATGAAGACCGGCAGCGGCGATTCGGGTGGGCTCCACAGCCACAGATTTGAGTTGTCCAGCGGATATGCACGCTCCGCGAAGACGTGATCGTCCTGCGCCAGCACGACAGCCGGTTCAGGCTGCGGTGGATGCTGGAGCCAATCACTATCCGGCCAGGGCGACGGGGTTATTGGCTCGTCCTGCGGCGCGGCAGTCCGGGCTCTGCCCTGGCTGAGGATGCTGGCTTCGAAGCTCACGCCAATGGGGAACACGTCCCCTGCGCGCAGCGGGCGCAGCAGCCACAGCGCGCGGCTGTCGCCGCACAGTGGACACAGGCCATCCGGCTGTCCCTGGGCGACCTCGCCGTGCTGCGGGCAGAAGAAACGGTCACCCTGGCGAGGCTCAAGCCAGATCGTCTCGCCGCTCCGCGCTGCCACAAGCTGATCGACCAGCACATACAGCCGCTCGCCGACCTGCCGGATGGCAAGGTGGAAGGGCGCGACGCCGTCCCCGTCGAGAACGATGTGGTTGTTCTCCGCCGAGCCGATCTCAATCGACGCGCCGTTGAGATCGTACACAACGGGCGCGATCTGCTGTGTCTGCAAGGGCCGGATCGCAAGCGCAAAGTCCGGCGTCTGGTGGCTGTCCATCCTATCACCTCCGGGGCAGGGGGCAGGTGCAGCCTGCCCCCTGTGGTCTGACAGTCACCCGGCTGTGATGTCGGCGGTGAGCATCAGCCGATCGTTGTCCGGCACGCCGGCGCTGCCCAGCGTCTCTTCGTCCTGCAGCTCACGCCCCAGGGCTTTGCTGTCCATCCGATAGTTCATCGGGCGGCCATCCGGCCCGGTGGTCGGCAGTTCCAGAGTCGAGACCAGCTCGGGAAGCAGCTCATTCACCGGTACGTCGTCCGGCACCTCGGCGTTCTGCGCGCCGCCGGCCGGAAGCACCATCGTTACAGCTTTATCTGCCATGTCGTCACCTCGCTTCTCTTGATAAATCCCTGTCGATACAATTAACGTGTCATTTCTTGAGCTTCACGCGCGGGGACTTACGCGCGCTGCTGCCCCCCAGCTTGATCTGCTTACCGCTGGACCGCTTGTCGCTGTCCGGGTTAAGCTTGACGCGCTCCGGGCGCAGCAGCTCGCGTTTGTCGGTGGGGAAGAAGTCAGGGTTAGCCCGGCGAAAATCGCGGCACCAGGCCGCCGCCTCTTTGTCCCACGGGAACGGCGGTTTGGTCGGGTCGTCGTGGAAGTTCTTGTATTCCAGCATCTCGCCCATCATGATCACCAGCCGGTCCAGCGCGCGGGCCGCACCCCACCAGGCGGCGTCGATGCACACGCTGCCGTTGGCATGGTTGATGTTGGGGTGCCAGATCGGTGTCAGCCATTTGAGTCCCGGCCAGCGCTGTGGATAGTCGCTGTGCAGGTAGATCTCAACCTGATGCTTTTTGCCCATCCTGGGGTTGCCGCGTTTGTCAACACCAATGACGCTGTTCACCTTGAACGTGACCAGATAACGCTCAGGTGGCGCGCCGCGCGGCGCATCAAGAACTTTAACGTCGATCAGGTCGCTGCGGGCGTCCAACTCCATCATGCGCTGGTGGTCGGCCCGCAGGCGGCGCATACGCGGACTCTCAGAGAGCGACGCGCCCGCCGTGATGTCGGCGGTGATAATCAGGCGGTCGTCCGGCGGCACGCCGGCGGCAGCCAGCGTCTCGTCTTCGGTCAGCTCGCGGCCCAGCGCCTTGCTGTCGACGCGGTAGCCCATCGGGCGGCCATCCGGGCCAACCGTCGGAAGCTCCAGCGCGGCGACAAGCTCCGGCATCAGCTCGCGCACAGCGACGTCATCGGGCACCTCGGCGGTACGCGCACCGCCAGCAGGAAGCACCAGGGTAACTGAAAGGTCAGCCATCTCTTCTCCCTCTATGTCTGTAGATGCGGCACTTCACACTTGCCCGTGATCGCCCAGCAGTCAGCGTGATGGGGTGTCCCGCAGATCTCGCATCTTACGATGCCGCGTGGGTCATTGGGCAGCACCTCTTCCAGGCAGTACGGGCACACGTTGGTCACCTGCTTGCTCAGATGGATGCCCACCACCGGGCGCTGGACCTTGGCCCGCCGCTTGCGGACTGCCGGTTTGGGGCGGGTGAGCTGTACATGCGCGTTCGCTGGCTGTGGAGCAGCCGGGAGGGGCTGCGAACGCGGACGGCGGCTTCTGGCAGGCGCAGGTGGTGTCGCAGGCTGGCGCGTCGAGCGGCGCGGCGCCTGGCGCGGACGATCCGCTACCGGCTCGACCATCGTCCGGCGTGTGCGTTCCACCGACGGCGCAGGTGGCGTAGCCTGCTTCGCCCTCCGTCCGGCGCGGATACCGACCATCATGGCAGCCGTGCCGATAGCGATTTCCGCAGCCTCGATCCCGTTGCCGGGCGCTGTCAGCGCCCCGGCAATGCTTTCATGCAGCAGCAAACCGCGCACTAGCGACGCGCAGATCACCCCCAACAGCACGCACAGCAGGCCGATCATGAAACGAAGCAGGCCCTTTGAACCGCGCAGCCACAGCCCGGTCAAAATCCCGCACAGCAGGCCGATCGTCATCGCGCCGGCCAGCGCCACGCCCGCCGGCTGCACGGGAACGGGCAGAAAGCGGCTCAGCACATCGGGCCACGCCAGCAGGAGTCCCGTCCCGCTGCCAAGCAGCATCGCCAGCCAGCCGGACGCGGTCAGCGCGCGGCGGATTTTACGCCCGATGCGCGCGCTACGCGATGTATCAGGTTGAGCGGCCACAGCGACTGCGCTCATTCAAAGCTGTCCTCTCGACCATGTGCGCCTATTCGCGCAGGCGAACGCGCGGGCGATCCGCGGGCGACGTGTCGTCAACCGGGTCGCCCAGCCTGACTCGCGGGCGCGAAACCTTAATCGACACAGGCTTGCCGGCATTTGGCGCGGCGGCATCGGCAAAGTGGTTAAAATGCAACGTGCTGGACAGGTCGCCGGTCAGCTCGTAGAAGCGATACTCGAAGGCGTTGCGCGCCCGGATGATATGCAGCGGCGGCACACCAATGCTGTGCAGCGACCGGCTCACAAATGGCTCATCTCCCGTGATGACGTGCGTCATGTGCACCTGGCGCAGCTCGCCGCAGGCCGGGCACAGCCCTTCCTCAAACGTCACGCGCGACAGTGGCTTGAAAACAGGCGTCTTCGTCTGGCAGGCCGGGCATTCCAACTCCAGCACAATCTCCTGATCGAGCTCCAGCAGCGCGTCGTCGCCCAGGTCGGCACGGGCCACGTTCAGCATGTCGGCCAGGGTGGTGCCTTCGGCGCTGAGGTCAGTCCGCTCGATGATATCGCCATAGGTCCAGTGCGACTCGCAGTCGTCGCGGCGCACGTAGGCGGTGGTATGCATCTCGTTGGTAAGGCCGTTGAAATGCGTGACGCTGCCGTAGTCAACCGGCATGTCGTGCAGCAGCTTGAGCACTTCCTGCGACTGCATCCCGCCTATGATCGACGAAATGGTCGGGGTGGTGGGCACCTTGCCCAACAGGATGTTGTGGCGGGCCAGCAGCGGGCACGAATAGCGCAGCGACATTTCGCGGCGGGCCTGCTCGGTGAGTGTGCACTCGTAGCACGCACCCTGCCCTGGCGCAAAGGTCCGCACCAACCCAAGCAGCTCCTGGATCGCGCCGTCCACCCATGGCTTGCCCAGCCAGTGGGCGAAACGGTTGACGGCCAGCCGCGCCTCGCGATTGTCGAGGCAGCCGACGATGCCATCCATACGCCGGAAGACACCCAGCCCCATATCGGTCGTCACATCGCCATGGAAGTACTGGACTCTGATGTCTGGATTCAGCTCCTTCACACGCCGGGCGGCCACTTCGGCCTTGATCTGCCCGTTGTCTTCCTCGCGGAACAGCACCGAGCGGCTCAGGTTGGCGGCTTCTATCGTGTCGAAGTCGACGACGAACAACGCCCCGATGCCCATCAGCGTCAGGTTCTTGAGCACCTCATTGCCCAGCGCGCCCGCACCGATGACCATCACGCTGGCCTTCTGCACCGTCTCGCGCTCCCACCAGGAGATAAAATCAAACGTGCCCAACCGATCGGTCTTCAGGTTGGGTATCCGCACAGGCAGGTTGTCGGGTGGGGCAGGGGGCCGGGTGGCCGGCGGCTTTCCGTCGAGCAGGCGTATCGACGACATATCGAACCCCTCTCTCTCCAGCAAATCTCTCAGCGTCTGATCGTACGCAACCGGGTCGACGCCGATCTCTTTGACGAATGTGCCGCGCGCGGCCTGAGTTTCAACCAGATCGAGGCTGGCCAGCATGTCCAGCGCCTCGCGAACGGTGGTACGGCTGACTTCAAGCTGGTCGGCCAGATTACGCTCGGAAGGGATGCGGTAGCCCGGTTTCCACGTGCCGTTCACGATCAGCCCGACGAGTCGTGCGGCTACTGAGCGCGAGAGCGTGTTCCGCTCAATGGGTCCCAGTTTCATACAGACTCCCCCAGATGCCGTCTGGTCTGCTATATAAACCAGTTTAGGCGCAGATTCGCCGGAATCAACAGTACTTTGGTTCCATTAGTATACCAGTTTTGGGCAAATCGCGCACCTGACTGCCGGGAATGGCCTCGAACTGCCTGTTTGTGGATGTGCCAAAATGGCGGCGCGTCGGACACCGGTGGGAATCCCGAAGGCTGCCAACGCAGCAAAATGGGGTATCATCTTGGCATGATCGACTATGATCTCTGCCTTGCATGGAGCTGGGAATTCGACGCGGACTTTGTTGCGGTTCTCAACGAGGCCTGCCGGTCGCGTGGCATGTCACTGCTGCAGATCACACCTGGCAGCCTTGAGCACGCGCTGGACTCGCTGCTCAACGGGCAGGTGGCCTTTCACGCTTTCTATGACCGGGCCTCCGACGTCGACCCGCGTTTCGTGTCTCTTGTCGATTGGGCGCGGGATCACACCGTGCGCTGCATCAACCCACACGAGCCGGCGCGGCGAAGCTGGGACAAGGCCGTCATGCACTTGGCGCTCATTGGGGCAGGCTTGCACACGCCTTATACGATCATCGTCAAGCCCTATCAGGAGCAGCCACTTCTGCCACCGCTCGACCTGAGCCCGCTGGGCGAGGTGTTCACCATCAAGCCCGCGCATGGCGGTGGTGGCGAGGGCGTGATCCCCGAAGCGACCACGCTGGACCAAGTGCGCGCGGCGCGCCAGGAAATGCCGGCAGACAAATACCTGCTGCAAGCGCACATCGTCCCGGCCCGGCTGGGAGGCCGCCGGGCGTGGTTCCGCGTGATCTACTGCCTGGGGCAGGTCTTCCCGTGTTGGTGGGACACCGCTACCCATCTCTACACACCGGTTACGCCTGCTGAGGAGAGCCTCTTCGGACTGGGCCCACTGCGCCGCGCCGCCGCCGAAATTGCCCGCGTCTGCGAACTTGAGCTGTTCTCTACCGAGATCGCGCTGACGCCCGATGACCGGTTTGTCGTCGTGGACTACGTCAACGATCAGCTTGACCTGCGCGTGCAGTCGAAGATGGCCGACGGCGTCCCGGATCGCATCGTGTGCGAGATCGCCAGCCGGCTGGCTGCTCACGCCGCGCATGCGCCCTGCGAGTCACCTATCTCCGGCTGACCAGCGACCGCAGCCTTTAGACGCCTATTCTCAGCCTACCGTTGGAGGCCGTCGTTCTATGTCTTCCACCGCCACCGACCACTCCAGCCTGGCACATGGCTACACAATCGCCCTGATCAGCGCCGCCATCCTATCGACCACGGCCATCCTGATCCGCCATCTCATCAACACTTACCACATCCCCGCGCTGGTGCTGGCCTTCTGGCGAGACAGCTTCGTGACCCTCAGCTTGCTGATCGCGCTGGGTGCGCTGCGCCCCGCGATGCTGCGGGTCAGCCGCCGGCACCTGTCGCTGCTGATCGCCTATGGCTTCGTCCTGGCGCTGTTCAACTCCACGTGGACCGTCTCGGTGTGGCTGAACGGCGCAGCCGCGTCAACTGTGCTGGCTTACTGTTCGGCAGGTTTCACTGCCCTGCTGGGCTGGTGGCTCCTCAGCGAACGCCTGGATGGGGCCAAGCTGCTGGCCATCGCCCTGAGCCTGGGAGGCTGCGTGCTGGTGTCAGAGGCGCTCGACCCGGCGGCGTGGTTGGTCAATTTGCTGGGCATTCTGACCGGTGTGCTGTCCGGGCTGTGCTATGCCGTCTACAGCCTGATGGGTCGCTCGGCAGCGCAGCGCGGTCTGAATGCATGGACGACCCTGCTCTACACCTTCGGCTTTGCCGCCGCCTTTCTGCTGCTGTTCAACCTGCTGCCGAGCGGGCTTATCCCCGGCGCGGCGGCCCATCCGGCTGAACTTTTCTGGCTCGGAAGGGCCTTCACCGGTTGGGGCGTGCTATTCATCCTTGCAGCGGGGCCCACGGTGATGGGCTTCGGGTTGTACAACGTCAGCCTGGGATATCTGCCTTCCAGCGTCGCCAATCTGATCGTCACGCTGGAGCCAGCCTTCACCGCCGTGATGGCCTATTTCCTGCTCAACGAGCGCCTGAGCCAGATGCAGATCGGCGGTGGCTTGATGATCCTATCAGGAGTTGTCTTCCTGAGGATTCATGAAGGCCGGCTAGCAGCCAGAACGGCGGCATAGGCAAGTGATCCTGGCATCGGGGTGGCCTACAAGGGAGAGCAGCATCATGGAAGCCCAATTCATTGAGTTCGGGTTGATCGAGATCGACGGTCAGCGCTACGATTATGACCTCGTGATTGAGGCGGGGGTTATTCGCAAGCGCAAGAAGAAGCCGTCTAAACCGTTCCGCGAGCAGTATGGGCATACCCCGCTCTCGGCTCAGGAGGATATCCCGTGGGGCGGGAAGCAGCTGATTGTCGGGACAGGGGCCTATGGCCGCCTGCCCATCATGCCAGATGTCTACGAAGCGGCCCAGCAGCAGCAGAAAGAAGTCAACTACTACCGGCTGAAAGCCGGTAGCTTGGGATGCGAGTGAAACTCGCCTAAAGCTCACCGATATTGAAGCCGTCATCCTCCACAGGAGGCTCTTGGCCTTGGGTCTCAATGTATTGCTTGATGATTTCGTCGGTCACGTTGCCCGAACTGGCGGCAAAGTAGCCACGTGCCCACAGGTGCCGCCCCCAGAATTGACGGCTCAATTCGCCGAATTCTTCCAGCATTTTCCGGCTACTGCGCCCTTTGATACGCTGCATCAGGTCACTAACCGACACATGAGGTGGCACCGACACCAGCAGGTGGACATGGTCCACGGCTGTGTGCCCGCTCAGGATGTACACCTCCAGCGTAGCGCAGGTCTGTCGCACCACCTCGCGCAGTCGTCCGGCTATCTCACCTCTCAGCACAGGCTTACGATACTTCGTGATCCACACCAGATGGTATTTCAGGTCATAGACAGCGTGGGATGTCTTTCGATAGCTCATGCTCACATTGTACGACGGACAGTCCGGTGTTGAAAACGGCCTGCCTGAAAGGCAGGGGTTTGTACCCTATTTACAGACAATCATTGCCGTCCCCACGGATGAGGCCTGCGGCCTGCTACGGGGCTTCGCGACGCAGGATATCTACGCCATTCTCCACGTGACATGCTAACCATCGCGTTCCAACCACAGGTAGGCCAGAACTATTCAGTCTACCAGTTCCAAAAGTCCGAAATTCCCTGTACTCTGTTATCAGACCCGGCCTGGCCCTGCCGGCAGGGCCAGGCACACGGCTTTATGGAACCAAGGAGAAGGACGTAATGGTTCAATCAATGCGGCGCGTCTTTGCGCTCCCGGATTTTCACGATGAGGGGAAGCAGTATACTGCATCGATTCTGTACACGATCCTGTGGGCGCTGCTGGCAGGGGCTGTCCTGGGTTTTCTGGTCCTGTACCAGCAGGATGACGTGGACACGATGCCGGTCGTCGGCATTTTTGGTGCGGTGGTTGCCGCGTCGCTGCTGCTTGTCCGCTTGGGCCACATCCGGCTGCCCAGCATTGTGATCCCGCTGGGGGCCCTGCTCATGGTGACCCGCGTCGCATTCCTCGGCTACGGTTTTCACGACACCATCACCATCACATATTTCCTGGTGGTCGTCATGGCGGGGCTGTTTATGGGAAAGAATGCCCCGATTGTTTTCTGGTTCCTGTCGCTGCTGACGATCTACTACCTGTACGTCGCTCAAATGAACGGCTGGCTGCATTCCCCGCAGAACGTCAGAATCGATGACGTAATCGTCTATGCCATCGTCATGGGCGTGGCCGCCGTCATGCTGCGGTTGTTGATGGGGAACCTGATGGACAGCCTGCACCGCGCGCGCAGTTCCGAACAAAACCTGCGGAAGTTGAATGAGGAACTTGAGGACCGTGTGGAACAACGGACGCGCGACCTGAAGCTCGCCAAGGATCAGGCCGACGAGGCGCGCAAGCAGGCCGAAGAGGCTAACCAGATCAAGTCACAGTTCCTGGCCAGCATGAGCCACGAGCTACGCACGCCGCTCAACGCCATCCTGAATTTCACCGAGATGATGTCGCTGGGAATGGCCGGACCCGTCAACGAACAGCAGAAGGACCTGCTGGTAAAGGCATTGGAGAGCGCCCGGCACCTGCTGCGGCTGATCAACGACGTGCTGGACGTGAGCAAGATGCAGTCGGGGATGATGAGCCTGTTTATCGAGGACGACGTCGACCTGCAAGAAGAGGTTGAGCAGGTCGCCGTCACAGCCGAGACCCTGATCAAAGACAAGCCGGTGAAGCTGGTGCGGGATATTGCCGACGATCTGCCGACCATCTCTGCCGACAGGCGGCGCATCCGGCAAATTCTGCTCAACCTGATCGCCAACGCGGTCAAATTCACCGACGAAGGCACCATTACGCTGAGCGCCAGGCGAACCGGCACGGACCTTCTATTTGCAGTGGCTGACACCGGGCCGGGTATCCCCAGTGACCAGCAGCAGATCATCTTTGAGCCATTTGTTCAGACAGAAACGGGCATCAAACACAGCGGTGGGACCGGGCTTGGCCTGCCGATTTCACGATGGCTTGCCGAAGCGCACGGAGGCCGTTTGTGGGTGGAAAGCACGCCCGGTAAAGGGACCACTTTCTATGTGACGCTGCCCATCCGGACCGCCTCTCAGAAGGGGTCCTGACCATGTTTGCAGGGCTGTCTTTTGTCTATGTCGAAGACGATATGCTCAGCCGGGAGGTGATGCAGCTGATGATGGAGAACGCCATGGGCGTGACCGACCTGACCCTGTTCGAAGACAGCACAGACTTCCTGACCCGGCTGGAGGCGCTGGAGCATACGCCTGATATCATCCTGCTGGACATCTACGTGAGGCCGCACGACGGCTTTGATATGCTCAAAATGCTGCGCAAGACGCTGCGCTATAACGCGACACGGATCATCGCGCTGACAGCCAGCGTTATGAATGAGGAAGTGGAAAAGCTGAGAATCGCTGGGTTCGATGGGGCAATTGCCAAGCCGTTGAGCGTGACAACGTTCCCGTCATTGATCGAGCGCATCGTCCGCGGTGAGTCAGTGTGGCACGTCACATGATGCGCCACGCGTGGAGACAGTCGTACAACCGCTGAAAGGAACAGAGCCTGTCGTGAGCCAGCCCATACTATCCGAGAAACGGATCTTCATCGTCGAAGACGACGTCACCAACATGGCCGTATTTGCCGTCGTATTGAAACAAAGCGGCGCGCTGATCGTTCAGGACCGCTGGAATTCAGGCACCATTGACTTCATCGCACAGGAAATGCCGATTGACATCATCTTGCTGGACCTGATGCTGCGCGGCGGAATCAGCGGATACGACATTTTCGCCGAACTGAAGACACATCCGGAACTGGCGAAGATACCAGTTGTTGCCGTGAGCGCCTCCGATCCGGAAATCGAGATCCCGAAAGCTAAAGCCGCTGGGTTCGATGGCTTCATCGGAAAGCCAATTGCCCTTGGCAGTTTCTCCCGGCAGGTCGCAGCCTGTATCAACGGAGAACGTATCTGGATCGCAGGCTGAACGACGAACCAGTTTGACATGCCTTTCACACACGCAGGAAACAGAGGATGACCCCCTATCACGCTTTTATCATCGACGACCAGGTCTCAAACATTGAGGTGCTGGCCATGCTGCTGTCCCAGCAGGGAGTAAGCCATTCGGCGGCGACATCGATAAAAGAGGCGTCGGACGCACTGGAGCATCTGCCGCATGTCGATGTCGTCTTCCTCGATCTGGAGCTGCCAAACGGCGACCACCGTCATCTTCTGCATCTGATGAAAGCAGACCCGCATCTGGAAGGCGTCCCGATAATTGCTTACACAGTCCATACCAGCGAGATGGATGCGGCGCGCAAGGAGGGGTTCGACGGCTTCCTGGGCAAGCCAATCAGTGTAGTTGAATTCCCCTCGCAGCTTGCGCGGATTCTGGGCGGCGAATCAGTGTGGGTCAGTTAGCACAGCGCCTATCGTCGCGGGACCTCATGGCATGAGTGGCACGACCTGCGGGCGCGGAGCGTTCAGATAGGACTGGCCAGTCAGCCCGTCGATCAGCCCCTGAAGCTGCCCTTTCGTCGTGCCGAACGTGACAATATAGGTCTGCGCATCCCGGTAGTCGACCAGGTCATAGGGCGAGCGCAGCGCCACGATAATCACTGGCACGCCTGAGCCCAGCAGCCCTCGCACCGTGCCCTGCTGATCCGGCTCGCGCAGGTGCGAATCCCACGTCATCACGATCACCACATCCTGCTGCACAGCCTGCTCCTGGATCGCGCTGAAAGGGGGCATAGGGCTGCTATCGTTGTAAACGTCATAGGGAATCGCCGTAACCTGCCGGTCCTGCGCCTCGAACCACGCGCGCAGCGGCTCGATCAGACCGCCGTCATCGGGAGGGTCCAGGCTGGTGACGTCACGCGGGGCGATGATCATCACGCGGGTCCTGTCCGGCGGCAGCGGCACCAGACCCGCCTCGTTGCGGACCAGCGCAATCGCCCCATGCCCGATAGCTGCCGAGAGCTGCGCGTCACCGGCCCAATCAGGCACCCAACCCTGCTGAACAGGGTAGCCGGTCAGCCCGTTGGCCACCTTCAGCGTGAGGATGTGCCGCACCGCGTCGTCGAGCCGCCGTGAAGTAATGTCACCTCGATTTACCGCCCCCAGCAGACTGTTATAGGTATCGATGGCCTGCTGCGGGTTGATCACCATGACCATGTCCACCCCGGCACTGATCGCCCGGATGCTGGCCCGGGGGACAGAATAGCCACTTGTCGTGATGGCGCCCATCGACATAGAGTCGGTGATGATGAACCCGTCGAACCCCATCTCGCCCCGGAGCAGCCCGTCGATGATAGGCTGCGACAGGCTCGCCGGGCTCTGGCTAGGGTCGAGCGCGGTGTAGGCCACGTGAGACATCATGATGGCCTGCGCCCCGGCCTGGAGGCCGGCCTCGAAAGGCACCAGGTGCTGTGAATGGATCAGGTCAAGTGAGGAAGTATCGATGGGCTTGACGATGTGCGAGTTGGCGGCGACGGTGCCGTGGCCGGGGAAGTGCTTCAGAACCGGGATGAGCCCCACGTCGAGATAGCCGCGCGTCGCCGCGCTAACGAAGCTGGCCACATAGTTCGGGTCGCCGCCAAAGGTGCGCAGCCAGTCCACCCAGCCGTCACGCGTTCTGAGGACATCCGCCACTGGGCCAAGCACCATATTGACACCCGCATAGCGCAGTTCGGAGCCGCTGGCCCTTGCAGCCCAGTACGCAGAGCCGCTGTCGCCGTACTGGCCGACGGCCATCGCCATCGGGAACTCGGTCACCTGACTGCGCGTCTGGAAGCGGTAGACGAACTCACCTTCGTGGTCAATGGCGACCAGCAGCGGTGCGGCAAGGTTGGCCTGCTGCGCGCAGGCTTGCAGCCCCGCCGACAGATCGCGGAGTTGGTCGGCGTCCTCGGCGTTCGGCTCAAGATAGATCACAGCCCCCGGCTGCACCGTCTGAATCTGGCTGCAGTGCGCCATCGTCCCGGTTACACCAGTCATGATCAACTGGCCGACCTTCTGCTCGGTCGTCATGGCGGCCAGGGTGCTGTTAACCCAGCCTGCGATGGGCGTTGGCGTCTCCGCTGGCCGCGCGATGGTTAGCTCGACGGTCAGGGTCGGGGCGGCGTCAGACGTGGGCTGTGCGGTTCCGGTCGCATCGGCGCTGCCAGCCAGCCTGACAGCAGTTGGCGACCCCGCAAACGCACCAAACGGCGCAGCAGCCCGGTTCGCCAGCAGCGCTGACAGCAGCAGGCCGACGAGCAGGCCGACCACCACCATGCCAATCAGGTACCACCACGACACTCGCGTTTGCCGGAAAAGACTCTTTAGTTGACGTCCCAAAATGCCGCCTCGTGTCGCACTATTGATGACTGTCCTCGTCCTCAACCAGGATGATATCTAGGCTGTACAACAGTGCCCGCGCCTCCGGCAAGGCGAACTTTGCCTTGCTCAGCGTATTGATCGACGCGTCGATGGCATAGTTGTAAGCGCCCGTGAAGTCGGCCTGTGAGAGGTTGGTGTGCAGAAACCGGCTGCTGGTGAAGTCGGTGTTCTTGAAATCAGCCCCGATCAGATCGGCTTCGGCAAAATCGACATCCCGGGCCACGCAGCCCGATATCCGCAGGCCGTGAAGCTCCAGGCCAATAAACGTCGAGTAGTTGAGCACGCAGTCTGTGAAGGCAATCGAATTCAGGAAACCCGCTTCGCGCCAGGCTGCCTGCGTCCAGTTGATGCCCATCACCTTCGACTGCTCGAAGCTGACATCTCGAAACGCGCTGCCGTCGACCTCGACCAGATTGAGATCGCAATCGCGGAACACGCAGTCGTGGAAGCGACAGTCCTTCAGCCGGGTCCCATGAAAACGGCAGCGGACGAAGGCGCAGTTGAGGAACTGCGTCCCGGCGATGTTAACTGCCCCGTATTCCAACCCCTTGAACGTCTCGCCTGAGTACTCGCGCCCCGCAGTGATGCTGAGACTCATCGTGCAAGCCCTCTACCATGTGTAATCAGCCGGTAGCCGTCCATCGCGCAGCACGATGGACATCGGACCGAGGATAACAACAAGGATACAGAAGGGCCACTATTGTGGGGCAGACGGCGCGCCTACGCGATGCTGTCCGCTGCTCGGCGCAGCAGCCGAGCGCGCTCGGCGCGATCTTCAAGCCGCAGGATGTCGTCAAACAGCCGCGCCAGCATCGCATCCTCGATGTCACGCGATCTGACCCGCTCCAGCAGGTAGAACGCCTCATCCTCCTGGAGATCCACCAGCCGGTGCGCCCACAGGCGGCCAAGTTGTTCGTTGACAGCCCCGTGCGCCCAGTTGGAATCGCGCGCGAGGTCGGCCAGCAGCGAGCCGGCGTTCGCGGCCTGCCCCGGCGCTGCCTGTGCGAGATCGAGCGCCGACAGCACAGCCAGCCCCGTCTCGACCTGCCCGACGGCGAGACACAGGCTCACCAGCGACAGGCCGGGCGCGGGCGCGCTGCCGAGCAGGTTCAGCCATTCATCCGGGGTGTGCGCCATACACAACCACACCGTACGCGGGGCCAGCGTGTCGTAGTCCGCATCCAACCGGTCGTAGACCCTATCAAACACGCTCGCCAGGCCCTTATACGGGTGAGGCGACGCGGCGACCTCGTCCACCCGCGTGCGGAACACGGCGGGCATCACACGCTGCCACCTATCGAGGCTGGCAGGCTGGTAGGCGGGAGAGAGCAACCGCTCGACAATCACCCGGCTTTCGCCATGCTCAGCGCAGGCCCTCAACGCGTACAGGTAGCGGGTGCGTTCCTCCTCACTCAGGCTGTAGTCTTCTTCGAGTCCGTCGAGCAGGTCGGCGGCTTCAAGTGTCCCGCGTGCGAAGGCGTTGGCGCGGGCGGCGCTGCGCGCCGCGACTCGCAGCGTCAGAGGGACAGCACGCGCGGCGCGGTTCTTCTCGAAGCGCGGCTGGATGTTCCCGTGGACAAAATCCAGCAGGGCGGCCAGGCCCGCCACGGGCTGCTGCGGATCGACCTGCGCCCAGAAATGCCCAATCTGCTCGGCGTAGATGTGGCGAGGGGCCGCGTCCTGCGGCGTCTCACCCCATACCAGGGGCACCTCGCCCGGCGGCGCGGTGACGTAGGGGCTGGCGTACAGCAGCTTCAGGCGGGCGTGCTCGACCTTGTCCGGCTCAAACACCTCAGTGGCAAAGGTGAGAAAAGCCCGCGCAGGGGGTGGCAGCAGTGCCGCCAATCCCTGGGCCAACCATACCCGCACCGGTGTCTCACGCGTTGACGGTGGTGCGCTGCTGATGTCGAGCGCCGGGCCGTCAAGCAGCGCGCTTAGCGCTGCTATAAGCCAGTCTGTATCGGGAACCAGCTCAATCAGCCGGGTGAGCGCTGCGAGATCGCGTTCGCGGACCGGCATGGCAGGCAGCACCACCGGCAGCGGCGGCAGGTCACCCATCACTTCGGCGAAGATCGGCGGGCTGGCCGCGTCGCGCAGGAAAACGTCCAGCACCAGCCCGACGGCGTCGCCCTGCGCCGCGTCCAGTGGATCGACCGGGAGGACAGTGCCGTGATATTCGAGCACGTGGTGACCACGATCTTTGTGGCGCGACGGGTAAGCCGCCGAGGCAAGGTACACGCCCGGCCCGGCCTTGACAAAGCTCAGCCCGTAGGCGAGGTCGGCGATGCCGATGTTGCCATATGACCCCATGCTGCACAGTGCGAAATAGTCAAGCGCCTGCTGGAGCGTGAGGCCTGCCGAATGCGATGTAATCGTAAAGCCACCGGTAGTGCGGCCCTCCTGGACGAGCTTACCATGATAGAAGTGTTCGAGCGTGATAGTCGGCGTCATGCGCTGCCCTTTATGCGCCGGCGGCTTTGCTGAACAACCACTGCAGCGGCTCAAAGATGCCGACCGGCTGCCAGCGCTGATCGGTGTATACCAGGCGCGTGGTCACATCCTGCCCGTACTCGCGGATCAGGTTGGGTCGCCGGTGGCCGTCCGGCGTCTGGTAGCGCCCCACTGCTGAGAGCGCGAACATCCTGCCCCGCCGCTCGTCAAACGTATGCGCGATCTCCTGGTAGGCGGCGTGCCCGATGATCCGCATCAGCATCTGGCGCAGGTTTTCCTGGTAGCCCTGTTTATCCGACTCCGGCACGGCGTGGACCTCATTCCAGTTGTGGTCCAGGTCGATCTTGGTGATACAGAAGGCATAGAACATCTCGTCGTGGTCGAGCCGCTTGACAAGCTGCGACAGCGGGGCGTAGTAACTGCTGAACGCCTCGCCCCACTCATGCTCATTTTCGGGGTCGAGCAGCAGCACCAGCCCATCGCAGGTGCCGAGGCTGGCGAAGTAGTCCTCCTTGAACGTCTGGCGCGGCCCGATCTCCTCGCCAGAGATGTCGAGCATCGTCACGCTGTAGGTACGGTTGTTGACCACCAGCCCCAGAAAACCGGCGGTCGGCACGGTGAAATCCAGGTTATAGCCGAGCAGCGTGCGGGCCGGCGATGGCCCTGGAAAATCACCGGAAGCCAGCGTATTGACCGCGCCCGCCTCGCCTGTCAGGAAGCCCATCGTCGTGGCTTCAGACGGATCGGACGGCTCAATTTCCCAGCCCACCTCGCGGTGGCGCAGGTAGACGCTCGCCAGGTAGGTCGTCTTGCCGGAGGCCAGCGGCCCCCACATCCCGATCTGCCAGTGCTGAGGTTGGTTATCGGCCATAATGCATCCTTCTATTCTAGCGGCGCGCGAGCAGTGGCAGGTGGGCAGGCGCGGCAGCGCTGACCTTCTGCTGTTGCATCTCCCAGATCAAATTAGCCAGACGATCCACCTCTGCGCCAAGCTGATCGGCGCTGAGGGTGCGTGGGATGGCGATCTGCACATCGTCAAGCGCCGTCCACACATGCGCGGCGAAGTCCTTCTGCGCCTGATCCGGACTGATATCCGGGGGGAGGTAGTAGCTGTAGATATGAGGATCTACTTCCGCGTGCAGTGCAGCCAGCTCCGCCGTCCAGTCCGAGCCTGCGAACTCGCTGGCGGTGAAATCGAGCAGGCGAAAGCGCTCGCGTTGCTCGGCGCTGGGGTGCGGCGGCGAGTTGCCGACGACCACCAGATGCCGGGCCGGGGCAGTCCAGCTCAAGCCGCGCGCGGCTTGCAGACCAAGCTCCAGCGCATCGCAGAAGTCCTGATCCTGGAAATCGTCATGGTAGGTGAGGTTGCCATCCAGGTTATCGAGGAAGACATGCGGCGCGCTAAAGTCGACGGACAACACCTCGTAAGGAATATGGCGACGTCGGCGGGCCGGGTGAGGGTAGCTGAGATACTCGCCGTACAGAACGAGGGCCAGCCGCAGTGGCAGGTAGCCCTCTAGGCGTTGCACCACCCAGCGGGCAAAATCGCGGGCCAGCGCGATACCCTCAGGCTCCAGCGTACCATCCACCACAAAAGCGATGTCGGTCACGTCCGGCCCGGTCTCCAGCGGCACGGGATCGTAATCCTGTGGCGGATCGTCGGCGTCGAAGGCGGGCGATATCCGGGCCAGCGTCGTGGCTGGTGACACGCTGCCCCTGCTCGTCAATCTCGAAGTACACGCGGAACGGCTGGCGCTCGACCTCGAAAGAGACAGCCGCCAGCAACCGCCGCGACTGCTGCTCCCTGAGCACCACATGGGCAGTCGTCTCGCCCGGCATCAGCCGCAGTGGTGGGCTGGCCAGCCGGGATGTCGGGTTGTCTGGCGTCGGCTCCATGTCACCCAGTGGGTACCAGATGGGGATCAGCCAGTCGTCGGTGGTCTGGTAGAGGTGCAAGCGCACGTCCCAGCGGGCGGGCAGCTCGCGTGGTTGTTCCAGCCGCTCGGCCTGCAGCGATGGAAAGTGCGACGTCTGGTGGCGGATGAGGATCTGCTCAAGCTTCTGGCGAACCTCGGTGATACTCGCCGGGCGCGCGGCAGGGACCTTCTCAAGCAAACGACCAATCAGATCGGACAGGTCTGGCGGGAGATGTGTGGCGACCTCGGACAGCCGCCGGGCCGGCTCAGTCGTGATGGCCTGCCCGATGCGATCCAACTGCACGGCGGAGAGTGTCCCGGTGAAAGGCTCGCCGTCCAGGCTGGTCAGATAATACTTCCCCGAAAAGAGCTGGAACAGCACTGCGCCCAGCGCGTACAGGTCGGCGCGCAGGGCATCGAAGTCTCCGGGTGCCTGGCCGATCTGCTCGGGGGCCATGTACAGCGCTGTGCCGGCTGTTTGCCCCTGATAGCCGGCCTCACGGCTCAGGCCCAGGTCGATGAGCTTCGCGCCCCAGCCGTCCACCTCGGTCTCGAAGGCGATCACGTTGCCCGGTGTCAGGTCGCCATGCCACAGCCCGTCGCGATGCAGGGCCTCGACGCCCCGGCAGATGTCGACGGCGATCTTGAGGTGCCACGGCAGCCGCTCGCTGAAGGGCCTGCCGGAGTCCTCACCCGGCGGATAGCCCAGGTTGCGCCCATCGACCCACTCCATCACAAACAGGTCCACGTGCAGTTCGTTGTCGGCGTGGAAGGCGGGCAGCACGTCTATGACCTCGACAATGGCGGTGGTCTTGCGGCGAGCCTCACGCTGCCGCCGCACCTCGTCGAGCAGCTTTTGCGACTGCTCGCTTGGTGTGTCTTTGAGCACCTTCACCGCGACCAGGCCACCCGACTCACGGGTGGCGCGATACACGTAAGAGAACCCGCCGACGTCGACGAGCTGTTCAACCGTGTAGATGCCCTTGTAAAAAGTCTGGCCGATCAGGCTTTCGGGGTCGATGGAGCCGTCTGTCTGCATGTGCCACCTCGATGAACGCGCGCTGCGGCAGAACTCCTCGAATCGGCAGCAGGAGTGTTCCCATAGGATACGCCAAATCCGGCCTGAGACACAAGTGAGGAGGCCCACTTCATACCATGCGTCATGACTGCTTTTTGGGCGTCGACGGTTGCGTGTGGCAGCCCATGCGTTTCAACCCTGCAGGTCACCAAGCCCTCATCGCCATCTCGCCGTCCAGCGAGATGATCCACCGGCTTCATCTGCTGAGGCTGATTGCACTTGTGATAGTTTCGCACATTGCGAAGTCTGCCTACAATTAGGAGACATTCACTCTTCAAAGCAAAGAGGGGAGAGGGTCAGCAATGAGCGACATTGAGTTTTTAGGCGGCAGGGGCAGGTTCAGAGGGCTTGGCGCGGTCGGCGGCATCGTCTTCACGCTGGCGCTCGGCGCCGTGATCGTGTTCATGGTGTTTTCTGGCTTCAAGTCGTCTGACGTGTATAAAGAGGCGTTGAGCCGCGCGCAATCGGACCCACGTGTCATCGAGGCGCTGGGCACGCCCATCCAGGCCGGCCTGTTCGTAACCGGCTCGCTGGAGACGCAGGGTATCTCCGGCGACGCGCAGCTCAACATCCCCATCCACGGTCCGAAAGGACGTGGGGTGCTATATGCCGCCGCTCGGCGTGAAAACGGCGTGTGGAATTTTTACACGCTGGCGGTGGGCGTCAACGGGCAGGATACGCTGATTCCGCTCGCGAAGTGACGGAGCGCCACGCCGCTCAGAGAGGACCACACCGGCTACGTGTAGCACACATGGGGGCGCATCCTTTATCATGCCTGCACGACACAACACGTGTTTTCGTTGATCCCCGAAAAGCTCGCATGATCTTCGAAGGTCAGATTCAAACGGGTGAGGGTGTGGCGAGTCCCATTGCGCGCAGGGTCGCAGCTTTGCCCATATCTGTAGACAGTGGGTTATAGTCACACCTGCCCGATCGCCACCCGCCGGTAATCTCAACTTTTAGCAATCTCGAAGGCATGTTTTAACATCCACTTAACATGCTCTTAATACTATTGTCTGTGGCACGTGTTTCCTCGAAGGCCGGAACAGGAACCAGAAACGCAGATAGGGCAATCATTATGTTGCGGTGGTTGAGGATTGTGGGTCCCCTGCTGCTGATGTTCGCACTGGCCGGCTGCCGGCCAGACCAGGCCGCTGCGCAGCAGGGCGGCAGTCGACGCGCTATGCAGAACAAGGGGTCCGATACGCTCGTCAACCTGGCGCTAGCCTGGGCCGAAGCCTACCAGCAGGTGCAGCCGGATGTGCCAATTGCCGTGACCGGCGGTGGGTCCGGCACCGGGATTGCAGCCCTGATCAACGGCACAGTAGATATCGCCAACGCATCGCGCCAGATGACGGATCAGGAGATCGCGCAGGCGCACGCTAACGGTATCGATCCGGTGGAGATCCCAGTCGCAGTCGACGCGCTGGCGGTCATCGTCCATCCCGATAACCCCATCAGCCAGCTCACCATCGACCAGCTAGCCGACATCTACACCGGGCGCATCACCAATTGGAAAGAAGTGGGCGGCAACGATGAGCCAATCGTCCTGCTCTCACGCGAGACGAACTCCGGCACACATGTCTACTTTCTGGAGCAGGTCGTCCGCAAAGGCGACTCTCAGAACCACGACATCTTCGCGCCCCAGACGCTGCTGATGCCCTCTTCGGTCGGGATCACCAGCGAACTGAGCCGCAATCCTCACGCGATTGGCTACGATGGCCTCGGCTACGTGTCCGACAATGAGAAGGTGATAGCCGTTGCCAGGGACAGCCAGTCTCCCTATGTGCTGCCTTCTGCGAATACAGCCGCAGATGGCAGCTATCCGCTGTCTCGCTTCCTGTATATGTATACAGCGGGCCAGCCGACCGGTGAGATCGCGGACTACATCAACTGGATTCGCGGGCCGGAGGGGCAGGCCATCGTGACCAAACTGGGCTTTGTGCCCCTGCCACAGGAGTAGGTGCTATGGGAGAGGCCCGATCCGAATCCCAGCTTGCCGCACCACCACAGCCACTTACGCGGCGCGCGTGGCGATTCTCGTGGCAGCGTCTGTATGAGTTCCTCATCGAGCGGCTGATCTGGGTCGCCGGGATCTCGACCATCATCATCGTCGCGCTGATCTTCTTTTCCTGATCCGCGAAGGCCTCCCTGCCTTCCTCGACGTTCCGCTGCGGCAGCTTTTCGGAAATCGCTGGTATCCTATCGAGGGTTTATTTGGACTGTGGCCGCTGATCGTCGGCTCGGTGCTGGTGACGGTCGGCGCAGTGGTGATCGCCGTGCCGCTGGGCCTCACCACGGCCATCTACCTCGGAGAAATCGCCCCGGACTGGCAGCGGGAAATCCTTAAGCCGCTGATTGAAGTGCTGGCCGGCATTCCGTCTATCGTGCTCGGCTTCCTCGGCTGGGTGGTGCTGGCCCCGGTGATCCAGCGGCTGGGCGCGCCCACCGGGCTGACCGCCTTCACAGGCTCGCTGCTGCTGGCCTATATGTCACTGCCGACCATCATCAGCATCTCGGAAGATGCACTGTACGCCGTCCCCAGGGAGTACCGCGACGGCGCGCTGGCTATCGGTGCGACGCAGTGGCAGACAATCCGGCGTGTGGTGCTGCCCACCGCCCGCTCCGGGCTGGTCATTGCCGTGATGCTGGGCATTGGCCGCGCCATCGGCGAGACGATGGCGGTCATGATGGTCACCGGCAACGCGGCCAACATCCCTGCGCTGGGGCCGAGTATGTTCTTCCAGCCGGTGCGCACCATGACGGCGACGATTGCCGCAGAAATGGGCGAAGTCGCACAGGGCAGCCTGCACTACAGTGTGCTGTTCGGGATCGGGATCGCGCTGTTCCTGATCACCTTCGCCGTCAACTCGCTGGCGGGCCGCCTGATGGGCGTCCAGCCGACCCGCCGCCGAAAGGAGCAGTTGTGAAGCGGCAGCAGGCGCAGAAAATCGCGGTTGGCGTCATCACGGCGGTGGCGGTGCTGGTCGTGATTCCCATCGTGCTGGTGATCGCCTACATCGTCATTCAAGGGGCAGGGGCCATTAACTGGGAGTTCCTCAGCGCGCCGCCGCGCAACGGCATGACAGAGGGCGGCATCATGCCCGCCATCCTGGGAACGATCTTTCTGACCGTTGGCACCGCCATCGTGTGCATCCCGCTCGCCATCGGCGCGGCGATCTACCTGGCCGAATATGCCGGCGACAATCGGCTGACACGTTACGTCCGGCTGGCTATCGTCAACCTGGCGGGCATCCCGTCGATTGTGTACGGGCTGTTCGGGCTGGGGGCCTTCGTGCTGTTCCTGCATCTGGGCACGTCGATCATCGCCGGCTCGCTGACGCTGGGCATTATGACGCTGCCGGTGGTGATCAGCACGGCGGAAGAGGCGATTCTGGCCGTCCCGCAGCGCTTCCGGCTGGTCAGCTACAGCCTGGGGGCCACCCGCTGGCAGACGATCTGGCATCAGGTGCTGCCCCAGGCGCTGCCCGGCATCATCACCGGCATCATTCTGGGCCTCAGCCGGGCGGCGGGAGAGACAGCGCCGCTGCTGTTCACCGTCGCGGCGTTCTACCTGCCGACCCTCCCTCACTCCATCTTCGACCAGACGATGGCGCTACCCTATCATCTGTACGTCATATCGACGCAGGTGCCCAATATGCCATTACGGCTCCAGTACGGGACGGCGCTGGTGCTGCTGCTGCTAATCCTGTCGATGACGCTGGTCGCGACGCTGGTCCGCACCCACATGCGCCGGCGCAGGGAATGGTGACGATGTCCGACTCTGGCAGAGCACCGGTGCTGCATATTGAGAGCCTGTATTTTACTTACGCCGACGGGACGGAAGCGCTCAAGAACATCTCGCTGGACATCGCCGGCAACGAGGTATTCGTGCTGTTTGGCCCCTCCCGCAGCGGGAAAAGCACCCTGCTGCGGCTGCTGAACCGGCTATCGGACCTGCTCGAAGGCGCACATTACCAGGGCGATATCCTGTTCAACGGCAGGAGTATTTTTGAGCGGAGCGTCGACGTAGCCGGCCTGCGGCGGCGGCTCAGCATGGTCTTTGCGATCCCCACACCGCTGCCCGGCAGCATCCGCGACAACCTGACATACGGCCCCCGGATGGCCGGCATCCGCGACCCGTATGTGCTGGAGGAGCGGGTGGTCAACTCGCTTAAACAGGCCGCGCTGTGGGACGAGGTCAGCGACCGTCTGGACCGGTCGGCCTTCGCGCTGTCAGGCGGGCAGCAGCAGCGACTGTGCCTGGCTCGCAGCCTGGCCCTTGAGCCGGACGTCATCCTGCTCGACAACCCGACCTCCGGCCTTGACCCGCTGTCGACCGGTATCGTCGAAGACTCGCTGAATGACCTCAAGCAGCGTTACACGATCATCATGGTGCCGCACAGTGTCCAGCAGGCGGCGCGCGTCGCCGATCACGCCGCCTTTCTACTGGACGGCGAGCTGGTCGAAGTGGGCGCGGCGGGCGAACTGTTCACCAGACCGCAGGATCAGCGCACAGAGGATTACGTCACAGGACGGTTCGGCTGATGGACACCAAGATCGAAGTGCGCGATTTCAGCTTCTACTATGGGGATTTCCAGGCCCTCAAGAGCCTGAACGTCAGCTTCAAGGCCAACCAGATCACCGCGCTGATCGGCCCATCCGGCTGCGGCAAATCGACTTTTCTGCGCGCGCTGAACCGCATGAACGAGACCATCAAGAACACCCGGACTGAAGGTGCTGTGCTGCTGGACGGTGAGGATATCTACGATCCGGGTGTGGACGTGACCGAGCTACGCCAGCGGGTCGGGATGGTCTTTCAACGTCCCAACCCGTTTCCACAGACGGTGTATGACAATGTGGCTTTCGGCCCGCGCGTGCTGGGGATGGTCAAAGATGGGAATCTCGACCAGATGGTGGAAGGCAGCTTGCGCGGCGCCGCGCTGTGGAATGAGGTCAAGCACCGGCTGTACGACTCCGCGCTGAATCTGAACCCGGGCCAGCAGCAGCGCCTATGCATCGCGCGGGCGATTGCCGTCAAACCGGAGGTTATCCTGATGGACGAGCCGTGCTCGGCGCTGGACCCGGTCGCCACGCTGCACGTCGAAGAGTTGATGCGCCAGCTTGCCGAGGACTATACCATCGTGATCGTCACGCACAACATGCAGCAGGCAGCGCGTGCATCACACTGGACGGGCTTTTTCTGGCTGGGTGAGCTGATCGAATTCGGCCTCACAGATGATCTCTTCCGCAATCCCAAACAGGCATTGACCGAGGCATATATCACCGGTCGCCGTGGGTAAGGCGGAGCGGGCCAGTCAGATCCGCGCCTGCGCACCCGTCCGACGATTTTCTGGGAGCATGGGAAAGCGGTACGATGCGCGCCCGGCGCGCGATGGCTCAGAAGCCCTTAACGCCCTGGTTGGCGATCTTGGACTCCTCGACGTAGCGGCGCGGCATGGCCAGGCTGTTCCAGCCACCGGCTTCTTGCAGCGCGAAGGGATCGGTGCCACTCTGCGCTGCGTGCGATGCCCAGAAGTGGCGGCAGTCGTGGGCGCTGAGCCGCTCCAGGCCAAGCCGGCGGCCCAGGTATCGCACCCGCTTGGTGATGGCGCGCTCGGTCATGCCCGCATCGGTCAGCTCGCCGCCTTTGCGGCTGCCACGCAGCAGCGGCCCATGCTCAGGCGCATCGCCGCTGGTAAACCACGCATAAGCCGCACGGAGGGTGTCGGAGGTCAGCCTGTGCACCTGTTCCTTGTCAACTTTAGGCCGGTAAAAACCCAACTGGCCCGTTTTTAGATCGACGTTTTCAACTTTGAGAATCGCCACCTCGCCGCAGCGGAGGCCGTGGTCGAGCAGCAGGCACATCAGCAGTGTGTCGCGGCGGCCCTGTGATGTATCAGGCTGGCTCTTGAGCAGGAGCGCCTGCTCAGCCGTCAGCCGGACTGGCTCAGCCTTCTTTTCCCCAATGCGCGTGATGCGCCGCTTCTGGTCGACGCGCTTGCTCTCTTTGTGGCTGTAGCCGACCACCTGCCGGATCATCGAGTGCTCGGTGCCGTCAATGGCCCCGGCTTTGAAGGCCAGCTTGGCATAGGTTTTGATGGTCGACAGGCGCACGTTGACGCTGCCGACCGCGTAGCCTTCGGACAGCATCCAGCGTTTGAAGCCTTCGACGATGCCCCACGTCATGCCGCTCCACGGCTCGGCGTCGCGCTGCATGGCGTCGCCGTCCCGTGCGACGCCGGCCTGGTCCAGGTATTCCGCGAACAGCCGGAGGTCGGCGTTCTGGCGGCGCAGCGTGTTGTCAGAGCGGCGGCTGATGTAATCGGCAAAGACGCCCTGTGCTGCCGCTTCGTTGGCGATCTGGCCGGCCTCGGCCAGCGCGTCGAAGGGGCGCATCGGCACAATGGCACGCTCGTCGTCGATGATGTCGCCGGAAAGGATGTCGTCGTCGGGCTCAGGTGCGTTGCGCGGCATGGACAGGCTCGCTTTCAATTCGCGTGATTTGGTGCTGATTAATCGACGCACTCCAGTATACACGCCTGGACAGAACCGACAAAACGCGAATTCTGTGCAGGTGGCCGGCCCGAATGCGGTCACTCCCTGAGCCGGAAGACCTTCTACCCTGTGCCGAAGTCGTGCCATCCTTGCGGAACGACATCTGTTATGATATGAACCTGTTCAGCAGAATACGCATTGCCGGGTATCGACTGAATCGCGAGGAGGAGGCCAATATGCCGTACGAGTTTACAGGCGTAAGTATCGTTGCGGGCCAGCCAGGCCATGCCAGCCAACAGACTTTCTGCGGGTTTAACCCTCGAACCAGAACCCGCATCGACCGGCCTTTCTTCGAGGCGACAGAAGAGGAGATTAACCACGCAGTGGAGGCGGCAGTCAGCACTTACGAAGAAACACGCGACTATCCTGCCGCGAGGCTGGCCACCTTCCTGGCAAACGTGGCAGACGAGATCGAAGCGCTTGGAGACCAACTGCTCGAAGTCGCCGATCTTGAAACCGGTCTGGGGATTCCCCGGCTGACAGGCGAGCGGCAGCGCACGACGGGCCAGCTCCGCAAGTTCGGGGACCTGCTGCGCGAGGGATCCTATGTAGAAGCGGTGATCGACACCGCTCAGCCTGATCGGCAGCCCGCCCCGCGCCCTTCAATCCGCCGCATGCTGTTCCCACTGGGACCCGTTACGGTGTTTTCGGCGAGCAATTTTCCATTTGCCTTCGCCGTCGCCGGGGGAGACACGGCCTCGGCGTTTGCCGCCGGCTGCCCGGTGATTGTAAAGGGTCACCCGAGCCATCCTGCAACGTCAGAGTTGTTTGCCGCTGCCGTCAACAGGGCCATCACGAACAGCGGCTTCCCGCCAGGCTTCTTCTCGCTTCTACAGGCTGAGGCGATAGAAGCAGGGTTGGCCCTGGTGAGGCATCCAGGAATTGCCGCGGTGGGCTTTACCGGCTCGCTGCGCGCGGGGCGCGCGCTGTTCAATGCTGCATCCGCGCGGCCTGTTCCGATTCCGGTTTATGCAGAGATGGGCAGTATCAACCCGGTGGTTCTTTTGCCCGGTGCCATCGCCGAGCGCGCCGACACGCTGAGTGACGGGCTGCTGCAATCGGTTACACTTGGCTCGGGGCAGTACTGCACCAATCCCGGCCTGATCTTCGCGATAGACGATCCGCGTACACAGGATTTCATCAAAGCCTTCGTCGAGAAGATGCACCAGGCACGGCCTGGCGTGCTGCTCAATGAGAAGATCGAGAAAGGTCTGCAAGAAGCCGTCAACACGACTGCGCAGAATCCGGACGTTGCGGTGCTCATCGGAGGTGTTGGTGCCAGTGAGAGCTTCTTCTGCTATCCGCACACGGTGATGCAGGTCAGCTCGGAGGCCTTCCGATCCGAGCCTGGCCTTCAGCGCGAGCATTTCGGCCCGGTGACGCTGTTCGTGCTGTGTGACACGCTCGAAGACATGCTGGCAGCCATCGATACGCTGCACGGTACGCTGACAGGTACTGTCCAGGCAGGTCGCAGCGAGGGTAATACAGCAAGCCTGGTATTCAACCGGCTGAGAGAGAAATGCGGCAGGCTGCTCTGGAACGGCTTCCCCACCGGGGTCGAGGTTGTTCACGCCATGCAGCATGGCGGCCCATATCCGGCGACGACCGCTCCGGCGATGACCTCGGTCGGCATGATGGCTATCAAGCGGTTTATGAGACCCGTTGCCTACCAAGACATGCCTGACGTTCTGCTGCCAGAGGCGCTCAGGGATGCCAACCCACTGGAGATCTGGCGGATAGTAGACGGTAAGTGGACGAAGCAACCCGTTAGCGGCCAGCATTGAGAGGGCATCGGCCTTCAACAACTCTAGCAATGGTGAATGCCGAGGCAACAGTCGCGAGGGAATAGCTGCTGACTGCCGAATTTCCTCGTAGATAACAGGACTTTCCCGATTCTCCTCATTGATGCCCGGTGGCGTGCAGTCCAGGTGCGCTCTGCGCACCTCAGCCCCGTGCGATCTTCTCATCGAACCAAATCGCACCGATACGTGTACAGTTATATGAGGCAACCCCCTCGCGAGGGAGAGATCACGCATGGACTGGTTTCAACGCACCCACGCAGGCGATGAGGACGCATTCGCTGTGTTCTTCGAGCAGTACAAGAACCTCGTCTACCGCACCGCCTATCTGCTGCTCGACGACACGCACGAAGCGGAGGACGCGCTGCAGGAGGTATTCCTGCGCGTGTACCGCTCGCCGGGCAGCTATGACCCCGCACGCGGGGCGGTGACAACCTGGCTATATCGTGTCACCGTCAACCACTGCCTGAATCGGCAGCGCCGCCGTCGTCCTGACTCCGCCGATCCGACAGACCTGGACCGACGCAATGGCAGCGGGCGGACATCGCCGGAAGGGCTTGCCGAGCGTGACGACCTGATCCGGCAGGCGCTGAACGGGCTTAGCGAGCCGCTGCGTGCTGCGGTCGTGCTGCGCTACGCGTGGGGCTTGCCCTATGCGGAGATCGCGGATGTGCTGAATGTACCGCTGGGCACAGTCAAGTCGCGTCTGAATGCGGCGCTGAATGCCATGCGGGCACGCCTTAGCGAAAGCGACAATATCGACCGCGCATCGCCGCCCAGTGTGCAGACCGGCGAGGAGGTGTCAGATGAAGTGCGATGATGTACGCGAGCGGCTGGTAGCCTACCTCGATGACGAGGTGGCAGCAGAAGAAGGGCACGCGCTGCGCTCTCACCTGGAGAACTGCCCGGCCTGTCAGGCCGAGATGGCCGCGCTGTGGGCTGTTCAGAGCCGGGTGCAGCATGTATTACGGATCGAGGCGGCGCGCGTCGAGGCCCCGGCGAGTGCCTGGGATCAGTTACGCGCGCGGCTGGTGTTTGATCCAGCCTCCACTGCTGACGTCTCACCCAATCAGGCACATAGGCACACGCCACACAGAGAGGATCGACCGATGCGACAGTCACTTGTTGTGAGGGCGCTTTCGCTGGCAGCAGTCGTGGTGATGGTAGTCTTATTTGTGGGGCTGATCCTCGTACCTGAGCTAGGCCAACGCAGCCAACCCGGCCCAGCCAGCGCAGCGGATACGCTCACCCCAACGGAGACCTCCGCTCCTGAAGCAACAGCCACCCCGGCCCCGACCGCCATTCCAGCGGCGTTCCGTCCATTGAAGCCGCTGCTTGGCCTGGAAGGCGCAACCGGCATGATCACTGACAGCGCGCCGGAAGGTTGGAGCCAGCGCGTCACCTTCACTATTGGGCAGGACGAGACCCTGATCCTCGAACAACGGCCTGCACAGCCGGACGACTTGCTGCCGGAGGGGGCGGCGATCACGATTGGTAGCCAGCCCGCCGTCGAGCAGGCCGGGATCGCGGGCGGTTTTACGGCAGCCGGGCAGAATACCGACGGCCTCAACCTGTGGTGGATGGCGCATGGCAGCTACCTGCACATCTGGTCGAGCCTGCCGCGCGCCAGCGTCGAGCAGTTCGCAGATGGCCTGGCGCTGACTTTCAGCCCCTTTGCGCTGGCGACCCAGCCCGACGGCTTCTACGCTTCGAAGGGCATTATCGCCATCGATGCCGGGCTAATGCGCACCGAAGATCGCTACTACGGCAATCAGCAGTTCGTCGTGCTGCGGCAGGTGGCCGACACCGGCACACCGCTGCCCGGCGGGCAGCCGGTCGAGGTAAATGGGCAACCGGGCGTGCTCGAAGAGGGATTGGACGGCACCGCGCACCTCGCCGATGATATCTTTGACCTCCCCGGCCAGCCTATCGGCGGCGGTGGGGGTGGGGGTGGCGGCCCGGACGCCGAGCCACAGCTCAACCCGCCTACCGTCGACTACACAAACGCCTATCGCCTGACGTGGACGCAGGACGGCGTACGCGTTGAGATGCTTTCGAACCTGCCGCTGGACGAAATGCAAACGCTCGCAGCGTCGATCCAGCCCAGCAGCGCGCACTTTCAAATCGGCCCTGTTATTGACTATGCGGCGGCACTGGCCAGGGTAGGTGGGCTGATTGGCTACGATGTCACTGCTGGCGGCAGCCAGCCCCCCGACTTCTACACCGGGGGCGCTATGAGCGCGACAGACGGCCAGCAGGTCATCACCGAGATGCACTACAATGGCAACGACCGCTTCGCTATCCTGACCATCATGCAGGACAGCGAACAGCCACTCGACGGCCAGCCGGTGACGGTCGGTGGGCAGCCCGCCGCGCTGCAAGACAAGCAGAGCGGCACCGCGCTGCTTACCGGCCAAACGTTCCAGGATGGGCAGCAGCTCATACCGCTGGGCGGCGGCGGTGGGGGTGGTCCCGCGCCGGATGGCATCACACCAACTTATCCCGCCACTATCGACTTTACAGACGGCTACCGGCTGGCATGGCACTCGAGCGGCGCATACCTGACGCTGCTGACCAATCTGGGCGAGCAGGAGACGCTCGACTTTGCCGCAGGCGTGCAGGTGCGCAGCAGGCTGTATTTCTTCTTCAACCCGATCTCCGGCAACTCTACTGAGGTGGCGGATGGCGGCTTCATGCCCATAGCGCCAACCTGGCTGCCGGATGGGCTCGACCTGACGGCCAACCTCTCATCCGACACCAGCACGATCAGGCTGGCGTACTACAACACGGACGACGCCGACCCGCGCTTCGTGCTGATCGAAGAGCGGGCTGCGCAGCCCGGCGAGGTGCTGCCCGAGGGTGGGCCATCGCTGATCAGCAAAGCGCCGGCAGCCGTCGAGGAGAATGTCAGTGGTGTGTTCGATGTACCAACGGATTTCGGCGTACCGAAGCACGTTGTCTACGACAGCGCTGTGCGCGTCACGATGATCGCCGAGGGCACGTGGGTGCAGATCACGGCCAACCTATCGAACCTGGATGCGCAGACTGTCATGCTGCGGACGAACCCGATCCGCTAGCGCCATACAGGTGGGCGGGATGGCCAACCATCCCGCCCACCTCCCCATAATTGCCTGCGGGAGCGGTAACCTGTACTATTCTACAAACAGCCGGGGCGCGATTTGCCCGCGCAGCCGGTGCGTGTAGATACAGGAGGATGAGCGATGTGGACCGATTCTCCCGAGGGCCGCGCCCTGGTCGAGGAAGTTTCGCGCGACGTGATCGCAGAGGTCGCGCCCGAAGAGCTTGACCTGTTCGACCAGCTCAGTGATGAATACTACGCCAACCCGACCCCACCCGATCTGAGCCAGCGGGCCGGTGACGACGCGCTCGGCTTTGGGCTAAATGAGCTGCTGATCGCCAATACCCCCGCCGCCAACGCCATGATCACTGTGGTGCTGGGTTTCGCCATCCAGATCATCTCGAAGGCGGCAGGCGATGAAAGCTCGGACTTTGTGCGGGCGCGCGTTAAGGCGCTGTTCAAACGCAAGGGCAGCGCGCAGCCCAGCCAGCCCGCTCCGGTGCAGTTCAGCACAGAACAGCTTCGCCAGATGCGCGCAGCCGCCGAAGCGGAGGCGCAGCGCTTTGGACTCGACGCAGCAGATGCGGGGCACATGGCCGATGCGCTGTTCCGCCGCATGGCGCTCGGAGAGTAGACTCAGTGGACGGCGAGCCCCGACGGCGGCTGAATCCGTTTGCCTTCCCTCCGGAGACTAATCAGCGCTTCGTGTTGTTGCTAGCCTCTGTCCTCATGCTCGCAGTTGACCTGGGTGGCTTCGTGCTGGTCAACCTGTACGGTTCGACAAACGTGAGCGTGCCGGATCGCCCTGACCTGGCCGGACAGGCGTTCTTTGAGCAGGCGATTGCAGACCGTCTGACGGTGATCGAGGGCGTGATGCGGTTGATCTGCGGGCACGGATTGATTGTCCTCGCGGTGGTTGTGGGGGCGCTGATCATCTATCGGACCCACGCACGGCGTATCCGGCGGCGGCAGCACCTGACGCCGCTCGCGCCCCAGACCGACCAGGCGTTTTCTGCTGCTATCGGTGAGATGGCCGACCACGCTGGCGTATCTATTCCGGCAGTCGAGATCGCGCAGGGTGACCTTGGCACCGATGGCCAGGCTTTTGGCTTCAGACCGCGCTACAGGCTCCGGGTGGGTGGCCGCCTGCCGCTGCTCATGCGGCGCGCTCCGCAGCTCTTTCGGGCCACTGTGCTCCACGAGTTGGCACACATCGCCAACGGGGACATCGCTCGGACGTACTTCACGCAGTCCATCGCCGTTGCTTTCGTGATCGTGCTGGTCGTGCCCCTGGCAGGAACCGCTGCTGTCAGCCTAACAGGCGCTTTCGTGCGCCGCGTGAGCAGCATGTTAAACGGCCAGCCTGATTGGGTGACCTTTTTCACGCAGGCCATTCCCACTGCCGGACTATTGTTCGCACAGGCGGGTATCCTGCTGGTGGTGATCGCCATGCTGCGCGCAAGCATTCTGCGCGTGCGCGAGATGTACGCCGATTGGCGCGCTGCGTTGTGGGGCGCGGAGCCGGGCCTGCTCGAAATCCTGAATCGCGCGGCACACTCCGAGGGCAAACAGATATCCTGGTTTGGGCGGGCACGCGCCGTGCTACGCCTGCACCCGACGCCGCAGGAGCGGATCGATGCATTGCAGCATCCCGACCGCCTTTTTCGCCTTAAGAACGACCTGCCTCTATTCGCTGGCATCCTGACGGGGATCACATTCAGCGGAATGCTGCCAATCATGGCGCAATCGGCTTTGCTGGCTGAAGCCGTCTCAACTATCATAACGGCCTCTGTCGGACTCGCCGGCGCGCGCCAGGAGTTGCCGTTATTGCTGCTGGCGGCCATCCTGCTGTTCGTCGTTCTTTCTGTCGCAATGGTGCTGTTGATCTTCGCGCCGGTCGCCATTGTCGCTTACACGGTAGCCGAGTTGATTGGCCTCCAGCTTCAGCGAGAAGCGGCTGCGGCGCTGGCTGGCACCAGCCGGCGATCCGGCGGCGGGACCCTCCTGAAGCTGATCCCACCTGCGCTGCTGATGACGCTCGGGCTGGAGGTTGGCTTCCTGTCCGTTCCGTTGAGCCTGTTCGCGCCCCTCGTCAACATCACGAACTACGATACGCCGATCCTAAAGCTGCTGCTGATCCCGCTCGAAACAGCCGGGTGGGTCGCCGGGGTGACGCTGATCATCTGGCTGTGGCTACTGTATGTAAAGACCTTTGCCCGGCGAATGCTGGCGCGCCACACAGGCAGCACGCTGCCGCAGGGCGTGCGCCGCGTTCTGACCCTTGCCAGCACACTGTTGTTGGGCGTGCTGCTGCTACCGGTGCTCGCCTGGCAGGCCATGATCTACCGGGAGCTGGGCGTTGCTATTCCCGTGGGGGCAGTCGCCGCGCTGGTGGGGGTTGCGGCGGTGATATACGCAGCCACCTTTGTCGGTAGCTGGCTCGTATCGACGCTCCTGGGGCGCAGGCCCCGCTGCCCGGTATGCCAGACCCCGGCCCAAGAAGCCAACGTGATTGGCCAGACGTGCCATCGCTGCGGCAGCGACCTCGCGCCGTGGCTGTTTGTTGAGCCTGGTGGCTAAGGCAAGATGCTCAATCAGGCAGTGACACCCTGCGCTCAATTACCGGGCAGACTTGATCTCCTTCAGCACAGCGATTAGCCCCAAAAACCGCCCGATATCTTCGACCTCAGTGGCCAGCCCAGTCCGCGCCTCATCTGTCAGTTCCGCGAATGGCTCCACCGTGATCTGGAGGACGTGTTTGACCTTCTTGCTCTTCCACGTCCCGGCGATCCAACCATCAACCAGGACGGTAGGGCGCAGCATCCCACCGCCGGGAAGCACGCGTTCTGCAAACTGCGCCGGCAGGAACCAGTCGCGGCTGCGGTAGCCTAACAACACTGTATCAAACGCCGGGAGCAGCTTTACCGGGGTAGAAACGTTTTCCGGCTGGTCGAGCGCGTGCACCTGTTCTTTGAGCATCCACGCTGGCGCGCCGTCAATTTGAACTTCGATCAGATCGTCCGGCTGCGCGGCAAAACCTGCCCGCGCATCGGTGAGCGTGATTCCGGCCCAGCCAGCCAGGTCCTCCGGACCTGCTGGCGCGTAAGCCCGCAGATAGCGCCGCGCCAGCCTCCCCAGCACATCATTCGACGGAGAAGGGAGATCGCCGGTGATCCAGTCGCTGAGGGGCGCATAAGTGGGCTTGCTGCCGCGATCCGGCCCAAAGCACAGGATGCCTTCCAGCGCCGCCAGCCCGACGAGGTGGGCAATGGCCTGCCCCTCAACCGGGATGTCGAGCGGGCGGAGGCGCGCGACCAGTTCGGCGCGGGTCAGCGACCCTTCCTGGTTCAGCAGGTTGCGCACAGCAGGCAGCGCCCCGGCTATCACCGCGTCATCAAGGCCAAGCTGCGCGCATCGGCGCTGATCGGATTGGATAAAACGCGGGGCCAGATACGGCAGCAACCAGACAAGGTCAGCGGTAGCGAGCAGATGGAGCGTCCCCCTCAATGCCCACGTTCGAACGAGGGCGCGATCCTGCAAACGCGCGCGCTCGACATCGCTGACCGTCAGGCCCGCGCTGCGTACGCGGACTGACAGGTTTGCAGCGGATGCATCCTGTGCCTGAAGCGCAAACACATCCCGCACAACCTGTGCCGGATCAGACTGGCGGTCGGATGGTGCTGCCAGCCGCTGTGAATGGAAGCGAAGGCTTCGGGCTTGCTTCCATGACAGGTTAATCGCAGGCATTCTATATATCTCGTCAGTGACCTTCAATTTGTGCAGGGGGGTACTAGGAATGAGCGCCGGTTGTACAATTATCACGGTTAAATCCGCTTGAGAGTCAAGTAGATTTCACGTCCTTACGGGGCCTTCCAGCAGCGCGACGCTCGAAAGCCTTCACGCTCTGGCGTTCTACCAACCACATCCCGCCGAGTTTGCTGCCCAGCTTCTTGCCGCTCAAACGGCCCGCTTTGAGCAGATCGCGAATGCGCTGGTCGCTCACACCCAGCATTTCTGCGGCCTCTCTGGTCGTGATGTACCTGTCGTCCATACCGTTCATTGTAGCATAGACGTTTCAGAATGAGGGCTAAACGATATCGTAGCAGCAAAGCCGCAGGGGTCACCGCCGGCGGGGAGAAAAGCTGCAAAACGGGGTCAGTTGTTTGCCGCGTCGGGATAATCAGAGCGAGTACTGGCGCGACTCCGGGCCGGGATCGGTATCCGGTTCGGGGGCAGATTCAGGCGTCGCATCGCGCTTGAGAAGCTCACGCGGCGCATAGCTGGGAGCAATGCGGGCCAGTTCGCGCGGGTTGATGGTCGGGTTGGCCTTGAGGAGGTATCGCATGGCATGCCGGACCAGCCGCTTGAAGCGGCGGCTCTGGCGTCGCGTGGGACGCTTGAGCCAGTAGACAGACAGCGTGTTATCTGTGCGCGGGTTGACGCTGACGACACGGTCATCCAGCACATCATCCTGCTGTAGCAGGTGGTTAATCAAGGCGACAAGCTGATCGAGGGTCTGTTCCAGGCGAGGGTTTGGCAGGCTCATGGTGAGGGTTGTAGATCTCCAACTCTGTAGGATTTGAGGGCTATTTATCCCTCAATGAAACTATGTGCAAGTGTACCTCATGTTGACATTCTGTGCATTGTGGTTAGTTGTGGGGCGCAACAGAGACTCGTCAGCCAGAGGGCAGGCGGTTGGCAAACACGCCCAGGTGATTGCCAACAGGCCGCTCAGTGCCCGGATGGGCCAGATGGATCGGCGAATTGAGCACCTCAGGCTCCCCATCCAGCCCCTCAATGACCAGCGTACTCGAGCCGCCGCCGTCCAGCTCCAGCGCGCTGTCTGCACCATAGTCGACGAGCACGCCAGCCAGGTCGGCCAGCGTCGCGCCGAGGCTCAGGTGGGTCTGCCGCCCGTCGACCACTGCCAGAATCAGCGTGCGGTGCCAGCGGTCAAGGGCCACTGCTGTACGTGGGTGAACATCGTCGTTTTCAGCGCATCCGGGGTAAGGCTGCCCATGCAAAACGATCAACGCAAAACCGGAGATAGCGTTATATGCACCACCCAATCAGCGGCGGCTGAAAACTCGCGCCGCCGCCACGAGACAGGTACAGCGTCGGCTCACTGCTGTCGCCCGTCGAGTAGACCCGCCCCTGCGAGCTGGCGAAGCCGGTCACGTCGACCGGATCGCCGGCATGCGGGTAGTAGCTGCTGCCCTCCTCGGAAAAGGGGGCAAACCCATCGCCGTTGATGGCAAGCTGCACGTGAAATTCGGAGAGACACTGTGAGGCCGTACGCGCCGGCATTTGCCGCCCGCCGACCGGCTGGCCGGGCGTCACCAGGAATCCCACGCCCGGCGCGCGCAGGTCGATGAACACCAGATGGGTGACCATCAGCCGGGGCGAGGTGCGCACGTCGCGCAGATAGTAGACACCCTCGAAGATCGGTTCGGCCCCGGCGGGGATGGTCGGCGGTAGTCGCCACAGCCACACACCGACGGCCAGCGCCGCCACTCCGGCCAGCGCAGCAACCCATCCATGCAGGCGCAGAGGGTGGCGTGCCAGTCGTCCAGCGCGAGCTCTACGGAGCACTCTGCCGCCGGACTCCCGCCATCATCAAGCCCAATTCTGCCGCGCTTGCCTCGCCCCGGTTGACGATGCCGATGATCTGGCCCTCGTACATCACCGCAATCCGGTCCGAAAGGTTCTGTATCTCGTCGAGGTCCTCCGAGATGAGCAGGATGGCTGTATTGGCCTCGCGTTGGGCGATCAGCATGTGGTGGATGTACTCGGTCGCGCCGATGTCGACGCCGCGTGTGGGTTGCGAGGCGATCAGCACGCGTGGCTCGCGCGAGAGCTCGCGCGCCAGAATCAGCTTCTGGATGTTGCCGCCCGACAGGGTCTTCAGCATGGTATTGCGGGAAGGCGTCTTGACGTTGAAAGCTCCCAGCAGCTCGTCGCAGCGTTCAGCAATGCGTGCTGAGTTCAGGAACAGGCCGTTTGAATAGGGCGGCTTGGTATGATCACGGAGCATCAGGTTCTCGGCCACGGTGAAATCACGGATCGCGCCATCACGCAGGCGGCCCTCAGGGATGTATGACAGCCCCTGGTCGAGCAGACGCGATGGTGTCCAGCCGGTGACCTGTGTCTCGTCGATCCAGACCTGCCCCTCCGTCGGGCGGCGCAGCCCGGCGATTACCTCGGCCAGCTCACGCTGACCATTGCCCGACACGCCGGCCACGCCCAGAATCTCCCCGCCGCGCACTTCCAGGCTGACACCCCGCAGCGAAGGGACGCCCGGCTTGTCACTCTCTGCGTGCAGCCCGTCGATCTTCAGGCGCACCTTGCCCGGCTCGACCGGTGGGTGGTCAACGCGCAGCAGCACCTCACGCCCGACCATCATCTGTGCCAGCTCTGCCCGGTTAGTCTCTTTGGTATTGACGGTGCTGATCACCCGCCCATCGCGCAGGACCGTCACCCGGTCGCTGATCGACAGCACCTCGTGCAGTTTGTGGCTGATAAACACCAGCGCATGGCCTTTTTTCGCCATCTGGCGCAGCACCACGAACAGTTCGTCGACCTCCTGCGGGGTGAGCACCGCCGTTGGCTCGTCGAGCACCAGCAGGGCCGCATCCCGATACAGCGCCTTGATGATCTCAATGCGCTGCTGCTCGCCGACCGCAAGCTGCCACACCATCGCGTGTGGGTCAACACGCAACCCGTACTGAGCCGACAGCGCCTCGATCCGCGCGGCGACTACGTCGAGGTCAAGCAGCAGCCCGCGTGACGACGACAGACCCAGCGCGACGTTCTCGACCACGCTCAACGCCGGTACGAGCATGAAGTGCTGGTGGATCATTCCAATGCCGTGCTTGATAGCATCGGCGGGCGTGCTGATCCGGACCGGCTGGCCGTTGATCACGATCTGGCCTTCGTCTGGCTGGTGCAGCCCGAACAGCACTTTCATCAGCGTGCTCTTGCCCGCACCGTTCTCGCCCAGCAGGGCGTGAATCTCGCCGGCACGCACGTCAAAATCGACGTGGTCGTTGGCCAGCACGCCGGGAAAGCGCTTGACGATGCTGCGCATCTCAAGGTGCTGGATGCGCTGAGTGATATCTGCCTGCTCCACGGGATTGGCCATAGCGTGCCTTCACTTGACTCACAGGGGATGATCAGGGGTGGGGTGTTCACAGGCAACACCCCACCTCACTACCTATCGCGTTACTGCTGGCCAGCCTGAACGACGATCGAGCCGTCGCTGATGCCCTGAATGGCAGCATCGGCTGCGGCCTTGACGTCAGCCGGCAGCGTGTAGGCCGGGTTGTAGACGATCTTCAGCCCGCCGTTTTCCAGCGTGAGCGAGTAGGACTTGCCGCCCAGCGTGCCCGATTGCACGGCGCTGATCATGTCGTTCAGCGCCCCGGTCCAGTCGTACACCTGGGAGGCCACCACGACGTCGGGTGCCAGCGAGGACTGATCCGACTGCGTGCCAAACCACAGAACGCTCTTGTCCTTGGCGGTGCCGATGGCGCCAGCCACCATCTGGGCCGAGCCGGTCAGCACATCAGCACCGGCGTTGATCTGCGTATTGGCTGTCTCGGCAGCCAGCGCAGTATCGCTGAACGAGCCGGTATAGCTCGACAGCACGTTGGCATTGGGATTGGTCGCCAGCACGCCCTCTTTGAAGCCGTCGATATACAGCTTGGCGTCGCCGGTCTCGATGGGGCCAATCTCGCCAATCGTGCCGCTCTGGGAGAGCATCGCGGCCATCACGCCGTTGACGTAGCCGCCCTCTTCGGCGCGAGCCTCATAGGCGAAAACGTTGTTGATGCCCTGCTCGGTGAAGGTGTCGACCGTCGTTCCCCAGGCAAAAGCCGTGTTGGGGAAGTCGGGCGCGATCTCGGCCAGCCCGGCCCCATACTGTGATCCGTGCGCGATCACGAGGTCATAGCCGTTAGAGGCGTAGTCGCGAATAGCCGCCAGCGCATCGTCCACGTTGAACATGTTCTCTGAGACGGCGAACTCGAAGTGGCTCTCGCCACCCATCTGGTTCTGGATGGAAACCAGCCCATCATACATGCTCTGGCTGAAAGCCAGGTCATTCTTGGCGCTGGGCATGACCACCGCCACGCGGAATGGCTTGGCGGCTTCAGTCGGGGTCGCAGGGGCAGCAGTCTGGCAGGAGACGGCCAGCAGCGCTGCCACGATGAGCAGGAGTACTGCTATACGACGGGGTTTCATAATTCTCTCTTCCTTTCTGATTGTTCTGCAATTCTGTGAACGGCTTGCGGACGCACAGACGTTACATCGTGAACCATGTTCAGGATTGTTCCCTCTTGCCTCCTCGGTTGTGTGGAACGAACGAGACCCCATGTTATTGTTCCCCGCGCTCAAAGGGCTTAGTCAACGCGGCGGGCTGTTGAACTCGCCGGACGGCGATGATCAGCGCCACGATCGTCAGCACGTAGGGCATCATGACTGCGATCTCGGATGGCACGGGGATGCCAAGCACCTGCACCCACAACTGCAGGGCGTTGACCAGGCTGAAGATCAACGCGCCGGTCAGCAGGCCAACAGGCCGCCACGCGCCGAAATAGACCAGCGCTACAGCGATGAACCCCTGCCCGGCAGTCATGTTCTGCTGGAAGACGTTCAGCAGTGCGATGGACAGCGATGCCCCGGCGATGCTGGCCATCACCCCACCCAGGGTCACTGTGAAGTAGCGGACCCGGTTCACGCTGACCCCCAGCGAATCGGCGGCCTGCGGGTTCTGGCCGACCGAACGGATCTTCAGGCCGAGGGTCGTTTTGTTGAGTACAAATGACGAGATCGGGACCAGGGCAAAGGCCACGTACACCAGCAGGTTGTGGCTGAGAAAAATCTGGCCAAAACCCCGCACCAGGGCGCTTGAGCTCTGCTCGACGGCGGCGATGTGCAGCGGCTGGAAGCCGCTCACCGTCTCGACCGTGCCCAGCGTCTTCTGGAACAGCAGGTCGCTCAAGCCAAGCCCGAACAGGTACACGCCGATCCCACTGATGCCCTGCTCAGCCTTGAGCGTGACGCTGATGAAGGCCATCCCCAGGCCCATCAGCACGCCGACGAGTATTGCCGCCAGCAGGCCCAGCCACGGGCTGCCGCTGATGAACGTCGCGTAGAAGGCGGCATATGCGCCGATCAGCATCATGCCCTCGACGCCCAGGTTCAACACGCCGCTGCGCTGTCCAAACGTCTCTCCCAGCCCGGCGAACAGGTAAGGGGTCGCCAGGCGCACACCCGACGACGCAATGCCGATCAGTACCCGTGCGGTAAGCAGCTCACCAATCATGGGTTTTCCTCTGGAGCGAGTGAGACCGGGGGCAGAGCCGAGGGCCCCAGCGGGCGAGCCGCGGCCGTGCGGGCGATCTCGCGCCGGCGGGCCCGCTGCCGCCGCCAGATGTCACTGCCGACGACGAACACCACCACCAGGCCGTTGAGCGTCGTGATAAACGCCGACGGCACCTGGATGACCCGCTGCAGGCTGTTAGCCCCGACCAGCAGCGCGCCGAAGAAGAAGGCAGCCGGTATGGTGCCCAGCGGATGAAGCTGCCCGAACAGCGCCGCGACGATGCCGTTAAAGCCAGCCCCGCTGGTGAAGCCAGTGGCCGAGCCATCGGTGAACATGCGATGATACACGCCAAAGACCTGCACCGCCCCGCCCAGTCCGGCGAACGCCCCGCTAAGCGCCATCGACAGCACCATGTAGCGCTTCACGTCGATGCCAGCATAGCGCGCGGCGTCGGGATTGTAGCCCACGGCGCGGATGCGATAGCCGATTGTCGTGCGCCACAACAGGATGTACACCACGACCGCCAGCACGACCGCCAGTAGCGCCCCGGCGTGCAGCCGGGTAGGGACCAGCCGCGGCAGGTCGAAGGCGGCGGATAGGCGCGCGGTCTGCGGGATGCGGGAGGCCGAAGTGAACTGGTCCGGGTCGAGTAGGATGCCACGCAGCATGAAATTCATGCCCTGCACCGCGATCTGGTTGAGCATAATCGTGCTCAGGATCTCGTTGACGTTGAAGTACGCCTTCAGCACGCCGGCGATCCCACCCCAGATTCCCCCGGCGAGAAAGCCGGCAATCAGGCACAGCGGGACGACGACCCAGGCCGGCCCGTTGGGCATCGTCAGCGCCAGCGCCGTCGAGGCGACCGCGCCCGCGACGAGCTGCCCCTCGCCGCCAATGTTGATCACGCCGCCCCGGAAGGCGATGCAAATCCCCAGCCCGACGAACAGCAGAGGCGTCGCCTTGACGACCGAATCCGCGAGCGCGTTGGGGCTGCCAAAAGCGCCCTTGACGAGCGCCGCATACGCTTCGAGCGGGTTCGCCTTTAACATCAGCAGCATGACAGCGCCGACCAGCAGCGCAGCCAGCACTGCCAGCACCGGCGTCAGCGCATCCAGCACAACCCCGAATTGGGGCCGTTTAACCTGCATAAGTGTCTCCCGGTGGTTGGAAACAGTCAGAGGTCACGGACGTGCGGCATCCTCCATTTGAAGCTCCGCTCCCTGCATGAAGTCAGCGGGGCCTGAAGCCTCTCCCGGCCACGGCAGAGTTTACCACATCATTTAGCGGACGTCGTGCCAGGTTGTCTTTACTTCCTTCTTGCCTGCCTTGATCGCCCGCAGCAGCGCATCCTGATCGACCGGCACGCTGAAGATGCGGACGCCGGTCGCGTTGAAGATCGCGTTACAGATCGCCGGCGTCGTGTTGATCGACGGAAGCTCGCCGACCCCTTTCGCACCATACGGCCCGTCGCTCGTCGGATGCTCGACCAGGTGTGAGACGATCTCCGGCGCGTGCTTGATGCTGGGCATCTTGTATCGCGCGAGCAGCGTCGTCCAGGGCACGCCATGCTCGACAATATACTCTTCCGTCAGGCAGTTACCCAGCGCCATGACGATCCCACCCTCGATCTGGCCCTGCACCGAGCGCGGGTTGATCGCGCGGCCCACATCGGTGCTGGAGATAATCTTGAGCACGTGCACTTCGCCCGTCTCCAGGTCGATCTCGACCAGCGCGGCCTGGGTCGCATACGAGAAGGCGATGTGCATGTCGCCGCCGGTGCCCAGCGGCTGCGTTGCCGGGGCGTGATACTCATAGCTTGCCAGGGGTCGCAGACCCTGCTGCTGCATCCAGCCGACCACCTCGCCGATCGGGATGGCCTGCCCGTCATAACGGACCAGCCCCTCTTCGAAGCGAATCTGCTCAGGCGGGACATTGCGATGCTCGGCGGCAACCGACTGCAGCGCCTCACGCAGCGCCGAGGAGGCCAGTCGCGCCGCGTTGCCGGTGACATATGTCTGCCGCGAGGCGGTGGTCGGCCCGGCGTTGGGAGTCAGATCGGTGTCAGGCAGCATCACCCGCACGTCTTCGTAGCGGATGCCAAGCTCCTCTGCCGCGCACTGCGCGACCACCATCCCGATTCCCTGTCCGATGTCGGCAGCCGAAGTGCGTACCTCGACCGTGCCATCCGCGTACGCTTCGACCTCAATCGCCGAGTTGTCAGGCGCGCCGCCGCCCAGGCCGGTGTTCTTGTAGGCGCAGGCCACGCCCCAACCGTAGGCCTTGCTACCCGACTGCCAGCCCCAGGTAAAGGGTGTATCACTATCCCCGGCCAGCAGGTCCGCGCGCACGTCCTCTAGTGTTTCCGGCAGGCCGACGCTCTCGCGGAGAAGCTGTCCGGTGGCAGTCGTCACGCCGACGTGCTGGGCGTTCATCTGGCGGAACGCGATCGGGTCGATATCCAGTTCCGCCGCCAGAATATCCATCGTGCTTTCGACGGCAAACGCGGACTGCGTGACCCCGAAGCCCCGGAACGCGCCTGACGGCGGGTTATTGGTGTACATCACGTAGCAGTCGACTTTCGCGTTGGGCACATTATAGGGACCGGTGGCGTGGGTCGTGGCGCGGGTCATCACCTTGTCGCTCAGCGAGGCGTATGCGCCGCCATCGCCGTACAGTTCCGCCTCGATGGCAGTCAGCTTGCCATCGCGCCTCGCACCGATCTTAATGCGGATCACGGTGGCGTGCCGCTTGGGGTGGAACAGCAGCGACTCCTGGCGGCTGTACAGCATCTTGACCGGACAGCCCGTAGCCTGCGCCAACAGCGCGACGTGCGCCTGCGCGGCGAGGTCTTCCTTGCCGCCGAACCCGCCGCCGATCAGCGTCCCCCGGATGCGCACCTGCTCGTCGGGCACGCCAAGTATCTTAGCGACCTGGTTGCGGTCCTGGTAGGCGATCTGCGAGCCGACATAGACGGTGACCTTTTCATGTTCCGCGTCGAAATCTGCCGGGACGCCGATGGCACATTCCGGCTCAAGGAAAGCGTGTTCGGTCGTCGGCGTGGTGTAGGTCCGCTCGACGACGACGTCGGCCTCGGCGAACCCCTGCGAGAGGTCTCCGTGGCGTACCTTGATATGCTTGAGCAGATTCCCGGTCTCGCACTCCTCGTGAACGATAGGGGCCCCGTCGCTGGCGGCGTAAACCGGGTTGTCGACCACCAGCAGCGGCTCATAGTCCACCTTGATCAGGTCGACCGCCTGCGCGGCGATCTCCGGGCTGTCCGCTGCCACAATGGCAATCGGATCGCCCATATAGCGCACCTTGTCCCCGGCCAGACAGGGCCAGTCCTTGTGCACTAGCCCGTGAATGTTCTCGCCCGGAATATCTTTGTGGGTCAGCACGGCGCGCACGCCGGGCAGTGCCTCGGCCTCGGCGGTGTCGATGCTCAGAATGCGAGCGTGGGGGTAATCGCTGCGGCGGGTGCGCCCGTACAGCATGCCAGGGAAGGCATAGTCGTCGGCGTAGCGAGCCTTGCCGGTCACCTTGTCATGCTCTTCGGGGCGCGGCACCGGCCTGCCGATGACGTTCAGCGGCGCGAGCGTCTCAGCGCCTGCCCATGCAGACGGCTGCTCCCCCTGTATCTCGCGCGCCGCCGACTGAATCGCGCGGAAGACGCTGCTGTAGCCAGTGCAGCGGCAGTAGGTGTCCTTCAGTGCGACGCGAATTTCGCGCTCGGTTGGGTCAGGGTTGCCGTCCAGCAGAGCTTTGGCGGTCATGACCAGGCCCGGCGTGCAGAAGCCGCACTGCACCGCGCCTTGCTCCATGAACGCCCGCTGCAGGGGGTGGAGCGTGTCGCCCTGCGCAAGCCCTTCAATGGTCTGAACTTCTGCTCCCTGCGCCTTGAACAGCGGGTAGACGCACGAATCGACCGGCAGCCCATCGACCAGCACGGTGCAGATTCCACACTCGGCTTCGTCGCAGCCGATCTTCGTGCCGGTCAGGCCCAGATCCAACCGCAGAAACTCGGCCAGCGTCCGCGATTCCAGGGCATCGCGCTCAACCAGCGTTCCGTTTACCCTGATCGATATCTGGCTCATCACTTCCCCCTCAATTCACTCCAACCCAACGCCTTCGGGCGTGGCTTCGCCGGTGCGGGCGCGCTCGATGGCCAGCGCCAGCGCCCGCTGCAGCAGCACCTCGATCATCTCGACGCGGTAATCCGACGTGGCGCGGTACTTGCTGGCCCTCGGGTGCAGCGCCTCACGCGCCACCCTGACCGCCTCGCCAAGCAGACTGTCCGAGACCCTTTCTCCCTTGAGCGCCGCCTCGACTTCGGCTGCGCGAACCGGCACCGGCGCGACCGGGCCGATGCACACCCGCGCGTCATCAATCACGGCCAGGTCGTCGCTCAATTTCAGCCACACGGCGCAGCCCAGGATCGGCAGCGCCACACCCTGCGGGCGCATGATGCGCTTGAAGGCGGTTGCCTCATGAGGGCCACACAACGCGAAGCGGAAGCTCAACAGCAGGTCACGCGTCGAATCGAGCAGCGACTCGCCCGGTCCCCGGAACATGTCCCGGATCGGCACGCGGCGGCGCTCGCCGCCCTGCATGACTTCGGCCTCGGCATCTAGCACGACCAGCGCCGTGGTGCCATCGGCGGCGGGCAGGGCGTGGGCCACATTGCCACCCAGCGTCGCCACGTTGCGCACTTGCGGCCCGCCCACCACGCCGCAGCTCTCGACGAGGCAGGTCGCGCGCGAGGCCAGCACCTCAGACTCGACGATCTGGGTGTGCGTCACCCCTGCACCGATAGTGACTCGATCCCCATCCGGCACGATCTGCGTTAATTCTTCGATGCGTGTGATATCGACAAGGGCTTCGACCGGCGGGCGGTGGTCCTGCTTGATGTCGAGCAGCAGATCCGTGCCGCCAGCGATAACGCAGGCAGCGCCATCGTACCGAGCCAATAGGTCGTGGGCTTCGTTAACCGTGCGTGGGACATAATACCGATTCCACAGTCTCACGGAATCGTCCCTCCGATTCAACTCAGGAACGCGGTGGAAAGGCTGACAGCACTTTTCGATGGGTTGGGAGCCCAACGCCGTCGTGGATTACGGCTCCGCGAGCGACCGTCAACCTGTGGTAGTTGCGGTGATCGTAGCACAAACCACCAAGGTTTGACAAGGCAGGCCTTGCGGCTGAGTCTCCGCCTGCTCTCTGCTCAGAGTACGTACCTCAACTGGTACGCTGCCGCAAAAGTGGGTCCAATAGAGTTGTCACATCCAGCAAGCTGGTGGTGTTTAGATGGTGAAGTCGATGTCAGATCAACCGGGAGATGCTGTGACGGTCGTTTCAGACGCCCTGCTGCTCGCACGGTTCCAGGCGGGGGACGAATCCTGCTTCGAGGCGCTCTTTGAGCGCCACTACGACCGGGTGTACGGTGTGCTCTTCCGCCTGACCGGGACCCGCGCCGAAGCTGAGGACATCGCGCAGGAAGTGTTCCTTAAACTGTACCAGAACCGCCTGCGGCACGGCGAGAACGTCGCGGGCTGGCTGTACCAGGTGGCGACTAACATGGGGTACAACGCGCTGCGCGCCCGCGCTCGCCGCGACCGCCGCGAGCAGCAGGCAGCAGTGGGCGAGGCGCTGACGGAAGATCACCCACCCGGCCCTGAGGAGCGCGTCACCCGGCGAGAGGCTCGCCAGGCGGCGCAGGCGGCTCTGGCCACCATCCGGCCTCGCCTGGCCAGGCTGCTCGTCCTCAGAGAGATGGGCCTGAGCTACCAGGAACTGGCCGACATCGTTGGGGTCGCGCCGGGATCGGTCGGGACGCTGCTGGCCCGCGCCCGCGAGGCGTTCGAGAAGGCATACGCGCAGCAGCAGGGAGAGGAAGGTTAGACATGGCTCATCTTTCGGATGGTGCGCTGCTTGAATATCTGGACGGCATGCTGGACAGCGCACGCGGCGAGTTGGTCCGCACGCACCTGGGAGGCTGCGACCGCTGCCAGGCCCGCGTGGAAGACCTGCGCCAACGGGCCGGGCGCGTGTCGGCAGCGCTGAGTGCGCTTGCTCCCGCCGCACCTGACAGTCCGCACAGGCAGCGCGCGCTGGCGCAGTTGCAGGATACCGTAAGCACAAGACAGGAGAACCCAATGTTCAATAGACTGTGGAGTAATCGGAACGCGCGGCGAGTGGGCATCGGCCTAGCCGCCTTGCTGGTCGTCGGTGGGCTGTTCGCGCTGGAGCCTGTCCGCGCGATGGCCAGTGACTTCCTCGGCCTGTTCCGGGTCGAGCAGTTCACGACTGTGTCGGTTGACCCGGCGCGCATGCAGCAGATCGGCGAGGCGCTCAACCAGAACATGTACATGGGTGAGCAGGAGATACTCAAGGACAGGGGCCAACCGACCTCGGTAGCCAGTCTGGATGAGGCCGCCGCGCAGGCCGGGTTTACCCCCACCACGCCGCAGGGATTTGGCACCCCTGACGAAATCATGGTGACCGATAGCTGGGCCGAGCGCTATACACCGGACCTTGCCTCGCTGCGGGCTGTGTTCCAGGCGGTCGGCGAGGACCCGTCGCTGCTGCCTGACAACATCGATGGGCAGCCATTCGACATCAGCGTCCCTGCAGGTGTGATGCTGAACTACAGCGACGGCGACCCCGACCTGCACAACGATTTCACCATCTTCCAGATACCCAGCCCCACAGTCAAGGTGCCGGATGGGGTAGACGTCCAGGCGCTGGGCAATGCGATGCTACAGCTTCTGGGCATGACGCCCCAGCAGGCCGCGCGCCTCAGCCAGCGCATCGACTGGGCAACCACGCTCGTGGTGCCCATCCCGGTGGGCGCAGCCAACGTGACCGAGGTGGATATCAACGGGACATCCGGGCTGCTGTTCGAGGCGAGCAACGATGCCAACAGCGGGGAACCACAGAGCGCCATCGTGTGGCAGAAGAATGGTGTCGTGACGATGGTGACCGGCAGCAACAATCGCAGTCTGATCGCCATCGCCGAATTGATGGAAGACAACTAGGCACGGCTATCAGCGGAACAAACACAGGGGGCATGGTGCGAGAGCTTTCGGCTTTCTGCCGTGCCCTCTGCTTGCCGCGACACGCCACCACTGCGCTATAATGTGAGGCGGTTGATGCACTGAGCATGCCATTCCTATCATCCATTGAGGCCCCATGACCGCTTACGCCATCGAGACATTCGAACTGCGCAAGGTCTACAACGAGAGCAAGGTTGCCGTCGAGGGGCTGACGCTCCAGGTGGGGCGCGGCGAGGTGTTCGGCTTTCTGGGCCCCAACGGCGCGGGCAAGACCACCTCGATCAAAATGCTGTTGGGCCTCGTGCGGCCCACGGCGGGCAGCGGTTTTCTGCTTGGCCTGCCCATCGACCGCCCGGAGGCACGCCGCGCGGTCGGCTTTTTGCCGGAGCACTTCCGCTTCCACGAGTGGCTGTGCGCTGATGAATTCCTCGACCTGCACGGCCAGCTCTACGGGATGAGCGCAATCGACCGCGCCGAGCGCATCCCGCGCCTCGTCGAGCAGATGGACCTGTCAGAACTCTATCCACAAGCGGCTCGAGACCTTCTCAAAGGGGATGCTTCAGCGCATCGGGCTGGCGATGGCGCTGCTGCCCCGCCCGGCGCTCGTCTTTCTCGACGAGCCGACCTCCGGGCTTGACCCGTTCGGCAGGCGGCTGGTGCGCGACGTGATCCACACGGTCCGCGAAGAAGGCACCACCGTCTTTCTCAACTCACACCTGCTGAGCGAGGTCGAGGTGACCTGCAACCGGGTCGCGTTTCTCCGGCAAGGGCGCGTAGTGCGGGCCGGGTCGATGCAGGAGCTGTCTGCCGGGCTGGTGCGGGTCGCCGTGCGGCTGGAGAGCGTGCCGGACGGGCTGCTCGATGATCTGGCGGCGTGGGGTGAGAACGTCACGCGCACCGATCCGCGCACGGTCAGCCTGACGGTGCCCGACGAGAGCCGCCTGCCAGACCTCACCGCGTGGCTGGTCGGGCAGGGGCTGCGGGTTTACGCGCTGTCGCCGCAGCACCTCACGCTGGAGGAGATGTTCGTGCAGATTATGGATGGTGCGCCGCGCGAAGGGGCCGACGGATGACACAGGAAGTGAGCTTCGCCCACCAGATCATCGTCGTGATCCGCCTGACCATTCGGGAAGCGCGCCGCCGCCGGATGCTGTGGCTCGGCCTGGGGCTGGGGCTGGTCTTTGTGGGGATTTACGCAGCAGGCCTGTACTTCGCCTGGACGGATTTCACCCAGCATGGCCCGGCCCGCCAGGGCGCACTGTTCGCCAGCATCTTCCTGAGCGCCGGACTGTACGTGGTGAACTTCCTGGTGGTGATGGTGACGGCTCTCACTACTGTCGGCACGATTTCCGGCGAGATCGACACGGCCACCATTCACGCCATCGCCGCCAAGCCGATCCGCCGCTGGGAGATCATCCTCGGCAAATGGATTGGCCACGCGCTGCTGACGCTGTCCTACACGACGCTGCTGGCCGTCGGGGTGATGCTGGCCGCCTACTTCGTCACCGGCTTCGCCACGCCAGACTCGCTCGGCGTGCTGCTCGTGCTGATGCTCGAAAGCCTGGTCGTGCTGAGCCTCAGCCTGCTGGGCGGCACGCTGATGAGCACGCTGGCCAACGGCATCGTGGTCTTCATGCTGTACGGCGTCGCCTTTGCCGGCGGCTGGGTCGAGCAGATTGGGTCGGTGCTGGGCAGCCACGACTGCCGTGAATATCGGCATCGCCTCCAGCCTGTTCATGCCCAGCGAGGCGCTGTGGCGCTACGGGGTTGGCCTGATCCAGTCCAGCGCGGGGTCGCTGGGCACCGGGCTCACACCCTTCTCGGTCGCCAGCCAGCCCAGCAATGCGTTCATCGTGTACAGCGTGTTGTACGTGATCGCGCTGCTGGCCGCGTCGATGTGGTCCTTCAGCCGCCGCGATTTCTAGCGGGCGTCACGGTCCCCTCACCCCCGGCCCCTCTCCCACACTCGCGATGCTGACGCATCGCTGGGGAGAGGGGAGAAAGACTCCCGGATGTGGCGTTGTATTCAATTTATGGGTGCCCACGGATGGCCTGGTGGCCGGGTGGAACACGACGGGGTGGGGGGCCGAAGCTGTGGGCGCAGCCCCCTGCACACGATGGCCGCCGAAGCGCGGCGAGCTGCCATCGACCTTCCGAGCGCCTGACTATCCCGCCGCCGCCTCCGCCTAAGACGGGTTAACGATCTCGCGGCGGACGCGCCGCAGACGCTGTGATGCGGAATCCCGTGTGACCCTACATTCTCCTTCTCGCCACCGAGCGCCCCCTGCGCGACAATCCATAGTCTGCGTCAGGCGACGGACGGGGCGGGCGCGGCGCGCGGGTCGCGACGTTGGCGGGCGGCGGGGGGACCATCAATATCCCTCTGCCGTGGGTCCCGCCGCGGGCGCGACGAGCGCGCGAGCGCCGTGAGATGGTGCGCTCCGCCGGAAGGATTTCCGGTGGAATGCGTAGAACTTATGTTCTGTAAGTATTGTAGGGTGGAAAGGAGAGAAGAGTCAAGGGGGTGGCGTTGATCATCCGTATAACGGGAGGTTAGAGTTTGCTAACCGGGGAACCTCACCCCGCGCAGCCGCTCATGAGCGGCTGCGCCGCCCCTCTCCAGTTTTGGAGAGGGGCAAAGACCTTCCTACCGAGAATGAGTTTCTCCGGCCAGGGTGACGCGCGGCGAAGGCCGCATGAGGCTTTTGCCCGCCGGGAGGTACATCTCCCGGCTACGGTCGATGCGGGCGCTGAAGCGCCCCGGACCCTCACCCCCGACCCGCTCTCCGGCAACGCGCCTTCGGCGCTTATGCCTAGCGGCGGCTGCGCCGCCTGGGGCGAGGGGAGGCTGATCGCGGCGGGAATACTGTATAATGAGATCGGCAACCTGACGCGCTTCGACCGCTGGGACGCATCAGGCGCGCAGGTGGAGACGGTGGTCTACCTGTACAACGGCGCGAACCAGATCGCGTGCGTGGACGCCGACCAGAGCGGTGAGTGCGACCACGGCGAATTCGTGTGGGTGTACGACGCCTACGGCGACCTGCTCGACGACGGGACGCACACCTACGCCTACGACGCCGCGCTGCGGCTCACCTCGGTCAACGATGGGGTGAGCACGACGCTACGCCTCTATGATGGCGACGGAGATCGCGTAGCGCAGACGGTGGATGAAAACGGTATCACCTACGAGCCACAGAGTACGTGCTCGACATGGGTACGCCGCTGACGATGGTGCTGGCAGAAACCACCGGACTGTGGATGATGGCATCGAACCAGCCAGAAGTGCAGCCAACCATTTACTACCTGCACGGGCTTGACCTCATCGCGCAGAGCGACGGGACGCAGGCCGAGTACTTCACGTATGACGCGCTGGGCTCGGTGCGGCAGGTGCTCGACGCGGCGGGCAGCCCGCTGCTGGCGCAGACCTACGACCCGTACGGCACGGTCTACGACAGCGTGGGGGCCGGCACGTCGCGCTACGGCTGGACCGGCGAGCAGGCCGACAGCGACGGGTACGTGTACCTGCGGGCGCGGTACTACGCGCCGTCGATGGGGCGCTTCATGCAGATAGACCCGTCGCGGCAGGAGAGGAATCCCTACCTATACGGATTAGGCAACCCTGTCAACCTAATCGACCCAAGCGGCTTAGACCCCTATTGGTGTGAGGCCTACAAAGACGTTCAGCAAAGGCAGGCATGCTATGGACGATACCTCAAGAACAGAGGCTACCATGTGAGCCCTGCACTAAGGCGCGCAATGGCGGCTCAACTGGCAAGAACATGGGCTCAGAAGAGCTTTAGCGAATGGTCGTCTACTGGCTTGTATACACCTCACATCACATCTCCTGAATGCTGGGACTGCACCAGATTCGTGTCTTGGATTCTTTGGAGAGTTGGCTTTCCGATGGAAGCGGATCCAACTTCCGAAGATACTCTGGCACAGTTCCATAGTGAGGCTGAGAGGGATAACTATGGTACTGGGTGGTGGGCAAACTATCCACCAGAATACTCAGGGCACAACGAATCTGGCGCGTGGGCAAATGTGGATAAATTCTTTGAATGGTGGACGCGACCCGGTAGCGGTGTAGAGGTAATAGAAGACAAAGCGAGATTTGCCGAGAAGCTCCTGGTCGGGGATCTGATTGTATATGGGAATAGCGAGAGCGATCTTACGCACATTGTCATGATTGTGAGTATGGAGAATAGGAATAGTGTTTTGACGCCTATAGTTGCGGCTCGTGGTGCCTTTGATTGCGATCCATCCAAAAACCCCAATGGTGATATTAATGATTGGTATGACAATAAAGATGAGGTTGGAAACCACGGCCCAATAATCATAGGCATGCACATGCCCTTTGAGACGCTTTAGACTAGGGGGTCTTTATGAGATACCACGCCTCACTGATAGCGCTAACGATCATCACTATCATTATCACTGGCTGTACTCCTGTGATTTCACAGCCCACAGTAACGACCATCCCAGTAGTTGCTACGGAGACATTTGCTGAGGCTTCCCCCGAACCCACAGATGTTGTCACTCCTGATATGACTTTAACGTCGCTCCAGGGGCAACAACTGGATGTCATTAGAAAGCTGTTTCCAAGTTATGATGGGCCAGAAGATGTTTGTCAGTGGACCTCGTTAGTCATCTGCGATGAGAAAGGATATGTCATCGAATTGGATGCCAGTGACGTAGGACTGACCGATTTGCCCCCAGATATCGGTGCTTTGTCCCACATAAAGAAACTCAAGCTGGCAGGCAACACTCTGGCTGAGTTGCCACCTGAAATCAGCGAATTGTCCTATCTGCAGGACCTTAGGTTGCAACGCAATCCCTTAATAGCTTTACCCACAGAGTTCAGCAGACTCTCGGACCTAGAAACACTGTATCTCTCTGACAACCAGTTAGCTCTTCTTGGGGCAATTAGTGAACTTCCAGGCCTGCAATTCCTAAGTATAGAATCTTCAGGATTGGGGCCCGTCACTATACCCTCTGATATCGGAAAGCTTTCCCGTCTGGAAACTCTGAAGATGTCACATTTAAATTTAACTGAGTTGCCCGCAGAAATGGGTCAATTATCTCAGCTGACTACACTGGATCTGTCCGATTCCAACCTGAACAAACTGCCCCCGGAAATTGGTCAGCTTTCCAGCCTCAGATATTTGGGGCTCTCTACCAATTCATTGACTGAGTTGCCTCCGGAGCTTGGGCGTTTGTCTAGCCTAGAGTACTTAGACCTGAACGGCAATGATTTAACCAGTTTGCCTTCAGAGATTGGTGAGCTCAGTGCGTTGCGGGAACTGGATGTGCAGCACAATCTATTGAAATCCTTGCCGCATTCAATAGGGCGCCTCTCCAATCTGGAAGAACTGGTTGCATCCAATAATCAGTTAGAGAGTTTGCCAGCAGAAATCGGTCAGCTTTCGAGTTTGCACCGATTATCGTTGGACAACAATCCGTTGACCGATCTTCCGCCGGAGATTAGCCAACTCTCTGAACTGGGAACCCTCGATCTTACTGGAACAAATATCAAGAGCTTGCCACCAGAGACCTGTGCCAGCTTGGGTCAGACCACTATTCTAGGCAATTTGTGTCCATAGTACAGGGTTGGCTAACCTACTCTGTGATCCTAACAACCTTCCAGCACGATTGACCCTGATACCAACGGGGTGCTATAGTGAAGGTGAGCGGTGACCACGGGTCCAAGTACCGGGTTGAGGTCTTCGTACCGGGGCGTCAGGACACTATCCTGTTCTCAGGAGCGCCGACCTCTGTGTGGCACCGCTCACCCTTTCTTTCCAGGAAGGCTTTCGCGCTTCAATCATCAGGAATGCTGGAAGGCGGGAGCCGGTACGTCTTGCCACTCCAGGGTAAGTGGGTGAGGTCTTTGCCCAGCCCCAGCCGGTCGAGATGGTAGCGGGTGTACATCAGGGCGCTCATGCCCTCCGGGAGGTTCGCCACCCCCACCCGGTAAGCGTGGCGGAAAATGGTCCTGGCAACCTGGATGGTGTCCGCGTGCCGGTCGGCGCATTCCTTCGTCAGGACGTGCCAGACCGCCACCAGCAGCCGCCGGGCGATGGCGACGATGGCCTTGGAGCGCCCCAACCTGGGCTCAAGGCGAGCCATCTGCGCCTTCCAGTAGGGATGGCTGCGCACCGCGTGGTTGGCAGCCTGCACCATCCCGTAGCGGATGTCCTTGCGCCCCGTCTTGGTGACCCGTCCCCGGCGGGTCGTCTGCCCGCTGTCATGAATCCTGGCTCCCAGCCCGGCATAGCCCACCAGCTTCTTGTCGGTCTCAAAGCGGCTGATGTCGCCGATGGCAGCCAGCAGCGTCACCGCCGTAATGAGGTTAAAGGTGAAGGCGTACATAGAGTCCAGAAAGTTAGTGCTATCTGCATTATCTTCGCGGAAGCGTTGGATGTTTTGCAGACATTCGGCAGGGAGATTCCCCTGCGTTGGACCGAATAGTGTGAGAAGGTGATTGAGATTCACACACAGCCCAGAGGGATCAGCATACATCATGGGACTGCCAAACGCATACCAGTACGGATTCCTCTCCTGCCTCGACGGGTCCATCTGCATGAAGCGCCCCATCGAAGGCGCGTAGTACCGCGCCCGCAGGAACACGAATCCGCTGCTGCCGAGCGGGTGCGGCGCACCACCGGGTCCCTATTCCCTGCTCCGGACGGCCTGCAGCACCCGTTCGGGCGTGGCCGGGATCTCGCGCAGGCGCACGCCAATGGCCCGCGAGACTGCGTTGACGATGGCCGGGGCAGAGGGCAGCATGGCCGCCTCACCCAGCCCCTTTGCACCCAGCGGACCCTCCCGCCCCGGCACTTCGACCAGGAGCACTTCGATATCGGGCACCGCGCCGATCATCGGCAGGATGTAGTCAGTGAAGCCGGTCGTCTTGCCCGGCCTGTACTCTTCGAGCAGCGCGGAGCCAATGCCCATCACCATCGCCCCCGCAATCTGGCCGTGGGCGTCGAGCCGGTTGATCACGTGGCCCACGTCGTGCGCGCCGACCATCCGCGTGACCTGCACCAGCCCGGTCTCCAGGTCGACCAGCACTTCGGCCAGATGCGCGCCGGTGACAAAGTGCGGCGTATAGCTGGGCCGCGTCTCCTCCGGGAACTGCGCGGACAGATCAAACAGCCCCCTGACCTGCCGCGAGCGCCCCTGCCGATCAAACTCGGCGGCCACACTCTGAAGCGTCGCCTGGCGATCCGGCTCGCTGCGGCTGGCGACGGCTGTCGCCAGACAGCACCAAATCATCCGGATGCGTGTCGAGCATCTCGGCGGCGGTCGACAGGATGGCCAGCTTCAGCGTCTCCGCTGCGCGGCACACCGAATTCCCGACCCAGAAGACCGCCCGCGATGCGCCCTGAATGCCGCTGTCCGGCACGCGCGCTGTGTCGGCGTTGATCAGCTCGATCCGGTCGCGGGCGATGCCCAGCGTCTCGGCGGCAAGCTGCTCCATCGACGTGTTGGTGCCCTGGCCGTAGTCGGGGGCCGAGCAGTAGACGACGATGTGCCCGTCCTGCGCCAGCTCGGCGCGCGTCTCGACTTTCAGCGCGCCCGACTTGCCGAAGCGGTACCACATGCCGGCCAGCCCGCAGCCCTTGCGGACCGGATCGCCGGCGTGCTGCGCGTTGAACGTCTCAACCAACTCGCGGCAGGCCGCGTAGTGCGGCGCGATGGCGTCGAGCACGGCGTCGTAACCCAGCGTCTCGGCCATCGGATAGCCGAGGAAAGTCGGCTCGGCCTGCTCGATGTGGTTCTTGCGTCGGAAGGCGATGGGGTCCTCGCCCAGCAACTCGCAAAGCTCATCGAGCGCGCACTCCAGCGCGAAGGTCGGCTGCGGCGAGCCAAATCCCCGGAACTGGCCGCACTTGGGCCCGTTGCTGAGCACACTCTGGGCGTAGGTGTCGATGGCCTGCCAGCGATACGCCCCGCCGCTGGCCATGACCGCATACTCCGGAATATAGAAGCCGTGCGCGTCGTAGCCACCGGTGTTGGCGTCTATGCGCACGCGCAGACCGGTCAGGTGCCCGTCGCGCGTCGCGCCGACCCGGTAGTCGAGCCGGTAGGGGTGGCGCTTGGGTGAGGCGTCGAACGACTCGCGGCGCGAGTAGGCCATCTGCACCGGGCTGCCCGTCAGATAAGCGGCCAGCCCGACTGCCGCAAAGGGCCAGGGGTCCTGCTTGCCGCCAAACGAGCCGCCGGTCGGCGGCACGATGACCCGCACGCGGGCCGGGTCCAGCGCCAGCACGGCGGCGACATAGCCCTGATTCCAGTGCGGCTCATGGCAGCCGCCGACGACGGCAACCCGTCCCTCCTCGTCGATGTAGCCCAGCAGGGACTCGCGTTCCAGCGCCGAATGCTCCTGAAAGCCGGTGTGGTACGTCGCCTCCAGGATCACATCTGAGCCGGCAAATGCAGCCTCCAGATCGCCGTGCGCCACCTGGCCCGTGCTGAGGACGTTGCCCGCCTCGCGAATTTGCAGCGCGCCCTCCTGCAGGGCCTCATCCGAAGTGAAGATCGCCGGCAACGGATCATAGTCAATCTGGATGGCGGCCAGGCCCGCCGCTGCCGCCTCGCGCGTCTCGGCGACGACCATCGCTACCGGCGCGCCGATCATCGTGACAGTATCGCCAACCGGTGTCAGCACCGGCTCATCGCGGCTGTAGGTGTAGAAGCCATTCTCGCCCGGCACGTCGTTCGCTGTAATGACCCGCACCACGCCCGGCACCTGCGCCGCGAGTGTCACGTCGAGCGCGCGCAGCCGGGCATGATGGTGGGGACTGCGCAACACCCGCACGTATAACAGGCCCGGCATGACGATATCCTCGGCGTAACGAGCCTGCCCGGTGACTTTCGCCCACGAGTCGGCGCGGATATCGCTGCCGCCGACCGGCTGCCGTGGCTCAGACGCTGCCATCCTATTCGACATAATACACACTTACCCCAACCCGCTCTGCGGCGGCCTGTAAGAACGTCTTGGTCTATGCTGTGACGCAGCCAGTAGTTCAGTGACCAACACGACGGGCCTGTATCCAGGCCAGCGTGCGGGCTGTTTCGTTGTGCACCAGCGCGATGGCCTCGTCAACCCCCACACCGGGCCGCGCCGTCAGCACATCGGGCCGGGCAGCCAGCGCGACGTGCACCGCCACGCGCGCCGCGAGGCCGGTTTCAGCGCCACTTCCACCCAGCAACACGCCAGCCCCGCCCGCCTGGCAGGCCAGCACGGCGTCGACGCTGTTGTGCACGCTGCACAGGTGCGGCATGCTGATCGCGATCATGTGCGCCGCGCCAGCGTCGACAAAGGCCCGGATGTCCTCAACTGTACGCGCCCACGTACCGGCGACAATCTGCACGCCCATTCGGCGGACCTGCACATAATCCATCAGCCGTTTCATCAGATCAACCTGCGCCGCCTGACTGTCCATGACAGCCGGGTCTTCGACGCGCAGCAGGTAGGGTCGAGCGGCGTTCTCAAGCGCGTACAGATGCCCCAGGATGCGCCCCGTGTTTTCATCGCTGATACGGCCTAACGCGCCGTGTGCGTCGATGTGGATAATAGGATGGTAATCAGGCCCACCCAGCGCCTGAATGCGCTCGGCCAGCGCGCGGACGCGGCGTGTCAGAAACACCCCATCTGTGCCGGGCTGATCCGTCGCATCGTCGAGCAGGCGGTGCGGCAGCGACGCCACACGATGCGCAATCATCTGGTCGAGGTCGTCGTTGTCTGCTTCAATGTGGATGGATACTGCTCCCGCCGGGAGCGGCAGCCCCCATTCCTCGGCGATGACCTCGGCCATCGTCAGCCCGCGCGCCGCAGCGACCGCGCTCAGGATCGCCTGGCTGAGCCCGTAGCGCACCGCCATGGCACCGGGCCAGGAATGCAGCCGCGCGGCTGCTTCCCGCGTGGCCGCAGCGCTTTCTTCCAGCCCCAGCCGGACCGCATGCAGCAGCTTACCGGGCGAAAGCACATCCCGGCGCGACAGGCCCGACGCAGCGGATGAGTCCTCACGCGGCGCAAGCAAATCGGCGGGATTGAGAGCGGCGATCAGCGCATCCATCTCAGCGGCCAGCTCGCGGAACCCGGCGAGCGGACGACCCTCCAGCGCAGGCGCGACGACCCTGTCGATCAGCGCAATCCCATCGGCAGCGCGGAATGCAGAGACGTCGTCTGTGGCACTGACGCTATCCGCAGCAACACAGTCACCCCAGGCGACCGTTTCAGCACCGGCTGCGCCATCCAGCACCAGCCCCACGGAAACCGTCTCAGCCTGCTGCTCGATGCTGCCGGTGCCCGTTGCCGGAACCGCCAGCACCTTCTTGATGCGAATCATTGCTTTAGCCCAATCCGCCCATCACGCCTCACGCATGTGTCGACAAACCCGGTTCGTGCAATTTCGCAAACTGCCACCAGGTTGTTTATGCCTGGTGGCAGTTCAATGTGCGGAAGGTTTCTTAGCTGGTCAGTTCGCGGGCGATGTCGACCGCTGCCGCCGCATCGGGCGCAAAGGCATCCGCGCCGATGTCTCTGGCATACTCCTGCGTGACCGGCGCGCCACCCACCATGATCTTGACCGAGTCGCGCAGACCGGCTTCCTGCAAAGCCTCGATGGTGGCCTTCATGTTGACCATCGTTGTGGTCAGCAGCGCGCTCATCCCGACCAGGTCCGGCTTGTGCTCGCGCACGGCGGCCACAAAGTCCTGCGGCTTGACGTCGGTCCCGAGGTCGACAATCTCGAAGCCGGCCCCTTCCATCATCATCTTCACCAGGTTCTTGCCGATGTCGTGCAGGTCGCCCTGCACCGTGCCCACGACCAGCTTACCGGCCCCGATCTTGCTGCCTTCGGCCAGCAGCGGGCGCAGCACCGCCATCCCGGCGTGCATGGCGCGCGCCGCGACGAGGACTTCCGGCACAAACAGCTCGCCCGACTTGAAGTCGACACCGACCTGGTCCATGCCGGCGATCAGCCCGTTCTGGAGGACGTCCTGGGGGTCGAGGCCGTCGTCCAGGGCCTTGTGCACCAGCGACGTGACCTCGTCCTCTTCGCCGTGATAGAGGCTGGTCATGAGCTTCTCATAGATATCTGCCATGTGGGTTCCTCCTGTTGTATAAAATGCGTGATTGAAGAGTTATCAGTTCGACCTGCGGCCCTGACTGGGCCGCCCAACTGCCGTGAAGGTCATTTCGGTGCCCAGGTACAACTGCTCGCCCCAGCCTGCTGCAACATGGGCATACTGGTCGTCCCGCGTGACGTGGATCTCAACCTGCTCGGTGCCAGCCTGCCGGGCCTGCTCGCGCAGTTGATCCGGGACAACCTCCTGCGCAAAAGCAGTGCATTCGTCGAGCGTGCGGAAGTCGCGGACATCGTCAGGCAAGTACAGCCGCATGTTCTGACCAGCGTTCAGCGGGCGCACCAGCACTCGCAGCGTCTGAGATACGCTGCCCACAGCAGCCCCTACCGCGTTGGCGACGTCTGCATTGGGCGGAATAGCCATCTCGACGTGCAGCCGATCAGCAGCCTGTGGCAAATAGGCCTGCGCCGAAGCACCGACGGCAACTATCGGGTGATGCAGCGTCATGCTGACGCCCAGATACGAGTCGCTGGCCTGCCCAAGCGACAGCGCCAGCAGCGCCGCTGCCGCCGGTTCGTGGGTCCAGTCCGCCACGCCGATCTGGTCAGTAAGGGCCTTGCTGACAAGCTCGCCCGCCGCCCGCATGGAGACGCCCGCGACGACCTGCTCGCAGAACGCTTCGACCGGCAGCGACAGCGCACCGGCCAGCAGATCAGCGCCCAGCCGTGAGGCCCGTTCATCCCAGCGCGTGAAGCGACCCAGCACATGCAGCGCGTCGGTGGGGGTGAAACCGGCCCGCGCCACCAACCGCCGGGCTTCGAGCGCTTCCAGTTTGCGGTTGACCAGCGCCAGGTAGCGGTAAGCGTCCGCCAGATCGGCCAGCGAGCGTGGCTGCTGCGATAGGTAGCGCAGGAGCCCTGAGGCTTCTTCATCCAGACCATCCGCCCGCTCACGTAGCGCATACAGGAATTGTCCCCCCTGCCGGGGTAGGGCCCCCTGGCCGTTCTGCAGGCTGTGCAGCACATCCGGGTGCTCATTGGCCAGCACGCACAGCGGTACGACCCGGCGTGGGCCAATCGTGAATGCCGACGTGCTACCGTCCAACGATACCAGGCTGTCGCCACCCAGGCCAACGGTATGCACATCGACGGCCTCGACCATCGTCCGCCAGCGTCCCACCTGCGCGCCCTGTTCGTTCAGCCAGGGGCGGCCATCCCGCAAAAAGGCGATGTCGGTCGTGGTGCCGCCGATATCCACCACCCAGCCATCGCGCCGACCGGCCAGGTGCCACGCGCCAATCGTGCTGGCCGCCGGGCCGGACAGGATCGTCTCAATCGGGCGGCGGGTTGCCCACTCGCTGCGCACCAGCGATCCGTCGCCGCGAACGATCATGAGCGGGGCACCGATGTCGAGCGCATCCAGCGTGCGGCGAACCGTGAGGATCAGGTCGCGCAGCAGCGGGATCAGCCGGGCGTTGAGCGCTGTCGTCGTGGCGCGCCGCACCGCGTTCAGCCGCGTGGTTAGCTCGTGGCCACAGGTGACAGGCAATGGCTGTCCGTCTTCGCCGGTCAGGTCTTCGATGATCTGCCGTGCACGCAGCTCATGAGCCGGGTTGCGCACGCTGAAATAGGCCGACACCGCAAACGCCTCGACCTTCCCGCGCCGAGCGCGGACCACCTCGCGGACAGCGTCCTCATCGAGCGGGGCCAACTCATCGCCCTGCCCATCGTGGCCGCCCTGGATATAGACCACGTCGCCGGTGACAAGATCGCGCTCAAAATCATACTGATGCATGAGCTGTGCATCATAGCCGATCAGCAGCAGGCAGACCGGGCTGCCCACGCCCTCGACGATGGCGTTAGTCGCCAGCGTGGTCGAGAGCGACACCAGCGTGATCTCGGCGGCAGATATGCCGTGCGCGGCCATCACTCTGGAGATTGCTTCGCCCACGCCGAGCGAGAGATCATGATAAGTCGTCAGCGCTTTGGCGCTGGCGCGCACCTCACCGCTGTCCTGATCCAGCAGGATGGCGTCAGTATAGGTGCCACCCGCGTCAATGCCAAGAGTCAGCATTATACTCCCTCATGCGCTGGCATGTCGTCACGACGACGCCAGCAGTGATCTGCCAGATTGCAATACTGGCATACCGAACCGACCTGGTGAGCCGGAAAGCCTGCGCCCAGCCCGATCCCCATCGATACAGATTTGTGCGGCTCAAGCACACATACATCGCTCAGACGCATGCCAATCGACTCAAGCGGCAGCAGCGCGCACAGGTCGCGCTGGCCGTGCAGCGACCACCCGACCAGCGAGCCGGGGCTGACAGCCGGGCTGACACCCCATCCCAGGGCATGCGCCTGCTCTTCCACACGGCAGCGCAATGCTTCGGCGACGGCCCCCAGTGCCATCACGCCGGCAGAGTCGAGCATGTAGGCCAGCAACAGTTCCTGTTCTTGCTCCAACTCCCGAACACGTGCCTCCAGCGCAGGGCCGATGGTGCACACAGCGACGACGAAGCGCTGCGCCGGGGCCAGCAGATCGACCTTTGGTCCGATCGTCAGGACAGCTTCCGCGCCATCTCCAGTGCATAGGATAATCTGTTCGCCCTGAACAGCCAGCACCTCTAAGATCCGCGGAAACAGCAACAGGGGTGATCAGCGAACAGCACAGGTCGACGGCCTGTCGGGCCGCTTCGGCCAGAGCAGGGTTCACGCGCGGCTGCGAGCGCCCGCGCTGGGTCGCCGCCAGCAAATCTTCAGCCTGCAGCCGGATCTGAACGGCCTGTTCGTCTGCCGGCGACAGCCGCGCCGCAATGACAGGTGACATGCTTGGGGTTCCTTATCCGGAGGGCTGCCGATCCTTGGCATCGGGTTCGCCGATACCAAGCTGCCAGCCGCTTCCTTCCTGCTGGATGACCCGGTCGAGGACAATATCCCGCATATCGGCGATCTCATAGGCCATCGCCTGGCGGGCGGCTTCCGCATCGCGCTCCCGCAGGGCCGTGATGATCCGCGCGTGCATAAACTCCATCATCTCGGCGGCATGGCGCATGACCATATAGCGCGCCAGACGGTCGTGCAGATGCCCCAGCAGGCCGGCCAGCTCCTGATTGCCAGACGCCTCAGCGATCAGGACGTGAAACCGCCGGTTTTCCTGCGTGTAGCGTTCGTAGGATTCATCGTCGTCGCTGGTGTAGCCCGCGTGCACCGACTCCAGCCTGGCAAGCTGCTCGCCGGTAATTTTGCGCGCGGCGCGTTCCACGCTGGCCAGCTCGATCACCTCGCGCAGCTCCAGCAGGTCGCGCAGTTGTTTGAGCGTGATCCGCGTGACGAAGTAGCCCGCCCGCGGCTTGATGGTGACGAGGTCTTCCTGGCTGAGCATTTGCAGTGCATCGCGGACAGGTGTCACGCTGGTGCCATAATGCGCAGCCAGCTCGTCGATAGCCAGGCGCTCGCCAGGCAGGCGGTGCCCGTTGATGATCGAGCGGCGAAGCTCCGTGTAGATTTCGTTCTTGGCCGTCGCGTGCTGCTCCAAGGAGAACAGTCCTTCTCTGGCTCTTCGACTGCAAATTGAACACCCAGCACTCAATCTATCCCATATTACATCAATAATACATCAACTTGCAATACTAATGCATCTATTGCAAAACATGACGTAGATTGTCGCAAAACACATATTTGGCGCAATCCATTGACGGCACAGCGGCCCCGTCATATAATCTAATATATCAACTGTATAATCTGATACAGTAGATAGACCCGATCTGCCCATAACGCATGTTGCCGACCGATGCACCTACAACCATTACCAGATAGCAACGAAGCTCATTCACACAACTACACCGGTGACGCTGACCTCTGGGGGCCACGTGGCCGTGCCTTGGCGAACAGCCACAAGGCCCTCCAACGTAGTCCGTTTGTCGAAGAGTGCTTAACCTTTCATATTTGGGAGGATATCATGAGCGAACGGAAGAAAGTTACCCTGCCGGATCTTTTCAAGAAGATGCACAACGGCGAGCAGATCACGATGCTGACCTGCTACGACTACCCGACCGCCACCTTCCAGGACCAGGCCGGCATCGACATGGTGCTGGTCGGCGACAGCCTGGGCATGACGATGCTGGGCTACGACAGCACGCTGCCGGTCACGATGGCCGACATGATCCGCCACGCACAGGCCGTGCGGCGCGGCGCGCCGCACGTGTGGCTGATCGGCGACATGCCGTACATGACCTACCAGGCGTCGGTCGAGGATGCCATCCGCAACGCGGGGCGCTTCATGGCTGAGGCCTCCTGCGACGCCATCAAGCTCGAAGGCGGCGCGGCGATGGCCGACCGCATGGAGGGCATCGTCAAGGCGGGCATCCCGGCGATGGGCCACCTGGGGCTGACGCCGCAGAGTGCGTCGGCGCTGGGCGGTTTCCACGTGCAGGGCAAAGGTGCCGAGCAGGCTGCGCGCATCGTCGAGGACGCCCGCATTCTGGAAGAGGCCGGGGCATACTCCATCCTGCTGGAGCTGGTCCCTGACCGTGTGTGCCAGCTTATCTATGAGCGGGCCAGCATCCCGATCATCAGCCTGGGCTCCGGGCCGAGCGCGCATGGCCAGCTTCTGATCTATCACGACATGTTCGGGCTATACCCCAAGTTCACTCCTAAGATGGCGAAGGTATACGGCAACGCCGGCGAGGTGATCCTCAACGGGCTGAAGAAATACGTCGAGGAAGTGACGGACCGCACTTTCCCCGCGCCGGAGAACTACTTCGGCATGAAGGACGAGGAGTTCGAACAGCTTCAGGCAATGTTCAAGGAGTAGAGCTATGTCGTTTGCCGGGCGAGTCGGCCATCTGAAACCGGAAGGCGCCTACCAGGTGCTGGCGCGCGCACAGGCGCTCGAAGCCGCCGGACGCGACATCATCCACCTGGAGATCGGCGAGCCGGACTTTCGCACCGGGGCGCACATCAGCCTAGAGGGTGTCAAGGCGATTGCGGAGGGCCGCACGCGCTACAATCCGCCGCGCGGGATCACCCGGCTGCGCGAGGTGATCGCCGAGGATGCCGGGCGGCGGCGCGGGATGGCGATCCGCCCTGAGCAGGTGATGATCGGCCCCGGCGCGAAGCCCGCGCTGTTCTTTTCAACGATGGCGCTGGTCGAGCCCGGCGACGAAGTGATCTATCCCAACCCCGGTTTCCCGACCTACGAGGCGGTGATCGGGGTGGCCGGTGGCATTCCGGTGCCCGTGCCGCTGGTCGAAGAAAACAGCTTCTCGTTTGACATGGGAGTCTTCGACCGGCTGATCAGCGACCGCACAAAGGTCATCCTGCTCAACTCGCCGGGCAACCCCACCGGCGGCGTGATGCCCCGCGCTGACCTGGTGCACATCGCGCAGGCCGCGCAGCAGCATAACTGCTGGGTGATCTCAGATGAGATCTACGCCCGCATCGTGTACGACGGGCTGGCCGCGCCCAGCATCGCCGCGCTGCCGGGTATGGCCGAGCGCACGGTGATCGTCGATGGGTTCTCGAAGACCTACGCCATGACCGGCTGGCGGCTGGGCTTCGGTATCATGCCCGAAGCGCTGGCCGACCGGGTCCAACTGCTGCTGACACATTCCATCGGCTGCACCGCCGAGTTCACGCAGATTGCGGGAGTCGAGGCTGTCCTCGGCCAGCAGGACTGGGTCGACGAGATGGTTGCGGCTTACCAGCGCCGCCGTGACACACTCGTCGCCAGATTGAATACAATCCCCGGCGTGAGCTGCCAGACTCCACAGGGAGCGTTCTACACCTTCCCGAACGTCAAATCGTTTGGCAAAACGTCCGCTGACCTGGCAAACTTCATCCTGGAGGAGGCAGGGGTGGCCCTGCTGCCGGGGACGGCTTTCGGGGACTATGGCGAGGGCTACCTGCGGATCGCCTACGCCAACTCGCTGGAGAACATCGAAAAGGCGCTGGAGCGGCTGGCGAGCGCGCTGGGCGGGCTTGTGTAGAAGTTCGTCCGATACGTAGAACAGGGCCCCGTCCACCTGTGTGTGACGGGGCCCTGTGTTTACACCGGAAGGATCAGCCTGCGCAGCGTTCTCAGTCGAGGCTGCCGATCTCCTTCTCGACTTCTTCGAGGATCTCGCACGACCTGACAAGCTCCATCATGGTGGTGTGGTCGGCGTACAGGGGCCGGTCCACGTCCAGGTGCGAAACGTGCCTGCGGACGACCTCGCGGGCTTTCTGTACGCCACGCCCGAAGCTGAAGTCGCGCATGTCGAGCGCCTGCGCTGCCGCCATGAACTCGATGCCCAGTACGCCATAGGCGTTCTGCAGGATTTGCCCGTTCTTGATGGCGGTGTTCATACCCATCGAGACAAAGTCTTCCTGGTCGGCGGCAGCCGGGAATCGACTGGATGCTGGCCGGCATCGACAGGATGCGCTGCTCGACGATCAGCGTGTCGGCGGTGTACTGGCTGAGCATCATGCCCGACATCAGGCCCGGCTCGTGGGTGAGGAAGGGCGGCAGGCCGATGCTCAACGCGGGGTTGGTCAGGCGGTTCAGCCGTCGCTCGGCCAGCACACAGACCATCGTAATGGCCGCGCCGATCATATCCATCGGCAGGCTGACGGGCGTCCCCTGGAAGTTCGCGCCGGTCAGCGTCAGCTTGTATTCGGGCAGGAAAATCGGGTTGTCACCCACGCCATTCAGCTCAATCTCGACCTGCGCGCGGGCGTAGGCGAGCGCGTCGTGCACCGCGCCGATCACCTGCGGCGTCGAGCGCATTGAGTAGGCGTCCTGCACCTTGATCTTGAGCTTGCCGGTTTGCAGGTCGCTGCCGTCAATGCACTTCATGATGGCGCGGGCAGCCCGCACCGCGCCCTGGAAGCCACGCAGCTCATGCAGACGCACGTCGTAGGGCTTGAGGTTGGCGTACAGCGCCTCCAGCGTCATCGCGCAGGCGATCTCAGCCTGCTTCACCCAGCGCTCCATGTCGTACAGGTGGATGGCGCTCATGGCCGTCAACAGGTTGGCACCATTGATAGCCGCCAGGCCGTCGCGCGCTTTCAGACCGGGGATCGGAATGCCGGCCTTGTCCATCGCCTCTTTGGTGGGCATACGCTGGCCCTGGTAGAACGACTTACCCTCGCCCATCAGCGAGAGCGCCATCTGCGACATCGGTGCAAGGTCGCCGCACGCACCAACCGATCCCTTCTGGCATACGACCGGCGTCACACCCTTGTTGAGCATCTCAGCCAGCGTCAGCGTGATCTCCGGGCGGCAGCCGGAGTAGCCGCGCGCATGCACGTTGATCCGGCCGGTCATCGCCCCACGCACGTACTCGATGGGGGCCGGGTCGCCAATGCCAGCGGCGTGATTGTAGATCAGGTACTTCTGAAACAGCGGCACCTGCTCATCGCTCAACACGACCTCGGAGAACTCGCCGATGCCGGTATTGACGCCGTACATGATCTCGTGCGCCGCGACCTTTTCCTCCAGCATAGCGCGGCAGGCCTTGATGCGCTCCAACGCTTCGAGCGCGACTTCCACCTTCTCGCCATGCCGGGCAATTTGCACAAGCTTATCAATTGTCAGACCGGAGCCGTCTAGAATGATGGTCATGGAAGGATTGCCTCCAATAGGGTGAGGGTAAACGAGGGATTGCCTTGTGCGGTATATCACATAACAGTATAAGCCAAAATCGGCGAGTTGGGCACACCAAATTTGCAGGCCACCTTGTGCCGCTCACCGCATCCTATCACGACCGCCTCAAAACTTGATCCCACCCCCAACTCCGCTCTGGTATGATCATGGATAGTGCCCAAATCGGCCAGGCTTACAGTTGCGCCGGCTTGCACATTGTCTAAATCTGGCCTTCATATTTTCTAAACATATCCCTGGTAACGTAGGGCGGATCATGAGGCCAGTCATACCGCCCGGATCGGGCAGCCTGCCTGGGTTCGATAAATGGGGGGTTAAACTTTCATGGATACGCCTTCTGAGTCGCCATCGACCGAGAATGGCGGTGAGCCAACCGAACTAGCTCCGCTCACGCCGTGGACCACGCTGCTCGGTATCGTGATCCGTCCTCGCGCGACATTCCGCAGAATGCGAGAGGCCAAGCGTCGGCACTGGTGGCTGATCCTGGTCCTTTCGATCCTGATCGCGGCGCTGCTGGCTTATGCCAACACGACCGTGCGCTTCCGCTTCTTCCAGGCAGGCGGATTCCCCGGAGCCGCCGCCGGCCAGACATTCCAGGGTGGGCAGGGCGGACAGGGCTTCCAGGGTGGTGGTGGGCAGGGCTTCCAGAGCGGGACGCCGCAGCCGGGCCAGACACCCCAGGCCGGGCAGTCATCGCAGGGCGGGCAGGCCTCGCAAACCGGACAGCGACCCACCACCTTCCGCAGCCCGATCAGCACGCCTGTTGCCCTCTTGATCTCGGTGGGTCTCGGCACCGCCAGGACGCTGCTGGGCTACCTGATCTGTGCGGTGGTGCTGTATGGCATGGGGCTTGTAATGGGCGGCCAGGCGACCTTCAAGCAGTTGTTCCCGGTCGCGGCGTGGGCGACGCTGCCCTTTGTGCTGCGCGACCTGATCCACGCCGTCATGACGCTGGTGACCGGCAGGGTAGCCATCGCGGGCATTGCCGGAGTGTTCTCCCCACAGGAGGCCGCGTCGCTGGCCGGGCTGTATTCCATCCTGAGCCAGTTTGACGTCTTCCTGCTGTGGAGCATGGTGCTGCTGGGAGTGGGTGTAGCCGTCACGGCGAAACTGAGCATCGGCAAGAGCATCGTGGTCGTGCTGACCTACGCGGTGATATCGGCAGGGCTGCTGCTGGCGCTGGGCCTGGCAGGCCGCGCCCTCGGCGGGCTGTTTGGTGGCGGCGGCGGACGAGGCGGCGCGCGCGTGCCGGGGCTGTTCCTCGGAGGCGGCCGCAGCGGCAGGTGCGCGGTGGGGAGGCTAAGACATCGATGCCGCTGATCACGATCAGTGACTTGAAGCGCTACTACAAAATGGGCGACACCACCGTCAAGGCGCTGGATGGGATTAACCTCACCATCGAAGAAGGAGAGTTCCTGTGCCTGATGGGCCCCAGCGGTTCCGGCAAGAGCACGCTCCTTAACCTGCTGGGGGGCCTTGACACACCCGACGGTGGGAGCATCAGGGTGCGCGACCAGGAAATCGCGCAGTTGGACAGCAACGAACTGGCGGCCTACCGCCGCGAGCAGGTCGGGCTTGTCTTCCAATCCTACAACCTGATCCCGACGATGACGGCGCTGCAGAACGTCGAGTACCCGATGATCTTTTCGGGCAAGTCACGCAACGACCGGAGGGAGCGGGCCACCCGCCTGCTGACCCAGCTTGGCCTGGGGGATCGCCTCGACCACAAACCGACCGAAATGTCGGGCGGCCAGCAGCAGCGGGTTGCGGTGGCGCGCAGCCTGGTCAACGAGCCATCCATTCTGTTAGGCGACGAGCCAACCGGCAACCTGGACACCAAGACAGGTGATGAAATATTGAATTTATTTACCCGTCTGAACAAAGATGGACAGACCCTGGTAGTCGTAACCCATGATCCTCGCGTTGCCGGCTATGCGAGACGGACGATCCACATGCTGGACGGCCGTATCGAGTTGGATAACACCCGCTTCGCTCAGGAGCTGCTCTACAATGAATAGACGCCTGCGAACCCTCGTTCTTGCGCTGTTGGCGCTGGGCCTGTGCCTTTTCTCGGCGGCGAGCCTGCTGACCTCCCCGACGGACACCTACGCCGCGCCTGCTGCGCAGGATAGCTGCCCAAGTCCGGGCGGTGGCACTGTTAAGCTGGTCGGCATTCAGCCCGATTCCATCAGGAATACCTCCGCCTGTCACTATCACGGTAGTTGGCGATTCCATCCTACCCCACCCCTTTGATCCAAATGCGGTCGTTGTCATTCCGGGTTATAGCACATTGGCGACAACTTACCGTGAACGCACCACACTCACCGCTGTCGATTCCGGCAGGCATACCGGGCAAGACAGGGGCAAAATCTACGACGTGCTGGTCTATACCGGACCAACGACCCGCAGATAGACTGCTACGCGCGGCCGGCAGCCTGACTGTGACGAGCGTATCGCCCACCGCAGTGCCAGCAACGGCTGCGCCTACCGCCACCCCGCAACCGACGAACTTCATCCGCCCGGCTGTCGACGTCCACTCCTATGACATCGGTACCCAGTGGCTGTTACGCCGGGCAGGAACGTCACCCTGACGATGGTGCTGCAAAATCAGGGCCAGTCACCGCCTCAACGTCGGCCTGATATTCACCATCCGGCGACCTGATCCCGCGCACGACCGGCGGCGTTCAGGCCGTGGGCGACCTGACGCCCGGCGCGACAGCAACCATCACCCAGCCGCTGGTCGTCACCAACAACCTCGCGCACACGCAGCCCATCACTGGAGATTGAGGCCGACTATACCGACCAGAATGGCAATCCTACACCGACACGTACAGCCTGAGCTTCGCGGCTTTCGTGCCCGCAAATACGCCCACGCCGACGCCCACGCTCTCCGTGCGCTCGGATGTTGTCATCGACTCCTATACCACTGCGCCTGATGCGCTGACGCCGGGCGCTGCCTTCCAGTTGACCCTGAGCATTTCCAACGTGAGCCCACTGAACGCCCGCCAGGTGGCGATCAGCCTCAACCTGACTCAGACCGGGTCGGGCACGCTGGCCCCCATGACCAGCAGCAACGTGCGCTACATCGACGCGCTGGCCCCCGGTGACAAGACGACCGTGACCTACAGCCTGACGATTGACGGCAGCGCGGCGGCAGGGCTGGTACCCGTGGCCTTCGACCTGTCATACATGGACGATCAGAACCAGCAGTATAATGATACACAGACTATCAGCCTGCGCATCGACACCGACCCGCTGTTCTACATCAGCTTCTTCACCAGTCTACCCTCCGTGATCACGGTCGGCGATACCTTCGATCTGCCAGTCCAGGTGATCAACATCGGACCGGATACGATCAACGTCAATACCATCGAGCTGACCAGCGACCAGTTGACGATCACCAACGGCTCGACGTTCATCGGTTCACTGGACAGCGGCACGTCGGGCGCGATCACCGCGCAGGCGACGGCCACAATGGCGGGCACCGTCGCCCTGACCGTAAACGTCAATTACCTGGACGCGTTCCAGCAGCCCCAGACATATACTAAAGACATCACGATTGACGTGCAGGGCTCGCCAACGCCCCAGCCGAGCCTGTCCGGCAGCAGCGGCACAGCCGGCCTGGGCAGCCAGACGGTGGGCCAGACGACCGTCTTGCAGCGAATCTGGCGGGCGCTGCTGGGGTTCTTCGGGCTCGGCGTGGAGAGCCCGACCCAGGGCGGTGGGGCCGTTCAGCCGGGGGGCTAGGGCAAGCGCGATGTTTGGTCGGCTAAGCATGGAGGTTCGCCCGGACGCAGGGCAAGAATCATGAAATTCGGAGACCTGTTTGCGCTGGTCCTTTCTAACCTGAACCGGATGCGGGGCCGTGTGATCATGACCGGGATGGGCGTGGTCATTGGCACCGCATCCATTGTGGTCCTGATCTCGCTGGCGACGGGCTTGCAGGCCAGCACGGTTCAGAACTTCCAGCAGTTTGGCACGCTGAACCAGATCACGGTCTTTACCAGCGCCCAGTTCGGGCAGAGTTCTTTTCTTCTACCGCCCAGAACCTGACCCCCGCCGTGATCGAGCAGTTCAAGCAGCTTGACGGCGTGGTCAACGTGACGCCACAGGAGCAGTTCCGAGGCCAGACGACGCTGAAACTCAACCGGCTGGAGGGCTTTGCCAGCATCTACGGCATCGATCCCCAGGTGATCCCGGATCTCGGCTTCACGATGGCGCAAGGCACTGCCGCGCTCGGACCAAGCTCGGTTATCGTCGGCTCAGGCGTCGGATCCAGTTTCGGCCCGCCCGGCTCCGGTGGGAGCAGACGAGGCATCGGGCTCGGCGCCCTTTTTGGCGCGGGGCCTCAGGCGCAGAGCACGGAGTCCGCCAACGCTACCCCCGCGCCCGATCTGTATGGGCAGAGCATCCAGTTGGTGATGCAGCGGAACAATAACGGCCAGCAGGAAACGCGCACGGTGCGCCTGTTTGTCTCCGGCGTGCTGGCGTCGACCGGCGGTGAGCAGGACTACAACATCTACATGTCGCTGAATGATGTGGCGAACCTGACGGCGTGGTCTCAGGGGAAGCGCCCCAACTGGACGCAGGACGGCTACTCGCAGGTCCTGGTGATCGCCAAACAGGACGCCACCACCACCCTCAATGTCACCGATGAGATCACAAACCTGGGCTACTTCACCCGCTCGACCACGTCGATTGTCCAGAACTCTGAACAGCACCTACAGTGTGATCGAGGCGGTGCTGGGCGGCATCGCATCTATCGCGTTGTTCGTCGCCGCGATCGGCATCGCCAACACGATGATCATGTCGGTGCTGGAGCGCACCCGCGAGATCGGGCTGATGAAAGCGGTCGGCGCGCGCAATCGTGATGTGATGATCGTGTTCATCGCCGAGGCGGGCGCGATCGGCGTGATGGGCGGAATCCTGGGAGTTGGCATTGGGATTGGGCTGGCGCAGATCATCGGGGCGGTAGCGGGCAGCCTGTTGTCTGCACAGGGCACCCAGGCAGCCACCATTGTCGTCACCCCGCTGTGGCTGCCGGTGTTCGCTATCGTCTTTTCGATGGTGATCGGGCTGATCGCAGGCATCTACCCGGCTTTCCGGGCCGTGCAGTTAGACCCGGTCCAGGCGCTGCGCTACGAGTAATCGATATGACACGCACCATCCTTGTCGTTGACGACAGCCAGAACCTGCGGCAGCTTGTCAGAAGCTATCTCGAACAGGAGGGGTTCCGGGTTGTGGAGGCCGCTGATGGGCACGAGGCATTGTTCGTTGCCCGGCAGGAGAAGCCGGACCTGATCATCCTCGACCTGATGATGCCAGAGATGGATGGCTACGAGTTCGTACGGCTGCACAGCAAAGAGGCCGACACGCCAGTGATTATGCTGACGGCCCGGTTGGAAGAGAACGATCGGGTGCTGGGTCTGGAAATAGGCGCAGACGATTACATCACCAAACCGTTCAGCATGCGTGAATTGGTCGCGCGGGTGCGGGCTGTGCTGCGTCGCGCCAATACGGGCTCCGGCGAGGCGGATGTTTTGCGGGCCTCCGACATCGTGGTCGACCAGTCGGGACACCTGGTCATCGTCGGGGATAACCGTGTCGACCTGACCCCCTCCGAGTTCGGCCTGCTGGTGGCGTTGATGTCGGCCCCGGGCCGCGCTTTTTCACGCCTCGAACTGCTGGAGCGGCTGCAGAAAGGGTTTGTCTTCGAGGGCGTCGAGCGCACGATCGACGTTCACGTCCGCAATCTACGCGCCAAGATAGAGCCCGACCCGGGCAATCCACACTACATCGAAACTGTCTATGGCGTGGGCTATCGCTTCAATGCGCATTAATCGGGTGCACCTGATGCGTTCTCTGACGCTCAAACTCACGCTGGCGTTCCTGCTGGTCGGCCTGACCGGGTCGATTGTGGTGGCGCTGTCGGTCCGGCTGCAAACCCAGCAAAGGTTCAATCAGTTTGTGGTGAGAGTGGACAGCAGCGAGATCGTCGCGAATCTGCTCACATACTACGAAAAGAACGGAAGCTGGGATGGGGTCCAGAAAGATCTGGTGGGGGTCGGCCCCACGACCGGCAGCAGCGGAGGGCCTCACCGTTCCGAGCCATTCCCGATCACCGTGGTCGACCCGTCAGGGCAGGTTGTCTACGGACGACCGGATCAGATCGGCCAGCACCTTCAGTTTGATTCGAGACTGGCCGTACCGCTGAAAACTGGCAGCGACACCATCGGCTGGCTGGTGCTGGGCTTCCCCGACCGGCCTTTTCAGCCCGGCACTCCGGAGAGCGACTTCCTGCGCAGCGTCGGCACCGGCATTCTGTACAGCGCGGTTGTGGCGACCGCGCTGGCGCTGGTTATCGGCATCCTGCTGGCGCGAACCATCTCCCAGCCTATCCGCGAACTGAGGACCGCCACACAGGTTGTTGCCGGCGGCGATCTGGGTTATCAGGTCACCGTACACACCAAAGATGAGCTGGGTCAACTGGCCAGCTCATTCAACCGTATGAGCACCGACCTGGCGCATGCCAACGATCTGCGCCGCCAGATGACCGCCGATATTGCACATGATCTCAGAACGCCACTCAGTATCATCCTTGGCTACACGGAGGCGCTGAGTGAACGCAAGCTGGAGGGGTCGCCCGACACGTTCAAGGTGATGCACGAAGAGGCCCAGCACCTTCAGCGGCTGGTCGAGGACCTCCGAACGCTGTCTCTGGCAGATGCCGGAGAACTGCCGCTCATGCAGCGCGACGTAGCCCCTGCAGCCCTGCTGGAGCGCGTGGCCCTCTCACACAGGCCGCACGCTCAGGGGAAGAACATTGTCATCGACGTGACCGCATCCACAGGACTGCCTGCCATCCATGTCGACCCGGATCGCATGGCACAGGTGCTTGATAACCTGATTGCCAATGCACTGCGCTACACGCCGGAAGGGGGCCGGATCGAACTGGTCGCCGAAGGCCGCGATTCGCAGGTCCTGCTCAAAGTGAAAGACAACGGCTCAGGGATCCCGGCGGAGGACGTGCCGCATATATTCGAGCGCTTTTACCGCGCCGACCGATCCCGGGGGCTTCGGGAGGGCGAATCAGGGCTTGGGCTATCGATAGCGCGCTCTATCGTCGAGGCACATGGTGGGACAATCTCGGTCGAAAGCGTCGCAGACGAGGGCTCGACATTCATCATCACGCTTCCGGCAGCACCCGAAACATGATCGTCCGCATCTTGGCCGACCAGCGGCCTTATGGCCGGGCGCGACGCAGCACGGCCCGCACACGCGCGATGAACTCCTGAGCAGAACATGGGATGCTCACGTAGTCGTCTGCACCGATCTCCAGGCCGTCGGCGCGATCGTCCTCGCTGGCCCCATAGCTGCACAGGATGAGCGGCAGATCGGCAAACCCTGGCGCGCGTCTGAGCGCGCGAACGGCGCTCAGACCGTCCGACAGCGAGCCCGAGATGTCACACACCAGCAGGTCTGGCCTCTCCTGGCTGACGGCTGCGACCAAATCCCCTTTACCGACCGCAACATTCACAGCGAAGCCAGCCTCATTCAGCGTTTGGCTCAATGTTGCGTTGTAGCTCTCGTTGTAACCCGTGATTAGTATCTTTGACGGCTGCACCACGTCTGACTGCCTCACAAATCCCGTGCGGACCAGGCAACGTGGCCTACACAGGCTGTAATCTTTCACACCGTGAATAACGATCGCGCACCATCGAATCATGCATCGTGGTCCCTGCCTGCACCGATTCCAGACGCAGGCTGCCTGCCAACACTGTGCCTAGTTTAATACAGAGGCATTCAGAAACTATGAAGGAGCTGTTGACGTAGCGTTAAGATGCTTGGAGACGGCCAGGTGTGATCAGGTCAGGGCGGCCTGCACCTCACCGGCAAACAGGTGCTCGCACAACGTGGTCACCACATCGCCTGCCAGCAGGCGTGTGTCGCCGTGCGGGATGATCAGTTCGTCGCCACGCCGGATGGATACCAGTACGGCAGCACGCGGCAGTTTTAGCTCAGCCACGGTCTTCCCGATCACGGCAGAATCGGGCGCAATAGGGATATCCAGGAACTCGGCGTGAGAATCCCTGACGGTCTCCACGGCGTCCGCACGGCGGCGGGCTTCTTCACGCCGGACCACGCCGACCTCGTAGGCGCGTACGATGTCGTTGCGGCGCACGACACCCACCAGCCGCCGGGGGTCCTCGCGTGAGACCACCGGCACGCGAGAAAGGTCGTGCGGGGCCATACGGCGCAGCGCCGTGCCGACCGTATCGTCAGGGAAGACGGTCACCATGTCACGGGTCGCAATGTCACCGACCACCAGGTTTTCGGGCGGGGCCTTCTGGTCCATCGACAGCTTACGATAATCGTCGAGCGACACGACACCGTACAGGCTGCCGTCTGTATCGATCACCGCAAAGCCATGTCGCCCCGTGCGCAGAAACTCGCCCGGCAGCAGCATCACGGGCATGTTGACCGGAACTGTGACCGGCTTGATGACCATCACCTCGCCCACGCTGACCGCCTGCATCACGTCAACGTCATGCCCGCGCCACAGCGGGATGCCACGCCTGACCAGCTTGAGCGTGTAGATCGTTTCTTTCTGCAGCCGGTCAGCGACAATGACACTGACAATGACCCCGGCCATCAGCGGGACGATCACGCGATAATCGTTGGTCATCTCGACGACGATCAGGATAGCCGTGAACGGCGCGCGGGCGGCCCCCGCAAAGACCGCGGCCATCCCGACCACAGCAAAAATACCCGGACCGCCCGTCATCCCCGGTGCGAATCGCTCTACGATGCCGCCAAACGCGCCGCCCAGCGCCGCCCCAGTGAAGAGCGCCGGTGCGAATACGCCTCCCGAGTTCCCCGAGCCCAGCGTCAGCGATGTCGCCAGCGGCTTCAGGACGACAAGGACCACCAGCAGCACTATCGAGACCTGGCCCAGCAGCGCAAGCTCGATCACCGGGAACCCGGAGCCAAAGACGTGCGGGATGTTCTGAGCGATGGGAAACCCCAGAAGCGATTCCTCTTCGGGGACAAATCCCAGCCCCAGAATCATCGGGTAGAAGAACGCCAGCAGGCCCAGCAGCAGGCCCCCAACTGCCGGCTTGAGCGCATCCGGAAAACGCCAGCGGTCGAATTGATCTTCAAACCAGTACAGCATCCGGATGAACAGGACGGACACCAGCGCAGCCAGAACACCAAGCAGCGCATACAGCAGTATTTCCCAGGGAGTCTTGACCGAGTAGTTAGGAATCACGAAAGCCGGACGATCTCCCAGGAAAACGCGGGCCAGCGTCGCCGCCGTCACGGCGGAAATTACCACACTGCCAACATCGCTCGGCTGAAGCTCGCCCAGGATAATCTCCACCGTGAAGATCACGCCGGCAATCGGGGCGTTGAAGGTCGCCGCAATGCCGGCTGCCGTGCCGCATGCTACCAGGTTGCGAATACGATCTCTCGAGAAGTTGAACCACTGCCCCAGGCTTGACCCCAACGCGGCGCCAACCTGCACGATCGGGCCTTCACGTCCTGCCGAGCCGCCGCTGCCAATGCACAGCGCGGAGGCGATCACCTTGGCGACCACGACTCGTGGCCGGATGCGCCCACCGTTCACTGCGATGGCCTGCATGACTTCCGGTACACCGTGGCCTTTAGCCTCTTTGGCGAAATAGGCGATGATTGGCCCGGCCAGCAGACCACCCACCGCCGGAACCAGCAGGAAAATACCCCGTCCCATGAAGCCAAGTACCGACGCGCCGGTTTCAAAGAAGAATCGCTGGACCGCCTCAATCAGCAGGATGAACAGCACCGCCCCCAGGCCTGTTCCTCCGCCCACCAAGATCGCCGCAGCGAACAGGATAGCGGTTTCGGAGGGTTGGTGATGGTCCAGTAGTTGGGCAACCGACGATCTAAGTGATCGTAATCGCAGAGACATGCCAGGCCTTTCCGAGGGCGGCGACTATCGCGCCGAGTCACCCTCAAGCCTAGCATTGTAAGGAAACCGAGTCAATTCTGATGGAGAGGACAGAGAGATTCCCCGCGCTGCCAGGCGGTATAATAGGGCGAGTCGAGAGCTTGTGCAGTGGGACGCGCCCCAGAACATAATCAACCCATATCCGATTTCCTTTCCATTCGTCTAATTCCATAGGACAGATGAACAGCGATACACCGGTGGATCCAACTGATGAGGGCTTCCTGAGCCAGGTGCGCAATCTGGAGGAAGCGGCATTGTCTGCCGTCTTCAACCTGTACTACCCGGCTATCTATCGGTACATCTATCGGCACATTGGCCATGACTGTGCTGCCGAGGACTTGACGGGCGAAGTGTTCCAGCGACTGCTGGAGGCCCTCGAACGTGGGGCAGGGCCAGAACGCAATATCCAGGCGTGGCTGTATCGGGTCGCCTACAACCTGATCATAGATGACTCGCGCAGACAGTCCTATCGACAGCATGAGGCCCTGGATGAGCAGATGCCACACGATCAGCCGGGCATCGAAAACGCCGCACATCAGGCCATAATGGCCCGGGCCGCCAGGCGTGCTCTGGAAAAGCTGACCCTGAAGCAGCGGTCGGTGATCATATTGAGGTTCCTGGAGGGGATGAGCCTTGCAGAGACGGCGGAGGTCATGAAGCTGCCAATCTCGGCGATCAAAGCCCTGCAGCAGCGCGGGCTGGCCGGACTGCGGCGGCATCTCAAGCCGGTGGCGATGGAAGAGGGGTAACCAGAATGGGCAAACTACAGCAGCCTCCAGATGACCAGGTAGTCGATGCGCTGCGGGCACTCAGAGACCAGACGCCACAACCGGACACCGCCCGCGTGGCGGCTGCTCAGGATCGATTCTTGAGCCAGGCACAGCAGATCCGTCAGCGCCGGGCCGTTTCCCATCGCGCAACTGTGCGTCATAAAGAGTGGACGCGACAAGCTATAGCGAAAGGGAGGTTTGGAATGACCGGTCTGGTAAAGGGCCTTCTGGTTCTGGCCCTGCTCTCTAGCTCAGTGACGGGCACAGCCCTAGCAGCAGATGCAAGTCTGCCCGGCCAGCCACTCTATCCGGTAGACCTGATGCTGGAGGACGTGCAGGAGGCATTGACCCTGCAGCCGGGGGCGCTGGCGCAGTTTGAGGTGAGGCGGGTTGAGGAGCGCGCATACGAGCTTAACACGATGGCAGAACGGGGTATAGTCCCTAACGCCGAGCAGGCCGAGCGCCTGCGAACCCAGCTCCAAGTGGCGCTTCGGACAACGTCGCGGCTGGAAGACGCGCAAATGGCACAGGAGCTGCTCCGGCTCCAGACCATGGCGCAGCAGCAAACCCGCCAGATGACACAACTCCGACTTATGCAGGAAGCCGGGATGATAACCCAGGCCATGGTGCAAGTTCAGTACGGGCTGGATGATCCGGCAGGATTCAGAGCATCGTTTCAGTTGGGAAATGGCCCCATGAACGATAACGCGCCTGGCGGGCAGGAGACCGTTACACCGGGTCCGGCCAATGGGGCAGGGAACGGTGCCCAACAGGGCAGCAGCGCAACGATGACGCCTGGCCCCCATGGGAACAACGACGATCCCGGCAATCCGAACACCGACAGTGAAACTCCGGCGGGTAACCAGCAGAGGAGCGGCCAGACAGCCACACCCGCCCCTGAAGGAAACGGCGGCGGTCCAGGCCCCGGCAATGGGCAGGGGCAGCAGACCAGCGGCAACCCAACCCAGGACAATGGGGGCGGCACTAACGCCAACCCCGGCGGAGGCAATGGCAACGGTGGCGGAAACCAGGGGGGCGGTGGGCATTAATCGCTGTTCAACAATGTCCTTCTGATACCGCCCTGATCAGGCCAGGAGCAGAGATTCGCCCCTGGCCTGATTCTTGATTCCGTCCTGGCACACCGGCCCCATCATAGATATTTGACCATGCTCCTCGCGTCGATTACACTACGCGCATGTCACAGCATCCCACCTACCGCTATCCACGCCGCCGCCTGATTCGGGGCGTGATGCGCGGCATGATCCGCACCCTGTTTGCCATCCTGTCTGACTTCCACGTCGAGGGAAAAGAGAATCTGCCTGCCGCCGGGCCGTTGATTATCGCAGCCAACCACTTCTACTTCATCGATCCGGTAGCTATGATCGGCGCAACGTCCTATCCGCTTGACTTCATCTCGGGGACTGTCACCCCTGGCTCGCCGCCCTGGGCGGATTTTCTGCCGACGTCGTGGGGGGTGTATCGCGTGGCGCGCGGCACCGGCTCAACGGAGGCGCTGAAGGCCTCGCTGGCGGTGCTGGGTCAGGGCGGCGTGCTCGGCATGTTCCCGGAGGGTGGATCATGGGCGCACGTCCTGCGCCCGGCAAGACCGGGCGTGGCCTACCTCGCCGCCCTGACCGGCGCACCGATCCTGCCCGCCGGGATCGACGGTGCACTGGAACTATTCCCATCACTAAAGAGCGGGCGACGCACCCGCCTGACAGTTAGATTCGGGAAGGCCTTCGGCCCGGTGAGCGTATCCGGGCGGGGCCGCGAGCGCCGCCGCCAGTTGGACGAGATCGGGCACGAGATCATGCGTCACATCGCGGAGCTGATCCCACCAGAGCGGCGCGGGCACTATTCTGACGACCCCGCAATCCGTGAAGCGGCGAAAGGCACAGAGATCTATCCATGGGAAGACTCCGTCGAAGGCGACATTGAGCGCGGTGCATGGCTCAAAGAGCTTCCCGACCACAAACCCAAGCCGGACAGCGATCACTAATCGACGGTCCTGGCACACACCGAAATCTCCGCGAGGCGTGGCTTTTCGCCCCCTCGCGTGTTCTTATTTTTGCATCATAGCGCACGCCAACGAGTTCCTGCCGGGGGAACATCCTATGCAAGCCGAAATTGCTGTACCGATGAAGAGAATGAGCCGGTCCACCCTGCGCGAGAAGTGGGCCTGGTATATGTATGACTTTGGCAACTCTGCGTATGCGTCTGTTGTCCTGCTGGCCGTGTACGCTGTCTATTTCAAGAACGTCGTCGTCGGGCAGGAGGCCGAGGGCACCCGCCTGTGGGGCCTCTCGGTTGCAGTTGCAATGCTGGTCGTGGCGATCATCTCGCCAGTGCTGGGTTCCATCGCCGATCACTCCGGCTCGAAGAAATCCTTCCTGTTCTGGTTTACAGCGATGGCGATTGCGTTCACCGCCCTGCTATTCTTTGTGCGCCAGGGCAACGTGCTGATGGGCGTCACCTTTTTTGTGCTGGCCGAGATTGGCTATCGCAGCGCGCAGGTATTCTACAACGGCCTGCTACCTGAGATCGCAAACCCGGAAGAACTCGGGCGCGTGTCCGGCAACGGCTGGGCCATTGGCGCGGCGGGTGGCGTGGTTTGCCTGCTGCTGATCCTGGCCCTGATCTTGCTGATCGGCGGCGATTTCATTGTGCGGCTCTCTTTGCCAATCACCGCGCTGTTCTTCGCATTGAGCGCCTTACCATTGTTCCTGTGGCTCAGGGAGCGCGCCCAGCCGCAGCCGCTCGGCGAAGGGGAGAACTATCTTGCGCTGGCGTTCGGGCGTCTGCGCCACACTTTCCAGGAAGCCCGCCGCTATCGGGAGTTCCTCAAGTTCATGATCGCGTTCCTGATCTTTAACGACGGCCTGATCATGACTTTGAACTTCGCGGCGATCCTGGGCACCGTGCTGTTCGGGCTCGACCAGCAGGGGCTGATCATCTTCTCCGTGGTCGCCTCGGTGACAAGCGTGCCGGGCGCTTATCTGTTCGGCGAGCTGGCCGACCGGATCGGCAGCAAGGTGACTTTGCTGCTCTCACTGGTGATGATGATCGCGTCGCTGATGTGGCTGTACTTCACAAACGGATCAGTCACCCTGTTCTTCATCATCGGCGGCATCGCCGGGTTCGCGTTGAGCGCGGCGCAGTCCGTCAGCCGCACGATGGTCAGCCAGCTCTGCCCGGCGGGCCAGAGCGCGGAGTTCTACGGGCTGTTCGCAGTGGCCGGGCGGACTTCGTCGTTCATCGGGCCGGCGGTATTTGGCCTGGTGGCCGTAGCCGCGACGAACCGCTTCGCCGCGCAGGCGGGTGCGCTCGCTGCGACGCCAGAGCAGATGGGCCACCGGCTGGCGATCCTGTCGATTGTTGCCTTCCTGGCAGTGGGGATGTCCCTGCTGTTGATTGTCGACTTCAAAAAAGGGCAGGAACTGGCGAACGCTCCGGAGGACGAGAAGCCGGCCAGCGCATAGAGACTCACTGTTTGGGTGGCTGCAGACGGAGCCCCAGCATCGGCAGCCTATCGCGAATAATCTGCTGGAGCCTGGCGTCGTCGGTGCTCCCCATATCAATGTCCATCACGCGGCCCAATTCTCGCGCTGCCACTGGATAGCGTGCCTGGTAGGCCCTGATCAAGCGAACTGCCTCCTCAGGGGGCAGCGGCTCAGCGTGCACGGACAGCTTGCGCCGTCCGACCTGCACGATGATATCCGGCTGCGCAATGATATTCTGATACCACTGCGCCTTGAAGCCCCACCCCGACACAACATAGTACGTATCGCTGTCCTGATCATGCCCGACGACTTCCACGACCGTCTGGTGGACCGTGCCTGTCTTACGCCCAATGTGATTGAGCAGAATGAATCGCTGGCCAAGCAATCCTCCCAGCCCAATGCGGTATAAGACACGTGGCAGCCGCAGCGCCCAACGCAGGATACCCTTCGGGGGATGTTTGGTCAGCGATGATGCAGCCATGTGTTTCTCCGTTTGACTAGCCCGTCAGCCTGATGGGAGCCGCTAAGGTCATTGTACCATGCATGATCAGGCATATCATGCACACCTGAACAGGAATTTGAACATCTCTATCTTGTGATGACTCTTATTCAGTCGTACTCGTAGAGTCTGTTGAAATGTTGAAAACTCCTGAGTTGCCGCCATTCCAGGGCTACATCTGGGGGTGTCGAGGCGTCCAACCCCCAGATATGGGGGTCAGCGCTTGTTGAAAGAATGTTGAAAGATTGTTGAAAAGTCAGTGCCTAATGTTGAAAGTCTGCCGACGGGGCGGAGTTTTCAACATAGTTTTCAACATTCAGGGGCCAGTTTTGAACATTTTGAGGGTAGTTTTCAACATTCCAGGGGCAGTTTTCAACAGGTTTTCAACAATCTTTCAACACTCGCGGCGCGGAGATCCGGGGGCCTGCAGCCCCAGCATCTCCTTGATCCCTTCGGCAACATCCTCCGCGCCGCAGAACGTGCCCACCAGCGGCTCAAGCAGTGCCAACTGCGCACTGGCATACGCTGCACAGCGGTCCGGGTCGCGCACGGCCAGCAGCGCTTCGTACAGCGTGTGCTGCATGTCAGCCAGCGCGTCCGGCATCTCCCCATCCAGCAGGCGCTGATAGATGACGTAAAGTTCGCGAACCTGCTCGGGCGGCGTCATCGCCGTGCGCGGAACCCGAAACGATGCCAGCGCCTCGGGATATGCCTGCCGGAAATGCTGCACAGTATCGCTGAGATGCGCCAGCCGCTCGTAATTGGGAAAGTGCCCATAATGCTGTTCCGGCAGCGACAGCGCCGGTGTCTTGTATGCCAGGCACTCGTAGAACGTGGTGATTCCCGGCGGCGAGACGACGGCAATCGAGCGGGCCATCGTGCTAAGCATCTCCTGATGGGACAGCGAAGTGACCGCGCCGTGGAAGACCTGCCTTGCTGCCGCGTCGAGCACCGGGTTCACCGCATAGATGACCTGGTACGCCTGCCCCAGTTCGGCCAGCGCCGGTTCCAGCAGCGTGTTGACGAGGCGGAAATACTTGTCGATGTCTTCGTCGGATACCAGCGGATTGATCATTCCGGCAAAGGAGATCAGCACCGTATCACGCGGGCGGGCGCTGTAATACGATCGATCGACAATCGGCCCTACTTCGACCAGATTCAGGACACGGTCGGCGCGATCCTCTCGATACATTCCCGGATAGCGCTGGATATACGAGCGGTCGGCCATCAGGTGGTTGGCAAACTGCTGCACGTGACGCGGCAGCGTTTCGATGTATGCCAGCAGGTCACCCAGCCGGTGCGCGCCGCGAAACTGCCCAATGTCGCGCTGCACCGCAGACTGCTGGTCCTCCGGCCAGCGCCACAGCCAATACAGGCTGTCGACGGCAGCAACGGGTACCCCCTGTGAGTAGCCCCACGCGGCGACCTCCGGGCTCATCAGGCTAATGACCGCATCGTACCCCCCCGGCGCGATATCTTCTACGTCGGTCTCAACCCGCAGCGCGCCAAACGCCGGCCTGTTCATCTCCGCAAACGACCGGGCGATCCCTTCTCCATAGAAATCGGTGACCACCCCTGCCTGCTTAAGGTGGCTGGCAATCGTGACCAGCTTGGAGGAGGGCCCATAGCCAAACGCCTGAGAGCCCGACAGGATCCGGCGGAGTTTGCCAGTCATAGGGCTGCTTGCCGGCTGGCCGGTGCGACCCGCGAGCCTTGTCGGATAAAGCTGGGCGCTATCATGCCTCTTATTGTACTCACTCCCCGGCAGACTCATAATGCGGCGCGCGCCGCGCCACTCTTCCACTTGACTCCTCCCGGCGACTATGCCACCATACTGGGGCTCACGAACAAGAAGGCGCGGCAATCTCCAGCACAAGAGGATTAGGCTATGCCTGAACAGCAGTCTCAACCCGTGGGGGGTGACGTGGTCGGCGGCGACAAGATCGTCGTCGGCGACATTCAGGGCAGCGTGACGGCCATTGGTGCCGGTGCGCAGGTGATCTACAGCCATGTCGAGCGGGCGCTGACCGCCGTCGAGGTGGCTGTCCAGCAGGAGCAGCAAGAGCAGCGCCGGCTGGCGGAAGGGGTCAAAGCGTACATCGGGCAGCTTCAGGCCGAGGCCGAGCAGGCGCAGCGAACCGGTATGGGCGGCACGCCCTATAAGGCGCTGCTGCACTACGACTTTGAGGACGCGGCACTGTTCTACGGCCGTACCGAGGTCATCTCGACCATCCTCAATCTGCTGGGACGCGGACCGCTCACTGTGCTGCACGCCGAAAGCGGCGCTGGCAAGACCAGCCTGCTCAAGGCAGGCATCATGCCACGCCTGATGGCCGGCGGCGAGGTGCCGATCTACGTGCGGCCTTATCAGCAGATCGCGCACCTGGCCGTCAAGCGAGTGCTGGTCCCACAGCTTGAGCAGTCCCCCTATCTAGCGGTCGCCTCTCTGCAGGACTTTCTGCGTTACACCACAAACCTCCTGGGTGGCCAACGGGTGATCATCATCCTTGATCAGCTTGAGGAGTTGTTCACCGTTCAGAACGAGCATATGCGTGAGGACTTCCTCTCGGAGCTTGCGCCATGCCTCGACGACGACCTGCTGCCGGTGCGCTGGATTTTCTCGATGCGCAGCGAGTGGTTTGGGCTGCTCGGCACGTTTCGCCCGCACGTGCGCAATCCGTACTCAAACGAGTTCCTGCTGCGCCGCCTCAACACCGACGAGGCCCGCGAGATCATCGTCGAGCCGCCGCGCCGCTTCGGAGTTGGCTACGAAGAGGGTCTGGTCGATCGGGTCATCGCTGACCTCAGCAGCCAGGAAGGCGAGATCAATCCGCCGCAGCTCCAGCTTGTGTGCTCAACACTCTACGACGGCCTGCCGCAAGACGCCAGGACCATCACAAATGCCGAATACGACGATCTGGATGGCACCAGCGGCATCCTGCGCAGCCACCTGGATCGCGTGCTGACTCGCCAGTTCCTGCCCGACCAGCGCCAGGTTGCCCGCCAGATTCTGGAGGCGTTGATCAGCTCCGACCGCCACCGGATCGTCCGCCCACGCAACGAGTTGGCCGCCGAGCTGGGCGCGCTTGGCATCGATAACATGACGCTCGATGAGGTGCTGCGCAGCCTGCTCGAAAGCCGCCTGTTGAGCGAGACTGAAATCCAGACAGACAGCAGCGACGGCAGCCTGGCACTGGCGGAAACCCCCTCCGACTCCTCGGGCGAGCCGGCCAATAATGAGGTCGGTTTTGAGCTGGCCCATGACTACCTAGTCGACAAAATCGAGCTCGACCCCGCTGTCCAGTCACGCAAGGCGGCAAAAGAGCTGCTTTCTCAGAAGCTGCCATTCTACATGCGGGATAAGCTGCTATTAAGCCGCGATGAGCTGCAAATCATCGAGCCACAGGAAAGCGGGCTGGTTCTTTCAAACGACGAAACCCGGCTTCTCAGGGAGAGCAAGACCAGGGCCCACCGACAGCGGCGGATCACACTGACAGGCGTCGTGGCAGCGGTCGTGATCATCGTCGGGCTGTCGGTTGCCTTCGCTGTTACAGAGTATTACGCAGCGCAGAAAGCACTCTCGCGGGAGCTGGCTGCCCAGGTCAATCTGTCCATTCAAAACGGCGACGTGATCCAGGCTTATCGCTCAGCCTACAAAGCCTACCAGACTTACCAGAGTGTCGAGAGTTGGGGGGCGATGTACTCGGTGCTGTCGCACACACTCCCGGTGCGGGTTTTCCTGGGCCACGAGGACCGTGTGCGCTCGGCCAGCTTCAGTTTTGACGGCAGCCGCCTGGTGACGGCCAGCCGCGATAACACCGCCCGCGTGTGGGACACGTCCAACGGCGCGCAGCTTCTCGACCTGACAGGCCATCAGGGCCCGGTCAACTCTGCCGTGTTCAGCCCCGACGGCACGCAGGTCCTGACCGCCAGCCAGGACAGCACGGCGAGGCTGTGGGACGCTGAGACCGGCCACCTGATCGACATCCTGCGCGGGCACACCGGCGAGGTGTGGACCGCGTTCTATAACAGCGCGGGCACGCAAATCGTGACCGCCGGCAGCGATAAGACCATTCGCATCTGGGATGTTGCAACCGGCAATCTGGTACGGACTATCGCGGGACGCGATGAGGGGCCGCTGGAGGATCCCGGCCATCTTGACTGGGTGCGCTGGGCCAACTTCAGTCCCGACGGCACGATGGTGGTCTCGGCCAGCCGCGATCTCACCGCACGTGTCTGGGACGTAGCGACCGGCGAGCAGCTTCAAGTGCTGATCGGCGCGCGCGGCTGGGTAAACTCAGCCAACTTCAGCCCCGACGGCCAGCATGTCGTGACGGCCAGCGGCGATGGCGCGCTGCGCGTGTACGACGTCGCGACGGGTGAGATGTTGTACGAAGTGGATTCCCTGTCGGGGACGCTATTCACCGCTTTCTACAGCCCGGACGGCAGCCAGATCGTCACCTCAGGCGGCGATGGCACGGCGCGGCTGTGGGATGCCACCAGCGGCGCGCAGCTTCTCGTCCTGCATGGGCACACCGACCAGGTCCTGTCTGCCCAGTTCAGCGGTGATGGGAAGTTTATCGCCACCGCCAGCGACGACCGGCGGACGCTGCTGTGGCAACTTGACCGTTCAGCGCCACTGCCGATCCTGAGCGCCCAGGACCAGCCGGTCAACTCGGCGGTGTTCAGTCCCGACGGGACAGAAGTGCTGACCGCCAGCAACGATCGCACTGCAGAGCTGTGGGACGCTCAAACCGGCCAGGCGCTGACCGTGTTGAGCGCACACACCGACTACGTGAAGATGGCAGCTTTCAGCCCGGACGGCAGCATAGTAGTGACGGCCAGCAGCGACCGGACCGCGGACGTGTGGGATACGCAGACCGGCAGCCTGATCACGTCTCTCACCGGGCATAACGAAGAGATCTGGTGGGCGGCCTTCAGCCCCGACGGCACGCAGGTCCTGACCGCTAGCCGCGATGGCACTGCACGCCTGTGGGATCCGCACACCGGCGCACAGCTTGCCGTGTTGAGCGGCCACACAGAAGGCCTCAACATGGCAGCCTTCAGTCCAGATGGCACGCGCATCGTCACGGCCAGCGACGATATGACGGCCCGCCTGTGGGACGCGGCCACCGGCCAGAATATCGCCGTGCTGGCCGGGCACACCGGTCCGGTCAGGTGGGCGGCCTTCAGCCCCGACGGCATGCTGATCGTAACCACCAGCGTCGACCGCACCGCCCGTGTGTGGGATGCCGCAACCGGCACCTTGATTACCACCCTGAGTGGGCATACCGATGCCGTCAGCATGGCAGCCTTCAGCCCTGATTCCGCCCGCGTGGTCACAGCCAGCGCCGACAGGTCGGCGCGTGTGTGGGACGCACACACAGGCCAGCAGGTTTTCGAGTTGTCTGACGGCCCCGACAGCGTCAACTGGGCCGCCTTCAGCCCCGATGGCACGCTGATCGTGACCGGCAGCGGCGACGGGGCCGCGCGCCTGTGGCGAAGCAGCAGCGGAACGCTGATCGCGAGGCTGGCCGGCCACAGCAATTCCATTCTGATGGCCACCTTCAGCCCGGATGGCGAACAGATCGTCACTGCCAGCAACGATGGCACAGCGCGCGTCTGGCGCACCGATCTGGGCGAGCTACCACAACTGGTGCTGGAACAGCTCGCGCCACTGGGTTACAGCCAGTAAGCTAAAAGGTATTCGAATCGGAGCGCCCATAAGAGGCGCTCCTGTATTCTGTCGATCTGTTTGACAACATTGTGATACGGTGGGGGCATGCCGGATGTTCAGAACGCGCCGGTTGATGCTCGTGCAGGTTCGCAAAGAAGAAGCCGGGCTGGTCGTTCGGGTCAGTGCGCTGTTTGCGCTGTGCGGCATCGCCATGACGCTTGCCGCCAACACCAAAGACGGCCTGTTCCTGGACCGTGTCGGCGCGGAGCATCTGCCCCCGATGTACGTGGCGCTGGGCATCGTCTCGTTCCTGTTCCTGATGGCGTATACCTCAGGTCTGAAGCGTTTTGCCGATCGGCGGGTTGTCTTCGCCGTTTCGGTGCCGGTGGCCCTGGCGGTTGTCGTGCTCGGCGAGCGCGCCCTGCTGCTGCTGAAGATGGATGCAGCGGTAGTGCCTGTCGTGTGGCTGACGGTCGAAGTGATCACCGCCTTCATGCTGCTGATCTCGTGGAACATCTCCGGCGAGGTCAACGATACGCTGCAGGCCAAACGCCTGTTCCCGGTCTATGTCAGTGCGGCTGTCGCAGGACGCTTTACCGGCAACGCCATCACCAGCCCCCTGAATCTGCTGCTCGGCACCGAGAATCTGCTGATCGTCTACGCCGTGGTCGTGCTGCTCGCCGCCTGGCTTATCTACATCATCACCCAGCGTTATGCTCCGCCCCGACCCCGGCAGGTCATCGCAGTGGGCCTCCTCGACGACCTGCGCGAGGGGTTCGCCGCCATCCGCCAGACCCCGCTGCTTAAGCTGGTTGCCTACGCGACGGTGGTCAACGCCACGCTAGCCTTCATGGTATCGTTCCTGTTTAACACCGCTGTCCAGGACGCCATCCCCACCGACCGGGCAGGCTTTCTGGGGCAGTTTTACACCGTCACGACAGTTGTCATCTTCGTGATCTCGTTCTTCCTGGCGAGCCGTCTCTACGCTCGCCTGGGGCTGATCAATTCGTTCCTGATCCTGCCAGCTTCTTACCTGGTAGTGTTTATCTTGCTGGCAATCAACAGGACGATTCTTCCCGCCGCGGTTGGCCAGTTTGTCAAGTTCATCGCGCTGTACGCTGTCGCGGACGGGGCCTTGAATGCGATATTCAACGTCATACCGGCTACTTCGCGCGGGCAGGTGCGCACCTTCAACTCTGCCGTGGCGCAGCAGGTGGGCATTGTGCTGTCTGGCTTCTTTATCATCCTGACACAACTCCTGCTCAGTCCCGACCAGGTGGTTATCCTGGGGCTGGCCCTGGCCGTGACCGGCAGCGTGCTGGTGTGGCGCATGCACGGGGAGTATGGCGACGCGCTGGTACAGGCCCTGAAAGCCGGGCGGTTTGAGGTCTTTACGGCAGATGAAGGCAGCCTGTTTGCCAATTTCGAAGGCCACGCAGGCGCTATTGAGCTGGCCATCAACACGCTGCACGACGATCAGCCAGCTAGTCGCGTTCTGGGCGCGAACCTGCTGGCGCTGATGCATGCGCGGTCGGCGGTGCCGGCGTTGATCGCTGCCGCCGAAGACCCTGACGCCGAGGTGCGCAGCGAGGTAATCAATGCGTTGGCGGAGCTGAACGCGCAGGAAGCGGTTAATGTGATCCAATCGCGCCTGGGTGACGAGGACTATCGCGTACGGGTCGCCGCGCTGCGGGCACTGCCGCAGGTTGCGCCCGAAGCAAGCGACATCCTGATCTCAGGAGATCAGGCTCTTCCTGCGCGATGACACTGTCGAGGTAAGCGCGCAGGCGGCTGTGGCGCTGGCCCTGTACGGCGAGACAGAACGCGGTATGGGGCGGCTGAAAAGCCTGCTGGGGGATGATCAACGTTCCAACCGCCGTGTGATCGCCGTTCAGGCGGTGGGGCAGCTTGCTCGCGCCGGGGTTGAAGCCGATGCCTGCCTTGCCGCACTGGTTGAAGCGCTCGCCGACCCGGCGGCATTTGTCAGGCGGGCAGCCTGCGAGACGCTTGGCGAGCTGAGCGTGGAGTCTGCGATCGATCCCCTAGTGGCATGCCTGCGCGACCCTGAAAAGGTTGTACAGAGCGCGGCTTCCGCGGCGCTGCGCTCTATGGGCCGTGCCGCCACCGAGAAGATCCTGCCGGTGCTGCTGGAACCGGTGAGCGGCAGGATCGGCGCAACACCAGATGAGGCAGCGCGCCTCGACGCGGCGCTGGATGCGCTTGATCCCGCTACACCTGGCCTGATCGAGGCCCTGTTTGAGTACGTGGACCAGGAAGTAGCCCGGCTGCATGCCCTGCGAGAACTCCATGCAGCTCTGGAGTTCGAAGAAACAAAACTCGACCTCGTTCACCAGGAGTTGGCCCTACGCGAGGATCAGGCAGAGGCGCGGCTGGTAAAGAGTGTCGGGCTGTTTGGCGATCGCGAGGCGATGAGTCTGGTATCGGAAGCACTTCACTCGGATGATCCCCAACTGCGGGCTTCATCGGTTGAGACTCTGGAGACACTGGGCAGCCGTGAGCTTGTCAAACGGATTCTCCCTCACCTGGAAGAAGCCGAGGAAGCCCGGTACATCGATGCACGCGGGAAAGCGCTGACGCCAACCGCAGCAGTCGAGCGGCTGCTTGTCGACGGGGACCACTGGCTGATGGCGCTCGCGGCATATGCGGTGGCCGAGATGGACCTATCGGACCTATCGGGCCGGCTCGACGCGATGAAGGCGAATCCCGATCCCCTCGTCGCCGAGGCAGCACAGGGAGCGCTTCAGCGCATGGCGAAAGAAGGGGATATGACCCGCGAGATGACACGAACAGTTTCGGCCCTTGAACGCACCATCTTGCTGAAGCAAGTTCCGCTGTTTGAAGGCCTCGACCTTGACGATCTGAAGCAGATCGCGGACATTGCCCGCGAACAGTGGCACGATGATCAGGCCATCATCTACCATGAAGGCGATCAGGGTGACGAGATGATGCTCGTCATCGAGGGTAAGGTCCGCATCTACACCCAGTCCGGCGAGGAAAAGGTGACGCTCGCCACGCCCGGTGAGGGCGAGGTGGTGGGCGAGATGGCCCTCCTCGACTCTGCGCCGCGTTCGGCATCCGTTGAAGCGATGGGCAGATTGCACGTGCTCATCATCGAGCGCGAGCCATTCCTGGCAATTCTGCACGAGCGGCCTGAAGTGTCCCTCAAGCTGATGCGAAGCCTGACACGCCGCCTGCGTGAGATGATCGCTGCGGGGACCGGTTAGGGCTTCGAGGCTGGTCTAACCCTTCACCGACCCTGCCAGAACGCCGCGCACGAAAGACAGCGACGGGCGTATTCGCCGCTGTCTTGACCTTCCCACTACGCGATCACAGGGCGTGCTTACCGTTGGGTCAGGCCAGTGGATAATGGCCGTGCGACTGGATGGCATCCCTCAGGGCGACAATGTTCTCCGGCGGCACATCCGACTGGATGAAGTGACTGGGCCCCAGGATCAGGCCGCCACCGATGCCCAACGCCTGGATGACGCTGATGGCTCCCTGCCGCACCTCGTCAACCGTACCAAACGGCATGAGATGCTGGGTGTCGACACCGCCGTGAAAAGCAAGCTGCGCGCCGAAGTCACGCTTCAGTCCATCCATCTCCATGCCTTTGCACACGCCCTGGACCGGGTCTATCATCTCGACGCCGCTGGCGATGATGTCGGGCAGGAATGGGCGGATGGCTCCGTCCGAGTGGAGCATCGTCTTGACATGTGGTGCGTAGCGGTCGAGCACCTCGCGTGCGGCCCGCCAGCGGCGCTGAAGCGGCGGCAGGAGCACCTCTTTCCAGGTCTTCATTGAAAATAGCGGGCGATCCTGCATGCCCAGGTCCTCGCCGCTCAGCTTGAACACCGAAAGGTATTGGCCTGCTGCGCAGATGCCTGCCTCGTCCAGCGCGATCTGGATATCGGCGATGCGCTCCAAGAGCTCGCGGGAAAAGCTGGGGTACAGGGCCAGGTCCATCAGCCACTGGTCAAAGCCGCGCAGATACGCGGCGATCTCCAGAATCGGCCCACCGAAACGGCCCATGATCGCAAAGTCGGTCTCTTCGAATAAGTGGCGCGCCTCTTCCTCCAGCCCGTCGGTATAGCCGGGGGCGTGCGGATCGGGCCAGTCGTAGGCATCGAGGTCGATGTCGGCAGGGTCGAGCCCCTTCCACGGATTGTAGGTCACCTCGTTGAGATGGCTGCCGTTGGGCAGGTCGATGAGCTTACGGCCCACGCCCCAGATATCCAGCACGGTGCCGTCGGGCAGGGGGGGCGGCGCTGACCAGTTCTTCGGGCTGTGCAGCCGCACCCACGCCATGTCGACGCTCACTGCCTCCAGCAGGTCGAGAGCAGGCCGCACCTCGAAGAAACGGTCATAACTGATCTTTTCCTCCGGCGGCAGTCCCAGATAGTCCCGCAGTCGTATATAGGCGTCGAGCGTGATCGAAAAATCCAGCGGAACACGATCCGGCTCCCGGTGGTTCAGCGCCGCTTCCACGCGCTTGCGAGAAGTCCATTCAGTGCTCACAGAAACCTCACTTTGTTAGGGATGGTTGATGGTTCTTGAGTAGTTCAAGTTGAGTTCTTGCTGCCCTGCTCGCGGACAAGTTCACAGCCATTTCCGGTAGATACGCCAGCGCTTGTACAACTTCGCGCCCATGCGCGTGGCGAGTTTGGGTGTCTGCGGGTTGTCCTCCGACGTGATGGAGAGATCAAGCCACCTGTAGCCTTTGGCCACCGCCCGCCGGGCCATCTCGTCAAACAGCAGCACCGATACCCCGGTGTTCCAGTATTCGGGCAGCACCAGCACGCTTTTGATCGCCAGGCACTCCGTCTGACGCCGCATCAGCCACATCAACTGGGGATAGTTCCACAGGTTGCGGAGGCCGTTCACTTTCTGAAAGTGCTCGTTCAGATTGGGGATCCCCACAAACCAGCCGACCGTCTGGCCGCCGACTTCGGCAAAGAGGATCAGATCGGGATCGGCAATGTCGCGAAACGGCGCAACCATCGCTTCGAGCGCGTCGCGATGCCAGGGGATCACGTCCTCCAGATGGTTGAGCGAATGGTTGAGCAGGTAGTGAACGCGGTCGACTTCGGCGTCCCAATCGTCGAAGTTCGCGCCGCGAATGGTAAACGCGCGGCGCTGGCGCAGGCCGTTGGCCAGCCGGGTGAGCCGCTGCAGCGGCTCAGTATCCCCGACCAGGTCGAACGCAAACGCCAGGTTGTCGGGGCGGCCCGGCTCGAAACCGTAGGTTTCGACAAGCTGCCGGTAGTAGGCCGGCGTATGGCCGCACATCAGCGCAGGCGGGCGGTCGCGCCCCTCGATCAGGATACCGTAGCCGTCCTCGTAGTCCAGATTGAAGGGACCATACAGCGCGTTGAGCCCACGTGCCCGCGCCCAACTCGCCGCCTGATCGAACAGCGCCGCGGCGACGTCGTTGTCGTCCACGCATTCAAAAAAGCCCCACACACATTCCTTCGCGCCGCGCGGCTGATTAGTTGGCGGGTCTTCGGCGGCGCAAATCGTGCCGACCGGCTGCCCGTCGCGCCATGCGATGAAGAATTCCGCCTCACCACGCTTGAAGAACGGGCCCTGTTCAGGGTCGATGGTTTTGGCGCGCTCCGGCAGCAGCGGCGGCACCCACAGCGGGTCGTCGCGGTAAATACGCCAGGGGAAGGTCAAAAAGATGTGCCGGTCACGCGGAGTGCGGATGGGGCGAACGTCGAGAGCCGTCATTAATTCTCCTGGGGTGGCTGTATGGAATGTGTGAGGTGGGCTACGTTGCCTTTGAAAGGAGAAAGACTATCACCTGTAGGATAAGACTGAAGTGCCGCGCAGGCAAGCCCCTGCCCACCAGCCGGTGGGATAACGTTGGAGTTGAGCTTCATTTGTGGACAGGGTATGCTTGTGGCCGCGAAAGGATGTGCTGAATGGATGACCGCTTCGACATTCTTTTTGAGCCGGTAACGATTGGCCCCGTCGTAGCACCGAACCGGTTCTACCAGGTGCCCCACTGCAACGGGATGGGCCATCGCATGCCGCGCTCGCTGGCCGCTATGCGCGGCGTCAAGGCCGAAGGCGGCTGGGGGGTGGTGTGCACCGAGGAAACCGAGATTCACCACAGCACCGACCTCACCCCGTATGTGGAGGGACGGCTGTGGGATGATCGCCACATTCCCGCGCTGGCGATGATGGCCGACGCCGTTCACCGGCACGGCGCGCTGGCGGGCATCGAACTGACGTACAGCGGTCATCAGGCATCGAACCTCTATTCGCGGACGCCGCCATTCGGGCTGCGCTCGGTCGGCCTGTCCGATTTCACCCCCGGCCAGACACGGCGCATGGACAAAGAGGATATCCACAGCGTGCAGCGCTGGCACCGCGCGGCAGCGGTGCGGGCCAAGCAGGCAGGATTCGACATCGTCTACTGTTACGCCGGGCACGCGCTGCCCCTGGCGATGCACTTTCTGCTGCGCCGCTACAACGATCGCACTGACGAATACGGCGGCAGCCTGGAAAACCGGGTGCGATTCCTCAGAGAGCTGATCGAAGATACCAAGGAGGCAGTCGGCGATACGTGCGCCATAGCGGTTCGCCTGGCCGTCGACGAGCTACTGGGCGAGGACGGCATCACCCATCAGGGTGAAGGCCACGACATCGTCGCCATGCTGGCGGAACTGCCCGATCTGTGGGATGTGAACATCAGCAACTGGGACAACGACTCGGCCCCCTCGCGCTTCGAAAAAGAGGGGTTTCAGGAACCTTACATCGCGTTCGTCAAAACGCTCACCACCAAGCCCGTCGTCGGAGTGGGGCGTTACACTTCTCCCGATTCGATGGCCTCGGCCATCCGGCGCGGGGTGCTGGATCTGATCGGGGCCGCCCGCCCGTCAATCGCCGATCCGTTCCTGCCCCGCAAGATCAAGGAAGGCCGGATCGAGGACATCCGTGAATGTATCGGCTGCAACATCTGCATCACCGGCGATCTGCTGTCGATGCCTATCCGCTGTACCCAGAACCCGACGATGGGCGAGGAGTGGCGGCGCGGCTGGCACCCTGAGAACGTGGCTCCGGCGAAAGATGCCAGGCAGGTGCTGGTCGTCGGCGGTGGGCCTGCCGGGCTGGAGTGTGCCCGCGCGCTGGGACAGCGTGGCTATTCGGTCGCGCTGGTCGAGGCGCGGCAGGAACTGGGTGGACGGGTAGCCCTCGAATCGCGGCTGCCCGGCCTGAGCGAATGGCGGCGGGTCATCGAGTGGCGTCTGGGCCAGATCAAGAAACTGCCGAACGTGTCCGCTTATCCCGGCAGCCCGATGTCTACCAGCGACATTCAGGAAGCCGGGTTTTCCGACGTGATCATCGCCACCGGCGCGCAGTGGCGGCGCGACGGAGTTGGCCGCGCGCTGTGGCAGCCGATCCCTGGCTATAACTCGCCGCACGTCTTCACACCCGATGACCTGATGGCCGGACGCCTGCCGGTGGGCCGGGTCGTCCTCTACGACGACGATCATTACTACATGGGCGGCGTGCTGGCAGATCTGCTGGCGCGCCAGGGATGCGAGGTCACGCTGGCAACGCCCGCCCCCTCGATCTCCTATTGGACGCAGTACACGCTGGAGCAGGATCGCATCCTGAAACGGCTGGCAGAGCTAGGCGTAACCGGCTACACGCACCATACGTTGGGAGCCATCAGCCCCGACTCTGCAAGGCTGTCAAACACCGTGTCCGGCGCGAGGATCGATCTGCCGTGTGATGCCATCGTGCTGGTGACCGACCGGATACCCAACGACGCGCTGTATCAGGAACTGAAGCCATCGCGCGATGAGAAGGTGCTGTCCTCGCTGCGCGTGATAGGTGACGCTGACGCGCCACACATCATCGCGCAGGCAGTGTACTCCGGGCATCTCGCCGCCCGTGAGTTTGATGAGCCATTCTCTGATAAGCCCGCGTTCCGGGACGAATACGCCGAGCGCATCTAACCCCGCTGCAAGCCGAAGCCTTCTCACGATGGCCAGTGTTCGCCACATCGGGCCATCTGAGAAGGTTTCTGAGCGTGGGCCATCGTCAGACCGACGATGGCCCCGGATTGTGTCGCAGGGAAGCTAGCGAGCATCGGCCCCGTCAGGGAGGCCGTTGTCTGCGGCAAGCGTCTCTGTTGAGAGCAGCTCGCGGTAGGTCAGCGTCCACGTGCTCGACTGGAAGACGAGCTTCAGCCCTTCCAGCGCCACCAGCGGCACGACAAACACGATGACGAAGATCGCCCCACCCGTGATGCCGCCGACCAGCAGCGCCGTCGAGCCATGCGCAAACAGCGCCGTGATCCCGCCTGCCAGCAGCCCCGGCAGCCCGCCGACCAGCGCCGCAACCGGCACCAGCAGCAGCGCGATGATGAACATCACCACCGGCCAGCCGACGTCAACGCCGAACAGTATCAGCCACATCAGCCCGACATCCTTCAGATGCCGCCGCACGATGCTGTATCCCTGCCGGACCGCATCCCGCACGCCCAGCCCGTTCAGCGCGGCCTCGCGCTTGAAGAAGGGCTTGAGCACCGCGAGCACGATCGCGACGGCGATGGCGGCAAAGATGAACAGGAAGCCCAGGCCAATCGTCAACACAATGCCGAAGACCAGCCCGCCTGCGCCACTGTTCATGGTCAGCAGGACCGGCGCAGCAGCCAGCGCGAACAGCAGGATGAAGGCCAGCGTCACCGGCACGTCGATCAGCAGGTCGATCAGGAACAGCCGCCACGCCTGGTGCGACCATCCCAGCCGCCAGCCGCCGCGTGCGGCGATCTGCTCGCCGGTTTCCTCGTAGCCATCCACCATACGGATCAGCGATGTCTCGCTCACATAGCGCGCGCCCGTCGCTACAACGATGATGACGAGCACTAGGCACGACAGGCCAATTGCCAGGCCGATGAGCAGGTTCTTTGTCGGTGCCGGGATTCCCTCGTTGAACAGTCGGACCATCTCGCGCGACGCCTGGTCCATATTGGACTGAAGCTGCGACAGGGGTTCCTGATCCATCGAGAAGGCCGGCCCATTGTAGCTCTGGTTGTTGTTATTGCTGCCATTGTCATTGGCCCGCCAGGTGAGCGGGTTGCTTGCCGAGGCAGTCGTCAGCGCCAGGATGACGCCGAAGATCCACAACGCCCGGTACTTCGTGACCATATGCCATGCGCGTTTCAAAACCTTCGTGTGTTCCATCAACTTCTCCTTATCTGATAAAACATCATCAAACTACCAGTAAGTCGTCGTCTTTGACTTACCAACACACCATCAACCCTGCCCATTTCCATGCTCCGGCGAGGGCTGCTCCTCGCGGCTGATCCACCAGGACGCCAGCCAGCTCCAGTACAGCACGCCGATGAACACCGTCACCAACACGCTCAACACTGCCGGCTGCCCCAGCACGCCGAGGCCCACAAGACTTCTCGATCGGGCCGCCCTGCGCGATGCTTGCTACCAGTGGCAGGTGCTCCGCCACCTGCGCCGCACGGGCGGCGACATCGTTGGCCGCCGGCTCCAGTTCCAGGGCCGCCAGGATCACGTTGGTGATGAAGAATGCCGCCTTTGCAGCGATCCAGGCCACCATCAGTGCCACCGGCAGCAGGTACCAGCCTCGGCGGACCCATGCCTGGCGCGTCGGCGCTGGCACGCGGCGCTCAAGCCGCAGCCCTACCTGTGCGGCGAAACGATCCGGCGGCGTGCGTGCAGGTGCGGGACTGTAGGTCGTCAGCAGCGCGGACAGGCTGTCAAGCGACTCAAGCTCTGTCTGGCAGGTTTCACACTGCGCCACATGCGCCTCGACCTGCCGAAGCCGCCGTCCGTGCAGCTCACCATCGTGATACGCCTGAAGCAGCGCAGTCGGATGCTCTATCATGATGCCTCCAGATAAGCTGCCAGCGATTCGCGCAGCAGTCTGCGTGCGTAATTCAGCCGTGACATCACCGTGCCCAGCGGGATATCCACCATCTCCGCGATCTCCCGATAAGACAGGCCCTCGTACTCTCGCAGCACCAGCACCGCCCGGCTGGCCGGGGGCAGTTCCAGCACGGCCTGCCGGACCGCCTCTGACTGCTCCTGGTGAACCAGCATCCCTTCGGGCGTTGCGCCCGGCGCAGCCAGCGGCAGATCGTGCACAGGGACCGTTTGCTTCTCGCGGCGCAGCATGTCGAGCGCCACGTTGGTCGCGATACGATACAGCCAGTTGCGCAGCGGCGAGTTGGGGCGATAGCCAGGAAGATGCTGCCAAGCGCGGATGAAAGCCTCCTGCGCGGCGTCTTCTGCGAGCTGTGCGTCACCGCACATGCGATATACGACGTTGATCACGCCTTCCCGGTAGGTCCGCACCAGTTGGCCAAATGCCTGACGGTCGCCCTGCTGGGCAGAAACGATCAGGTCGTGTTCGGCAATCCCTGCATCCATTGCTATCGTCGCCACGTGCTCCCGGTCCTTTCAACCATAATAACGGACTTCAGAGCGGCTTTATTCGGTTGGCTGCATCAATTGGCCGGATCAATCCCGATTTCGCGGGTTTGGACAGCCTTGATCATGCCTCTGGCCTCACCTGCACAGGATTGGTTGGCAAATTGGCGAGAATTTCACGGGCTATTCATAGTGGTGGGAGGGAGATTACTGTAAAATAGGATACTGAGCAGTTACGAGGCTCCCTAAAGAATCTCGCCGATCCAGCTTACCAGGATGCGGTTCATATCAAACAGGACAGAACATGAGTGTATTGTCTAATGCTTATCTGATTGCTTCAGCCTTCGGCGTTATCGCCCTGCTGGTGCTTGCGGCTGCCATCTGGCGCCGGAGGCCAGGGCCGGGCGTTGTGCCATTCATCGTTTTGTTGGCCGGCATCATCGCATGGACGCTGGCCAACGCTGCCCAGTTGATCAGCCCCACGCTGGTCGGTAAACTGTTCTTCTCGGCCATTGTATACGTCGGCATCACGACAGCTCCGGGAGCATGGTTGGCCTTCACGATGGAATATACCGGGCGCGAAGGCTGGCTGACCCGACGGAATATTGCCCTGCTGCTGATTGAGCCGGTGCTGACTATTGGGGTCGCAGCCACTAACGGGCTCCACCATGTGTTCTGGTCTGTCCAGACGCTGGGCCCTGCCGGGCAGCTCACCAGTGTGTTCGGACCGGCGTTCTGGGTCCATGCTACCTACTCCTACGTGCTGCTGCTGCTGGGTACAGCCTTTCTGGTACAGGCCTTTATCCGTTCACCGCAGGTCTATCGTGGGCAGGTAATCTGGCTGCTGTTTGGGTCGGTCACCCCCTGGTTCGCCAATGCACTGTACATCTTCGGCTTCAGCCCGCTGCCTGACTTTCTTGACCTGACACCCCTGGCATTTATCGTCACCGGCCTCTCGGTAGGCTGGAGCCTGTACCGCTACCGTCTGATGGACATCGTGCCGATTGCCCGCGACAGAATTGTTGAGGGGATCGGCGATGCGGTCTTTGTCTTTGGCCGTAGCAACCGGGTCGTAGATGCAAACCCGGCAGCGCTCGCGCTGCTGGGCCAGCCAGCCGACGCCGTGATCGGGCAGCCTGGCGAAACGGTCCTGGCAGGCCAATCGTCTCTGGTCGAGAAATACCGTGACGTGGAGCAGGCGCAGGCAGAAATCGCGTTAGAGGTAAGCGGGCACCAGCGGGAGTTCAATATCACACTGTCGCCCCTGCGCAGCCGCCAGGGCGACCTGGCCGGGCGCGTGCTGGTGATGCACGATATCACCGCCTTGAAACAGGTCAACCGCGACCTGGTGCTCGCCCGCCAGAAAGCCGAAGAAGCCAATGAGCTTAAGACGCAGTTCCTGGCGACGATGTCTCACGAGCTGCGCACACCCCTGAACGCGATCAGCGGGTTCACCGAAATCATGCTGGAAGGAATGGCCGGTGAACTGACCGACTTGCAGCGCGGCAACCTGCAGCGCGTGCTGTCCAACGCCCGCGATCTGCGCAGCCTGATTGACAACCTGCTCGATCTGGCAAAGATCGAGGCGGGCCGCACCGAGCTCATCCAGAAGACGTTCAACGTTCGTGAGTGGCTGACACAGCTCGTCGAGCAGACACGGTCACTGGCCGACGAAAAGGGGCTCAAGTATGAGGCGATCCTCGGCCCGGAGATGCCCACCGAAATCGAAGGCGATCCGAGCCGCGCAAAGCAGATCGCTATTAACCTGATATCCAATGCGATTAAGTTCACGGAAAAAGGTGAGGTCCGCGTCAGCATCCAGCTTCAGGAGCCAGATCGGTGGCTTATTGTGGTCAGCGATACGGGCATCGGCATCCCGCCACATATGCAGGAGGTCATTTTTGACAAGTTCCGCCAGGCAGATGGCAGTTTCACCCGCAAGCATGGCGGTTCGGGTCTGGGGCTGTCCATCGTTCGCGACCTGGCGTTGATCATGGGTGGGGGCGTGCGCGTGCGGAGTGAAGTTGGCAAAGGCAGCACGTTCACTGTGGTGCTGCCCCTGAAGATCCCACAGGCTGCTGCTACAGCGCGCCAGCCGGAAGCGGCGGAGAAAGCTGAAAATGGCTGACCTCAACGACATCTCAACCTGGGTGATTTTGCTTGTGGAGGATGACCCTGACAACACAGAGCTTGCCAAGCAAGTGCTTGCCTTCCATGGGGCGGAAGTGTTCACGGCTGAAGATGGTGTGCAAGGGCTTGAGCTGCTAAAGACAGTCTCTCCTACGATAATCCTGCTTGACCTTGCCATGCCAAGGATGGATGGCTGGCATATGTTCGAGGTGCTGCGCGTGGACACGGAGTTAGCCAGCGTTCCGATCATTGCCGTCTCGGCCCATGCCATGCAAGAAACCAGGGAACGCGCTCTTGAAACCGGCTTTGATGGGTATATCGTCAAGCCTTATTCTATCAGGACATTCGTGCAGGATATCCAGGCATGTCTGAAGGAATTTGTTGTGCAGCGAAACTCGTCAACAGGGGCTAAATGATGAGCGATCCACATGAGTGGCGCGTCTTGATTGTCGAAGATCAGGAAGACAGCATCCAGGTCGTGTCACAGATCCTGGACTATTACGGCATCCAGGTTGCCGTTGCACGCAATGGGCGTGAGTGCCTGGAACTGCTGAGGACGATCCGGCCCACGCTGGTCGTCATGGACCTGGCCATGCCGGAAATGGATGGCTGGGCGACGCTGGCGCAGATTCGCAGCAATGCCGCAACTGCCAATCTGATTGTAGTCGCTATCACTGCGTATCATTCGGTCAACGTCGCAGAAGAAGCGCTGTCGGCAGGGTTTGATGCCTACTTCCCCAAGCCGGTCGCAGCCGCCTCGTTTGTGCGCGAGCTGCGGGGTCTGCTCGAAGCAGCCAGGTGAACAGCCGCCGGCTCGCACTCGGAGCCGGCGGGCTCAGATAGCCATGTATTCAGGCGCATGCCGTGCAATTCGATGTGGCACTTGCGCCTGCCCAATTACCGCTCCCGCAGGCGCGGCTCCGCGATAGCGTGAAACCCTCTTGACACAAAATAGAAGGATGCTGCGAACAGCGAGAGCGTACCGATCGCGGTGCTGATGATCGCTGCGGTGATGGAGGCGGCCAGCGCCACTTTAAGTGTTGGCGAAGATGCCGGCATCGACGCTTGAACCGAGGTACAACGCCTGGCTTAGCGCGCCCCAGTCTCAACCTATATACTTTGCTCTAAACACAACACAGGGATACAGCGGCCTTCGTGCGCAACACGAGGGTTCCGGCATTCGTGGAGGCCGATCACGATGAAAGCTCTACTTGACAAGCTTGGGCTGTCCAACATCAATGCCGGAGCCTGCACCGGCATCGACGGCTGGATTGCAGACACCGGCGGCGGTCGCGAAGCGGGCTCCGACGCATGGAAGGCGTACATGCGCCGCCAGACGAACACCGTCAACTGGTCTGATGCGCTGCCGCTGGCGCAGGGGATTGAGTTCGGCCAGGCCTTCGGGAGGCAGGATTCCTGACATTGTGTCCATGACACTGTTCATCTCAGCACTGTATATCTCAGCCTCAGCCATCGTGCTCGGCATCACCGGCTACTACAGCTATCTCGCCTGGGCACGGCCTGAAAAATTCCTGGCGAATCTGGCCCGCACGCTCAGCCAGTCGCGCCCTGTGCCGCTCTCTGATACGAACTATCTTTGGTTGGCACGGATAGGGTATCCGCTGGTGTTTCTGATTGTGTTGGTGTTGTTGGTGATCTGAGCGAACGAGCGCACACTTTGCTTGACAAATGGGTGCCTGACGGTACAATATTGGTTGTCACGCCGAAGTGGCGGAATAGGCAGACGCGCTACGTTCAGGGCGTAGTGACCATTAGGTCATGTGGGTTCAAATCCCACCTTCGGCATAGCACGGAACCCACACAAGCTGAGCGTGCGCTCGGCTTTTTTTCTTAGCGGTGCAGGCTGTATGCAGGAACCGATCCCACCATCACCCACTCCTGACTCCGGCGACGCGAAACCCGCGCGGCCCCGGCGGCTGCGGCTTACGAACTGGCAGATCATCCTGATCGCGCTGATCATCGTCGGCGGGCGGCTGGTCATCGACTTCAGCCAGCGCATCGTCGAAGGACAGCAGAAGGTCAGCGACCAGCGCACGCTTGAGGCGGAAATTGCCACGCTGGAGCAGGATCACAAGCAGCTTGAGGCAGACAAGACGTACTATGGCAGCGAAGCCTACGTCGAAGCCTGGGCGCATGACCAGGGCAAGATGGTCCGCGACGGCGAAGTGCTGGTGGTGCCCCTTTACAGCCGCCCCACGCCGGCTGCTGGAGCAACTGCTACCGAGGCCGCGCCTGAGTCCCAGCGCGCACAAGCGTCCATCCCGGCGTGGCGTGTATGGTGGACGCTGTTCTTTGACAGCCAGCCGCCTTTTCCTACTTCACCCTGACATCGAGCGGCACAGCCGCTGCCCGATTTGCATCCTTCACAGCCCACTCAGTACAATCAACGCGAACTGTTCTTAGACGTACACCTAACCAACACGACCAAGAACGAGGTCTTTTGAGAACCGAGCTGCACACAACACCCGATGTATTCGACAGGCTGAAGCCCGAGTGGGACTCGCTGCTCAATCCAGGTCGCTCTGATAACCTGTACCTGTGCAATGACTGGCAGCGCATCTGGTGGAAACACCTGCATCGTGGCGATCTGGCAGTTGTGTCAGTGCGCGATGACGACGGCGTGCTGCGCGGGATCGGCTCGTGGTTCATCGTGGATGAGGCCGGGCAGCGTGTCGTGCACATCGTCGGCTGCATTGACGTGACCGATTATATGGACATCATCGCGCAGCCGGGGTATGAGGAGGCGGTTCAGGCCGCGCTGCTCGACTTCATGCTCTCCGACGACGCCCCCCATTGGGACTGCATCCGCCTGTGTAACATCCCAGAGGCATCCATCACCGTCAACCTTTTCTCCCAGCTGGCCCGCGCGCGCGGCTTGAGTGTCGAGACGCCTGTGCAGGAGGTGTGTCCAATCATTGATCTGCCTGCGACATATGAAGAATACCTGGCCGCGGTTGACAAAAAGCAGCGCCATGAGCTGCGGCGCAAGCGTCGCCGGGCGGAAGGGGCTGACGTTGCATGGTATGTCGTGGGGCCTGAGCATGATCTGGATGCCGAAATCGACCGTTTCTTTGACCTGATGGCCCTGAGCGACGACGAGAAGGCTGGTTTCCTCAAAGAGCCGGGCCACCGCGACTTCTTCCGCGAGATGGGCCATGCGATGGCCGAGCGTGGCGTGCTGGAGCTGATCTTCCTGACCGTCGACAGCCTGCCGGCTGCAACGATGTGGCAGTTTGTTTACCGTGATCGGATGCTGCTGTACAACTCTGGCCTGAATCCTACCGACTTCTCAGCACTGAGCCCTGGTATTGTCCTGCTGACCTATAGCATCGAAGATGCTGTCGAGCGCGGGCTCAAGATATATGATTTCCTGCGTGGGAATGAGGAATACAAATACCGGATGGGTGCGCATGATACTCGTGTTTACGAGATCTGCGTCACGCGGCAGCCCGGCGCGTCAGGCGGTGGCCGATGAGCGAACAGCCGCTTCGCATCGCCATGTTGAGTGTCCATACCTGCCCGCTGGCCACGCTTGGTGGGAAAAAGTCAGGCGGGATGAACGTCTATGTCAAGGAGTTGAGCATAGAGCTGGGCAAGCGCGGCATCGATGTCGATGTGTTCACGCGCTCGCAGGACCCGTGCGTGCCACACGTCAACGACACGGCACTAGGCCCGCATGCCCGCGTGATCCATATCCCAACTGGGCCCGAATCGCCGCTGTCCACGGCAGAGATCATCCCGTACCTGCCCGAATTCGTGCGCAACGTCACCGATTTCGCCTCTGCGAACCACCTGCGCTATGACGTGATCCACAGCCACTACTGGCTGTCCGGCTGTGCCGGGCTGGAGCTAAAGTCCGCGTGGGACGCGCCGATGATCCAGATGTTCCACACGCTGGGGCAGATGAAAAACCGTATCGCGCAAAGCCCCGCCGGACGCGAAAGTAGCCTGCGCATCGACATTGAACAGGAGATCATGCATGAGGCCAATTATCTCGTCGCAGCAACTCCCGCCGAGCGTGTCCAACTGATGTGGCTTTACGGGGCAGACATGCGCCGTATCCGCGTCATCCCGCCCGGCGTTGACATCACCCGTTTTCGCCCCATCTTAACGGCTGAGGCCAGGCGCGCCATTGGCATTTCCGAAGATAGCCAACTCCTGTTGTTTGTGGGCCGTATCGAACAACTCAAGGGTATCGACATTCTGTTGCAAGCCATCGCGTTATTGAAGCAGCAGCGGCCCGAAGGGCTTGACCGGCTGTGCCTGTCAATCGTCGGCGGCAACATTGATGACGAGGCACAGGAAGACGCAGAGATGGCGCGCCTCAAAGCCCTGCACAGCCAACTTGGTCTGGGTGATCTGGTCACGTTCCTGGGAGCCAAGAGTCAGGACAAGCTGCCGGATTTCTATGCGGCGGCCGAGGCAGTCATCGTCCCATCGGACTACGAGTCGTTTGGAATGGTGGCATTGGAGGCGATGGCCTGCGGCACGCCGGTGATCGCTTCGGAAGTGGGCGGGCTGGCCTATCTCGTGCAGGATGGGGTCACGGGCTTCCACATCCCCACCCGCGAACCAGCAGAGCTGGCCGGGCACATCCGGCTGCTGCTAGAGAATAACGCGCTGCGTCGCGAGATGTCTATTGCGGCCAGGCAGGCCGCGGAGCGCTACAGCTGGCCGCTCATCGCTAACCAGATTGAGCAGCTTTACCTTGAAGCGGCGGGCCGCAAGCAGCCGGTTCACGCAAGCCTGGGACAGATGTAACGGGGTAGAGCGAACTACGTCGATAATGAAAACGCGCCCCACAAATATGAGGGGCGCGTTTTGTTTCAGATTTTAGCCAGACCTACTGGCCGCCAATCGCTTCTTCGTAAGCTGTGTCTGTCTCAGGTGAAGGTTCGATGCCGTACTGAGCGTACAGATTCTCTTTCAGGCGTTGGTAATGCTCGGCGGCTTCGCCACGCCGGCCAAGCAGGCCATACAGCGTGATGATCTCGCGATGCAGGTCCTCCCGATTGGCCGATCCACCCACGGCCCGCAGGAACAGCCCCAGCGCGGCCTCGTATTGACCTTCTTGTTTGCGGATGGCACCAAGCTGCGCCAGCGCTTCGAGATATCCCTCGCGGAAGTCCTCCCGCCGCCCGACAATCCAGGGATCGTCATGGCCTTGCAGGTAGTCCCCGCGATACATATCAATCGCGTTCTGCCAGTGTGCAGCAGCCCCGGAACTGTTGCTGCGTGCTTCGACCAGGCTGCCAACGAAATCCAGAACGTCGTAGTTCAAATTCAGCGCCTGGTTTACGCGATAGTGACCACCTTCGTGAACCAGCACATCGAAGCCCAGGGCCTTGTGAAGCCGTCGTTTGGTCACGTGGAACACGTTGACGGCCTGGTCAATTGGCAGCTCAGGCCAGAAGGCTTGACAGATGTCGGCCCGCGTCACGAGCGGGCGGTCGAGGGCAAAGAAGAAGAGGAGCCGAGGTAGATGTCCTTCCCAAGTTGTTACATGCTGCCCATTGACCATAACGTAACCCGGCCCCAGGGCATATACCTCGACATTAGGGTTTTCGACAAGATTCTCCTTGTAGAACCCGCTGGTCAGCAGTTGAGAATCGCGCAGCACCACCGCTTCGTGCTTTGCGACCAGAGCCACCCACGGTAGACGTGGCAGCGTCCGGCTGTTGATCAACAGATGACAGTGAGCGGGTAATTCACCCAGGAGACGTTCGACGAAGTCCTGAATTTCAGGCACATCATCTGCCCGGTCGTATTCGTCAATCACGAACAGATAGTCTTCGCTGGCGAGTTCTTCGAGATCTCTGGCAAGGCCCAGTGCTAGCTGGCCCAGGTCGGTAGGTTCCTGATCGCGTATCTGATTGAGGTGTCGTCCGAAGGTCGGCTGCTGGTCAGCGAGTTGATGAACCAGACTTGCCAGGAACTGCTCTAACGTTGTGTCTCCCACACCCATCCCGAAGTAGAATACGGAACAGGGGGGATTCTCAATCAAAGCGGCGATCAGGAGAGTGCGATACCTGCTGCTGGGGTGAATCAGCAGCAGCCTATTCGACCTGAAGTGGGTCGTCAGAGTCTCTATTGAGGGTTGTACTAGCTCTCTAAGAGACATGCCGTCGTTACTCCTAATCTATTCAGATGTAATCGTTATCAAAACGAGTCAAAGCAATAAACACGCTTTCTTCTGTACGAAAGGAGTGTTTCTTGCTACCAGTTGATAGTATCGTATCATGTAAACGACTATTACGCAAGGCTTAAGCAACAGTTGGGTAGCCGACTGTGTAAGAAATCGGCTGATCTTGCTTCGGCATGCAATCAACAACGTGTGGTTGACGCCGTAGACGACGGTATCTACAATCTCAAGCAATAGTCATGGCATCAGATATGAATGGGAATGAACATGGCAGACAAGGCAAACAACGTCGGATTGCTCAAGCCGACCGGGATCACGCTGAACCGTGAGACGCACACCCTGAACGTCATCTGGCAGGATGGTCACGAGAGCATTTTTCCGCTGAATGCCCTGCGCGAGGCCTGTCCGTGTGCGGTATGCCGGGGTGGCCACGAGAACATGGGGCGCGATCATGACCCCAATATCATCGATCTGAAGCCGGCGCGCTCTTACACGGTTGAGAATCTTCAGGTCGTCGGCAAGTATGCGCTGCAGGTGTTTTGGTCGGATGGGCACTCGTCGGGAATCTACACCTGGGATTACTTGCGCCGCATCTGCCCATGTGAAGAATGTCAGGCCGCGCGCCGCGCGGGTTGAGCGCAGAGGGATCAAAAAGTGGCCCATGTGCGCGGGCCACTTTTCCCCGTTTTGTCAGAGAAGTCAGCTCACGAAGCGAGATAATCTTTTAGATTGTGCTGGACGGCATACGCCGCTGCCTCTGCGCGATTCGCCACGCCGAGCTTGCCCAGGATGTTGCTGACATAGTTGCGGACCGTGCCCTCGCCCAGGTACAGGGCCTCGGCGATCTCGCGGTTGGTCTTGCCCTCAGACACAAGCTGCAGCACCTGCATCTCCTGATTGGTCAGCTCTGAAAAAGCTGAGGCCTCTTCCTCCCGCTGCGCTTTGCGGACCTCCTCGAACACTCGCTGTGTCAGGCTGGGGTCCAACAGCGCTTCGCCCCGGCCAACCGCCTCGATGGCCCGTACGAGGTCGTCCCCGCCGATCTGCTTCAGAACGTAGCCGGCTGCGCCCGCGCGGATGGCGGCGAACAGCATCTCGTCTTCGGCGTAAGAAGTCAGCATGATGACCTTGATCTCAGGATGCGCCTCGGTGATTTGCAGGCACACCTCAACGCCGCTCATGCCGGGCAGGCGGATGTCGAGCACGACGACTGTCGGTTGGTAGGTATCAACTTTCTCGATAGCTTCGCGTCCGTTTGACGCCTCCGCCACGACCTCGAAATCAGGATGGCGATCCAGGAGAGAGCGCAGGCCCAGCCTCACTACCTCGTGATCGTCGACAATAAGAATACGTTGACGTGCTGCCATCCGGCCACTCCGTCTGGTTAAGTGTTTCTGTTGTTCGGTATCTCACAGTATAGCCGCTGTCGGCTGTTCCAACAATGCGCTCTCTCACAGGCTGGCACGCCGGGCTGAGAAAACAGTACAATTCTTGCGGGAGGGTCTGATGGATAGTTCGCGGCTCGGCGAAAGGCAGCAAAGGTGTCGCCGAAAAAAGCACTGGTAGTCGACTGGGGCGGTGTCCTGATGATCACTTTCGATCACGGCCCCCGTCTGCGCTGGGATCGGCAACTGGGGCTTGCGCCCGGGTCCGTCGAAGACACCGTGTTTGGCATTGACGCCTGGCGAGCCTCGCAGCGCGGGGAGATATCGCCTGCTGATTACTGGCAGGCTGTGGGCCAGCGCCTTAAACTGACTGCCGATCAACTGGCTGCTTTGCGTGTGGAGTTCTTCAGTATGGATCAGCTCAATACCCCGCTGCTTGACCTGCTGCGCCGTTGGCACGCGGCGGGCGTGGCCGTTGGACTGCTCAGTAACAACATTGCCCATCTGCACACTCAGATCGACGACCTGGGGCTGGCGGGGTTGTTCGATGCGCAGGTGATTTCCGCCGACATTGGCACGCTGAAGCCGGACTTGGCGGCCTATGCAGCCATCCTGAGCTGTCTCAATGTCAGCGCATCACAGAGCTTCTTCGTCGACGACTTTGCTGAGAACGTCGACGGAGCCCGCGCTGCCGGGATGTGCGCCTACCATTACCAGCCGGGCTGCGAGACTGATCTGGCAGCGCATGTCAACCGCTGGTTGAACGAGAGCGTTTCATGAAACTGCCTGCCGCGTTGATCTTCGACTATGGCCGTGTGCTGGTTGGTCCGCTCGATCGGGCGGCATTCGATGCCAACCTGTCTGCGCTGGCCGCCGAACACGGTTTTTCGTCCGGGCGCGACCTGTGGAATCATATCTACGTCAGCGAGACCTGGGAGCAGGCCAAACGTGGGCTGATAACTCATGCGGCGTTCTGGGATGAGCGGCTGCGCGCGCTGGGCCTCACGACGGCCCATGCGCAGCGCGATTTCAAAGCGCAGCTATTCGAGTTCTGGGGGCTGTACCCCGCTATGCGCGATCTGCTCCACGACCTTTGCTCACACTATCGGTTGGCTGTTCTGAGCAACACCGCGCGCCGCGACTTCGCGCAGTATCTGGCTGACAGGCGGGGGCTGCAAGGTCTCTTCGAATGTGCGATCAGTTCTGCAGAGCACGGCGCGGCCAAGCCGGAGCCGGAAATCTACCGCATCGCGCTGGGCTGTCTGGATATCTCTCCAGAACAGGCCCTTTTCGTTGATGATCAGCCGCGCAACACCCGCGCCGCTGAGGCGCTGGGCATCGCGTCAATCGTATTCACCACCCCTAAGGCACTTCGTTCTGAGCTTCAGCGTCGCAAGATTCTATAAGCCGTTGCATGCAGCCGCGCAACTCACTACAATAAAGGAGATCTCAGCGCCCTAAACACAAGGTCACAGACACGATGCTTACTCTGCCTGCTGCGATGATCCATCATCACCATCATCATGGCTATCGCCTCCACGCCCGTGGAGCAGCGCAGGGTGCGCACGCCTGATCGCGACCGGCCCCTGACTGCCCGGCGTGGAGTGAGCGACACTCCACGCTTTTTGTTGCCATTATCCGGCCATCAGAAAGGACACACGACCGATGACAGACAAAGTGCCGCCGCGAATACCGGCAGGAATGCGCGACATCCTCCCCGAACAGATGCTCAAGCGTCAGTACGTGCTTGACGTGGTACGTGGCGTGTTTGAGGAATTCGGCTTTGAGCCACTGCAAACCTCCGCCGTCGAGCTGACTGAGACACTGACGGGCAAGTATGGCGAGGACGCCGAGCGGCTGATCTACAAAGCATGGTATGGCGACCAGCCCGGCGACGAGTTCGCGCTGCGCTACGACCTTTCGGTGCCGCTGTGCCGTGTCGTAGCAATGTATCCGGACCTGCCGCGCCCGTTCAAACGGTACCAGATCGCCCCGGTGTGGCGCGCCGACCGCCCGCAGAAGGGCCGCTATCGCGAGTTCGTCCAGTGCGACGCCGACATCGTCGGCAGCGCCTCCATGCTGGCTGACGCTGAGATCGTGGCCGTCGTCTATGAAGTGCTGCGACGGCTGGGTTTCACCGCCTATACCATCTCGATCAACAATCGCAAGCTGCTGGACGGTATCGGGCAGTATGCTGGTGTTCCCGCCTCGCTCCAGGCCGGGCTGTACCGGTCCATCGACAAGTTCGACAAGATCGGCCTTGATGGCGTACGCAAAGAACTGCTGATGGTCGGCGTGCCTACCGATCCCCTCCAGCCACTGCAGCGCGTGGCCCGGTTGGTGATCCAGGGCAAGCTTGCGCCCGATGGGATTCGCGACAGCCTGATCGGCGACGAGAAGCTTGATGCTGGTCTCGTCGAGGCCGTTTTGCCGCAGCTTACGTCGCTGGCCACGGATGCGCTGAAGCAGAACATCCCGTCCGGTGAGTTACAGGCTACCACGCGCGACCTGGTGCAAGAGTTGGCTCCGCAGCTTCGCGACTATTACGGGCGAACGGCAGCCGTGATCCCTGCCGATGCCGTTGACAGACTACTTGGCCTGCTGCAAATCGAGGGATCGCGTGCAGACGTTCTGGTCGACCTCGCCGCGCAGCTTGCCGACTTTCCACAGGCCGTGGAGGGCATCCGCGAACTGCAGGACCTGTTCGCCTACCTCGACGCGCTGGGCGTGCCCGGCGACTCCGTCTCGCTGAACTTCGCGATGGTGCGCGGCCTCGAGTATTACACCGGCCCAATCTATGAAACAACCGTCACCGAGCCAAAGGCTATGCCGTCGATCACAGGTGGGGGCCGCTACGACGAGCTGATCGGCATGTTCGCCGAGGCCAGCTACCCGGCGACCGGCGTCAGCTTTGGCATCGAGCGCATCATCGACGCGATGGACGAACTGAACATGTTCCCCGCCTCGATCCGTGCAACGACTGCTGAGGTGCTGGTGACGGCCTTCGACGCCGACACGGTAGGTGAGTCGCTCAAGCTGGCGACCCGGCTGCGCCAGGCAGGCATCAACACCGCCATGTACTTTGATCCCGCCGACCGTCTGGGCGATCAGCTTGGCTACGCCGCCGCCAAGGGCATCCCGTTCATCATCATCCTCGGACCGGAGGAGATCGCTGCCGGCCAGGCGACCATCCGTGAGATGGGTGAGACGCGCCGCGAGGGCGATCAGCGCACGGTCCCGCTCGCCCAGGTGGCTGACACGCTTCGCAACTGGTAGAATTCAAGTCCGACCTGCTTCCGGCGTTTGCCGGGGCAGGCCGGGTCTCCGTCACGGTGCGAGTCCCCGGCTGACCGCGCAACTTTATGGCGTTATAATTCGTAATGGAATGATAGAAGTAACCCCTGCCGGGGGTTCCGGCAGCGATCGATGACGCGTATGCACCGCGCGTACGCCGCGAAATGGTAATCAGTCAGGGAGTGTGGACTATGTCGGAAGAGAAGGCCAAGAAAGAAGCGCCGGAATTCGTGCAGCATATGCGGGAAGCCCGCAGGGCTTTCAGGAAGCAGTGGGGCTGCCTGATCCCCGATGAATTCTGGCAGTACGGGCGCACCACCCGGCGTGAGACGCTGCTCGCCATGCGTAGCCTCGTCGATGCTGCCATCGAGCACATCGAGGAGAAGGGCGAAGTTGTCGAGGCCCCCAAGCCCCGCGCGACCCGGCGCAAGACCAAGGTCGAAGTCGAGTAGAGTGTCATTTGCGAAGGACGGCCACAGGCTGCCCTTCACCAGCACTGCGTCTGAAGCAACACCTGCGGCAGAACTACGCCGCGCGGGTTGCGATCCGGCAAGCGCAGACTGAATCAAAAGAGCCGCTCTGACAACTCAGGGCGGCTCTTGCGCGTTCAGGGGTGGATGATGGGATTTGAACCCACAACCACCGCATCCACAGTGCGGTGCTCTGCCGGTTGAGCTACATCCACCATAGCCGCGTAGATTGTAACGTAGAGCCGGGCAGGTCGCAATAGATTTGCGGCGCTAGCAGCAGGTCAGCTCCTCAATGAAACGATCCAGCGCTTCCCTGGGCGGACGCAGCTTTTCGGCAGGCAGGTGCACCAGCGGCGCATCGCCCAGCCCGCTGACCTCAGCAAAGGTCGGGCGGTGCTCGTTGACATAGATCAGCCCGGTCAGGAATTCCTGCTGGTCGCGCGCCTCTTCCATCGTCTTCAGCGCGTTCATCTTGTCGGTCGGATCGTAGCTCGGATCGACCTTCTTGAGACGGATGTGCGAGCCATCGTGCAGCTCGACAACTTGCTCCTGCCCTTCCCCGTAGTCGACCATGATTGGCTCGGCTGTCGGGACATAGGTGATGTCTTGCAGCGCTTCCTCGTGCTGCTTGCCCCACGGGTAGCTCTTGGTTGAGGTTTCGTGATTGTTGAACGTCACACACGGGCTGATGATGTCCAGCACCGCCGTGCCGCGATGGCTGATCGCTGCCTTGAGCAGCTCGCGTACCTGGTTCGGGTCGCCAGCGAAGGAGCGCGCCACGAATGACGCCTCCGCGACCAGCGCCTCCAGGCAGATGTCGATTGGCGGCAGCTCGTTGACGCCCGCGTACTTGAGCTTCTGGCCCTGGTCGGCGGTCGCCGAGAACTGGCCCTTGGTCAGCCCGTACACGCCGTTATTCTCGACGATGTACACCAGCGGAATGTTGCGGCGGATCATGTGCTTGAACTGCCCCAGCCCAATGCTGCCCGTGTCGCCGTCACCGCTCACGCCGATGGCGATCAGCTCGTTGTTGGCAGTCGTCGCGCCGGTGGCGATGGCTGGCATGCGGCCATGCAATGAGTTGAAGCCGTGCGACTGGCTCAGGAAGTATGCCGGCGACTTGCTGGAACAGCCGATGCCGCTCAGCTTGATGACCCGGTGTGGGTTGATCGACATCTCGTAGGCCACCGAGATGATCTGGTTCGAGATCGAGTTGTGCCCGCAGCCCTTGCACAGCGACGACGGGCGGCCCGAATAGTCGCTCCGTTCCAGGCCGATGTCGTTTATGCGAATGTTCACGCTCATCGTGACTTCTCCTGTTCCATGATGGACGAGACCAGCCGGTAAGGGCTCGGCGGCAGGCCATCCAGATACGCGAGTGGGATGATCCTGGCTGCCATCTCCGGGTATTCCATGTGGAGGATGTGAGCCATCTGCCCATCGTTATTGTTCTCGAACACGTACACGCGATCGTGCTTCCCAATGAACTTCCGGGTGGTGTCGTCCAGCGGCAGCGCGCGCAGCCGCAGATAGTCAAACTCAATGCCCTGTTCTTTGAGCCGGTCGCGCCCCTCGACCACCGCCGGGTGTGACGTGCCATAAGCGATCACACCGAATTTCGCGCCTTTCACGTTGTCGACGATAGGCTCAGGCACCAGCGAGCGCGCGGTATCGAACTTCCGACCCAGCCGGGCCATATTGGCGACCCAGTCTTCGGGCTTTTCGCTGTAGATAGCCTGTTCGTTGTGACCGGTGCCGCGTGTGAAGTACGCCGCCAGCCTATGATCAGTCCCCGGAAGCGTTCGGTAGCCGATGCCGTCCCCGTCAGTGTCTTGATAGCGGGCAAACTCGCCCAGCCTGTCGAGATCCTCGGCAGTCAGCACCTTGCCACGATCCAGCGGCGTGTCGGGGTACTTGAACGGCGCGCTCATCCACAGGTTCATGCCCAGGTCGAGGTCGCTCAGCACGAAGATCAATGTCTGGAGCCGCTCGGCAAGGTCCAGCGCCTTCCAGCCGAACTCGAAGCACTCGTCCAGCGAGGCGGGCAGCAGCACCGGGTGCTTGGTGTCGCCATGGCCCAGCAGGTAGGCCTTCATCACATCACCCTGAGAGGTCCGGGTTGGCAGGCCGGTGCTCGGCCCCACCCTTTGAATGTCCCAGATCACGGCAGGTACCTCGGCGAAGTAGGCCATGCCGGCGAATTCACCCATCAGCGAGATACCGGGGCCGGACGTAGCCGTCATGGCCCGCGCACCGGCCCAGCCCGCGCCAATCACCGTGCCGATTGCGGCCAGCTCGTCCTCTGCCTGGATGATGGCGTAAGTCGGCTTGCCGGTGTCGGGATCCATGCGCAGGTCGTTCAGGTACTCGCGCAGTCCATCGACCAGGCTGGTCGATGGGGTGATGGGATACCACGCCACCACGGACACGCCCCCGAATACCGCGCCCAGCGCAGCCGCCGAGTTGCCATCCAGCAGGATCAGCCCCTCGGTCTTGTCCATACGCTCCACCCGATAGGGGTCGGCCTTGGGGAGGTTGTCCATCGACCATTCGTAGGCCGCTTTCACCACCTTCAGATTCATGTCGACCGGCTTGGGCTTGCTGCTAAAGTGGTAATTCAGCGCCGTTTCAATCTCGTTCAGGTCAATCTCCAGCAGCGCGGCCAGCACGCCCACGTAGACCATGTTGGCGATATAGTCGCGCAGGTTGGGCGGCGCATCTGACGATTTAGCCAGGTCCTTTATCGGTACGCCGTAGTAAACGACGTCGCCGCGCTCCTGGGCGATCCCCCATTCCAGTGGGTAGATGCAAACGCCACCCGCCGGCAGGTTCTGGATGTCTTCGGCGACAGTATCCTGGTTCATGGCAACCAGCACTTCGCTGCTCTCGCGCCGCGCGACATAGCCGTCCTTGCTCAGGCGGATGGTGAACCAAGTCGGCAGCCCCTGGATGTTCGAAGGAAAGATGTTCTTTCCATTGACCGGGATGCCCATTCTGAACAATGCCCGCAGCAGGACAGTGTTGGCTGTCTGGCTTCCGGTGCCGTTGACGGTAGCCACGATGATCTGAAAATCGTTGACCACCGACTTTCTATCTACTAAGGACGAAGCTTGTTCAGCGCTCCGAACCTTACTCATAACGCGCTACTCCTATCGATTTGTGGCTGTTTCACAGCCTGCAAGGTCGAAATATCTGATAAATCAGACTTATCGTACGATTATGCTTATATGATAGCAGATTCACAGGCAAAACGCATGGGGAAACGCCTGAATCGCAAAAAGAGAGGCCCGTTTGGGCCTCTCCGCGATATCAGCTAACTGCCGGTGCCTTCGTCAATGACCTGGTTTGGATTATGCGGCACGTTGGGTGGGGTGACAAAGCCGGGCCGCAGCGCCAGCCAGGCTACCGGATCGACGGATTGGCCATCGATGATGATCTCAAAGTGCAGATGGGGGCCATTGGTGCGGCCGGTCGACCCGGCCAGCCCGATAAGCTGGCCGCGCTGCACCGTCTGCCCGGTCTGCACGAGCACCTGCGAGCAGTGTGCATACAACGAGAAGAGCCCGTAGCCGTGGTCGATGATGATCACATTGCCGTGCACCGGCATGAACTCGACGGTGGCCACACGCCCGGCAGCCGACGCCAGGATCGGGTCGCCGGCAGCGCGCCGGAAATCGGTACCGGTGTGGTACGCCTTCAGGATTCCCCCGTTGTAGGCGCGGTCGGCACCAAAGGCCGACGTGATCGAGGGGTCCGGGACAGGCACGTCGAACGGCCAGCCCCAGGCCGCCGGCTGCGTGCGGGCTGCATAGATCGACTCAAGCCGGGCTACTTCGTTTTGGTTCAGCGTAGGGTCGAGCAGGGGGGCCAGGCGTGGCGAGACAGACACGTCCTCGTGCGGGTAGGTGTAATCGTTAACCGTGATCGTGTCCTGCTGCACGACCTTCTCGCCCGTCAGCGGATTGCTGGCCGTGATTACCAGGCCGCGCGGGCCCGGCGCTGCGTGGAAGTCGAACGCAAACAGCGCCAGGTAGCCATCGCCGGTCCAGTAGGCATCGAGCGGCTTGCCGTCAAGTGTGACTTTCACGTTGAGCGGGTAGCCGCCGCTGATGAACACATAGCCGCCCTCAGCGGGCCGCAGCTCGTGCGGGTTGACGGTGATCGACAATCCTGGCGAGATGGGCGCCGCCTGAACTGGATGAGCCGGTGCGACAGCCAGCGCTGTCAGGCAGACCGCCAGGAATGCAGTGAGGAGCAGATGCAGATGTTTCATGCGCTAACCAGTAAGTTTCCCCAGGAATCGACCTCTGCCCGCCAGCCGGGCGCAAGGATCGTCGTCGTATCAAGCTGGAAAACAATTGCCGGGCCGTCGATGCGGTTTCCGGCACACAGCAGGTCACGGTCGTAAAACGCGGTTGGCGTTGCCTGAGCAGCGGCGAACCACACCGGCCCTGTGCCAATCTGGGCCGGGCGTGCGTCTGATCCGTCTTCGGGCAGTCGCTCAAACACCGGTTTAGGCCCACGCCCGATGGCACGCAGCCGCGCGTTAACAATCTCGACCGGCTCGTCGTCGTGTCGGTGCCCGTAGCGCTGCGCGTGCGCAGCATGAAACGCCTCCAGCCAGCCGCCGTCATCAGGCTGCGCGACGGCGATTTCATGTGACTGGCCTACATAGCGCATGTCCAGCACACGCTCCAGGATCATGTCCGCCCCGGCGACGCCTTCGCCCAGCAGATCGGCGCGGGCGCGCACCTCAAGCGGAGCGAAGATTGTATCAAGCCTGGCCGGGTTTAGCACATCCTGGCCTTGAAGCACCGTCTGCGAGTAGTCTTTGACGAGGTCGGCAATGGTCATGCCCAACGCCGAGAGCACGCCGGGCGCACGCGGGATGAGCACGCGCGGGATGCGCAGCGACTCGGCCAACGCGCAGGCGTGCAGCGGGCCTGCTCCGCCGAATGGCACCAGCGTGAAGTCGCGTGGATCATAGCCACGCTCGATGGAGATGGCACGGATGGCGCGCTCCATCGTGGCATTCGCTACGCGGATCACGCCCCATGCCGCCTGTTCCGCCGTCTGGACGCGCATCTGTGCCGCCAGCGTCTCAAGCGCCGTCCGCGCCCGGTCAGGATACAGGGCCATCTGCCCGCCCAGAAAATGATCCCCATTCAGCCGACCCAGTACCAGGTTGGCATCGGAGGTCGTCGGGCGCTCGCCCCGCCCATAGCACGCCGGGCCGGGGTCAGCGCCCGCGCTCTCCGGTCCCACGCGCAGCGCGCCACCCGCGTCGACACTTGCGAGGCTCCCGCCGCCAGCGCCAACCGTGTGCACGTCGACAATCGGCAGGCGCAGCGCCAGCCCGCTGATCGTCGCCTCGCGCGTGTACAGCATGTCGCCCGGGAAGATCGCCACATCGGTCGAGGTGCCGCCCATGTCAAAGCTAATGATATGGTCGAAGCCCGCCATGCGCGCCACGTGGAAAGCCCCCACCGCGCCGCCCGCCGGGCCGGAAAGCGCCGTCCGGGCGGCTTCGCTGCGCGCCGTCTCAGAGGTGATCACTCCGCCGTTGGACTGCATAACTCGCAGCCGCCGCCCATCGAGCCCCGCCTCGACCCGCCCCAGGTAGCGATCCATCAGCGGGGCGACGTAGGCATTGATGACAGTCGTGCTGGTGCGCTCGTACTCGCGGTACTCGGGCAGGATCTCGCTCGACAGCGAGACAGATACTGAGTCGCCGAATGCCTCACGCAGCGCCGCGCCGATGCGCTGCTCGTGCGCCTGATGCAGAAATGAGAACAGCAGGCTGACCGCCACCGACTCGATTTGCGAGTCACGCAGAGCAATTATCACCTGATTTCAAACTGTTCTCATCCAGTGGTGTAACAATCTCGTCCCCGGCAGTCACTCGCTCATCGACTTCAAAGCGCCACTCGGGGGGTACAAGGGGTAGGGGGAGCTGTGGCACCAGCGCATACAGGTCAGGGCGGTTCTGCCGCCCGATGGCAATCACGTCGGCGAAGCCGCTTGTGGTGATCAGCGCCGTGCGCGCGCCGCGCCGCTCCAGCAATGCGTTAGTGGCAATGGTCGAGCCATGCACCACGTCAGCCTGCGGCGCAAGACGCAGACGCGCCACGCCATCCAGCAGCGCGCGCGATGGGTCATCCGGCGTGGTAAGCTGCTTGTGGACGGTGATCACGCCACCCTGAACCAGCACAAAATCGGTGAACGTCCCGCCGATGTCAACGCCCAGCACCGCGCGGGGTGGTTGTGACATATTCATGCAGCTTTCTGTTTCAGAGAATGTTCAGTCAAGGGAGATCAGCACACGCGCGGCGATTTCGCGCCCCAGAGAAAGCTGCTGCTCGCCCACCTGCACCACCAGCGGCCCATTGTACGGCGCAATGTCCGCGACTTCCACCGGCAAGCCGGGCCGCACACCACGCTCGGCGAGGTAGTCGAGCAGCGTGGTCTCTTCACGGTAAATGCGCGCGATGGTTCCCGTCTGGCCGATCCCCATCTCGCTCAACGGCGTAGTGGGCGGCTCGTCAAGCGCGCCGTCCGCCGTCGGTATGAGGTTGCCGTGCGGGCAGGTCGCCGGGTCGCCCAGAAAATCGGCCAGCGCCTCGGTCACCTCATCGGCGGTGGCGTGCTCCAGGCGGCAGGCCAGATCATGCGACCGTTCCCACGCGATGTGCAGATCGTCGACGAGAAATCGTTCCCATAAGCGGTGGCGGCGCAGCACGTTGAACCCCCGGCGGCGGCCCAGCGGGGTCAACTCAACGCCCTTATAGGGGGTATGGACGACCATCTCGCGCTCCACCAGCCGCTTAACCATCTCCGTCGCCGAGACGGCAGAAACGCCCAGCCGCTCGGCAATCTGCGAGATAGCGACCGGCTCGTCAGTATCTTCCTCCAGCTCGAGGATGGTTTTCAGATACATCTCCATGCTTTCGGATTCGGCCATACGATTTCCCCTGTCTGGCGCGAGCGCTGCTCGCGCATAGTATAGCACCGCCTTTGCTACATTTCCCTTGCCCGCCCGGCACATACTTGCCGCGCGGCTGCACTCATGCTACTGTGAAGGTGTTGACTATTGGTTGCTGGCTGCATATGGAGACATGAGTTGGAAACCAGGCCTCGGATCAAATATGCCCTTGTTCTGTTTGCGCTGCTGGCGGCGGCGCTGGCCTGCAATGCGCCGGCAGGGCGCGGCAGCGTCACGCTGACGCCTGCCTCACAGGCAACCTACTTTATCGACCCCGCGCTGCTCACCCAGGCGGCGACGGCCATCTACGGCTCGGAAACCCCTGCTGTCACGCTGGAGCCAGGTGTCACGCCCACGCCCACGACGGCCTGTGACTATTGGGCGGCCTTCCTCGATGACGTGACGATCCCCGATGGCACTCAGATCAAGGCTGGGACCGGCTTCGACAAGACCTGGAAGCTGTGGAACAACGGCTGTCTCGACTGGTCGGAAGGCACGCAGCTTGTGTTTATCGACGGCGACCAGATGGGCAGCGTCGATACGGCTCCTGTCCCTCAGACCGCTGCGAATGATACCGTCGAGGTCACCGTTCACCTGACCGCCCCCACCACACCCGGCCACTATCGCGGCTACTGGCAGCTCAGCACCCCTACCGGGCGGTTGTTCGCCCCATCGATCTATGTCGACATCAACGTTACGCCCGGCGACACGCCCACGCCCACGCCGGTCTGGCTGCCTTTCGTCGGTACCTGGATCAATCAGGACACGTCGAGCCGCATTGCCTTCATCGACATCACCGAACAGTCTAATGTCCTGATCATCCACCTGTGGCAGACGTGCGTGCCCTCCGCCTGCGACCTGGGCCCGACGGCTACCGCCATATTCGACGCGAACGACGGTACGATCAACGCTACCTGGACGCATGACGCAACAACCGAAACCCAGCAGCTTACGATCCTGCCTGACGGGCGGCTGCAGGTCGTCGGCACGCTGGATGACGGCAGTGGCTCCGTCGCCGACTATACGCTGACCTTCACGCGCAAGCAGTAGCCCGTGTGCCTGCAAATACAAAGCCTCCCGGCGTATGACACGGGAGGCTTCTTCGTTGAAAGCAGGTTTGGGTGCGGCCCTGTTCATGGCTCGGCCACGACCCGCCCGAACTGATAGTAGGCCGCGCAGGCCCCTTCACTGGATACCATCGGCGCGCCGAGCGGGGTGCGCGGCGTGCACTCCTTGCCAAAAGCCGGGCAGGCGTTGGGCTTGAGCCGCCCCTGTAGCACCAAACCGGCCTGGCATAGCGGCGACTCCTGCACATGCAAGTCGCCAACCTCAAAACGCAGCTCGGCGTCATGCCGGGCAAATTCCGGGCGCAGCCGCCATCCTGACTGCGGTATCCAGCCGACCCCCCGCCACTGCCGGTCGCAATCCTCGAATACCGTGCGGATCACGTTCTGCGCCGGGATGTTGCCCTCCCGCACGACCAGCCGCTCGTAGGCGTTCTCGACCTCCGCGCGGTCTGCCTCAAGCTGACGCACGCAGTGCAGGATGCCCCGCGCCAGGTCCAGCGGCTCGAAACCCGTTACCACCATCGGCACGCCGAAACGTTCCACCAGCGGCTCATACTCCCAGGTGCCCATCACCGTGCATACATGGCCCGCCGCCAGGAAACCCTGGATGCGGTTTTCGGGCGCGCTCAACAGCGCCGTCATCGCCGGCGGCACCCGCACATGCGACACCAGCATCGAGAAATTGTCGATGCCCTGCTCATGCGCCTGCAAGACGGCCATCGCGTTGGCAGGGGCCGTCGTCTCGAACCCCACGCCAAAGAACACCACCTGCTTATCGGGGTTGTCGCGGGCGATTCGCAGGCAGTCCAGCGGCGAATACACGACTCGCACGTCGCCGCCCTCGCTCTTGACGTGGAACAGGTCTTTCGACGAGCCAGGCACGCGCAGCATGTCGCCAAACGAGGTGAAGATCACGTCTGGCCGGGCGGCGATCAGCAGCGCCTTGTCGATCAGCTCCAGCGGCGTGACGCACACCGGGCAGCCCGGCCCGTGCACCATCTCAATCTCACGCGGCAGAAGCTGGTCAAAGCCGTGTCGGATGATGCTGTGCGTCTGGCCACCGCAGATCTCCATGATCACCCATGGGCGGGTCACAGCGTTGTGGATCTCGTTCAACAGCAGGCGTACCTTGTCGGCGTCACGGTACTCGGTCAGGTGCTTCATGCAGGCTGCTCACCAGCAGGAGGGCTTTCGCCCAGCTCGTCGCCTATCGCGTTGATCTCGCGCAGCAGCGACAGCGTATCGAGCGCCTGCTCCTCGTCGATGAGGTTCAGCGCAAACCCCACGTGGATCAGCGTATAGTCGCCGACCTTCGCCTCTGGCACGTACGACAGGCACGCCTCCTTGACGATGCCGCCAAAGTCGACTTTGCCCATCAGCAGGCCGTTCAATTCATAGATCTCGGTGATCTTACCGGGCACGCCCAGGCACATCGTTACGCCTCCCTACAGGTTTGCGGCGACGACAGGTCGCGCCTTCTTGCTCAGGATCTGCACGCGCAGCCAGTCAAGCCATGCTTCCAGCCCTTCGCCAGTCTTGCACGAAAGGGGCAGGAACACCACGCCATCGTTCAGCGCAGCCACACCGCGCCGGAAATATTCCACGTCGAATTCCTGAATTGCCAGGTAATCGACCTTGTTCAGCACCAGCACATCCGCACCGCTGAACATCGTCGGGTATTTGTAGGGCTTGTCATCACCCTCCGGAACGCTGGCGATCACTACGTTTGCATCCACGCCGAGGTCGAAGCTGGCAGGGCAGATCAGGTTGCCGACATTCTCGACAATCAGCAGATCGATAGCTGTGAGATCGAGCCGGGGCAGCACGTCGAGCATCTGGTTAGCATCAAGGTGACAGTTGCCGCCGGTGTTGATCAGCTCGACCGGGATACCACGCGCGGCGATCTTCTCCACATCGACCGGCACGACATCACCGTCGATGGCGGCCAGGCGCAGTTCGTCCTTCAGCGCTTCGACGGTGCGCAGGATGAGGCTCGTTTTGCCACCGCCTGGCGAGGCCATCATGTTGATGGCAAACACACCAGCCGCGTTCAACTGGCTGCGCACGTCGGCAGCCAGCGCATCGTTGGCGCTTGTGATTTGCTCTGCGATATCAATCTTCTGTGTGGTTGCCATTCTTGCGTTCCCCTTCAATTTCGATGCTGTCCAGCCGAAATTGATTGCCGTCAACGACCAGGACGCGCGCTCCGCCGCAGGCCGGGCATGCGCCGTCAAAGTTGCTGTGCAGGAACTCGTGCTGGCAGGTAACGCACTGCATTCGCCCCGGCACGCGCTCAAAGCACAGCTGTGCCCCGGCGGCGATGGTGTCTTTTGCCATCATATCCCAGTAGAACTGGATCGAGTCGTCGACCACCGATGAGAACTCGCCGATCACCAGGTTCAGCCGGACGACGCGAGTTCGCGCCAGCCTCTTCTGCATGGCGCAGCGTCAGTTTCAGCAGTTGGTCGGTGATGCCCAGCTCGTGCAATAGACTCTCCATCGGCCTGCCAACTCTCTACACTTTGATCATACCGGCGGCGCGGCGCGGGGTTAGTTACGCCCGTCACTTAAGAGGACGATCTTTATCCCCAAAAGGCAGCCGAGAGCAGCCCCGAAGCCCGGATTCTGCCAGGAGCGGGGCTTCGAGGCACGTTGCAGTCAGAAAACGGCGACCGCCAGAGCGGCGGAGCGCGGCGCGATGGCCCCAAAAGAGAGAAACGCCACCAGTATGGTGACGTTTCTCTTCAGGCTGGGGGACAGGGATTCGAACCCCGACTGATGGATCCAGAGTCCACTGTTCTGCCGATTAAACTATCCCCCAATGTGTTTTCTATTCTACCCCAATGATTGTCGCCAGGCAACGGTAAAACACCGTTTGGGCAACGGAATCTGCACAGTCTTGGTTGTTTGAAGCCGGTAGGCTATAATGCCCACGTATGATGCAGGATCCTTTGTCGCGGTTTGAAGATCGAATCCAGCGCCTTGTCGAAGGTGGTTTCGCGCGGCTGTTTGCCGGGCATCTGCACCCGCGCGAGGTGGCCGTCCTGCTTGCCCGCGCGATGGAGGACCATGCCCGCGCGCATGACGGCGAGCGCGTCGCTCCCGATATCTATGTCGTCCGCCTCAACCCTGCCGATCACCAGGAGATCCTCAGTGCGCATCCCGATACAGCGGCTGCGATGGCCGGGGAGCTGGTCGAGATGGCGCGCGATGCCGGGCTGGTCCTCAACCAGATCCCTGACGTGCGCATTGTGGCCGACCAGTCCGTCGAACCACAGCAGGTGATAATCAGCGCCCAGCACTCCACACGTCAGCTCGAATCCACCCAGGCGATGCCGCTTTCCAGGGCAGGCAGCGATGTCGAGTCGCCTGCTGCACCGCATGCGGTCCTAGTCGCCAGCAGCGATCAGCAGATTCCGCTCGACAGGCCAATCATCAACCTGGGCCGCCAGCGTGATAACGAGATCATCGTTGACAACGCGCACGTTTCACGTCATCATGCCCAGATTCGCCTTCGCTTTGGCCGCTATGTGCTGTTTGACTTGGGCAGCTCAGGTGGCACGACCGTCAACGGTCACCCGGTTCGCGAGGCAATCCTCCAGTCCGGCGATGTCATCGGGCTGGCGGGTGCCAGCCTGATTTATGTGGAGGATGGCGAGCCCGGCGGTATGGATGCCGATAGGCCGGGCACACAGCCAGGCTTACCCACGCTGCGCTAAACCGATCGAGGCTCTGATGTCTCTGGACATAGTTCTGCTGGCGCTGCGCATTCTCATTGCGGTTGTCCTGTATGCCTTTCTGGGCACGCTGTTTGTGTATATATGGCGCGATATGCGCGCCATCAGCCAGCAGATCGATGCCTCTCAACGTGCCACCGGGCGGCTGGTCGTTGTCGACTGTGGCGATGATGTCCCGCTCGAAAACGGAATCTCCTTTCCGCTGCGGCCCATGACTACCATTGGCCGCAGCCCGACCAACACCATCGTCTTGCCTGACACCTTCGCCAGCACCGAACACGCCCGGATCGAGGCCGTCCGCGGGCAGTGGTGGCTGGAAGATCGCCAGAGCCGCAACGGGACGCGGCTCAACAACGTGCCGATATCTGGCCGGGTGGTCCTCTCTTCTGGCGATGTCATAGGCATAGGCCGGATCGGCCTGCGCTTCGAGGCAGATTGACCCGCCTTGCTGGTTTTCAAGGAGTTGTGCAATGGCAGATGAAGCCATTCGGATCGCCGTCATCGGGGGTTCAGGCCTGTATAACATGCCCGGCCTCACCGATCATGAAGAACGCAGCCTATCGACGCCATTTGGTGCGCCATCCGATGCGATTGTGATCGGCTCGTTGAACGGTGTGCGCGTCGCCTTTCTACCGCGCCATGCGCGGGGACATACGCTGCTGCCCGGCGAGGTCCCCTACCGGGCAAATATCTATGCGCTCAAGTCGCTGGGCGTCGAACGGATCATCGCCATCAGCGCCTGCGGCTCACTGCGAGAAGACTACGCGCCCGGCCACATCGTAGTTCCGGATCAGTTGTACGACAACACCAAGGACCGGCGCGGGCGCAGCTTCTTCGGCGATGGGCTTGCGGTCCATATCGGCGTGGCGAACCCGTTCTGCCCCGACCTGAGCCGTGTCGTGCTCGACAGCGTCCGCGAGGCGGGCGGCGCGGTGCACGGTGAGGGCGCGTTTGTCACTATCGAAGGGCCGCGCTTCAGCACGCGGGCCGAGAGCAACGTCTTCCGCTCGTGGGGTATGTCGATCATCGGCATGACGACCTCACCGGAGGCATTTCTGGCTCGCGAGGCGGAGATGTGTTACGCAGTGATGGCCCACGTGACCGACTACGATGTGTGGCACGAGAGCGAGCAGCCGGTTACTGTCGACATGGTTGTGCGCACGCTGATCGCCAATCTGGAGTTGGCCCAGCGTGCTATTGCCATCGTCGTCGACAGACTGTCCGGAGTCGAACGCGAATGTGAGTGCCGTAACGCGCTGGCTGAGGCAATCATCACCGACCGCCGCAAAATCCCTGGCGAGGTCCTCGAACGTCTCGGCCCGATCGTCAGCAAATACCTGTCCAGGAATTGAGCATTTCGCGATGAATCGCGCAAGTTCGTTAGCGTTTCCCCGGCTGATGCCGCAGCAGATTGCCCATCGCGAGCGAATCCTGCTGATCCTGGCGGCGATCTTTGTCGGGCTTAATCGTCTAGGGCTGCTGCTGGTCCGCCAGCAGCGCTACTATTCGATGTGGCCGTACGCCGTGTGGCTGGTGTGCGCCGCCGGACTGCACCTGGCGCTGGGCCAGTTTGTGCCGCGCCGCGATCCGCTGATTCTGCCGGTCGTCATGCTGATGTCGGGCTGGGGGCTGGTGTTGATCGCCCGGCTTGCGCCGTCTTTCGCCAGACGCCAGACGCTGTGGCTGGTGATCGCCTGCGCCGCTGCGCTGCTCATGACCACCCTTCCGCCCGGGCTGCGCATTCTGCGCCGTTATCGCTACACGTGGCTGCTGGCCGGGCTGGTGCTGCTGGCCGCGACGCTGTTGTTTGGCGTCAACCCGTCCGGCAGCGAGATCGCGCCGCGCCTGTGGCTGGGTTTTGGCTCGGTCTATTTCCAGCCGTCGGAAGTGCTCAAGGTGCTGCTGATTGTTTTCATGGCGAGCTATCTGGCCGACAAGCGCGACATGCTGGTCAGTTCGCGGGTGGTCATCGGCACCTGGCGGCTGCCGGCGCTCCCTTACCTCGCCCCGATGCTGTTGATGTGGGGCTTTTGCATGGTACTGCTGGTCTGGCAGCGCGATCTTGGCGCGGCATCGTTGTTCTTCATCGTCTTTCTGGCCATGTTATACGCCTCGACCGGGCAGATCGGCTATCTGGTAGGCGGCCTGCTGCTGCTGGCTGCCGCCGGCGCTGCCGGCTATCAGCTCTTCGACGTGGTCCGGCTGCGGGTGGATACCTGGCTCAATCCCTGGCCGGAGGCCGCGGACCGGGCTTTCCAGATCGTGCAGTCGCTGCTGTCGGTGGCTTCCGGTGGGCTGTTCGGGCAGGGGGTCGGGCAGGGCTCGCCGATCTTTGTGCCGGTCGTCCATTCTGACTTCGTGTTTGCAGCCATTGCCGAGGAGTGGGGTGTGATGGGCGCGCTCGGCATCATTGCCTGCCTGGCCGTGCTGGTTATGCGCGCTGTTCGCATCAGCATGACACGCATCAACCAGCCATTCGCCTCGCTGCTGGCCGCCGGGATCGGCGTGCTGCTGGGTGTGCAGTCGCTGCTGATCATGGGTGGGGTGCTCAAGCTGATCCCGCTCACCGGTGTCACGTTGCCGTTTGTCAGCTACGGTGGCAGCTCGCTGCTGTTCAGCTTCGTGATGGTCGGACTGCTACTGCGACTCTCCGATCCTGAAACGCAGTTCCGCCTGGCCGGAGGTCGCTCTCCCTCGCCAGCCACGGACTTTCTGCCATGATGATTACGTCACTGCGCCGCCTGGGGCTGGCTTTGCTGGCTGCCTTTGCCGTCATCGCCGTGACGCTCGGCTACTGGACAATAGTGCGCGGGCAGGGGCTCGTCACCCGTGAGGACAACCCGCGCCGGGTGCTGGCCGAGGAGCGCATCCAGCGCGGCCAGATCACTGACCGCAGCGGCCAGGTGCTGGCCGAAACGCTGGTCGACGCGGACAGCGGGCTGGGCACGCGTGTCTACCCGTATCCTGAGGTTGCGCCGATTGTCGGCTATTCAAGCCTGCGCTACGGGACGAGCGGCGTCGAGGCGGCCTACGACAATCTGTTACGCGGCACCGAGGGCGATACGCCCGGCGCGGCCCTGCTGCGCGGGCTGCTGCACCGCCCGCAGATTGGCGGCGATGTGCGGCTGACGGTTGATCTGAACGTCCAGCAGGCCGTCGAGCGGGCGCTTGGCGATCATCGTGGAGCCGTCGTCGCGCTGACTGCGCCTGGCGGCCAGGTGCTGGCTATGAGCAGCCACCCGACTTTCGATCCCAATCGCCTCGACGAGAACTGGGATACGCTCACTTCTGACCCCAATGCCCCGCTGATCAACCGTGTGACGCAAGGCCTCTACCAGCCGGGAACTATCCTGCAGAGTGTGATCATGGGTGCAGGATTGGACGTCGGCGTGTTTGATGGCACGCTGGCATGGAGTGGTCCACTCAATGTCTACGTGGACCAGACGTGGCTGTTGTGTGCCCTGCGCAACGCTGTCGTGACCGATCTCTCAAGCGCCTTCATCGCCGCATGCCCAATGCCTTTCGAGCAAGCCGCACAGCAGATCGGCGTGCGGCGGCTGGATTCGGTGCTATCCGACTACGGACTGCTGGCCCCGGTGCCCTTCACGCTACCAACCGCGTCGGCGACGCTTGACACGCCACCGGCTGAGCAGGACCTGATGCTGACAGCCATCGGCCAAGGCAGCCTGACTGTCACGCCGCTGCAGATGGCGCTGGTGGCCGCCTCTTTTTCCGACCACGGCCAAATTCCCGCCGTTCAGATCGTGCAGGCCACGCGGCAGCCCGGTGGCGAATGGCAGCCGGCCCAGCCCGCCGGTTTCCCACGTGGAACGATCACCCCGGACAGCGCCTCCGCTGTTGCCGACCTGATGCTACAGGCGGTCGAGAGCGGGGCGGCCCACGCTGCTGCCGTCGATGGTTACGCGGTGTATGGCCATGCCGGGCTGGCGATCTCCGGCCCGCAAGGCGCGCTCGATGCGTGGTTCATCGGCTTCGCCTACCGCGCGCCGGGCGACGCTGTTGCCGTCTCCGTCCTGCTCGAAGACACCTCCGATGCCAGCGAGGCCGCACGGGTCGGGGGACAGGCGCTGGCGGCAGCCCTTAACGCGGCCCCCTGAATCAAAAAGGCCCGGCATTCCGCCGGGCCTTTTGAGCATCAGTTGCGATTAGCTGCCCGTGGCAAGTCTCTCCGCTTCGGCACGGATGATTTCCAGCCGATCAGCGACCGGGTCGTTGCCGGACGCGCGCAGTTGCTCAACGAGGCTGTCCATCACACCCAGCAGATCTTCGTCGATCTGATCCTGGTTGGCGTGAAGAATGTCCAATGACTGGTCTTCGTTTTCCGCCGACAGCATCTCGTTGATCAGCCGGATCTCCGGTGGGGCCGACTGCTGGATTAGCTCCAGCACCTCGTCACGGATGGCCTTCAACCGGCTCGATACTTCCACTTTGCCTGTCTTGCGGGCCTCTTCAAGGTTGATCTGAAGCACCTGCATGAACGTCTCGTCAATGCGCTCCAGGTTCGAGCGGATGGCCGATTTCACGTCAGAAGCCTGGAGCAGCATGCGCAGCGTATCGGCGGCTCGCTGGGCCACGGCCCGCGCCTGATTCTCGTACTCAGCTGCGATGGCCAGCAACTGCTCACGCGCCGCTTTGAGCTGTTCCTTCTGCCCCTCGTCCTGACTCCGCTCGATGTGCTCGGTGAGCATCTGGAAGATCGAATAGTCCAGCAATCCTTGTCCGAGCGTCCCGAACGCAGCGACTTTGGCTGGATTATCGGCGGCCCTCACGATGAGGTCGACGAATGCTTCACGGGTCAGTTTGTCGCCCAGGCTTTTCAATTCCTGGCTGGCCTCGACCAGCGCATCCTGCTGCTGCTTGAGTTCGCGACCGGCCTCGGTCGTTTCCATCAACTGGGAGCGCAGGTTCAGCAGCCGCAGCGATGTGCGGCTGTCGCCCTGCTGGCTGGCCCCCTGCGCGGCAGCGCCCAGCAGTTCAAGGAAGGTCAGATCGAAAAGCTCCTGGTTGTCCTCAATGAGCTGCTCAAGCTCTTCTTTGCTGGCAGCGGCCATCTGGTCGATCAAATCTACCTTGCGCTGTTCCTTGTCGAGCATCTCGCGGGTGATGCCGTCAGCCTCCAGCACCAGCTCGATCATGCCCTGCATGGTCAGCGCCGTGCCAGGTTGAAGCAGATAGCCCTTCGGCGCGTCCTCCGGCATTGCGCGAATCACGGCGTTGGTCATGTCGCCGATGAGCTTCTCGCGGTCTTCCTGGCCCAGGTTCAGCTCCATTGGCACAAACACCAGCGCCATCTGCTTGGACGGGTCGTGGTACATCAGCGGCGTTGATATGGCTCCCTGGTAGCCGCACGACGGGCAGGTGATCAGGTTGACCCGCCCGCTGAGCAACCGTTCTTTTGCCGTAGGGTCTCGCCCCACGTCGAGGATCTGCTCGATGAATGCGCTGAAGGGCTGCCCGCAGCTGGGGCACGTAATAGTTGTCGGTGCTGGTCTTGCCATCAACGTACCTTTCAATTCATGTTGTATGGGATCGCACAAAGTGCGATGTGGGCGATTTCCCTAAAGACGGCTCGAAAGGTGAAATTGTAACACTCACCCTAACCCTGTGACAACGGCAGCGAGAATCGGAAAGTTGTCCCGCGGCCCGGCTCACTCTCAACCCAGATGCGCCCGCCGTGTGCCTCTACAATCGAGCGCACGATGTACAGGCCGAGGCCAGCACCTTGCGTCTCGCGCGTCAGCGCGTTGTCGACGCGGTAGAAGCGGTCGAAGATCATGCTCTGCTGTTCCGGTGAGAGGCCAATCCCCTCGTCGCTGACGGCCACCTCGACGCTGTCGTTGCCGACTGTGCCACTGATGGTAATTGTGCCACCATCCGGAGAATACTTGATCGCGTTTCCGATCAGATTCGAGAACACCTGCCCCAGTCGCCGGTCGTCACCCTGAACCACTGGCCAGTCATCGGGGAACCGGGCGACAATGGTGTGGATCGTCGTTTGCATGCGGAACTTCTCGGCGGTCCGTTCGGCAAGCTCGTTCAACCGCACATCACCGAAGTTTAACTTGAGCGTCCCAGCCTGGAGGCGGGTTGCGTCGAGCAGGTTGTCGATCAGTTCGGCCAGCTTATCGGTCTCTTCCTCGATGACCTGGAGTCCATTAATCACCGTGTCGCGATCCCAGTTGGCATCTTCGCGGCGCAGCGTACTGGCGTAGCCCTTGATCAGCGAGACCGGCGTCTTGAGTTCGTGTGAAATCACCGAGATAAAGGTCGTTTTGGCCTCCTCGGCCTCACGAAACTTGGTAATATCGCGCACGTTGGCGATGATATTGTGCAGCCGGCCCAGATTGTCGAACAATGGCGCATACGTAATGCCCACGCTTAACGTCGAGCCGCTGCTATGACGCAGGTCGCCCTCGACGTACAATACGCTGTAGGCGCTCAACGGCCAACCGCTGGACACCGCCTCGTTGAGATCGTGGCCCGGTTCGCGGTGCGCCCAATGGATGATATCGTCGTGATGCGCGCCCTGCGCCGCTTCAATCGACTGGCCCGTCATGCGCGCCAGCGCCAGATTAATGCTCTCGATGTGCAGATCAGGCAGCAGGATCGCAATCCCGTCAGCGCTGTGCCGCAGAATGGCGTCCAATCGCTGTTTTTCTGTCGAAACCTGCTCGTATAACCGCGCGTTGTGGACGGCGATAGCGGCTTGATCGGCGAAGCTCTGCAGCAGGCGTACGTCGTTACGCGTGAAGCTGGCCCCATACTCACGGAAGATGTAGACCACCCCTACCATCTCGTTGCCGATAGCCATCGGCAGGGCGATCACCTGACGCAGGTCGGTGTCCGTGGCCTGCGCGACGAGCTGCATCTTATGATCAAGCTCCGGGATCACGAAACTTGCCGCGTCGGTATGGGGAATATCCGTGAGCAGTGGCGCGAAGAGATGCAGCACTGCCTGTGGAATACCGTGGCTGGCCCGCACGGCGAACGATTCGCCCTGGGCCAGCGCGATCATCCCGGCCTGCCCTCCGAGCATCTCGGTGGCTGAGATCAGGATGCGGCGCAGCACTTCGTTCAGGCTTAATTGTGAGGTCAGTGCGCGCGAGATATCGAGCAGATAGTCGCGCTGGCGAATGAGCAAATCCATCATACGCCTGATTGTATCACAGCTGCGGCGCAGAATTGAAAGACCACGCCGCGCGCGTGGTCTTTCTAATGCGATTCTATCGGGCCTGGCAGGACGAACGCCTCTAGCGGCTTGCCTCGATAGCCGTCAGCGCATCGTCCAGGATGCTCATCCCTTCGTCCGCCATTTCGCGGCTGATCATCAGAGCCGGCATCAGCCGGATGACGCTCTCGCCCGCGCCCAGCAGCAGCAGCCCGTGGTGGAAGGCATACTCGACGATCTGGTCCCGCAGATCGTGCGCGGGCTCACGCGTTTCACGGTCAAGCACGATCTCGATGCCGATCATCAGGCCCTTTCCCCGCACATTGCCAATCAGCGGGTGGCGCTGTTCCATCTCTTTGAGCATGTCCATCAGGTGCACGCCCACCTCGGCTGCGTTCTGCATATAGCCGTCTTCGATGAGCCGCAGCGTGGCCAGTGCCGCTGCGATGGAAACCGGGTTGCCGCCGAACGTGCTGCCATGCGCGCCGGCTTCCCACGTCATAACACTCTTGCGAGCGATCATCGCCCCCAGCGGCAGGCCGCTGGCGATGCCCTTTGCACTGGTGACGATGTCGGGCTCAACGCCAAAGTGCTCGATACCCCACCATTTGCCGGTGCGCCCGACGCCGCTCTGCACCTCGTCAGCGATGAGCAGGATACCATGCCGGTCGCACATCTTGCGCAGTGCCGGGAAGAATCCCGGGGTTGGCACGACGTAGCCGCCTTCACCCAGGATCGGCTCGATAAACACGCCGGCGACTTCGTCCGCCGGGACGAAACTCTTGAAGACAACGTTCTCGATGTAATCGACGACGGCCTTGCCATAATCGCCTTTGCCATGATGCTCCAGCGCCGGGCGGTAGGGATCCGGATAGGGCACATGCGTGACGCCCGGCATCAGCGGGGAGAAGCCCTCTTTCTGGCGGTACTTACTGGCCGTCAGCGAGAGCGCGCCAATGGTACGCCCGTGGAACGCGCCCTGAAACGCGATGAACTGCTGGCGTCCGGTATGGTAGCGGGCCAGCTTAATCGCCGACTCGACTGCCTCCGCGCCGGAGTTGGTGAAGAACGTCTGGCCATCTTCCTGAAAGGGCGCGATGCTGTTCAGCTTCTCGGCCAACTGCACGGCAATATCATAATAGAAGTCGGCCAGGCAGATGTGTAGAAATTTCTCAGCCTGCTCGCGGATAGCCCTGACGACCTCGGGGTGGCTGTGCCCGGTTGAGGCGACTGCGATACCGGTCATGAAGTCAATGTAACGGTTGCCATCGACATCCCACACCTCGGCTCCCAGGGCATGGTCGATGACCAGCGAGTAAGAACGCGGGAGCGAGGGCGAAAGCACTTCGTGGTCGCGCTCGATGATTGCCTGGCCAAGCGGGCCCGGAATCACACTGTCTGACATTTCATGGGCTTTGACTGCTACGGATTTTGTCATTTGACTGTATCTCCTGATACGAGAGTTGAGCCGGCGCGGCGTTTGCGGCGCGCCAACACTTTCCACGCATCCTTGATATCGTTCAGGGTAACGAGACCTCGGAACGACGTGTTAATCACAACCGGCAGCGAATCCAGTTGTACCGATGTCATCTCCTGAAGCGCCACCCACAGCGTATCATTGGGATGCAGCACCGGGAAACTGGCCCGCATCATGTGTGCGACAGTAGCCGCTGCGCTTTTCGGCGCGGGTGATCGAACTTCCTGCGCTGTCAGCAGGCCAACCAGCCGCTCGCCGACCATCACCGGCACAACCTGTCCTTCGCGCAGACGGCGCAACGCGTCCGCCGTCAGCGCATCCCAGGGGGCCAGCACAGCCGCGGCCGGGTGGCAGATATCGCCTACCTCCATGCGGATCAACGCCCGCTGGCGTCTCACGTACAATTCTTCCTGCTGGGCACCGAAGTAGACCACTATCCCCGTCACCAGCAGCAGGGGATTGGGGTCGAAGCGACCCGGCGGCCAGCCCGTCGCACCCACGACCACCATCCCAAACGCGATCAGCCGTCCCAGCCAGCAAGCGATTCGAGTAGCTGTCTCATAGTCGGTGAAGATGGCCAGTGCTGCTCGAATCACACGCCCGCCATCCATCGGAAAGGCGGGCAGCATGTTAAAGAAGAACAGGATCACGTTGGTCCACAGCAGAAAGAGCATCAGGTTCGCGAGATTGGGGGTCACACGCAGCAGGAGGGTGTTCCACCAGCCTGTCAAGGAAATGGGTTGAAAAGCATTGATAATCCCACCCAGAATGAGCGCCAGCGCCAGGTTCACCATCGGACCAGCAAGCGCAATGACCAACTCCTGCCAGGGGTACGCAGGCTGTGTTTCCAACTGGGCCAGCCCACCGATTGGTAGGAGCGAAACGCGGCGAACGACGAGCCCCATGCCCCGCGCCTGGAGCCCATGGCCCAGCTCGTGCAGGAGGACGCACACAAACAACAGGCTGATCGAGAGCACGCCGTAGCCTGCGCCGGCGACACTGCCATACTGCACCCAGCCCTGCCAGGCACCCCAAATCAGCACCAGGACAAAGGTCGGGTGAATGTCAACGGCGATCCCGCCGATCCGTGCGACACGAATGTTTCCGGACTGCCACACAGGCCACCATCCATCTTTCTGGCCATCTCACCCTGACTGTACACAGCAACCACCCCCCTCGCAAGAGGGGAGATCACCTCTGCCGGTTGTCTTTCTTCCTGATCGGGAGCTCAAGCGGTTTCACGGGTAGTTCCGGCGTGCCAATCAACGAACGATCTTTCCACTTTATCTCACGCTTGGTCGCGACGCGAAACATACCATCAACCAGTATTGCCGACGTGATGAGCCCGCCAACCGGGTACGTGATAGCCGACCACGGCGGCGCGTGGAAAGCCGCCATCCGGATCGCGGCATAAAACAGCACCTGAAAAGCCACTGTCACGCCCATCACCAGCATAACATCCAGACTGTCGGTGATGGCCGCCCAGATCAACAGTGCAGCCGGGACCACGTTGACGATCAGGTTGACGATCAGGGCTACCAGCGAGGTCAGCCAGCCGCCAGTTAGCTCAACCGCTGCTTTGATCGCGCCTGAGCGTATCTCTCGCAGGTTCGCATACAGCCGGACCCGCATCACGTCGGTGCCGTCGGCGACAAACAGCCGGTAGCCAGCGCGGTGCACGGCTTCTGCCAGCGAGAAATCGTCCATCATGCGGTCGCGTATGCCGGCGTGCCCGTCAACGGCGTCATAGACGTCACGCCGGATGAGGATGAACTGCCCGTTGGCGATCACCCGCTCGCTTTCGGGGTCGTTGACCCGGTGTGGTGGGTAGACCATCAGCATGGGGGTCAAACCGGCTGGCAGGACGATCCGCTCCCACAACCCGCGCATCTCGTACCAGGGTTGGAGGGTCAGAAAATCGAGATGGTTGCCGAGCGCAAACGCCATTGTCCGGCTGATCAAGTCCGGCTCAGCGTAGGTATCAGCATCCATAAAGCACAGCCAGTCCCCACTGGCGGCCTGCGCGCCGCTATAACACGCCCACTGCTTGCCGTTCCAACCCTGTGGTTTGCCTTGCGTATGAATCACCTTCACGCGAGGAGATTGTTTTCTAACCTTAGTGAGAATATCGGGGGTTGCATCTGACGAATCATCGTCGACAAACACCATTTCCAGCCCTGGGTAGTTCTGCCGGATAATGCCCTGCGCGCAGCGGCCAATATTGCGCTCTTCGTTCCTGGCCGGGACGATGGTCGTAACACTGGGTGGGTCAGAGGGTAGGGGGAGTTCCTTAAGCGTGCCTTTGAAGCGCAGTCCGATGATGGCCGTCCATAGGAGGACCGCAACAACGATCACCGCGTACACGATCAGCACGATGCGCATAGCTCTGACCTGGCTCCATCCTGCTATCCAGGGAATTAAAAGCGCGCGGCTACACCATAGATCAGAACGCCCAGTGCCGCAATTCCAAACCCGGCGAGCATGCCCATCACCTGCACCCAGCCAAACAGCTCGCCAGCCGCCACCTGCGAGCCAAATCCCAGCGCATCAGCCAGCATGGCAGCAGCCGACAGCACCATGCCGGTCATGCCCATCCGCACGCTGATGTCGCCCAGCAAGGTGCGCGGGTGGCCGCGATGAAAGAAGGCATACGTCACTACGTAAGCCCCTATGACAATCAGGTTAAGCCCGGCCAGCATCGCCAGTATCTGAACGATGCCAACGCTAGCCGTTGTCGACGCGTCGATAGCTCCGGGGAACAGTCCCATAAACAGGACCACCCCACCCAGGACGACGCAGAATACGCCAATTTGCGCAAGACGACTCATAGGCCGCCAGTCCGCTTCTTCATTAAGTCGCTCACTGATTGAGCCCTATTTTACCCGAGGAGGCGCGGCTCGCCACGGATGCCGCCGAGCTATTCCGGCAGGCTGCGACCCAGCATACGCAGCCAGTTGCCGCCCAGGATGTCATCGATCTGCGCGGCAGAGAAGCCCCGCGTGGCCAGCGGATCGCGCAGCCTGAGCAGATCGGCAACGGTGTCAATGCCCTGTGGGGTATGCTCGACGCCGAAACCACCGTCAAAGTCGGAGCCAATGCCCGCGTGCTGTGCGCTGCCCGCGATCTGGCACACATGATCAATGGCGTCGGCCACGTCTGCCAGCGTGACCTCATCCTTGCGGTCGCCCTGCCGCCAACCGGGCTTGAGGAACGCATTGTAGGGCACGATACCCACCACGCCGTCACGCGTGATCACCCGGGCGATCATTTCGTCAGACAGGCCGCGATCGGTGGGACAGAAACGTCGCGGGTTCGAGTGGCTGGCCATCACCGCCCCTTCATAGCGGTCGACGGCCTGGTAAAATGCCTCTTCCGCCAGGTGACTCAGGTCCAGAATCATGCCCAGATCGCCCATCACGTCCAGCAGTTCAAGCCCGTCGGGGGTAAATGGCCCTGGTTCATGTGTTCCACCCGCATAATGGGTGCCGTTCCAGGCCGGGCCAACCGCTCGCACACCGGAGTCATACCATTCCTCGACCTGTTGGGGCTCCAGGATGGGGTCTGCCCCCTCCATCAGCACCAACAGACCGATTCGCCGGTCGCCAAACGGCATGTCGTCGCCCCATGACGTGACAACCTGGTCAAGATCGCCCCTGGTAAGCAGCAGCCGGAAGAGATCCGTCTCGTCAGCAAGGCGCTCATACACGTCAAGCTGAGCGTGCGCCATCTCGTACGCCTGCGGTGGATCTTCATAACACTGCGTATCCCAGCCGCCCAGACAGTGGCGAATCGGGGCTTCGAACAGTGTCCCGAAGACGACGCCCACACGGCCCAGCAGCCACTCGCTTCTGCCGAGCAGCGTATTCCCGTTCTGTCCAGGGATGGCTGTTCCCGCCTCCTCCTGGCGCAGCCACAGCGCACTGCGGGTATAGTCCCGCCCGAAGGTGCGGACGTTCCAGGCGATATCTTCGTGTGCGTCGACAACGATCATGGTGGCGTCTCGCTAGCTTGCCAGCAGATATTCAGCGATGAGTTGTGCAGTTGCCGTCAGGCTGTCAACGTGCGTGCGCTCGTAGTGATGCGATGCATCCACACCAGGGCCGATTAGCCCAACAATCACATCGCCGCCGGCCCGCCAGAAAGCCTCACCATCTGAGCCATAATAGGGGTATATGTCGAGTTTGTAAGGAATACCGGCCTGCTCGGCGAGGCCAACCAGACGCCGTTTCATTTCAATATGGTACGGACCGCCAGCGTCCTTCACGCAGATACCAACCGAGAACTCGTCGGAGTTCTGTGTCTCACCGCCGGCTGCCGCCATGTCGATACTCAGCAGCTCGGCCATATCCGGCGGGAAGCCGCTCGCCGCGCCGTGGCCCACTTCCTCATAGTTGCTGATGTGTACGATTGTGCGCTGCGCGGGTGTCAATCCAGCATTAGCCAGCGCCTTGAGCGCTGCGTAAATGCACGCCACACCGGCCTTGTCGTCCAAGTGCCGCGAGCGCACAAATCCAGCCTCTCCGACTTCCACTCGCGGGTCAAAGACCACCCAGTCGCCCACTTCAATGCCCAGTGCCCTGGTGTCTCTGGCCGACTCGCTGCGCACGTCGAGGCGGACCTCGTAGTTATCTGCCTCACGCTTGAAGTCACGAGCCTCGCTGCCAAAGATGTGCACCGACGCCTTGGTCGGCAGGATGGTGCCCCGGATCGCGTCTCCGGCGCGGGTGTAGACGGTCACGCCTTCGCCTTCGACCGACCCCCACGCCCAGCCTCCCAACTGCGACATTTTGAGCCGCCCGCTGCCTTTGATGTGCGATACGACAGCGCCCAGCGTGTCGACATGGGCTGTCAACCCGCGCGGCGCGTTGTCGGCAGCCCCCTCCGCCACGCCAACCAGCGCCCCCTTGCGGGTGTGGCTGAGCGCCAGCGGCAGCGTGCTGAACGCCTCTTCGCAGTAGGTGATAGCCCGCTCATGATAGCCGGTCGGGCTGGGCGTGTTCAGTAGCCCGACAAGAAAGGCGATCATCGTCTGCGTATCAATCGTATACTCTGCCATTAGGCTATCCTGGATGAGTTGTATCGAATAATTTGGGAGTCAGCGTCTGGTTGCCAGGTAGCAAAACAATCGCCCCATAGAACATGGGGCGGTGTTATACCAAAGTGATGAGTTGCGGCTTGTCTCGAAACCCGTCTACGAATTGGTCGACTCGTCGTCGCTCTTGGGTTCCTCTATCTTACCCTCGTTGAGGCCATTGCGGAACTCGGCAATCGCGCCACCCAGCTCTTTGCCGACTTTGCCGATGCGCCCCACGCCAAACAGGAGCACAACGATCACGAGGATAATGATTAATTCTGGCGCCCCCAGGCTGTTGAACATTTCGACATATCTCCTACGGCACGTCCGTGCCTTATTTCGATCTCATGCCATTATAGCACCAGTAGGTTCCAGCAATCAATGTGATTTTCTTCCATAAATGCAGGGGCCGCCTGCTATCAGCCGGCCCCTGTTTGGTACCGGGGCTGTGCGCCCTCACGCTTTATCAGAATCGGTTTGGTCCGCGTCTGGCTCTGCGGAGGCCTCGTCCTTGCCCTCGTTGAGCCCCTTACGGAATTCGCTGATGGCCGTGCCCAGTTCCTTGCCGACTTTGCCCACCCGACCTACACCGAACAGAAGCACGACGATCACAAGGATGATCATCAATTCAGGAACGCCAAGACTGTCCATACTGCGCCTCGTATTGCTTATTTTCTGTGGCATCTTGCCCTGGGCTGATTATATCCCTCGGCTGGATCGATAATCAATGCTTGTTAATCTTGCCTGCTACTTTGAATTGGCTGTACCGGCCGTTACCTCCAGCCGTCCGGGGGCGATCATGGACGCTGCCAGCGCCATCGCTGCCCACAAGCCGGCGACCGCGAAAAACCGGATGGACAGCCCCAGCGTTGCTATCCCCTGCTGCCCGAAGACACTTGTGGGAATGGGAAGCGCGACAACTGCCGCCCCCAACGCAATGATCAAGTCCAGATATGGGGCTTGTCGTTTAACCAGGAATGAGTTTATGGCAATCAACACAACCGGAATGAGATACGCCAGATGGGAAATCCACGATACCGGCGCGATGAGATAGATACATAGCAGCACAAGGCTAAACTCCAGATCAAAGAGCGTGCTGCCCTGTTTGCGAGTAGTCAACAGAACGGTATAGACCGTCACGGCAAAGACGGCAAGGGCCAGCATGTATGGGACAAGATGGGCGGCTGTCGTGCTTGGTATCAACGGTTGCGTGAAGGGACTTGCCACGAACAGGCGTGATGTGAAGCCGTTGATGCTTTGATTGCCCGGGATGCCAGGCCATAAGCCGCCGACGATCAGCCGGCCATAGCCACCATTGGGCAGAACCTTTGTGATCCAGTCTGCCCACAGATGCACAGGCAGAACGACGAGCGTCACTGCGGCGATGAGTGCCACAGTGCCCACACACCAGGCAATTATGTCGAAGCGGCGCTTGACCAGAAACAGCCCCAACAACAAACCGGGATAGAGCTTGATAGAAATGGCGACCGCCAGCGGAATCGCAACTAGCGCAGGATGTGCATCCTCATTGTGTGCCCACCAGGCGAGCAGCAGCATGACCAGCACGAACAGATCAACCTGGCCGTTCTCGATAGTCGACACGATCGGGTAGTACAGGAAGATATAGACGATCCCGAATATCAGAAGGATGCCGCGCGATTCCTGAGATTCCTGCGGCGGGAGCAGTTTGAACAACATTAGCCAGGCAGCCAGCAGCACCAGCAGGTGGTTTCCAGCGAGGAACAGCCACTTCACTACCTGATAGGACATGCGCGACAGCGGAAACAGAAAAGGCAAGCTGGTTGGCGGATACAAGTACGGATTTACTGTCGGGTCGATAGGCGTAAACGCGGCTATTCCATAAGGTGACTGTCCCCCATTGAATGCCATGTCAGCCGCAAGGTAGAAGGAAGGCAAATCGACGTACTCGTTGCCGATGTACCTGATACCGTAGTTGTAGGCAAATCGGGCGTAGACCAGAATGAAGACGAGTATGCCTAGATTGCGAACCGCGTGAGACTTCATCGAGGGGTCTCTCGATCCTTTCTATTTGTCGGGGTATTCTCCGCTCGCCCAAGTATGGCTCATGGGCCGCAAGAAGCAAAAACGCCCCGAGTTCGGGGCGTTCGTCGTGGTGGCGATGACTGGATTTGAACCAGTAACCAACGGCTTATGAGTTCGCTGCTCTACCATTGAGCTACATCGCCAAGCGGCATGTATTATAGCAATGGGCCGCAGGGGTGGCAAGGATTTTCCGCAGACGCGCCATTATTCTGCAGTGCACACGTGGACCAGGTCCCAGTACCCTTGAAATTCATGTCAATGTACAGCATGTCTCAGCCTTCATCATCTGGTGTATCATTTGATGTGAGTTTGTCTCCGGTAGTTTTTGTGTTGGCACAACGGGCGCAGCCTGCTCCTATGGGGTAGGGGGTCATCTAAGTGATACTTTTCGTTGCCGAGAGGGCTCTTACGTGTTACACTCTGCTCCGAAGTGGCCCTATACTACAATTTAGGTGCCTTTCCGCCTTGTAATGCCCACCCTCGGGCAAGCACAGGGCAATCCCATGGAAAGGAGTACTCTGTTTATGCGCCCATATGAAATGGTCGTAGTTCTCCAGGCTGATCTGGACGAAGAGGACCTGCAGGCTCAACTCGCGGCTATCAAAGGCTGGATTGAGTTTAGCGACGGGTCAATCGTAGAGATCGACACCTGGGGACGCCGCCGTCTGGCGTACCCGATCAACAAGCAGCGTGAAGGCTACTACACGATCTATAAGTTGAGCCTGCCTGCCGCCGCGCCGCTTGTGCTCGAACGCAATCTACGCCTCAACGAAAACGTACTGCGCTTCCTGATCACACGCGACGACGAATAATCGAACGAGACACAGTCGTGATTTGTGTTGGCTGCTGGTAGTAAGCGAGGAAAACACACATGAGCCGGGGTCTGAACAAGGTCATGGTGATTGGGCATCTGGGACGCGACCCTGAAATGCGCTACACGCCAAGTGGCCGTCCGGTAACGTCGTTCAGCGTAGTGACGACCAGGACCTGGACTTCAGCCGAGGGCGAACGTCACGAAGAATCTGAGTGGTTCAACGTGGTAGCCTGGGGCAATCTGGCCGAGATTTGCAATCAGTATCTCAGAAAGAGCCAGCAAGTTTACGTCGAAGGACGGCTCCAGACGCGCGGCTGGGAAGATGACGAGGGTAAGAAGCACTATCGTACCGAGCTGGTAGCCAGCGAAATGATTGTGCTCGGTGAGCGCCGCAGCCCGGCGGCTTCCCCGCTCAGCGACGACAGATCCGACGCCGATCAATTCGCATTCTAGCCGGTAAGTTTTCAAGGAGCATCAAATTGGCTGACAGAGATGATCGGGACGACAGCCGTTCCTCAAGAGACGACAGCCGTTCCCCAAGAGACGACAACCGTGAGGAGCGCGGCGGTTATGACCGCGGAGAGCGCTCCGGCGGGTATCGTGGGCGGAGCTCACGCTACAGCCGTCCGCGCGTCTGCGCTTTCTGCGCAGACAAGGTGAGCAAGATCGACTACAAGAACTACGACCTGCTGCGGCGCTTCATCTCGGAGCGCGGAAAAATCTCGCCGCGACGCCAGACAGGCACCTGCGCCAAGCATCAGCGAGCTGTGGCGCGGGCCATCAAACGCGCAAGGCACCTGGCGCTGCTTCCCTACACCAGCGAACATGTGCTGGAAAGCTAGCCTGATCAACTGAACTAGAGCAGAAGGGTGTAGACGTTCCGTCTAGACCCTTCATTGTGCTGCAGCACTTCTACACTCAGTAAGGAGAACGGCCAGCCTCATGGCTAAACGTCCCACATCTGCACAGAAATCGGGCCTGACGCGTAAGCGTCCGCCTCGCGCTGTGCGCGAATCGCGGATGGAGCGCGGCGTCCTGATTGGCACGGCGGTTGTAGCGGTGGCTGTGGTTGGGCTGCTGATATTCGCCGTGGTCAATGAGAACTATCTCAAGCCACGCCGGACTCTGGCAAACGTCAACGGCGACAAAATCACCGCACAGGACTTTCAGTACAGGGTAAAGTTCGACTATTATCTGCAAACGGGTGGACAGGCCCCCGATCAACTCGGCGTTGATCCCACTTATGTCGCCCAGCTTACGCTGGATACCATGATCAACGACCGTCTGATTGCTCAGAAGGCAGCAGAGATGGGCATCACGGTGACGGACGACGAGGTGCAGACCGCAGCCGAGAACGCATTCGGATACTATGGCGGTGGCCCGATCCCGACGCCGACGCCGGGCCCTCCCACCCCCAGCGGTCCGACAGGCACGCCAACCGTTACGCCGACCTACGTCTACACTCAGACGCCTATCCCCACGCCCACGCTGGAGCCGGGCGTGACGCCGACGGCAACTCTGCCACCGACAGCAACGCTCACACCGACGTCGACGCCCAGCGGGCCGACTGCTACGCCGACCATCACCCCCACGGCGGCACCGACACCTACGCAGGAGCCGGTGACACTGGACCAGTTCCAGACGAATTTCGACAGTTTCCTCACCGCCGTCAACACGGTGACAGGCGTCCCCACTGACAAGGCCCGCCAGATGTGGTACGATCGGTTGCGCTCGACACTGATCCGTCAGAAACTTGTCGACAAGCTCGACCTGCCTGCCGACTCGACAAAGGTGCTGGTGCACGCTGCGCACATCCTGGTTGACACGCAGGATGAGGCGCTTCAGGTGCTACAGCGCATCAACAACGGTGAGGATTTTGCCGTCGTTGCAGCCGAGATGTCGCGTGATGATAGCAATGCCTACAAAGGTGGCGATCTGGGCTGGTTCGGCAAAGGGCAGATGGTACAGCAGTTCGAAGACGCCGCCTTTGCGCTCAAAGCTGGCGAAGTGAGTGGTCCGGTCCAGACCCAGTTCGGCTGGCACATCATCAAAATCTATGATCGCCAGGAGCTTCCGACGACCGCGTCTGAGCAGCTTCAGCAGCAGCAGCAGGAGTTCTCCGACATGGTTTCGCAGTGGCGGACCGACGCAAACCTCACGATTAACGACACCTGGCAGGATTACGTGCCAACGCTGCCGTAGCGGCACGCGATTCTTGCATGGGCCAGACACCAGTTCTGGCCCATTTTGATTCTGCGGGTTGTGCTGCGTTATGATCCCCATGCGCACCTTTATCCCGTTTGAGCCTACACCAGTGAAATGAGCCGTCATGCGGATTTTGATCTATGGGGCTGGCGCAGTCGGCTGCTTTATCGGCGGACAGCTTTCCCAGGCCGGGCACGACGTGGTTCTGCTGGGCCGCGAGCGACTTGCGAAAGCCGTCGCCTCGCAGGGGCTTACCCTGCGCCTGGCCAATGGCCACACGCACGCCCTCCACGCCGTCCACGCCGTGGACTCGCTCGACGCAGCACTTGCCGGGCGCGCATTCGACTGGATCGCCTTCACCATGAAGGCCTATGACACCGTCGACGCGCTGTGGGCGCTCTACCAGAAACTTCCACAGCCGCCGCCGCTGGTCAGCTTTCAGAATGGCATCGGCAACGAAGATACGCTGCGCGGCGTATTCGGTGAGGATGTTGTTGTGGCCGGAACGTTGACCTCGGCAGTGTCAATGCCCGCTCCGGCTGAGGTTGTCGAAGAGAAGCGGCGCGGGATTGCCGTCGCGACGGATGTCTCTGCTGCCGGGCCGGTGCTTGAGGCGCTGCGGCAAACCGACCTCAGCGTGCAAACTGTCGCCACGTCGGACACCCTGAAGTGGTCCAAGCTGCTGCTCAACATGGTGGGCAACGCCGTGCCGGCTATCCTCGATTTGCCGCCAGCAGTGGTCTTTGGCGACCCGCGCCTGTTTGCCATCGAACGCCTGGCGCTCGGCGAAGCGCTCGCCATGTTGGAACTGATGAACATACCTGTGGTCAATCTGCCGGGTGCTGCTGCCAGAACGCTGGCTGTTGGGGTGCGGCAGCTCCCGTCGTTCGTCCTCCGCCCGCTGCTGCGGCAGAACGTGGCCGGTGGACGTGGGAATAAGCTGCCCTCGCTGCAGGCAGCCCTGCGCGACGGGCAGCGCCGCACCGAAGTGGCCTGGCTGAATGGTGCGGTCGCGCAGGCAGCCGATAGCATGAAGCGCATCGCGCCGGTGAATCATGCGCTGGCGCTGACCGTGTCAGACATCGCCGCGGGTCGCGTCCCGTGGGAGGCATACCGACATAACACAGACATGTTGCTGGCATCGATCCGTATCACAACTGGACTGTCGTGGCAATGAGAGGTGGTATGGTGAATAATATCGCGGGACGACCAGCCGGGCGGGATGCAGCAGTCTTCTGAATGGCGCACAACTTGAGGTAGTGCTACGATACGTGTGCGGGCCAGCCTGATGCCAGCCATGCGTGCCACCGAGAATACCTACCTATAATCCAGTAACTTATGTCATCAGAGTCCGAACCCCTCGAATCTTATTATGCCTCAGGAACGCTGGGTGGGCTGATCCGCAGCGGCTTCACGCTGCTCCAGGCGCGCCGTGTGCGCTCGCGCGCCGAGGAACGCCGCCGACGGCTGTCGTTCGGCGCGCTGTACGAGCTGTTGGTCTACGTGGGCCTGATCGTTGTGCCTGCCGTAATCCTCGATACGTTTCAGCGGCTGCGGACGGCCATCACCCGGCAACCGCGGGGCTTTCCGCACGGGGCATGGCAGTTCTATCTGAGCTTTGGTCTGCGCGAAGATCTGGCTCACTTCACTAACGAAACAGTGGGCTATCACCTGAACCGCCCCACAGACGCTGTCGAGCTTGACGATCTGACCGCCTGGGTCATGACTGTCATCCAGTTTCTGTGGAACTACGACGAGCTTATGGGCATCGTGTGGGATGAATGGGTCATGCTGCGGCTGGTTGGCGAGGCCGCTCAGAAGGCCGAATTGGCGTATGACGACCTGTTTGTGAGACTCCAGCGCCGGTGGGAGGTGCAGCGCCCCTACACTGCCCCATTGAATGGCACGTATGCCGATGTTCGACGGGCCGTCTTCGAGACGTTCATCTCGCAGCGATTGGCTGCGCTGCCAGAAGATCTGCGGGCATGGGTACACGACGAGCACGCCCGCCTTGCCGCCACGCAGCGGAGCGTCTTCATCCGCCAGATGTCTCTGCGGGCACATCTGATCCCCGGGCGTCACCTCGACGCAAAGGGAAGCATTTCGCCGTGGGACGCCTGCATCGGCCTCATTGTCGGCGGTGAGTATCACCTGATCAACGTGGTAGATCATAACGAGAAGGGCACACCGATCGTCTACGAATACAGCGGCACGCACTGGCCACTGTCCATCGCCGGGGAGCGGCTGTTTGCGCCTGACGGCACCGAGCTGGAACTGCGCGGCGGGAACCTGCATCGCGCTGAAGACGGCGAGATGGTCGGCTACCTCGACATGGCACCTGTTTCACGTATCAAGTGGCAGTTACGTTCCATTCTAGAGCGGCACAGTGCCCACCATCGGCCATCCAGCGAGGTATCGCTCGACACCCTGCTGGCCGAGACGCCGCGCCATCTGCAGCGGCACCTGCGCAGCCTGTTGCCGGCTCGCACTCAGCAGGCGCTTCACCAACTGGCCTGCGCGCCGATCATCATCAACTGGGACGAACGCCTGCGAGACAGCTCGCTGGCCGAGCTTCGCCGCGCGCAGCGGGGCGTGGGCGATCACCCGCTGACGATCATGCGCACCGAGAGCAGCATCATTTTTGACCAATCGCACGTATTCTTCGATGGGACCTGGTCGCTGGCCATGGCCGAAGTGCTCACCAGTGCTGCCGTTCAATGGTGCCGGCGCTGTATCAGCATCGCACCCAGCGAGGGGCGCGCCGTCCGCCAGCTCGATCTGGTGCCGTCATCCAGCTTTCTCGACGAAGCTTACGCCGTCCGCCAGGTGCCGGAGATCTCTGCCGAGACGATCATCTGGGATATCTCAAACGTGCTGGATCTGCGCCAACTGCTTGGCCGCACGGGCACCCGGCTTACCATCAACGACCTGCTGATTATCACCCGTATTTTCCACGCAGCGCATTACCGACCGTCACCGACCGTGCAGGCGCAAATCGACGGGTTTGTCGCGGCGGCTGCTACCCCCATCGAACGACGGGCAGTGGAGGCCATCGAACGTTCATTGCAGCGTGGGCGTGTGCTGAACCCGGCGCTGCTCATCCCGGTCGACGCTTCGCCCGTTGCCCCACGGGAGCGCATCTTTCCGATCACGTTCCGCAACCTGGCGGATAATCTGGTGTGGATCTGGGATGACACATGGGATGCGTATCAGGCCTACCGCCGCATCGAGCCGCCCGACACGCCTGAGGGCATTGCAGCATTCCAGGCCTTTGTGCGCAAGCGCAGCTTACTGGTCGGCAACCTGCGTGCGTTCAGTTACATTCTCGCAGCCAACAAGGCCGTTGCCATGCGAGGCGCCAGCCTGAATATTGCCATCCTTGAGCTGCTGGTTGGCCTGCCGCCGTGGCTCCAGGTCGCGTTGAAGGGGATCCCGGAGCAGTTCCCGTTTCTGAATGAGCTGCTGCGTGGCGACGAAGTCTATTCGAATGTCGGGCGAGTGGCTGCCGGCTCGACACTGTCGCGATTCATGACGGCTAAAGATGATGGCAATACGAAAGCGCTGGCGTGGGGCATCATGACCGACGACGAGAATCGCCTGAACGTGACCATGCGCGACTTTCGCCCCCATGTGAAGCCGCTGATCCGAGCCGGTGCGATCGATCTGGCGCGTCAGATGGCGCAGGACTATGTTCAGACCTACACCTATGACCTGATGGGGCTGGTTGCCCGGTTGACGGCAATGCTTCAGGTCCAGCCGCCCACCCAATCGTAAGGAAAAGCCTGCCTGCCCCGGCGAACAGAAAACGCCCATCTGGTGATCAGATAGGCGTTCGGTATGCCCCGGAGAGGACTCGAACCTCCACGCCCTAAGGGCACAGGCCCTCAACCTGCCGCGTATGCCAATTCCGCCACCGGGGCGTAGCAAACACGATTATAGCATGCCCATAGGGGCTGTCAATGTTGGCATGGGAATTTCGCAGGTGCTGTGTTAGGCTAATGGTACGGACCCGTTTGTTGGAGCGCTCATATGGCCGGCATGCATAAACTTCCCCTGTTCCCGTTGAACACTGTCCTGTTCCCCGGCATGGTGCTGCCGCTGCACATTTTCGAGCCGCGCTATCGGTTGATGATTGGTCGTTGCATTCAGCAAAATGTGCCATTCGGTGTGGTTCTGATCCGCGAGGGCGAGGAGATCGGAGAGCCGGCCCAGCCCTATGAGATCGGCACGTCGGCTTTTATCACCAACGTTCGCCGGCTGCCGGATGGCCGGATGGATATCCAGACTATCGGCTACGAGCGCTTTCGAATCCGGTCGGTTGAACAGACCAGCCCATACATGGTAGGGCTGGTCGAGGATTACCCGCTGCCCGATGCCGATTCGCCTGAGATTCAAACCCTGGCTGCCGGGCTGACGGCGGGCATCCGGCGTTATCTCAGCACGATTCAGGATGCCGCCGGCGAGGAGTTGGCATATGGCGATGTGCCCGATCAGGCAGCCTCGCTGGCATTCTATGTCGCGATTGTTCTGCCGCTGCCCCCTCACGAGAAACAGAGTCTGCTTTCCGCCGACAGCGTGCGCGACATGCTGGCCGTGGAGCAGCCCTTGATGAGGCGGGAACTGATGCTGCTTGACCACATGATCTCTGTCGAGCAGCGGCGCAGCGAAAGTGACATGGAGCTGCCGTTCTCGCTGAACTGATTGCCTTTCCATCACTGCACACATATCCAGGAGAGAGCTACCATGCGTATTGTCGTTGACGCGATGGGCAGTGACGATTATCCGGGGCCGGATGTGGCAGGCGCGGTGCTGGCTGCCCGTGAATGGGGTGACGAGATCGTCCTTGTTGGTGACCGGGCCGTCGTCGAGCCGGCTCTTGAGAAACACCACACAGATGGGCTCAACATCCAGGTGGTGCACGCGCCACAGATGGTCGGGATGACCGACAAACCCAGTGAGGTCGTCAAGGGCAAGCCCGAATCGTCAATGCACGTCGGGCTGGGTATGGTGAAACGAGCCGAGGCCGACGCGTTTGTAACTGCTGGCAACACCGGCGCGGTGCTGGGTATTGCGCTGGTCGCCACACTGGGCCGCATTCGCGGCGTCAAGCGTCCTGCGCTGACGGCCATTTTCCCCAACCTGACGGGCTACCTTGTGGCCGCCGATATCGGGGCCAACGCCGACTGTCGACCTGAATACCTCGTGCAGTTTGCTGTCATGGCTAGCCTGTTCGCCGAGCAGGGGATGGGTATCCCGCAGCCCCGCGTGGCGCTGCTCAGCAATGGCGAGGAAGAGGGCAAGGGCAACGAACTGATCAAAGAAACGATGCCCCTGATGAAGGGACTCGAGGGTATCAACTATGTCGGCAACGTGGAGCCCAAGGAGGCGCTTGGCGGTGAAACCGACGTCGTCATCCACGATGGTTTTGCCGGCAATATATTCATCAAGAGTATCGAGGCCTCGGCCAGCATGATGGCCCGCCTGATCCGCCAGGAGATCAGGGCCGGGGCGCTGACCAGTGTGGGCGGACTGCTGGCCAAACCTGCATTTGCCCGCGTCAGCAAGATTGTCGACCCGTTTGAGGTAGGTGGTGCGCCGCTGCTAGGCGTCAACGGCGTGGTGATCGTCGGGCACGGGCGCTCGAACGACCTGGCGATCAAGAACGCCGTGCGCCAGGCTCGCAACGCCGTCCGGGGCAACATCATAGAGGCCATCCGGACGCACATCCAAGACTGACACACAGCGCGATAAACTTGCAGACGGCAGCGGCTGTCAGAGAATCTGGTAGACGCTGCTGTGATACTGGATTAGCCCCTGCCGCAGCCCGATAGTGTCCTGCGCATCGTCCACCGAATGCCCGTTGGCCGCGTTGCGGGCATCCCACTTCACATTGTGGATAGTGCCAGCCATCACCCGCGACTCCAGCACAAACTGCGCGCCGGGCAGTGAGGTGGTGAGAAGGTCAGTGTAGTACTGGCGGATGCCATTCGTGCCCTGGATTGTCTGCTTGGAAGTTACCAGCACGGCGTTTGGCTGGTACAGCGCGACCAGCGCATCGATGTCCCGGCTGTTGAGCGCCTGGACCAGCGTATCGACCAGATCAAGCGCAGGGTGGGCAACCGGCCAGTCGAACGCTGCAATGGCCTCCCACAGATCTCTGCCTTCGGGCGCGCCAGCATAATCCCAACTCCAGAAATTTACTGCCGGAATGCCGATCTCCTTGGCGTGCTGCATCAGATCGTGCACCTCGTTCGGCTTGGGCCGCCAGCCGAACTCCTCGTAGGCTGCCCCTGTAGCGATAATCGGCCTGACCGGGTACACGTTTTGGAACTGCGAGATACAGCGGTCAAGCTGCTGCGCGGGGTTATCGGCCTGAAGCCAATACACCTGCGGCATGTTGATGTCGCAGTGGCTCAGGAACTCGGTCCAGGGGAAGGTGGCGTGATAGCCCGGATAACGAAATGAGCTCAGTCCGATCGGCACGCCGGAAACCTTCTGCATGAGGGCATCCATGTAAGCGCTGGCTGCGGCGTGTTTGCCTTTGTAAGCCTCTTCAGCGTTGACAACAAACCCGTCGAGGCCCAGCGTATTGATGCGGTGAGCGGCGATGTCCGCCTCGCGGAATGGCTCGTCGCCGTAGATAAACTGCCAGCCCCACGCCTTGATGCCGGCGGCCTTCAGCGATTCGACCAGCGGCGTGGCGAGATCGACGTTGTACGCGCGTGAGCCGTCGGCAATCTTGATCAGCAGGTGCGTGAGGCCGGCATCGCGGGCGCGGTTGACGATAGCCGTCGTGTCGCCATTCTCGCACTTGTTGATCTTCCACATGTAGAAGCCCTTGCCTTCCAGCGACATCGAAAATCCTTTCTGTGAGAGCGGGGTCGATCTGGTTGTGGGCCTGTAATGCCACGAGCCGGACGCTAGCTGGTGAGCCGGCGCGCCTCCATGACGTTGGGCAGCCGGGCAATGCGCAGCAAGATGTTGCTGAGGTGCGCGGCGCTGCGTACCTCCATCGTCACGTTGAACGTAGCGATGTGGTTCTGGGTGTGGATGCTGACGTCGCGCATGTTGATGTGCTCGTCGGCCACCGCTGCGCCGATGTCGCGCATCAGCCCCTCGCGGTCGTAGGCTTTGATGATGACCGGTACTGGGTAGTGCTCTTCACGCGTGTCGCCCCATTCGACAGAGATCAACCGCTCCGGGTCGCTTAGATTGAGCACGTTGCGGCAGTCGCGGCGGTGGATGGTCACCCCACGCCCGCGTGTGATGTAGCCGATGATCGCATCGCCCTGAACCGGGTTGCAGCAGCGGGCGAGGTTCGTCAGCATACCAGCCGTCCCCTGAATATATACCTCGTCAGCAGTACGCTGCTCGGGGCGGGCCGGCTGCGACGAGATGACGACAGGCTCTTCTTCCTGTGCGCGGCGCTCAAGCTCCAGAATTTTGGTGGCGATGTGCTGCGGGTGGATGTCTCCAAAGCCAAGCTGCGCCAGCAGGTCCTCAACGCGCTCAAGCCCGAACAGCTCCGCAACCTGCTCCTGGGACATCTTCTCCAGGCCAAGCCGCTTCAGCTCGCGCTCCAGGATCTCGTGCCCCTGCGCGATCATCTTCTCGCGATCCTGCTTGCGGAACCACTGGCGGATCTTGCCCGCCGCGCGTTTGGTCTTAACGTAGCCCAGGCTGGGGTTCAGCCAGTCGCGGCTGGGGCCGCCGCGCTTGCTGGTCAGCACCTCGACCCGATCGCCGACGTGCAGCGTGTAGTCGAGCGGTACCAGCTTGCCGTTGACCTTCGAGCCCCGGCAGCGGTCGCCGATATCGGTGTGAATGTGATAGGCGAAGTCGATGGGTGTCGAGCCGGCTGGCAGGTCGACAATGTCGCCGCGCGGGGTAAACACGTACACACGGTCTTTGAAAACGTCACTGCGCAGCGCATCGAGGAACTCATTGGCGTCGTCCACGTTGCGGCCCACATCCATCATTTCACGAAGATGGGCCAGCCGCCGCTCGAATTCCTCATCATAGACAGCGCTGCGGGCCGGCGATTCTTTGTATCGCCAATGGGCGGCAACGCCATACTCGGCCTGCGCGTGCATCTCTGGTGTGCGTATCTGCACTTCAAGCGTCTTGCCGTCTTCGAGGATGACGGCTGTGTGCAGCGACTGATAGAAGTTATCTTTAGGAGAAGCGATGTAGTCGTCAAACTCGCCGGCGATGGGCCGCCAGGTCTGATGGATCAGCCCCAGCACCTGATAGCAGTTGTACACATCCGGGACGATGATGCGCACTGCCCGGATGTCAAAGATCTGGTTGAACGTCAGGTCCTTGCGCTCCATCTTGCGCCAGATGCTGTGGATGTGCTTGGAGCGCCCTGATACATCCGCCGTGATCCCGTGCCCGTCGAGCATCATCTTGAGCTGCTTGACGATTTGATTGACATAGTAATCGCGGTCTGCGCGGCGCTCGTCGATCAGCGCCGCGATCATCTTGAAACGGTCCATCTCCAGGTAGCGGAAGGCGAGGTCCTCAAGCTCCCATTTCATCTGCCAGATGCCCAAACGGCTGCTGAGCGGGGCGAAGATATCCATTGTCTCACGCGCCATGCGCTGCTGGCGATCCTGGGGCAGGTGGCCCAGCGTGCGCATATTGTGCAGCCGGTCGGCCAGCTTGATGAATATCACACGCACATCGTCGTTCATAGCCAGCAGCGTCTTGCGCAGGAACTCAGCCTCGCGGTCGCGTGGCTGGCCTTTCGGCGTGCGCTGGGTGTCGAGGGGGAGTTGGTCCATCTTGCTGACGCCAGCTACCAGCCGGGCGATTTCTTCGCCGAACTCCTCTTCAAGGTCCTCAACGGTGATGCTCGTGTCTTCAACCACATCATGCAGCAGGCCGGCGGCAATGGTCGCGGAGTTGAGGCGCAGGTCCATCAGGATGCGGGCGACCTCAATGCAGTGGACAATGTAGTCTTCGCCGGAGCGGCGTTTCTGGCCGCGGTGCGCCTTCTGGGCGAATTCGTAGGCGCGTCTCAGGATCGTCCGCTCGTTAATGGGCAGATCGGAGAGAGGGGCTATAAGCTCTTCGAAAGTCGGGATGGTCGTGATCGTCATCTTGCGGCACAACCCCAAATACGGTCCATACAACCGTTAAACCATTCGCTGCGCCAGCGTTTCCATTGAATCAGTATAGATCGGGAGCGGGGTTGTTTGCAATTGCGATGGTTGCCTGGGGCCTAGCGTCGGGGGCTACGGGGATGTAGAGCCGCTGTCGCCTGCCGTGTGGCGCTCCATCTCGACCCAGTTGGTCATGCCTTCCTGCACGTCAACCTGGCCTGACCACGTGGTAGCGCCAAACGTAGCGTTGACGAAATACTGCCCGACCGGCACGTCGGGGAAGGCAAAGTTCTCATGCCAGTTGTCGTCAGCGTTGACACCCGTCCCGGCGTATGTGGATGTACTGAATGCCGTCTGCCCGGTGGAAAGGCTGATTACGTCCACGGTGAGGTCGTTGACTGTCGTGCCCGTGTCAAACTCGATGCGCCCCGCGATCACGCCGGTGCCCACATAGGGAGCCATCCATAGAACCGGATTGTGCACGGAGTTGTAGCGGTTGTGGCCAACACGCACCTCGAAGTGCACATGCGACCCGCTGACCTGGCCCGTTGCTCCAATTAAGCCGATGATCTGCCCCTGCGCAACGTGATCGCCCGGCTTGACGAGGATCGCGGAGAGATGCGCATAAAGCGTGTACAGCGGTTGGCCCTCGTAGCCAAAATCATGCTCGATGGCGATCACGTTGCCGTAGGCGGTGATCGTCTCTTCAGCCGTCTCGAAGCTATGGCCGGCGACGACTACCGTCCCATCCCCCGCCGCGTGCACCGGCACGCCTACCGGGTTTGGCATATCGATGCCGTGGTGGATACGCAGGTCGTTCGCTGGCCCATTTGAGCCAAAAAGATACCAGCCTAACCCGTAATTAGTGTGGTCAGACGTCACCGGGCGGATGAACCAGAAGTGGTCGAACGGCTGCCGGGCAAGTGGCACCTCCAGAGAGGGAGGATTCCAGTGTTCGCTGGCGGGAGTTGTTGCCGTCTGGTTCTGCTGGTCGGAAGCCCCCGCCTCGACATCCGACGCAGAGATGGCAGGCGGTGTGGCCGTCGGCGCGCCCCCTGCCAACAGGGCTGTCGGGGTAGGGACCGCGGCAGTGTTCTGGGGGCTGATGGTGGGTTGTTGCTGGGGCGCGGACTGTCGCAGCGGTGCTGAAGCCACGAGCGGCATGGCAGTTGGCGCGGCTGTGTGTGTGCTGTGGCTCGGCAGCGAACGGGCGACAAGCGCAGCGACCACAACGATGCCCACTATTCCAAAGAAGAACACTCCCCAGGATCGGCGCATGGCTCTAATTATCCGGGGCTGGCGTTGCGCTGGGCTCTGGCGTCACGGTCAGGCCAATAGCCGGGACGGGGGTTGCGGGGGAGCCGAAGACATCGGTGAGCGCATTTTCTGTATACAGCTCCAGCATGGCCGTCCACCAATCGAGCCCATCGCGTTTCTCGTACTGCCAGTACAGTATCGATGACCAATTGGAACGCCAGGAGGTCGCTGAGGGCACCGGAAACCAGCCGAAAATGGCCGCGGCCTCGGTGAAATCAACATAGTAGCCTGACGGAATACTGTCTTTCGGTTTGCCACCGTTCTGGTAGGCATCGACGTCTGACGTGTAGCGTGCGCTGAAATCCCATGGTACCTGGCGCAGCGGCTCGCCCAGCGAGCCATCCTGTATGGCGCAGCGTACGTACAGCCGCCAGGTGGTATCCGGCCCGACCTGTTCGGGGATGAGCTCGATCTGCGCGGGGCTGCGCTGCGCATAATCCTGAACGATGTCGAAGGCGCGTCCGGCTTTGTGCCAGTTGCGGAATGCCTGTCCTGGCTCCGGGCGGCGGGTTAAGTCCCACCACACGTTGTCAAGCTGGCCGAGGAAATCCCAGCCTGCCGCCTGGTCCATATACTGGCGCAGCGCGCTGAACGAGCCGTCGACCCGATCGCTGAGATACGGCGCGGGCGCGATGACACCCAGCGCTTGCAGGTCGACCAGCTTGTAGGGTGCTTCAGTGCCAGGCTGCGGCTCAACGGCCAGCGTCTCAGTGTAGGCTGGCTGCACGGGTGCGATAGCAGCGAAAGCGAGTGTCCCGCGCGGCACGGCAGGCAGCGCGGCGCTTGACCAGCTTGGCGAGGAGGCCTGCGCTGTCAGCGAAAAGGCCTGCACCGACGTCTCCCACGTGCCAAACTGGCCGGTAAGCAGAATGCTGCCTCCTCGAGTCCGGTCGGTGATGAACACTAGGCTCTTGCCATCCGGTGACCATGCGGGAGAATGCCCCTGGCCGACGACGAATGGCGTGCCAGGCTGGCCATCTGAAATAGGTACGGCGTATACCAGCGAGATGTTGTTCACGATGGCGCTGTATGCCAGTACCCCACCGCCCGGCTGCCAGGTTGGCTCGTCCTCGGCCACATCGGGTGTGTTGGTCACGTCAATCGCGCGATCTTCGCTGGGATTGTCCAGCGAGAGCAGGTAAATGTCTGGTTGGCCGCCACTTCGCGCCGATACGTAGGCAATCTCGCGACCCTGGATGTCGGGGATCCAGGCCGGGTGATAATCGGGGCCGGGCTGCCGGGTCAGCGGGTAGGGGCCCTCGCTGCCGTCAGCCTTGACGATATACACGTCGAGGTTGCCCTGATAGTAGGCTTCGTACGTCAGCCACACCCCATCGTTGCTCCATGTTGGCTTGGCTTCATAGGCAAGGTCGTATGTCAGCCGGTTAACTTCGCCGCTGGCCACGTCGAGGATGTAGATCTCCCAGTTGCCGTCTCGCCGCGACGAGAATGCGATGTGTGTGCCGTCCGGGCTCCAAACGGGGTCGCGATCGTCGGCCGGATCGTCGGTGAGGCGTACAGGGGTGGTCTGGCCGGTGCCAGCGCGTAAAGGTCCTGCTGGCTGCCAGAGTACATCGAAAAGACGATCGTGCCGCCGCCCTGAAAGAAACCGGCAGTTGTGTTGGCAGGTGCGGCAGGTGCTGATTGGACGGTATCGGCGGGAGCTTGCGGCGTCGAGCCAATTGACAGGAAGCGAACGACCGGGCTGGCCTGTGCCTGTGCGCTGGTGGCCCAGAAGATCAGAATGGCCACCGCTGCGAGCAGCATAACCGTCAGACTGCTTAAGGATCGAACCTGTGTCTCGACACGTGCCGAATCAGTCATCGGTGGTGGCCCTGCGACCCTTTCCCGCGCCCACAGCGAGAGGCTGCGTACGGAGAGGGTCAGCCAGCCACCGACCCAGATGCTGATCTTGATGATCAGCTGCCCTAGACGGTCGGAGAGTTCTGAAGATACGTGCCAGCATGGCGTGGATGATAGCACCTTTGCCATAGAAGCGAAAGCAAATAGGACTCTTGGCCTTGAATGTGTGAAAGAGGTGCCTCAAAACCCTATTTTGGGCCTAGCGGTATGGTGAATAAACACGGCCACAACAGAAACAGGGTGCCAAGTAGCGAGTTTGTGGCAGTTCGCGCCGATCCAGCGCCCCAGGAACAGAAATGCGTATATTCTCCATACCCCTCAACGTATCCATGTCCCTGGTTGGCCCCTGACCGCGACAAGTAGACAGACTAGAGACTCAAGAGCCGCTTTTTGGCAGGAACCATCCCGTGCATTCAAGGCTGCCGGGAATGCCGCAGTTTGCGGCATTCTCGCGAGTAAGTCGCCATATGTGTTAATATCATTACTTATATATTCGCTGCCGCGACCTCTCTTGGCTGCGTCTTTGTGTTGGCTGTAAGACAACGGAGCTCCCCAGTTCAACAAAACAATCGCTTTGTTGGGCAAAAGCCATCCTGCGCAACCACCATGCGTCAGGACGCAGGACAGAATGAACTCGGTGAAATTCCAGATTGCGATACATCTGCACGATTTCCGCTGTGACCAGATCCAACTGCGGGACATCAGTTTCTGTTGCAGTATCAAACCCCCCGATGATCAATTTGCTCTGCAACTTATTTCCCTCGCCAGCTGGTAGCAGAAAATCTCGCGGAGGAATGACGCAGCGACACTAACTGCACATTCGACGTTAATTGGCGCAACGCTGGTCACGAAAAGCGCCCCACCCCTTCCTCTCGGTGTCAAATACTTTTGCCGGTGCCCGGACAAGCGCATTTCATTCTTGGCTGGCGCAAACAGATGCGTGGAATCTTCACGGCGCGTACTATACGAACAATTCGCGCTACTACACGAACTACTTTTCCCTTGGCAGGGCAAGGCCCTCGATGGCACTTCAAATGCCGCGGTTTCTGTAGTATAGTCTCATGAGTGTGCGATCTTCTTGCCCAGGCGTGGTCGAAAGGGAGATCTGTCGGCAAATGGTCTATCCTGTTCTCAAGTCGGGTACGCCCTACCCCAAAAGGGGGCGCCTGTTCCTGCTGCTGTTAGTCTTGCTGACGATGGTCAGTGTGCCGCCAATCCGAGTAAGCCGCGCGCAGCAGGCTCAGTCGGATGGCGACACAGTGGTGCACGTCGTATCGTGGGGCGAGACGTTATCCGCCATCGCGCTTCAGTTCACCGTTAGCGTGGCGGACATCATGCAAGCAAATGGCCTTGATTCCGACAGGATCTACGCTGGCGAGCAGTTGATCATCCCCGGCGCACAGGCAGTCCTGCCGCAGCAGACGGCAAACGGCAGGCATACGGTTCAGGCCGGAGAGACGCTATATCGCATCGGCCTTGACTATGGCGTCAGCGTCGAGGCGTTGCTCACAGCGAACGGACTGAGCGATGCCGACCATCTGTTCGCAGGACAGGTACTCGTCATCCCCTCCGCAGGCGCTGCATCTGATAACATCGCGGCGACTGCTGCGAACGGGATTCACATCGTGGTGCCGGGCGAGACGCTGTCTGGGATTGGACGGCAATACAATGTCGCGGTCAGCGCGCTCGCGGCGGCAAACAATCTACTGAATCCATCGATCATATACGCGGGTCAGCGTCTCCAGATTCCTGGTGCTGCCACGGCTGCTGACCCCGGCTACACGCCAGTCGACACTGTGCACACCTATATGGTGGCTGCCGGCGATACGCTGGCATCTATCGCTGCGCGGTACGGCGTTTCGCCCTGGGTCCTGGCTCAGGTGAACAATATTGGCAACCCATCATTGATCTTGCCTGGCCAGGTATTGTCCATCCCGGCGTCAAACGCGCTCACCTCGCCGGCAGCGGCAGCACAGCCTGATACGTCTCCCGCAAAGGCAATTATCGTTGACGTATCCGATCAGCGCGCCTATGTATACGAGAATGGTGGGCTCAAGTGGACTTTCGTGGTCAGCACGGGGCTGCCTGGAGCTGACACGTGGCGCGGCAATTTTTCTATCCAGTCCAAACTGCCTGTGGCCTACGCGTCCACATGGAACCTTCAGATGCCTTACTGGCTTGGCTTCTACTGGGCCGGACCGCTGCAGAATGGATTCCACGCGCTGCCGATTCTGTCAAGTGGCATTCGCCTGTGGGCCGGACTGCTGGGGCATCCGGCCTCGTATGGCTGCGTCATCCTCAGCGACCAGGACGCGGAGACACTTTATTATTGGGCAGAAATCGGCACGCCTGTCACCGTCCGGAATTGAAGGTGACGGTGCAGCGTTGACAGCTTCTGGGCCTGGACGTATAATCCCCGCGCAAGTTGGCTGCCAGATCGCCGACGTGCGATAATCTAGCTTTCCAAGGAGCAGCACCCCCGTGAGTGAAGAAATTACACCTATCTCCCTCGGCGACGTCGAGCCGAAGATGAAGCTGAAGGGAACCGTCAAACAGATCCAGTTGGCAGGCGCTATTATCGATGTAGGGCTCGAAGAATGTGACGCTTTTCTTCACATCTCCCAGATTCGACGCCGTCGCGTGAAGAATGTGGCCGACTACCTCGAAGAGGACCAGAAGATCGCCGTGTGGGTCCTCAGCGTTGATAAAGCAAACAACCGCCTTGACGTATCGATGATCCAACCCCCCGAAGTGACCTGGGAGGAGATCAAGAGTGGCCAGGTTTACACCGGCAGAGTTGTGCGAATTGAGAAATTCGGTGTGTTTGTCGACATCGGCGCGGAGCGGCCCGGCCTGGTGCATATCAGTGAGTTGGCGACGGGTTATGTGAACACGCCCGGCGACGTTGTTGAGAAAGGTCAGGAAGTTGAGGTCAAGGTCATTGGCGTCGACTACGACAAGAGCCAGATTGATCTCAGCATGAAGGCGTTGGCCAAGCCGGTCGAAACCCAGGCTTCAGAAGAACCACAGGAAGTTCTGCCGACGGCAATGGCGCTGGCCCTTCAGCGCGCCCTGGCCGGTGCTGCTGATGAGGAGACTGAAGGCAAGAAGAAGCCGTCAGGCGGGCATAAGAATAGCCAACAGGAAGAAATTCTGCGCCGCACGCTCGAGCGTCACCAGAACGAATAAGGCAGCGCACGGTCCCTACTCGCTCGCTGCCTTCCCAGGTCTCATGATTTCCCTCACTGGCTGCAACTCATCTGCCACGGTGCCATGTGGTGCGCCAAGGAACCATGGTGCGGCACTGCCGTACGGATCAGTCGGCAGCCAGTTCTTCCTCGCTATCGTCAGCCTGCAGTATGCCAATCAGGGCGATAACAAACAGGACCGCCATCACAATAGCCGACCCCGCACAGTATGGGCAGATGGCACCAATCACAAACAGTTCCAGGTAAGTGAGATAGGCCGAGTACAGCGTGCCAAGCAGCGTTATGCCGAACAGCAAGATCGGGGCCTGTGTGTGAAAGGGGCCCCGCACCTCTTCGGTAATGAGCATAGCCAGTATAGCCAGATATCCCAACAGGCCAATCGCAGCGACCGGAATACCCGCTACCAGCGCGTAGCGGCTGTTCTGCACCGTATCGCAACCCCCTACCCCCGAACACAGCACCTCGGCGTGAGCCAGGTGTACGTAAGTCAGGTAGCCAGCGTCCAGGACGCCAAGAATTGTCAGGCCGATGGAAATGCGTCGCAACAACGCTTGCGTACGGGTCTGCATAGGTGAAGAATCCCCTCTCTGCTGTGGCTTCTTGGTGTGGCTGTATATCGTAGTGCGGCGATCAACTCCCTGGAGTCGCTGGCGGTGCCGGTGTTGCCGAAAGGATGGCGAACAACTTCAGCTCGAAGATCAACGGCGGGCCGATCTGTGTGCCGCCTTGCGTAACGAGTGCCCAGGTACTGCGGATTATTGGGACGTTGGCGTTGTAGGGTGGCGTCTTGAGGTTCAGCACAATGGTCGTCGTGCCACCAGGCTGCACGGTTTGCGTGATCACAACCGCATTTGGCCCTGAAAGCTGATAGCCGTCCACAAATGTCAGTTGCATGCCGGCCGGAAACGCACAGCGGCTGGCGTTGTGCAGTTCAATTTGCAGCGTAAGCGTGGTGAGCTCCGGATACAGCGTCCCATTTGACGGTGTCTGGCCAATAATGTCATAGGCATACTCACAGGCAGCTGTGGTCGCTGTCTGTTCTGTGGCCGGTGAACCGGCGCTTGCTGTTGCGGCTACGGACGTGGCTGCTGCTTCCATGGTCTGGCTGACAGCCGTGGCTTCAAGCGCACTGTCTGGGAGATCGGTTGACGGCACGATCTCGGTCGGGGTTGGAGTGAGCGTGGGTGTAGGCGTGGTCGTGGGCGTAGGCGTATCGGTCAACACAAGCACCATGTCAGGCACAAATGGTAGATACTGGCCCAGCAACCCACTGAATGACATGTAAGCGCCGCTCAACATAGCGATCAATGCGACGCCGAGAAGCGCGGACCATATCAGGCATCCCCGGCGCTGAGATGGTGCCAACTGCCCGGCGGCTTGTGCCGACGGCCCTTCTGCGCTTCTGGGAGCAGCCAGGCTGGGTGCCGCAAGCCCGGCTTGGCTCGAAGCAGGAACAACCATCCTGGCAGCAGCATCGAGATCGTCCAGGTGCTGCGCCATTTCTCCAATTGACTGGTACCGTTCATCCGGCGATTTTGCCAGCGCCTTATACAGGATTCGTTCCAGACCCTCTGGAATATCCGGCACAATACTCGACGGGGCAGGCAACGGATCGTTGACGTGCTTCAGGACAATCGCGATGGGGGTATCAGCGTCGAAGGGCGTTCGCCCGGTCACAAGCTGGTAAAGCACAACGCCCAGTGAATAGATATCCGAGCGGTGATCGCCGGATTGACCCAGTCCCTGCTCTGGCGACATGTACGCAGGCGTGCCTACCATTGAACCGCTGGCCGTCATGTTAGGGCCGCTGACGATGCGGGCGATGCCAAAGTCTGTGAGGACCACACGCCCGTCCGAGTCGAACATCACATTTCCGGGTTTGATGTCCCGGTGAACCATCCCGCGCGAGTGGGCGTATGCGAGCGCGTCTGTCAGGCTGCGCGTGATGCGAATGGCCTCCGGGATCGGGAAGCGCAGGCCCTCGAAATTGAGTTGGATCAGCCGCGTTCGCAGCGTGGGCCCGTCGATGTATTCCATTACCATATAGTACAGATCGAGCTTGGGATCGTGCTCGAAGTCGTAAACCTGCACGATATTGGGGTGGCGGAGCCGCGCGACATTGCGCGCTTCAGTTTCAAAGCGTCCCTTGAATTCGGGGTCGTCGCCCAGGAAGGGGTGCAGGATTTTGATGGCAACGTTGCGATCCAGAGTAGCATGGTAGGCGCGATACACTTCGGCCATGCCACCCCGGCCGATGCGTTCCTGCAGCTCATATTTGCCCAGTGATTTGCCGGCAAGCTCTTCAGCCACGGCTGCCTCTTATGTCAGGTTAAGGCTCTAGTCCCCCACCCCGGCAGGGGGGCTTTGAACGGGTAAAGTGAACTCAGCGCGCAGTGTATGTTGCACCTGCTCAGGATCATAGTAGTAGAGGTCGGCCTGCACAGTGTACGTGCCACCCGCCGGAACCCCCTGTCGCAGATGAGCAGTCAGATCTAGTGTGCGATGCATGGTTTCGATGACACTGAGCGATGTCAGCACAGTGCCATCCTCGTGCGCAACGGCAATCTCAAGGCTGGGCCGATCGACCGGTGCGAAGGCGGTGATGACAACATGAACCCTCACCCGTTGCCTATCAGGAAAAGGCTCTGCCGTCAGCTCAAGGATTCGCACCTCGGCCCGTGGCTTCGGGGCAAGCTCCGGGTCGGTTATGAAATCGAGGTCCATGCGTGCGATTATATGTGAGAAGCACCCAAATATCAACGCGCCGGGTTTATATTCTCCATACCGTCGGATTCAGCCATATTATGAGCTATTCGTCGAAGAGATAGGTCGCTTCTGCGTAGAAACGCACGCCGCGTTGCTCGAATTTAGCCTGGATCCAGGCGGTGAGATCCGCATTCTTGCGCTCAAGCGATTCGGAGGCCATTAGCCGATCGATTGGATAGTTCAAGCGCAGCGCGCGCCCATTAATGATATGCCGAGTGATGCCCGGCGGAACGCGTAGCCCGCTCTGTGCCAGGTCGAGGATCTCGACAGGCTGGTAATGAGGAAAGACTACAGCGGCTGTCATGTTAGGGAACATGGACAGCAGTTCATCGCGCTGATCGGTACTGACCCGGTGCAGACGGCCCGACGTCATATAGGTATCCACGATGCTGCGCAGCAGGTGGGTGCGCTTGCGGAGGTCGTATCCGCCGATCAGCGTGAACGCCTGCCCGTCGGCTAGAAGGTAGTAAGCCAGAGCGTCGCGCCTCGCTAGCGCCGCGCGTGCATGAAGAATATCACTCTCCGTGACGGCAAGGTCAGGAAGCGACGCGAAGCGGCTGACCAGATCGTCGGATTTCATACCGACAATGGCATGGTGCCATGTTTGCAGGTTCACATAAGGCTGTTCGTAGGGGACTGCCTGTACAAGCATATATGGAATATTGAGCACCTGGAAGGCCAGCACGCGATTTGCCCCATCCAGGATGACGTAACGAGATAGATCATTTGTCATCGGGGTGACGATGGGGGGATTCTTCAGGATGCCATCCTGTTTAAGGCGCTCGATCAGCGGGCCTGCGCGCTGATCGTCGTGGAGTTCATGCGGCACCAGGTGGCTCGTGGCGACGATGCGCAGGTCCGGCGGGCTGGCGTTCTCGGATTGACTGGACGGCATAGACATGTGCTGTTAGCTTGCCTGTTGATACAAATTGGCCAGCCTGGTTGCTTCTTCCATCAGTTCCTGCCGGAGCGATTCTGGCTCAAGGACCTCGACTTCTGCGCCCCAGCTTCGGATCCAGGGGCGCATCTCGCGCATATCCGATACGCGGACGTGGAATACTAGCGAACCATCTGGCTGTTCGTCAAGTTTCTGTGATGGATGCCAGATGCGCTCGCGAATGTAGGCAGCCACGCGTGCATTGAACCGCAGCTTGATCTCGGCAGGCTCGCCGCCAGACATAATGCCCCATGCGTCTGACAGGTATTCAGCCGGGTCAAAGGAAGGTGGAATCGTGTATGTCTCTGGCAATCGTTCGGCACGTTCTAACCGCTCCAGCTTGAACGTGCGCATATCGTGTGCCCACTCGTCGTAGCCGATCACGTACAGCCCGCCGGCGGCGGACGGCTCGACGAGGTATGGCGACAGCTCACGCTGCCGGAGTTCGCCGCTGCGTGGTGAGCGGTACCAGATGCGCACGCGATGATTCTCGGCCCAGCACAGCGTGATCGTCTCCAGGATCGAGACAAACTCGCGGTTGACGGGCCGTCCGCGGACACTTTCAGCGGTGCGGGAGATGTAATCCGAAAGCGGGTCGGGGAAAGCCGTTGCCAGCTTGTTCAGCGCCGAGACAATATGCGGGTTGTGCTCGTCGGCGTGGCGGCTGAGTAGGCGGGCCGCGATATACAACGCAACCGCCTCGCTGAACTTGAGGCGCACAGTAGCCAGGTACTGATCGCGGATGATGCCGTAGCAGCCATCCTCCTGCCAGATCGGTACGCCTGCATCAGACAATAGATCAATATCACGGTAGATGGTACGTCGGTTGACGTCACATGCACGGGCTATATCTGACACTCGCAGCCCCTGAGCATTACGGAACAGCATATTTTCGATCTCGAGCAGGCGCGCGGCGCGGCTCAGCGTGCGGCTCATGGTTTGGACTTCCTCTGTGAGCGTCGACCGGCCAGATGGCGGTTCTCGGCCTGATTCTAGCGTGTCGGCGCGTGGCGATCAGGTTTCTCGTTGGGGACGGGTCAACCAAATGCCACTTGAAGGGCATCTGACCCGTCGTACCAGTAATGGGCATAGAATGGCGCTTCCCCGGGCTGCATCGCCAGCACGCGCGGCAATATGAAGGGCAGATCGTCGACCATGTCGGCAGGGTTTAGGCTGCGCCAGTCGACCCATTCCGGTGTGCCCTCCTGTGAAGGGAACACTGTACGCGTCGGCGACGATGCGGTGAACACAAAGAGCAGAATTCCAAGCGTTGGGTTGCCGGCGTCGATTGTAATGATGCCACACAGTCGCAGGTTCTCGAGGTGATCGATGCCGGTTTCTTCAGCCGTCTCGCGTACAGCAGCGGTGTGGATGGTCTCGCCTCTGCTCGACGTGCCCCCCTATCCCGTTGTAGCGGTTGGCCCACAGGCGTTTGTCTGGTGCGCCTTTTAGCAGCAGGACCTCGTCACCGTGTGTAATGAATAGCAGCGTGCGTGGCACAACCTGATAGCGCGGCTGCGATGTATCGAATTCCTTGTTCCTGAGCACCCATTGTCGCTCCCGGTTGCGTGAAGTGTCTGCGCGGATTATATTAGCCGTAACGCCTCCCGACAATTGGGGCTTTTGCAGGTCAACTACTCCAACTATAATGCACACAGGAATTAGCAGCATACTGGTCAGTGAGAGGGCATCAATGTCAAAGCATTACCGTGCGCGCCTGCTGGCTATCGCAGCCGTACTGGCTCTCGTTCTGCTGTTCACGCCGTCGGCTGCGGTCAGTGCACAGAGCAAGACGCTTGAGTGGCACACCTGGGATGCCAACATTCAGATCAATACAGATGGCACTTTCCGGGTTCAGGAAACGTACGAGATTTAATTCATCGGTGGGCCGTTTACATTTGGCTATCGGAATATCCCCATCAATCAATTTGATGGCCTTCGAGATTTCGCGGTGAGCGAAGGTGGCACGTCGTATTCGCAATCGAGCGGCAAGCAGCCCGACACTTTCAACGTGACGCAGGATAGCTCGGAGTACGTCGTCAATTGGTATTATCCATCGACGACTGATCAGACGCGCACGTTTACGGTCGCGTACACGGTTGTTGGTGGACTGATCATCGGCGACGGCGGTAGCGACCCGAGGACGAGTGCCGATCGCTTCTTCTGGAAGTCTGTTGGCCCGCAGCATGACTATCCCGTTGGGTCCTCCACGGTCACGGTATACGTGCCGCAGGGTGCAACCGTCGATACTTACGTGGAACCGTATGCAAACGGTGCGAACGGGAGCTATTCCATCGCCAGCGATCAGAAATCGGTGACTTTCACGGCCAGCAACATCCCGGCTAACCAGTATTTCGAGACGGGACTGCGTTTCACACATGGGTTCGTGCCGGCAGTGCAGCCCTCCTGGCAGGCTGCCTATGCACAGCAGCAGACATGGAATGACACTTTGCGTCCGATTGCCAACCTGGCGGCTGGCGCGGTGGCTTTCTTGCTGCTGATCCTGGGCCTTGGTGGCGTATATCTGCTGTGGCTTTCGCGCGGTCGGGACCCCAAGGTGGGGCCCGTCCCGACCTATCTGAGCGAGCCGCCATCGGACCTTCCTGCCGGGCTGGCGGGCACGCTGGTTGACGAGAAGGCCGATATGCAAGACATTATCGCAACGCTCGTCGATCTGGCGCGGCGCGGTGCTATTGACATGCAGGAAAAGGAAAAGTCGGTCTTCGGGTTGATTAAGTCGAAGGACTTCATCTACCGCAGGCGTGACGATTTCAGTGAGCCGCTTCGCCCATACGAGTCGCTTCTGATCCGCGAGATGTTCGGGCATAAGAGCGAGATCGACCTGGACGATCTGCGCGAGAAGTTCTACACGGCTATTCCTAAGCTGCAGCGCGAGCTGTACAAGGAAGCTGTCAAAGAGGGCCTTTTCCCGGCAAGCCCGCAGGCTGTTCGCACACGGTGGATGGGGCTGGGGATCGCCGGCATTGTGCTTTCAACAGGTGTTGGCTTTTGCGCGATGGCCGGGCTGGCCGGCAAAGTCGATGCGATTCTGTGCCCCTTTGTCTCGCTTGGGTTAGTGTCAGTTGTGATGACAGTCATGGGCCGTGTTATGCCGGCTAAGACGCGCAAGGGAGCAGAAGAAGCAGCCAAGTGGGATGCGTTCAGGGCGTATCTCCATAACGCCGAACGCTACAAGGACTTAAAGGAAGCGACCGACCAGTTCGACCGCTATCTGCCGTTTGCCATCGCATTTGGGCTGGAACGCAGTTGGGTCAGCAAGTTCTCGCGGATCCCCAGTACGCCAATCCCGCCGTGGTATTATCCGGTGGGGATGCCCTACGGGACCTATGGCCGGCGAGCTGCGATGGCTGGTGGCGTAGGTACTGCTGGCCCCGATCTGCGTGGTGGAGCTGTTCGGCCTGCGCCGTCGCTGGATGGTATGTCCCAGAGCATGTTTGGCAGTCTGAACAGCATGAGCGAAGGGCTATTCAGCATGCTGAACTCCACGTCGCGAGTGTTTCAGAGCGCGCCGTCATCTTCCGGAAGCGGCGGCGGCGGGTTCAGTGGCGGCGGGTTCAGTGGCGGCGGTGGTGGCGGCGGTGGTGGCGCGGGGTTCGGTTAATTCGCGGCCTTTGTAGGTTGATGGTCAGAGGAGACTTGCATGTCTCGAACGGTGGGAATTGTCCTGGTCGTTGTGGCGGTTGGTGTATGTGTGATTGGTGGCGCGCTGCTAGGCGTCGGACTTTCTTCGGGTAGCCTGCAGACTGCGGGAGCAGTGCTGGGTTTCGGGCTGCTGTTTGTGTTCGTTGTTGCGCCGCTGGCGGGTGTGGGGATTTTCTCGCTGGTGCGCGGCAGGAGCGAAGAGTCCGAAGACCAGGAAGCTGCGATGCAGCGCAAGATTTTGGATATGGTCAAGACACGCGGCGTGGTGAATGTGTCTGACATTATCATCGAGCTGCATTCTGATATGCCGACCGTGCAGAATATGATCTATAAGCTGGTTGGCATGGGTGTGTTCAGCGGTTACATCAACTGGGATAAAGGAGAATTGTATTCAGCAGAAGCGTCTGCTTTGCGCGACTTGAGGACGTGCAAGAACTGCGGCGGAGCAGTGTCGTTTGCTGGGAAGGGTATCTTGAAGTGCCCCTACTGTGGCACTGAGTATTTTATTTCATAGCGTATAGCTGGCAGACAAAGGAGCGTTTTAATGGCCGACTTCTATCAAAAGATCACTGAGAGTCAGGGTTCAGTTGAAGACCTGATTCGAAAGATCCCGGGGTTCAGCGGGTATTTTGAGAAACAGGACCGGCGCGCTGCGGATCGGCTGCTGCGTGAGCATCTGGCGCGCGCTTTCGAGGATCAGCTTGCCGAGTTCACCCGGCTACAGAAAGAGTTGATTGACAAGACCGGCCTGACCTACATGGAGCGCGTGCAGGGCATTGACACAAAGCTGCGGACATTCATTGACCGCATTCAAAGCGCGGCCCAGGGCTACGCCGGGTTGTTCGACGCAGTGAAGGTGAAGGAGGATGCGCTGGCGCGGATCTATGCCTTCGACAATGCGCTTCTTGGCTATGAGCAGCAGTTGGAAACCGGGCTTGCCAGCCTTGAGTTTGCTGTGCTGGGCGACGAGGGCAATGTCGAGAACGTGCTGCGCCAGCTTGATAGTGTCGTCACGGAAGCCAACAACACATTCAAGCGCCGTGTGGAAGCGATGCAGGGCGCGGCGGATGCAGTCTAACCTGACAATAGCGTCTGGACATGATGAGGAGATGAGACATGGCACGCATTCTTGATCTGGTGCAGCACCCGAATGTAGGGGCTGAAGAACTCTCGTATCGTGAGCCGCAGGGTGGGAGCGGCGATTTTCGGCTGGGCTCGCAGGTCGTGGTTCGCGAAAATCAGGCTGCAGTGTTCGTCCGCGGCGGTGAAGCGCTTGATGCGCTTGGTCCCGGCACGCATACTATCTCGACAGCGAATGTGCCGCTGCTGGTCGACTTTATTGGCAAGGCCTTCAATAACCAGTCGCCGTTTACCGCCGAGGTGTATTTCATCAACATGGGTGACTTCCCTCAGCTTGGTTGGGGGACGACGCAGCCGCTGGCGCTGGAAACTCCTGGCAAGGGGCTTGGCTGGCTGTTGCTTCAGGGCCATGGGGTGATGGACATTACGCTCAGCGATCCCCAGCGCTTTGCGAAACAGTATGCCATCGGTAAACCGATTGTGCGCATTAGTGATATCCACGAGCGGCTGCTGACGATGGTTCTGGGTGAGATTCAGGATATCATTGCCACGCATGCACCGGGTGACCTGATGGGCCTGAATCGCATGATCAATGAGATCGAGGCAGCCACGCTCGCACAACTGCGTGACAAATTCGAGGCCGTTGGCGTGACGCTGAAAGCATTCGAGATGAAGCCGCTGTCTGCTGCGACGACCACTGCTGAGGACCTGCGCAACATGGGGCTGCTGGACCTGGCGACTTATCAGGGGCTGCAGGCGGCTGACGCGCTGCGTGACGCGGCCAAGAATCCGGGCGGGGTTGCCGGCACAGGTGTCGGGCTTGGTGCGGGCTTAGGCCTTGGGCAGATGATGGCCGGTGCGTTCGGCCAGCAGCAGCAGGGCCAGCAACAACAGCAGCCGGCTCCACAGGCTGCGCCGTCGTCACCGCAAACGCGTGAGGAGATTCAGTCTCTGTTGGACAGCCTTGATATGCGGCTGGCCAATGGCGAGATCACGCAGGATTCTGTATGACAAGCTGACGGCTAAGTGGCAAGGGCGTCTGGACGAGATGAAGTAGCAGCGTTCTCAAGTTCCGCAAGGATAGAGGGCTCGCCAGTCACGGCGAGCCGTTTTTGTTTGTAGCTGATGTTACAGGTCAATGTTAAGGATTTCGTCGATGTGTGCCGTGATGTCTTCTACGTGGGGGTTGTCTGTATAGGCTCGGATTGCAGCCTTGAGTGTCGGCGTGCGTTTGTCAGCATAAGCAACGGGGATACGGGGCTGCTGGGTGACGGTGAGCGTCACCTTGGGATTCACGAAGACGATAAGGGGGTGGACGGTGGGTTGGGGCTCAGGCAAGTTGGCTTCGAGCCATTGCTGGAGTTTGTTTGCTTCCTCTTCGGCATCATGCAGGGGGTCTCGAAACGGTGTTTGCGTGAGGAACCAGCGGATACGTTTGAAAAGCGAGTTGTGGGTGGTCCAGCCATCGTCGTTAAATGTGATCGTTGTATCTTGAGTGCGTACGGTCAGCGAGTAGATTTGCTTCGGTGTGATGAACACGTGGCTGGCGGGCAGCCAGTAGTTGTAGAGTGTGGTGTCCTTTCCGAAGCCCTTTAGTCCGGCTTCAAGCGCTTCATGTGAGATTGGTATCTTGACCAGCATGCCACCGGATTGCAATCCGATGACGGCGGAGATGATTGCCATGCCGATGAGCAGGAATGGTGACTTTGCGATGTCTGGAAAGGCGGAGGAGACTCCGGCGAGGACGAAGGTGAACAGAGTGATCAGTAGGACACTGGTGACGAGGGTTGTCGTGATCAGTTGTCTGGCTCTGTTGCGGCGGGCCCGTGATTTGTTGGTGACGACTCTCATTTGTCAATCTTTGCTGAGTTGTGGAGTGATGGGTTGGTCGTTGGGTCGATGCTGACTAACAGGCTGGCTGCGTCGGCGCGGCGCTGTGCGTCGCGCACGCGGCGTCTGGCGAGCAGGCTGCGTATGCGGGTGTGTCGTTCGCGGCTGACGGGGTAGAAGGTAGCCGCGATTATTGCTCCCAGTAGGAAAAGTGAACCGACGGGCCCGGTGAGGATCCGGATGGCCATGAGGGTTTGTGGAGCTTGTTGAAAAACTGTGGCCCCGGCTGTTGGTGTCTGGTAGCCGAAGAGGCCGAGGACTTGCAGGGCGAGGAAGATCGCGATGGCCCCAGTGAGCTTTCGGACGAGATTGAGGATCCCGTAGTACATACCGTCGCGGCGCTGGCCGGTTCGGAGCTCATCCCATTCGAGGACGTCGGGGAAAAGTGCGTTGGGTAGGACGTGTGCGGTCGAGACGCTGATGCCGGCGAAAAGCGCCATGATCAGAATGGCGGCTCTCTGGCCGGGGAGGATCGTGATGATCAGGAGTTGGACGACGGCCCAGAAAGACATGCCAACGATGTAAGCGCGGCGCTTGCTCCAGCGATGGGCAAGGTGGCTCCAAAGAGGAAGCGCGGCGATGGCTGTTGTTAGTAGGATGAAGAATGTTAACGATTTGGTTGTTAAAGAGCCAAGCAGGGGAATCTTGATCTGGTGGTTCTGTGCACCTTCGTCGATCCAGTAGCGGATGTAAAATGGAATCATCAGAGCCACGAGATCAAATGTGACCCAGTTTAGGAGGTTGATGGTGGTTGCGATTCGGAAGGGTCGATTTTCCCATGCGGCTTTGAGTGATTGTTTGATGGACGGCGTTGGAAGATTGATGTGGTCTTTGCGTTCCCTGGCAATGAAGAAAATGGCAAGGAAAGGAATGGCGCCGAGCCCTCCAAAAATGAGTGACATGATTAGGTAGCCGTGTTGTGGTGTTGAGGAGCTCGCGACGATTTCTGGTGCTCCGGCGGCAGCGGCGAGGGAGGCGATCAGATTGAAGAGCATTCTATATGTTGTGAGTGAGGTGCGTTCGTCGTAATCCTCTGTGAGGTCCGGGGTGAGTGAAAGGAACGGTACGACGACAAGAGTTTGAAGTGTGTCGGAGATCATGTAGGCGAGTGTCACGTGGATCATTAAGGCGATCTGGCTGTGCCATGGTGGTGCCCACCATAACATGACAAAGGCTGCTCCAAATGGAATGGCAAAGAAAAGGAGGAAGGGCCGTCTGCGACCCCATCGGGTGCGAACTCTATCGCTGAGGGTTCCGATGATTGGATCGTTGATTGCGTCCCAGACGATTCCGATCAGTGCAGCGAATGACGCGAGTTGGGGGGAGAGGCCGACGACGTCGGTCAGAAATATCGCAAAGAAGATCTGGCGGATCGTGTTGAAGCTGGCCATGCTCCAGTCGCCGGATCCGTAAACGAGTTTTGTAATGAGGGGGATGTGTTCTTGGGCGTGGCTTGTGGTGGGGGTGGCAGTCATACCATTGCCCCGTTATGGCCGTCAGCCGGAGTGTCCTGATCAGGTGGATCTCGTCGGCGTGGAGCTCGTTGAGTTGGCGCAGGTAGCGGCGTGTGGTCGAGCGGTCGGTATGCCTGGCGAGTGCCTGGGTGGCGTCGAGGTCGCCGGTCTGGCTGAGTGTGGTCATGACGAAATAGTGGCGAAAGGTCTGAGGGCTGATTGTTTGTCCGGCCTCTTCGAGTGCTGTGCGTTCTTCGGCTGACAGGGCTGCGTTGATCCAGTCGGTGACGATGTTGGCTCCGGTCCACCGTGAGATGGGTAGAACTTTGGAGCCGGCACGTTTGTCATGTCGAGCAAAGAGCGGTAGGTCGGCGAGATACCGCTGTGATTGTGTTCCGTCGAGGGTTGCGCGAGCTGCCAGGTATGTTGAGATGGCATGCGCTGCGGACGGTGTAAGTTGGAGAGGTGGCGTGTCGTCTCCTAGCTGGATGGTGTGTGTGGCCGAATGAAAGTGCATACGGCGGAGTTGCGAGATTTCGGATACTTTGAGCCCGGTTTCGGCCAGGCACTGCAAGTAGGCCCTGTCCCGCAAGATGCGGAGTTGCTCACGCTCGTTCTCGGCGTCGGTCGTGGGAAGGGCCGCGCGGCTGACGTAATTGAGCACTTTGGTGATTGCGTCGATAGGAGGGAGTGGGATGGTGTGCTGTTTGGCGCGGCGGTGAGCTGAGATGGCTGAATTGATGCCGGTGCAGTTGATACTCAGCTGATAGGTAGTCTGGGCATAGGCGTAGAAGTCGAGAACTGCGCGGCTGTAGAGGTGTTCGGTTTCAATTGAGCGCGTGGCTTGGAGATAGTCGAGGAAGGTTCTGGCCCAACCTGCCCCACTGCCAGATAGTGTGGTGATTGTTGTTGCCGATGGCCTGATATCCAGCTTTTGCTTGAGCACCTGTTCGAAGAGACGCAACGCCTGGCTGTACGCCTTAGCCAGGTGTGGTGAGTTCTGGCGCGTGAGGTGGATCAAATAGCTGGCGATGGCATCGTGGAGTGTTACCGGTGTTTCGGCCACGTGGCGTCCTGTGTTATGGGTAGTGGAGCGGTATCATTGTCGGATACGCGTTCACATTGTAGCACCGGGTTGGGAGTGGGGCAAGGTGATACTCACCATACCGCGCTGTGCGCGGGATGAGTTTCGCCTGTTGGTTGTTGTAGAATGCGGTTTTTTTCGTGTAGTGTATGGTTACATCTTGGGTATTTTGGGTGTGATTTGGTTTAGCGGTAATCGCTACACGAAATCGATGCCGCTTTCGCACGCTGACCGAACCAGTAGTCGGTCGCAGTGCATATATGTTGGAATCCCCAGTAACGCGTACCTCTCCAGCTGATAGTGTGCGGCTGGGTGACGCATGGCTGCCATTCATCCCCCTACCCCGAAGTGTCTGTCGAGGATTAGATGACAGGCGTGTTGGATTGACCCGTAATCACTACACGAAGGCGTTTCAGCGGAGTCCCGCACCGGTCAGTGCGCGAGGAGAGCTCGCAAGTCTGCATGAACTGGCAGCGCGCGGCAGCGGGCGACAATCGCTTCAGGTTTGTACGCGCCCTCTTGTGTCAGGACCCCGGTGACAGAGTCCCAGGGCACGCGTTCGAAGTACATATTGTCCACATGCACGTTGTCTGGAGCATCAGCCCATACCTCGGCTGGAGCGTGTCTATCAATGCGAGGCAGAGGTAACGCTGCCGGCCACAACTTCGACATGTCTGCTACGACATAGCCAGGCACGTCCACAGCCTGTGCGCATGCGGCAAGTGCCGCTGTACCCAGCTTGTTGACTGCGCCGTTCTCAGTGAGGCTGTCCGCGCCTGCGAGCCAGCAGCCTGCACCCTCCAACGCCTGGTACATCGCCGCATCAACTGTCAGCGAAACGCCAATGCCGGCGGCGACTAGCTGTTCAGCAAGCCCTCGACCTTCACAGCGTGGTCGCGACTCCAGGCACACGACGCTGAGCGCGCAGCCCGCGCGCTGCGCATCAACCAGTGCCTGTGCTACCGCGCTGCTGCGGCTGATCGTGACAACGTGCGCCTTCTCGCCCAGTGTGGCGCGCACAACTACATTGATGCCCTGTTGTGCAGTTGACAGCAGATCGTGCCGCCGCCGGATTGCAGGCGACAGCGCGTCAATCGCGTCAGCGGTCGTTGATGCCTGACCAACCGCGATCAGGGCGTCATTTGCTACGTGCACCAGTGGTGCCATCGATGGTTGGCCCATAATGACAGCGCGCACGAAGCGCCGCAGGTCCTCGCGCATCGCTTCCAGCGGCTCCGGGTGAGGCATGGAGCAATATGCTATGAGCGCCTCGGCAAAGGCAATCGCGATCTGCGTCGCGCCTGAATCCCTGTCAGAGGCGACCTTCTTTATGAGCGCATCTACCTCGGAAGACATAGCACCGCCCCTCGCTATTCCGATTTGCGCCGGGGCTTCTTCTTGACCTGATATGGTGCATATTCGCCAGCGTAGCGCGCGTCCAGCGTGCCGGTCAGTTCGACCCAGTCCGACTCGTAGGTCTCACTCTCGACAGTCGCCACGTCATAGAAGTGAGATATTAGCGTTCCCTCTGTGTGAGGAATGCGCACGACCAGGTGGGCGAGCCCGGTGTCGAGATTCGTCTCGATTTGCTTCAGCAGAACTTCCAGACCCTCACCTCGGAGCGCAGACACCCGGCAGGCCTGTGGATGACCAGCGGCGACGGCGAGCCGATCCGCATCATCCTCACCGACGCGATCCATCTTGTTCAGCACGACAAGCGAAGGAACGCCTTCAATGCCCAGGTCGCTGACCAGCGTCCGCGTGACCGCTTCCATTTGTTCGAGGGCGTTTGGGTGTGATGCATCGACCACGTGCAGCAGCAAAGACGATTCCGAGATCTCCTCCAACGTCGCCCGGAAAGCTGCCACGAGCGTGTGGGGCAGCTTCTGGATAAAGCCCACGGTGTCTGTGAACAGCACGCCGCGCCCGCCGGGCAGGTCTACGCGCCGGGTAGTTGGATCAAGCGTAGCGAAGAGCTGGTCGGCGACCAGCACGTCCGATCCGCTCAGCCGGTTGAGCAGCGTGGATTTGCCGGCATTCGTGTAACCAACCAACGAAACGACCGGGATCCGCGAACGGCGGCGTTGCATCCGATGCCTTTCACGATGTGCGCGCACACCCTCAAGCTCGTCCTTCAGCTTGGCAATCCGGCGGCGAATCTCACGGCGGTCCGATTCAAGCTGCGTCTCGCCAGGACCGCGCAGCCCTACCCCAGCGGATCCGCCGCGCGCGGCACCGCCTACCGGCCTGGCGCGCCAGATGCGTCCACTGGCGTGTGAGGCGTGGCAGCCTGTATTCATACTGGGCAAGCTCCACTTGCAGCGAACCCTCACGCGTGTGCGCGTGCTGTGCAAAGATGTCGAGGATCAGCGCGGTGCGGTCGATGATGCGTACCTCTTCGCCAAAGATCTGCTCAAGCTCGCGCTGGTGGCGCGGTGACAGCTCGTCGTCAAAAACGACAACACTGGCGTTGAGCTCGCCGACCCAGTACTGCACCTCTTCCACTTTGCCGCTGCGGATAAACGTCCGCGAATCGGGATGGTCAAGCTGCTGGCTGGTCTGCCCGACTACGTGCAGCCTGTCTGTATCGGCCAACAGCGCCAGTTCTTCAAGCGAGGCCTCGACGTCAAGCACAGCGCCCGACTGCCTGCGCTGCCAGTCAACACCGACCAGAAATGCACGAGGTGCTTCATCCTGAACAACAGATGTCACGGTGATCTATAACCCTCTCCTCTAACGGACCATAATCACTACACGAAGTCAAGACCCGGGATGCGCCATGGCGGGGTACTCACCGCCCGCCTGAAGGAACGCTTGCACCACCCGTCCAACGCGTTCAAGGCTTTGCGCGCTGAGTTTGTCAGCCGTATCATGCGTCGTGTGCCAGTAGGGATAATCGAAGTCAATCATGTCGACAGCTGGAATGCCCATGTCGAGAAACGGCGTGTGATCGTCGAGCATTGAGTACCGGTACTCCGGGATGAAATTCTCACCATACCCTAGCACAGCGGCGATCTGCCACAGCGCATTCTGCAGCACCGGGTCCGAGTTTCGCTCCAGGTAGATGTTCTGATCGGCATCGCCGATCATGTCGAGGATGATGGCATAGGCCGGCCTGACGGGCATCGCGGCGGCAAAGGCCCGCGACCCCGCGATCCAATCCCAGCCGTCAAGCTCGCCGTCGTCCTCGGCGTCGAAGAACACCAGCCAGACCTGCCCGTGCACCTTGCTGATGTCGAGCGTGTGGGCCAATTCCAGCAGCACGGCTACACCGCTCGCACCGTCGTTCGCGCCGGGTACGGGCTGATCCGGCGAAACGGCGTCCTGATCCGCGCGGCGTCGCGTGTCGTAGTGCGCGCCAAACAGGTACACTGGCCCATCTTGCTGCCCGGCCTTTGCCACCAGGTTGTGGGCCACCACACCCTGATAGGTAAATGGCTGATCCTCGGTCTGCCAGCCATAGCTATTCAGCGTGTCGAGGATGTATTGCGCTGTCTGATGGATTGCGTCTGACCCGGTCGACCGCGGGCCAAAAGCCATCTGCGCGTCAACAAAGCGCATGGCTTGCTCGCCATCGAACGTCAGGCTGCTTGTGTCAATCGGCGTGGCGCTCGGTCCGACCGTTGGCTGTGCTGTTGGTGTCGGCGATGGCCGTGGCGCAGCGCTTGCCGGGATTGACGTAGCTATCGCCGTTGGGATTGGGGTGAACGCCAGTGTAGGCACCGGCGCAGCGCCCCGACCAACGCCGATCATCAAGACAACGGCGACGATGAACATCACAACCCCGACGGCGATCAGCACCAGCGGAAAAGTGAGCCTGTTGCGCAAGTCAACATCCCCCGTCAATACGCCGAAACGGCACGAATGGACTGCTCAGCCAGATAAGCATCAAGCGCGTCAAGTCCGCGCTGCGCATAGCGTGCGTAGCGCTCGCGCTTGTTCCGGATCGGCGGCTCAAGCGGTGGCATCAGTCCGAAGTTTGCCTTCATGGGCTCGAAGTGGCCGGGATCGGCCTCGCACACATAATGCGACAGCGCGCCCAGCATCGTCATCCGTGGAAGTGTAAGCAGCGGCTGGTCCAACACAAGCCGCGCGGCATTGATGCCAGCCAGCAGACCGCTCGCGGCGTTGCCAACATAGCCTTCGACGCCAGTGATTTGCCCAGCGAAGAACAGGTCATCTCGCTGGCGGTATTGCATCGTTGGGCGTAGCAGCATTGGCGCGTTGAGGAATGTGTTGCGATGCATCTGCCCGAGACGCACAAACTCGGCGTTCGCAAGACCGGGGATCATGCGCAGCACGCGTTTCTGCTCCGGCCAGCGCAGGTTGGTCTGAAATCCGACCAGATTGTAGAGCGTCCCCGCTGCGTCGTCCTGGCGAAGTTGCACCACTGCGTGCGGCCGCTCGCCGCTGCGAGGATCGCGCAGGCCGACAGGTCGCAGCGGGCCAAATGCCAGCGCATCGGGGCCACGCGCGGCGAGCACCTCAACCGGCAGACAGCCCTCAAAGAAATGCGGATCCTCGGCTTCAAACTGCCTCAACTCGATACGCTCCGCCGACAGCAGCGCATCGACAAATGCTACATATTCCTCACGCGTCATAGGGCAGTTGACGTAATCGCCGCCATCATCCTCACCGCGGTCGTAACGCGACGCGCGATAGGCGACGCTCATGTCGACAGAGTCAGCAGCGACGATGGGGGAAAGCGCGTCGTAGAAATACAGGTAGTCAGCACCGACCACACGCGCAATGTCTTCGGACAGCGCGTTCGAAGTCAGCGGCCCGGACGCAACGACGACCGGGCCGTCTGGGATGGTCACGGCCTCTTCGCGGCGCAGTGTGATCAGCGGGTGGCTCTCGATGCGCTCGGTGACAAGCTGGGCAAACGCCTCACGTCCGACGGCCAGCGCGCCACCGGCAGGCACGCGCGACTCGTCGGCGCAGCGCATAATCAGCGAATCCAACCGGCGCAGCTCGGCCTTCAGCAATCCCCCTGCCCTGTCAGGCAGGTCGGAGCCCAGCGAATTGCTGCATATCAGCTCGGCCAGTTGACCGGTGACGTGTGCCGGTGTCGACTTGAGTGGGCGCATCTCCCATAACGTGACCGGCACGCCGCGCTCTGCGGCCTGCCAGGCAGCTTCCGAGCCGGCAAGTCCCCCGCCAATAACATTCAGCATTCCCGGATTGCCCATGGCACCTCTACGTCACACTGGACCGTACACACGATGGCCAACAGATTTTACCACATGTGGTGCCCCCCTACTCCTTGAGTTGAATCTGCGCCGCTGCTGGGAAGCGCCTCCTGCCGCCGACCCAGCCTGGGGGCAGCGTCGAGACGCATACGGTTGACCCTGTATTTCACCATTCTCGGGACGCGACCACAGGGTTTAGGTCCGGGTGCCAATATGACTACACGAAAGACGCGCCTCAGAGCGGTCGGCCAATGCGATCGTCGGGCGACTGGGGGGTCGCTACATGAAGAGAGCCTGCTCGGACAACCTTTCGGTGAGATTCGACGGGAAAGGAATTAGAGTGTAGGGCCCGGTGCGGCCCTGGGGGGCGTACACTTGCCGTGGGGTATGTTTTCCAGGGAAGTAGCATGTCAAACAGCGCCTGCGACGCTTGTGAGCGCCCTGGACAGGCCTTTACAACTCATCGGGAGCCACGAGGATATCGATTTGATCGCGCAGGTGATGTGTGTGGCTGCCTGCAAGGGGCGACGGGATTGGTCTTGCCGCCCCTGCTCGTCGTGGCAAGGCGGCTAACCGGCCTCGCCTTCTGTGGTTTCTTCGCTGCTTTCTCGCGTCGAGTAGGAACGCGGCACAACGACCCCGGTTACCGACTCGTTCGGCCCCAGTGCAATGACTGACTCGCCGGCGGTGTTACGTCCCTGGCGCGGCGCGTAGCCCAGCCGCATGTACTTGGGTTTGCCCTTGTCGGTCACGACGATCAGATTGTCGTCCATAGTGCCAGTTGCGGACGCAACGAGCACCGAATGCTTCGACGGCAGCTTGATGGTGATCACGCCCTGCCCATAGCGCCCCTGCGTGGGGTAGTCAACGATGGGGCTGGACTTGGCGATGCCGTCGTTGGTGATCACCCACAGATTGACCCGCGGCTCGACAATCGCCATCCCGACGACCCGGTCCGCCCGCCCACCCAGTTTGATGCCCTTGACCCCGCCCGCTGGCAGGCCCATCGGTCTGACCTCCTCCTCCGCAAAGCGGATGGCCATCCCTTCGGCACTGACCAGTACGACTTCGTCCTCACCGCTGGTCCAGGTTGCCCAGCCAAGATCGTCGCCGGTGAGGCCAATAACGCGGAAGGGGCGCGCCGACAGGCCGGGAAGGTCGTCAAGCGCCACGCGCTTCACGTTGCCGCCGACAGTCGTGAGGAACAGGTAGCCACCCTCGATCCCCGGCGTAAGTGTCAGCGCGGTGACAACCTGCTGCCCCTCCTCAATCGGCGCGACGCTGGGCAGCGGCACGCCATCCTGGAAGTCCTCCATCTGGGCGATCTGGTGGACAGGGATCGTCGCGGCCATCCCATCCGACGTAAACAGGTACAGCGTTTCGCTGGCCCCGCATGACATCATCAGTCGCGGCGCATCCTTAACCGCAGTCGTCACTTTCGGCTGCTCGTCGTTGAGAGTACGAGACAACAGCCCACCTTCGGTCAGCGTTACCCAGCACTTCTCATCAGGCAGCAGCTCGGAGACGGTCATCGCGCTGCCGACGGCACTCTCGACGATCAATGTCTTGCGCGGATTGCCGTAGCGGCGCTTAGCTTCCACGAGCTCCTCTTTGATCACATCGTGCATCATCTTGTCGCTCTTCAAGAGCTTCTCAAGAAACTTGATGAGGTCCTTCTTCTCCTTGTACTCATCCTCGATCTTCTTGCGCTCCAGCGCAGCCAGACGGCGCAGTGGCATGTTTAGGATGGCTTGCGCCTGCTCCTCGCTGAGCTTGAACCGCCTACGCAGGTTTTCCGACGCCGTTTCGACCGTCCGCGAGCGGCGGATCGTGTCGATGACCTCGTCCAGGTTGTCCAGCGCGATCAGGTAGCCCTCGAGGATGTGAGCGCGCTCTTCGGCGCGCGCCAGGTCGTATTCGCTGCGTCGGCGCACCACCACCATGCGATGCTGGAGAAACACGCGCAGCGCCTGCTTAAGCGACAGCGTGCGCGGCTCGTCGTCGACCAGCGCCAGCATGATGATGCTGAACGTCTGGCGCATGGGCGTCATCTTGTACAACTGCGCCAGCACTTCCTCGGGATTGACCGTGCGCGTCAGGTCTATGACGATGCGCATCCCCTGCCGGTCGGACTCATCACGCAGGTCGGTCAGACCCTCGATACGCTCCTCGCGTGCCAGGTCGGCGATGCGCTCGATAAGATCCGTCTTGTTGATCTGGTACGGCAGCTCGGTAACGATAATGCGCGTGCGGTTGCGGCTGAGCTGTTCGATGTGCGCCTTGGCCTGCACGGTGATCTTTCCCCGCCCGGTCGCGTAGGCATGGGCCAGGTTGTCCGTCTCGCCGTCTTCGTGGAAGCGGAAGACGATCCCGCCAGTAGGAAAATCGGGGCCCTTGATGAACTGCATCAGCTCCGGCAGGCCCACGTCGTCAAGTTTGGCCCAACGGTCGAGCATGTAACACAGCGCATCGATTACCTCACCCAGGTTGTGAGGCGGAATGCTCGTGCTCATCCCGACGGCGATCCCGGTCGATCCGTTGATAACCAGGTTGGGGAGGCTGGCGGGCAGGACGGCAGGTTCCATCAGGCTGCCGTCAAAGTTCTCGACATAGTCGATGGTGTCCTTCTCGATGTCGGCCAGCATCTCAATGCCCGCATTGTGCATGCGGGCCTCGGTGTAGCGCATCGCCGCAGCAGCGTCCCCGTCTATTGAGCCGAAGTTGCCCTGGCCATCCACCAGCGGGTAGCGCATGGAGAACTCCTGCGCCAAACGTACCATCGCATCGTACACGGCTGCATCGCCATGTGGATGGTACTTGCCCAGCACTTCGCCAACGATACGCGCGCTCTTGCGGTATGGCGTATCAGGGCGAAGCCCCATGTCATACATGGCATACAGGATGCGGCGGTGAACGGGCTTGAGCCCATCGCGCGCATCAGGCAGCGCCCGACTGACGATCACGCTCATCGCGTAATCGAGATAGGCTGCGCGCATCTCCGAATCGATGTCGACCTGGCGAACCGTACCCACTTCCATGTGCGCTATCCCTCGGCAACAAAGGTAAACAGGAATTCGTATGCGATAATAGGAGGAAAGCCGCTGGCTGTCAATCCTCTTGTGTACTGCTCATTTGTTCTAGGACCCATTGTAATGCATCGCGGGCAATCGAGCAACAACGTGCTTGCCGCTTGACGGCACGTGGCCGCCTGATACAATCACGGCGTATAAGTATCATATCTCAGGGAAGCGATTTGACTGCATGACAGCATCACGTGGCACACTGTGGGCTCACCAACCGGCCCGGCAGACCCTGGTAGCATCCGTGGCGGCAATCTTGCTGGTGCTGCTGCTGACCCCGCAGCACGCTGAGGCGCGCAAGCTTAACGCTGCCGAGTTTCACACCGTACAAAGCGGTGACACGTGGCGCAGCATTGCCGCGTTTTACGGCACGCCTGTCGAAGCAATCTGGGAGGCAAACGGCGTCACGAATCCCAGCCTACTGGCTGCCGGTCAGCGCCTGTTCATCCCATCGCCGGGACCATCTGCGCACAGCGGAATCCTCCTGTTTGAGATCAACGCCGCGACCCCGGTGACTGCCAGCGCGGTCAAGAGCGGCAACGGGCTCAGCGGTGTGCTGTGGATCAACGGTTACGACAGCCCCACCCTGGCATTCGGCCAGCAGTTATATGTCCCCGACCGCCAGAGCAGTGTCGGCGTGGCCATCGCCGAGAACACGCCGGTTCCCGCGACAGCAGCGCCCGCCGAGACAGCTATCCCAACCGATGTGCCGACTGACGTGCCGGCGCCACCTCCCGGCCCTACGCCAACTGCCACACCCGGGCCAGAGGGCCAACTGAACGCGCAGTTGATGGGCGTCCAGGGGCACTTCCTGATCGATGACAAGACCCGCAAACGCATGCTCGATCTCGTAGCGTACGGTCTGGGCTTCGGATGGGTTAAGCAGCAGGTGGAATGGTCACAGTACGAATATGCACCGGGCCAGTACTCACAGGATATGCTGGATGCGCTCGACGCGTTCATGCAGAACGCCAACGCGCGCCAGCTGCATGTGCTGCTGGGCATCGCCACGCCGCCTGACTGGGCGCTCAAACCGCCTGATCAGGGTGGTGTCGATCAGGACGCGTTCAACAACTTCGTGAAGTTCATCACGCAGCGCTACAGCTACCAAATCGGCGCAATTGAGATCTGGAACGAGCCCAATCTGGGGCGCGAATGGGGCGGCCAAGTCGTGAGCGCGCCGCAGTACGTCAACCTGCTGGCTGGCGCTTACCAGACCATCAAGACAGCCTACCCCGGGGGGAATGTGGTCGTCGTCAGCGCCGGGCTCGCACCGACTGGTGTGAACGATGGCGTCGTTGCTATCGACGACCGCGCCTATTTCACGCAGATGTATCAGGCCGGAGTGCAGAACTACGCAGACGCCATCGGCATTCATCCATATGGATGGGGCAATCCTCCAGACTCACGCTGTTGTGAACCTGTTCAATACGTGCTGAGTCATTATGATCATCCCAGCTTTTCTTCCTGAACACGGTCGAGGATTACCACGCCATCATGCAGCAGTTCGGCGACACGACCCACAAGTTGTGGGCCACCGAGTTTGGCTGGGGGACGGTAGACGGCATTGGGCGGCCTATACCTCCCGATGCCCCATACTTCGCATATGTGACAGCCGATCAGCAGGGAACGTACATCGTGCGGGCGTACCAGATGGCGCAGTCCTGGGACTACATGGGCCCGATGTTCCTGTGGAATCTGAACATTGCCATCTTTCCGGGATCAGATGACAACCAGTCGGGCTACAGCATCATCACACACAATGAGGTGAAGCGCCCGGCCTACATCAAGCTGTCTGAAGCAGCCAAATATGGCTCGCCTGGCAGCTAATCGCCGGGTAACAGAAAGGCCCCCTGTCGCGCGCGACAGGGGGCCTTTGTTTCTCATCAGCGCACGTCTGGCTGGAGGATTGTTGCCCTATTCACCGGCCTCATCCGGCCCGTCGACCAGGGCCAGCTGGGCCAAAGCCGCCGCTTCAGCAGCCTCCTCCTGTTGTGCGCGGATTTCCTGGTAGTGGTGGAAACCCGTTCCGGCAGGGATCAGCTTGCCGATGATGACGTTCTCCTTGAGCCCGATCAGCGGATCCTCCTTGCCAGCAATCGCTGCACCCGCCAGCACCTTGATCGTGTGCTGGAAGGACGATGCCGAGAGGAAACTATCGGTGCTGAGCGCCGCTTTGGTCACACCCAACAGGATGTTCTGGCCTGTGGCCGGCTGTCCACCCTTCGCGATGACCCCTTCGTTGATGTCACGCAGCACCAGGCGGTCGCACAGCTCGCCAGGCAGAAGGTCCGTATCGCCGCTGCGGGTGATCTGCACCTTAGACAGCATCTTGCGGACCATGATCTCGAAGTGCTTGTCGTTGATGTTCACACCCTGCGAGCGGTACACCTTCTGAACCTCAATCAGCAGATACTGCTGCGCCGCTTCGATGCCCAGGATGCGCAGGATGCGGTGCGGGTTCTTGGCACCCTCGGTCAGTTGGTCACCGGCCTTCACGAAGTCCCCATCCTGCAGGCGGTGCTTGCCGCCTTCAGCGTCGACCTCCACCAGGCGCGCCGCGCTAGGGATCTCGTATTCGCGCTCTTCGCGCTGTTCGTACACCAGCGTCAGGACCTTCTTCTCAATCGAGACGTGGCCGTCATGGTCGGCGGTGAAGACTTCTTCGCCTTTGCGCGCGATCTCCTGTCCATAGCTGACGTTGTCACCGTCTTTGACGAGGACCTCCCAGCCGGCGATGTCATACGGCTCACGGAAGACTTCGCTGTCGACCACCTTCACGTAGCGAATACCCTCGCGGCTGTAGATCTCGACGTAGCCGTCGATGTCGGTGATGACCGCCTCGCCCTTGGGCTTCTTGCGCGCCTCGAATAACTCCTCGACGCGCGGCAGACCGTGTGTGATGTCGCCACGTTCTTCAGCCGTGCCGCCGGTGTGGAAGGTGCGCAGTGTAAGCTGCGTGCCGGGCTCGCCGATTGACTGCGCGGCGACGATACCCACTGCCGAGCCGATTTCGACCAGGTCGCCCCGGCCCAGATCGCGCCCATAGCACAGCGCGCATAGTCCGTAGACCAGGTCGCAGGTTAGCGGCGAGCGGACGAGCACTTCGCGGACGCCCAGGTTCTCAATCGTCTCGGCGACGACTTCGCTGATGATCTCATTGCGGTCGACGATGATCTCGCCCGTCTCCGGGTTGACGACCGTAGCCGCCGCAGCGCGCCCGACCAGCCTCTCAGACATTGTCTGGTCGGCGATTTGCTCGATGCTGTGGTGCCGGATCCAGATGCCGGCCTCGGTGCCGCAGTCATGCGTGTTGATGATAGCGTCCTGCGCCACATCAACCAGGCGGCGGGTCAGGTACCCAGCATCTGCGGTACGCAGCGCGGTGTCGGCCAGACCCTTGCGAGCGCCGTGAGTCGAGATGAAATACTCCAGCGCCGTAAGCCCCTGCCGGAAGTTCGAGCGCACCGGGTAGTCGATGATCCGGCCAGATGGGTCGGCCATCAGGCCGCGCATGCCGGCTAACTGCGTGATCGGGCCCATACCGCCCTTCGTCGAGCCGGAATTTGCCATAATCGCCAGGCTGCTGTACGGATCAAGCGCCTTACGGACAGCGCGCTCAACCTTTGACTTGGCGCTGGTCCACTCGTTGATGGTGGACTGGTAGCGCTCTTCTTCGGTGAGCAGGCCGCGGCGATACTCGCGTTCGATCTGGTTGACAGCCTGCGTCGCGCCATCCAGGATTTCGGCACGATCCTCAGGAATGGTCAGATCGCTGATGGCAATCGTCGCGCCGGAGACCGTCGCGTAGCGGAAGCCGATATTCTTGATGGCATCCACTACGTCGGTGGTGACCTCAGCGCCAAAGCGCGTGTAGCACTGGCCGACCAGCTTGTTGACGTCCTTCTTGTCAAGCGTCTGGTTGACCCAGCGCATCGCGTCGGGCAGGATGCGGTTGAAGATGCAGCGCCCCACCGTCGTGACGAACGGCGCAGGCAGCGGCTGGCCGTTATCGTACGGGTTCATCAGCCGGATCGGCGTGTGGACGTGTACCTGCCCCAGCGAGTACGCCATATCGACCTCGTCCAGGTCGTTGAAGGCGCGCAGCGTGTTGGGATCGACCTTGTCGAGCGCCCACTCGGGTTTCTCCATCGTCAGATAGTAGACGCCAAGAACCATGTCCTTGCTGGGCCCGACAATAGGCGCACCGTCGGCGGGCTTCAGCAGATTATGGCTTGACAACATCAGCTCACGCGCTTCAGTGACGGCCTTCTCAGACAGCGGCACGTGCACGGCCATCTGGTCGCCGTCAAAGTCAGCGTTGAAGGCGGTGCACACCAGCGGGTGGATCTGAATGGCCTTGCCCTCGACAAGCAGCGGCTCAAACGCCTGAATGCCCAGCCGGTGCAGCGTCGGCGCGCGGTTCAGCAGGACCGGGCGCTCCTGGATGACTTCCTCCAAGACTTCCCACACTTCCGGCTTCTCGCGCTCGATGATGCGCTTGGCGCTCTTGACGTTCGAGGCGTAGTTGTATTTCACCAGGCGGCTGATGACGAATGGCCGGTAGAGCTCCAGTGCCATCGTCTTCGGCAGGCCGCACTGATGCAGCTTGAGCTTTGGCCCAATGACGATTACCGAACGCCCGGAATAGTCAACGCGCTTGCCGAGCAGGTTGCGGCGGAAGCGCCCCTTCTTGCCCTTGAGCATATCGCTCAACGACTTGAGCTCGCGGCGGCCACGGCGGCTGAGCGCCCTACCCCGCTGGCTGTTGTCGATCAGGCTGTCGACGGCTTCCTGAAGCATGCGCTTCTCGTTGCGCACGATCACATCCGGCGCGCCGAGCTCCAGCAACCGCTTGAGGCGGTTGTTCCGATTGATGACCCGGCGGTACAAGTCGTTGAGATCGGAGGTGGCAAAACGCCCACCGTCGAGCTGCACCATCGGGCGCAGATCGGGCGGGATGACAGGCAGCACCGTGAGAATCATCCACTCGGGCCGGTTGCCGCTCTGCCGCAGCGATTCGACAACCCGCAGCCGCTTGGTGGCTTTCTTGCGGCGTTGCTTCGAGCGCGTGGTCCGCACCTCGTGCCACAGCTCATGGCTCAACTTGTCGAGGTTCATCGTCTTGAGAATGTCGTAAAACGCGCCTGCGCCCATCCCGGCCTTGAAGACCTGCCCATAGCGCTGCTTGAGCTCGCGATAGCGCGCCTCGCCCAGAAACTGCATCTGCCCGAGAGACTCAAGCTCGTTGCGCTGATCGGCGTAAAGCTGCTGGACCTCGCCTAAGCGAACAGCGATCACGTCTTCCAACTCAGCGATCCGCTCGGCAGCCTCAGCCGTGATGGCCTCCTTCTGGCCGGCGTCACCGGAGAGCGCTTTCTTGCGCTGCTCCTCGACCTCCGCCTGAAGGTCGCTGAGCAGCGGGCCAGCAACGTCCTGCACGCGCCCAATGTGCTCGGGTCCGATGGTTTCGCCCGCCTCAGCAATCACATCGCCGGTCGGGTCGAAGGCAATAGCCTTACGGATGGTCGTGCCCGCCTTCTTCTCAAGCTGGTCCTGCAACGCCTGCGCGGCGTGCATCAACTCGTCGGTGCGGGCTGACAACTGCTCGTCGTAGGAAGCCTCAATCTTGTCCTGCCCGGACTGGAGATCGCCCAGTGCTGCATCGCGGGCCTCTTCGATCACCTTGATCTGTGCGTCAATCTCCGCGCGGATCGTCAACTGCTCAGCCGCGAGATCCTCGGAGAGGCGTTTCAACGCTTTCTGCCGGGCATCTTCTTCAACGCCAGTAATGACGTACTGCGCGAAATACAGCACGCGGTCCAAGTTGCGGCGTGACACATCGAGCAGCAAGCCCAAATAGCTGGGGACCCGGCGCGTATACCACACGTGCGCAACCGGCGCAGCAAGTTCGATATGCCCCATGCGTTCGCGGCGCACCGACGAGCGCGTGATCTCGACACCGCACTTGTCGCAGGTCAGGCCCTTGTAGCGGACGTTCTTGTACTTGCCGCAATAGCACTGCCAGTCCCTGGTGGGGCCAAAGATCGCCTCACAGAACAGGCCGTCCTTTTCCGGACGCAGACGGCGATAATTGATCGTTTCGGGCTTGGTCACTTCACCGTATGACCACGACCGAATCTGCTCAGGCGAAGCCAGGCTCACGCGCAGCGCGCGAAAATCCTTCGCCTCTAACCCTATTTCCTGCACACGACTATGCACCACGGAACAGAACCCTCCTCGTCACGAGACCTGCCCACGCAGCCGGCAGGGAAAGCGCAAATTGCGCGCGGAAGACACTTACTCCGGCGCATCGGCGCATCTCGACGAACAGACTATCCACTTTGACCGTTAGACCTTCTTGTCTGAAATACCCTGTGATCCCAACAACCGGGCTCCGCAAACAACGAGGTTGTTCGCAAACTATTATTATAGTCTCAAGATATGTCCCCGTCAAGCAAAATAGTCCATTTTGCGGCGGGGACCATCAGATCGAAGTGTACGCAACCCAGAAAATGTGGGGCTGGCCGCCTTGGCGCAGCCGGCCCCGCTGTCCCTGCGCGTCAGACGCGCTCTACCAGCGCATGACCGTTCCGCAGTATTCACACTGCACCTGATGCTGGCCACGTGTGATTTCCACATCAATAGGCGCGCCGCATGCAGTGCACTTGGCAGGCGCGCTAGACAGGGCAGACTCGACTGCCTGCTGAAACGAGGCCGCATCCTCACCTTCAGCGTAATAGCGCTCGCCTGCAATGTCGCCATTCAGAATGCGCTTGATCAGCGCCGCCCAGACCTCGCTTTCCTGCCCCTTGATGTGGAAATGGGCGTTTGCGAAGTCGCCGGATGTAAACGCGAAATCCAGGTGATCCTGATTGCCACCAAGCCCGGCGCTGCTGGCCTTGCACAACTCTACTGCGCTGACCGGGTTGGCAAGTAGAAGCTGCTGAACCGTTTCAGACTCGGTCGTAATGAACAGCACCTTCTTAGTCGCGACCTTTTCTTTCTGCTCGAAAAGCAGGCGTTGATCACTCACATATAGGACGCCTTCAGGCCCCTCATTCTTACCATCGCGCCACCACTTGGCAGGTACCGACTGGATCGGCGTTTCACCCGCCAGCAGCTCGAACGATGCCTGGTCAATGCCATCCATCAAAGCGACTGCCTCGGTAACCTGCTGGGCCGTTTGCCGGTAGGTATCATTGATGTTCTGGAAGGCATTCTCGACCGTCCGCGTGGCTGCCGTGATACGGCTGTTCAGATTGTCCAGCTCGCGCTCGAAGGCGTCAGCCTGCGCTGGATTCGTCACTGTCGACAGACGGCGAGCTATCTGGTCGTACACCGGGCGCAGATCGCGCTGTGCGGCGTCGATCTCGCGCTGGAGGATCGGCTGTGATGCCGTCCACTTCTGTTGCAGCGCGTCAAGCTTGGGCTCAAGAAAGCTCTTGTAACGGTACCCGCGCGCGCGCAGGCTCTGCACCTGCCCGGCCAGGTCGAAGATGCTGCTGCGCAGGTCTTCGACCGCCTGCCGCTGGCTCGTCAGCGCAACCTCGTCGGCCAGGTTATTGCACTTGAACTGGAGCATGTCGAGGCGCTGGCGAAACTCGTCGCCCACAGCCGCAGCGCCCGCTGCCGCACCCGCGACCACACCGCCCATCTGTGGTGGGCTGCTGGCCGGACGCGACGGCGGGGGAGCCGGTGCTGGCGTCTTCGATTTGGGCGGGGGAGCCGGGTTCGAAGTCTTGAACGAGCCCGACGAACCGCCGGGTGTGGGCGTCTTGGACGGGCCGCCCGACTCCTTCTTGATGTTTCCGGGGGGCATAGGTGATCCTCCTTTAACACACGGTCGCTATCGATAGTGAGTCGCAGGCAGGCCGCCTAGCGATCCCAATGTAGATACGCCTCGATGAACCCCTCCAGATAGCCGTCCAGCACGGCGGTTGTGTTGGCCGTCTCGTAATCTGTACGATGATCTTTGACCATCTGGTAGGGATGCAGCACGTAGGATCGTATCTGGTTGCCAAAGTTGGCGTCGACGTACTCGCCCTTTAGCTCAGCGCGTTCAGCCGCCTGGCGCTCTTCCTCGCGCTCAAGCAACCGGGCACGCAGCACGCGCATGGCGCTTTCCCGGTTCTGCGTCAGCGAGCGCTCGTTCTGACACGTCACGACAATTCCGGTGGGTTTGTGGGTGATGCGGACCGCCGTCTCGTTCTTCTGGACGTGCTGCCCCCCTGCCCCACCGGCTTTGTAGGTGTCAATGATCAGATCGTTGGGATTGATCTCGACGTCGATTTCGCCATGGACGTCCGGCCACACTTCGACCAGCGCAAACGACGTATGGCGGCGATGCGCCGAGTCAAACGGAGACAGGCGGACAAGGCGGTGCACGCCGCGCTCAGACTTCAGGTAACCGTACACCCAATTGCCGCTGATCGCAATCACGACGCTCTTGAGGCCGACTTCTTCGCCAAGACTGCGGTCAAGTACCTCGGCCTTGAATCCCCGGTTCTCTGCCCAGCGCAGATACATGCGTTCAAGCATGGCTGCCCAATCCATCGCATCGACGCCGCCGGTGCCGGAGTGGATGGCCAGAATCGCGTCCTCCTGATCGTATTCTCCTGATAGAAGCGTCGTGAACTCAAGGCGGTCGACAGTGTGTTCCAGCGCGTCGGCTTCTGGCTCAAGCTCGTCGCCCAGCGATTCGTCGCCAAGCTGGGCCAGCTCCAGCGCGTCCATCACACGCTGGTAGACCTTATCCCACATTTCCACTTCGTCACGCAGACGGCTGGCGCGCTGCATCGCCGCCTGCGCCGCACGGGTGTCATCCCAGAAATCGGGGGCAGCAGCCTGCTCGTCGATCAGCGCCAGTTCGGCGCGTTTCTCAGCCAGGTCAAAGACGCTCCATCAGGCTTTGAAGGCGTTCTTGCAGTTCATTCAGACGCGCGATCAACTCTTCCATCACCACAACCTCTCGTCGATTGTCAGCAAATGAACTACTACCGGCTGGAAGCCGGTAGCTTGGGACGCAGTGAAGACTCACCTAAAGCTCACCGATATTGAAGCTGTCATCTTCCACAGTAGGCTCCTGACCTTCGGATTCGATGTATTGCTTGATAACTTCGTCGGTCACGTTACCCGAACTGGCGGCAAAGTAGCCCCGTGCCCACAGGTGCTGCCCCCAGATTGACGGCTCGATTCGCCGATTTCTTCCAGCATTTTCCAGCTGCTGCGCCCTTTGATACGCTGCATCAGGTCACTGACCGACGCGTGAGGCGGCACCGACACCAACAGATGGACATGGTCCACAGCCACATGTCCACTCAGAATGTACACCTCAAGCGTGGCACAGGTTTGCCTTCCCAGCTCGCGCAGTCGCCGGGCTATCTTCACCTCTCGGCACAGGCTTCCGATACTTCGTGATCCACACCAGATGGTACTTCAGGTCATAAACAGCGTGGGATGTCTTTCGATAGCTCATGCTCACATTGTACGACGGATAATACGGTGTTGAAAACGGCCTGCCTGAAGGGCAGGGGTTTGTACCCTCTTTACAGACAATCACTCAAACAGGCTGTCCACAAACGCGGGACCATCGAACGGAAGCAGATCATCCAGGCCCTCACCGACCCCCACAAAGCGGACCGGCAGGCTCAGTTCATGACCGATGGCGAAGATTATACCGCCGTGCGCGGTGCTGTCTAACTTGGTGATGATGACGCCCGTCACGCCGACGGATTCCTTGAAGCTGCGTGCCTGGACGAGCGCGTTCTGGCCTGTCGTACCATCAACGACCAGCCACACCTCGTGCGGGGCCTCATGAACGTTCTTCTCGGCCACGCGGCGCACCTTCCGAAGCTCTTCCATCAGGTTGAACTTGGTGTGCAGCCGCCCCGCTGTGTCGACCAGCAGCAGGTTGCGGTCGCGGGCACGGGCAGCACGGATGGCGTCATAGGCCACCGCGCCTGCATCGCCGCCGATCTGCCCGGCGATCACGGGCACCTCAGCGCGCTCGCCCCACTGCTGCAGCTGCTCGATGGCGGCAGCGCGGAACGTATCGGCAGCCGCTAACATCACCCGCCAGCCTTCGCGGCTGAAGTGCTGAGCCAGCTTACCAATGGTAGTCGTCTTGCCCGACCCGTTGACGCCCACCACCAGCACGATGGTCAGCAGGCGCGGCTCGGCCAGCGTGCCGGGTGATTGCAGTGGGAGCATGTCGAGCAGAATAGCCTTAAGCCCCTCCTCAAGCTGCTGGCGGGTCGTCAAGCCCTCGTCGCGAACACGCTGCTGCAGCCTCTTGACAACATCCAGCGCCGTCTCGACGCCAAGGTCGGCTTGTACGAGCAGCGCCTCGATGTCCTCCCACGTCTCGTCGTCCAGTTCAGACGCGCCGAGCATGGCCGAGATCCGGCCAAAGAAAGCCTGTCGTGTGCGCTTCAGTCAATCACTAAACATGATGGCCGGTGTTCTCCTGGTGTAGGGCACGCGCATTATAGCATATCGAGGAGCCCCACGCAGTGGCGATTGTCGCGGTGCAAACCTGTAAGCTATAATCCCACTGCAACACGCAAGAACGTATACTCGTCCAGGCGCGGCAGCGAATGGCCGCCAGCAGGAGACTCCCGGGATTGAACGAGCTGACACACCTTGATGACGCAGGGCGGGCAGCGATGGTCGACGTCGGCGACAAGCCCGACAGCGAGCGCATCGCCATTGCGCGCGGTGAGGTGACCATGCAGCCTGAGACGCTGGCTCTGATCCGGCAGGGGGCGCTCAAGAAAGGTGACGTGCTGGCAGTGGCCCGTCTTGCGGGAATCATGGCCGCCAAACGTACTGCCGAGTTGATTCCGCTGTGCCATCCGCTCGCCATCACACACGTCTCTGTCGACCTGACGCTCGACGAACAGCCGCCCGCGCGTGCTGATCGAGGCGCGGGTCAAGACGACCGGCAAGACTGGCGTCGAGATGGAAGCGCTGACAGCGGTGTCGGTTGCCGGCCTGACGATTTACGATATGGCGAAAGCTGTCGACCGGGGAATGCGCATCGAGTCGGTGCGGCTGGCCGAGAAACACGGTGGGCGATCCGGCGACGTGGTGTTGGAATAAGATCATGCCAGTAACTATCCGGTTCTTTGCCACATTGCGCGACCGCGCCGGCGTCGATACGGCGCAGGTTGACCTGGGCGCAGCATCCACGGTCCAGGCCGTTCTGGACGCGCTGGGAGAGCGCTACCCCGGCATCCAGCCCTCACTGAAGACGGCGCTCGTCGCAGTGAACGAGGAGTTCGCCTTCCCGGAGGACCCCGTCGGCGATGGCGATACGATTGCCCTGTTTCCGCCAGTGAGCGGTGGTGTGCTCGGCCTCGAAGACCGGCCGGAGTTGTTCGCCATCACCGCCGATCCGCTGGATGTCAACGCTGTGATCGCCCACATCACACGGCCCGAAATCGGCGCGGTGTGCGTATTCACCGGGGCCGTGCGCGGCCTTACCGAGACGGACGGCGGACAGCGCAGCACGACACGCCTTGAATATGAATCTTACGAGACGATGGCCGAGAACAAACTGCGGCAGGTCGCCCGTGAGATCCGCGAGCGGTTCCCGCTGGTTCAGGGCATCGCCATTATCCAGCGAATAGGAACATTGAATATTGGAGAGACGACTGTGCTGGTCGCCTGCTCATCGGGGCACCGGCACGACGGCATCTTCGAGGCTGCCCGCTACGGCATAGACCGGCTGAAAGAAATCGTGCCGGTCTGGAAGAAGGAGGTCGGGCCGGATGGTAGCGAATGGGTGGAGGGGCACTACCGACCCACTCCCGACGACGTTCATGACAAGGAACACAGCTAGCCCTCGGTCCGGGGCACCCGGTCTCCGCGGTGACATCCCGCGACCCGATTGTCCAAGACGCGCTGAAAGGAAACTGCCACCATGCACCGCGTAGTTGTAACCGGGTTTGGCTCGATTACCCCGCTGGGGCACAACGCAGAGGACTCCTGGGAAGGTATCGTCGCCGGGAAGACTGGCGTGGCTCCCATCACCCGCTTCGACACGACCAACTTCCCCGTCAAGCTCGCCGCCGAGCTCAAGGACTTCGATCCCAGCCTGTGGCTGGATCGACGCGAGGTGCGCCGCCAGGACCGTTTCGAATGGATGGCGAACATCGTCGCCAAGGAGGCGCTGGCCAACAGCGGCCTGGAGGTCACCGACGCTAACAGCGAACGCATTGGAGTTTCGATCAGCAGCGGCGTCGGCGGGCTGGAGACATTTTGTTGAGCAGACGCTGGTGCTGGATCGCGAGGGCCCCAGCCGGCTCAGCCCATTCACCATCCCGCGTTTTATGACGAACGGCGCGGCGGGCACGGTCAGCATCAGCAACAAGCTGCGCGGCCCTTCGTACTGTGTGACGTCGGCCTGCGCCTCCGCATCGGATGGTATCGGGATATCGCTGTACCTTCTGCGTGCCGGCATCGTCGACGCGATGCTGGCAGGCGGTTCAGAAGCCGGTATCTCACCGCTCGGTATCGGTTCTTTTGACCAGATACAGGCCTATACACACCGCGACAGTGGGACCCCCTCGCCCTTCAGCAAGGGCCGCGACGGCCTAGTGATGGGTGAAGGCGCAGCCGTGCTTGTGCTTGAAACGCTTGAGCACGCCACAGCGCGTGGTGCGAATATCCTGGCGGAGCTGGCGGGCTATGGCGCATCTGCCGACGCTTACCATATCACCGCGCCGACAGAGGATGGGTCGGGTAGCGCAATGGCCGTGAGTAAGGCGCTGGCCGATGCGCAGATGAACCCCACGGACATCGACTATATCAATGCCCACGGCACCGGCACGCCGCTCAACGACGCTGTCTGAGACAAAGGCGATCAAACTGGCGCTGGGCGAAGCCGCTTATAGCATCCCGGTCAGTTCAACCAAGAGCATGACCGGACATATGATGGGCGCAACAGGGGCTGTCGAGGCTGTGTTCTGTGTGCAGGCGATCCGCGACGGTGTTGCCCCCCCGACGATCAACTACAGCGAGCAGGACCCCGATTGTGATCTGGACTACATCCCCAACCAGGCCCGCAAGATGCCGATCAATGTCGCAATGAGCAACGCGTTCGGCTTTGGCGGGCACAACTCGGTCCTGGTTTTCAAGTCGCTTGACGGAAAGGTTTAAAGCATCACGCGAGGAAATCGATGGCAGTTATTGACCTGCCCACATTTCAGGAGCTGACCCAGCTCACCTTCGAGGATCAATCGCTGCTGCTGCGCGCGATGACGCATCCGTCATACCTGAACGAGCACCCCGATACCGGGTTGGAGGACAATCAGCGCCTCGAATTCCTGGGGGACGCGGTCCTCGATTTCGTCAGTGGCGAACTGCTGTACCATCGCTTCCCTGAAGCGCCGGAAGGCGACCTGACCCGATTGCGCGCGGCGCTGGTGCGCACCGAGACGCTGGCCCAGTTCGCGCGGGAAACGCACGTCGGCGAGGCGTTGATGCTTGGCCACGGTGAGGAAGAGAGCGGCGGGCGGGATCGCAACAACAACCTGTGTGCCGCCTTTGAGGCGCTGATCGGCGCGTTGTACCTCGACCAGGGTGTGGAAATCGTGGCTCCATTCGTCAACCCGCTTTTCGACAGCGCGCTCGATCATATCATGCGGCTTTCACTGGATAAGGACGCCAAGAGCCGCCTGCAAGAATGGAGCCAGGCCCACCTGGGCATCACGCCAAGCTACCGGACCGTTGCCAGCCGGGGGCCGGACCATGCCAAGGAGTTTACGGTTGCCGTCTTTCTGGGCGACCGAAAGCAATCCGAAGGTGTTGGGTCCAGCAAGCAGCTTGCCGCGCAGGTAGCGGCTCAACGCGCGCTTGATGACCTGATGACGCTTCAAGACGAATGAGGCGGCTGCTCGTCACCGGGGCCAGCGGCGAACTGGGCCGTTGGGTTTCGCGGCTGGGCGCAGCCCGCTGGCAGACCACTGGCACCTTTTTCAGCCGGGCGGACACCGGCGGCGGTGAGGCGCTGCAACTCGACTTACGGGACCGCGACGCAACGACGGCTCTGATCACCCGCGTTCGGCCCGATGTGATCATCCACGCGGCGGCGTCGGATCGCAGCACGGAAATGGTCGCTACGAATGCGCTAGCGGCGCAGAACGTCGCACACGCGGCGCGCGAGACAGACGCGCGCCTGATCGCGCTGTCCACCGACATGATCTACGACGGCAGAAATCCCCCGTACCGCGAAGACGATCCCCCTACTCCGCTCAGCGACTACGGGCGCGTGAAGGCCGACAACGAGCAGTGGCTTCTCGCGACGGCCGGCAGTGTTCTCGTCGTGCGAACGAGCCTGATCTACGATCTCGATCCGGCGTGCCGGCAGATAAGCTGGATGGAGTCAGCGATCCGCGAGGGACGTCGCGTGACCCTGTTCATCGACGAGGTCCGCCAGCCGATATGGGCACGCAACCTGGCCGAGGCATTACTGGAGCTGGCTAATGGCGAAGCGACCGGGCTGGTAAACGTGGCCGGACCAGAACCGCTCAGCCGGTGGGACTACGGCTGCCGGCTGCTACGCGCGCTGGGCTACGATCCCGCCCGGGTCGCAGAGGCGGTCCGCGCCGAGGAGGTTGCGCCGGGCCGACCCCGTGACCTGACGCTGGCGCTCGATAAGGCGCGGGCGCTGCTCCGCATGCCGCTGCTCTCGCTGGATGAAGTATTGAGCGATCAGTTAGACGACCACCCTGCTTCGACAACAACCAGCCGGTGATCGGAGGCGGCGCTGTCGACCTGGCGTGAGTCCAGCGGCGACAGGTCCCGCACCAGAACGTAGTCGTAGCGCACGGTCGGGTAGACAGCAGGCGTGGTATAGCCTTGCTCGATGCCAAGCACCGAGTCAGGGTCTACAAAGCCCGCGCTTGCTAGCTGCTGGTAGACGATATCCTGCGGCGACCCGCTGAAGCTGCCCCCTACGACCGCCGGCGAGGTATCGCCAATAAGACCGAGCAGCACGGCAAGCTGCTGCACGCGCTCCTCGTCTGTGCCTGGCGCAAACTCGGCGTTGACCAGCGTTACCGAATGGCCGGATGTCCGCGTCGCGTATCGACACGCTTAACGCGCCATCCTGCTCACCGGTGCCGGGAAACAGCGCACCGGCTCGGCTGCTGAGCGGCCAGCGCGACAGCACGGCCAACCCCCGGACCTGTTCGGTGGTCGGCAGGAATGCCTGCGACATGTCGAGCCGTCGGGCCAGGTACTGCACCTCGTCGATTCCGTAGCTGGCCGGGCTCCCGGCATCGACTTCCTGAAGCAGTACGACGTCAGCGTGGCTCGCTTCTATGGTGCGGGCAACCAGCTCAAGCTGGAACGCACCGACAGCATCGTAGCCGCGGTTGATGTTGTAGGTCGCGATGCGCAGCGTCGTTCCCAGCGGCGGCGGGACGGGGTCCACACCCAGCCCGCTGACGATCAGTCCCAGCACCACAATCGGCGCGATAAACGCCAGCGCCACGCCCCGAGGCAGGCCAGGATGCAGCAACCACGGGTCTTCTTCTCGCCAGAAAAGGCGGGGCAACGCCACCACCGCCGCAGCGATTAGCAGCACGATTAACCCCTGCCCCTTCAACCATTCACCGACGGCGGCGTACTCAAGCGTCACGCTGTAGGCGTACACTAGCACGATAAACACTGCCATCGCCAGCGACATCGATGGGCCGACCTGCTCAACCTCTGCCGGGTCGGGCGGTGAGGGCATCCACCATACCAGCAGCGCCGCCATGAACTGCGCGATGATCAGCGCTCCGGCAGCGCCCAGCCCGGGCAGGCGGTTGCCCACCACCAGCAGCATTACCATCAGCAGCAGCCACACGACCCCACCCAGCCGGTCGTCAAACATGGCCATCGTCTCACCCATCAGGTGGCGCACAAACGGCATCAATGACAACGCCGTGACGAGCAGCAGCCATGGCACCAGCCCAGCATAGGAGACGCCCGCCCAGCGCGATATGACGTTCGGCATGGCCAGCACCAGCGTCTCGACGGCGAAAAACGCGCCGAGCGCCAGCCCACCCCATGCGGTCAGATACGCCGGTTCGTACGTCTCACGGCGGGCGCTGCCGCGAGCCAGCCGGCTGACGGCAACCGCCACCAGCGCCACGCCGATCTGGATGACAATCCACGGGATACGGATCGTGAGGCCGGCAACCGGGATATCGAGCCATAGACGCATCGAGAGATCGTAAGCGTCGCGGGCGCGCAGAAGCTGATCAAGCAGGAGTTCCGATCATCACGACCGACACCCACGTGCGCCAGTTGGCGCGCAGCAGCGCCACGAAATACACACCCGACATCCCGATGACAGCCGTTCCGGCGACGATTCGCAGCAGCGGAACCTGCACAGACACGCCGATTCGGGCCACCACCGCCAGGATCGCGGCGATGCTCAACGTCTCCGGCAGCGCACTGCGCACGCGCGGCGTGAACCACGGCAGCACCACCGCCACCAGCAGCATCAGGTGCGCGTTGACCAGCAGCAGGTCCACCTGGTGGGTGACCAGTGCAGCTCCAAGCATGTTCAGCGTAAGACCGAAGACCGCGCGTGTCGCCTGGATAAAAGACAGGACCACCAGGCTACCTTCGATGAAACGGTATGTGCGAGCGAGTCCCATTGAGGCAAGTTCCTTTGTGTGCGCTGGCAGCCACTCGCTATAATTGATCAACTGGCGAGTGGAGGTTCTATGATCTCTGTTGATACCCTGCTGATCCATGCCACCGTTGTGACAATGGACCAATCATACACCGTTATGGCCGATGGTGCAGTTGCCATTCGAACCGATTCAATTGCGGCGGTCGGGCCAACCGCAGTTATCGAGGCGCAGGTCGAGGCCCGTGAGGTAGTTGACTGTACCGGTCTGACGATTATCCCCGGGTTGGTCAACGCGCACACACACGTGCCGATGACGCTGCTACGCGGGCTGGCCGATGACCTGCGGCTCGACGTGTGGCTGATGGGCTATATGATGCCCACCGAGCGTGAGTTTGTCGACCCCGAGTTTGTGCGGCTCGGTACGCTGCTTGGCTGCGCTGAGATGATTCGGTCGGGAATCACCACATTCAACGATATGTACTACTTCGAGGACGTGGTAGCGCATGCCACGGCTGAGGCAGGTCTGCGCGGCGTATGCGGGCAGACGGTCCTCAAGTTCCCGTCGCCGGATGCCGGCAGCTATGACGAGAGCCTCGCCATGTGCCGCGAGTTCCTCGCAAAGTGGAAGGGCCACCCGTTGATCGTGCCCGCTGTCGCACCGCACGCCCCGTACACCTGCACGGAGGAGATTTTGCAGGCATGCGCGGCGCTGGCGGTCGAGTACGACGTGCCGCTGCACATCCACATCAGCGAGACGGCGGCAGAAGTGGCGGACAGCCGCGAGCAGTACGAGATGCCGGTCGTGCCGTGGGTCAAGAAGCAGAACCTGTTCGACGCCAAAGTGATCGCCGCGCACTGCGTGCACATCGACGCGGGCGAGATGCGTACGCTGAAGAAGCATGGGGCCGGCGTGGCCCACAACCCCAGCAGCAACCTCAAACTGGCCAGCGGCATAGCCCCCGTTGCGGGGATGCTGGAACAGGGTCTGAACGTGGGGATCGGCACCGACGGCCCGGCCAGCAACAACGACCTGGACATGTTCGAGGAGACACGGCTGGCCGCTTTCCTGGCGAAAGTGGCCACGGACGACCCAACCACGCTCCCGGCGCGTCAGGCGTTTGACATGGCAACGCGCATGGGTGCGCAGGCGCTGCACCTGGGCGACATCACCGGTTCGCTTGAGGTCGGCAAGCGGGCCGACATCGCCATCCTCGACTTGAACAGCGTCCATGCGCTGCCGCGCTTTGACCGCGATCCTGACGCGGTCTACTCCCGGATCGTTTACGCAGCCAAGAGCACCGACGTGCGTGATGTCATGTGTAATGGCGCGTGGCTGATGCGCGACCACGCGCTGTTGACAGTCGCCGTTGATGGGCTTCTCGAACAGGCTTCGAAGCTTGCTATTCAGATCGACGCTTTCCTGGTAGCACGTGAGGGCGACATCCTGTCTAAGCTGCTGGCAATCGGCGAAGTGCAGCGCGAGGAAAGTTTCGAGGTGCAGGTCAAGGTGCAGCTCGAGACGCCAGAACAGGTTGAGCGGCTGCTCGACACGCCCGGCATCGACGTGGTGCGCCATTCGCACTACATGCAGTATGACACCTACTTCCTGTTCGGCGCGCCGGATCACTACCGGCTTCGCTATCGTGAGGATGACTTCCTGGACGACAATGGAAACGTGACGAACGTCCGCACGCGGCTGACGCTCACCGGCGAAAGCAAGGAGCGTGTCTTCGACAACGCAATTGAGCTGTCGAGATCGCGCTACATCTCAGCGGCAACCCGGCCCCTGCGTTTCTACCGCGAGTATGTCGGTACCGCCGACGAGACGGCCATCGTCAAAGAGCGCCGGCGCTGGCACGTCGACTACATGGGAATGCGCTTCTATGTCAACTTCGACCGGCTCACCGAGCCGGTAGAGGATGGCTACTATCTGGAGCTCAAGAGCCGCACGTGGTCGCCCCACGACGCCGAGCGCAAGGTGGCAGCCATCTCCGAGATGCTCAACCGTCTCGGCGTGAAAAGCGACGCGCTGATCAAAGAGGAATACGTCAGCTTCAAAGGGGTCGTTTAACCCCCTACTCCGACGCAGGGTTCCAGCGCCAAACGACGAGAGGCCCAATCGGCCTCTCGTTTGCTTACTCGTCGGAGTCTCCAAGGGGCATGCCATGTTGTTCGAGCCGAAAGCCATGCCCGCGCACAGTGACGATGTATTGGTGGCCGGGGTCCAGCTCAGCAAGACGATCCCGCAGGCGGCGGACAAGCGCATCGATGGCCTGCTCGCTGACGCCCTCTTCAACGGCATCCGGCCACACGGCCCGCACTACATCATCGCGGGTGCAGATTGCGCCCTGGCGCTCATGCAGTAGCTCCAGCAGACGGTACTGGTAGAGCGATAGTTGTGGGTCGAGAAGCTGGCCGTCGATGGACACCTCGCGCGTGCGCTCGTCAAGCCGAAGGCCGCCTGCCCCGACCTCCACGTCTTCCAACGACAGCGGCACCGTTGCATCAGAGCCGATAAATCGCAGCTTCACCGCCAGCGCGATTTGAATCTCATCTCCGTCGTGAAGCTCTGTTGAACCCTGGAGCCGTTCGGCGTTGACGTGCGTACCATTCTTACTGTTCAAGTCCTGAATGTAGCAAGCTGACTCGTCGCGCCAGATGCGTACGTGCTCGCGAGATACGCGGCGGTCCGGGATGACCATGTCACAGTCTGGCCCACGGCCAATGACCATCTCATCGCCGTTCATCACGGCCTGTTGGCCGCGCACCGGGCCATCGATCACCAAAAGTACCGGCTTGTCTTTTCCTATCTGGTTGTGACCCACGTACACCCCCTTGACAAAGCCCTGGTGTGGGGTTAATGTCCTAGAAGCTGTCCACCGCATGCCGGGCGTCCGCAACCGCCAGCCCGTGAGATACCGGGCTATTCAGCAGGCTTAGGAGGCGATTCTTTGCTGCCACCTGTCAAACCCGACAGCGTGCTACGTTCACGTTACCGAATCATCGAGACCGTTGGCCAGGGCGGCATGGGATCGATCTACCGGGCCGAAGACATGCGTCTTTCGGGGCGGTTCTGCGCGATCAAGGAGATCCAGATTGACCCCAACAGCTCGCCCGGCCAGCAAGAACAGGCTCGCGAGCAGTTCCACCGCGAGGCGAGCACACTCGCGCGCCTCGACCATCCTAACCTCCCTAAAGTATCCGATTTCTTCAGCGAAGGCAATAGAGATTTCCTGGTCATGGACTTCGTTCCAGGCACCGACCTGCGGCAGCAGATCGAGGAAGCCCGCAGCGCTGGCCGCCTTCTGCAGGAGAGACAGGTTCTGGATTGGGCCGCGCAATTGTGCGATGCCTTGATCTACCTGCACAGCCAACAACCGCCGGTGCTGCACCGCGACATCAAGCCGGCCAACATCAAGCTAACACCTGATGGCGTGATCAAGCTGGTCGATTTTGGACTGGTGAAGCTAATGGTGCAGGACGACACGCGAACTGTCACCGTGCTGCAAGGGCGCGGCACGGCGATGTATACACCGCTTGAGCAGTATGGGGGTGACACAGGCCATACCGACTCGCGTTCTGACATCTATTCGCTGGGTGCAACACTCTACCACTTGTTGACGTGCGAGTCGCCGGTGGAGGCCAAGACCCGCTTCCTGCAAGCCGATGCCTTTGTGCCGCCGCGTGGCATCAACCCGCAAATCAGCCTGCGCACCGAACGCGCGGTGTTGTGGGCGATGGCCATGCACCCCGACGAGCGTCCGGCGAATGTGATGACCTTCCGCGACATGCTGCTCTCGACCAGCCCGCTCGACGCCTGGCCCATCCTCTCCGGCCAGCGCCAGTTTGACCAGATCGCACCGCTGAACCGCGTTCTGGCCGCCGCCGCGCTGGGCCTCTTCGCGCTGGCAGTCCTGATCACGCTGCTGTCACCGCCTCTGATGACCCCGTAACCAGCTCGACCACTCGCTCCAACTGCGCAGTGCGAGCAGCACGATCCCTAGACCAGCTAACCCACCAACCCAGGCCGCCAGCGCTGGTCCCCAGATGGTCCCCCACAGGTGATACCAACGGATCGATCCGGGCAGCAGCAGTGCGTAGTAGTTGTACGCCAGCAGCCCACCGAGGATGGCTGGCAGGGCCAGCAGCAAACCGCGATTTACGTCACCCTGCACGTAGCCGCTGACGAATGCAGCACCGCCGATCAGCGCCAGCCCCAGGATAGACAGAAACAGGTCGCCGAAATTGACGGCCCGCTCTACTGGAGTTGGGGTAGGTGTCTGGACCGGTTCGGGCGTCGACGCAGCGGGTTCGGTAGCCGGCGGCTGGGGCGTGTCAGTTGGCGACAGCGTCTCGGTAGGGGTGACGTCTGGCGGAAGCACCGAAATCTCTGCGCTGCCGGTGTCGGGGACGACCAGTTGGACCTGATCCGAGTTTTGCGCGTCACCGCTGACTACCGAGATATGCAGTTCACCAGGGCGAGCGATAGGCACGCTGATTTCGGCCACTCCGGCGGTAGTTGTGGCTTGCTGCAGGTCCCGCAGCCCCTCGCTGACAAACTCGAAAACAAACTCGACCGGTGTGCCGTCCGGAACGGGGTGGCCGTTGTGGTCAACGATGACGGCAGTTTGCAGGCGAATGGTGTCGCCTATCTCCGGGGCCAGGGCGGTGCCGGGCGTGGACGTCACCTCGCCGGTTGGGCCTTCGACCGTGTACGTCAGGTTGATCAACTGGTTTGGGTCGGGCGATGTGGCGGTCATGATCTCATAGTCGATACCGCTGACCGTCACAGGCAGCGCACCTGTCGGCGTGAGCCCACCGAACAGGGCCCGCGCGGCAGCGTCGATGAACGGTTCCGTGTAACCATACAGCGCATAATAAGCAGTTAGCTTGCCGATTTCGGTGGAGTCCAGGTAGTAGGGTGCGCCCATCGCCATCACCACGATACGCGCATCCACAGGAATCGGCGGATCGGCCAGGAAATTCTTGATCGCCATCGAGACCGGGACCGTGTCGGTCACGTCGCGCATCACGAACACAACCCAGTCGGCGCTGTTCAGCGCGACCGGCACCGGGTCCGGGCTGGGTGTCTCGCCCTCAGCCGCTGGACGATCCTGAGGTCCGTTCTGCAAATAGGTATTGAGATCCTGGAAGCTGAAACTGTATATGTTGGCGAGACTGACGATGCCGGTTGCCTCAGGCCCATATGAACGCAGGATAGCCGAACGGAGCGCGTCAACAGCAATTTCTGGCCGAGAGCGGCAGGTTGCACACTGCTGCACTGGGCGCGTATCGGTGAAAATCACGATGTTGTCGCCGCGCTGAGGTGAGACGACGACGTCGGCCTGTGCCGGCGATACCAATGTCAGCGCACTGCGCGCGATATCGAATGTCACATCGCGCTGCGTCCCCACGCTCGAAAGTCCGCTGGGATCGGGGATCGTCGCGTCAAGTGAGAACTGGCCGTACAGGTCGAGCTTCTTGCGGATAATGCGGCGCACCGCCGAATTGACAAGCGCCTGAACTGTCGGGTCGTCCTGATAGCGCTGAACGAAGAAGTCGATGGTGTCTTCAATGGCCGCCGTCTGATCAGACGGCGGATTAGCGCCGAAATCGCCCAGGTACAGCACGTCGTTGCCAGCCAGAAATGCATCGAGCGCAATGCGGCGGCCCGGGAACGAGCCCGTCTGGGACTCGTAAAGCCGGCGCACGCCGCGCACGCCCAGCGAATCGGTGACCAACAGACCGCCCGAATCGCGCCATGAGGCAATGTCGGGCAGGGATACCAGGCTCTGCAAAGCGACCGGATCAAGGCTGATCGGGCGCGTCGCCAGCCGCAGGTTGTCTCCCTGGAAGCCCTGAAACTTGATGTGGCCCACCACCACGCCATCGGCCACCGAAGCAGCATCGGTTGCCTGCCCCATGACGGCGAAGAAGGGTTTGAGATCCGACTGGATGAGCTGATCCTTGGTTCGGCGAACGGTCGGTATTTCGACCGTCGCCAGGCGGTCGGCCCCTCCGTAGCCGGGGAAGCTGCGTGGTATCACCTCCATGCGGTCGCCGCTGCCTTCGTGCACGCCCTTTACGTAGGCCGCCGTCATCTGGGAGACCCAGAACGGCTCACCACCGAATACCTCCGTCCCCACATCGCCGCCGGTGAAGGGCTGGGGGATCTCGACCACGTCGGCGGAGGGGCCCAAGAGCATATTCACGCCAAGCGCGCCAAGCTCCTGGCCAAGCACCTTGCCGGCCTGCTCGGCCAGATCGGGGTTCCAGGCCGCGCCAAGTGACATCAGGCTGGGCATCGGAGTCAGCCCCGAAAGGATCTGCGTCCCGGGAAGGCCGCTCCCTTCCTGATCGATGCCAATGAACAGCGGGACAAAGAGCTGCTGCGATTCAGTCGGCGTGGCAGTGGCGGCGGGCGGGGACGCCGTGGACACCGGTGGCATCCCAGCAGCGAGCCGTTGAAGGTTGCTGGTGAGGGTGTGAGTTTGGGCCAGAATATCTTCGGAATCGGTAAAGTTATTGTTGGCTGCGACCAGTACCACACCGCCGATGTGATAGTCGGCGATCAGGCTGGCGATATCCGAGTTGGGCCCTGTATCGGTGCCGTAGAAGGTCACCAGAAAGAGCTGGCCCACGCGCTCCTGCGGAGTCATCTGCTGAAGGATGGCGTCGACCTGCGGATCGCCGGCCTGCGCCTGGCCTAAGACAGGCGCAGGCAGCAGCAGCAAGATCAGCAGGAGAGTCAAAGCCGCCAGGCGGCGTACGCGGGCCATCGGAATCCTTCGCGGGCAGCATCAATGCGGGCTGCGGCAAGTATACCGCGAGCCTCAGAACAGCGGCAAGACGCGCAGCGTGTGCCATCGACCCACGCCAACTCCCTGCTCACAAATGCGCGTTGTCGAGCAGGTCGGCGGCGATGGCATAAGGGGCCAGCGCCAGCAGGACCAGCAGCACGACGCCGCGCTGCGGCGAGACAGTTGTCAACATGCCAAGCGCCAGCACCAGCCCACCCAACAGCGCCAGCGCGGCGATCAGCACGAGCAGCGGTGCGAGGATGCTTGGCTCAACGTCGCGTTGCCGGAAGAGGGCTAACCGGTATCCGACGGCTGCGCCAAAAACATCAAGCCCCAGCAGGGCACCGACCCCTGCCAGCGCGCCGAGCGGCAATGCCGCGGATCTGACGTCGTACCCCCACAACGGGAAGAGCGTGAAGTATGGGCACAGCAGGAAGACCGCCGCCAGCCCCAGCATCGCGAATTGGTAGCTCAGCAGCGAGCCCAGTCCGCGCAGCGCGGCGATGGCATAAGCCCATGACACTTCGGGCGCAGTGAGATGCGTCAGGCGCAGCAAATCAAAGCCCGCCTCGCGGATATCGACACCGGTGAGCGTCGCCGCTACGGCGGACGCAACCAGCGGCGGCAGGAAGATCGCGGATAACGGGATCATCATGACGGCAGCCGCACAGCCGACGCCCCAAACGTTGACAGCCCCACTACTGAACGAGAGCACCACGATAGATAGGGCAGCCAGCATGCCCAGGCCGACCACAATGCCCAGCCGCGACGCGGTCGACGCGGCGGCACTTCGCCGGCCAATCCGGCGAATGATCGGGCTGGTATCGATGAAGACCTTCATGCTGTGTGGCGTCCAGATGAGCGGCAACCGGCGATGCTGTGCCGAGCGTGTCAGGTGGCCCAAGCCCCACGGAATGATCGCTCCCGCCAGCGCGCCAGACGCAACCGCCGCGAGAAGCCACGCCGTTGCGCTGCGTGCAAGCCACGCCGCCAGCGCGAAGACGGCGCTGCCCAGCGCCCACAGCGCTGTCATCCCGGCGAAACGCCGCCAGCCAACAGGCAGCCCGAACCAGCGGACGATCAGCCCGGTCGAGAGGAAAGCCAGCAGGGCGACGAGCATCACGTCCAGAGCCGCGAGCGGGCGCGGCAGCATCAGCCCATCGAGGAGCCACGCGCCGGCGATCAGCGGCACGGCCCGCCGATCGAGCGCCGGGGCTGATATAACACACACAAACCCAATGGCCAGCCCGCACCCAAGCGACGCGGCGGGGGCGGAATACCAGGCCGCCGCGTCTGCAGTCAGCAGGGCTGCCGCGCCGGCCCAGCAGGCTGCGCCGATCAGACCGGCAGCCAGCCGGACAGCAGGCCCGGGCCGCGCGATTGCGGAATCAGACATCGGATGCACCCTCTGCATCCATTATAGGCGCAGCCCGATAGGTCTGGAAACGACGACTTGTTTCGAAACTGGCATCGGCGGCACAGGACGTTGCTTCCAGCGTAGGCTCGGCGTAGGGTTGGCGGCGAACTTGCGTCAATCGTGTGGAAGCCAAGGTGTGATACTGTGAGTATGCGGACGCCTTCTTCTCCTCCTCAACGAAAAACGTCGCCATCCTCCGGCGACGTTTTTTCGTTCTCAGGACCGCTGCCCCGGAAGCCCCCGCCGCCAGGCATCGCTCAGTCCCATCGTCGACAGAACAGCCAGCGTCAGTATCACGCCGGGCGCAATTGCGATCCATGGCGCGACGCGCAGATAGCTGCGCCCGTCGCTGAGCAGGCGGCCCAGCGTGGCGACCTCGGGCGAGCCGCTCAACGCCAGAAAGTCCAGAGATGCCATGTTGAGCAGCGACCAGGCGTAGATGACCGTCGCAAAGGCGATTAGCTCGCCAGCAATGTTGGGCAGCATGTGCACCCGTACCAGGCGCAGCAGGCCGGCGCCCTGCACCCGCGCCGCCTCGATGTAAGGTTGCGAGCGGACCGACAGAATAGCGGACCGCACATAGCGGCTGTAGGCCGGGGACAACGAGAACCCAACAGCCAGCGCAGCGGTTAGCGGGGTGCCGCCCAGCGTAGCGACGAGCACCATCGCCAGCAGCAGGCCAGGGAAGGCCAGCAGCACGTCTACCAGCCGCATCAGCAACCAGTCCACCGGGCCGCCCATCGTACCCGACAGGCCGCCAACAGCCGTGCCGATCACAATCGCGACAAACGTCGACAGGACCGCCAAGGACAGGCTGCTGCGTGCACCATACAGGGTACGGCTCAACATGTCGCGGCCAAACTGATCGGAGCCGAACGGGAAAGCCGCGCCCGGCGGCGTGAACTGCTCTGCGGGGCGTGTGTGGGTGGGGCTAGCCTGTACCAGCAGCGGCGCAGCCAGCGCGGCGATCAGCACCACTGCCAGGATCGCCGCCCACACTAGCCAAAAGCGGCCCGGCTTCATGATGAGCCGTCCAGCCGGATACGCGGGTCGAACCAGGCGTGGGCGACATCGGCCAGTAGGTTCAGCAGCGCATAGGCCAGCGCCGACAAGATCACTACCGCCTGCACGACCGGCAGGTCCTTGTTGAGGACGGCGGTCAGCAGCAGCCGCCCTACCCCCTGCCGGGCAAACACACTCTCGGTCACGACGGTGCCACCCAGCAGGAAGCCAAGCTGCAGCGCGACCACGTCCAGCGTTGGCAGCAGGCCAACGCGCAGCGCGTGCCGCCACATCGCCGAGACACGGCTCAGGCCCTTGGCGCGGGCGGTGAGCATGAAGGGCCGCCGCAAGGCTTCGGTGACGCCGGCGTCGATGGCGCGCGCAATGCCACCCGACGCGCTCAGGCCGACGACCGCAGCGGGCAGGATCAGCGTAGCGAGCCGCCCCTGCCCGGTCGCTGGCAGCACGCCCAGCACAATCGCGAAAAGCCAGATCGCCAGCGTACCGGAGAACATAACCGGCGTTGCCAGCGCAAGCCCTGACAGTCCGCGTGCAATCTCACCGGTCCAGCCGTCGCCGCCGAGCGCAGCGCTGAGCCCCGTCGCCAGCCCCAGCGCGACGGCGACGGCCATCGCCGCAGAGGCCAATCTAAGCGTTGCCGGAAGCTGCTGTCCAAGCAGCAGCCCGACAGGTTGGTCGCCCATCCACGAGAGGCCGAGATTGCCACCAGCGAGGCGCGTTAGGTAGCGAAGATACTGCTCGCCGACCGGTAGGTCGAGGCCGAGCGCCGCCCGGCGGTGTACGAGCGCATCCGGCGAGGCGGTCGACTGTGACAGAGCCGCCTCAGCCGGGTCTCCGGGGACGAGATAAATGGAGAAGAACGCCAGTGTAACGGCTACCCATACGGCAGCCAGCATGCCCAGCAGCCGGCGAAAGAAGAATCGCGCCATCCACACCCGCCAACCGCGCTACTGGCCGAACCCAATATCGGTGAGATATGGGAACCAGCCCTGCGCGTCATAGTGCAGGCCAAAGATACCGGGCCGCTCGCCGTTGAGATTGACATAGTCGCGCACGGGCAGGATCAACGCCTGGTCCATGATTCGCTCCTGGACCAGCGTGTACAGCGCAGATCGCGCGCTGTCGTCGAGCGTTGCCTGCGCGGTCTCCAGCCAGCCATCAAGCTCCGGGTCGGCCACGTGTGACCAGTTCAGTGAGCCACTCGACAGATAGAAGTCGTTGAGCAAGTACGGATCAAGGCCGAAGAAATTCAGCGAGATGATGTCATACTCGCCGGATCTGGCCGCGTCAGCCAGCATCGGGAACGAGGCCACCTGTTTGATGTTGACCTTGATCTGCAGTGTCGTCTGCCACTGATCCTGAATAAGCTGGGCTACCTGGGGTGTCAGCCCCCACGGCGGAACGACTATTGTCAGCTCGATGGGTTTGCCGTCTATGTCGCGGATACCGTCACCGTCCGTGTCAACCCAACCGGTCGAATTGAACAGTGCGACCGCCTGAACAGGATCGTAAGCATAGCGGCCCTGGATTGCCGGATCGTAGAAGCGGGTGACCGCGCTCAACGGCCCATAGGCAATCGGCGAAAGGCCCTGAAACACCGTCTGGATGATCGACTGCCGGTCGGTCGCCAGTATCAGCGCCTGACGAACTTCCAGGCTGGAAGTCGGGTTGTGGGCCGTGTTGAACGCAAACTGAAGCGGCTGACCGGGGATGGGCACCGGTTCAAGCTGGATCTGGCCGTCGGCGGACAGATGGCGTGCGTCGGTGGGCAGCACCTCGCCCATGATGTCCGCATCGCCGCTCTGCAGGGCCAGCGCACGGGAGGCCTCATCGGTGAAGAAACGGAACGTAATTCGATCCACCGCTGGAACGCCTTTGTTGGTCACGACCGAAGGACCCCAGTTGTAGTCAGGATTGCGCTCCAGAACCAGTCGGTCGTTGACGATGTATTCGACAAAGCGGTACGGTCCGGTGCCCACCTGGTGGAACTGGTAGGTATCGGTATCGTACTGCTGCAGGGTGGTCGGCGACGCCATGCCCAGGTACGGCTGGCTGAGCCCGTCCAGCAGCGGCGCGAACTGCCCCGTAAGCACAAGCTGGACGGTGTACGGATCGACCACGACTACTTTGTCCAGCGGGCCGAGCAATCCACGCGCCTTCAGCGAGGCCGGGCCGGCGGCCAGGATACGCTCGATGTTGACACGGACCGCATCGGCGTTGAAAGGCGTGCCGTCGTGAAAGGTTACGTCCTGCCGCAGTTGGAAGGTGTAGGTCAGCCCGTCCGGGCTGATGTCCCACTTTTCCGCCAGCCCAGGGACGAAGTCGAGCGATTCGGCATCGCGATAGACCAGCGTGTCGTAGACGCTGCGCAGCGGGATTCCAAGCTCAGATGAGGAGAAGATGTGCGGATCGATCCCGGAAGGGACAATCGTCAGGCCGTAGACCAGATCAGTCGTCTGGACCTGCTGCTGCCGGGCGCAGCCCACTACAACAAGCGCCATCAGCAGGGAAACAGTCGACACCGCCAATAGCCGTCGCAGAGCGACAAACATGCCACGCATGAGGATTTGACCTTCCGCCCGTAGTCTGTGTCACGTACCGGAACAGTATACGCCGCACAGGTAACGCCGACAATAACTCATCGAAAGGCGGGGCCCCCTACCCCACACGCCGCCCGGCGACACGTTGAAAGCTCCCAGTGGGGTGGGTACAATGGCGATCATGCAACAACGAACCTTGGATCACCGCTGCGTAGTCTGCGGTCGGGCGCTGGCAGACACCCGTGAATACGGTGGGCGCACCTTCTGCCGGACCCACCTCGCAATGTTCTCGGATGATGTGCGGCCCGTGTGGCGGTCGAGCGTGCTGACGTTCCTCATGATGGCGCTGCTTGTTGCCGGGGTTGCAGGCGGTCAGCTTGTGCTGCACAACTCCATGGCAGGCACAGCGCGGATTCTCGTCGGGATGGTTGTCTCGGTCGTCCCGGCACTGGCATGGATGCTGTTGATCTACCGGGCCGGCCAGCGCGGCAGGCTGGCCCTTTCACCGCTGCTGCCAACGATCTTTGTGCTGGCTGCACTGATCGCCGCGGCAGCGACACGCCCAGTGCTGTTCGACCTGCTCCAGATCAACGTATGGCTGGCCCGTACCTCGGCCAGCAATCGCTTTCTTGGCAACATTCTGATTTACGGCATGCTGCACGCCTTCATCCTGTACGCCGTAGTGCGCTATTCGGTATGGCAAACGGTCTACTTTGACCACCGCGCGGATGGCGTGTTGTATGCGCTGGCTGCCGGATTGGGCTACGCTGCCGCGCTAAACGTGTTGTACGTGCTCGACCAGAACGGGCTGACCCTGCTGAACGGCAGCCTGCGCCTGATAGGACAGACGTGCGCCTACCTGTCCAGCGCGCTGATCGTCGGCTACTTTCTGGGCCGCAATCGGTTTGAGGACCTGCCGTTCTACTACATGGGCGCAGGTGTCGCGCTGGCCGGCGCAGTCGGCGGGCTGCTGCTGTATGCCGGCAATGAGCTGGACCGGATCCGGCTGAACCTGACCTCGGTCGGATTCAGCCCGTGGCCGGGGCTGGTGCTGAGCGTCGTGGTGCTGATTGCCACCTTTGCAGCCGTTTACGGGTTGTTCTCGCGGCATAACGCCTTGACGAAAGCGCGTCTGGAGTACACCGAGTGACCGACCACACACTGGCGCAGGACCATGGGGCCGCACGCCCGACGATGGCGCTCACCCGCAGCGATCGTTTTTCGGAGTTGGCCGTTGTCCTGCTGGTCGCGTTCTCGCTGGCAGTAGGGCTGCTGCTGCGGCAGCAGACGAGCAGCCAGTTGTGGACGTATCAAAGCACGGAAGCCGGCCTCGAGGTCGAATACCCGGCGGGCTGGCTGGTTGACGAGAGCGGAAGCTATCTCGCCCGCATCCGCGACCCGAAGGCGCGCCCGTTCAAAACGCAGTACCAGATCGCGATTATCCCTGCAGGCGGGCAGACGTCGATCCGCAACGTGCTCGACGGGCTGACGTTGCAGCGCTCGATTAACCTGTCAGCTTACCGCGTCTTGAGCGTTCAGAACACGTTGCTGGGCGGGCAAACGGTGACCCAGATGGACTTTGCGTTTGTCGACGCGGACCCCAACCCGTTCATCCAGCGACTGCCGGTGGTGGTCCTCGGTCAGGACATTGTCATCCGTGACGGTGACCGGGCCATCGTCCTGAGCTACATGGCGGATGAGACCACATTTAACAACGGACGGCCAGGTTTCCAGCGATTCCTGGCGAGCTTACGGTACTGATCTGATGAGCGAAGACCTTCACCAACCAACGCATATCGTCCCACGCAAGTCATGGGCAGTGCTGATCGCCGCGCTGGCGCTGCTGCTGTTCGCGCTGACGCCAGGGGCGCTGGCCCAGACTGAGGTTGCAGGGCCCATCCAGCAGGCTGAACAGGCCACCGTGTTCCTGATGCAGACCTACAACGCAGGGGGCACGCAGGTCCTTTCATGCGTCGGGTCAGGTACACTGATCAGCAGCAGCGGCCTGATCCTTACCAACGCCCACCTGGCGCTGCCGGAGGGGCCATGCCGGGGCGAGCGGATCATCGTCGCGCTGGCGGTCCGGCTCGACGAGCCGCCGGTGCCAACTTATCTGGCCCAGGTTGTTCAGAGCGACCAGATCACGGACATCGCGGTCCTGCAGATTACCGCCAGTCTGGACGGCAGCCAGATCGATCCGCAGAACCTGAACCTGCCATTCGCACCGGTTGGCGATTTCCTCCGGCTTGGCCGTCGGCAACGGTCTGACGTTCGTCGGCTTCCCGGACATTAGCGCTACCAGCGTGACCGCCATTCAGGGCGTGATCACCGGGATAACCGCAGAAAAGAGTGGCAGCAGCAACGCCTGGCTGCGCACCGACTCGACGCTGGGTGGTGGTATGAGCGGCGGTGGTGCCTATGACGCCACGGGCAAGCTGGTGGGAATCCCGACCAGCGCGCCAGCCACAACTGGCACCCTGCCGGACTCGCTGTGCCTCAGCATCCAGGACAACACTGGCGACGGGCTGATCAACGACCGGGATGCCTGCGTGCCAATCGGTGGCACGGTCACGGCCATCCGCCCGATCCTGTTCGCGCAGCCGCTGATCGAGGCGGCGAAGAGTGGCTACCGGCTGGACCACCACGCCGGCCAACCCGCGCTTACGACGCTGGGTGATCCGGCCATCTCGCGCATCTTCTTCTCGCAAGGCGTCGACGATCAGGGCGTGCCAACGCGCATCTTGAGCGGCATGCCAGGCGGCGTGAACAGCGTGTACCTGTTCTTCGACTACGCCAACATGCGGCCCGGCACTCCTTATGAGATTCGCGTCACCCACGACGGGCTCGACATGCCTCAGTTCAGCCTGGGGCCGGTAGCATGGGGCGGTGGCCTGTCGGGGTCGTGGTACATGGGCACCGAAAACAAGACCTGGCCCGACGGCACCTACGAGTTCACGATCCTGATCAGCGGCAAGCCAGTCGCAGCCGCCAGCCTGACCGTGGGTGGCGACATCGATCAGCAGGTATTCAGCGATCTGAAATTCGGCGTCCCGAACGACACGGGCGACTTCATCATGACCGGGACGATGTTCCCGCAGGGTATCCAGCGCTTCAACGGCCAGTTCAGCTTTGAAGGGATGGAGGATGGCCAGGACTGGACCGAGGTGTGGTCGCTCGACGGCTCGGAGGTCTTCCGCGCAACGTATTTGTGGGATAAGGGTCCGAGCGGGGAGACCAGCGTGCTGGCAGAGAATTCGCAGGGCCTGCCGATGGGGACTTACCGCCTGGAGTTGTTCATCGGTCAGCGGCTAGCCGCAACCGGCGACGTCGTGCTGGCGGGCAATCCTGGCGGCCAGTTCCCGATCGTGTTCTCTAACGCAAGCCTGGCTAACGACATCACGCGTGATGGCCTGCCTAGCGGGCAGACTGGCGCGAGCGGCCTGGTGCTGCCGACCGGCACCACGGCCCTGTATGCGTTTGTCGACTGGGACTTCATGCCCAACGGCCTGCTGTGGACCTTCCGCTGGTTTGAGGATGGTCGGCTGATCGCCAGCAGCACCCAGTTGTGGGATGCCGGAGGCGTCGGTACAGGCTACTGGGTAGCGTTGGAATCCAACCTTCCGCTGCCGGACGGTGCCTACGCCGTCGAAGTGCTGGTCGATAACCGGCCTATGTTCTCGGCCAATGTGTCGGTCGGCAGCGGCGCGCAGCCGCTCAGCGGCGAGGCGGCTGCCAGCAGCGACGTACAGATCAGTGGGCGGGTCATCGACGCGCTGACCGGTGAGGGCATCTCGGGTGCAATGGTAGCCGTGCTCGATGTGGCCCTCGAATTGCCAGCCTTCACCTGGAACGAGAAGGACATCTTCACACAGGCGATCACCGACCGCGAAGGGCGATTTGAACTGCCGCGCGGCCTGACGCGCGGGCGATTCTATACGACGTTCGTGTTTGCCGATGGGTACATCACCATCGTTGAAGACAACTTCACCATCCCGCGCGAGCAGCCCTCGCCGACCGACATCACGATTGAGATGTCGAAGCCGTAGGCGGCGCAGCCAGCCAACCCCGCACCTGCGCCTCGATATCCTCGACCGATGCTGAGGTCATGTCGAACCAGGTGACAGCAGGGTCGTCGAGGCGGAACCAGGTGGCCTGCTGCCGCACGAATTCGGCGGGTTTCGCGCTTCACAGTCTGCACGGCATCCTCCAGCGGCTCGCAGCCATTCAGATAACCACCGAACTGCACGTACCCCAGGCTGCTCATCGCGGGCAGGTCCCAGCCGTAGCCCGCTGCAAGCAACCTCTTGACCTCATCCACCAGACCCTGTTCGATCATCCGGTCGATGCGCGCATCGATGCGGGCATAGAGCTGTTCGCGCGGCAGAGTCAGCCCGATCTGCAGGATGCGGTACGACGGCGGCGTCCGCCGCTGTAGCACCGAAATCGGCGTGCCCGCCACCAGATACACTTCGAGCGCCCGCGCGACGCGCCGCACGTTGCGAGGGTCGATTGCTGAGGCGGCCTCGGTGTCGACCGATGCCAGCCAGGCATGCAGGGGGATGGGGCCATAGGTATCCGCCAGCGCCACCAGGTCGGCGCGCAGACCGGGATGAGGCGGCACGTGGGGGATCCCCCAGCCCTCCACCACGGAGCGGACGTACTGCCCGGTGCCGCCAACCAGCAGCGGCAGGTTGCCCCGCACGTGCACCGCGTCGATTTCGGCGTAGGCGCGAGACTGGAACTCGGCCAGCGTCAGCCACTGGTCAGGATCGAGGAAATCGAGCAGGTGATGCGGCACAGCGGCGCGTTGTTCGCGCGTGGGTTTGGCCGTACCGATATCCATACCGCGATACACCTGCCGCGAGTTGGCGGAAATGATCTCCCCACCGAATGTCTGCGCCAGCCAGATTGCAACTTCAGTCTTGCCGACAGCCGTCGGGCCAACGACGACAACCAGCGGATGCCCGTTCGGCTCAGCCATCGTCGCGGACCGCGTCACAGTAGCGAGTCAGCCGTTGTACCCTGCCATCCGCGGCGAGCGTGATGGCGATCACGTCGATGCGCCAGTCCACGTCCTCAAGATCATGCTCAGATAGATAGGCCACTGCTGCCTGCAGCAGGCGGCCCTGCTTGGCCGCATCGACTGCCTCTTCGGGCGTGCCATACGTTTCACTCTGGCGCGTCTTCACCTCGACAAAGACCCATGCATCCGCCTCGCGTGCCACGAGGTCGATCTCGCCTCCCGCGCAGCGCCAGTTGCGATCTACGATGTCACAGCCGTATGTGGTGAGCGCCTGCGCAGCGAGATCCTCACCCCGGCGACCCCGTTCGGTAGTTGATGCCATCGATGCTGTTCCTCTTGGACATGATTGTTCGTGGATGAAGGCTATGATAGAATGCATGTACAGTCCTCGCTAATGATACCATGTGAGGCGAATCATGCTTGACCTGCCACCGATCCCGGAAGTGTTGGAGGACGCGCCAATCTTCGCAGGGTTGGACGCGGCTCAACTGGGGCTGATTGCCGACCTCAGCCATCTGGCGTGTTTTGATGCGGACGACGTGATCTTCACCCAGGGCTCAATCAGCGACGAGTTGTACGTAGTGGCCAGCGGCGAGGTGGACATCCAGATCGATGCATCGCCAATTGGCGGCGAGCCTGGCGAAAGGCCAGTCACCATTACCACCGTTCGGCGCGGCGATTCTTTTGGAGAGATCGCGCTGGTCGATCAGGGGGTCCGTTCGGCTGCTGCGCGCTGCGGCCAGAGCGATACCTGGCTGGTCGTGATCCCGCGCCGAGATCTTGTCAAACTATGCGAGCAACACCCACGGCTGGGCTACAACCTTATGCGCAACCTGGCCATCGACCTGGCACTGACCATCCGTACGCGTACGACCGATTTCCAGATACGCGAGTTCCTCACGTGGACACGTGGGGGGCACTCCGGCGACTGACCGCCCTACCCTGCACGCAATTCCTGTCAAACCACAGTCCCGCACCCGAGGGTGATGTTCCTGCGCTTGCTTTTTTTGGAGCATCCCCGCGGCCTCACTATAATTGCACGACAGCAGCATCCGCCGGAACGCACTCGACGTTGGGTCACCGACTTGAGAACCAGCAGGAAGATATGAGTAACACTTCCGCCGCAGACGCCACGCCTCCAGCCCGGCACACGGCGCGTCTGGTCTACTTCGCCTTGTGCATTGCGATCATTCTGGCCGCGTTCGGGCTACGCCACTTCCGTCTGATGGTCATGCCGCTGTACGTGGACGAAGCTTCGCACATTATGTGGTCCTTCGACGCAGCGCAGGGCCGCCTGCTGATTGGCATCAATGACAACAAGATGCTGTTCCCGTTCTTGCTCTCACTGCTGCGCCCCGACGGGCCAGAAAGCCCGTACCTGGGCCGCCTGCTGTCGGTGCTGTGCGGCAGCCTGACGACCGCCACCGCAATCGGGATCGGGCGCGGGCTGGGGAGCCGCAGAGTTGGGCTGCTGGCAGGTGCTTTCTATGCTGTCGCGCCGCTTGCGTTCTTTCACGAGCGCACGGCGCTGGTCGACCCTCTGATGTCGACCTTCATGGCGCTGAGCACCCTCGCCTCGATCGGTCTGGCACGCAAACCCACGCCGTGGCGTGCGGCCCTTCTGGCTGTGGCACTCACGTGCGCCTATCTGGCGAAGCTCAGCGCACTGCCCTGCTTCGTGCTGCCGTTTCTGGCGGCGCTCCTCCTCACCCGGCATCGCCGCCCGAGATGGCAGGCGCTGGCGTACGGCGCTGGCGCGGTTGCTGTCGCCATCGTGGTTCCGCGATGGCTGTATGCCATCGCCGCCGCGCAGGGCATTACACCGCTGGCACATGACAGCGTGACGCTGACTGACTTGAAGCTCTTCCATCTCTTAGACCCGGCCATACAGGCCGGGTTGTGGCGCGACCTGTCTGCTTACCGGGATATCATGTGGGCCTACGGCGGTCCTATAGCGGTGGGCCTCGTTGCCCTTGCCGGGATGTGGCTTGTGATCGGTTTGCGCTGGCGAGAGTTTCTGTTCATAGCCATCCCGGCTGTCGGATTCGCATTTGCGCCCATGCTAACTGCCCGTTATCTGGTCAACCTTCCAGGGCGCTACTTCGTGTCGACGATGGCCCCGCTGGCTGTGTTGATGGCGCTCTCACTGGATACACTGGTTCAGAGCGTGCGAACGACCGCGCCACGACTGGCGGCAGTCGGGGGAGCAGCCATTGCCCTGGCCGCGTTAGTCCCATGGTTTGGCTTTGACGCCGCCTTGATCAGGGATCCCACGACCGCGCCGCTGCCCGGGGCCGATCGCGCCCTGTTCATTACGCAGATTTCTGCCGGGTACGGGCACGTGCTCGCCGCACAGGATCTGCTGGCTGAATGGTGGACTGACCCGGACACCAGCACCGATATCGTCATGGGCAGTATCGCCCCACAGCAGGTGTGGATCTACCTGGGGCCGCGGGTAGGCGAGATGCGCCGCTTCCGGTTGGGTGACGACGCAGCCATGGTGCCGACTATCGCGCGCTGGGTTGCGCGCGGCGATCACGTCTATTTCATCGAGGCTGGCTACGATCACCCGCTGCCCGAGCATCCTTACGGTGCCGATCTTTTGCTGATACGCAGCTACCAGCAGTTCGATGTGAAGCTCAACCTGTATCGCCTTGTCGGGGCGATAGGCCCTCTCGCCGAGGCAATCCGCCAGCAGAGCGCGCCTGATCCGGGCAAGGTCGCCTCGTCGGTCGCGGCAGCGGCTGCGGACTTCGGCGCGGGCACGCTGCTGGTATACCCGGACACGTTCTTGCCAGACGCCCGTAATGCGCCCGGGCAAACCGTCCAGCCGTTGCGCGTCGATGCGTGGCCCCCTACCCCCGCCGAGGTCGACCCGCTGCTCGCGAGGCAGGAAACCTCTGGCGACGCACAACGCGTGGGTATTCTGCTCGTCAGCGAAGATCAAACCGACCCGACACGCACGATCGTGACGGATGGAGTGCGCCTGTTATACCGCATCCGTGACGCCTGGTTTGGACCGGCGCACCTGTATGAGTATGCTGCCGGGCCACAGCAGCCAGAGTGGGGCGCGCCGGGCGTGGTGTACGAGGATGCCATCAGTCTTCTGCGGGTGGCCGTGATCGACCCGGAGGTGATGCAAGGGGGAATTGCACGGTTTGCCGTCACGTGGGAAACGTCGGTTCCGGTGCGCGACTCATTCAAGATGTTCGTGCATGTGGCAGGCGCGGACGGAATACCAGTCGCGCAGTACGATGACGTCCCCGGCAGCGGGCTGCTGCCCACAACCATCTGGCAGCCGGGCGTGCCTGTCGACGACAGATTCGCCATCGTCATCCCGCCAGATGCGCCGCCCGGCGACTATACGATCCATATCGGGCTGTACCGAATGGACAACGGGCTGCGGCTGCGCGTCACCAGCGGCAGCGACGGGCCGGATTACGGCAGCATCGGAACCGTTCGCGTCGAGCCGCAGCACTAACCGGCGCGCAGATGCGCCGATACCATCGAAAGTGTGAGGAGAGTATGAAAGCAGAAGTCATCTCCATCGGAACCGAGCTTCTCCTGGGCGATATCACCGATACCAACGCGACGTACATCGCCCAGCGCCTGCGCGAAGTGGGGCTCGACCTGCTGTACCGCACAACCATTGGCGATAACGAGGAGCGGATCGCGCAGGTGGTAGATATCGCGCTGAACCGCGCAGACGTGGTCATCACCACCGGCGGGCTGGGCCCAACGGTCGACGATGTCACCCGCGAGGGCATCGCCCGTGCCACAGGCCGCCCGCTCGAATTCAAACAGCAACTGCTGGAGCAAATTGCCGAACGATTCAGGCGCTTCACCGTCAGCATGAGCGAGAACAATCACCGGCAGGCCTATGTGCCACAGGGATCTCTGCCCGTCGAGAACCCGGTGGGGACCGCGCCGATCTTCATTCTGGAGACCGAGCGCGGAGTTGTCATGGTGCTGCCCGGCGTCCCGCGTGAGATGAAACACCTGCTCGACAACGACCTGCTGCCCTGGCTGCGAGATCATGTTGGCGCGCCGGCGGTGATCACCAGCCTGGTACTGCGCACGGCGGGCATCGGGGAGAGCCAGATCGACGCCAAAATCGCCGACTTGATGACAATGAGCAACCCGACCGTCGGGCTGGCCGCGCACCCCGGTCAGACGGATATCCGCATCACGGCCAAGGCCGAAAGCGACGAACGCGCGCGGGCGCTGATTGCACCGGTTGAGGACGACATTCGCCAGCGGCTGGGCTGGTGGATATTCGGCACGGACGCTGAGACTCTTCCAGACGTGGTCATGCAGACGCTCAAGCTTGGCGGCAGCAGCGTGGCAACGGTCGAAGCTGGGACGGGCGGGTCGCTGGCGGCTCAGCTTGACACGGTTAAAGAGAATGATCCGGCGACGAGCGGTGAGCGGCGGGTTCTTGCGTCATGGGACGATCTGACCGGCATGGGCGTTGACATCGGCACGACGCTTGCCGGGGCCGCCGAAGCCGCCGCCCGGGCTGTCCGACAACAGGCAGGGATGACATACGGTGTAGCCGTGATCATGCGCGACGAGCTACCCGCCGGGGACGACAGCGGCAGCGGCACGGCGATTGCCATCGCCAGCGGCGAGACAGTTCGCACGCGGACTTACAACTGGACCAGCATCCGCACCGACGCGCCCACCTGGGCAGCGACGCAGGCGCTGGCCCTGCTGCGCCGAATGTTGATCAAACAGGGGGAGAGCGAATAGTCAGTCCTGGTCAAGCTTGAGGACGGCCATAAAGGCCTCCTGTGGAACCTCGACCTGGCCGATCATCTTCATGCGCTTCTTGCCCTTCTTCTGCTTCTCCAGCAGCTTTCGCTTGCGCGTGATATCGCCACCGTAGCACTTGGCGAGCACGTCCTTGCGCAGCGCCTTGACGTTGGCGCGGCTGATCACCTTCTTGCCGACTGCCGCCTGCACCGGCACGACGAACAACTGCGACGGGATCAGCTCCTTGAGGCGTGAAACCAGCGCCTGCCCTTTGTGATAGGCGTCGTCTTTGTGGACAATCAGCGCCAGAGCGTCGACGGGCACCTCGTTCACCAGCACCTCCAGCTTGACGAGGTCGCCGGGGCGGTAGCCAGTGAAGTGATAGTCGAGCGAGGCGTACCCACGTGTGATCGACTTGAGACGGTCATAGAAGTCGATGATCAGTTCGGCCAGTGGAATGTCGTACGATAGCATCACACGCGTGCGGTCGAGATACTCGGTCGCGACGTACTCGCCGTGCTTCCTCGTCACCAGGTCCATGATCGGCCCGATGTAATCGGTTGGCGTGAAGACCTGGATACGCATCCATGGTTCGTCGATCTCCTCGATCTCGGCCTCGTCGGGCAGCATGGCGGGGCTGTCGATGATGACCACCTCACCTGTGTTGCGCTTGACCACTTCGTACGCCACGCTGGGAGCAGTCGCCAGGATGTCGAGGTCGTACTCGCGCTCAAGGCGCTCCTGCACGATCTCCATGTGGAACAGGCCCAGAAAGCCGCAGCGGAACCCGAAGTTGAGCGCCTGCGATGTTTCCGGCTCCCAAACCAGCGACGCGTCGTTGAGCTGAAGCTTCTCAAGCGCGTCGCGCAGCAGCGGGTAGTCTTCGCCCTCGGTCGGGTAAATTCCGGCAAACACCATCGGCTTGACAGCAACGTAGCCCGGCAGCGCCTCCGGCGCGGGGCGTTCCAGACTGGTGATCGTGTCGCCGACACGCGCTTCACGGACGGTTTTGAGGCCGGTTGCCACATAGCCCACCTCCCCGGCAGACAGGGAATCTGTCGGGGCCATCATTGGCGAGAAGATGCCGATCTCGACCGGGTCGACATCAGCGCCGGTCGCCATCATGCGCAGCCGGTCGCGCTTGGAGAACTGGCCCTCAAACACGCGCACGTAGGCAATCACGCCCTTGTACACATCGTAGTGACTGTCGAAGATCAGCGCGCGCGGGGGCCTGTCTACGTCCCCCTTGGGCGGCGGCACACGCTGCACGACTGCTTCCAGCACCTGCTCGACGTTTGCGCCTGTCTTGGCTGAAACCTGGATCACATCGGCGGCGTCGATTCCCAGCAGGTCCTCAATCTCCTCTGCCACCTCGTCGGGGCGGGCGGCAGGCAGATCGATCTTGTTGACAACCGGCACGATCTCAAGGTCGGCGTCAAGCGCCAGGAACAGATTCGCCAGCGTCTGGGCCTCGATGCCCTGCGTGGCGTCGACGACCAGCACCGCGCCCTCACACGCCAGCAGCGCACGCGACACCTCGTACGAGAAGTCGACGTGGCCCGGCGTGTCAATCAGGTTCATCTCGAACTGCTGACCGTCCTCAGCCTGATACAACATGCGCACCGCGCTGGCTTTGATCGTGACACCGCGCTCGCGCTCAAGATCCATCGTGTCGAGCACCTGATCGTGCATCTCGCGATCTGAGATGGTCCCGGTCAGCTCAAGCAGACGATCTGCCAGCGTGCTCTTGCCGTGATCGATGTGCGCAATGATGCAGAAGTTCCGTATATGGTTCTTTTCCATGGGCCTGTTCAGACTATTCGGGCTATGAGTTGGCAGCCTCCTGCCGACGCTCGTACTGTCGACATTGTACCCATTCAGCACCGCCGCGTACAGAGTATAATCGCCAGCGGTGCGGGCACAGTGACCGACTGCTTGACAAACCGCGCGAGTGACTTAGACTAGCGGGTACCACTCTTGTTCATAATCGAGAGCATATCACACCATGAAACAACATCGCTACAGTTTGCCGGTCTTGCTGCTGACGCTCGCCACCCTGGCCTGCAACGCACCGGGGCAGGCGGTGAGCCCGCCACCAGGGGCGCAGCCGACGCCCACCAGCGCAGCAGCGGAGCCGACCGCTATCCCGTCTGTTGCGCCTGCTCAGCCGGTCAATACCGCCGGCCCCACGCCGACGCTCTTGGTGGCAGTGGTCGATACCGCGACACCGCCACCACAGGTCACCGACACGCCCACTTCAGAACCGGGCATCGAAACGCCCACGCCTATCGTCGGGACACCCGGAGGGCCGCCGGCGCATGGCGCCATGGTCTACCAGACCGACTTCCAGACCGGCTGGGCAAACCTCACAAGTGGCGGCGGTCTCGGCACAAGCACCGTCGTCGCGGAAGGCTACCGAATCGAAGTCGCGCCGAACTGGGGCCATTACGGCTACACTACGCGGGCGCCTGTGAGCAGCTTTTACGCCGAGATGGATGTCACACCTGAGCAGTGCCCGCCTGGTAAGGGCGAGTACGGCATGATCTTCGACTACGTCGATAACTCGCATTACAGTTACTATGTTGTAAGCTGCAGCGGCAGTTATCTGTTGTATACTGTCAGCGACACAGGCGGAAACGCGCTTGCCAACGGCGTCCTGCCGCAAACGATCACTCCAGCGAGCGGCAGGCATATCATCGGGCTGTATGTTGCGGCGACCACTATTTCGATGTACGTTGATAATCAACAGATCGGCAGCGCCGCGGCGGCAGAAATGCCTGCCGGCGACATTGGGCCCTACGTCAAGACTGATACCGAGGCGGTCACCGCAACCTTCTCGCGGTTGAGCGTCTACCAGCCGAGCCCATAAGGGGCGGCCTGGCGGAAACATCGCGCAGGCACGGCAGCGACCACTCTCGAACGGGCTGCCGGCGTCGCGTGGACACAGAAGAAAGGGAATCATGTCGACACCTGATCCTCTGGTGGGTCACATGCTCGGCCAGTACCAGATCACCGGCCTGCTCGGCAAGGGCGGGATGGCGTCCGTGTACCTTGGCTACCAGCGCAGCATCGACCGCGAAGTGGCGGTCAAGATTCTGCCCAGCATCCTGCTCCACGACCCGGCGTTCATGGACCGCTTCCGCCGTGAAGCCAGCATGATCGCGCACCTTGAGCACCTGCACATCCTGCCGATCTACGATTATGGCGAAGAGGATGGCCGCCCCTACCTGGTCATGCGCTTCCTAGGAGGTGGGACGCTCAAGGAGCGCATCAAGGAAGAGGGACCGCTGCCCTGGCAGGACGTCGTGCGGATCATCAAGCAGATCGGCTCTGCCCTCGATTACGCGCACTCAAAGAACATCGTCCACCGCGATATCAAGCCTAGCAACATCATGCTGGACGATGCAGGCAACAGCTTCCTGGTCGATTTCGGGATCGCCCGCATGCAGGAAGCTGCCGCCGGCATGACTGGCAGTGGGATCATCGGCACGCCGGCGTACATGGCCCCCGAGCAGTCTGAGCCGGGGCCACCAACCCCATCAATCGACATTTACGCGCTGGGCTGCACCCTGTTTGAGATGATCTCTGGGCGCGTGCCATATGAAGCAGAGACGCCTTTTGCGCAGATCATGGCGCACCTTCAACAGCCCACACCGTCGCTGTCAGCCGCTGCGCCGGGCTTCCCGAAAGAGGTTGATGCCGTGCTGCGTAAAGCAATGGCCAGGCAGCCGGCCTCGCGCTACCAGACCGCCAGTGCGCTGGCTGCCGACCTGGAGAAAGCCGCCACCAAAGCCCGGGGCTGGAAGTGGGACCCCGCAACACCGCTGCCATCGGTGACCTCTGTCGACCCACAGACGAAGGTCCTGTTAGAGAGCGAGATGGGCGCGGTAGTTATCGGGCCACCTGCTCCAGAAGAACGTATTCCGCTCGACCTGAAGAAGCTGGCCGGTGCCGTGAAAGGCAATAAGCTGCTCTTGTACAGCGGCGGCGGAGCAGTTCTGTTGGCTGTCCTTGTCTTACTCGTTGTCATCATCGGACCGTTGATTGGTGGTGGAAGGGGAGCAGGCGGATTCCCCAGCGGGGAGCATGGCAAGCTGCTGTATGACACTGACTTCCTAACTGGCTGGCAGGCCATGCAAACCGGCCATGCCACGAGCGGCTTCATGGCCCAGGGGATGCGCGTCAGCGTCGATCCCAATTGGGGCTTTTGGACGCCGACGACTGATCACCATCAGGCAGAATTCTATGCCGAGATCACAGCAACCGTCGAACAGTGCCGCAACCCCGAAAGCGTGTATGGCATGATCTTCCACTTCCGGAACAACGACACTTTCCAGCGCTTTGTGGTGAGCTGCGGGGGAGCATATATGTTGATCAACCGCGCCCTGCCAGCCGATGCAACCACAATTGCCAGCGGCAAACTGCCTGGAAATATCGATACATCGACAGGGGACCACACGCTGGGGCTGCGTGTGAAGAGCAACGTCGCCACGATGTATGTCGACGGGCGCAGACTGGGTACTGCCAGACTGGACGCGGAGCCGATGGGCGAGTTTGGCCCCTACGTGGAGAGCGGTAACTCCGCGACCGTGATCATCTACAACCACCTGACGATCTACCAACCGTAAGCGTGCATGCGTCCGCAGGGAACGCCCCCTACCCTGCTGGGTCCAAGTCCGTGTGCGCTTCTGCGACAGCCGCTTCTATAGCTGCCGGCAGGTCGTCGAGCCTGCGCGTGTTGGTCGCATCCAGCCACGCCAGGAATTCGACGTTGCCCGCCGGGCCGCGCAGAGGCGACGGGATCACACCGCGGACGCCGTACGCGGCCCCACGTGCCTGTGACAGCACCTCGTCGAGCACCCTGCCGTGGATGGTCGCATCACGCACCACGCCCCCCTTGCCTACGTCGGCGCGCCCGGCCTCGAACTGTGGCTTGATCAGCGCGATGACCTGGCCGCCCGCGGCCAGCCAGCCGTGCACCACCGGGAAAATAAGTCGCAGCGAGATGAACGAGACGTCGATCGTCACAAGCTGGAACGGCTCAGGCACGTCCGCCAGATAGCGGACGTTGACTCGTTCCATGACGACCACGCGCGGGTCGGAGCGCAACTTCCAGGCAAGCTGCCCGTGCCCGACGTCGATGGCGTATACCTTTTCCGCCCCTGCCTGGAGCAGACAGTCCGTGAAACCCCCTGTCGATGCGCCGACGTCAGCGCATACCCAGCCTGCAGGCTCGACGTGAAAGCGCTCCAGCGCTGCCGCAAGTTTGTCGCCTCCACGACTGACGAACCGCGGCCTGGCCTTCAACACCAGTTCGGCATCGACCGACACGCGTTCGCCGGGCTTGACAGCGGGTAGCCCGTTAATCAGTACTTCGCCGGCCATGATCAGCCGCCGGCCAAGTTCCCGCAAATCGACCAGGCCGCGCTCAACGAGCAGCACATCAAGGCGTACGCTTAATTTCTTCTGTGGCATTTCCACCCGCAGATATGGTACAAATCGTCCAGCCGGCCCACCCGCCGCCGGCGGGCCCGGCCAAACAGCCGCAGCGCCTTGCGCGTTGACACGCGTGGCACGCTGATTATAATAGCCCAGTCACCGCTTGCTGTACACCGACGACTGGGCACTGGAGAACACGATAGTGACCAACTCTGCGCAACCACAGGCAGCCCCCCACCGAACCTTTACCGGCCAGGTCGTGGGATTGATCCGCTCGATGCGACCCGGACAGTGGACCAAGAACGGCTTCATCTTCGTGCCGCTCATGTTCGACGGGAAGGCTCTTGCAACCTAAATGGCTGCTGCCTACTCTGGCGGGCTTCGCCCTGCTGTGCGTTGTGACCAGTACCGTTTACGTAATCAACGACCTGGCAGACATCGAGAGCGACCGCGCGCACCCGACGAAGCGCAACCGCCCGCTGGCATCCGGGCAGCTTTCGAAAGGCGTTGCCATTGCGGCTGCTGTGATCATGCCGCTGGTCGCGCTGCCGCTGAGCTACAGCTTGTCTGTGCAATTCTTCTTCGTCCTGGCCGGCTATCTCGTTCTCCAGATTGCCTACAGTTTCTACCTTAAGCACATCGTGCTGATCGATGTCATGGCCATCGCGGCAGGCTTCATTCTGCGTGTGGCGGGCGGCTACTTCCTGGTCGACGCACAGCGGTTCTCGCCGTGGTTGTACATCTTCACCGGCATGCTGGCGCTGTTTCTGGGGTTCGCCAAGCGCCGCCAGGAGCTGGTGCTGCTGCAAGACAATGCTACCAATCACCGCGCTATCCTCGACGATTACACCGTCAAGCTGCTCGACGAGATCATTCTGATCGTCACTGCCACCATCACTCTGACCTACGCACTGTACACCTTCAGCGCGGAGGGTCTCCCGCCCAACCACCTGATGATGCTGACTACGCCCTTCGTGCTGTACGGCATCTTCCGTTACCTGTACCTGATCCACGTGCGCGGTGAAGGCGACGCGCCGGACGAGGTCCTGCTGCACGACAGGCCGACGCAGATCACCGTTGCCCTGTTTGGGATAGCGGTCTTCCTGGTGCTGTACGTATTCTCATGACCACATGCGCCGCTCACGCGCCCGGCAAGGTCATCCTGTTTGGCGAGCACGCTGTGGTCTACGGCCAGCCTGCGCTGGCCGTGCCGGTCGAGCGCGTGCAGGCCATGGCGACCGTCGAGGACGGGCCAGCGGGAGGCGGTCTAATGATCGACGCGGCAGCGCTGAGCCTGCGCCTGTCACTCGCCGAGGCAGCCCAACACGGGCTGGCGCTGGCCGCCGAACTGGTGCTCAAGAAACTGGGTCACCCAGAACCCGACGCGCTGATCACGGTTACGTCGACGATCCCGATGGCGGCAGGTCTGGGCAGCGGGGCGGCAGTGTCGGCGGCGCTGGCTCGCGCGCTGGCGGCCTATCTTGGCCAGCCGCTTGATGACGCGGCGCTGTCTGCGCTGGTATACGAGGTCGAGAAGTTCTATCACGGCACGCCCAGCGGCATCGACAACACGGTGATATGCTACGGTGAGCCGGTCTACTTCATCCGCGAGCAGTCGCCGCAGTTGTTCCGTGCGGGTGCGCCGTTTCATCTACTGATCGGTGATACGGGCATCAGCAGCCCGACCCGGCTGACCGTCGGTGCGGTGAGAGAGGCGTGGACACGCGAGCCCGCGCGCTACGAGGCCATCTTCGAGCAGGTCGGGCAGGTGGCGCGCGAGGCCCGAGAGGCCATCGAAGCCGGGCAGATCGACCAGCTGGGGCCGCTGATGGGGCGCAATCAGGCCCTGCTGCGCCAGCTCGCCGTGTCGTCGCCGGAGCTTGAGCGGCTGATCGACGCGGCGCTGGCAGCCGGCGCGCAGGGTGCGAAGTTGTCCGGCGGAGGTGGTGGGGGCAACATGATCGCGCTCGTCGCGCCGCAAAAAGCCGACGAGATCGGCACAGCGCTGGAGCAGGTGGGTGCTGTGCGAGTGCTCCACACAGTAGTGCAGTGACGGCGAGCAGGAGGTGCCAGTGACGGTATTCCTCAAGCTGGGCGGATCGCTGATCACGGACAAGTCGCAGCCGGAGACGGCGCGAACGGCGGAAATCGAGCGCGTGGCGCGCGAGATTGCCTCGGCACTGGCGGCAGCGCCCGGCCTGAGGCTGGTGATCGGGCATGGCAGCGGCAGCTTCGGCCACGTGGCCGCGCGTGAATATGGCACCCGCCGGGGCGTGAAGGACCGTGCGGGCTGGAAAGGCTACGCGCACGTCTCGACTGTGGCCGGGCGGCTTAACCAGATCATGCTGGATGCGCTCGACTTGGCGGGCGTGCCGGTGCTGGGTGTACAGCCTTCTGCGTCGGCGCGCTGCCGCGACGGCGAGATCGTCGAGATGGTAATTGATCCCATCCGGCGTGGGCTAGACCAAGGGCTTGTGCCGCTGGTCTATGGCGACGTGGCGCTCGACGACGTGCGCGGCGGGACGATCATCAGCACTGAGGATATCTTCACGTACCTGGCTTACGCGCTGAAACCCTGGCGAGTCCTGCTGGCGGGCGATACCGCCGGCGTGCTGGACGAGGCCGACGCGTTGGTCCCACGGGTGACACCGGACACCCTCCCTGCCCTGCGCCGCGCGCTGGGCGGTTCGGCACAGACCGATGTGACCGGCGGCATGGAAATGAAGGTCACGTCGATGCTCGAACTGTGCCGCACAATCCCTGGCCTGACAGTGCGCATCTTTTCCGGGTTCGAAGCGGGGCAGATTGCGCGTGCGCTGGGTGACACCAGCTTTGACGAAGGGACGCTGCTCACCGATGGCCTGATGCGGGGTAAGTAAGATCGCACCGCCGCACGCCATCTGATAAGGAGACAATGACTCACCATACCGCAACTGCGCGGAGCTTCAGCAACATCGCCTTTATCAAGTACTGGGGAAACCGCGACGACCCGCTGCGCTTGCCGTCGAACGGATCAATCTCGATGAACCTCAAAGGCATTGAGACCATCACGACAGTGCGCTTCGACCCGTTGCTGTCCGCCGACCGGCTGTCGCTGGGCGGCGCCGAGCAAGACGGTGCGCCGCTTGAACGGGCCAGCCGCCATCTCGACGTGATACGCAGCATGGCGGGCACGGCGCTGCACGCCGCTATCGAAAGTCACAACAACTTTCCGACCGGGACCGGCATTGCGTCGTCGGCGTCTGCCTTCAGCGCGCTGACAGTGGCCGCCTGCGCGGCGCTGGGCCTCACCCCTGACGAGCGCACACTGTCGCAACTCGCGCGGCGTGGGTCGGGCTCGGCCTGCCGGTCGGTGCCGGGCGGCTTCGTCGAGTGGCACGCCGGCAGCGACGACGAGACGTCGTTTGGGGAAAGCATCGCCCCGCCCGAACACTGGGACCTGGTTGACCTGGTAGCGGTCGTCAGCAGCGCGCACAAGGTGGTTGGTTCGACAGGTGGGCATGCGCTCGCGCCAACGTCTCCACTACAAGCTGCGCGCGTGGCGGACACGCCACGCCGACTGGAAGCTTGCCGCGACGCGATCCTTAACCGGAACTTCGCACAGCTTGCAGACGTCATCGAGCATGACACGCTATTGATGCACGCCGTCATGATGACCTCACACCCGGCGTTGATCTACTGGTTGCCGGACACACTGCGCATCCTCGACAGCGTGCGGCAGTGGCGGTTGGCGGGGCTCGATGCAGCGTTCACGATAGACGCCGGGCCAAACGTGCACGTCATCACCACTAGCAATGCGCGCGCCGAAGTTCGGCGCAGGCTGGAGCAGGTTGGCGGGATCGAGCGCTTGCTGGAAGCCGGGCCCGGCGGTCCGGCGGAAGTGATTGGCTGACTGGGTCACCAGCGGATCGCCCCCCTACCCCTTCCCCACGATCGGCTGTCGGCACTGGACAGGGCACATTGATCGCGCGATACTGAGGTGGGTATAATCACACCGTTGTGGGATTGGAACAGATGCGAAAACGAGCCACCGCCGTGGCGGTGGAAAGGCAACAACGAGCATGTCTATTGGATTGAATTTTGGGTTCGGCGTTCTAGCGTTCGTGGTGGTGATCGGGCCGTTGATATTCCTCCACGAGCTGGGGCACTTCCTGGCAGCGCGCTGGAACGGGGTAACGGTCGAGGAATTCGGCATCGGCTACCCGCCGAGAATGCTGACTCTGTTCGAGCGCAAGGGCACCAAGTATACGCTCAACTGGCTGCCGATGGGTGGCTTCATGCGCCCGGCAGGCGAGGACGACCCGAGCATCGAGGGAGGTCTGGCTGCCGCGCCGAAGATGGCGCGGTTTACCGTCCTGGTAGCCGGCCCAGCGGCAAACTTCGTGGTCGCCTTCCTGCTGCTAATGGTGATGTTCATGTTAGGCGCGCCGCAGGAGCAGCCGGGCGCGCTTATCGCGGCGGTTGCGCCGGGAACGCCGGCCGAGACGGCAGGGCTCCAGCAGAACGACGTGATCATGAAGGTGGATGGACAGGCCATCACCGGCTCGAATGATTTGACGAACTACATCTACGACCACATCGGTCAGACGATGACCATGACGGTCCAGCGCGCCGGCGCGTTGATCGACCTGACTCTGACGTCACGCAGCACGTGGCCCTCCGACCAGGGCCCGACCGGAATTCAGGTGCAGAGCATCTACAAGGTTGAGCACTACGGGCCATTTGCCGCTATCGGACGCTCTTTGCAGGAGATGGGTAGCTACATGGCGGCGATGGTCGATCTACCCGCACGGGTCATCAAAGGGCAGATCGCGGCCCGCTACCTGCGCCCGGTGAGCGTGATCGGAATCAGCCAGCTTGGCGGGCAGGCGATGGAAGCCTCCATCGCTCAGAACGTCTCGTGGCCGATCATCCAGCTCACGGCGTTGATCAGCCTTGCGCTGGCAGTCACCAACCTGCTGCCGATCCCGGCACTCGACGGGGGACGCCTGCTGTTTGTGCTGATCGAGGCAATCCGCGGCAAGCGGATCAACCCTGACCGTGAAATGCTGATCCACTTCGTTGGGTTTGCGGTACTGATCGCAGCGATGCTAGTGTTCATGTACCTGGATATTGTGGATCCATTGATAAAATGAACCTGGAAGCGCCATTTGAGGAACTGCTGGAGAATCTGAAAGACGACACCGCACCGCTGCGCGCCGCGGTGCTCTACCGCCTGTCTGAGCCGGTTGAGCACGAATTAGCTGCGCTGCGCGACGCGTGGGAGTCTGTGCCGTCAGAGCGGCGGCTGCTGCTGCTGGTGCGCATGGTCGAAACCAGCGAAGCAAGCTTCGACACCGACTACACGGCCGTGGCGCTGTTCGCGCTCGACGACCCGGACGAGGAAGTGCGGAGCAGCGCCATCGAGGCGTTGTGGGTCAGCGAGGACTCCGCCACAATGCAGCGTCTGGTGCGAATGCTGGAGCTAGACGAAGCCGCCACAGTGCGGGCCGCTGCAGCGCAGGCGCTGGGACGATTCGTGCTGGCAGGTGAGCTTGGCGAAATCCCTGAAGCGATGGCACGCAGCCTCGAAGACACGCTGCTTGAAGCGTGGGAGAACGACGCGGAGTCGCTGGAAGTGCGGCGGCGCGCGCTGGAAAGCATCGCCTATTCGGGCCGCGACGAGGTCAGCAGCCTGATCGAGGAGGCCCTGGATCATGCCGACCTCTCCATGCAGGCCAGCGCACTGTTCGCGATGGGCCGCTGTGCCGACGAGCGCTGGGCCGACTACGTGATGAGTGCGCTGACCCACGACGAGCCTGAGATACGCTTTGAAGCCGCCCGCGCCGCCGGTGAGCTGGGCCTCAGGGCCAGCGTGCCCCGGCTGATCGAACTGACAGAAGACGACGACCGGGAGGTCAAAGAGGCGGCGATCTGGTCGCTGGGCGAGATCGGCGGGCAGTCTGCCACACGTGCTCTACTGAACCTCTCGGAACATGACGATGTCGACGAAGCGCTGCTAGATGTGATCGAAGATGCGATGAATACCGCCGCGCTGGGCAGCGGTGAGTTCGCCACGTACATCTTGGACGTGGACGACGAAATCGAACCCGACGATTAGTATGGCGCGGGGCAGTCTGAGAGGTTGCCCGGCGCTCCTGACGCGTCAAGGACTCAACACCGTATGTTGAAGCGTTTGTTGATCGCTGTGCTGGGGCTGGCAGCCGTGGCGCTGATGTGCCCGCGGCCTGCTGCTGCGCAGGCCGGCGGGCTGGCATCCCTGCAACAGACGGTCACGATTCACTATGGCGACGAGATCAACTTCGACGCGCACGCCAGCGCCGGGACGGTGCTCACTGGTGCGCGGCTGACCGTCCGCGTTGCGGGCCGCAGCGACGCCCACAGCCTTGCAGTGCCTGTTGACAGTCCGGGCACGTCTATCTCGTTGAGCCAGACGGTGCCAGTCACCACGCTGGGGTTGCCACCTTTTGCAGACATAACCTATCAGTGGGACTTTCAAGATGCAGGCGGGAGCGAATTCCAGGGCGATCCGCAGCAGTTGTGGTACCAGGACACAAGCGTCCCGTTTACGTGGTCGGAAGCGATGCGGGGCAATGTTCTGGTGTACACTGATGGTCGCGACCCGCTCGTCGCGTCAGAGGCGTTGGACGTTGCCGCCGGCGCTCTGGCAGAGATCAGGCGCACGTTGGGCACCGCACCAGATGACACGATCCGTATCTACGTATATCCGGAGCTGGCGCAGCTTGCCAGCAGCCTACGGCTGCACGGCCTGCGCGTACAGGACTGGGTCGCGGCCTACGCCGTGCCCGATCAGCTTGTCGCGATGGTTAGCGCCGCGCCAGGGGTGGAGTTCAGCGCCTCGCTGAAGCGCGACCTTCCACACGAGTTGATGCACCTGGCAGTCGCGGTGGCGGTGGGCACAGGAAGCGTGCCGGCATGGTTCAACGAGGGGATGGCGGTGACGAGCGAAGCCGAGCCAGACCCGACGCTAGCCTCGACGCTCGATACAGCGGCGCGTGACGGCGCGCTGATCCCGCTCGATCAGTTGTGCGTGTCGAACTTCAGCGGTTTCACCCCGCGCGATGCGGCGCTGGCCTACGCCGAGAGTGCCAGCGTCATGCGCTACGTCCAGAATCGCTACGGCAGCTCGCAGATCAGGGCGCTAGCAGGAGCCTTCTCTGACGGATTGGACTGCGATGGCGCTGTCCAGCGAGGATTAGGACTCTCTTTGACAGCGCTCGAAGGTCAATGGCATAATGACTTGCTGCGTGTTGCCGCCGAGGCTCCACGCGACAATACCTCCCTGTTGCCATGGGTGGCAGTGTGGGTCATCAGCCTGGGGCTGGCACTGCTGTTCATCGCGCCGCAGCCACACGGCGCCGCCGGAGGGCGTGACACAGAACGACACGATCCACCCTCGGCAGTTCTGGACGAGACTACCGGGTAGGAAGATAGGCCGCCGGAATGACCGAGCAAAGCCAGACATCCATTCAGCGCGTGCATGCGACCGTTCTTGGGTTGGTCCAGGGCGTGAACTTCCGCGCATATACTGCGCGCGAAGCGAGCCGTCTCGGACTGAGCGGCTGGGTTCGCAACCGGCCCGATGGAAGCGTCGAGACGGTCGCGGAAGGGCCGCGTGGCGCGCTCGATGCATTTGTGGGCTTTCTGCACCGCGGCTCTCCCTCTGCCGACGTAACCGACGTCAGCGCGTCGTGGAGCGACGCTACCGGCGAGTTTGACGGCTTTAAGGTGCGTTACATCTGATCGGGCTCAGTTACCTATCTCACCGACCCCAACAAGGATCATGAGAGAGAAACCCGAACGCCTAGCCTGGCACATCCTGCTTGCCTCGTTCATCGTCTTTCTGCTGATCTGCGGTGGGACGATCTACCTGGTCCAGTGGTATGTGTTCCAATCGACGGTCGATCTGACGGTCACGCTGGATGCAGCGCGCGGGACGGTGCGCATGACGCTGCCTAGCGCCCAGGATGAGAACGCCGTCACCGGGCATCGCGACGACCTGACCCGCGGTGCAGCGGTCTTTACCGACGGCAGTGCGCAGGGGGTCGTCACCTTCGTCGACCCTTCGAGCGGGGAGCCACTGGCGTCGCTGGTCGTACTTCGTGACAGCCAGATCACCATCCAGGAAGCCACCGCGCCGCGATACAACCTCAACCCAAAGCCGTACAGGATTGTGGTCGCAAGCTCCAGCGGGCGGAGCGAGGTGTTCATCCTCGACGGCGGGCGCAGCGGGGTGACTTTTTCATTTGATACACCTCAGGCGACCACGCTCCTGTCGCTCAAAGGGCAATACTCCATCGACGTGACCAACCAGTCTACGCAGGTCACTGCGCGCACCGGACAGGCGACGGTCATCGACAAGGCAGACAATGTCTCGACCGACATTCCCGCAGGGAAGCGAACCATTGTCGACAGCGACAGCAGCGAATTGACCTTGTTGGACGCGGAAGAGTCGCTGTTGGCTAACGGCGATTTCTCTGCGGGCAGCACCGTCGGCTGGGGATTGGAGGTCGTCGGAGACCCAAGCGGCCAGGTGTATTTCTCAAGCATTGGCGGGCGTAATGCCCTCGTGCTGGATCGCTCGCAGGCCAACTGGCCCAACATCACGTTGGGACACGGCGAGACGCGACTGTACCAGACGGTCGACATCAACGTGGAGTCCTCGACGTCACTGGAGCTGCGAGCTACCTTCTATGTCGCCGAGCAGTCCCTGTCGACCTGCGGCGTTGAGGGCAGCGAGTGCCCAATGATGATCCGCATGAAGTACATCGACGTGGCCGGCATAGAGCAAGAGTACATCCACGGCTTTTATGCCTATCACGACCCGGCACAGAACTTTCCGCAGACCTGCGCTACGTGTCGCGCCGACCACGAGCGGATCAACATGAACACCTGGTACACCTTCCGGTCGGGAAACCTGCTGACGCTGCTGCCAACGGAGCAGCGGCCCGCGCGGATTCAGGAGATCGCTTTCTACGCATCGGGGCATGCCTACAAAGTGTACGTTGGCGAGATCAGCCTGCTGGCTACCGCCGAATAGCCCCCCTACCCCGATACGCAGAAACGGCCCGCCTTACGGCGAGCCGCTCCACTCTCACTCTGCTTGCGGATCAATACGAGCGAGAGCTGACCGCCGCAACGATTGGCGTCACCCTGCCCGATTCGTCGCGCCAGACCTCGGTGTCATAATGCGCGGGCGCTGACACGGCGAAAGCAAACGCCGCACCGACGCCAGGCTCCCGCTGTAGTAGATTGAAATACTGGAGATACTGGCTGCCCTTGATCTGGGCGTTGGTCCTGGGTGACGGGTTGCTGAACTCAGTGATCAGCAGCAGCTTGTCCGGCCAGTGATTGACGTAGTATTTGTAGGCCAGCCCCGCATCCTCAGAGAACATCTCTGCGTCGTTCTCCCAGAAGCAGTGGCAGCCAAGCCAGTCGGCGTGCTGCATCGCGCTCGACGCGCCCTCCAGAAAGGCCACATGGTCGAAACGCACGCCTGACGTCGATGGGCCGGGCGAGAGGCCGGGCCAGCCAAAGCGCGCTTCCGGGAAGGTCGGGCGCAGCAGTCCAACGACCTCAAGGAACCATTTCCCAAAATCATAGCCATCAAACCATGATGAGCCAAAGCCCTGTGTAGTCAGGTTGGGCTCGCTGTGTAGCTCGAAGTAGCGGATGCCCCGGTCGTAGAAGCGACGCAGGTCATCCCGTACCCAATCGACGAACTGCGGTGCGCGCACCGTGCGTCCGCGGAAATCTACCGTCAGGCGAGCCATCAGAAACATGTGCGGGTCAACCGCGCGCGCGTGGTCGACGTCGAGCGAATCGGAACCCGGCCCGAACAACAGCGCGCCAACACGAGCCGTGCGCAGCACGTTCCAGTCTGCGTCGCCCATCGGCGCGCCCACGCGCGCATGCACCCCGACGAGGCACGTGTCATACGGCCATTCCTCAGCGCCGGCGTGCTGCAGACTGCTGCTGACCGGCATGATGAGATACGGTGTTGGGTCAATGATATCGGCAGGGTAAGGCGTCTCGCCGGCAGCGGTTGCGCCCTCCTTCTTGAGTGTGAGGTGCAGTTTGCTGCCTGCCGAGTTCCCCGTTGCGTCGGCCAGTCCGATCACGTCGCTGGCGCTGACCGCCTGCCCACTATGGACCAGCGCCTGGTTCAAATGGGCGTAGACCGTCTTATACCCACCATCGTGGCGAATACGGACGTGAATCCCATAGGGGTGGCCGCCGGTGCCATCGTGGACGCGGTACACCACGCCGTCGGCGCAGGCGTAGATACGCGCGTTGTGTGGCGCGCGTATGTCGACTCCATCGTGGCCCGGCAGACCCCAATGCCGGTACAGCTCGGCGTTGTCGTCAAAGTTCTGAAGCGTCGCGGGGTAATCGGTTGGCCAGCGCAGCCGGATGGGGAGGTCGTCGTGCCCATCCGCGCCGAACTGCGTACCCAGCCGCTGGCCTTCGACCACCCGCTCGGCGAGCAGTTGATGCAGTTGTGCTGCCGTCCCCACGCTGATCACGTCGAGCTTGACCTCTGGGGCCTGCCCGGCCAACCAGTCGACAACGCTGCCGTAGGCCGGATAGCCTCCCGGCGTGTTGACAACCGTAATCACCTGGTCGGGCCGATGGAAGTCGACTGCCGTCTCAGGTGTGGGAGTCGCATGAACGTGGAAGGCCACGGCGAAGTCGCGGATGGCCTGGACCCATGCCCAGTAGCCATCCGACGGAAGCAGCACAATATGATACGTCACGGAGTCATCTGGCATGGTCTTCCTTCTCCCGGCTGGATCAGGCAATTGCACGACACGGATGGCGGCAAAGCCTAGGGACTGGCCGCGGTGGCGGTCGCATCGGCGTTCACTGTCGGCTCACCCGAAGGGGTGTACGAACAGCGGAAGCCGATGTAGTTCTGCTTGGTACCGGGCCCGATATAATCGCGATACGTGACGCCGATCTGAGCGCCGTTCTCGCCCCACCAGCCCCCGCGAAGAATCTTGTCGGTACCGGTGACGGGGCCGGTCGGGTTGTCATGCGGCGAGTGCTCGTAGAAGTTATCCTGGTACCAGTCATAGACCCACTCGATCATGTTGCCTGATAGATCATACGCACCGACTGGGCTGGCACCCGCTGGCCTGGCACCTACAGGTTCAGGGCGCCCGATCTCAGCCCCGAAGTTTGCATAGTACAGTGTAGGAACGGTGTTGCCCCACGGGAACAGGTCCTGTTCGTTGCCGGTAGCGGGATCGAAGCGAGCGGCCTTTTCCCACTGAGCTTCAGTCGGCAAACTGCCACCGCGCCAGCGGCAGTAGTTCTGCGCTTCAGGCCAGCTAATGTACGCGACAGGGTAATTGTTGAAGCGGTCGAGTCCGAAGTAGTTGTCCCAGACCTGGACCGTGATGAATTCGGGCATCTCACAGCCACCCTCCTGCACGCACGCCCGGTAGTACAGGTTCGTGACCTCGGTCTGGTCGATATAGTACGGGTCGAGGTACACCTCGTGGGGCGGCGCTTCGTTGGGATAGGTGCCGGCCCGACCCATCGTGAACGTGCCGCCTGGCACGAGCAGCATCTGCACGCCGCGCAGGAACGTGGTTTGCGGCAACGGCGTTGCAGTGGGGCCGGGTGTGGGTGTGTCGACGATGGCTGGTATCGGCGTGCTGGTTGACACGAGCGGCGCGGCAGTAGACGTGGGCGCAGGTTTCGGCGTGTTGGTGACCTGCGCGACGATGGCATCTTCGGTCCCGGCAATGTCGGTGGCGAGTACTTCCTGCGTACCACCACCGCTTGCTCCACGGCTCAGCAGGATCGCCCCGACCAGCAGCACGCCGATCACCACGACGACCGCAGCCCCGACGCCAACGTAAAGCATCATTGGCGGCGATGTGCGCCTGGCCTGCTTCTTGTGCTGGGCCGCAGGCGGCGCGCTGCCCCCGCGCGTTGCGGGCGCAGGCACAGGGGTGGCCCTGTCCGCCGCTGTCGGGATTGCGCCGGGAATCGTCGATGCACCGCCACCGCGAGCTGCCAATGTGTCGGCGATGCTCAATCCTTCAACGCTGACGGCGCTCAACGCATGTGCGAAATCGCTGGCCGTGGCGTAGCGCTCGTTCGGCGTTTTGGCCATCGCTCGCCGCACCACTTCGTCGACTTCGTCGGAGACGTCGGGAACGTACGACTTCAACGACGGGACCGGGTGCTGAAGGTGCATCAGAATCTGAGCGATAGGCGTGTCGGCCATGTAGGGCACACGCCCGGTGATCATCTCAAATACCGTGCAACCAAGCGCGTAGATGTCCATCGCGGGGGTCGGCGTGCCCGACTCGGACTGCTCGGGCGCCATGTAGGCCGGCGTGCCGACAATGCCGCTGCCGGTAAGATTCGCTGAGCCTTCCTGCATCTTGGCGATGCCGAAGTCGGCCAGATATGCGTTGCGGTCGGAATCGAGCAAATGTTGCTGGGCTTGATGTCGCGGTGGACGACGTTGCGCGCATGGGCATAGTCGAGCGCACCAGCGATCTGCACCGTGATGCGCACAATGTTTTCCCACGGCAGGTTGCCCTCTTTGATCGCATCCTGCAGCGTGCCGCCGTCGAGATAGCGCATGACGATATACGGCATGCCATCAAATTCGCCGTAATCGTAGATCGGCAGAATGTAAAACTGCTCCAGGTGGGCAACTACCTCCGCCTCGCGGCGAAACCGCTCCATAAACGTCGAGTCGTGCATCATCGCACGCGGAAGCACCTTCACGGCTACAGTCCGGTTTATAGAGCTCTGCGTCGCCTTGTAGACCGTTGCCATCCCGCCCTTGCCAACCATGGCGGTGATGGTGTACTGCCCAATCTGGGTGCCCACGAGTGATTCTGGTTCTGACATGCATTTGCCTCCGCCTTGTGTGCCCATCGTTATAGCACAATTTCGCGATGTCATCCAAGTTTGGCGTGCCTTATGAGGGCAGCAGAACATAGGGAGGGTTGCCCTGCCTCAGGGGCGCACTGTATAATCGCCCCATCTGGCCCACATCTGCAGGAGGCGCGCGTGCCCTTCAATCTGCTCGTTGACTTTCAACAGCTCAGCGGCGTGCTGCTGGCCGTCGTGGCCGTTCTGGCAGCGGTCCTGACGGCCTTGTGGATCGCGATGACCATCTGGACCTTTCGCGACATGCGCGCGCGCTCTCGGGACGGCTTTGCTCAGGTTCTCGCCGCATTGGTGGTGGCGGTGCTCAACGTGCCGGGACTGTTGGTATACCTCATCCTGCGCCCGCGTGAGACACTGGCCGAGCAGTACGAGCGCGCGTTGGAAGAAGAAGCGCTGCTCCAGGAGATCGAGGATAAGGCAGTCTGCCCTGGCTGCGGCCACGCGATCAGAGATGCCTGGCGGCTTTGCCCTTACTGCCACACCAAGCTCAAGAAAGCCTGCCAGTACTGCGGCGAGCTGCTCGACTTGCCGTGGACAGTGTGCCCGTACTGCGAGCAGCCGCAAGTCCAGACCGACGAAACGCGCGAACGGCGTCGGCCAGATAGCGCGCGGCGTTCGCAGTTTGAGGAGTTGGCCGCTCGCCCGCTGAACCCGGATGACGACCGGGCATAGCGCATCTGCGCTCTCCCTTGCCGGCTGAACCCCACGAGGATCGATCATGACCAGACCGAAACTCTCGCTAGTGCTGAGCACGCTGCTTGTCGTCGCGGTGCTGCTGCTGGTGGCAGCGCCAACCGCGCTCGCCAACGCCCCGACCCAGACCGCTGTCACCGCAACCACCACTGACATTCTGCGGTTGCGATCTGGGCCGGGCACCACTTACTCGATCACCGGTCGCCTTCCCAGCGGTGCGACCGTGCCCGTGCTGGGTCGCAGTGCGGCGTCTGACTGGTTCCAGGTGACCTACAGCGGCCTGACAGGATGGGTGGCGGCCAGCTACTGTACGGTCAGTGGAGACCTGTCCGCCGTGCCGGTCACGGAGCCTGCCGCACCCGCGGTCCTGTCGGCCACTGGAGTCACCGCTGCCGCCGTTCAGAGCCTTCGCATCCGCGCAGAACCCGGCTTCAACGGGCGGACCATCGGTCTGCTGCCGGCTGGCCTGGGCGTGCCGGTCGCGGGTCGCAATGAGGCCAACAGTTGGCTGCAGATTATCTACAACGGCGCTCCCGGCTGGGTGTCGGCATGGTATACGGTCACCAGTGGCGACCTAAACGCCGCGCCGGTGACGGTCAGCCAGCCACCAAGCCCTTACGGGCGCAGCATTTCCGCTTGGGAGTATCACAATACGCACTACGGACAGGGAACCTATGTCGAGATGCGGCCAGAATGGTTTGAAGCGCAAATGCGCTGGCTGAGCGAGAACGGCTATCACGGCGTCTCGTCAGAGGAGCTGGTTGGCTACCTGAACGGCGCACCGCTGCCGCCCAAATCAATCGTGCTGACCTTCGACCTGGGCGACCGCCAGCTTGCCGACTACGAGCAGACCGTCCAGATCCTCCAGAGGTATGGCATGCACGCCATCTTCTTCATGGTAGCGGGCAATATCGTAGACGACTGCTCGACGGGCTGGCCCTGCTGGGAAGCGCTGCAGCGCTGGCAGGCCAGCGGCACGGTGAGCTTCGGCTCCCACTCGATCAACCACCGCAGCTATGCCTATATGACCCCTGAGCAGGTCATGCAGGACCTCGTTGGCTCCAAGCAGATCCTCGAAAGCCACCTCGGCCCGATTCTCGGTTTTGCCTATCCCTACGAGGCAACCGCGCCGGGTATCGACCAGATGTTGCGCGCTGCTGGCTACCTGTATTCGTTTGGCGGCAACGAGCGGGCCGACCTGTCGATCCATCCCTTCGACCCGCTGTGGTTCAACCTGCCGCGCCTGCTGCCCTATTCCAGCGGGTCGATGTATCCTGTGCTGACCGCGCGTGCTCCCGCCGGCGCGACGTTTGCCGATGTCGTCACCTCGAATACGAGCCCGTAGCAGCCGCACCGCACACCAAAACACCCCCCGCTCAGGTAAGAGCGGGGGGTGTTTTCGATCCCGGTCAATTTCAGTGGTTGAGCTGAACGAACGCGTTCCAGCCGGCGAATTCGGCGGTGGTTCCCAGTTGTTCCTCGATCCGCATCAACTGATTGTACTTGGCGACACGGTCGCTGCGGGCCGGCGCGCCGGTCTTGATCTGGCCGGCGTTGAGGCCGACGACCAGATCGGCGATGGTCGAGTCTTCCGTCTCGCCGGAGCGGTGCGACACGACCGCTGTCCAGTTGTGGCGCTGCGCCAGCTCGACCGCCGCAATCGCCTCCGACAGTGAGCCGATCTGGTTGACCTTGGTCAGCAGCGAGTTGCAGGCCTTCATCGTGATGGCCTTCTGCACGCGCTCAACGTTCGTCACCAGCAGGTCGTCGCCGACAATCTGGATTCGGTTGCCCATCCGCTCGGTCATCAGCACGAACAAATCCCAGTCATCTTCGGCAAGTCCGTCTTCGATGGAGATTATAGGGTATTTGTCGACCCAGCGCTCGTAGAAGTCGACCATCTCGGCCCCGGTCAGCGAGCGCCCCTCTTTCTTGAGGTGGTATTTGCCGTCCTCATAGATCTCGCTGGCGGCGGGGTCAAGCGCAAGCATTACATCTTCGCCCGCTTTGTACCCGGCAGCGTTGATCGCCTCCAGGATAACCTCAACGGCAGCTTCGTTGCTTTCGAGGCTGGGTGCGAACCCGCCCTCGTCGCCGACGTTGGTGCTGTGGCCTTTACTGGCCAGCACCTTCTTCAGGCTATGGTAGATCTCAGCGCCCCAGCGCAGCGCCTCGGCGAAGCTCGGCGCGCCGACGGGCATCACCATGAATTCCTGCAGATCGGTGCTGTTGGCGGCATGCTTGCCGCCGTTGAGAATGTTCATCATTGGGACGGGCAACACGTGCGCGTGCACACCACCCAGGTAGCGATACAGCGGCAGGCCCAGGCTCTCGGCGGACGCGCGCGCGACCGCCAGCGACGCACCGAGAATGGCGTTCGCGCCAAGCTTCTCCTTGGTCGGCGTGCCGTCGAGCTCCTTGGTCAGCAGCATGTCAATTGCGAGCTGCTCAGTCGATTCCATGCCCATCAACGCCTCGGCAATCGGGCCGTTGACGTTCTCGACAGCCTTAAGCACGCCCTTGCCACCATAACGCTTCTTGTCGCCGTCGCGCAGCTCAAGCGCCTCGTGCACGCCGGTCGACGCGCCGGAGGGGACAATCGCCCGCCCGGAGAAACCATCTTCGAGCAAGACTTCCACTTCGACCGTGGGGTTGCCACGCGAGTCGAGGACTTCGCGTCCATGCACAGTCTCAATCATCGCCATGGGAGTATCGTCCTTTCGGGGATTGAAAGACGTCCAAACACAGTAGGAGGCATCCGCAGGGCAGCAGCGGCCCGGGATGCCGCTCATAGCATAGTATAACGCGATCCGGCGGGCAAGGATGAAAATCACGGCGTGAGACGCCAAGCATCACGCCGGCATGGCGACACGGTTAAGAGTGGGCGTTTATAGCTTGGGCTGGGCCGGTTTCGGGGCTATGAGCCGCCCTTCTTCGCGTTCTCGTCGCACCAGCGCTCCCACGCGCCCAGCCCATCGTAGGCAGCATACTTGTATGAATCGCTGAGCGTCGGGTAGTTGTAGACGGCGTTGATGAAGGCATCAATCGTGCCGCCGACAGTCATCACCTGCATGCCGATATGTACCAGCTCGGAAGCCAGCTCACCGATGTGATGCACGCCTATCAACGTCTTGTCCTGAGGGGAGAAGATCAGCTTGAGCATGCCGCTCATATCGCCGATGATCTGCCCGCGAGGGTTTTTGTCGTAGTACGACCGCCCAACCAAATAGGGTATCCCTTTTTCCTGACACGCCTCTTCGGTCAGCCCGGCCATTGCGATCTCCGGGATGGTATACACGGCAAACGGCAGCACAGCCGAGATATGTTCCTTGTAGCGCAGGTCGAAGGCGTGGACCATCGCTACACGGGCCTGCTCCATTGAGGTCGAGGCCAGTGCCGGGAAGCCGATGACATCCCCCGCCGCGTAGATGTTGGGCACCGAGGTCTGGTACCGCTCATTCACCACGATCAGCCCACGATGTCCTAGCTCGATGCCGACCGCTTCCAGCCCGAGCCCTTCGACGTTGCTGGTACGCCCCGCCGCGACGATCACGCTGTCGCACAGTAGATTCTCGCCGCGAGTCAGTGTGAGATGGACCGCATCGTCTTTCACCTCGATAAACTTGACGTTGTCGTTGAAGATGAAATTGAGGCCAAGGCTCTTGAGCTGCGCTTGGAGACGGGTAATGATCTCGCCGTCGACGAAGGGTAGAACCCGGTCGCGGCGTTCGACCAGCGACACGGTCACGCCTAGCGCGGCGAAGATGCTGGCGTACTCGCTGCCGATGGTGCCGCCGCCGATCACGGCCATGTGACGCGGCAAGTGGTCCATCTTCAGGATGGTGTCGGAATCGTAGATGGTGTGGCCATCAAACGGGATGTCAGGTGGGCGGAAGGGTGCCGAACCGGTAGCGATCAGGATCACCTCGGTGGTCAGGTCGCGCGTGCCACCGTCTCGCAGCGCAACCCGCACCGTGTGCGCATCGGCCAGCGAAGCGACGCCCCACATAACTTCGATCTTGTGCCGGTCGAGGTTGCGCTGCACGATGCGCCATTCATTCGAGACGACGATGTGCTCCCGGTACATGAAATCGGCAAGCGTCATCCCATCCTTAAGCGAGTAGTCGATGCCATACAGGCCACGCTGCTGCAAACCGGAGTAGTACAGTGCCGTCTCGCGCAGCGTCTTCGACGGCAGCGTGCCGGTGTTGATACCCGCGCCACCCAGGTGCTCTGACCGTTCGATGATGGCGACACGCTTGCCGAAGTAGGCAGCCTGCGCCGCGCCCTTCTCCCCCGCCGGGCCCGATCCGATCACGACCAGGTCATAATCATAGGTTGCCACAGCCAGCCTCCCCCTCATCGTCCTGCGCGTGCCTTACCGTCGCAGCTCTCTACCCCATACAGTCTAGTTCACGACGAACACCGCGCGCAAGCCTGGGATTTGGCCCTTTCGCTGCAAGCGACATTGACGGGGTGAGCAAGCGTGCGCTACAATCCAGCGGCGAAATCTGACGAATTCTGTATGGTTTTCCGAGGTCCCCTGCATGCCTGGAAGAGGACGGGTCGTCGTCGCGATGAGCGGCGGTGTGGACAGTTCGGTCAGCGCGGCGCTGCTCAAGGAGCAGGGCTATGACGTGCTGGGCATCATGATGCGGCTGTGGTCCGAGCCGGGCCAGGCAACTCGGCGCGACAATCGCTGCTGCACGCGCGACCAGATGATCGACGCGCACTTCGTCGCGAAGACGCTGGACATCCCGTTTGAGGTTGTAGATGTGCAGGACACGTTCAAGTCACACATCGTCGATACGTTCGTCGAGGGCTACAGCCGGGGTGTGACGCCTAACCCCTGCATGTACTGCAATCGCCACATTCGCTTCGGCTTCCTGCTGCAGGAGGCGCTTCGGCGTGGCGCGACCCACCTCGCGACCGGCCATTACGCGCGCATCACGCAGGCGGCTGACGGCACGTTCGAGCTACGCAAGGGTGGGGATCCACACAAGGATCAGAGTTACGTTCTGAGTGTGCTCACACAGGAACAGCTTGCGCACGCCACGTTCCCGGTCGGCGGGTACAGCAAGCCAGAGGTACGGGCGCTCGCGGCGAAGTTCGGCCTGCGCGTGGCGGGCAAGCACGATAGCCAGGACCTGTGCTTTCTGGCCGACGGCGATTATCGCCGCTTTCTGCGCGACCACACGCCGCAGGCCTTCGAGCCGGGCCCGATCGTGATGCGTAGCGGGCGGGTGCTGGGCCAGCACGAAGGGCTGCCGAATTATACCATTGGCCAGCGCAAGGGGCTGGGTCTCACGTATACGGAACCGCTGTACGTCATCGACAAGCAGGCAGCAAGCAACACGCTGATCGTGGGGACGCGTGAAGAGCTTGGCCGAGACCACCTGACGGCGCGTGACGTCAACTGGATTGCCGGTCAGCCACCGGAGGGTGCGTTCCGCGCCGAGGTAAAGATCCGCTATACTGCCCGTCCCTGCGCCTGCCGCGCAGTCGCCGTCGAGGACGACCAGGTGGAGATATCGCTTGACGAGCCGCTGCCCGACGTAACGCCGGGCCAGGGCGCGGTGCTGTACGATGGCGACCGGGTCGTCGGGTCGGGGTTTATTGCCGGCGCTTAGTCCGTCCGGAATACACGGGCCCTACGGCGCGCCGAAGAACCGTGCGACGGCCTCACCCCACACCAGCAGCAGCGTCGCCGCCAGCAGGATCGACGGACCATAGGGTAGCGGCGTGTGGGCATGGTAGCGATGTGAGACCATTGCCTGAATGAGCAGGTACAGCAGCGCGAAGACCGCTCCAAAGAGAATCATCAGCACCAGCATCGGGACCACGCGCGGAAAGCCGACCACCAGCCCGCAGAACGTGGCCAGCGTCACGTCCCCAAAGCCAAATGCCACCTCGGTGATTGGCTCGTCGCGGCCGGAATTGACAACCCACAGGTAGACTTCGCCCAGCAGGTAGAAACCCATCACCAGGATTTGGGCGATGGCGTAGCCGGCCAGCGCGTCGAGCGGCTTGACCCGTCCGCTCACCAGCACCTCGACCAGCGCCACAGCAAAGGCGGGCAGCATGAGGACGTTGAGCACCAGCCGGTGCTCGATGTCGATCACAGCCACCAGCGCAAAGAACGTCACATAGGCAACATGGATACCAAACAGCACCGACCAGCCCTCGTGAACCAGCAGGGCCACCGCGAAACCGGCTAACACCAGTTCGACCAGCACGTAGCGCACGCCGGTCAAGCTGCGCTGCTGCGCTGTCGGCCCCTCGGCGGCAGCCAGGTCCGATTCTTCAGCAGCAGGAGCTGCTTTCCCATCCAGTGTCTCGGAGGGAGGTTGGCGCCCAGCCGCGCCGGGCAGCACGTTTGCCAGCCAGTTCACCGCCACGCCAAGAGCAAGGCCAATCACCGCAGCCAGAGCATATTCGAGCAGCATTCGATTATGTCCCTAATCACCGTCGAAGAGAGCCGAAATAGGACTGAATTATAGTACGGGGCGGGCATGAAAGCTATTGCTAGTGCTACCAGGGCGTGCTACACTGGTCGAAACCGCGACAAGGGAGCGCCATGCTGCTATGAAACTGAATTCGATCCTCGCGATCATGCTCGCGTTGGCCTGTCTGCTGCTCAGCGCGTGCGGCGCGAGTGCGGCCCCGGCAGCCGCCAGTGTAAGCGACCCGTGGGGCGTTGTCCGGATTGGGGCAAATAGCCCGATTCGGATTGGCGCTGCGCTGGCAACGAATGACCCGCTTGTCGGCGATGAAGGAACGGAGCAGTTGCGCGGGATCGAGCTGGCTATTCAGCGCCGCCAGAACGTGCTGGGGGCCTCCGCTCAGATCGTTGAGGTGCCGTCAGGCTGCTCTGCCGAAGCAGGCACAGCAGCCGCCAATGCGCTCATCGCCGACCCCAGCATCGTCGCAGTCATCGGCGACATCTGCTCCTCGGCCTGCCTCAACGAAGCCCCGGTGCTGGAATCGGCGCACTACACAACGATCTCGCCAGGGTGCAGCGCAACAAGCCTGACCGACGAATTCCTGCACGTAGACTCGTTCATGCGAACCATCTACACCGACAGCCGTGAAGGCGAGGTGGCGGCCCGCTTCGCCTATTCGCAGCTCGGCGCGCGGCGAGCTGCTATCGTCACGGACGGGACGGTCGAGTCAACGGAGACGGCTGCGGCCTTTGTGGCGCGCTTTGAGCAGCAGGGCGGCGTCATTATCTCCCAGAGCACAGTCGATGCAGCCGAGACAAACTTCCGCCCCGTGTTCGCCGAGTTAGGTACTCTGCAGCCCGATCTGCTGTATGCGCCGCTGCTCAGCTCAACCGGGTCACGGCTTGCGCTCCAGATGGGCGCATCTGCGATTTCCGGCACGCCAGTTCTGGGTGGCCGCCACTTTCTGAATGAGTCTTTCATCATGGGGATCACGAGGCCAGGCAGCGGCCTCTACTACGCCGTGGGGCCCTACGTCAGCGGCGAGCTTTACGACGCCCAGGCTGAGGCCTACACCCTGCGTTATGGGCAGCCGCCGGGTGGTGTGGCGTTCGCCTTCGCCTATGACGCCACCTCGCTGTTGCTGCAGAGCGTTGAGAGCGCGGCTGTGCCCCTCTCAGGCCGCGAGTATGCGGTCGGGCGAACGTCGCTGCGGCAGCAGCTTTACGGCACGTTCAACTACTCGGGCTTGACTGGCGCGCTGACCTGCACCCAATGGGGAGATTGCAGCGTCGGAGCCCTCGCTGCGTACGAAGTGCGCAACAATGCTTGGAGTGCCATCTATATCCCGTGATGCCGCCCTGGTGACTGCGACGAAGGGCCGACCCTAGTCGCCCTGGTGTGCAGCCGCTTTTGCACGCGGGCCAACTCTGCGCTCAGTCCCTTCGATCAGACGCCGGTAGTTGGGAATCAGGGCGATGGCCACCAGCAGCGTTGTCGCCGCGGCGTAGCCCACGTAGGCCCACGGGCTCCCGAAAAAGATCGCGCGCACCAGAAAGATCAGCAGGACCCCGACCGCAATCGAAGTGCTGGTCACCGACGCGTAGCCGGTCAGCACGAGGATGAGTGGCACAGCCGGAGCGAGGATGGGGATCGCCCACGGCCACAATGCGCACGCCGCTCCAACATTCGGGCCGGTGCCGGCCCCACCCCGGAAGCCGATGTAGATTGAATAGTTGTGGCCCAGCACGGCAGCCGCACCGCATGCTGCCTCAAGGACAGGTGCACCGGGCCAGATGATCCGCGCGATATTGACTGCGCCCACGCCTTTGAGGAAGTCGCCAAGCCCGGTCAGGATTCCTGCCAGCCTGCCGCCCGCGCGTCCAGCGTTGGTTCCTCCGGTGCGTCCGCTGCCGAAGTCTCGCAAATCCTGGCCGGTCAATGCCTTGACCACGATCAGCCCGACTGGGACGGAGCCCAGTAAATATGCCAGAGCAATTGAAATGGCATACGCCAGAACAGTGTGCATAGCAATCCCCTCACCAGACCCGGCAGCAGGAGTGCTGCAATTCTGGGCTTATGTTATCCCATTTTGCCGGTTTCTACACTATGTATAAACACTGACGGCCTCCGTGGAGTTGCGTCACGCCTCGGAGGTGCCGACGGTCAGCGGCACTTCGACAGACAGGCCGCCGCGAATGCTGAAAGCGCGCAGGCTGGCCACGCGGCCTAAATCATCCAGCACGACAATAACTGTAAGCACGTCGGGGTAAGCAACCTGCACCACATCGCTGGGAGACGGGTCCCATCGAGAGCCGGGGGGATGCGAATGGTAGAATGCCAGTAGCTCAAGGCCGCACCGGGCTATTTGCTTGAAAGCGCCCAGCAGGCCGGACCCATCCATCGTGAACGCAATCGATGGGTCCGCGGCCACGTTGGCGACAGGCACCACCAGTTCGACGCGTCCCCCTACCCCGCCCAAGAGCCCGCACACTTCGCGAGGCGATTCACGCCGGGCATGCGCGGCGATGAGTTCCAGGCGATTTAAATCGATGGTGAGTCGTTCAACCAGTGACGAACGGTACATGAAGCACCAAACCTGCTTGTGCTATAATATCAACGCGTGACACAGGCGCATAGACAGAATGAGGTCAGCGTGCTCACCAAGGAACGAGAAGACTATCTCAAAGCGATATACCATCTTCAGCATGAAAAATCCCCGGTGCGCACGACAATTATCGCCAGGGCGCTCGGCGTGGAACCTGCGTCGGTAACCGGTGTGATCAAACGGCTGAGCGAGTCGGATCTCGTCGACTACCAGCCCTATCGTGGTGTAACACTCACCAGGCAGGGCGAGCGCATCGCGCTGGAGGTCATCCGGCATCACCGGCTGATCGAATTATATCTGATCGAGGCGCTCGGCTACAGTTGGGATGAAGTCCACGACGAGGCCGAACGTCTGGAGCATGCCGTCTCGCCGCTGTTTATCGAGCGCATCTCCGAGTCCCTGGGCAACCCGGTGATCGACCCGCATGGCGCACCCATCCCGACCGAGGACGGCAAGATCGGGCCGGAGAAAGGGCGCCGCCTGAGCGAGCTGCACACCGGCCAGAGCGGGCGGGTCGCCCGCGTCGATGACGAAGACCCGGCGCTACTCCGCTATCTGGGCAGTCTTGGGATCGGGCCCGGCGTCAAGATCGACGTGCTTGAGACGGCCCCGTTCGGCGGCCCGATCACGATAGCAATTGGTGACACCCAGCACGCGCTTGGAGTGCCGGCAGCGGGCCACGTCTTCGTTGAATTGAAGCCATCGTAAGCTGGGGCCTATTCAGGGCTCTCACTCCCCCCGCAAGGCACTACTCCATGATGCCGCCTTCGGTCATGCGGCGAGCATCCAGCAGCTTGTCAGCCTCCTCTGCGCTCAGATAGCCTTTTTCGACCACGACCTCGCGGATGGTCCGCCCGCTGCCCATCGCCTCTTTGGCGACCTCAGCGCCTTTGAGATAACCGATCACCGGGTTCAGCGCGGTCACAAGGATGGCATTCCGGGAAAGCCAGCCCGCGGCTTTCTCGGCGTTCGCCTCGAGCCCGTCGATGGCCCGCTCTTTCAGGATTTCGCAAGGCGTTGATCGTGATGTCCATCGTCTGGAAAAGGTTGTAGCCGACAATGGGCATCATAACGTTCAGCTCAAGCTGGCCCGCCTGCCCGCACATCATCACCGCCAGATCGTTTCCCATGACATGGTACATGGTCTGGTTGACCATCTCGACGATACTGGGGTTGATCTTGCCAGGCATGATGCTTGAACCGGGCTGCACCGCCGGCAGCACGATCTCGTTGAGGCCTGTGGCCGGTCCTGATGACAGCAAGCGCAGGTCGTTGCCGATGCGCGTCATGTCCTGCGCCAGCGTGCGGATCGCGCCGCTGAAATGGACCACGTCCTGCAGCGACTGCATCGACTCAAACAGGTTATCCGACGTCTCCAGTTCAAGGCCGGTCAGCGCTTCGAGCACCTTGACCATGCGTGCGTGGAATTCCGGGTGTGCGTTCAGGCCAGTGCCGGTGGCCGTCCCGCCGATGCCAAGCCGCCGTAATCCAGCCGCCGCGCTGACGATCTTCTCGGTGTCGCGCTCGATGGCGCGGGCATATGCTGAGAACTCCTGGCCCAGCCTCACGGGCACCGCGTCCTGAAGGTGAGTCCGGCCCGATTTGACGATGCCGTCAAAGTCGCGGGCCTTCTGGGCGAACGCCGCTGCCAGGTCGTCGAGCACGTCGGTCAGCTCGTCAAGCCGCCACAGGCAGCCCAGCCGCAGGGCCGTCGGGATCGTGTCATTGGTCGATTGAGCCATATTGACGTGGTCGTTCGGATGGACGGGCTTCGCGCTGTCGTCCAGCCGGAAGCCAAGAATCTGGTTGGCGCGGTTGGCGATCACCTCATTGGCGTTCATGTTGTGCGAGGTTCCCGCCCCGGCCTGGAAGGGATCGACCACGAACTGATCATCCCACTTTCCCGCGATGACTTCGTCGGCGGCCTGCATGATCGCCCTCGCGATCTCCTCCCCGCTGACTGTTTTGTCGCCTGTCTGCCGGTCCCGAAACAACCCAAGCGCAAGGTTAACCTCAGCCGCCGCGCGCTTGATGACGGCCATGGACCAGATGAATGCACGGTACTGCCTGAGGCCGGATACTGGGAAGTTCTCGACTGCGCGCTGCGTCTGCGCCGCGTACAGCGCATCGGCGGGCACTTTCAGCTCGCCCAGCAAATCTTTTTCGATACGGAAATCGCTCATCAAATCGCTCCTACTCTGGCAACGGACTTACATCATTGATTGTATCGTCCGGAGAAAAGAGAGCAGCACCGGTGGGGGCGCTGCTCTCCGTCTTGCTGTTGGCCTCTGAGACTACCCCAGGGCGTCGTACCCAGGACCCTTCTGGTAGAAGTCGTAATTGGGTTGAATATCTGCGGTGAGGTCGAACACCTCGCCGCCCGCGTATTCAGTTTCCTTCTTGGTATCAAAGGGAATGCGTTTCTGACCGGCGGCCATCTCGAACGCGTTCGGGACTTCTTCCTCAATGAAGATGGCCTCGTATGGACATTCAGGGATGCACGCGCCGCAGTCAATGCAAGTGTCCGGGTCAATGAAGTACCACGGCCACTCGTCCTCGGGCTTGCCTGGAATAATGCACTCAACCGGGCACACTTCCACGCACGCGCCGTCACGGAGGCACAGACTGGTGATGATGTGGGTCATCTGGTAATCTCCTATCGAACCGTAGATTCTGTTAGTGATGCCACCTGAGGCCATCAGGTAGCATTACCATTATAGCCCAGATTCTACGAAACGGCGTCATATCTTGCGGCAATCTCATCCCACTTGACGAGGTTCCACCACGCCGCAACGTAGTCGCCCCTGCGGTTCTGATATTTGAGATAGTAAGCGTGCTCCCACACGTCCAGGCCGAGCAGCGGCGTCATCCCCTCAGACAGGGGGCTGTCCTGGTTGGGCGTGCTGGAAACAACGAGCTTGCCGCTGCGGTCGAGCGACAGCCATGCCCAGCCGCTCCCAAAGCGGGTCGCGGCGGCTGAAGAGAACTGCCCCTTGAAGGCATCAAATGAGCCAAACACCTTCTTGATCTCGTCGCCGAGCTTGCCCCTTGCCTCGCCGCCACCGTTTGGTCCCATGCTGGGCCAGAACAGCGAGTGATTCGCATGGCCGCCGCCATTGTTGCGCACGGCGGTGCGTATGTTCTCGGGGACCTTGTTGAGATCCTTCAGCAGGTCTTCGACGCTCAACTTGAGCAGATCCGGGTGCCCGTCAAGCGCCTTGTTGAGGTTGTTCACGTATCCCTGATGGTGTTTGTCGTGATGGATTTCCATCGTCATCTTGTCGATATGGGGTTCGAGCGCATCGTACGCATACGGTAAGGGTGGACATTCAAAAGCCATACTCACTGCCTCCTTTGGTGTGAGAGAAGACGTCGCACGTACAACGAAGAGATGAGCGGGCGTACGATGACACGCATCCGTCAATTGCGCACGTTGACCGCCACCCGGTGCGATGATATTATCCTGACATTCCAGCCAACTTGGCGGGATTTGCGGGCCAGGCGGCCCGCAGGGCATGTCGCACCCGTGCAAGCATACAGATTGTAACTTCCGTAGAATCAATATTCAAGGCAGTGCAGTGCAGCACGCCGATCAAGCCGGACACCGGCTCCGGCAAGGGCAGCCAGTGAATCAGAATATCAAGCTGGGGCTTATCCTGAGCGTTGGCGTGCTGGCCATGTCATCCGCGTCGATCATGATTCGTCTGGCGATGGCCGGTGGTGCGCCGTCGCTGGTGATCGCCGCCTACCGGCTGGGCACGGCCACTATCGTTATGAGCCTTCTCGCCGCCAGACAGCGCGCGTGGCAAGATTATGCTAAACTGAGTTGGAAAGAGATCGCGATCCTGGTGTTGAGTGGGGTCTTGCTTGGCCTGCACTTTGCAAGTTGGATTACATCGCTGGCGTTTACGTCGGTAGCGAGCTCGGTGGTGCTCGTCACGACAACCCCGCTGTGGTTGGGGCTGGCTGCCCCGCTGGTTCTGGGCGAGCGCACCCCCCGGCTGACATGGCTGGGTCTGGTGGCCGCAATGGCTGGCGGCAGCATCATCGGGCTGGCCGATTGGAGCGGCGGCCAGGGTGCGACCAACTGGGGGAACCTGCTCGCGCTAAGCGGCGCGGTGCTGGTCGCCGGGTACCTGCTCATTGGGCGCAGTGTCCGCAGCCGGCTGCGGCTGGTCTCGTACCTGTGGATTGTATACGGCACCGCCGCATTGCTGCTGGCGGCTGGGCCGTCATAGCCAGGCTTCCGCTGGCCGGCTACAGCCTGATGACCGTCCTATGGATGGTTACACTGGGGCTGGTGCCCCAGATGATCGGGCACACCGCCGCGAATTACGGTGTCCGCCACCTTTCAGCGACGTTCGTCGGTGTCGCGACGCTGGGCGAGCCAATCGGGTCGTCCGTGCTGGCCATCGTTTTTCTGCACGAGTGGCCAAGCTGGCTGCAAGTAGCCGGAGCGGCGCTGATCATGACCGGCATCGTACTGGCATCTATCGCCGAAGAACGGCGTAAGGCGCGCCTCGCGGAACCGCTTCAACCCGAGGATACGCTGACATTGTCACAAGGATAGGAAACATGCTAAAGGTCACGTGCTTCAACTGCCACTGGAGCTGGTCGATGAACCACGAGGCGGTGCAGGCCGCGCTCAGTTCACTCAAGCCAGGCGAGACTTATTACGCCACAGAGTGCCCGAAGTGCCGGCGAGTCAATAAGATCACCGTCAAGCAACTCAAGCGATCCCTGCCACATGCCGCCGAGCCTGAAGCGGGCGAGGGCGAAAGCTAGCGCGATCTCAATGTCAAAACGTTCGCTCGCCTTGCAGGTCATTCCACACATTCGCTGGCACCGCGAAGGCCGCCAGCCCTTCCAGCGTGCGCGGTTGGCGCTGGTCAGCGCGCTCGACGAGTTGCTGGAGTTGTTGTCCGACGCGCCCGAAGGCGTGCGCCTGCTGCTCGACGGTCAGGCGGTTCTCGTTGAAGACTACCTGGAGTTGCGACCTGAGCGGGCGAGGCTCGTGGCGCGGCTTGTCAAGAGTGGCCGGCTCGACGTCGGGCCGTGGTACGTGGCCCCTGATCCTTTCCTGGCCAGCCCCGAAGGCCTTGTCCGCAATCTGCTGCTTGGCAGCCAGATCTGCGCGGCGCTTGGCGGGCGGCTCAACGTAGGTTATCTGCCCGACACCTCCGGGCAGATTGAGCAGATGCCCCAGATATTGCAGGGCTTTGGCATCGAGAGCGCTGCCGCGCGCAACGGGTTGGACGATGCGCCGTGTGAGTTGTGGTGGGAAGCACCGAACGGCAGCCGAGTTCTGCTGCTCTACCTGCGGAATAGTGTCACCGGCACCGGCACTCCATCCGACGGGTCGGCGGCACTCACCGCCGCACTCGAAGCGGCGCGCAGCGGCTTCAATGGGTTCACAAATGGGTGCGTGGTGCCGCTGATGTTTGGCTCCGACCATGGCGCGCCGCCGCTCGACGTCCTGGGCCAGTTGGGGTCGCTGTCGCGAAAGATCAAGGGTGCAACGGCTAGCGCTGGCAGCCTGGGCCAGGTCGCAACGGCAATCATGGAGGACAACGCCGATCTGCCGCTGGTCGCCGGCGAGATGCGCTCATCGCACCGCTACCCGATCCGCGCAGGCGCGCTCAGCGCGCGCATGCCGCTGAAGCTGCGCAGCCACGACGTAGAGACATTGCTGGAACGCTGGACCGAACCGTTCAGCCTGTGGAGTAGCTTGCTGCTCCAGCACGGCGACACTGACGCGCCACCGATGCGCTCCCAGGCCGACCCTATTGGCCACGCATGGCGAATTGTACTGCAGAACCACGCAGTTGAGTTGGCGCAGGGGCGCGTGATCGACCAGGTGGCGCACGAGATCGAGGCCCGCTTTGACCAGGCCGAGCAGATCGCAGGGGAGATCGTGGACCAGAACCTGGCGTTTATTGCAGGGCAGGTTGACACGCAGCTAGCCACAGCCAGCGACACGGACCCAGCGTTGGTGGTCTTCAACGCGAGCAGTTGGTCGCGCAGCGATACGGTCATCGCCGACACGCTGCTGTCGGTGGATGATCTGCCGGTCGAGGTTATGGATGACGAAGGAAGCGTGGTGCCGGTCGAGTTGGCGTCGCCCGTGGTTTCCGACGTGCCGTCCGCCGAGGCAGCAGGCCCGTTGAGCATCCGTTTTGTGGCGTATGACGTGCCGCCCTTCGGCTACCGCACCTACAGCGTGCGGCGCACCTCGGATCGCGCCGAGGATGACTCGCTGGCAGCCGACGACCCGACAACCATCGAGAACGAGTATTTGAGCGTGTCTGTGGACCCGGTGGAGGGAACACTGCGCCTGGTCGACAAGCGGACGGGTCGCTCATTTGAGGGGCTCAACCGCTTTGTTGACGGCGGTGACCGCGGCGATCTGTCGACGATGTGCCCACCCGCGCGTAACACGCTGATCGACGTGCCCACCAATACACCGCTGCACGTCGAGCGCGAAGTAGGCCCGGTGACGCAGTCGCTGGAGCTGTTCCAGATTTTCAGGCTGCCGGAGACGCTGACGTCCGACCGACAGTCGCGGCTGCCGCTGGCGGCCCAGTTTGTGCCGGTGACAGTAGTCAGCAGGATTTGCATCGCACGCGGGGTGCCGCGCGTGGACTTTGAGGTGACGGTCGGCAACGCCGCCCGTGATCACCGGCTTCAGGTGCACTTCCCGACCGGGATCATCGCGCAGGAGGCATTCTACGATGGTCACTTCGCGGTCTCGCGCCGGGCGCTAGCTATTGCCGGCGGCGAGGAGACCGCGGACTGGGCCGAGCAGCCAGCCCTCGAACAGCCGCAGCGTGCCTTCACAACTGTCCTAGGCGACGAGAGCAGCCTGACGGTCGCCGCGCGCGGCCTGCCCGAGTCTGCGGTCCTCGCCGGGCCGGACGGCGTCACGATTGTCCTCACGCTGCTGCGCTGCGTCGGCTGGCTGAGCCGCGACGATTTGCCCAATCGCCTGGGCGCTGACGGTCCGCCGGTCGAAACGCCCGAGGCGCAGTGCCTCGGTGAGCACACGTTTCAGTACAGCCTGATCCCGCACAGCGCCGACCCGCTGCCGGCGTGGCAGCAGGCCTGGGGTTTACAGACGTCGCTGGCTGCGCTCGTCACAGATGTCCACGCCGGGCTGCTGGCCCCTTGCGCGTCGTTGGCCGAGGTCGATAACCCGGCTTTTGTGTTGAGCGCGGTCAAAGAGGCCGTCGATGGCAAAGGGATGATCGTGCGCGGCTACAACGTCAGCGGCGAGCCGCAGCAGGTCATGATACGAACCGACACCGGGTTCAGCACTGCCAGCTACTGCCGGCTCGACGAGACGCCGCTGGGCAAGCGCATCAAGGCTGACGAACTTGGGATGTTTACGTTTGAGGTAGGGCCGGGTCAGATCGTCACCCTGCGATTGAGCAAGTAGCCTTTCGAGCACAGTATCGCGGGCAGGCGTCGCATTGACGCCTCCCCGTTGTGTTTCCTATCCCCCTACCCCGATCCAGCTTCCACTGCCGGGCCACTGCTCCAAGCCGAGATCATCCAGCGTCTCGCCCGGCGGCAGGTATGGGCTGAAGTACTGATTGCGCAGGCTCTCCAGCGTGCCATCGGCAGCCATGTCCTGCAGCGTGAAGTTCACCAGCGCGAGGAAATCAAAATCGCTTTCCGGGAGCGCCATCGCGTAGTCTTTGACGCGGTAGCGGTCGCCGGCCAGGACGAAACGCGGCTCTGACTGCATCATCAGCGCCAGCGCGTATTCGTCACCGACGACGGCGTAGACTCCCCGGCTGGCCAACGCGCGGAACGCATCCTCATAAGAGGTCGCCGGGCTGACTTTGGGCTGGATGTTGTTCTTCTCGACTAGGTCGGTGCTGAGGTCGACTGGCGGGACGACCATCACTGTCTTGAAGTCCAGGTCGAAGATGTCGGTGACGGCCACATCTTGCAGGTGAATAAGGCGCACGCCGCGCTGGTAGTATGGCCCGGTCAGCCCCACCTGCCCGATCAGCGATAGGTCGGGCCGGATGCCGACGACGAGATCGGCCTGACCCGCACTCAGCAGCGACAGGCCGTTGGACCCCGCGCTCGACGGGATCTCGGTCACCGGCGCGCCCCAGCGCCGCGCCATCTCGTTGACGACCGCACGGTTGAAGCCGTCGACAATGGACTGGCTGTCGTAGAGCGGGTACTGCTGGAGCAGGTCCATCCCGGCGACGCGCAGCGGCTCGCCGCGCTTCAGCCGTGCGACGACCGACTCGGTCTGCGAAACAGCTACCGGGAAGTTGTCATAGGTGAACGATGGCTCGCCTTCCCGCTGGGCAAACAGGTCGGCGGGGATGCCGTACAGATTGTCCGAGAAGATCGTGCCAATCTCGCCTTTGGCGATGATCTCCTGCAGCGTTAGGTTGATCAGGTCGCGCAGCGGCATGTCGCCGTGCCGCACCGCGAAGGCGTATGGCTCGCTCAACAGGTAATCGCTCAGCAGCGCCACGCCCTCACGCGACTGGAACGGCATCAACGTCTCACGCCGCCCGACGACGGCGTTCACGCTGCCATTGACCAGCGCGTCGACGGCTTCGTCGGCGGTCGCGAAGAACTGCACACCGGGGGGGGTGACGCCAAGCTGCGGGCCGCGCTCGGCGATGATGGCCTGCGCCTCGTCGCCGACGGCGGCGACCGGGCCACCACCCAGCGCGCCGGGGAGATCGGTGGGGCCGCCGCTGCGCGCCAGCACCACGAAGCCGCCCTGGAACGTCGTGTCGCTGAAGGCGACGTATTGGTCGAGGTCCCGCGTGTGAGGCATGGCAGCGGCCAGCACGTCGACCTCGCCATCGTTCAGCATGGGCAGTCGCGTCTGGCGTGTCACCTGCGTGAAGGTAACGTTGACCCCCCACATCTCGGCGATGCGGCTGATCAGCGCTACCTCGTAGCCCCTCACCTGGCCGTTGTCGGCCATGAAGCTGAGCGGCGGGTTGTTATACAAGACACCAACATGCAGTTCGCCTCGCTGGCGGATATCGGTCAGCGCCGACTGTGTGACGGGCGGAGGGAGCGGCGTCACGTCTATCGCGGCCTCGGGAGCGGGTGTGCGGGTCGGGGTCGGAGCTGCGCCCGCGCTCGGAGGCGTTCCGCCGGCGGTCGGCCGCTCCTGCGGCGGTCTGCAGCCCATCACCAGGCTGGAGACAAGCCACAGTGCCGGGACGACCGATAGCAATCGGGGCAATCGACACATTCAGCTACCCTGATGAAGCTTGTTTGTACAGCCCGTGCCGCGCGATGTACGCCTCAACAGCCTCAGGCACGAGATAGCGTATTGTCTGGCCTTCTGTAATGCGCTGCCGGATGGCCGTTGACGAGATGTCGATGCATGGGATATCCAGGAAAATGAGCGACTCGCGCAGGCCGGGCACGGCGGCTTCCAGGGCGGCCAGATCGCACGAGGCACCAGGACGCTGCATGACGGCCAGCCGCGCGCGCGCAATCAGCCTGGACGGGTCGTGCCACAATGGCAGGTCGCGCAGCGAGTCGCCACCGATGAGCAGGGTAAGCTCAGCGCGCGGCTGGGCGACCGCGATCAGGTTCAGCGTGTCGACCGTATAATGCGGGCCGGGCCGGTCGACGTCAACGCGGGAGATCTCGAAGGCAGTCTGCGGCGGGAATTCGAGCGCCAGGCGAAGCATTTCGAGCCGATGCGTGACCGGTGTGATGGCCTGGCCCTGCTTCAGCGGCTGCACGCCAACCGGCACCCACAGCACGCGGTCCAGGCCAAGCTGCTCGCGAGCAAGCTCAGCCAGGATCAGGTGCCCCATATGCGGCGGATCGAACGTACCACCCAGCAGTCCCAGGCGCGTCATTCGGCCCACTCCAGCTCGTACTCGCCGATCAGCACCGTGTCACCGGGCCGCACGCCCGCCACTTTGAGCGCATCGGCGATGCCCAGTGCTTCCATTATGCGATGAAAACGCCGCAGCGCTTCGTCATATTCCCAGTAGGTCATGGCCGCAGCACGCTCGATGCGCCTGCCATGGACCCGATAGGCGTCGCCCTCCCGCACGACGACGAATGTCTCCTCGTCGTCGGCAGGGCGGAAGACGGGCACTTCGTCAGGCGAGGCCAGTTCGGGTAGTTCGGCGAGTGTTTGTGCGACGTGTTTCATGAGGTCCTGCACACCCTCATGCGTGATACCTGAGATCGCCATCACCATCAGGCCGCGCTCGTTGATCACGGCCTGAACGCGCGGCCATGCCTCGCGCGCCTGGGGGAGATCGAGCTTGTTCAGCGCGACGATTTGCGGGCGGCTGGCCAGGTTCTCGTCGAACAGCGCCAGCTCAGACATGATCTGTACAAAATCGCCAACGGGGTCTTCGCCCGCGCCGTCCAGCAGGTGGATCAGGAGGCGGGTGCGCTGGATGTGCCGCAGGAAACTGTGCCCCAGCCCCACGCCTTCGTGTGCCCCCTCGACCAGACCGGGAATGTCGGCCAGCACGATCTCGCGGTCGCCAACGATGGCCACGCCCAGATTGGGTGTCAACGTGGTGAATGGGTACGAGGCAATCTTCGGGCGGGCGGCACTGACCACCGACAGCAGCGTGGACTTGCCCGCGTTGGGCACGCCCACAATGCCCACGTCAGCGATAAGCTTCAACTCAAGCGTGATCCAGTGGTCGGACCCCGGCTCGCCCTTCTCAGCCATGCGTGGGGCCTGATTGGTGGACGACTTGAAGCGCGAGTTGCCGCGCCCGCCGCGCCCACCCGCCGCGACCACGACACGCTGGCCCGACGTGGTCAGGTCGGCAAGCAGGCCGCCGGTATCGGCGTCACGTACGACCGTGCCCGGCGGAACCTCCACCAGCAGGTCTGCGCCCGATGCACCGGTCCGGTTCGACGGGCCGCCCGCCCCACCCTTTTCGGCCTTGAAGTGCGTCTTGTGCTCAAACGTCGACAGCGTGTTCAGGCGCGGATTGACGACCAGCACCACGCTGCCGCCGCTGCCGCCATCGCCGCCGGCGGGTCCGCCGTTCGGAACGTATTTTTCGCGGCGGAAGGCGACCATCCCAGCCCCGCCATCGCCGCCCTTGACGTAGAGTTTCGCTTCATCCAGAAACATAGCCAGCCAAGCATACCGTGACCGGACCCAAACAGCAAAGAGCGTCCAGCCCGCGGAAACCAGGCTGGACGCTCATAGAAAGGTCGGTTACTGAGCTAATGATCGCGGTTTGCGACCAGATCGACGAGCTCGCGCATCCCGTCCACCGCCGGGGATGGATCGAGCTTGTCGAGTGTGGCACGCGCCTGCGCGGCGATGACCTGCGCCATCTGGCGCCCTTCGTCCACTGCACCGTTGGCAATCAGGCGATGTTTGACTTCCAGGAATGGATCGTCTTCATATTCGGCAGCGTCAACCAGCAGAGCGGTGCCTGTCGATGCATCGCCGCTGTGCCCGTTGCCTGCCGAGTGCGCCACCGCAGACGCCACGCCTTTGCCCTGCGCCATATCAACTTGAGTGTCCTTGCCCATCAGGCGCGCATCGCCGGTTAGGTCGAGCAGGTCGTCGACGATTTGAAACAGCAGGCCGAGGTAAAAGCCATACTCGCCGACCGTATCGACAGTCGCCTGCTCTGTCCCGGCAAGCTGCGCACCGAGCATCGCCGCAGCACGGAACAGCGACGCCGTTTTCTTGGCGACGATTTTCTGGTACGTCTCGCGGTTTAGCGTGTCATCTTTGGCCGCGGCAGCTTGCAGAGTTTCGCCCTCGACCAGCGCGACCGTCGCATCGGCAAACGTCACATTGAGTTGCCCATAGGGGGCCATCAGCTCGTACACTTTGGTAAACAGGAAATCGCCGGTGAGCAGCGCGAAGGTGCGGCCCCACTTCTCATTGACCGTCACCCTGCCCCGGCGTACCTTGCCGTGGTCGTTGATGTCATCGTGGACCAATGTCGCGGTGTGGACCAGCTCCACGGCGGCAGCCACCGGGACCGCTTCGGTGAGGTCGGTGCCGCCGGCAATCTGGTACGCGTAGAACAGCACGCGCGGGCGCACCCGCTTGCCACCGGCCTCGATGATGTGGCGGCTTGCTTCCTGCAGCAGTGCAACCTCACTGGCGACGATGTCACTCATGAGGTCGTCGACGGCACGCAGGGCTTCGTCGAATTCCATTCGTAGGACCTCCGCCCGTCTGGGCCGGTTTGTAACTTTCACAACTTTCTAAAAGGATTATATCGACCGCGGACTGGCGCTGTCAAGTCAAGAGAAATTCGGCATTTCGCACGATCAGTCTTTGCCACTTTCAGCCTTGGGTTCGCTGGCGTACGCCGACGAGATATCTCCCAGGCGCGGCGGTCCGCCCTGCGCCAGTAGTAGTTCAAGCGCCATCTGCGCGAACCGGAAGAAGCTCTGAAAATCCGTTACCCGCGCCAGGTAATGCTCCGCCAGTTGCCGCTCATCGTCGCTGAGGTGCGCCTTCGCTTCCTCAAGCCGCCGGACATTTTCATCCAGCACCTGGAGCGCCACGCCGACTTCACGTCGCTCGCGGCTCTCGACCACCGACGCGATCACTTTCCACAGGTCGTTCTCGGCCTCGTAGAACTTGCGTCGGTCGCCTTTGACCCACACCTCGCGAACCATGCCCCAGCGTTCCAGCGCGCGCATATTCATGCTGACGCTGGCCTTGGATTTGGCGACGATTTCCTCCAGGTCATCGAGCGAGAGCGGCTCCGGACTCATCAGCAGGGCCCCATACAGGTGGCCCATCACCGGGCTGAATCCGAAGAAGTCGGTCAGTTCGCCCAGACCTTTGATCATGCTATCATTTACTGCCTGGAGAGTTTCATCCATAATCATTCTTTCCGAAGCGATTGAAAGTAAAACTGATGATAGCCGCCTGCGCCGCCAGAGTCAACTGCCAGGGCAAGAACAATCCGCCGTATGTGCGAGAGGACGGTAATTCTTCGAGCAGCGCGCGACGCACATGCACCCTTGTCTCAGCGCGGGTGATCCTGGTACAGGGTGTCGAACAGCAGCACGCCCAGCAAGCAGATGAAGATCGTGCAGCTTGCCGGGACCTGCCAGTAGACAAACCACGCCGGCGACCAGAAGGCCATGACCAACATGTTCACGGCCACCAGAAGCACGGTGCCAATCGCCAGTCGACGAAAGAAAGCACGCCATATCCTTGGCATGAGTCCCCCCTGCACTACTCGTAACGCAGCGCGTCGATGGGATTGAGGCCCGCGGCCCGATAGGCGGGGTAGATGCCAAAAAAGATGCCAATCGCGGCTGACACCAACGTCGCCAGCGCGATAATGTCAGCGCTGACAACCGTCGTGAGCTGTGGCACAGCGGTCTCTGCGACTTTGGCCCCGGTAGCGCCCAGCAAGATCCCGACGATGCCCCCGGCCAGCGACAGCAGCATCAATTCGATCAGGAACTGGAGCAGGATGTCCCGTTTCTTGGCGCCGACCGCCTTGCGCAGCCCGATTTCGCGGGTGCGCTCCGTCACCGAGACGAGCATGATGTTCATGATGCCAATCCCGCCGACCAGCAGCGAGATAGCTGCGATGATCCCCAGAAAGACGGTCACCGCACCGGTGATCTGCCCGGCGGCGGAGAAGATCTCCTTCTGCGTGATCACCTGAAAGTCATCTTCCGAGCGAAACTGGATATCATGCGTCTCGCGCAGAATCTCGGTGATCTGCAGCGCGGCGGCGTCCATCGTGCTCTCGGAGACGGATACGACAAACACCACGTCGACCATGTACTGGCCCTGCCGGTTGCGCGTCTGGAACAGCCGCTGCTGCGCGGTCGAGAGCGGGATCAGGATGACATCATCTTCATCGCCAAAGGATCCGCCGCCCTTTGGGGCCAGGATGCCCACTACTTTGAAGGGGATGCTGCCGATACGAATCGTCTGGCCGATGGGGTCCTCGTAGGGCTGGAACAGCTTGTCGACCACCGTCTGGCCGATTACGGCCACGCGCGACTCAGCCTTCATGTCCTCGTCGGTGATGAACGAGCCCTCAGCGACCGGGAAGTTGCGCACCGATTCGTAGGCTGGCGTCACCCCGCTGACGGTCGTATCGGCGTTCTGACGTCCGTAGGTCACCTGCTGTCCCCGGCTGACGCTGGGCGCGACGGCGGCCACGTCCGGCGCGCGGAATGGGTCCTCAATAGCGGCCACGTCCGCGTTGCTGAGGCCCTTGCTGCCCCGCGAGCTGGGCCTGCCGCCGCCAGAAGCGCTCGTCCCCGGCGTGACCGGGAACACGAACAACAGGTTCGACCCGATGGCGTTGAACTGCTCGTTGACGACCTGCTCCAATCCGCGCCCGATGGAAATCAGCACGATGACGGCGAAGATGCCGATGATGATCCCCAGCATGGTCAGCGCGCTGCGTAGCTTGTTCGATAGCAGGCCGCGCCAGGCCACCCGGAAACTCTCGATGATGGTCATGCCGACCCCCTGTCAATCACGCCCAACTCGGCGAGCATCTGGTCCGACGGGCGTTCGACCTCGCCGGCGCGGTGCGGATGCTGTACAGGGCGGTCGGCGATCATGAGCCCATCGCGCAGAACGACGATGCGGCGGGTGTGCTGCGCGATGAACGGGTCGTGCGTGACGAAGATGACCGTGATGCCCTGATTGACGTTCAGAGACTGGAAGATGCGCAGCACATCGGTGCCCGATCGGGAATCCAGGTTGCCGGTCGGCTCGTCGGCCAGGATGATCGCCGGGTCGTTCACCAGCGCCCGCGCGATCGCCACGCGCTGCTGCTGCCCGCCGGACAACTCGTCTGGCCGTTGGCTGACGCGATCCCCCAGCCCCACCAGCTCCAGCGACTGCCGCGCTTTTCCCGCCGGTTCTGCCTCACCCCCGCATAGCGCATCGGCATCTCCACATTGGCCACTGCGCTCGGTGCGCGGCAGCAGGTTGAAGCTTTGGAAGACGAACCCCACCTTGCGGTTGCGGATCACCGCCAGCTGGTCGTCTTTCAGGTTCACCTGTTCCCCTCCAGCAAGTACTCGCCCTCGCTGGGCTGGTCCAGGCAGCCCATGATGTTCATCAGCGTCGACTTCCCCGAACCCGACGGCCCCATGATCGCCACCAATTCGCCCCGGTCGACCTGAAGCGACACCCCGCGCAGCGCGTGGACCTCCATCTCGCCCATCTTGTACACTTTGCGCAGATCGCGTACTTCGATCACGGGCGGCGTGGTGTTGGTTGGCTCACTGTCATGGTGATCAGACATTCCGATTCCTGTTACCGCTAAACCCCGTTACACGCGCCTGCCGACGAGATTGACATCCCCCTACCCCGACAACTACGGAGCCGGCGTGGCGCCTCCAAATACGTTGATCTGGTCCGGCGCCAGGCTTACCACGACCGTGTCGCCTTCGTTCAGCCCGGAGCGCACTTCGCTGACTTCGGTGCCGCGCACGCCAATCTGCACCTCGACCTCTTTCACGCTGCCATCGCCGCGCTGCACGCTGGCATACGCCTGACCTGTCGCGCGGTCGAAGCGGATGGCCCAGTTGGGGACCAGCAGCACGTTCGTCAACTCAGACACGATGATGTCAACGGTCGCCGTCATTCCATTGCGGATCGGCGTATCCGTCGGTTCGAGTGTAACGCGAACCTGGTAGCTGTTCACGCCCGAAACGCTGACCGCCTCCGGCGCGATACGCCCGACATGCCCGGTAAGCTGCGCATCTGGGTAGGCATCGAGCTGGATAAACGCCAGTTGGCCCTGCCTGACGCGCGCCACGTCAACCTCGTCGACCAGCACGTCGGCGTAGAACGACGAGTTATCCAGGATGGTCACCGCAGGCAGGCCGGCAGTTGCCTGCTCGCCGACATCGTAGCTCACCACACCGACGATACCGGCGTAAGGTGCGATCACCTGCGCGTCGGTGAGCGTGGCGCGGGCGTTGTCCAGTGAGAGCTGGCTCTGTTGGATGCTGATCTGCGCCAATTGGAGGTCAACGTCGTTTGGTCCCTCAAACATCCGGTTCAGCGACGCCTGTGCCTGCTGCACGGACGCCTGCGCCTTCGCGACCTGGCTTGACGAAGCACCCTGCTGGGCATTGGCTAATTGCAGAACGGCGATCTGCACGGCCATCTCGGCGGCGTTGGCCTGCTGCTGCGAGACCTCCCACTGATAGCCCTGCTGCCCGTAGGCCTCGCCGCGCTGGGTCCAGGTCTGATACACCTGCAGGCGCTTCGATTCTGCTACCTGCAGGTTGGCCTGCGCGATGCGAATCGCATCCTCATCTGGCGGCTTGGTGATCTGGTCAAGTTGTGCCTGGGCCTGCTTGACCGCTGCCGCGGCGGCAGCCACGTCGAACTGATCGGGGCCGGCCTGGAGCCTTTCCAGCGCCAGACGTTGCAGGTCGACGGCAAGCTGCGCGTCGACGATGTCGAGCTGAAGCTGTGACGTATCCAGCTCCATCAGCACGTCGCCGGCCTGCACCCGCTGGCCGACCGTCACGTTGACCTGGCTGACTTCGCCGCTGCGCAGAAAGGTCAGGTCGTTGCTTCTATGGGCCTGCACCGGAGCGGTCACGCTCACCGTCTCGCGCAGATCGCCCCGCTGCACGGTGCCGGTTCGCAGCGTCGAGGGATTTGGCGGCGCCGACGCGCTGGGCAGCCGGTCGCGTAGAGCGATGCGTAACGGTGCTGCCGTGGCCTGAGTTCAGTTACGTATTGCTGGAGCATGGGAGCTGCATCCGTCTTCAGCTTCGACACCACCGGCACCAAGGGCCTGGTGACCGACAACGGCGACGGCACCTTCGCCTACGACCCCAACGGCCAGTTCGAGTCGCTGGGCGCGGGCGAGACCGGCTACGACACCTTCACCTACACGGTCAGCGACGGCCACGGCGGCCAGAGCACGGCCACGGTGACGATCACCATCAACGGCGTCAACGACGCCCCGGTGGCCAATGCCGACTCGGGCACCGGCTTCGAGACCGACGAGGACACGGCCTTCACCACGGCCAGCGTGCTGGCCAACGACACGGACGTCGACGGCGACACGCTGTCCGTCTTCAGCTTCGACACCACCGGCACCAAGGGCCGGTGACCAGACCTGGGCAACGGGACCTTCCGTACGACCCCAACGGGCAGTTCGAGTCGCTGGGCGAGGGCGAGACGGACACGGACACGTTCACCTACACGGTCAGCGACGGCCACGGCGGCCAGAGCACGGCGACGGTCACGATCACCATCACCGGCGTGAACGACGCCCCGGTGGCCAATGCCGACTACGGGCACGGGCTTCGAGACCGACGAGGACACGGCGTTCACCACGGCCAGCGTGCTGGCCAACGACACCGACGCCGAGGGCGACACGCTCTCCGTCGTCGGCTTCGACACCACGGGCACCAAGGGCCTGGTCACCGACCTCGGCAACGGGACGTTCACCTACGACCCGAACGGGCAGTTCGAGTCGCTGGGCGTGGGCGAGTCGGACACGGACACGTTCAGCTACACGATCAGCGACGGCCACGGCGGCCAGAGCACGGCGACGGTCACGATCACCGTGACGGGCGTGAACGACGGCCCGACGGCCGGCCGACATGTCGCTGGCTCGACCGACGAAGACACGCCGATCGACGACGGGCCTCGTGCTGGCCGGTGCACGACCCGGACACCTCCGACGCGTTGACCTACTCGGGCGACGCGACCAGTGCCCTGGGTGCGCGGTCACGGTGCAGCCGACGGGACGTTCTGCTACGATCCGACGTCTTCGGCCAGCTCGAGGCGCTTGTGCCGGGCGATTCGCGACAGGACACGTTCAGCTACACGGTGGACGACGGCCACGGCAAGCCGGCCACGGCCACGGTGACGATCACGGTCACGGGCGTGAACGACATCCCGACGGCGGGCGACGACACGTTCACGGGCATTCTCGAGGACTCGTCGACCGCGGACAATCTGCTCGACGTCCTGGCGAATGACTCCACGCTTGCCCGACGCCGGCGAGACGCTCACGATCATCTCCGTCGGTCCGCACGCCCGGCAGCGGGGGACCGTGGTGATCGACGGCTCGGCGCTGCGGTACGCGCCCAAGGCAGACTTCTTCGGCACGGAGACGTTCACCTACATCGTCGAGGACGGCCACGGCGGCACGGCCACCGCCACGGTGACCGTCACGGTGGACAACGTCAACGACGACCCGACGGCCAACGACGACCATTACCACTTCATCGCCAACACCGGCGCGCCACGTCTTGAACGTGCTGGCCAACGACTCGATCGCGCCCGACGTCGGGGAGACGCTGACGATCATCGCCACCGGCACAACGAGCGACGGCGGGATCGTCGTCAACGAGGGCGGGCAACTGCGGTACACGCCGGCCGCCGGCTTCGAAGGCACCGAGACGTTCACCTACACGATCAGCGACGGCCACGGCGGGACGGCCACCGCCACGGTGACCGTCGACGTGGTGGCCTTTACTCCCAGCTCGCTTTCCGGCTACGTGTTCATCGACACGGACGGGGACAACGTGCTGGACGCCTGCGAGCGGGGAGTCGGGGGCGTCCGCGTGCGACTCACGGGGACCGACTTGTTCGGGGCCGCCGTGTCCCTGACGACGAACACCGCGGCGGACGGGTCTTACTCTTTCACCAATCTTGCCCCGGCAGCTACACCATCACCGAGACGCAGCCGGCGTGCCTCAGGGACGGGGCCGAGCGACTTGGCACGCAGGGCGGTTCGATCCCCGCCAACGACAAGTTCACGGTCGTCATTCCCACGGAAGGCGGAGTGGTCGGGCTGCGGAACAATTTTGTCGAATTGGGCATGGAGGCGCAGTACTTCGGCATCTGGGATTTCCTCAACACCAGCACGCGGGAGGGGATCCTTTTTGCCACCGACACGGCCTCCGGACCGCTGTGGTTCTCGCTGATGGACGGCTGGGAGGGGTTCGTGTCGGCCAGGCGCAGATCTCGGCCGACCGCTCGACGCTTCGCATTACGGCGGTGGACGTGACCGGGCACGTCTCGACGGTGAACGTGGCTTTCCGCGAAAGCGCGGTGCTGCACATTCGCGGCAACGAGCAAACGCGGTACCTGGTGCAACTGCTCGGGTCGGCGGCCGATTTTGGCCTGACGGCGATCCTGCCCCCGGCCGGGTCGGGTGGCGGGCTTGCCGGCGTGGTCAGCCCGCCGGCCGGGCTTTCCCGCGTCTTGACAACCGAGCAGCGGGATGGGCAACAGGGCAGCAACGGGCAGCAAGACGCGACCGCGTCGGCCCCCGCCACGGAGGAGCAGTTGGCCGCCCTGGACGCGGCCTTTGGCGACGAGGACCCGGCAGCCTGTGCAGCCGCGGTCGACGGGGTGTTGAGCAGTTACGGTGAGGCGGGTTTCTTGGAAGCTGTTTGCGATGCCTAAACGAGGAGCCGACTAATGTTGACGAAGCAACGTGGAACACATCGTAGCGTGAGAAGGGGCTCTCGTGGCGGCTCGCAGGGGCGCGGGGCCCGCTCGCGATGCCTGAGGATGCAGCCTCTGGAGGATCGTCGGCTTCTGGCCGTGGACTTCGCCGGCTGGCAGAACCTGCTGATACCCACCGACGTGAACAACGACGGCGTGGTATCGCCGGCAGACCTCCGGCTGGTCGCTGCGATCTCTACCTACAACGGGCCCCGTCAGCTTGGCAACCCCGGCGGCATCGCCACCCTGCAGGTCCAGGGCGACTCGGGGGCCGTGCAGCTCGGTGCGGCACGGAACATAGCCGCGCCTCATCGATGTCAATGGCGACGGTTACTTGTACGCCTGCCGACGCGCTGCTGGTCGTCCACTCGCTACTGTACGACGAACCGAACAGTATTGTGGTCACCTTCCGCCTGGAGACGGTCGACGCCTCCGGACTACCGCGGCCAGCGAAGTCTTCGTGGGCGACACGTTCACCCTGAACGTGTACGTCGACGACAGCCGCCCTGTGTGCGTGCCGAGATCCAGGAGTGTTATGAGGCCTTCCTGGACGTGACGTATGACAGCACACTGATCTCGCCGCCGGAGGCGTGACGCACGGCCCCGCCTACCAGGAGGACACTTCCGGGAGCCTGGCAACCCCGGGGTTGATCGATGAGGCGGGAGGGATCCAGACGGGGGGGCATGGCGTTTCCGCTCCTCTGGGTCCGGACGAGTCCTCCTGTTCAGCGTCACCTTCCAGGCCACGGATACGGGCGTGGTGACGTTTGCGGGAGATCCGGCCGACCTGGAGAGTGTGTCGTTGTACTCGCCCCCGTTATGTTCCTGAACCCCGCCGACAGATCTACTATGGCATCCACCGACCTGACGATCAGCAAGGCGGTGGTCGCCAACCCGGACCTGACGTTCACCGTGCAGGAGGACACTACCAACGCGCTGAGCGTGGTGACCAACGATGAGATCTACACCACCGGCGGGCACGCTGGCGCATCACCGGCGGTGACTCAAGGAAACCACGGCGGCGAAGTCACCTTCGACGTCGGCGGGCCCAAGGTGTTCTATACGCCCGCCCGCCAACTTCTTCGGCACGGAGACGTTCACCTACACCGTCAGCGACGGCCTGGGCCACAGCGACTCGACCACGGTCAGCGTGACCGTCGAGAACGTCAACGACGACCCCACGGCCAACGACGACGTGTACCGGGTCGACCCCACGGACGGCCCGCAGATTCTGAACGTGCTGGCCAACGACACCGATGCGCCGGACGTCGGGGAGACGCTGACGATCGAGTCGGTCACTACGCCCAGCGACGGCGGGACCGTCAGCATCATCAACGGCAGCACGCTCCTGCAGTACACGCCCGACCGCGGGCCTCGACGGCACCGAGACGTTCACCTACACGATCAGCGACGGCCACGGCGGAAGCGACACCGCCACGGTCACCATCACCACCGCCGGCCGTGCAGTTCCGCCTGGAGACGACGGACCTGACGCGGCAACCCGGTCTCCGATGTGAACCAGAACGACACCTTCCTGTTGAACGTCTACGTCCAGGACATCCGCCCGAGCACGGTCTCCGGACCGCGGCGTGTTCAGGCCTATCTGGACGTGACGTTCGACAGACGCCGCGTTGGTGACCGCCCTGGGCCCATTCACGTACGGACCCGCCTACCAGGACGAACGTCCGGCAGCCTGGCGACGCCGGGCCTGCTGGACGAGGTGGGCGGCGTCCAGACGGCACCAACATTGGCCTCGGCGGCCCGCTCGGGCGCCGGCGAGTTCCTCCTGTTCAGCGTCCCGTTCCAGGCGACGACTCCCGGGAACGGTGACCTTCGCCAGCGATCCCGCCGACGATCCTGCCTTCCACACGACTGTCGCTGTTCGACGACATGCACCCGGCAGACGTCCCGACGCGACGTCATCTTCGGCACCGACGACGCTGACGATCGACGCCGCCCCGTGGCCGCCCATCCGGACGCGTTCACCGTGAACGAGGACACCACCGACAACTCCGCTGGACGTGCTGGCCAACGACGAGACCTCACCGACCGGCGGGACGCTCACCATCACGGGCGTGGGCGCCACGAACCACGGCGGCACGGTGACCATCGACAGCGGCGACCCAGTTGCTCTACACGCCCGCGCCCAACTTCTTCGGCACCGAGACGTTCACCTACACGGTCAGGATGACGGCCTCGGCAATACCGACCAGGCCACGGTCACCGTGACCGTCACCAACGTGAACGACGCCCCGGTGGCCAAAGACGACGGCGGCAGCCGCATTCAAGACGACCGCGGACGCCGCGTTCACGACCGGCAATGTCCTGGACAACGACACGGACGCCGACGGCGACACGCTCTCCGTCGTCGGCATCAACACGACCGGCACCGTGGGCCTGGTCACGGACAACAGCAACGGCACGTTCCACTACGACCCCAACGGCCAGTTCGATTACCTGGCGCCCGGGGAGCAGGCGACGCGACACGTTCACCTACACGGTCAGCGACGGGCACGGCGGGTCGGACACGGCCTGGTCACCATCACCGTGACCGGCACGCTGCCGCCGGCCGGCCACGTCGGCGGGTTCGTGTACGCCGACGTGGATAACGACGGGGTCAAGGACGCCATGGAGCGGGCCATCGGCGGCGTCGAGGTGTGGCTGCAGGGGACAGACATGCTCGGTTCCGCCGTCTCGCTCCGTCGCGGTGACCGACGCCCTGGGACACTACGGCTTCTCCAACGTCCTTCCCGGAAACTACCTCCTGAGGGAGGTCCAGCCGAACTTCTACGTCGACGGCATCGACACCGTCAACGGCGTGGTCCAGGGGATCAACGACGCGGTCACGATCACGCCCGCCATGAATCTGGCGAATCATCGGCGTGAACTTCGGCGAGCGGAGCCTCGAGCCGGACTTCATCAACATCAGCGATTACCTGAACCCGCCCCCGCGCCAGGGCATCGTCATCGGCTTTGACGCCTACGGGAACCAGCTCTGGTACTCGCTGCTGGACGGTTGGGACGGCGTGACGGCGGTGGACGTGGCGCTCTCGGCCAGCGGAACGTCGGCGACCGTGACCGTCTGGAAGGGGGCCCGACCACGACGTTCAGCGTGCCCACCTCGCCGACCGACGGAGGGTACCGCGTCAAGGGAGCGACCAACGAAGGCCGCGTCGTCCAGCTCGTGGGCACGTGGCCTCGTTCGCCGCCTTCGCCCCGCGGCCGGCAGGTGCCGCCGCTAGCCCGAGGCGGACCCGGTCGACGCCGTGTTCGCTGATTGGACAGCGAGGCTTCCGCCACGGTCTGACGCGGTCGCGATTGTCCGACTGCTAGTTGTTCAACTGCACCAGATAGAACGTCACCGCGTGGACGAACGAGTCGCGTTCGTGGAAATCGAACGTGGGGTCGGGAAGCGTTTGCGTCACGTCGACCCGCGTGTTGATCTGGTCGCCCGCGTAGGCGACGGATTCCAGTAGATGAAGTCGTAGCCGACGCCCGCGCTCAACGGGGCAGAAGTGTGTAGCTCAGCCCGATGCGGGCTTCGGGGATCACGCCGAAGCGGTCCTGGTCGTAGCCTCCGATGTTCGAGGCTGCGCGAGCAGCCCGCCGGCAGATTCGGCCGTGGGCCCGAGCGGGACTCTGACCACGGTATGCCCGTCAATGGTCACGCTCTGGTGCATGTTGCCGCAGCCGACCTTACCCATCATCGATAAGCGACCAGGGCCCCAGGTCGGTGACGTATTTCAGGCCCAGGGCCAGCCCGTGGAACTCGTTCTCGGCGCGGAAGCTGTCAAACGCGTCCAGGGTCGTGCCGATCTGGCCGAGGAACGCCGGGTCGAGGCTGACCAGGTGATTGGATACCGCCAGCGAGTCGTTGATGCGGCTGAACTGGTAGCCGATGAGGAAGTCCACCGTCCCCCCCACCTACCCCTTTTCCCATCTACACTTCTCTCCACATGGCCGAATAGTCCGAACAGGAAGGGAGGTCCATCGGCCCGACGGGTCGATCTGCCTGCGCAGGAAGACCTCGGCCCCGTAGACCTCGTTGGCGGTCTGGCACTTCACCCAGCCGGCGACCAGCCCGGGGTACGCCACGAGTTGCGACGCCTCCTGGTCGAGCAAGGTGTTGTAGATCGGCCGCGAGAGTATGCTGCTGCCGCTGCTGCCGTTGCTTTCGGCGAAGAACCCGATCCTCTCCTGTTGCAGCCCGGTGAAGGACACGCCCAGGCCGGTTGTCGCGCTCTCGTCGAGCCAGATGCCGACCTCGCCACGCACGCCCGACGACGGATTGTGGTCGATCCCCCCTTCCTCCGAACAGGACCGTCGTCGAAGGCGCGTCGAGCACGCCCACGTCGGCCAACGGGGTGCCGGGCGGATTGGCGGTCACCAGCGGGGGAACCTGTCGACTCTTCCGGAAGCCGAGCAAGTATTCGGCGGACCCCCATGACCCTCGAGCTCTTTGGACAGGCAGTCCGCAAAGCAACCCTGTATAGGCTGCATCTCGTCCCCATCCGGTGCGGCGTCGTACAGCCCTTGCTGCTCTTGCTGCTCTTGTGCCGGGGCGCCGCAGCCGGAAACAGCGTCAGTATCAGGCAGGTCGCCACCAACGTCACGGCACGGAAGGCTTCATGTTTGGATCTCCCCCTTGTGGAGCATCGGGACCTGTTTCTGACCGCCTGGCGACCCAAGGCAGCGCAACGCCACCCTACCGCGTACGGTGGGCGAGGATGTTGCGAGCGCGGCGAGTTCCTATTTTACCGGTTATATCGTCATTACGGGATTTTCTGTTTAGCCTGGATTGCGCGTTTATCCCGCCTGCTCGATTGCCGTAATTCGCGCTCGCGGCGCCGCAACATGTTGCTATATCAGGAATTATGCCATCACGCCGCGATGGTCCCCTGGCAGCGGCGCTGCGAGAGGTTGGCCTCCGCGCCGTGAAAAAGAGCCGGCATTCGAACTCGCCGGTGGACCAAGCCCCTCCGCAGGTGGCCTCCGCTGTTGAACCAGCCACAGCGTCGAAAATGGGCCGCCAGCCGAACTTCGGCATAGGCCAACCGGCGGCGGCGCAATACAATCAGCGGTTGATCTGTGTTGCCCCCTTCTCTCAAACATGCAGGCGGTGGTGGCTGTGCTATCGCGGAAGCATCCGGGACGCTTTGCAATGTGCGATCCGTTGATTGGGTGCCGTCGGACCTGATCGGGAGTTAGCACGCATGTTTCGCCACGTCTTGTGCGTCTTTCCTTATCCCCGCACGCACAGTTCGAAGACCTCCTTCCCGCCGTTGGGGCTTGGAGTACGTCGCCGCCGCGCTGCGCCCCTATGCCGAGCGGATCGAGCTGGTCAACTTCCGGCACGAGCGCACGCCCAGCACGCAGCCGTTCCTCAGGCCGGAGACCGACCTGGTCTGCTATTCCATCAACTGGCGGAAGAACCTCGAGCTGATCCGCGACGACATCAACGCGCTTGCCGCCGGGGGTGATGACGATTCTGGGCGGGCGGACGGCGACGGAGAATCCGCGCTACTGGCTCGAGGCGTGTCCGAACGTGGACGCCGTGGTCTGCGGCGACGGCGAGCAGGCGATCGCCGAGATCGCCGCAGGGGCGCCCGTGGTCGGAGATCGCCGGCCTGGCCTACCGCGGCGACGACGGCCAATTGGTGCACAATCCGCCGCGGGCCAACGTCGCCGCTGGACGACGACCTGATGCCCGCCCGCGACTTGCGCCGGCACCCCTACTACCTGACGAGCAAGGGCGTGAGCACGGGGATCAAGATCGACAAGGTCGCCGGGTCGCGCGGCTGCCCGTTCAACTGCAAGTTCTGCAGCTTCTCGGTCAACCCGTGGGGCGTGAAGCGGCGCTGGACGCCGCGGTCGGCCGAGTCGATCGTCCGCGAGATCGAGCAGATCGACGCCGACCTGATCTTCTTCGTCGACGACGTGTTCACGCATCAGCCGGACCGGGTCGTCGAGATCTGCGACCTGCTGATCGCCAAGAAGATCCGCAAGCACTACATCGTCAACGCCCGGCTGGAGATCGCCAAGCGCCCCGACGTCATCCGCAAGATGGAGCAGGCCGGGTTCCTCGCCCTGCTGATCGGCGTCGAGTCGACGCAGGACGCCACGCTCAAGTCGATGGGCAAGGGGTTCACCGTCGAGCAGATCCGCGAGCGGTTCGAGGTGCTCCGCAAGTCGAAGATGATCATCAACGCCTATTTCATCGTGGGCAACATCGGCGAAACCGAGGAGCAGATGCTCTCCACCGCGTCGTTCGCCCGGTCGCTCGGCGTGGACA
>CAWBCR010000016.1:0-289816 GCA_963787375.1 uncultured Chloroflexia bacterium | reverse complement strand
GTATCATGATGGATTTGACGGGTAAAGGGACTTCATCTTGCCGCGCGCATCATGGACCGTGAACTACCAATGAACGGTGGCGCGCTGGGCGTTGCGATCCGCTTGCCAGGCGGCAATCTGCTGACCGAGCTGCGCTGTCGACGGAATGCGACCATCAATACATTGACGTGAGAGAACGGACCATTCGATTTCTACCATGTTCAACCAACTGGCATGTTTGGGCGTGAAATGAAACTCCAGGCTGAGGCGCTGGCGCGCGCGAGATCATCGTGCCGGTGGGGCAGGCCGCCGAACCGGAAGCCGAAGCGGCCAGCGGTCCGGCCCCAGCGGCGCGCCGGAAGTCGATCCCGTGGTGGCTGCCGGTCGGCGGTGTGATCGTCGTGGCGGCGATCATCGGGGATGTTCCAGCCCGGTGATGCGGATCTCCTGCGGCAGGCGGCCTACAATCCCGATATCTCAGCCTGGAACGATCTGGAAGCGGGCAGGTACCGGGCGGATCGACAACGTGCGGGTGGGGTATCCGGGGGAGTAGCGGAATCGGTTTCCTCTGACGGTGTGCCATTCTGGCAGGCCGATTTCTTTTTGCGCCGAATCGGGCTATGATGGGCATAGTGGACGAAGCACAGCATTTGCCGGATGCCTGTCATGACTCTTGTTCTCATAGGTGGACGAAAACACATATCCGTTCTATTGCTGAAGAGTTTTCGCCCCCCTATCGGTCCGATGGCCTCTCAGATGACGGATGCCTGATACCAGGCTATTGGTGTTTCAAACACCACCACACCGAGGAGCACGATGGAGTCCTCTCGTTGGCAGAACAGATGTACATTTCCGTCCAGCACAGGGAGTCAGGAGCATCCCTGACCAGGGGTAGTGCGTTCTGGTTCACACTGTCAACCCCCTGATTGACGTGTAACGCCAGTCGTGATGCCAGTGGCTCCTACCCGTACACATCGGGATGTCAGCAAGGGAAATCGGTTTAACTCAACACTCGCGCTGAAACCTATGAGGATCGTTTCTAATGGACCATAAATCTATGCCCACACCCAACCATATGCCCGGCGAAGAGGAATATGTTCTACCGTCAAAGCGACACACAAGTCCCAAGGTGGCAGGCTTGCGCAGGTGGTTGCGCCCGAAGCTCCTGGCCACTCCCAGCGAATTCGATAGGGCGACCACCTCCGACCCAGAACATCGCCAGACCGTCAGCCACCGGCTGCGAACGCTCTTGCAACACAACAACATCCAGATTGACCAGGCCGAATACCAGGAGCTTGAAGCAGACTTGATCAACGACCTGCTTGGCTTCGGTACCATCGAACCGCTCGTCCAAGATAGGTCTTACTCGGAAATCATGGTTAACGGGCCTGAGGTGATTTTTGTCGAGCGCAACGGCAAGATGGAAGAAACCGAATTTGTCTTTGACGACGAAGAACATGTCCAGTGGACCGCACAGCGCATTGTGCGTCCCCTGCAACGGGAATTCAACCGCCGCAACCCGATGGTGGATGCCCGTCTGCCGGATGGCAGTCGCGTACATTTGATCATGCCCCCCGCTGCGCTTCAGGGAACCACGATCACTATCCGCAAATTCCCGGAAAAGGCGTTGACGTGGCAAGATCTGGTTGGCTCTGGCTCGTTCACCGAAGAAGTTGCCGAATTCTTGCGAGCGTGTGTCATCGCCCGTCTGAACATTGTGGTGTCAGGCGGCACCGGCTCTGGCAAGACGACCTTGCTCAATGTCATCAGCAACTTCATCCCAGAGGATGAACGCACCCTCACGATTGAAGACTCTGCCGAACTGCAACTCAGCCAGCGCCACGTGGTGAGCCTGGAAACGGCGCCGCCTGTCCCTGGTAGTGAGGAAGGCCAACTTAAGATTCGCGATCTGGTCAAAGGCTCGCTCCGCATGCGGCCAGATCGCATCGTAGTCGGGGAGATTCGCGACGGCGCAGCGTTAGACATGCTGCAAGCCATGAACACCGGGCACGATGGTTCGCTGACTACTGTCCACGCCAACAGTCCCCGCGACGCTATTTCCCGCCTGGAAACCCTGGCGATGATGGCGGGGATGGACTTGCCTGTGTTTATCATTCGTTCACAGATCGCAAGCGCGGTTGATCTCATCATACAGCAGGCACGCTTGAAGGATGGCAGCCGCAAGATCACCCAGATTACCGAAGTGCAGGGCCTGGAAGGCGAGAACATAATCCTGCAGAACATTTTCACCTACACGACAAGCGGCAAACCGGGCTTCCAGCCCAGCCATGAAGGGGGCGGGCAACTCCTGGCCAACGGCCTGCGTCCCAGGTTTGTGGATCGGTTTTCTGAGTATGGTATTGAGTTACGTCCAACGTTGTTCATGACATAGGTCAGGGAGATGACCTGATTGCAGGAGGTGCCGTCCGCTGGCGGCCACAACCGGATGTCTGGCCAACTGGGCGTCCGCTGTTCCGTACTCAAGAAACGTATACGAATTTCAAAAAGGTTACGCCATGACCACAAGTATCATGATCGTAGACGACAGCCCCGAGATCCTGAGCCTCTGCGGTATCCTATTCGAACGTCAAGGATATGCCGTGCTCAAAGCTCTGGATAGCGCGAGTGCACTTGAGATGCTGCAAGAATCGACGCCGGGCTTGTTCATCCTCGACGTGATGATGCCAGAGATCAACGGCATTGAACTATGCCGGCGGATTCGCGCGCTTCCCCAGCACGAGCAGACACCGGTGATCATCCTGTCAGCGTTTTCCGATACAGGGACCGTCGAGCAGACCTTTGCCGCCGGTGCAAACGACTACATGGTCAAGCCCATTGACCCGCAGGTTCTGGAGACCAAGGTACATGAGCTCCTGGGGGTGGGGGAGAAATAACCAGACACTGGCAATGCCGTCGGATACAGGGGTGTTTTTGTCAATCCAAACAAGGTCTTCCGCAGGGGTGCGGCAATCATGAACATGGGATAATTCTTGATGAGCCGTGAGGAGCGCCCGGGAAGGTGAAAAGCTGAGGCGGGATAGCCCAATGACGACAACGCAGAAGCCCGCAGGGCTTCGCCCACCTACCCTGCGGAAGGCTTTCCGTTTCCTGTCTCTGCCCTATCATTTGAGTTATGTCCCGCGTTCCTGGGGAGCACCATGCACCTGGGGAATGGCAGCCTCACTGTGCTGAGTGGGAACATCATAAATCCCTTTTCATTGCTCGACTTCAAGTATATGCCTGCCCGCGTAGAGGGAATGTCTCCAGTTTCCGATAGGCATGGTATAGGCTGAGCATAGATAGCCGCTCTGGATAACCATTCAAGAGAGCGACAGATATAACCACATGCCTTCAGGAATTGGACGCATGTACAATTTCGTCCACGACTTCGCTCTGGCACAGTCGGGCCTCATTTCCTCAGTTCTCGGCGTCCGATTAACGGAGGGGTTAGAATTGACGTGCATTTTCGGCCAGGACAGATGGTAATCTGGTTGCCTGACAGAGTACAAACAACCGCCCCTGGCATCCATGTGCTATCCAGGGGCGGTTTGGTTACTCAATCACCGGGTAGGGTGCGGATTACTCCGCCGCGTCTGTCATCAGGACGATCTTCCCCTCGGCTTTGCGCGCCTCGATGAGCCGATGAGCTTCCGCCGCTTCGGACATGGGCATCCGCCGCCAGACGTTCGGATGAATCTTGCCCTCCGCCGCGTAGCCGAACAGCTTCGCAAGGTCTTCCTTGAACCAATCAGGGTGTTTACCCCGCAGGTCACCGATGTTGAAGTAGATCACTTTCTTCCCACCGGAGAAGTAGTTCCAGCGCATGCTCAGCATCTGGAAACGCATGATCTGCCCCATCATCTGGCCCATCATGGGATGGTCGGTCCCGGCTGTGAGGTTGTAAAAGCCGTAGGTCACCAGCTTGCCCTTGGCCCGCAGCGTCTTGAACGACTCGATGAAGTGGTCCACGCCAATGGGATCGAAGACCGCGTCCACGCCGTCGCCGGTGAGCTCCATCGTCTTGGCTACGAAATCTTCTGTGCGGTAGTCGATAGGGGTGGCCCCGGCCTCCTTGACCGTGCTCACCTGACTGCCAGAAGCCGTGCCGTACATTTCTAAGCCCAGCAGTTTGCCTAGAGACAGGAAAGCTTGCCCAACCGCGCCAGCGGCCCCATGCACCAGGATGCGCTGGCCTTCCTTGACTTCCGCGATGCGCACCAGCATCTGGTAGGCGGTGGTGTAGCTGAGAATGGTTGCATCTGCGACGGCGACGTCCAGGCCATCCGGCACAGGAACCAGACTATTCGCCGGTCGGACGATGTATTCGGTGTTCGCGCCGTAGCCGGTCAGGTCTGCGACCCGCTGCCCAATCGAGAAGCCGCTCGCGCCGGGGCCGAGCTTATCCACCACGCCCACGAAATCCCAGCCGGGGGGGTAGGGCAGCTTTTCCTTGATCCCCGGGTAGTTGCCGGTCCGGGTCATGGTGTCGGTAAAGGATGCGCTGGCTGCCAATACCTTGACACGCACTTCGCCTGCCTGGGGCTCCGGCAGCGTCGGTTCCTCGACCCATTTGAGGACATCGGGTCCACCAAATTCCGAAATGACAATACGTTTATAAGCCATGTGAGTATGCCTGCCTTCCTTTGGAGAATCCAGAAACTGAATACGATACTGGCGTGCGCTAAAAGAGCAGACGCTGTCGGAAGCGTACTACTGCTTCACAGTGTACTGGCGGAGTAGAAAATCGCCAAGTCCGGCAGGCACTCGGCGTACATGGCAGATCGATTTGGCTGTCGGGATTACTGGCCCGCCGGAAGCGATACGAAGTTCGGCGCCATCTATGGCAACACGCCTGCAACGGAGTTTGGCGGTCAGGCAACGGTCGGCGCTCTGATACCGGCCTTCACCGCCATGATCATCGGGATGACCGGACTGATGTCCATCACCATCACAATGGCCACTTACCGGGAGAACGGTATCCTGCGTCGCCTGCGGACCACACCGGTCAGTCCTTTGGTCGTCATGGCCGCACAGGTCGTCGTGGTCTTCACCATGACCAGCCTGGGCATGCTCCTGCTCGTCACCGCCGGGAAGCTGATCTACCACGTGCAGTTCGTGGGCAATGCCTTCAGTATGGTAGGTGGATTCATCCTGGGCAGCCTGAGCTTCTTCGGGATCGGGTTCATCCTGGCGGGCACCATGCCTACGGCTCGCGTTGCCCAGATCGTCGCGATGGTGCTGCTGTACCCCATGTTGATCCTGTCCGGGGCCGCCTGGCCACGCGAGCTGATGCCCGCAACCGTCGTGAAGCTCTCTGCGTTCCTGCCGTTGACGTATGTGGTCAATCTGCTGAAAGGCCTGTGGATCGGCGAGGCCTGGGGCCAGCACATCACCGACGTCCTCGTCTTGGCGGGGGCCCTGGTCGCCGGGGTGCTCATCTCGATCAAAACCTTCCGCTGGGAATGAGTTAATCATAAACATGAGTCATCCCAGAGTTTAGAAGGCAAGGGATGGTGGACAGACAGCCCCCAGTCGCCTGGGGGCTGAACGGAGACGCTTGAGCGGTATTGAGGTATCTCGGTACCCGCAGTCTTTCAAGACTAATATGAGTACAGAATCGCCGGTTAAGCGGCTTCCTGATAGTAGTCTTGGATGACGCTACTCAGAACATTTCAATAACGAATTGGCCATCAGGTGATACCAGTTTCAGACCCAACAGGCTGCCCGACTGCTGTTCGGCCATCGCCTGCTGCCTGCACAGCATCAGATCCCTGGCAGGCTTCTTCAAGCGTCACGAGCCATGATGTCACGCTGTGCTCTAACGCTTACCCTCAACGCGGTCGGCCAGGTCGGCGAGGGTGGCCAGAACCTTCTCGACCGTGGCGCTATCCGTGATGTGGCCGTTCCGCGAGAACTTCATTGATCCACCTTGTAGGTCAATCGAGTAGCCGCCGCTGATTTCCATGAGCCGGGCGCGCACCGATCAACCGCGGCGCGCTGGCGGCGGCCCAATATGACCGCGCCGATGATAAACACAACAGAGACGACAATAACAAGGATGCCGAGAAATTCACCCGTTCGAGATTACGAGATCTGCGAAACTACCCATCCCTCCTGTTTGTGCGCGGATGAGATAAGTAGCCAGCAGGCGGCCTTCCGCAGCCAGCCAAGCCGCTCCCAGACATAGTTATCCGGCGTTTTCGGCCCGGCACCATGCGCTATTCGTAAGCAAGAGCCGCCACAATCTGCAGGTCGGAAGCACGGCGAGCCGGGATGAGCGCAGCCAGTATCCCACAGATCAAACCGGCGGCGATGGCGGTCAAGACTCCTGCAATGGGGAAGCTGTAGGGAATGTTCAGCCCGGCAAACTCTAGCACGCCCGTCATGACGAAGCTCAGCAAGATGCCGCTGATGATGCCTAGAGCGATCCCCATTAAGGACAGGAGCAGGCTTTCGGCGACAATCATACGCCGGACCTGACGCCGCCTTGCTCCGACCGCCCGTAGCATGCCGATCTCGCGCGTGCGTTCTATGACGTTTATACCAAGCGCGTTCGCCAGGCCCAGCAGCGCGGGGGCCGCAAGCAGGGCCAATACGAGGTTCATCCCGATGGTGCCTGACCGTGCGACTTTCTGCTGGCTGGCGTACAACTGCTCGTGGGAAAGAACGCCAAAACCGGGATAGGCCTGTGTTACAGTCAGCAGATCCTTTTCTAGCTGATCCCGATCTGCGCCGGGTTTGGCGTTGACCAGCAAAAACACGTCATTGCGGATGCCATACTCCCGGGTAAGTGTGTCCTGCGTCACGTAGATCGTTGGCAGCTTTATATTCAGATAGTCCAGGCCGATGGCAGCCACCTTGACTTCGACCGGGCCATGCTGACCTTCAAGCGCAATCGTATCGCCAACCTTCACACCAAACTGCGAGGCATAACGGCCATTAACGATGACCGCATTTCCATCTTGCATTTGCTGGTAGGCAGACTTGTCCCCCTCAAGGAAGGTCAGCCCGGCGATGCGCTCGTAGTTAAGCGGATCGATGCCGATGAGCCGGATGCCGACTCCGTTGGCATCCAATACATCCGTCTGGCGCATGGTGGTTAATTCAGCTACGCCGGGCAGCCGCCGGACTGTGTCGGCCAGTTCAGGGCCAGCACCGACCGTGTCATTGGTGACAATCAGGCCACCGGCCAGCACGATATAGTCTGACCGCAGGCTGGCATCCAGGTAGTGCAGCGCGCCGCCGTAGATGGAGGACAGCATCCCACCCAACCCGATCAGGATGGCCAGGCTGACCATCAGCGAGGTGGCGGTGATGGCCGCGCGCCGTGGTTGGCGGGCGATGTTGCCTGCCGCCAGCCCGCCCTCCTGACCGAAGACAAGGGTCAGTGCGCGGCTGAAGAAGGACGTAATGGGGCTGATCAGCAGCGGGCCAAGCAGGCCCAGCGCCAGCAGAAAGATCAGCATGCCCAGCGCCATCAGTGGGAAGATGCCACTGAGAAGACCGGCGACGCCCAGCACCAGACTGATTAAGCCGACTATCAGGCGACTGCGCCGGACCGCTGTCTCTTGATCTACTGTTGTGGGTCGCATGGCCTCCAGCGGTGTGATGTGGCTGGCCGCGCGTGCTGGCAGCAGGATGCTGACCAGCGGGACGCCCACTCCAAAGACAATCGACACGACGAAGGTCAGAACCTCGAACCTCGGTTGGCCAAGTGGACTGCCCATCAGGCTCTGGAACATGCTGCTGAGTCCCGCCCTGGCCCCGTAGGCAAAGGCGAACCCGAGCAGCATGCCCAGCACGGTGCCCAGCACGGCCAGAATCAGGCCCTCGTACAGGATCGTGCGCATCACAACCCGGCGTTTTGCGCCGACCGCCCGCAGCATACCGATATCGCGCTGGCGTTCGATGACGCTGGTGCGGAAGGTGTTGAACATGATCAGGCCGGCCATTGCCAGCGCGAGCAGGCCAAACATGGTGAAGATCACGTTCATGAATTCCAGAAGCGCCGCCCAGATGCTGGCTCCACCTTCAAGCGGAGTGAGCTCATAGCCCCGGCCAAACATTGACTGCACTGTGGCATCAATGGCGCGCGCGTCACTGCCTTCTGCGTAGCGGCCCATAATGGTGTTGATCCGTCCGGGTGTGTTAAGCAGTTCCTGTGCCGCCCCAATCGGCATGAACACCTGCTGATTGCCGAGCAGCAAGCCGGGATCGTCGAGCACACCGACTACGGTGAAGTCCATCCAGCCCGATGCGCCGGGTAGTTTCACGACATCGCCCACACCGATTCCCAGCCCTTGGGCGAACTGCTGGGAGATGAGCGCGACCCGGCCATCGCCCGGCTGCAAAAGACGGCCCGCCAGCAGCCTGCGCCCTCCGGCGGTCACCACATTGAAGGACTCATCTGTGACAGACGTATCTATGCCGTAGACCTGGATAGTACTGATCTCGCTGCCATCCGCTGTGTAGTAGTGCTCTGGCGGGACGGTCACTGCCCGCACGATCATCGCGGCAGTCGATTCGACGCCCTGGACAGCGGCAACGTTTTGCTCGTATTCCTGGCGGAAAAAGCTGCCATCCTTGCGCGTCACATAGAGATCGACGTTGGTCAGCGCCACTGATTGGGTGCTTGAGATAAATAAGTCTTGAAGAGCTGGAGCCATCCCGTTCAGGCCAAACATCATCATCACGCCGATCACGATAGACAGGATGGTCATGATGGTCCGGGTAGGCCGGCCCTTTAGATAGCTGATCGCAAGCGGGAGTTCACGCATGATGTTCCTCCACAGCAGTTGCTTTCCGATCATTCTTGCTGTTCTGTGCCTGTTCGGTGATGCGCCCATCCTTCATCTGGAGGATGCGATCCGCATACGACGAGATGCGTGGATCGTGCGTCACCAGCAGAATGCTGCGGCCCCAGCGGTCGACCGTGTCGCGCAGCAGGACCGCAAAATCGTCTGCTGCACTTGAATCAAGGTTGCCGGTGGGCTCATCGGCCAGAATCAGTGAGGGTTCGGTGACCAGGGCCCGCGCAATGGCGACGCGCTGGCGCTGCCCACCTGAAAGCTCTTCCGGACGGTGTGAGCTGCGGTCGGCTACTTCCAGTTTCTCCAGCCAATCTGCTGCATGGGACTGAGCCTCGGCAGGTTTCATTCCCCCCAGCACCAGCGGCAGCGCAGTATTATCCAGCGCGTCCAGCGTGGGGATCAGGTTGAAGAATTGGAAGATAAACCCGATGCGCTCACGGCGAAGGTCGGTGAGCTTGTCGTCGTCCAGGCTGCTCAGGTCCTGTCCGTCGATCTTGACCAGGCCCTCGGTCGGGCGATCAAGCCCGCCAACCAGATGCAGGAGCGTTGACTTACCACAGCCACTTGGCCCCATCACCGCGACAAACTCGCCAGTATTGACGTGCAGGGAAACATGGTCAAGTGCAATGACCTGTGCCACGCCGCTGCCATAGATGCGGGTAAGGTTTTCAGTTTCTACGACGTACATGATATTCCTCGTTTTCCTTAGTTGAGTGATTGGCTTTCAGGCGCTGGATTGATTTTGAAACATTGCGGGGCTGCTCCTTATTCATTCTGCAAACCGCGCAACAAACGTCTGATTATCGGTGGGTGGCAGTGCGCCACGTGGCGCGCCGAGAACACGCTTGATTACTGATTACACAACTGCAATCTTGTACTGGGCAAGTGCAGCCGGGTCCTCATAGTTGGCACAAGCGGCTGAAGATGATGGCCGACTCGATGATATCACGACTTCTTGAAAAAGACCGGAGCCAGGCTATAGCCCCGGGCCTTTTCCTGTCCATATACCTCAACTTTTTCCGTCGTTTCCAGATGCGGTACCTCCACAAGGCGTTCCAGGCCCTCAATGCCAACGCGAGCGCTGAGCGATGGGTCCGCACCGTTCCTGCGGAGTGTCTGCACAGGGCGCTGGTCCTGAATGAACGGCACCTTCGACGGGTGCTGACGGAGTGCCTGGCTTACCATAACGAGCGCCGTGCGTATCAAGAACATAACCAGGACAGCCCGTTGGGGCTGGAACCGATATCGACTGAAGGGCCAGGCGGTGCATCGGGCCCGTCCGTCGCATCCATCTGGCCGGTCCCGGTTCGGTCGCTGGTAGATTTCAGTAGACGAAACACTGAACCGTAGGAACCTCCCCCCCGTATAAGTATAGACAGTAATTACCCTCCGTGATGACATCCGAGTCTGCTCAAACGGGAGTTGCAAGTCTATGGTGAAAACACGAAACGCGTCAGCTTCTATGCAAAGCATGGCAGCGAGTGTGAGTGACCAGGCGCTCCTGCTCATCCTCGCGCTGGCTGTTGTCATCCTGCACTTCGTAACCGATGGTCAATACGGCTTTCATCGTGATGAGCTGGATATCCTGATGAACGCCCGCAACCTTGACTGGGGTTACGTGGCATACCCGCCGCTGACCCCGTTCATCGCTCGCGTTGGCCTTGTGCTGTTTGGCAATTCCCTGCGAGGGCTGCGCCTGTTTTCGGCCATTGGTCAGGGTGTCGTCGTAATTCTGGTTGGCCTGATGGCTCGCGACCTGGGCGGTAAGCGCGCCGCGCAATTCATGGCCGCCATCGCAGCCGTCATCTCGCCTGCGGCGCTCACCGCCGGGACGTTAATCCAGTATATGGCCTTTGATTATCTGTGGTGGGTTCTGATGGCCTTCTGTCTGGTGCGACTGCTGGTCACGGACGATCCGCGTTGGTGGCTGGGGATCGGGGCGGCCATCGGACTGGGCATGATGACCAAGTACTCCATCGCGTTTTTCGTTGCCGGGCTGGTTGTGGCGACCTTGCTCACTCCCGCGAGGCGCTATCTACGATCCGTGTGGCTGTGGGCGGGTGCTGGAGTAGCCCTGCTGATATTCCTGCCCAATCTCGTCTGGCAGGTTCAGCACCAGTTCATCTCCCTTGACTTCCTGGGGGCCATCCACGCCCGTGACATCTCGTGGGGGCGCACAGCTTCATTTCTGCCGGATCAGCTCTATGTTGCCACCAACCCTTTCACCGTCCCGCTGTGGCTGGCCGGGTTGGGTTTCTGCCTGATTCACCCCCTCGGCAAGCGTTTCCGCGCGCTGGGCTGGATGTTCCTGGTGACCTTTGCCCTGCTGTTGATCTCGCGCGGGCGGGGGTATTACGTTGCGCCCGCCTATGCGATGCTGCTTGCGGCAGGCGCGGTCTGGTGGGAAGGTTGGCTTGCCGAACGCAGGATCAGCATCCGGCGGGTAGGGCAGGGCGTCTCATGGGCGCTGGTAGTTGTGGGCGGCGTGGTTGGGATTGTTCTGGTGAAGCCGATCGCGCCTATCAACTCGCCGCTGTGGGAAATCACCTCTCACGTCAATGGCGAGGTGGTCGAGATGATCGGCTGGCCCGATCTCGCGGCGCAGGTAGCCCAGATCTATGGCGGCATCCCCGCCACTGAGAAACCTCGCACTGTCATTCTGGCCGGTAACTATGGCGAGGCCGGTGCGCTCGACCTCTATGGGCCGGACTTTGGCCTCCCCCCGGTGATCAGCGGAGCGAACAGCCTGTGGGCACGTGGCTACGGCAGCCCGGAGCCACAAACAGTCATCGTGGTGGGTTTCGAGCGCGAATATGCCATGCATTTCTTCACCTCTTGTGACCGGGCTGGACAGGTCACCAATCGCTATGGCGTGAAGAACGAAGAGACGAAATATCACACCGGGTTATATGTCTGCCGCCAGCCGCGCAAACGCTGGGCTGACCTCTGGATGGAGATGCAGTGGTTCCAGTGATGGTTGGTTTCACGACGTGATGCGGGCGTATTTACACGTTTTCAACCCGTTGGCGCTGCTGGCGATGCTACAGGTGGTCTTGCGAACGATCTCATCCCTGCGCAAATGGGCCAAGTGGTGGTTCTGCACCTCTGCTTTTCGTGGCGGCGAATTGCAGAGAATATGGAGACATGACCAATGAGTAAAGCAACGAGGAATCTGGTTGTGTTCTTTGTGGCGACGTTCATCTGGACATGGGCGTTTTACGCCCCTATAGCCCTGAGCGGCAACAGCCCATATCAGATGCCCTGGATGATACTGCTGGTCCTGGGTGGCGCGGGCCCGTCAATCGTCGGGGTAGCGATGGCTCTCCTGACGTACGATAAGGAACAGCGGCGCGATTACTGGCGTCGCTGCTTCTCTCTCAGGCGGATCAAACTGCCCTGGTGGCTGGTTATCTTCCTGATCCTCCCTGCCATTTTGGTCTTGAGTTCGGCAGTGGACGTGGCCATCGGCGGCACGCTGCCGGGTATGGATCAGCTCAGGAGCCTGATGGCTAATCCAATGGCATGGCCGCTGGCGATCCTCATCAGTTTCATGTCTGGCCCGTGGTCGGAGGAATTCGGTTGGCGTGGCTATGCCCTCGACCCCCTCATCAAACGTTTCAACACCATCCCGGGCTCGATAGGGCTGGGGTTGATCTGGGGGGTGTGGCATTTGCCCTTGTTCTTCATGTCCGCCACCTGGCATGGCCAGATCGGTTTCGGCTTGACCGGCTTCTGGACTTTCATGCTGCACAGTGTGGGATTGGCGCTGGTCATGACCTGGGTGTATAGCAATACTAACAGAAGCATTCTGTCTGGCATGTTGATCCACTTCACCACGAATTTCACGGGGCAGCTCCTTGCGCCGTTATCGTCCCGGGTGGATGTTGTGCGGGCCGTCCTGCTGCTGGTGCTGGGCGTGACAGGCTGTGTGCTGCTGGATCGCAGAACCCGTTCTCAGGAGAGACAGGCTATCATAGAGCAGCAACCGGCTTGAGGCCTATATGGATTCTTACCAGCGGATGGCGCGGCGGCTGGTCGGTGAGCCGGTCGACCGCCCGCCTAACTTCGACATCTTCATGACCTTCGCTGCCCATCATATCGGGCAGCCGCTGTCGCGCTACTACCTCGACCACCGCGTGCTGGTCGAGGCCAACCTGGCGGTGCGGGAGACCTTCGACCTCGACATCGTGCAGGCCATCTCCGACCCTTACCGGGAGGCGGCGGACTTCGGGCTGGTGGTCGAGTTCCCGCCCGACAATCTGCCGATCAACCGGGTGCCGCTCATCGCCAGCCCGGAGGACGTCGCGAAGCTTGTCCCGCCCGATCCGGCCTCTGGCCCCCGCATGGCCGACCGCCTGGAGGCGATCCGGCTGTTCCGCGAGCAGGTGGGCGGCCAGGTGCCGATCATGGGCTGGGTGGAGGGGGCGCTGGCTGAGGCGGCTGACCTGCGCGGCGTGGGCAATCTGCTGCTCGACCTGACGCTGCGCCCGGAGTGGGTGGATGGGCTGCTGGAAATCTGCGCCAGGGTGGAGATCGCCTTCGCCAGGGCCCAGATCGAGGCGGGGGCGGACATCATCGGGCTGGGTGACGCCATCGCCTCGCAGATTTCGCCCGCCATGTACCGCCGCTTCGCCCTGCCGTACGAGCAGCGCATCTTCGAGGCCGTGCATGCGATGGGCGGTCTCGCGAGGCTGCACATCTGCGGCAACACCAACCACCTGATCGCAGGCATGGTGGCGAGCGGTGCCGACATCATCGACCTGGATTGGATGGTCGATATGCAGTCAGCCTGCCAGCAGTTCGGCGATCAGGTCTCATTCCTCGGCAACTTCGACCCGGTAGCGGTGATGCTCCAGAGCCCGGCGGAGACCGTCTACCGCGCCGCCGCCGACTGCATGCAGATCGGCGGGCCGCGCAGCTTCAGCGGGGCCGGCTGCGAGATCCCCGACGGGACGCCGCACGAAAACTTGCATGCCCAAACACGCGCACTGAGAGATATCGGCGCGGGCGATAGGGAGTAACCCTGCCATGAACTCACGCGAACGTGTTGCGCTGGTGCTCAACCATCACGAACTAGGCCGCATCACGACTTCTTGAAAAACGCTTGTTCTCTGTCTCCCCCTGATGTTGGGTTTCCAGAACGTATTCTGATTGATTATCCACAGTTTGGTTTTGCGGCATCGGTATCGGGCCATGATGCGCCTTGACCGCGTTTCATTTCTCCTATAGGCTATCAATGATGCGAGGACTCGCTTGATGAAAAGCTGGATTAAGCGGCTACTGTCACCACCTGTCTTTGAGGATGCTGACAAGACCCATACGGCGCAGTATCTCCACTACATCTTGCTGGCGCTGTTCAGCCTGCTGATTTTCATTCTGGCTGTCATCGCCGTGACAGTTGCCACTGGCACCTACGAGCAGTTGGCTTTCTCCTTGGCGATTGTCTTCGGAATAGGCATCCTTCTGATTGGGATGTTTTACCTCAATCGGCGGGGGCGCGTCCGCCTGGCCAGTAGTATCGTGCTGGGTGTGATTGGTCTGGGTGCGACACTCTCCGCCTCCTTATTTGAAGGCATATACGATTCGTCGCTGCTCATCTACTTCGTCCTGATCGTCGCGGCGGGCCTGTTGCTGGGTCGCAAAGCGATCCCTGGGGTGACCCTGCTCCTCACACTCACCTCTTTCTTTATCGCTTTTGCCGATATTGTGATCTTCAGGCGGGTCACGCACCCAGATTACTTTGCCTTCCGGGTCGCGGCGACCACCGGGATGCTGTTCCTGCTGGGGATGGTGTTCAATCTGACGATTAAACGTCTGGATGAGGCGGTCACGCAGGCGCGCAGTGAGTTGGCCGAGCGCCACCGGGCAGAAGCGGCAGAGCACGAGCAGCGGCTCCTCGCGGAGGGGCTTCTCAGCACAGCTATCGCCATGAACAGCTCTCTGGACTTCGAGAGCTTGCTGGATGTCATCGTAGACACGCTGGGGACCGTCATTCCGCACGATGCCTCGGCATTAGCGATCATAGAAAACGAGAGCGGGCAGATCGTCCGCTTCCAGGGCTACCGGCGGTTTGTAGTTGACACCGGGCCTCTGGTAGACCTCAGGATTCCACTGCTGGAGATAGCTGACTGGATCGACTTAATGCCGCCTGGCGATCTCGCGCCCGAAGCCAGCACACAGGCCCGCGACCGGTGGGTCTCGCTCGTCGGGGGAAACTGGATTCGTTCTCACATCAGCGCCCCCATCGTTGTTGATGGCGAAACGGTGGGCTTTGTTGCAGTGGACAGCGGGCAGCCGAGCTTTTACACCGAACAGCACAGCCACCTGTTGAGCGCCTTCGCCAGCCAGGTTTCGGTAGCGCTTCGCAATGCCCGGCTGTATCGAGTCCTGGCAAAGTACAACGAAACGCTTGAGACCGCCGTCGAGACCCGGACCGGGGAGCTTCAGCGTACCACCAACCGCCTGGAAACTATCGTCGATTCGATAGCGGAAGGGCTGGTCGTGATGGGCCGTGAGGGTGACATCCAGCAAATCAACCCGGCCTTTACGGTGATGACTTACTACCAGATGGCCGACCTGGTTGGCCGTGAAGATAGACGCTTCTTAATGGGCATGATCGAACCTGAGCAAACCCTCGCCGACCTGACCGCGGCCCTTCGGAACGCGGCAGGCTGGAGCGGCGAAGTAGTGATACGTAATAACGATGGCAGCAGCTTCGATGCCGTGCTGACAGTTGGACCCCTGCGAGACGGGCTGGGCGAGGCCTTCGGGCATGTGGCTATCATCCGCGATATCTCCCCTATAAAGGAGGCTGATCGCCTGAAAGACCGCTTCCTGTCCATTGCAGCCCACGAGCTGCGCACGCCGTTGACCTCGGTTCTGGGCTTCAGCGAAATACTGCTGACTCGTGAGATGGGGGCCACCCGCCAGAAGCATTTCCTGGAGGTTGTCAACCAGCAGGCTATGGTCCTCAAGCAGATTCTGGACGACCTGCTCGACATCGCCCGCCTTCAGGCCGGGAGGAGTGTTTCCATCCAGCCTCACGTGACGAGCCTTTCCAGGATCGCCCAGCCGGTGGTGGAGATGTATCGAGAGATCTCTCCGAGTCACCGCTTTGTAGTCTCTGGGTTTGAGGCGGCCCCGGAGGTTTACTGTGACCCGGCCCGCATCTCACAGGTTTTTCAGAACCTGATGTCCAATGCTGTCAAATACTCGCCAGAAGGCGGTGAGGTTGCCATCCGGTGTGAGGCCCAGCCCGATAGGTTGCGGATCAGCGTAGCTGACCATGGTCTGGGTATTTCGTCGGAAGATCGGGAGCACCTTTTTGAAGAGTTTTATCGAGGCGAAATGGTGAAGTCGGCTATCCCCGGTACGGGGCTGGGGCTGAGGATTTGCAAGCTCATCATCGAGGCCCATAATGGACATCTGTTCGTCGAAAGCGTCCAGGGAGAGGGCAGCACGTTCACATTTACTCTTCCCATAGTGAAGGTCCGGTGATAATAGAGAGTGCGTTCGTCAAAATAGTGGCTCAGTCGAAATTCTGCATGCTGGCAAAACACCGCTCAGATGCGTTCTCTTTGGGCGATGAGTTCTCTCCATTCGTGGGTCGCTACTGGCCCACCGACAGCCGCTCTTTGCAAACAATCCTGGCCCATTCATGCGAATCTTCCCAGGCCAGCCATACTGACTGAGCCCATTTCGTCAACATTGCGTCGCGCCCATCACCCGGATCGGCGCTCATAACGTCCTGCACCGTCAGGGCACCAGGAGACGTTGGCGGGTCCAGCCGGGGCCAATCGACCTGTAGCTTTGCCAGAACCATGTGGGCTCGCTGTACCTGCCTCCCCGTATAGTGCTGCTCAAGGGCGAGGAAGAGTCCGATAAGCGCATAGGAAGTTGTGATATTGCGTGTTATGCCACCCGAATGTTGTGCTCCGTAGGCATCCACAGCCAGTTGATGAATGAACGCTGGATTATTCTGCAAAAGGGTGTATGCCGTTAGTTCCCCGTATACTCGCCAGCATTCGCCGGAGGCATTGTATCGGGCGTTGGTTTCCAGTTTCTGGTTCGGGAGCTTGAGTCCACAACCGGGGCATTCGACCATATTGTCTTCTCCAACAGACTGTCTTTCCCGCGCCGGCCATAGCCTCATAGAACAGTTCCATACACAGAAATCTTAGCTCAAAATCGAACCTGCGTATGCAGTCGCTCTGCTGCGATTGCCGAGTTCGCGTGATTTTCACCACTACATTGTGGTAAAGTCTATTGAGTACATATATATGCATGGGCGCATATGCACGGCTGCGCCGTTGAGCCAGATCTTCCCGGCAGGCTCTTGACGAGACACTCCTCCCCCTTCTTCTTCACGCCGAACGCCTCGTCTCAACAACCATGCGCGTGGTCTGATACCCTTGCCACACGCGATACCGCTTGGGGGAGACTTTCTCGACGGGTCTGTGGTGCATCGCGCCCACGACTGCCAACCTCAGGTGAGGAGGTGTCAGTGAGCTAATCTCTGTCTAAACAGTGTGTTCAGTTCAGTGATGTCATCCACTAAAGAGGAAAGAGGAGAATATGCACACCATCAGGCTCTACAAGCTTGTGATGATCCCATTGCTGCTGGCTGCCCTGCTGATAGGCTGCAGCGCGCCAACCCCCGCGCCGACCGCTGCGCCAGTCCAGCCTACTGCCGCGCCAGCGGCCACCCAGGCTCCCGCTGCCGCGCCTGCCGCCACCGAAGCGCCTACCGAAGCCCCTATGCAGAATGTGGAGTTGACCATCGGCTTTACTGCCTCGCAAACGGGCACCTACAACGTCGAATCCACGCGCCAGACTGACGGTCTGAACCTGTGGATCAACGACGTCAACAACGCCGGTGGCATCCAGGTTGGCAACGACATAGTCACCTTCAAGTCAGTGTTCTACGATGACGAGAGCACCAAGGACCGCGTGCAGGAGCTGTATACCCGCCTGGCAACCCAGGATAACGCTGACTTCCTGATCAGCCCCTATTCCAGCGGGCTGACAGATGCCGCCGCCGTAATTGCCGAGCAGTATGGCAAGATCATGATCACCACCGGTGCGGCCTCGGATGCCACCTATCAGAAGGGCTATACGCTGGTCTACCAGGCCTACACGCCTGCCAGCCGCTACCTGAGCGGCGCAATTGACCAGCTCGCATCGCTCGATCCGTCTGTCACCAAGATTGCCTTCGTCTACTCCAACGACACCTTCTCGACATCCGTCGTGGAGGCTGCCCAGGCCTACGCCCAGTCAAAGGGCTACGACGTGGTGCTGTATGAAGGCTACGACCCCGCTACGACGGACTTTGGGCCGTTCATCAACAAGATTCAGGCAGCCGGGCCGGAAGCCATTCTTGGCGGCGGCCACTTCGCAGACGGCAGCGCCTTCGCACGGCAGCTCTACGAGAAGAACGTCTCTGTCAAGTACCTGGCCCTGCTGGTTGCACCGCCTGAGCCGAGCTTCTCTGATCTGGGCGATGCAGCGCTGGGCGTCGTGGGCCCCAGCCAGTGGGAGCCTGAGGCAGCCTACACCGCCGACGCGGCGAGCCAGATGGGTATCGACTGGTTCGGCCTGACGGGTGAGGATTTCGTGAACGAGTATGTGGCCGCCTACAATGAGCAGCCTTCCTATCACTCAGCCGGTGGCTATGCCGCGGGCCTGATCCTTCAGAAAGCGCTGATGGACGCCGGGTCAACCGACATCGACGCGGTCAAGGCGGCGCTCGACAACATGGACATGCTGACCTTCTACGGACACATCAAGTTTGATACCACTGCCGATTCGCACGGCCTCCAGATTGGCCACGACATGGTCTACATTCAGTGGCAGAAGGACGCCAGCGGCAACCTCGTCAAGCAGATCGTCTGGCCGACCAGCGCGGCGACAGCCGAAACGCTGTATCCGGCCCGATAAAGACCGGCCAGGCCCGCAGGTGGTCTCGCCTGCGGGCCTCTTCCCCATATCATCAGCGGATCCCATTTCGGCCTGTCCGCGTCTGAGTCGCGGCTCCGGGCCGAAATCCGTAAAATGGTGTACCGCTGATCATCATAGAGGAGACCGCGCATGGCGAGTGTACTCGTTGCTTCTCTGGTAGACGGGATTCTGCTTGGCTTCGTCTACGGCCTGGCTGCGATGGGGCTGACGCTCATCTGGGGTGTGATGAACGTCATCAACCTCTCCCACGGGCCGATCATCGCGCTGGGCATGTTCGGCGTTTACCTGATCTTCACCGGGCTGAACCTGAATCCCTATCTGGCGCTGCTGATTGTGACTGCTGGCGGCCTGCTGGCGGGCATCGTGATCTACGGCGTGGCCGTGCACCGGGTCATCAATGCCCCACACCTTTCGACGCTGCTGGCTACCTTCGCCGTCAACATGATCATCATCGGCATCGGCACGGCAGTCTTCACGACCTCACCGCGCAATGTCGACTTCTCGCTCGGAAGCGTGACGATGGGTCCGGTCACGATCCTGTGGACTCGCGTTGCATCCGCGCTGGTGGCCGTTCTGGTGACGAGCCTGTTGTACCTGTTCCTGTACCGCACGCGGCCCGGCAAGTACATCCGGGCGGTGGCCAACAACCGCGACGCCGCGGAGCTGATGGGCATTCCCTCGGCGCTGGTGCTGGCACTCAGCTTCGGGCTGGGCACCATGCTGGCGGCCAGCGCGGGTGGGCTGATCGCCACGCTGTTTCCCTTTACGATCCTGTCAGGTAGCAGTTATGAATTGAAGAGCTTCGTCATCAGCGTGATGGGCGGCCTGGGCAATCCGCTTGGCGCGCTGTTCGGTGGGCTGATCCTGGGTCTGCTGGAGGGCATCATCCCAACCTTTATGCCGACGACCTGGGTGCCTGTTCTCGAGTTTGTCTTATTCGTCATCATTCTGCTGGTGCGGCCAAAGGGCCTGCTGGGGGGTGGATCATGAAGACATGGCGCAACCCCGGCTTGTGGCTGACAATCTTAGTGGCGCTTGCGATTGGTGTCTGGCCGGCTGTTTCCAATCAGGCCGTTGCCCGCGAGGTTGCCTTCACGATTCTGATGTCGATCGCGCTGGCAGGCAGTCTGAATATCCTGCTGGGCTACACGGGCTACGTCAGCTTTGGGCACATCGTGTTCTTTGGGCTGGGCGGCTATGTGGGCTTCTACCTGATCAGCGCGTTGGGCGTTCCGCTGCACGTGGCGATGCTGGTCGGTGGATTGTCGTCGGGGCTGCTGGCGTTCCTGCTGGGCAAGGCGATCCTGCGGCTGCGCGGTGCGTACTTCGCGCTGGCGACGATCGGCATCAACGAGGCGGCGCGGTCCTTTATCAACAACTTCGGCCCGTTCGGCGGGCCGGTTGGCATGTCGCTCAACTTCAAGGTGTACCAGTCATACGGCGGCGCGATGCAGGCCCTGTGGATTACCTACTGGACGCTGGTCGGGCTGGTGCTGGTGATGCTGATCATTAGCTTTGCGGTCAAGTCGTCCAAGTTTGGCCTGGGCCTGATGGCTATCCGCGAGAACGAGGACGCCGCCGAAGTGATGGGCGTGGTGACGCCCAACGCCAAGACGTGGGCCTATGTGCTGTCGGCGCTGATCCCTGGCATGGTCGGCGTGCTGTTCTTTTTCAAGAACGGTAACATCGAGCCCGGTGATGCCTTCCGGCTGAACATGTCCATCGAGATGATCGTGATGGTCATGCTGGGCGGGCAGGGCACACTGCTGGGGCCGGTGCTGGGCGGGGCGGGTTATCAGCGGCTGCGTGGCTACCTGTTGGTCAGCCCGCTGTTTAAGAACATCCAGCTTGCCGTGGCGGGCGGGCTGCTGTTGATCATCGTCCTGTTCATCCCGGCGGGTGTAGTAGGCTGGCTGCGCGATCAATCGGCGCTGGCGCGGAGGGTGCTGGAATGATCCTTCAAGTCGACAACGTCACCAAGCGATTCGGCGGGCTGCAGGCGGTCGACCATGTCAGCATCGATCTGGCAGAGGGCGAGATACTGGGGCTGATCGGCCCCAACGGGGCCGGCAAGACGACGCTGTTCAACGTAATCGATGGCGTTTATCGCCCCGACGAAGGGCGGATCATCTTCAAAGGCGAGGATGTGACGGGCAAGCAGCCCTACTGGCTGGCCAAGATGGGCATGGCGCGCACGCACCAGATCGTGCAGCCCCTCAACGACCTGACCGTGCGCCGCAATGTGATGGTGGGCGCGTGTTTTGGCCGCGAGAATCACCGCCTGGCCGAGGCTGAGCGCATCAGTGACGAGGTTCTGGATCTGGTGGGGATGAAAGCCCGCGCCGACCAGTTGGCGGGCAGCCTGAACGTCGCGCAGAAGAAGCGGCTGGAGACGGCCCGCGCGCTGGCCTCGCGCCCTTACCTGCTGCTGCTCGACGAGGTGCTGGCTGGCCTGAACCCATCGGAGATCGACGGCATGCTCGAGACGATCCGCGCCATCCGCGCGCAGGGTGTGACCATTATCATGATCGAGCATGTCATGCATGCCGTTATGAACGTCTCGGACCGCATCGTGGTCCTTGACCACGGCCAGCAGATCGCGATGGATAGTCCGGACAAGATCGCGCAGGACCCTAAGGTTATCGAAGCCTACCTGGGTGATCCCAAGCTGGCCGAGCGGCTGTCGCGTAGGCCGCAGACTGCAAAGGACGTTGAATAATGGCTTTGCTGGAAATCCAACACGTGAGTTCGGGCTACGGGGACATCCAGATTCTGTGGGATATTGACATGTCGCTCGAACGCGGGCCGTTGAGCTCGCTCGTCGGTGGCAACGGCGTCGGCAAGACGACACTGCTGCGCACCATCATGGGCCTGATCCGCCCCTGGGAGGGGACGATCCGTTTTCAGGGCGAGGATGTCGGTCGTATGCCTGCTCATCGCAAGGCAGAGATGGGCCTGGTGCTGGTGCCCGAAGGCCGCCAGTTGTTTGGCGACATGACAGTCTACGAGAACCTGGAGATGGGAGCGACCAACACGCGGGCCCGTCCGCACCTGGAGCGCAACATCGAGCGGGTGTTCACGCTGTTCCCGCGCCTCCAGGAGCGCAAAGACCAGAAGGCGGTGACGCTCAGCGGCGGTGAGCAGCAGATGGTAGCCGTGGCGCGCGGCATCATGGCGGAGCCTGAGTTGCTGATGATTGACGAACTGTCGCTGGGTCTGGCCCCGATGCTGGTGTTGAACCTGTTTGAGACCCTCCAGCAGCTTGCCACTGAGGGGCTGACCATACTGCTCGTTGAACAGAACGTGCACATGGCCCTGCGGGTCAGCGACTACGCGTTCGTACTGAGCGAAGGGCGTGTCATCCTGTCCGGTGAGGCGGAGCAAATCGCCGAGCAGGAGCATGTGCGCAAGGCGTATCTGGGCCTGTAGCCCACTTACCGATCCGGCGTTGCCAGGTGAGGGCTGATTCGGTTATGATGGTCAGAAGGGAGCGCTCGACGGTTGGTAATGCTGCCTGGATCATCCCTGCCTGTCTGCCCGGTGGATGTGCCCTCCTAAAATGACGCTGGCGGCAGAGGCTGCCGGGATAGTTATTCCATCATGATGGATTTACTGCGCATACAGACATTTCTCCACGCGGCGGAAAGCCTGAGCTTCTCTGAGGCGGCCCGCCAGATGCACCTGACGCAGCCCACGGTCAGCCACCACATCAAGATGCTTGAGACCGATCTGGGCGTCGAGTTGTTCGAGCGTACCGGCGGCAGCCTCAAGCTGACCGACGCAGGCCGGCTGCTACTGCCCCGCGCCCGCAAGCTGGTGCGCCAGTCCGTCGAGATTGAGCAGTTGATGGAAGCATTGCACGATCAGGTTGTTGGGGAGATACGCATCGCGTGCAGCACGACCTCCGGCAAGTACATCCTTCCGCAGTTTGCGGCGCGGTTCCAGTACCGGAACCCCGGCGTGCGGGTCTCCATCCTGAACTGCACGCCCGACTACATCGTCCCGCGTCTGCTCGAATCAGAAGCTGATCTGGGCGTCATCAGCCACGATGTGCTGGATGACGAGTTGGAGTTTCAGGAGTTCTTCCACGACCATATCATCCTGGTGGTTCCCGCCGAGCACGCCTGGGCCAACCGCCATTACATTGACCCATCCGAGCTGCTGGAGGAGCCGCTCATCATCCGCGAGCCGACCTCCGGCACGCGCCGCGTGATGATGGCCGAGCTGGGCAAGCACGACATCGTGCTGGACGACATGAACGTCTTTATGGAGCTTGGCAACACCGAGGCCATCATCAAGACGATAGAAGCCGGGTTTGGCGTGTCGTTTGTCTCGCGCTTGGCGGCGGAATGGGCGCTGGATCGGGGCACTGTTGTCGAGGTGCCGGTCGCAGGCTTCGACCTGCACCGCACGGTCTACATGGCGCAGCGCACCATCCACGAGGCGAACCGCGCCGTCGAGGCATTCTGGGGCTTCGTCCACGACCCCGCCAACGCCGATCTGGTGCACATGGCAGAGGAGTAGCGCCTCCCAACCCCCGATCCGGCTAAGTTGCGAAGGTGCCAGAAAGCCCGCGCTGCCAGTTAAGGCGGCGCGGGCTTTCTGAGGAAAGGAAAGTCGCTGCGTGGAGGCTAGAAGACGTACGTCATTCCCGCGCCTTCAGCGCGCATCAGGAACGGCGGGGCCTTCTCGATGGTGATGCGCTTGTCGCGCAGGTCCTTGGGGTCGATCCCCTTGTTTTCCAGCGCCAGTTCGCACAGCACCACTGTAGCGCCCTGATCGAGGATGGTGTTCATCAGGTCGACGGGATTGGGCAGGCCCTTGGGCGTGCCGAGTTCCTCCAGCGCCCCTGCGAGTGTCCAGTTGGCGCCCGCCGGGCAGAAGAACACGTGGACCTCATAGTCCAGCGCGACGCCCGACGACGCGAAGATCAGTGTAGGCATGATGTTCGCGGGGGTGGGGCCATTGCATACGACCACCATCTTTTCAGCCATGTTTTCGTCTCCTTGTAGATACCGTGCGCGCAAGTCAACACTTGCGTCTCACTCGATTTTGCTAATCTGCTCAGGCGTTCGCCGGGCAGAGGATAGCCTTGTGCGATACCGCGCCCTCAGTCCGTGCCGGACGGGACCGGCTCTGGTTTCTTTGCCGGCAGCGGTTTCAGCGCAGACAGGAACAGCGCCACCGTCCGGTAGATGACGTGCGCAAACTTGGTGAAGGGCAGCAGCAGCACCATTTCCATCGCGACGGCCACGTGGAACAGCAGCATCCAGTAGCCCCACAGTTGCGATGGCGGCAGATACAGCGCCACTTCCACCGCGAAGCCGGTCACGCCGCTCAGCCACATCATGATCAGGAACGCCCAGTCGGCGACGGTCGAGTGTTCGGTCGTGCGGTCGGCTTTTGTCAGCCGCTTGACGATTGATACGCTCGTCCCGTAAATCAGCAGCAGCCCGGACAGCGTCCCCAGCAGCCGGATCGGGTTCCACAGCGGAACCCACGCGCCCGCCTCTTTCAGGCCCATCAGGTCGGTGGCGTAGTCGAGGATTGTCGACGCCAGCAGTCCCAGGAAGCCCCACATGGTCGAGGCGTGGATAAACCACTTCTTGAGATACCACGCCGGGGCTTCCGTGCCCTGGTCACAGGCTTCACGGTAGCGCGTCTGCGCCAGGACTTCGCCAAACAGCGCACTTTGCAGCGCCTGCCACCAGTTGTAGCGAACGCCCTGTTCCAGGTGTCGACCCTTGAACACATGGCGGATCATGTTGAACATGCCCAGCAGGCCCGTCAGCGCCACAAACACGATGGTGATCAGGCCAATGGTATGGATCAACTCATAGGGGATGAAGTCGAACAGCGCCAGCATCCCGGTCGGCATCGCGCCGTGCCGGGTATACATGAACCCGCCCAGCACGACGGCCAGCACAATCAGAAAGATGACCGACCAGAAGGGCCGCCGATGGAGCAGCTTCGCCAGTCCCAGCCCGTCATAGTTGGAGATGGCATACCGCCGCGCGGACGCCATGAACTCGCCCGGCTCGGCCTGACGCGGGCAGGTGTCGGTGCATTCGCCGCAGTAGTAGCACATCCACAGTTCTTTGCTGCTGAGCAGCTCGTCGTGCAGGCCGACCTGCGCCATGCGGATCACGCTTCGCGGGAAAGGCAACTCGTCGGTCGAGAGCGGGCAGATGGCGGTGCAGTTTCCGCAGTTGAAGCACGCTTCGACGTTGACTCTGCCGTAGGCCTCGATCTCCTGAAGTAGCCGGGGATTGACACGTGCGCTCATTCTGCCGCCTCCTGCGCCAGCGCGTAGCTGTAGTAATCGCCGTCCTTGCCCGTCTCGACGACGAGGTCGTATTTCTTCATGGCGGTGATGTGCCACAGCACGTCGTGGGCTGGCAGGCCGCTCGCCCCTGCGATGTCCGGCACCGTCTGCGCGCCGCCCTTCATTGCCTGGCTGATCGCGCGGCGGACTTCCTGCTGCGCCTTCAGTTGCGCGCGCGTCTGTTCGATGCTGTCGCTGTGCGCTTCGCGCAGCTTCTTCAGCAGCGCCGTGCGCTCGCGGGCGGCCTCTTTATCCTGGGTCATTTGACCACCTCCATCTGCGGCAGGTCCGCCGCGATGGCGTCCACCATCGCCTCATACTGCCCCAGCGTCCAGCCCTGCACGTCGATGGCGCGGTTGGGGCACGCGCTGACGCATACCCCGCAGCCGACGCAGTTGGCCGCCGTGACCACTGCCTTCTGGGTCGACGTGCCATTGACGCTCGACGGTTTGCAGCGTGATGGCGTCCTCGTAGGCGCACACCTCGACGCAGCGGCCACTGCCGTTGCACAGGTCGGGGTTGACGTGCGCCACGAACGGCTCCAGCGTCACCTGGCCCTGGCCCAGCAGCACGGCCACCTTTGAGGCTGCCGCCGACGCCGCCGAGCAGGCCTCCTGAATGTTCATCGGGCCCTGCGCCGTGCCCGCCAGCACCACGCCCGGCACCGCCGTCTCGACGGGCCGCAGCTTGGGGTGAACCTCCAGCAGGAAACGGTCGCTGCCCTGCGCGATCTTCAGCAGGTGGATGATGTCGTCTACCGGGTTGGGCATCATGCCCGTTGCCAGCACGACCAGGTCGGCGGGCACGTCGAGCTCGGTGCCCCATGTCAGGTAATCCTTGATGTGCACCAGCAGCGGGCTCTCGTCGCCGGGCAGTGCGGCCAGGACGTCGGGCCGCTCGTCGCCGTGGAATCGCATGAACCGCACGCCGCTCTCGGACGCCTGGATGTAGATGTCTTCGTGGCCGCGCCCGTAGGTGCGGATATCCTCGTACATGTCGAACAGGTTGACGTTGGGGAAGCGCTCGCGCAGCTCGTTGGTCAGTTGTAGCGTCGCCGTGCAGCACACCCGCGAGCAGTAATCGTTGACGTGCCCGTCGGGCTGTGGCTCGTGCACGCCGGGGATCTCGCGGCTGCCCACGCAATGGACCAGCGCGATGTTGTTCACCGTACGCCCGCGCCACGTCAGGTGGTCGCCCTCGTTCAGCGCCAGCAGGCGGATCATCTGCGCCAGCGTCACGACCTCTGGAAACTGTCCGTAGCCGAACTGACCCTCGTGCGGTTCGTAGGGCTGGAAGCCGGTCGCGACCACAAACGCACCGACGTTCACCTCAATGGTCTGCGGCCTGTTCTCCAGGTCGATCCCCGCGCGCTGGCACGCGCCGCACAGGGTGCAGTGCTCCCAGTCAATGGCAGGGCTGTTCGGAATGGCGTCCGCGTAGCTGCGGAAGATCGCCTTACGGGTCGTCAGCCCGTAGTTGAATGCGTCGGGCACTTCGACCGGGCAGTCGGCTGCCGCCGCCTCGAAGTCGGAGAAGTCCTCGCTTACCCCGCGCGACTGCTGCGTGATCTCCACATGGAAGTCGCCCACGTAGCCGCTCACGCCGGTCAGCTCTGCGCCGGTGTGCACGCTGATCAGTGGGTGTGAGAGCACCTTCTCGATCAACCCGTGCAGCGACTCGCGTGCGTTCTCGCCGGTCGGGAACAGCGTCTCAAGCTGGGCCATACGCCCACCCAGGAACGGCGACTTCTCGATCAGCGTGACGCGGATGCCCCGCCGCGCGATGTCCCACGCGGCGCGCAGCCCTGCTACCCCGCCGCCGATCACCAGCGCGTGTTTTTCCGCTTCGAGCCGGATGGCTTCCAGCGGGTCCATGAGCTGCACCTTGGCTACCCCCGCCGACATCAGCCGGATGGCCTTGTCGGTTGCTTTGCCGGGGTTGCCGTGATGCACCCACGAGTCCTGCTCGCGCAGCCCGACGTGATGGTACAGGTACGGGTTCAGTCCGGCGCGGGCTACCGTTCCACGGAATGTGCGCTCGTGCAGCGCAGGCGCGCAGGCACCTACTACCACGCGGTTGACGCCGTGTTCGCGGATATCTTCCTCGATCTTGGCCTGTCCGGCGTCGGAGCACATCGACATGTCGGTGCGCGCCACGACCACGTTGGGCAGGCTAAGCAGTGTCTGGGCAACGCGCTCGCAGTCGACTGTGTCGCTGATGTTGCCGCCGCAGTAGCACACGTATACGCCGATGCGGATGTCGTCATGGTCAGGCATGGGCCACCTCCGGCACGGCGATGTGCTGTGCGGCTTTCCCGTTGCGTGATGTTTCGAGGTAGGCGGCTGCCTGTGCGGCGGCGGCCCCGGCCAGCACGATGCTGTCTACGATGTCCATCGGGCCGGCAGCTGTGCCGGTGACGAACACGCCGGGCTGCTCGCTGGTGGTCGGCGAAAGGACAGGCAGCGGGATGGTCGCGAAGCCGTCCTGGGCCGGCAGCACGCCGTACAGCGGACCCAGGTCCATGCCGGGCAGCATGCCCACCGACAGCACCACCAGGTCATGTGTCCGCTCGACAATGCGGCCTTCGTCCGTCACCTCGACGCGCACCACCGGGTTTTGCTCCCCATCCTCGTCGATGCGGGCCACCTTGCCGCGCACAAACTCGACGCCCATCGCCTTCGCGTTCTGGTAGAACTGCTCGTAGCCCTTGCCAAAGGCACGGATGTCCATGTAGTAGACGGTGATGTCGGCCAGCGGCAGCGCGCCGGATAGCAGCATCGCCTGCTTGACGGCGTACATGCAGCACACCCGCGAGCAGTACGTAACGCCCAGCGACTCGTCGCGCGAGCCGGCGCACTGCACGTAGGCAATCGACTCCGGCTCCTTGCCGTCCGAGGGGCGCAGCACGTGCCCGTAAGGCCCGGTGGGGGCCAGCAGGCGCTCCATGTCCAGCCCGTCGATGACGTTGAGCTCGTGGCCGCTGCCGTACTCCTTCTTGGCACCGGTTGGCGTCAGCCGGTAGCCGGTCGCCAGCACGACCGCGTCGGTTTCGATGGTGAAGGTGTAGGGCTGCTGTGTGAAATCGATTGCGTCTACCGGGCAGGCTTTCTCGCACTTGCCGCACAGCAGGCAGTGTTCCATGTCGAGGAACGCTTTCTGCGGGACGGCGGTCGAAAACGGCACGCGGATGGCGCGCGTCGCGCCCAGGCCCTTGTCGAAGTCGGAGGGCAGGTCGATGGGGCAGGCGTATTCACACTGGCGGCAGCCGGTGCAGGCGTCGGTGTCCACGTAGCGCGGGTTCTGCTGAACCTGGGCCATGTAACCGCCGTGTGCGTTATGCTCGAACGCCTGCACCTCGCAGGTCGTCAGCAGCGTGATGTTGTCGTGGTGCGCGACGGCGGACATCTTGGGTGTGGTGATGCACGAGCAGCAGTCCAGCGTGGGGAAGACCTTGCTCAGCATGATCATCTTGCCGCCGATGCTGGCGTCTTTTTCCACCAGCGCCACGCGGTAGCCCTGATCGGCCAGGTCCAGCGCAGACTGCATCCCGGCAATCCCGCCGCCGACCACCAGCGCGTCTACTTTCAGGTCAGGAATGGACATGGGTTTTCACCTTCTTCGCGGTCAGGCTGGCTGCGCACCCGTGGCGGCCATCTCGGCCTTTACCGGGCCGATCTCGGCCAGCACCTCGTTGATCAGGCGGATCTCTTTCTGGAAGGCAGCCGTGCACACCGTGCAGATCGCCACCAGTCGCAGCCGCCGCGTGTCGATGCCGCGCTCGGTCATCATCGGGTATACGCGGTTGATCACCTGGGCGGTGTGGTCCGAGTCGCCCTTGAACGGGCTGTCGGTGCCGCTGTACATCACCAGGATCGCGTCGATACCGCGCTCGAAGGCGTGCAGGTAGAACGCCTCCGGGAACATCGCCGGGCTCATCACCGGCAGGACGTAGGTGTTCGGCGCGTACGACGCGTGCAGTTGGCCGACCGAATTGGCACCGGCGTACCCGCCTGACAGTGTCGCCAGGATCAGGATGCGCGTGTCTTCTGACGTGGGTGCCGTTGCCATGTCTTTATTTCAGCCGCTTGATGAAGATGCGGTCGTAGCCATCGGCAGCGATGCAACCGATGTACTCGTGCCCGACCTTCTTTGCCCACATGGGGAGGTCGTTCTTGGTGTTCGCGTCGCCGGACCAGATTTCCAGCACTTCGCCGACGGCTACCGCGCCGATGCCCTTCTTGGCTTCCAGCAAGGGGCCGGGGCAGGCGCTGCCGCGCGCATCGACGACCTTCGCCGCAATAATGTTCGAGAGATCTGAGAGTGCCATGATATTTTCTCCTGTGCAGTCATTCACTTGACAACAAGCCCGCTTCGATCTGTCTGAATGCATCTCGACGAGCGCAAGTTCTGCTCGCCTTCTTTGCTTTCATGATAACTATACGCGCTGAACAGATGTGATGTTAGTGAAGGATATCACAAACACTATTGGGCTTTTCGATTGATGGCTATAGATGGTTTCTATAGGTCCGTGCTGCTGCACAGGTAGGCGCGCAAAACGAGGGTCTGGCCTGTCGTGGACAGGCCCTTACATTGGGGTATTCTGCTCGAGGATGCCTTCCAGAAACCGGGAGGCCTGTTCGATGTTCATGCCGGGCTGCATGGCAAGGATCTGGGCCAGCCGCTTCTTGGTGTGGCTCATGAGGTCCCTGTCCCCGCCCGAGAGGTGTGCAGTGTGTTCCCGCCAGGCCAGGTCGCGCAATACTTCGACGCTCTGTGTCTGATCGCCGCTGTTGACCTTTTGCTCGATATTCCCCCGGCGTTGGCGAAAATCGGAGGCCATTTCCTCGGGGACCGCAGACAGGACTTCTCTGATCGCCTCCGGGGTGATGAGAGGTTGCAGGCAGACTTCTTCAGTCTTACTGATTGGGATCATGAGCCTGCCACCTGTGGCCAGCTCGACCACGTAGTAAAGCCCGTCGGCCCCGGTTAGATCGAATCTTTGCGTGCTGCTGACGATCATCCCTGCCCCGTGGCGGGGATGAAAGACCAGGTCACCATTCGTGAACTTGCGCATGGTCGATCCCTCTCATGCTGGCAGGCCGCCAGCGATTGGCTTTGGGGAACAATTGCTGTTCACTTGTGCCAGGAGTTGTGGGCGGGAATGTAGCACGTATGGATTCGCACTTCAGGAAAGGTAGCCAGACCGGAGAGACCCCCCGCATGAGTTGCGGAGATCTCCCCGGCCTGGCTTACTTTTCGTCTAGAGTTTGACGACGTTCGCTGCGGCTGGCCCCTTGGGGCCCTGCTCGATGCCGAACTCAACGCGGTCGTTCTCGTTGAGGTCAGCATAGCCCTCCATCTGGATGGCGGAGTGATGCACGAAGACATCCTTGCTGCCATCGTCGGGGGCAATAAAGCCGTAGCCTTTGCTTGCGTTGAACCACTTGACGGTTCCGGTGAGGCGTTGCTGTGACATGGGTATTATTCTCCTTACCCTACAAGATAATGTATTGTGCAGGTAAGGTCCCTCAGTGGTCGCGCGTCGTCTCAAAAAGACGAAAACCCGGCGCGATTGCCGGGTTAAGCTTTTTCACCAAAGTCTTTGATCCTGCATTCTACTTCTTTGACTATACCTCATCCGGCGCAGAATTACAAATCTCCCCACCGGGCGTCGATTATGAGCCCTGAGGGAGGCACGCCCATCGACTACCTGCGCAGCTACCCGCCGCATCGCCTGTGACGAAAAGCCCCGGCTCTTCAAGACGAAGCCGGGGCAGAAAAGCTGGGTGGTGTGATTACTCGTATTGCAGCGCGGTCACGATGTCCAGCCGGGCCGCCTGCCGCGCCGGCAGCACCGCCGCCAGCGCCCCGAACACCAGCCCCACCGCAATCGTCGACACGATAGCGTTGGTCGGGAAGTAGAACGTCATTGGGAGGCCCATCAGGCTCAGCCCGCCGACGATCACGTACGATAGCCACAGGCCGCTCAGCAGCCCGAAGGCGATGCCGATGGCCGACAGCAGCAGGCTTTCGCCCAGGATGATGCGCCGTATCTGCGGGCGCGTCGCGCCGACCGCGCGCAGCATCCCGATCTCGCGTGTGCGCTCCAGCACGTTGATCACCAGCGTGTTGATCAGCGCGATCAGCGAGGGCACCGCTAGGAAGATCAGCACGTAGTACAGTATCCCCATCTTGCTGATCAGGTTCTCCTGGACGACCTGTTTGATGTCTTCAGCTGTGTACAGCGTGAAGATCGGGTAGTTCTTCACCAGGCTGCTCAGGCTGGCCGTCACCGCAGCCGCGTTGGCCCCCGGTGCGCGGTCGGCCATGATCATCACGTCGCTCGTCACGTGGAAGTCACGCGCCAGGTTGGCCTGCGAGATATAGCCCGTCGCCAGCTTGACGTTCATGAAGTCCACCCCTACGGCGACCACGCGGTACGCCAGCGGCCCATCCGGAGTTTGCAGCGTGATGTCCTGCCCGACCTTCGCACCGGTCTGCAGAGTAAACACGCTGTTGGCGATCAGCGTCCTGCCGGAGTCCAGCGCCGAAAACGCATCTGCTGCGTTCCCCTGTGAGAAGTCCAGCCCCGATACCTGCGTGAACGTGGTCGGGTCGAGGCCCACCACCTGCAGGTCCGTGCTGCCGGAGCGCGTGGTCGCGACACGCACCGTCGTGACCATCCCCATCCCCGGTGTGTTCCGTATCTGGTCGGCCAATCCCGCCCCTGCGCCCACGTTGCCGCCGCCCAGCAGCAGCGACTCCGGCAGGATGATGTAGTCCGCACCCATGCTCTTGTCAAGGAATGCGCCGAAGCCTTTTTGCAGCGACGTGATCATCCCGCCCATACCGACCAGGATCGCGAGCCCGATCATCATTGACATGGCGGTGATGGCCGAGCGCCCCGGCTGTCGCTCAAGATTGCCTTCGGCGATGCGCCCCTCGCGGGCCAGCACCAGCGACAGCAGCCCGGCCTGTTACCCGGCTGATGGGCCGCACCAGCGCCGGTGCGATCACCACGATCCCCACGATGAACACCAGCGCCCCCAGCGAGGCAAGCGCCAGCTTGCCCGACGCCAGCCCCAGCAGCGACACCGCGATCATCACCCCGCCGATGGCTATCTGAAGCGTGGCGGTGCGCCGGCTGACCTCGGCCTCTACCGGGCGCAGCGCTTCGAGCGGCGAGATGCGGCTCGCGGCGCGGGCCGGCAGCAGCGCGCTCAGCACGGTGATCCCCACCCCCAGCCCGATCGCCAGCGCGAAGATGTAGGGTGCGAACACCGGCTTGCCCAGCGGCAGGTGGATCATCTCGGTACCAGATCGGGCCTATCACCCCCAGCGCCAGCACCACCAGCAGGTAGCCGAGGATCATCCCCAGCGCCGTGCCGACGATCCCCTGGATCAGGCTCTCGGTGAGCATGATGCCCGTGATCGTCGAGCGCGATGCACCGACCGCGCGCAGCATGCCGATATCACGCCGCCGTTCGATGACGACCGTGCGGAACGTGTTGAAGATGACGAACCCGCCCATCACCAGCGCCATCGAGCCGAACAGCGTGATGATAAACGTCGCCACGTCGAGCCAGCCCAGCAGCTCACCGCTGGTATTGATCGCGCCCATCACGAAACTGCTGCCCAGCCGGTCCATCACCGCCTGGCGCACGGCGTCGCCGTTGCTGTTCGGTGTGAACAGCACCTCGATGGTGTTGATCTCGCCGGGGTGGTTGAGCAGCGTCTGGACCGCCGCCAGCGGCGCGTAGGCCTCGTCTGCGCCCAGCGTCGGCTCGACGGCAGCCACGCCCACAATCGTGAACGGGGTGCTGCCGCTGGCCGATGGCAGCCGCAGCGTATCACCCACCGTCAGTCCGGTCTTGGTGGCTAGCGGCAGCCCGATCACGAGCACGTTGCCGTCGCCCGCCTGCAAGCCGCGGCCCTGATCCATCGTCAGCGGGCGCACCTGCGCCGAGGTGACGGGGTCCAGCCCGTTCAGCAGCAGCGAGCTGATCGGCGTGCCGTTCTGGTTGAGCGGCGCATCGCTGGCCGGCAGGATAACCGGCGCGGTCAGTGAGCCGGTCACGTAGGCCACGCCGGGCGTCTCGCTTACGGTTGCCAGCACGTCGGCGCTGAACGTCCCGCGTGATTCACTGGTGATGGTCATGTCGACCTGGTTGACCGTCGCCATCAGGTTCTGCCGGAACGAGTTTGCGACCGAGGGCACCACCCCGTTCAGGCCAAAGATGATCATCACGCCGAACACAACCGACAGCGTGGTGAGGATAGTCCGTGTTTTGCGGCCCCACAGGTAGCGCAGGGCCATTCGAATCTGGAGGCTCATAGCTGCTCCATCCTTTCGCGCACCCTCGCCGTTTCTTCCTTGCTGCCGCCGTCGCCGGTCAGGTGCGTCTCGTCGACGATTGAGCCGTCTTTGAGGAACACGATCCGGTCGGCGTAGGCGGCGATGCGTGGGTCGTGGGTCACCATCAGGATAGTGCGCCCCCATTCCTTTGTGATCTGGTGCAGCAGCCCGGCGATCTCGTCGCCGGCCCGCGAGTCCAGGTTGCCGGTCGGCTCGTCGGCCAGGATCAGCGCGGGCTCGGAGATCAGCGCCCGTGCCACGGCCACGCGCTGCTGCTGCCCGCCCGAAAGCTGGCTCGGCAGGTGCCCGCCCCGCTCCTTCAACCCGACCCGTCCCAGCCAGTCGTCGGCTCTCGCCTCCGCCTTGCCCGGCTTCTCGCCGTCAAGGATCAGCGGCAGCGCGGCGTTCTCGGCAGCGCCCAGCACAGGGATCAGGTTGTAGAACTGGAACACGAAGCCGATCTTGCGGCGGCGTAGCTCGGTCAGCTCGTTGTCGCCCATCTGCGCCAGGTCGCGGCCTTCGAACAGCACGCGGCCCGACGTGGGCCGATCCAGCCCGCCGATCAGGTGCAGCAGCGTCGACTTGCCGCAGCCGCTGGGGCCCATCACGGCCACGAACTCGCCGTCTTCAATCGACAGGTTGACGGCGTTCAGCGCGGTAACGGCAGTTGGCTCGCTGCCGTAGATTTTGGTGAGTTGTTCAGTCACGACGATAGCCATGTTTTTGTGTCCTTATAAAAGAATGTTTCGATACGATACGTATCAGTCATCCTTGGGTGGACGACCGCGCGGGCGTGTCTCCGGCTCCGGCAGCGGCTGCCGGGCGACCTCGTCCAGCCGCGCCTCGACCATGTCCAGCCAGCGCAGGTCGGCCTCCAGGTGCATGATCGCCTGGTCCATCAGCAGGATGTGCGCCAGCTCGCACTGCGGGTCGGCCCCGCTGCGCTGCGCGGTCAGCGCGTGCAGCTCGCGGTACAGGCTGGCCCGCTGGGTGTAGATCACCTTGCGTGGCTCCACGATCTCGGTCGCCAGGCTCAGCATCAGCTTGAGGAAGAACGCGTCGCGCTGGTGCTGCGTCTCGACGGGCGTGGAGAACCAGTTGACCAGTTCCTCGCGTCCCGCCTCTGTGATGGCGTAGATCCGTTTTTCCGGGCCGCCCTCCTGCTCTACCGACTCCTGTGCTACCAGTCCGCTGTCTTCGAGGCGCGACAGCGTGGTGTAGATCTGGGCCGGTTTGACGTCCCAGTTCTCTTTCCCCCCGACCACCGCCTCGAATGCCGCATGCAGCTCGTAGCCGTGGCGTGGGTGCTGTTCCAGCAGTCCCAGGATGGCGTTTCTAACCGACATATAATCTCATAAACAAGTTACTAGTTTTCATCAATGAAAAATATAAACTGTGTTACTAGTTTTGTCAAGAGACAGACACGCCCCAGAAAGTGGGGGATAGCCCCCTGCCATTGCAAAATTTAGATGGAGTAGGGGCTCGCAAAGCCGGAGAAGCAGGCATCCTGCCTCCGTGATGGGTGGCAGCCGGAATATTGAATCGCACAGGGGGCCGGTTTGCGTCTATGCTCGCAGCGTTAGTATAATCCCAATCAATCAACCGGTGGCCGGAAGGGACTCACCCTGTTATGACGACGAGCCCAGCCGTCTTCTGCTTCTGGCGCGCTGGTTGCGAAACGATGGCAACGATGGGCCATGCGCGCCGACCTGTAGTGAATTCGAGCGCCTTACCGGTAACCTATGAGCGTAACGGACGAGATCAAAGCCAGGCTGGACATAGTCGACTTCATTGGTAATTACGCTCAGCTAAAGAAGGCGGGGCGCAATTATAAGGCTCTGTGTCCCTTCCATAATGAGAAGACACCCTCCTTTGTCGTCTTCCCCGACTCGCAGAACTGGCGCTGCTTCGGCGCGTGTGGTGAAGGCGGCGACATCTTCAGCTTTGTGATGAAGCGCGAGGGCTGGGAGTTCCCCGAGGCGCTGCGCTTTCTCGCCGAAAAAGCCGGTGTCGAGCTTCAGCCGGTCACCCCGCAGCAGGCCGAGGCGCGTGACGCTGCCGAGCGGCTGCGCAGCCTGCTGGCCGATTCTGCCGGGTTCTTCACCCGCCAGTTGATGCAGGCCCCCAACGCTGCCCATGCCCGCGACTACGTCGCCGCGCGCGGCCTGACCGCCGATACTGTCGCCGGCTTCGAGGTGGGTTACGCGCCCAATAGCTGGGACGCGACCATGAACTTCCTGCTGGAGCGTGGCTACGACCGCCAGGAGCTGGTCGACGCCGGGATGCTGGTCGTCAAGGATGACGGCGGCGTCTACGACCGCTTCCGCGACCGCCTGATCATCCCCATCCGTGACGTTCAGGGTGGCGTCGTCGGCTTTGGTGCGCGGGCGCTGGCTAAAGACGCGCAGCCCAAGTACCTCAACTCGCCGCAGAGCCCGGTCTTCGACAAGAGCCAGCTTCTGTTCGGCCTCTCGCACGCGCGGCGCTCCATCCGTGAGACGGAAACCGCCGTGATCGTCGAGGGCTACATGGACGTGATGCAGGCCCACCAGTCGGGCTTTACCAACGTCGTCGCCCAGATGGGCACTGCCCTCACCGAGCCGCAGCTTCACCTGTTGTCGCGCTACGCCAGCCGCCTGATCCTCGCCCTCGACCCCGACGCGGCGGGCCAGATGGCCACCGACCGGGGCCGCGAGGTCATCGAGCGTGTCTCAAGGGCCGCCGCCGAGCAGGCCGTCGACGATGGTGTCTGGGATTTCGACAGCGCCGAGCGCGACTACCGCGCCCACCTCACGCCCGTCTTCGACCCGCACGGCATGGTCCGCTACGAGAGCCGCCTCGGCTTTGACATCCGTGTGATCGTCTTGCCTGAAGGGCAGGATCCCGACGACCTGATCCGCGACATGCCCGACGCGTGGATCGCGCTGGTCGAGCAGGCCACGCCGATTGTCGAGTACGTCATCCGCCGCACTACCGAAGGCCAGGACCTCGACGATCCCAAGGTTAAGTCGCAGGTCGCAGCGGAGATCATCCCGCTGATCGAGGATGTGGCCGATCCGGTGGAGCGCAGCCATTATCAGCAGCGCCTCGCGCGCCTGCTCAAAGTGTCCGAAGACGCACTTTTCCCGAAAGGTGTCGCCACGGGCCGCCGCGCGCAGCCATCTGCGCCCTATCCGCCTTATCCGCCTGACCAGGCCGCCGCGCGCCCGCGTGAGGCCGCGCCCGGCCTGGCGATAGCCTCCACCCGCTCGCGTGAGGCGTTCTGCCTGGCCGCCCTGATCTGCTACCCCCGCCTGCTGTACCGTGTCAACCGGGTGCTGGCCGAATACCTCAGGCCCGAGGCGCTGGCCTCGGCGCTGCCCGAAGACGGTGACGGGGGCTGGTCGCCCGTCGACTCGCTGGCATCGCACGTCGTGCCCGCCGACTTCTCGAACCCTGAGCATCGCAGCGTGTTCGCTGCCTGGCAGGACGCGCTCAACCAGGATGGGGCCGAGCCGATATACTACCTCCTTGACACGCTGGACCCGCTCTCGCGTGAGGAGGTCGAGTTGTGGCTGTCGCAGCCGTTGTATGCGCTGTTCCGGGGCGTCACCCCGCCCGATTGTGTGTTGACCGATGAGGTCGTCTTTGAGAAAGTGCTGGATGGCCTGCTGAACCTGCGTAAGGAACGGTTGAACGAGCAGTTGCAGGAGCTTCGCTTCCTGCTTGAAGAGTTCGACAATGGCGGCGATGCCGGGACGGCTGGCGAACATGGTGCTGCAATCGGTCAGCGTTTGCTAGCGCTCTGGCGTGTCGAAAAGGCCCTTGAGCACTATAGTATGCCGGGCCGACGTCTCAACGCCGGCTCACGGTCACACTGGCAGACGCAGCCAAATGGCTGACGTCCGTTGAATCAGGTGGAATCGCAGCAACAATGAGCCAACACATCTCCGGCGAGTGGTCATCAGCGGTTCAGGCTCTGCTCGAAAAAGCCCGCCGCCTGAAGAGGGTGAGCGAGGCAGATATTCTGGCTGCGTTTGACGACCCGGACAGCGAGACAGCCCAGAAGTTCTATGATGTTCTGCAGGATATGAACATCGAGATCCTCGTGGTTGATGATGAAGCTGTCGAAGAGGACGAAGACGACGATGGCGATGGCGACGGTGACGAGGAAGAAGCGATCCTCGGCCTGGATCCCGATCTTGAGCCGGAAGAAGATCTCGACGACCTTGACGACGATGAAGATGACGACCGGTCCTCCCAGCCGGTGAGCGTCGCCGACCCTGAGCTGGCCAACGACCCGGTGCGCATGTACCTCAAGGAGATCGGGCAGGTGCAGTTGCTCGACTCCGACCAGGAGATCTGGCTCTCGGTTCAGATGTCGTCGCATCACACCGTCACGCGGACGCGCGCCGCGCTGAGTCGCGACGGTCAGACCGCCACCGAGCGCGACCTGCTGGCCGAGATCTACGGCCAGATGGAGCAGGCCTGGAAAGACGTGCTGATGCTGTCCGAGGCGTTCGGCATCGACCCGCCCGATTTTGTTGCGCTGGTTGAGGAAGCCCTGCACCTGCGCGAGCACTGGTGGGGCCAGCACAAGTCTTATCTGCATCACTATCTTGACCTGCGTGAGTGGGGCCGCGACGAGGATTGGGCCCGGCTGGCCCGCCGCCTGTTCGCCGTCTTCGAGGTGCTGTACCTCGTCCCGGTCAGCCTCCAGCAGCAGATCGTTACCTTCTATCACCGCTATAACAAGCCCCCCTCGGCTCGCACCTTTGCCGGCTGGCTCGACGCCATCGACGACCACATCCTCCACGTCGAGTTGAACGTGGTTGCCCACCGCGCCGAAGAAGCCAGCACCGCGCTGACGCGCGCCAACCTAAGGCTGGTGGTCAGCGTCGCCAAGAAATATATGGGGCGTGGCATCACCTTCCTCGACCTGATCCAGGAGGGCAACATCGGTCTGCTGCGTGCCGTCGAGAAGTTCGACCACACCAAGGGCTACAAGTTCAGCACCTACGCCACCTGGTGGATTCGCCAGGCCATCAGCCGCGCCATCGCCGACCAGTCGCGCACCATTCGCATCCCTGTGCACATGGTCGAGACCATCAACCGCCTGATGCGCATCCAGCGCCGCATGACGCAGGAGCTGGGCCGCGAGCCGTCGGTCGAAGAGCTGGCGCTGGAGATGGAGATGCTCGACGATGCCGACACGGTGGCGATCCGCGAGGTTGTCAACGCCGGCGGGAGGCTCGATCCCAGCCTCCAGCGCAAGCTGCGCCGCGCCACGGCCAAGGTGCGCCGCGTCATGCGCATCTCGCAGGACCCCATGTCGCTTGACATGCCGGTTGGGCAGGAGGAACTCAAGCCTGCTCGGCGATTTCATCGAGGACGACAAGGTCCCCGGCCCGGTCGAGAAGGCCGACCGCCAGTTGCTCAAGGAGCAGGTGCGCGATGTGCTGTCGGTGCTCAGCGACCGCGAGCGCGAGGTGCTGGAGATGCGCTTCGGGCTGAAAGACGGCCAGGACCACACGCTGGAAGAGGTCGGCAAGCATTTCGGCGTCACGCGGGAGCGCATTCGTCAGATCGAGGCCAAGGCGCTGCGCAAGCTGCGCCATCCCACCCGCAGCCGCCAGCTCCGCGATTACCTCAGCTAACACGCCGGTCCGGTCCTCTCGACCGGGCCGCTTCTTGTCCCCTCTTCTGTTGCTGACCGCTTCCCCTTCGATTGCGATACAATGAGAAATGAGGCCGGGGCGAATGCCCGCCACCGACCTCCCAGCCAGAGGAGGGAACCATGCAGTTTCGTCGCAGGATCAAAGTCTCAAAAGACGTTCACCTGAACCTGACCAGGAGCGGTCTGAGCCTCAGCCTGGGGCCGAAAGGAATGCACTATTCTCTGGGCCCCGGCGGCTCCCATATCTCGGTCGGCATTCCCGGCACAGGCCTCTATTACCGCACCAAGATTGGCGGCAAGTCGAAGGCCGCCAGCAAGCATGCGCCTGCCGCCGCGGAGCAAGCCGCTGCCGCTGCCGCCACGTCCCCCGCCGATGCGCGCGTCACGCACCCTGAAGTGCCGGTCGTCGCAGCCTCGCCGGGGATGCTGGCCCCTGCACCGGAGAAGGCGTTCTACAAAGGCTGCCTCGCCTACACGCAGCAGCAGTACGCAGACGCCTACGCTGAGTTCCAGCAGATATTCGACACCCAGAATTACATCGACGACGCGCGTTACATGGGCGGGCTCGCCGCCAGCTACCTGAACCAGCCCGATGACGCCATCAACCTGCTCTCCGATCTGCTCGAAAACGGCGTCAGCCCGCTGCCCGGCGAAGATGGCTCGCTGACGCACAAGTACCTGCCCGACGCTACCATCACGGTGCCGGTCACGCAGTTCTCGAATATCGAGCGCCCGCTCGATATGTCCGCTGTACCGTTCGTGTTGGCCGACCTGTTCCGCCTTCAGAACCGCACCGACGAGGCCATCGACGTGATGGGCCAGATGTTCGCCCGGTCGCCAGATCTGCGCCTGCTCCAGTTGGCGCTGGCCGACCTGTACTGTCTGGCCGGTGACTACGACAACCTTTTCGCGTTGACCGAGAACAGCGCGCAGGGTCTCACCAGTGAGGACGACGTGACGCTGGAGATGATGTACTACTGGGCCGTCGCGCTGACCGTCCGCGAGATGTACGACGCAGCCGCCGAAGTCTACAAGAAAGCGCTGGCCAAAACCAGCGACCGCAACCCGGAGCTGGTCAAGCTGGTCGAGTATGGCCGTGCCGACATGTACGAGCGCTGGGGCAAGCAGGCCGACGCGCTGCGCTACTTCCAGCGCCTGTACGCCACCGATCCGCAGTTCTACGATATCGCCGACCGCGTCTCGGCGCTCCAGGCCGGCGCACAGACCCCTGCCTCCTGAAACAAAAGAGCCGCCCCATTTGGGACGGCTCTTTGATTATCAGACTGTGCCGGTTTCATGGCCGGTTGGCCGAGGAGCCGCGAAGTTGATTCGCGGATCGAGGCCAATTTAGTCTGCCGCGTCGCCGGCCTCTTCGGCGATGGCCTCGCTGGCCGCGTGCGGCGGTTCTTCGCCCGCCTTCCACACCTCGCTGGCCCGGTCGATGAACAGGATGCCGTCCAGGTGATCGATCTCGTGCAGGAAGACGCGCGCCAGCCAGTCGTACGCCTTGATGCGGATCTCCTTGCCGTTGCGATCCTGCCCGCGCACCGTCACCGCCGTTGAGCGCTCCACGGTGCCAAAGTAGCCGGGGATCGACAGGCACGCCTCGGTGGCCTCTTCCGTCTCCCGCGAGGCTTTGACAATCTCCGGGTTGACGACCTCGTGCAGCTTCCCGGCCTCGTCGCCGTATTCCTCGCGCCACTCGTCGTCGACGGGCAGCCGTACCACGATCACCCGCTCGCTCACGCCCACCTGTGGGGCGGCCAGTCCCACGCCCGGCGCGCGCTCGTCCATCAATGTATCGGCCATATCGTCGAGCAGTTTGTGCAGCTTCGCGTCAAAATCACGGACCTTGCGCGCCTTCTGCCGCAGGATGTCGCTGCCGATGTAGGTCAGTTTTCGGATTGCCATAACTACCCTTGAATTGTAAGCTTAGCGCTTGAGTTTGATCGATATGAGTATACCACCATGCCTGTCGGATTTCCTATTCCAGATCGACTTGTCTCCCATTGGGCGTTAAAATAAAGTCATCACCCTTCACATAGGAGACTCATAGCTATGTCCAAATCGTTGCGCACGATCGGGATCGTCGTTGGCGCAATCCTGGCGCTGGTGCTGATCGGCTGGGTGGCGTGGATGGGCGTCGAGCGGCGCTCGTTCCCGAAGACCAGCGGCACGCTCCACCTCGCCGGCCTCGATGCCCCGGTCGATGTCTACCGCGACCAGTACGGCATCCCGCACATCTATGCCACTACCTCGCATGACCTGTTCTTCGCTGAGGGCTACGTCCACGCCCAGGACCGCTACTGGCAGATGGAGTTCTGGCGGCGCATCGGCGCGGGCCGCCTGTCGGAGTTCTTCGGCTCCACGACCCTTGGCACCGACGAGTACCTGCGCACGATGGGCTTCGCCCGCATCGCCGAGCAGGAGTACGCCGACGCCGACCCGGCCACCCGTGCCGTGCTCGACTCCTACGCAGAGGGTGTCAACGCCTACACCCAGACCCGCAAACCGGCTCAGTTGGATATCGCCTTCGCGCTGCTCCAGCTACAGGGCGTCGACGTGACCATCGAGCCCTGGACGCCGGTCAACACGCTAACGTGGGCGCACGTCATGTCGCAGGACCTTGGCGGCAACTACGACGCCGAGCTGGCCCGCATCGACCTGATCCGCACCGTCGGCTACGATAAGATGCTCGACCTGTACCCACCCTTCCGTTCCGACTTCCCTTACATCATCCCCGACGACGAACTGAAGGCGATGGGCCTCATGGCGCAGGCCCCCGATCCTTCGTCGCTGGCCTATCTTCAGGATGTGCCCACCACCCTCGTCGGCGGCTTCGACCCGTCGCAGGGTCTGGCGCTTGGCAAGGGGCAGGGCATCGGCTCGAACAACTGGGTGATCTCCGGCGCGCTGACCGCGACCGGCATGCCTATCCTCGCCAACGACCCGCACCTTGGCATCCAGATGCCCTCGATCTGGTACGAGGTCGATTTGCACTGTATGCCCAAATCGGACGCCTGCCCCTACGAAGTGCGCGGCTACTCGTTCGCTGGCGCGCCGGGCGTCATCATCGGCCACAACGACCGCATCGCCTGGGGCATGACCAACGTCAACCCCGACGTGCAGGACCTGTATGTCGAGCGCCTCAACCCGGCCAACATCAACCAGTACGAGGTCAACGGCCAGTGGACCGACATGACCATCGTCCCGGAGGTGATCAAGGTGCAGGGGCAGGATGACCCGACCACGCTGCTCGTTCGCCAGACGCGCCACGGCCCGATCATCACCGACCTGAAGAGTTATTCCAAATACAGCCAGGTGACCACCGGCGGCGACACGCCGCAGATCAACGCGCTCGCGCTGCGCTGGACGGCGCTCGACGAGAACCGTACCTTCGAGTCCATCCTGCTGCTCGACCGCGCCCAGAACTGGGACGATTTCCGCGCGGCGCTTCAATACTTCGACTCGCCATCGCAGAACTTCATCTACGCTGACGTGGACGGCAACATCGGCTACCAGATGCCCGGCCTCGTTCCTATCCGCGCTAAAGGCGACGGCTCGCTGCCCGTTCCCGGCTGGACTGACGATTACGAATGGACCGGCTTCATTCCCTACGATCAGTTGCCGCGCACCTATAACCCGGCCAAGGGCTACGTCGTGACGGCCAACCAGCCTGTTGTCAGCCCCAACTACCCGTATCTCATCCTGTACCAGCCCGACTTCGACGCCGGCTACCGCGCCGACCGCATCACCCAGATGATCACCGGCAATTCCGGCAAGATCACCCTCGATGACGTCGCGGCTATCCAGGGCGACGACATGAACCTGCTCGCGCCCGAATTGGACGGCTATCTCAAGAGCCTCACCTTCTCCGACCCCGCCGTCGCCGCCGCACGAGACGCGCTCGTTGGCTGGGACGGCGAGATGCGCATGGACAGCCCCCAGGCGGCGCTCTATGGCTACTTCTGGGTCGATCTGATCCACGCTACCTTTGGCGACGACATGCCCGCTGACCTGCTGCCCGGCAGCGGCGGCGCCACCATGACGGTCTTCCATAACTTGCTGTCCGACCCGAGCAACGCCTGGTGGGACGATGTCACCACGTCCCAGACCGAGACGCGCGACGACATCCTCACCGCAGCTTTTGAGAAGGGCTACCGTGACACCGTCAACGCGCTGGGCAGCGATATGTCCAAGTGGCGCTGGGGCGATGTCCACACGGCGCTGTTTGCCAACCAGACCTTTGGCGAATCGGGCATTGGCCCTATCGAGGCGATCTTCAACCGGGGGCCGGTTGCGGTCAACGGCGGCGCGTCCATCGTCAACGCGACAAGCTGGAATCTCGATAACCCGTTCGTCGTCACCAGCCTGCCGTCGATGCGCCAGATCATCGACCTGAGCAACCTCGCCAACTCGCGCATGATCCACACTACCGGCCAGAGCGGCCATCCCGGTAGCCCGCACTACGCCGACTTCATCGACCTGTGGCGCACCATCCAGTACCATCCCACCTACTGGAATCAGGCCGACGCCATATCGCACTCCCGTCAGCACCTGGTCCTCAGTCCGTAAGGATGCTGCCCATCTGCCGTGTCGTAACACAAAGCGAGCCGGGATGTACGTCCCGGCTCGCTGCTTTTCCCAAATAGCTCGTAAGGCGTCAGAACGGCAGCGCAATCGCTCCGATCCCTACTAGGATCGCGCAGCCCAGCACGGCCACGTCCAGGAACAGGAAGATCGCCAGCACCATGCGCTGCTGCGCCGTCATGCCGAACGCCATTCCTCGCGGGCCCGTGCCGGCCATCGCCTGCAGTGGGCCGCTGCTGGGCGCGGCCTGGGCGGTCGCCGGGCTGGCGACCTGCGTCTGGCCCTGGGCCTGGGCCTGGGTCTCGGCCATGTCCATGTCTTGGAAACTATCCAGCTCTTTCAGCCAGTCCGGGCTGTCGCTGCTGGCGGGTGCTGCTGGTTCTGCCGGCGCGCTCGCCGCAGGGACAGGCGGCGGTTCGGGCGGTGCTGCCGGCGGCTTGCTGCCGAACAGGTCCTCTCCGCCGAACGCATCGCCCGTCTGCGGGGCATCCAGGCTGGCAAACAGATCGGAATCCGACAGCGGGTCGCCGCTGCCAAAAGCTGCGAACAGGTCGTCGTCGTCGCTGCCGCCAGCGCCGCCGTCCTGCATTGAGAAGAGGTCGTCACTCATCGATGGGCTCCTCTACCGGTCGGGTCCAGGTGGCTTCGTTCTACGCATGAGCCTAAATCAATTCGGGCGTTATGTCAACCTCGCTGATCCCCCGATTGTGTGCCAGAATGGGGGGAGGGCGGCTGTGGCGGCAGCAATCCGCAGTACAGCGCATGCCCCCAACAGGCTGGTACTCCAGCGCACTTGCGGTTTACTTTAAATCATTGCATAATCACAACCGATGAACATCCGGTAGTGTGACCTCTATTCTTGCAGACGGCGGGTTATTCCAGGGTTACCGATGGCGGAAATCAATCTCCGGGCTTATGTTGAGTACATAGAGGATCGCCTGGGGCGCGACGCGCATACCGAGGTGATCGCTCAATGCCATCATATCCTCGAAACGTATCCCAAGTACGTCGAGGTCTATAAACTGCTGGCTCGTACCCTGACGGAGCAAGAAGATTATCAGGACGCGCTTGATCTCTTCCAGCGGGTGCTCAGCGCTGACCCCAGCGACTTTGTTGCGCATGTCGGCATGAGTGACTGCTATCGCGCCAGCGGCTCGCTTGAGCAGGCCATCTGGCACCTTGAGCGCGCCTACGAGCAGGTGCCCAGTAACGTCGACATACAGGATGCTATCAAAGACCTGTATGTTGAACAGGGCAAGACCCCACCGCGCAAGGTGCAGTTGACCGCTGCCTCGCTGGCGCGTCTCTACATGAATGGCAAGCTCTACAATCAGGCCATCCTTGAGTTGAAGAAAGGCCTCGCGCAGGACAGCGAGCGCCTTGACCTCCAGCTTCTGCTGGCCGACGCGCTGTGGGCGAGCCACCAGCCCGTCGACGCGGGGAAAGTCGCCGCCGAGGTGCTCAAGCGTCTGCCCAACAGCATCGACGCCAACCGTATTCTGGCCCAGTTGTGGCTTCAGGCCGGACAGCCCAAAGAGGCTAGGCCGTTCCTTGAACTACTGAAGGTGCTGGACCCCTACCGCGCCTACGAGGTTGAGCACAAAGGCAAGAGCGCCCCGGTGGATACGTTCCGCCTCTTCATGCTCGATTACTCCACGACACAGCGCGCCGAGGATGTGGGCGCAGCCGACTGGGTCTCGCAGATTCAGTCGATTGGCAAAGAGAAGGGCGTAACCGGCCCACTCCTGCCGCCGCAGCCCGGGTCGGCTTCCGCGACGCCGCCGGCTGCCCCCGATTGGCTCCAGGACGTGATCGGCGGGCAGGATCAGGCCACGCCGCCGGCTGCTGATACGGGCGCTGCGCCATCGTCGGTTGACGTCGATTCGCTGTTTGCCGCATCATCCCCCACGGTGCCGTCCGAGCCCACTGAGCCGTCTGCGCCATCTTCTGGTGTGCCCGATTGGCTTGCGGATGTGCTCAATCAACCATCGCCGGACCAACCGCCTGCGCCGCCATCAGGTGGGGCTGAGGCCCCCGACTGGCTTAAAGACGCGATTGGCGAGTTGGCTGCTGCGCCACCACCTGCGCCCGCGCCGCCGCCATCCGCTGGTGCCGAGCCGCCCGATTGGCTCAAAGATGTGATTGGGACCCCGCCTGAGTCGCCTGCGCCGCCTGCACCATCCGAGCCTGCCGACCGCGAGGCACCCGATTGGCTCAACGAGATTCTGACCGGCGAGTCTGCCCCACAGGCTGAGGCCGCCCCGCCTGAACCGCAGGAAGAGTTGCCGGGCGTGATGTCTGAGTCCTGGCTCGACGATCTGCTGGCCAGCCCGACGCCGCCCATTTCCGGCGAGACGCTTGAGCCGTCGGAACCTGCCGCTGGGGATGTCCCGCCTGCGCCTGACTGGATGGCCGAGGTGTCCCCGCCTCCCGATCAGTCTGCTGGCTTTGACACATTCGATGATCTTGAGCCGTGGGATGCCGCGCCGGAAGCGCCCGAAGACGCCGCCGGCAGCATCACGCCCACGCCGCCATCAGATGCGGATGCAAGCGAAGAACAGGCCGGTGCGGCTCCCGATTGGCTGGAGTCCGCTGCTGCGCCGGCAGAACCGCCTGAGCCGCCCGCCGACGAGTCACCTGCTGAGGAAGAACTCCCCGATTGGCTGGAGTCCGCTGCTGCGCCGGCAGAACCGCCTGAGCCGCCCGCCGACGAGTTACCTGCTGAGGAAGAACTCCCTGATTGGCTGGAGTCCGCTGCTGCGCCGGCAGAACCGCCTGAGCCGCCCGCCGACGAGTTACCTGCTGAGGAAGAACTCCCTGATTGGCTGGAGTCCGCTGCTGCGCCGGCAGAACCGCCTGAGCCGCCCGCTGACGAGTTACCTGCTGAGGAAGAACTCCCTGATTGGCTCCAGGCGACCGCTGAGTCGACGGAACCGCCTGAGCCGCCCGCCGAGGAGTTGCCCGCTGAGGAAGAACTCCCTGATTGGCTTCAGGCGACCGCAGAGTCGACGGAACCGCCTGAGCCGCCCGCTGACGAGTTGCCTGCTGAGGAAGAACTCCCTGATTGGCTCCAGGCGACCGCTGAGTTCGACGGAACCGCCTGAGCCGCCCGCCGAGGAGTTGCCCGCTGAGGAAGAACTCCCTGATTGGCTTCAGGCGACCGCCGCCCCTGCAGGCACGTCTGATGAGATACCAGCAGAATTGGCTGCTGACGAAACGCTCCCAGACTGGCTCCGGCCTGCTGCTGAGTTGGCGGAATTGAGCGAGAGTGCTGGAGAGACCGAAACCGTTACACCTAAGGAAGAAGCGCCGCCCGATTGGCTGGCAGCCGAACCGGTTGCACCTGAGGGGGCTGCGGCGCTTCGGGAGGAAGATAACGTGGTACCACCGACCGATGAACCAACAGACGACGCCTCTGAAGAGGTTCCCGATTGGCTCTCCGAAGGCGATCTCGACAGCGATGATGCCATAGCCTGGCTGGAGCAAATCGCGGCCAAGTATGATCCGAACTTCCAGGCCGAGGGAAGCGCTGGCACGCCCGAAGAACCTTCCGAAACTCCCGTCGCCGAGGCTGCGCCTGCCGCTGCTGCTGAGGAAGAAGAAGAGGAAGTGGAAGAAGGGCTTCCCGATTGGCTGAAGGCAACCGAGGCGGCTGCTGAGCCTGTACCCGCTGCTGTCGCCGAGGAAGAGGAAGAAGAAGCTCGTCCCGACTGGCTGAAAGCTTCCGAGCCTGCGGCTGAAGCCGTGCCTGTTGCTGAGGAAGAAGAGGAAGAGGAAGAGAAAGAAGGGCTTCCCGATTGGTTGAAGGCGACTGAGGCTGCCGCTGAGCCTGCGCCCGCTGCTGCTGCCGAGGAAGAGGAAGAAGAAGGCCTTCCCGATTGGCTGAAAGCTTCCGAGCCTGCGGCTGAAGCCGCGCCTGCTGCTGAGGAGGAAGAGGAAGAGGAAGAAGAAGGCCTTCCCGATTGGCTCAAGGCGACTGAGGCTGCCGCTGAGGAAGCTGAGGCTGTGCCTGCTGCCACTGCCGAGGAAGAGGAAGAGGTCCCTGACTGGCTCAAGGAGTCCGAGCCGGCTGTGGCGGTGGAAGCCACGCCTGCTGCCTCATTGGAAGATGAGGATGTGCCTGAATGGCTGCGCGCGCCTGCTGAGAAACCGGCGGGAGAAGAGCTTCCTGCCTGGTTCCGCGAGACGGAAGAAGAGCCTGAGCCCGCTTCGGCGGCGGATGTGTTGGCGGCTTCGCCGCAGGCCGATGAGGCGCTGTCGTGGCTCGACGAGCAGGTGTCTGCCCAGGGCGTCGGCGCAGAGAAGGTAGTGTCGGAGGCCCTCACGCCCGATCAGCCCCCGGTGGCCGCCCCGCCGCCGCCCGACCTCGAAGCCGAGGCCGAGCCTGTCGGCGAGGGAGAGCTGCCTGACTGGTTGAAAGACGCCGGCGCGCAGGAGGCCATCGCCAGCGCGCTGGAGGGTGGCCCGGAAGAGGAGCTGCCAGCCGGCCTGGATGTCGAAGTAGGGGAAGACGAGTTGGCGTGGCTCAAGAGCGCTCTGGAAGCCGAGCAGCCTGCCGAGGCCGAAGGCACGATTGAGAGCCTGTTCGGCGATCAGGCCGAGCCTACCCCGGCGGCCCCCGCTGCTGAAGAGGCCGAGGCGCGTCCCAGGGCCGACTGGCTCAAGGGGCCTGAGCCCGCCCAGCCGCCTGCTGCTGAGGCGGAAGCCGCGCCTGAGGAGCCTGAAGAAGAGAAAGAGGTCCCGCCGTGGCTCAAGGAAGAACCGGCCCCGGCCCCGGCTGAGGCCCGCAAGCCCGCCGGCATGACGGACTGGCTGACCACGCCCACCCAGCCGGCTGAGCCGGCTCCGCCGCCCGCTGAGCGGCCTGTCGTCGCCCCGCGGCCCGCGTCTGCCGCTCCGCGCCCGCAGCCTGCCCCGATTCCGCTACCGCCGGAACTTGAAGGCGACTACCACGAGCAGTTGCGCATCGCGCGTGAGAAGCTCTCCGGCAGCGCGGTCGAGGAGGCGCTGCCGTATTACGAGAACATGATCCATCACGGCGAGAACCTCGACCAGACCATCTCGGACCTCAGCTACCTGCTGCGCACCGAGAAGAAAGTCCACCCGCGCGTGCACCGCGTCCTCGGCGACGCGCTGCGCACCAGCGGGCGTCTCCAGGATGCGCTGGAGGCGTATCGCAACGCGCTCGACAATATCTAAGAGCCTCATTTGCAGGTTAAGAAGCACGTACACGCGGGCCGGTGATCATCACCGGCCCGTTTTTTGCTGTAGGTCAGGCTGGCCGTTATACTTTCGTGCGGTGCGCCGCCTGATTGTCACACAAAGGAAGGGTGTTTTGGAACGCACACTGGTTCTCGTCAAGCCGGATGGGGTGCAGCGCGGGTTGATCGGCGAGGTGATCAGCCGCATCGAGCGCCGCGGCCTGCGTCTCGTCGGCATGAAGTTCATGCAAATCAGCGGCGATCTCGCCGCCCGCCACTACGCCGAGCACAAGGGGAAGCCATTCTATCCGGGTCTGATCAGCTACATCACCTCCGCCCCGGTCGTGGCGATGGTTTGGGAGGGCCCGCGCGCCATCCCTGTCGTGCGCGCCACGATGGGCGTCACCAGCCCCGCCGATGCGGCCCCCGGCACCATTCGGGGCGACCTGGCCGTGACGGTCGGGCGTAACATCGTGCACGGTTCCGCCAACGCCGAGGATGCCGCCCGCGAGGTCAGCCTGTTCTTCACCGACGCCGAGCTGCTCGACTGGTCCCGCCCCACCGACCCCTGGATCTTCGAAGACTGAGTGTGACCGGTAGCGGCACGGCAAAGCAACCGGAGGTTGCCCCGTGCCCTCTTTCCTTTCTGGATCGAAAAGGGCAGCCCGACGGCTGCCCTCATTATTCCTTATGTCGCCTTCTACCGCACTTTCAGCAGCACCGTCGCGTTGTGCTCCTCCCAGAACCCCTCCAGGTCGTAATACGTTCGCACCGCCGGTGAGAACGCGTGCACCACGATGTCGCTGTAATCAATCAACACCCAGCCGGTCCGGGCGTCGCCCTCCACCGAGCGCGGCCCGATGCCGTGCTTCTTCTTGACTTCCTCCCTGATGCCATCCACGATGGCCTTGAGCTGCCGCTCGCTGCTGCCGCTGCACACCACAAAATAGTCCGCGATGATCGTCTTCTCGCGGATGTCCAGCAGGACGATGTCCTCACCCTTCTTGTCTTCGATGATGTCCACAATGTTGCGTGCCAGATCGATGATCTCTATTGTGACTTGCTCCCTCATATTTCCTCGTTGCTGCGCTATGCTGCCATTCTAGCATGTCCGGGGGCCTCTGGCTAGGCCGCGCGCCTGATCCTGCGGTGCGCAGCCTGACTCCCATCCCACCGGCGTGCGACGCGCAGCGTCGCCGCCAGTGGGGGTGGGGGCCTCACTCTTCCCCCGCGTCGATCTCCTCCAGCCGCGCCCGGATGGCCCGCCAGTGCGTGCCCGGCCAGTAGACCCGGTGACACTGTGGGCACTGCGTGAACGTCTCCACCGAGCGCCACACGTACGGCGGGACGCGCCCCCGCGCCGCACTCGGCGGATAGCGCGGCCAGCGGCACGTTGCACACCGCGCACCGTGGCGTGACCGGCTCCGGTGCCCCGCCGATCTCCTCTGCGACCTGCGCAAGCTGTTCGTCTAGCGTCTGGCTGTCGATCAGCATGGCGTCGATGCCGCGCCGCGTGGCCAGCCCTCGATCTCGTGTCAGCACCAGCCGGCCCTCGGCGCGCGCCAACCGCACCACCTCGATGTCGTCTGTGTCGGCTAGGTAGGCGGCGTCGTAGCCCATCAGCCGCAGCCAGCGTGCCAGCCGCCCCAGCATCGCGTCGAGCAGCAGTGGCGTGCTCACCCGTTCAACTCCGCCTCAAACACGCGTGTGTACACCGCGCCGTCCGGCTTGAGCTGGCTGCGCATCAGGCTGACGCGCGCCGCCTGCCAGCCTGCCAGCGCCGACCCGTCGCCATTCTCGGCGGCCCGCCCCAGCGCCGCCGCCTCTTCGCGGCTGGCCTGCCGGCCTGTCCGGGCCAGCGTCAGGTGCGGCGAGAAGCCCCGCTCGTCGACGGGGTAGCCCAGCGGTGCGACGTGCTCCTCGACGCTGGCTTGCAGCGCCTGCAGCGCGTCGAGGTTGCCCGTCACGCCCAGCCACAGCACGCGCGGGCGCTTCGTATCGGGGAAGCACCCCAACCCCTGCACGGCCAGCCGCAGCGACGGGTGTCCCTTCGCTGCCTGTGCGACGCCATCCTTGATCGCGTCGATCTCCTCGACCGGCACGTCGCCCAGAAACTTGAGCGTCAGGTGGATGCTGTGCGGGTCGACCCACCGCGCCGCCCGGCTGGGCACCGTGCGTTTCAGCTTCCCTTGCAGTCGCCCGATCTGCTCGACAACCTCGTCGGGCAGCTCCAGCGCGATGAACAACCGCCATGCCTTGTCCATTGCCGTACTCCAGGATCGCGTATTCCCCTTGCCCCTCCCTCCCGAGCGGGACGCGCAGCGTCCGCGACTGTGGGGGAGGGGTGGCCAAGCGCAGCGAGGCCGGGGTGGGGGTCTTTGCAGCGAGGCCGGGGCCGAGGGCCCCTCCGTGCAGATTGTAGCATTCGAGAGGGGTGGTGTACAATGTGGTGGGCATCGTCCTGGCATCATCAAGTGTCATCGAACTTAGCGCAATCGGGTGGGCGTTATGACCGATTCTGTGGACCAACTTCTTCAACAGGCGATTGCCGCGGCGCGCGCCGGGCAGAAAGAGCAGGCGCGCGGCCTGCTGGTGCAGGTGCTGCGTGCCGACCCGCGCAGCGAGACGGCCTGGCTGTGGATGAGCGCCGTCGTCGAGAAGCCGATTGAGCGCATCCACTGCCTCAATCAGATTCTGACCATTAATCCCGCCAACGAGCTGGCCATTAAGGGCCTGCGCGCGCTGGGCGTTGATGTGGCCCCGCCGCCTGAGGCTGCCCCGCCGCCTCCGCCCGCCGAACCGCAGCAGGCTGAGCCTGCTCAACAGCCGGAGGCCGTCCAGCCGCCTGAGTCCATCCAGCCGCCCGAGCCCACCCAGCAGGCCGAACCGGTCGAGCAGCCCGAGGCCGTCCAGCCGTCGGAGCCTGCCCCGCCGCCTGCTCCCGCCGGGCCTCCGCCTGTCGTGCCGGCTCCTCCGCGCCCGGTGCCGCCCGCGCCTGACGGCGTCCCGCTGATTGACCCCGCCGTCGTCGCCCAGGCCCAGCGTGAGGCCGACCCCATCCTGAGCGCCATTGAGGATCAGCAGCGCATCGGCAGGCTGGATATCGAGTGGGCCTCGGCTGCTGAGATGCATCGCCGGCCCCGTACCGGCATTGACCTGCGCCCCGGCCCGATCACGATCGTCGCGGCGCTTGGCGTGGTGACCGTTGTGCTGGTCGCGTTGATGGCCTCCAGTCTGGTGCGGAACTATCAGGCCCGCCAGATCGCCGCCCATACCACGCCCAGCCCCTCGCCGACCATCACCGCCGCTCCTGAGGCGACGGCTACTCCGCGCCCCACACGCACGCCCACGCCTACCAATCAGGCCATGCCTGATGAGCCGATGCTGCCCACCGGCAGCGCGCCGCGTGGCGAGCTGCGCTTTGAACTCACCGCCACGCCGCCCTATGTCGCCACGCCGCACCCGTCCAACCCGCGTATGAACGACGCGCTGGCCGCCTTTGACCAGGGCCGCTATCAGGATGCGCTCGATCTGGTCGACCAGGAGCAGGCCGCTGGCGATGACCCCGCCGACAGCTACTACGTCAAGGGCATGTCGCTGGCCTACCTCGACCGTCTCAGTGAGGCCCTCGACGCGCTCCAGGCGGGCGTCGACAAGTACGCCGATTTTGCGCCGCTGCACGCGGCCCTGGGCTACGTCTATTTGCAGCAGGGCTCCAGCGAGCGTGCCCTTGTCGAGAACCAGCGCGCCAACGAGCTAGACCCACGCCTCGTCTTCGCCTACCTCAACCTGGCGCAGGGCTACCTGAGTACGGGCGATACCCAGTCGGCGCTGGATGCCATCACCGCCGGTCGGCAGGCTCGTCCCTACGACGTAAACCTGCTGGTCCTCGGCGCGCAGATCTATCTGGCGATGGGCGATCCACAGAACGCCGTCGCCTACGCGAACCTCGCCTACTATATCGATCCCGGCGCGCGGGGGGCCATTCTCGCCCTGGCGCGTGGCCGTCTGGGCCTGGGCCACGCCCAACTGGCCGCTATCGGCCTTGAGGACTACCTCGACCAGCAGAACCCGTCCAGTGCCGATGCCTGGTCGCTGCTGGGGCAGGCCTACGGTGCGCTGGGTCGCCAGCAGGATGCCATCGAGGCCTATGCCCGCGCCATCCAGCTTTCGCCCGGCGAGACGCAGGCCCTCGCGGCTCGTGGCGCGTATTACCTCACCCAGGGCAAGTACGCTCTGGCGCTGGAGGATCTCAACGCTGCCGCGCAGAACGCGCCCGGCAACCTCGACCTGCGCTTTGCGCGCGCTCGGGCGTCCTTTGCGCTGGGCAATTATCAGCAGGCGCTCGACGACCTCAACGCCGTCCGCGACAAGCGGCCCAATCAGCCCGACGTCGAGACGCTGTACATTCGTGCCCTGGCCGAGACGGGTCGCTTCGCCGACCTCGTCCCGGCGGCGACCAATGCCCTCAACAACCTGACGCTCTCGCAGGAGCAGCAGGGTTACGTCTACGAATCGCGTGCCCGTGCCTACTACGACCAGGGCGATTTCACCAACGCCAAGGCCGACATCAACGCCGCGCTGTTTGTCGCCGAGACCGGCACGCGCCATTACTACAACGGCCTGATTCTGGCCGGCCTCGGTCAGGTGAACCCTGCTATCCACGAGCTTGAATGGGTGACGTTCTGGAACGAGGTGTTCAACTATTCCTTCGCCGCCGACGCCACCGCCAGGCTGGACGATCTGTACGTCGAGCAGCAGGCCGCGCGGCCCACGGCGACGCCCACCATCACGCCGACGCCCACCCGCACCCCCACACCGACCCCCACGGTCACGCCTACCCCCACGTCGACCAGCACCGCGACGCCGACCCGTACCCCTACGCCAACCCGCACGCCGACGCCCACCAGTTCGCCCACCACGACCCACACGCCGGTCGTGTCCAATACCCCCTTCCCGACCGCCACGCCGTAACGACACATCAATTAGCAGGGGCGGGTCTGGTCGATGCGATGCATCGGCACCCGCCCCTCTTCTTGTTGGATGACCTTCTCCTGAACAGGAAGTGTCGTAGACTGAAGGGGGCCTGACTCACTCTCGTGGACAGCCCTTTCAGCGAGCAGACAGTCGCGCGATCAGAGTCTCCAGCGCCAGCGAGGGGTCGATGCGCCCGGTCTTCATGTCGAGGTCCGTCTCAAGCAGGTAGCGGTAGATGCGCTCCAGCAGCGGCAGCGAATAGTGGCGCGCCTGGGCGGCCATCTTTTTGGCGACGTACTCATGCATGCCGAGCGTAGCCGCCGCGCTGCCCACCGACTGGCCGCTGTCGAGGTGCTCGCGCATCTGGATCAGCAGCCGGTACTGCCGCACGATCATGCCGAAGATGCGCAGCGGGTCGTCGCCGTCGTCGAGAAGCTGGCGCAGCAGGTGCAGGGCGGCGTCGCCCTGGCGCTGGCCCAGCGCGTCGACCAGGTCGAAGATCCCGGCCTCCGGCGTGTAGGGCGTCAGCAGCGCCACGTCCTCCGCCGCGATGGGCCGCTGCCCGCCGGTGTAGGTTGCCAGCTTGACGATCTCGCTGTCGACCGCGACCAGGTCGGTGCCGATGCGCTGTAGCAGCGCCTGCGCGGCGGGCGTGTCGATGGCTGCGCCGTACTGCTCGGCGCGCTGCATCACCCACTGCACCGGGTTGCGCGGCACGTCGAAATGGAAGGCCCTGCCGCGCGGGTCGTTCTCGACCACGTTCACCAGCTTCTTCAGCGCCTGCCGCCGGGCGGCTTTGCGCTTGCGCTCGGCGGGGGTGTCGCCGGGGTGGTCGGCTTCCAGGCCGCTCTCGACGAACAGCAGGCGCGTCGAATCGGGCAGATCGGGCAGCAGCTCAGGCAGCGCGTCGATGATCGCCCGCCCGTTGGACAACTCGGTCAGGTTGTCGACCAGCACCAGGCGCAGGTCGGACAGAAACGGCAGCGACCCGGCAGCGGCGGCGATGTCGTCCAGCGCCGCCGAACGCCCGTCGAGGCGGCTGGTGTTGAGGTCGGCCATGGCCGGCTCGACGACTTCGGCGCAAAAAGCTGTCAGCCGCTCGCGCAGCGTGGGCTCATCCTGGCCGTAGAAGACCACCGTCACCGCGTCGGGGCTGGTCATACGCGGCGGCCCAGCGCGTCGAGCGCAGCAGGCAGGCCCGGCAGTTCGTCGACGACCGCGTCGGGCTGCACGCCGTCCAGCGATTCGGTGCGGTAGGGTGAGTCGATCAGCACGCCGAACAGGCCGGCGTCCTGCGCGCCGCGCACGTCCACGTCGGGCCGGTCGCCGACGTAGGCGGCCTGCCGTGGCGCGATCTCCAGCGCGTCGAGCGCGAGTTGGAAGATTGCCGGGTGGGGCTTCATGTAGGGCGTGTCGCACGAATAGATGCGCAGCGGGAAGTAGTGCAGGACGCCGTGCTCGGCCAGGTGGCGGTCGTGCAGGTCGGCGGCCCAGAAGGTGTTGGAGATGATCCCCATGCGGCAGCCGGCGGCGTCGAGCGCGGCGAGCGTCTCGTGGAGGCCCGCGCGCGGGATCACGATGGAGTCGACAACGGCGTAGAAATGGCGGCGCAGGCCCGCCCATTGATCGTCGCTGGGATGGATGCCGAGGTCGGCCAGCGCGCCGAGGATGGGCCCTTCGACGCTGCCGGCGCTGAGCGAGCGGCGAGCCTTGTCGCGGTACGCCTCCGCGATGCGCGCGTCGACCCCCCCGCTGAGCGCGTCGAAGCCGGGGGATGCGAAGCCAAAGTCCGGCAGATGGGCGTCGACAGCCCGCACGCCCTCCAGCGTGATGTGGCGGAAGGGCTGCTGCGGGTTCTGCGAGGCGGGGTCGTGATAGTGCAGCAGTGTGCCGCCCAGGTCGAAGAGCACCGCGTCAACTGGCATGGAACCTCCCATATGGGGCTGCCGGCGGATCAGCGCCAGCCGGGGAACCACATGTCGAGCGTGGGCAGCAGCGCCGCGAGCGAGTCGATAATCGCATTCGGGCGCACCGAGTCGGCGGTGGCGGCGGGATCGCGGCGGATCCACACTGCCCGGATACCCGCCGACTGCGCGCCAACCACGTCGTCATAGACCCGGTCGCCGACGAAGACGGCTTCCTCCGGCTCGACCTCCAGCCGCTCCAGGATGGCCGCGAAGGGCCGCGCATGCGGCTTGAGGTGGCCCACGTCGCCGGCGGTCAGCCGCGCGTCGAGTAGGTGGGTCAGGCCCAGCGCATCCAGCTCGCGGTCGCGCATCCACATCGGCGAGGAGGCGTTGGTCAGCAGGCCGGTGCGCAGGCCCCCCGCGCGGATGGCGTGCAGCACGTCGAGTGTATCGGGAAACAGGCACACGCCGGGGATGGCCCCCCAGCCAAAGATGCGCTGTAGGCGTTCCAGGTCGAGCCCGTTCTTTTCGATGGGCAGCGCAAACAGCGTGTCGCGCAGCACGTCGATCTGGCGCGGGGCGATCCAGTCGGGCGGCGCGGCGGCAGCCCACGCGCGGCGGTTATGCTCATTGTACAGCTCGACAAGGGTGTTCAGCTCCGGCAGAGCATACCCGGCGGCGCGCAGGTCGTCGTAGACCGGTCTCCAGTGGTTGCGCCGGACCTCTTCCCAGTCGACGGGGTTCTGGCTCCAGTCGACGAGCGTATCGTCCATGTCAAAGATTACGGCACGCAGCATGTCTCTTCTCTACCAGCACGTCAGGGCTGCTCAAAAAACCATCGCCGGTGCGGCGAGGTTGAAGAATAGACCCATTGTACCGCGTGGCGGGGTAGGCATGCCAGACCTGTGTTGCTTCTCCTGGAAGTTTTCTCACGGTTTCGTGTCTTGTCGCGTGGCTATGAGAGGGGCTGCTTCTGCGTCTGGCGATAGTAGCCCATATAGTGGCGCGGTCCTTGATGGGTGGCTCGCTGGTGTCGACGGTTGGCATGGCCGTGTCGCTGTAGACGAACTTCGCGCCCAGCGCCTCGACCTCGAAGTTGTAGGCATCGGGAATGATGGTGATGGATTTACCATCCATTCAGGGCAGCTATTCATGGGAACGTCGGATAAGCCGTCTTTCCTGTCATGTTCGTTGCGATTTGCCGGGGAGCCGTCGAGGGGGAGTTGTTACGAAACTGAAATCTGATCGGCCCCCCAGAGTCACGAAAACGCAGTAAGATAGTCATAGTGGTTATCTACAGTTCTGGGGGCCGTTGATGAATAGTCTGAGAATAGTCGTTCCTTTGCTGCTGGTTATCTGCCTGATAGCGATTGGTGTCGCCCGGTCTCGATTTAGTCTTGCGGAGCACGAGCGGCTGGTAGTCTTCCGCTTGGGCCATCCTGCCGATATGCGTGGGCCAGGAATTGTGTGGATCACGCCCTTTCTCGAATCAGGCGTCCGGCTTAATGCAGCGGACTCGTTTGAAGCAAAGCGATTGGCTGATTATAGAGATCAGCTGGACCGAGCCGCCGCGAGTCGGTAATTGCCTGACGACCAATAATGTCAGAAGTTGTGCAGTGAGCATCCAATTACCTCATTGACTTGCGACCGGCAAGAGAATCACAGAGCGGCACTGCCTGTGCAAGTGCCGCTCTGTATGATACCGGTAAAGCTCAGTCCCCTGCGATGCCCTGCCTGCGCAGCGCGTGGTCCCGTTTTCCGTCCTGGGCCGCTGCCCACAGCAGGCCCGCCACAGTGCCCACCACCAGCAGCGATGACAACATCCCGAAGATTACGATAAACAGTGTGCTCGCCTCATCCCCGCCCCTCCCGGTATAATCCCCTGAAAACCTGTCCATAAATTGGCCCGGCATCTCTCGCTTGCCCTCTAATCCCCCTCTCCCAGCGGCCTTGGCCGCGTCCGGGAGAGGGGCCAGGGGGTGAGGGTAATCCCAATGGACCTGACGACCCTCGAAGGCGCAGTCGAGCGCATCACCTTCTACAGCCCTGACGATGGCTACACCGTCATCCGTCTCCTGCCGACCACCCAGCTTGGCTTCTGGGATGGCGTCGACGAGAACGGGCTGGTGACCGTCGTCGGCAACCTGCCCGACGTCATCCCCGGCGAGAGTCTGAAGATCGAGGGCGAGTGGACCAGCCATGCCAAGCACGGGCGGCAGTTCCGCGCCCAGAATGTCTACCGCGTTGCCCCGGCCACCATTGAGGGCATCCGCCGCTATCTCGGATCGGGCCTCATCAAGGGCATTGGGCCGGCTCTCGCCGAGCGCATCGTCGACCACTTCGGCCTCGACACGCTCGACGTGCTCGACCACGCCCCGGAGCGCCTCTACGAGGTCGACGGCATCGGCCCCACCCGCGTCCGCCTGCTCACCCACGCCTGGGCCGAGCAGCAGGAGATCAAGAACGTGATGCTGTTCTTGCAGGCTCACGGCGTCTCCACCAGTTTGGCCGTCAAGATCTACAAGACCTATGGCGATGATGCCATCCACCAGGTCGAGACCGACCCCTACCGCCTCGCGCGTGACATTCACGGCGTCGGCTTCAAGACCGCCGATAAGATTGCCCGCGACCTCGGTCTGCCCCACGACCATCCCACCCGGCTCGAAGCGGGCCTCGTCTACTGCCTCAACCAGATGGTTGACGACGGCCACGTCTACGGGCCTGAGCCGGAGCTGGTCCAGCAGGCCGCCGAGTTGCTCGAAGTGTCCCCGGTCGACACCCAGGCCGCCGTCGAGCGCGCCGCTCAGGCCGGGCTGATCGTCGTTCAGCCCCTGCCACCCGCCGAGACCGGCGAGACGCTGCGTGCCGTCTACCTGCCGCCCATGTACCATTCCGAGCGTGGCGCGGCGCGCCGCCTGCGTGCCCTGCTCGATACGCCTGCCTCGCGCCTCACGACCCTCCTGCCCGTCGACTGGCCTCCGCTGATTGCCGATGCCGCCGCCGAAGCGTCCGCCCCCCTCTCCGAGCAGCAGCAGGCGGCCATCCACACGGCGCTCACCAGCAAGGTCAGCGTCCTCACTGGCGGCCCCGGCACTGGCAAGACCACTGCCATGCGCGCCCTGATCCACGTCCTCGAAACTCAGCAGTTGACCTACGCCCTGGCCTCGCCCACCGGGCGCGCTGCCAAGCGCCTCTCCGAGGCCACCGGACGCCCAGCCCGCACCATCCACCGCATGCTGGGCTACTCGCCCGCGCAGGGCTTCATGCACAACGAGGACGATCCCCTGCCGGTCGATATGGTCATCGTCGACGAGGTCTCCATGCTCGACAACCTCCTCGCCTATGCCCTCTTCCGGGCGATAGACCCGCGCAGCCACCTCCTGCTCGTCGGCGACGTCGACCAGCTTCCCAGCGTCGGCGCGGGCGATGTGCTGCGCCAGATCATCGACTCTGGCGAGGTGCCGGCCACCCGCCTACGCACCATCTTCCGTCAGAGCGAGGGCAGCACCATCATCCGCAATGCGCACCGTATCAACCAGGGGCAGATGCCGGTCTACCCCGACGACGCCGGTGACTTCTTCCTGTTCGGCATCGCCGACGACCCGGAGCGGGCCGCCGATCTGGTGGTTGATATCGTCAGGAACCGCATTCCGCAGCGTTTTGGGCTCGATCCGTTCGAGGACGTTCAGGTCATCGTGCCGATGTATCGCGGCCCTGCCGGCGTTTCGGCGCTCAACCAGCGATTGCAGGCTGCGCTCAACCCGCCCGGTCGCCCCGCCGAGTACCGTCTTGGCGGCGCGATCTACCGCGTCGGCGACAAAGTCCTGCAAACCAGCAACGATTATGAGAAGGATGTCTTCAACGGGGATGTGGGCCGCATCCGCAGCTTTGACTTCACCGGGCAGTCGATGGTCGTCGACTTTGACGGTCGGCTCGTCAGCTACGATTTTCTGGAAGCGCAGGACCTCATCCACGCTTACGCTATCAGCGTCCACCGCGCTCAGGGCAGCGAATACCCCGCTGTTGTCATGCCCATCATCAGCCAGCACTACATGCTGTTGCAGCGCAATCTGCTGTACACCGCCATCACCCGCGCCCGTGACCTTGTCGTGCTGGTCGGCTCCGATAAGGCCATCGCTATTGCCGTCCACAACGATACCGTCTCGCAGCGTTATACGGCGCTTGCCGCCCGCCTGCGCGGCGAGATGTAAACGGCCCTGCAACGCAAACCGCCCGGGGACACTTTTAGCCCCGGGCGGTTGTGGTTGCTCCCCAACGAGAGATGGTTCGCTGGTTGGGGGCAAGCCCCCAAACTACGAGAGTTCACCCCTCAGGGGCGGCTTACCACTATCCACGAGCCACCTCCTTTCACTAGTTGAACGTTGGTGATCGCGATCACTTTTAGTATAGCCCGATTGTGCCGCGCGGGTCAAGCGTCGCGCGCCTCGCGGCGGCGTGGCTTGTCCTCTTGGAGCCCGACGGCTTTCAGCACCGCCTCGACCACCATTGCCGCCAGCCCCATCACGATCCCGCCCAGCACCGCCGTCCAGAACCCGGCCACGGTCAGCAGTCCGCCCGATATCTGCGACGTGAGCCACAGCATGAATCCGTTGATGATGAACATGAACAGCCCGAACGTCACGATGGTGAACGGCAGCGTCAGCACCACCACAATCGGCTTGACGATCGCGTTGGCCAGCCCGAAGATCAGCGCCACCAGCAGCAGCGGGCCCAGTTCCCCGCTCACCTGAATCCCCGGCAGGATCTGCGCCGTGATGTACAGTGCCGCCGCATTGACGATAATCCGGATAGCAAAATTGCGCATAACGTTCCTCCATGCTACTCTCAATGTATACCGGCTCGTGTTTCTTCATACTGTATTACGCATCCGGCCCCACGTCTGTTGCACCTGACCGTGGGCCACTTTCGAAACTCGCGCCGTGTACGGCTGTTACTATAAGGTGTAGATGTGGGTGGTTGATCAGGCCCGATCCGGGTGTTATGCCGGGACCGGGTCGCATAATATTCTGCTACAAGGAGAGACAGAAATGCTTACGGAACGGATCATGGGCGCTATCATGTTTAAGCGCGAGGTCTACGCCGAGGTCGAGAACGATCAGTCGTTCACGTCGACGGCCTGGATGATCGTCGTCGTCGTCTCGCTGTTGAGCGCAGCGGGTGCCGCCGCCGGCGCAGGTGGCATCGTCGCCTGGCTGGTCGGCACCATCGTCGGCACCATCTTTGGCGTCATCGGCTTTGCGGTCGGTGCCTGGGTCATCGCCTTTGTCGGCAAGCAGTTCTTCCAGGCCGACGTCGATTTTAACGAAGTGGTGCGCACCGTCGGGCTGGCTTACGTGTGGCGCGCTGTCGGCTTCATCGGCATCGTCGGTGTCTTTGGGGCGGCGTTGTCCTGCGTCGTCGCGCCGATCGGGTTTGTGGCCGGCCTGCTGGGCCTGGCCGCCTCGCTGATCGCCGTCAAAGAGGCGCTCGACCTGGAGTGGGTGCAGACCATCATCGTGGTTGTCATCGGCTGGGTGATCATCTTCATCGTCACCGCCATCGGCGCCGCGATTGTCGCAGCCTTTGGCCTCGCGACGGGTGCAGCAGCCGGCGCGTTGGGCAGTTGACGTCCGGGTAAGGCACTGGGCGGTTCGCCGGTCGCAGCACCGGCAGCCGCCCTTTTCCCCCTTGACAACTAGAACAAATGTTCGTATACTGACCCTGTGGATACTCCCAACCGACCCTACCGGGCCAGGTATTGCTGGAACTGCGACCGGCGACTCCGCCAGCCCGCGCGCGGACGTCCCCGCAAGACCTGCTCCGACGCCTGCCGCACGGCGCTGCATCGCCGCCTGTACGGCACCGAGCGTTACGAGGCCCGCCAGACCCGTCGTGGGCGCGCCGCCTACAGGCGATTCGTCGCCCGCTATGGTGACCTCGGTCCCGGCGCGTGGCGCATCAAGCTGCGCCTGGAGCATGGTCTGCCGCTGGCGTACTGCCGCGAGTGTGGCCGTCCCTACCTCCCCGACCTCTCCACCGGCTCTCGCCAGACCTGTTCCTCGGCCTGCTACCGCCGCTACAATCGGCGCTGCCGCGCCGTCGCGAAGGCCATCTACACCTATGGCCTCCTCCCTGACCGTGAGGTCTACGACCGCATCAACGACGGGCGCTGGTTCCCGGTGTGCGCCCACTGCCACAAGCCGTTTATCCCCAAAACCCGTGGCCGACCCCCGAAGTATTGCTCGAAGTCCTGTCGTCAGAAGGCCGCCTACTACCGTGCCCACCCGCCGATTGTCGGCTATGCCACCTGCCCGGAATGCAAGCGCGAGTTTCCTGATCCACAACCTGCGTCGCCATCCGAAGTTTGCTCTCATGCCTGTTATCAGCGGACTCGCCGTCGCCGGGGAAAGCGCCTGATGCACTGGTGCGCCTATTGCAATGAGCCCTTTCATAAACCATGGTCGCAAACGCAAGTATTGCTCGTCGAAATGCAAAGTGGCCGCCTGGCGACGCCGCCGATCAGAAGCCGGTGCACTGGCCTACACACTGCGTCGAATGTGGCAGGCGGCTTCCCCTGCATCAGCCCGGAACGCGTGGCGGCAAGCGGCTCTATTGTTCCGAGGCCTGTGCGTGCCGCGCCTACCGCCGTCGCAGGGCCGCCGCTGAGCGGCGAGGCCCTCCGCGCCTTTGCTGCCCATCGCCTCCCCGCCCGTGTGACCCGCGTGGGGCAGGCGGTGCCGGTCAAATAGACCGTAGGGGCAGGGCTTGTCCCTGCCCCCGCCCTCCAACCGGACAACACATTCCGAGGGCGCTTCAGCGCCCGCATCGACCGTAGCCGGAAGATTTTACCTTCCGGCGATCTTACTCTCCGCGCCTTTGCCCACCGTCTCCCTGCTCGCGTAATCCACCTCAGGGAGGAGATTCCAATATGTCTAGAGTAGGCTATATGCGGCGGGCATGGGCGCTCAGTGCTGGGGACTCGCGCGACTTCATGTTGATGAGATCTTATGTATAATTGTAAGGATGCAGTTCACGCTTCATTTTACATTACATACTATACAAGGTGGCCGAGATGCTGGATAAGGGACGGCCTGAGGATGAAATCCGAGCGACAACATCGGTCATTTTGGATGGAGATATATCCGCCAGCAGGCTGAAAATGCTGATTGGTCTGCAGCGGGAGGAGAACGAACTCGACTTCAAAGAACGCTACGATCTTAGTGATCGTCAGTCCTATGTAGAATTTGTATGTGATGCTGTGGCAATGGCTAACACTGAGGGCGGCTATCTAGTCATCGGTGTTGCTGAAGAAAAGAAGGAAGTGAATAAATTCGTCCCGGTAGGTCTGAGTGAAGATCAAGTCTCTAGTCTTGATGTTACAAAGTTACTCAACAAAATAAAGAGTTACATTGATACAGATTTCCAGCTAAAACTCCAGATACACCAGCTCTCGGAGTTTGATAATAAGAGACTAGCCCTTGTATTTGTTCCTCAGAGCACATACCTGCCAATTGTTTTCTCAAAAATGGGCCAATATCCAAATAAGAAATCCGAACAGCATCCGATTATGCGGTTTAGACAAGGCGATGTCTTTGTCAGAAGAGACGTGGCAAGTGTAGAAGGCGGAATCAAAACGACATGCGGCGTATTGTCTCTCATATGCGTCGCACGGAAAAGGACATATGGACCGATGAAATCCTTGGAATCAAGCAGTTGACAGCAAGGCTGGAACAGACTGATCGCACTACTGGAAAAACAATATTCTTCGTCAGGAACTGTTCTACCGACCCAGATTGAGAGTTCGTTATTCTATGGAGACAACGAGACATTTGAACAAAACATCGAGGCGGTAGTCGCAAACAATTGGCAAAGCTCAAGAAGATACACTGGAGAAGCTACGCGGCTCTTCTTTTCGGACATCGAGGAACTTGCCAATGCAGACGCTGACGCTATTGAAAGGGCCAAAGATAATAGACTGGCACCCATACTTGATAAACTCGTTGTAATGGGTGTTCTCGCCATCGAGTTCCAGCAAGAGAGCCACTTCCGTTGGGTGGTCGAGACACTCCATTCGGTATTTGTGCGCGCAAACAAACTGGGCTTTGCAAATCCCAATGACCGCAGAGTGTATTTTGATAAGACATGGGTATGGAAGCAACTGATCTTGAGAGTCTATGCTTTAGGAGCCTACCTGGTCTCCAAGCAGCAGTTTGACTGGATTCCTATTCTTGTACGCCAACAAGTGCCCTGGGATGAATACTATAGAGACTTCACTGGGCATGTTACATACTGACAATGCTAGCCAGGGCAAACAGACTGGAAGCACCTTCGCTGTGCAGACTGTCATACCTTCTCATTAAGGAGAGCAGCGACTTTTTCCCTCTATTTCTGTCAGATGACAATGAAATCATCGCAATGCTTTGTCAATATGACTTTTTGCAGGGAATCCATGTACTATGTGAAGATAAAGAGCCATTTCCAAGCTTTGGCATTTATTCGAACTATAGGACCACTCCGATAATCCGTGCGCTCATCGTAAACTCTGAAGCAAGACGAGGAATTCCTGAGCTTTCTGATAAACGGTTGGCTGAGATGATTGCCTATCTGGACAGGCATGCAGATGAGGAATTCATTCGATACATTGGCTGGGAAGCCAATGTCTGGGACTACGACATTCAGCGTTTTCTCGATGAAAACCTAAGCTAGTAGCCCCTCTCCAATCTGGAGAGGGGCAGACCTCGCTGATGCGAGGTCGGGGTGAGGTTCTTTTCTCCGACGAAAATCGCCCCTCCGCGTGTCACGAAAAGGCCCGCCGTTTCAAAGGCAGGCCCTTTTCATCTGTGAAGTCCGTGTAATCTGTGGGCTGAATCTCTCCACTTGTGGAGAGAAGGGCCAGGGGGTGAGGCCCCCGCCGCCCGGCTACACGGAAGCTGGTTCCCGGCTGAACTGGGTCTGGTAAAGCTGGGCGTACAGCCCGTTCGCTGCCAGCAGTTCCGCGTGGGTGCCGTGCTCGACGATCTGGCCCCGGTCCATCACCAGGATCAGGTCGGCGGCCAGGATCGTGCTCAGCCGGTGGGCGATCACCACGCTGGTGCGGCCCGCCATCACCCGCTTCAGCGCCTCCTGGATCAGCGCCTCCGACTGGCTGTCGAGGTGGCTGGTGGCCTCGTCCAGGATCAGCATGCGCGGGTCCTTCAGGATGACGCGGGCCAGCGCGATGCGCTGCTTCTCGCCGCCGCTCAGCCGGTAGCCGCGCTCGCCCACGATGGTGTTGTAGCCATCCGGCAGGGCGGCGATAAAGTCGTGGATGTTGGCGGCGACGCACGCCTGCTCGACCTCGGCCTGGCTCGCGTCGAGGCGCGCATACAGCAGGTTGGTGCGGATCGTATCGTGGAACAGGTACGTTTCCTGCGTGACCATCCCAATCGCGTCGGCCAGCGAGTTGAGCGTCACGTCGCGCAGGTCGTGGCCGTCCAGCAGGATGCGGCCAGCGGTCGGATCGTACAGGCGCGGGACGAGGTAAGTCAGCGTCGTCTTGCCCGCGCCGCTCGGCCCCACCAGCGCGGCAAGCTGCCCCGGCTGGATGTCGAAGCTGATATCTTCCAGCGCGCGCTCGCGTGCCTGGGTGATCGGCGCGTCGGATGGCGGCATATCGCTATCGCCGTTGCGCTTTGGCGTCGGCTGCCCGCTCTCGCCGGACAGCACCGCCACGACGTTATCCATGCGGCCATGCCGCTGCACATCGCTGAGCAGGGTGCGCGTGTCAAGCTCATATTTGAAGGACACGTGGTCGAAGGTCAGCTCGCCGCGAACACCGGCCAGCGGGTACGCATCGGGCTTCTCCTCGATGTCGTGCGGCAGGTCGATGACCTCGAACACGCGCTCAAAGCTGACCATCGACGTGGCGAAATCGACCGGCGCGTTGGCCAGCGATTGCAGCGAGCCGTACAACTGCGTGAGGTAGGCGCTGAACGCGACGATCGTGCCGATGGTGAACACGCCGGCCAGCACCAGGTGCCCGCCGACCCAGTACACCAGCGCCGTCCCGATTGCCCCCACCAGCCCCAGCATCACGAAGAACTGGCTGCCCACGACAGCCCGTTTGATGCCCATGTCGCGCACGCGCCCCGCCCGGTTGTCGAACCGATCGGTTTCTGTCCGGGTCCGCCCGAACAGCTTGACCAGCAGCGCGCCGCTGACGTTCAGCGTCTCGTTCATCATGGCGTTCATCTGGGCGTTGAGGTCCATCGCCTCGCGGGCGATGTCGCGCAGTTGGTAGCCGATGCGCCGCGCGGCGATGAGGAACAGCGGCAGCACCAGGATGCCCAGCACCGTCAGCCGCCATTCCAGCGACAGCATAACGGCCAGCGTGGCCGCCACCTGCACCACGTCGGTGATGATGTCGACAATCGTGTTGCTGATCGCCTGCTGCGCGCCGACCACGTCGTTGTTGAGGCGGCTCATCAGCTCGCCCGTCTTGGTGTTGGTGAAGAATCGCAGCGACATGCGCTGCAAGCGGGCATAGAGTGCTGAGCGCAGGTCGTAAATGACGCCCTCGCCGACGGTGGCGTTCAGCTTGCGCTGCCAGATACGGATGATGCCCGATAGAACGGGGATCAACACCAACGCCAGTGCCAGCAGGTTCAGGCGCGGGACGTTGCGCTCAGGCAGCGTCTTGTCGATCAGATCGCGGAAGATCAGCGGCGTGAGCAGCCCTAGGCCGGTCGTTACTAGGATAATGACCAGCAGCAGCACGATCTGGAGAGTATAGGGCTGTGCGTAACCCATCACGCGCTTCATCAGAGACCACGTGACGCGGGGCGGTTTCGTGTCTTCCGAGCGCATCATGGCGAACCAGTGACCACCGTGCATGTATGTAGCCGATCCTTCTCAGTTGGGGCGGTATGTCACGTACAGATCTATATTGTAGCTATAACAGATACCACCTATCCAATACCTGCCTAGCCAATACGTCGCCCGGTGTGCGTATCAAAATACAGCCGGCCCTCCGGGTCGAAGGCGCAGGCCACCTGCACGCCCGGTTCCACGTGCTCTTCGAGCGGGATCTGCAGCGACCACCGCTCCGCGCCGGACTCGACATCGACCAGCCAGTAGCGTTCGGGCAGGAAGGGCGAAGCGTGTGTGACGACGGCCTGAACACCCTCCGGCGCAAGATGAATATACTCGGGGCGCACGCCCAGTGTAACGCGCATCCCGTCCGGCAGATCGCTGCGCAGCGGAAAACCGCCAAAACACCCACCCTGCCAGACGCCTCCATGCGCCTGCCCCTCAAATAGGTTGATGGTTGGAACGCCAATAAAGGTCGCCACGAAAAGGTTGATAGGTGTGTCGTACAGACGCCGGTATGCGCCGATCTGCTCCAGCCGGCCCTCGTTCATGACGGCGATCCGGTTGGCGAGGGCCATGGCCTCAAGCTGATCGTGCGTGACGTAGACGGTGGTCGTTGGGAACTCCTGCAGCAGCCGTTTCAGTTCGATGCGTGCACTGGCACGCAGCTTGGCGTCGAGGTTGGAGAACGGTTCATCGAACAGCAGCAGGCGCAGGTCACGCGCCAGTGCCCGCGCGATGGCCACCCGCTGCTGCTCCCCGCCGGAAAGCTTGCCGGGCCGCCGGTCGAGAATCCGCTCGATGCCTACGCCGGTAATCTGCGAGATGCGCCGGATCCGTTCGGGTAGCTCATCCTCGCGCTTGCGCAGCTCGAGGAAGAAGCCGATGTTGCGGCGGCTTTCCCAGTGGGGGATCAGCGCCTTGTCCTGAAACACCATGCCGATGCCACGGTCCTCTGGCGGAACTTCGTTGAGCGGCACGCCGTCATACAGGATCTGTCCTGAGTTTGGCTTCTCAAGTCCGGCGATCATACGTAGGACGGTTGTCTTGCCGCAGCCGGAAGGCCCCACCAGCGCGAGTACCTCGCCGTCGGCGATCTTCAGGCTGATGTCCTCGGCGGCGACGATCTGAACCGGCTCATCTTGGGCAGTTTGCTGGTAGCGCTTTGAGACGTGGTCAAGCGTGATGGTCGTCACAGCCTACTCCTCGCGTGCAACAGCGGGCAGCAGCAGCGCCGCATACCCCGATTGTACAGTCAGGCAGGACGGCCGTCGATTCTGAGCCGCAGGCCGCATCGCGCCCTGTACAAACTATCGGCAGTATTATTGAACTAATATTGACAAAACTTATACAATAACGTATGATCGTGCAATGGATAGCAATCAATATCAAGTACAAATCGTCGAAGGAAAGGGTTGATGGGATGATGCTGGTTCAACTGGCCGGATACGCTGCGCTGGCGATTCTGGCCTTCATGACGCTGCTGTGGGTGCGTGAGTTTGCTGCTCAAGAGATTCGAGCATCGTCGATATCTTCTGGGGGCCGGGATTTGTGCTGGTTGGCTGGCTGGATTTCGCGCTGACCGGCGGCGGTTCACCGCGCAAGTTGCTGTTGATGGTGCTGGTGACCGTGTGGGGGCTGCGGCTGGGGCTGCACATCCTGGCGCGCAACTGGGGCAAGCCGGAGGACTTCCGCTACCAGAAGTGGCGCGACGAGAACGGCGCGCGCTGGTGGTGGGTGAGCTACTTCAAGGTATTTGTGCTCCAGGGCATCCTCATGTGGGTCATCTCCGCGCCGCTGCTCGGTGCGCAGTATTACGTGACCTTCGGCGGGCTGACCGCGCTGGACATCCTGGGCGCTGCTGTGTGGGCAGTCGGGTTCGTCTTTGAGGCTGTCGGCGACTGGCAGCTTGTGCGCTTCAAGCGGGACCCGGCTAACAAGGGCAAGCTGCTGACCGGCGGCCTGTGGTCGCTGACGCGACACCCGAACTATTTCGGCGACGCGGCGCAGTGGTGGGGCTACTACCTGATCGCGCTGGCAGCAGGCGGTTGGTGGACGATCTTCAGCCCGCTGATTATGACCGGGCTGCTGGTAAAGGTCTCCGGCGTGGCGCTGCTGGAGAAGTCTCTGGCACAGACCAAGCCCGGCTACGAGGCCTATATCAAACGCACCAGCGCGTTTGTCCCCTGGTTTCCCAGGAACAGCGCCGGTGCCTGACGCAGCAGCGGGCCTCCATTGTTCGGAGGCCCGTTTTCATTCAACTGGCAGATGCGCTACGAGGCGAGGCTGACGAACTGGATTCGCATGTTGGTCAGGCGCTCGCCGAGTACTTTGGAAAGCTGCTTCATGATCTGGTAGCCCAGAACAGGATTGGCATCCATCATCTGGCGCAGTTTGGCGGCATCTAAGCGGGCTGCCTGAACGGTAGTGGTGGCCAGTGCGCTGAGCGTATACACGTACGGATCGACCAGCGCTGACCAGCCCGCTACGCTGCCTTCGACCAGAGTCGAGAGGTCGGCGCGGCGGGTGCCGTCTTCGTTCAGATCGATCTTCAGCTCAAGCGATCCGCTCAGCACAATGTACAGGGCATCGGCATCGTTGCCTTCGACGAACAGCCACTCTCCCTCATCGAAGGTCATCTCTTCGCTGGCCATGGCGATATCTTTGAATAGGGCCGGATCGATCCCTGCGAACAGGGGGAAACGGCGGAGCTTTTCAGGAGAGATCATCTATAACCTCCAACAGCTTTCAAGTGAGACACTGGCCAAATCAGCTGTGCCGTCGCAGCCTAGCATATCGAGCACTGCCGCCGCTGCCGACGGGATCGCGCTAGCCACAGCCGGGGTAGGGACGCTGCCAAAGGTCAGCACGTTGCGGGCCCGGATGCCGACGACCTGTATCTGCTCGTCGGCGGGCAGGCTGGCTCCCAGCCTGCGCCCGACCTTGAGCGCCGTCGGCAGGTCGACATCATGCGCGCTGGCCGTGTTCATCGTTTCGGGCAGTTGCCCTGCGTCGAACGTGACGATCTCGCCGAGCGCATCATCGGGCGACCACAGCGCGTCGATGACGATCACGCGCTCGTAGCCGACCATCGCTTCCATCAACTGCAAGCCACCGACGGCTAGCTCGACCACGTCGACGATGGTGTCTGCCGGTAGTAGCTGCTCGACAACACGGGCCGCGTAGATGCCGGCTCCGTCGTCGGTGAGGATGGGGTTGCCCAGTCCGATAACCAGTGTCTTCATGGCTTTGTCACAGCAGCAGGTCCGGGTAGCAGATGCCATCCGGACCTGCTTGCCGATCAGGAGCTAGAGTTCGATGAACTGCGAGCGATGGTCGACGACGTCGCCATCGGCATCGCGTACGACAACTTCGAGCGGCATCTGGCCCGGCAGTGAGTGCGTAGCGCAGCTCAGGCATGGGTCATAGCTGCGGAAGGCCATTTCGACCATGTTCAGTAGGCCGTCGTTGACGACGCCGTTGTGAATGAGCGCCTTAGCAGCCTTACTGATGCTGTAGGTGATCGGCGCGTTGTTGTTGGTGGTGCCGACGATCAGGTTGACGCGCGTCAGGATACCGTTCTCATCCGTCTCGTAGTGATGGGTGAGCGTGCCGCGCGGCGCTTCGACGGTGCCGACGCCCCATGTGGGCGTCTCGGTCGGGATGGTGCGCACGTTCGGGTCGGTGATCTCGGGGTCGGTTGCCAGCTCAAGCATTCGCTCGGCAGCGTACAGCAGCTCGACCAGGCGCGCCCAGTGGGTCGCCAGCGTGTGATGTACCGGCTTGCCACCCAGCGTCTCGTACATGCGCTCGTAGGCTTCCTGGGCCTTGGGTGTTGCCATGCCGTCGGCAGCGTTTAGGCGGCTGAGCGGTGTGCAGGCATACATGCCCGAGTCCTTGCCGTCGACGAAGCCCTTCCAGCCCACGTTCTTCAGATAGGGGTACTTGAGATAGCTGTAGGACTCGACGTGCTCGGCGATGTGCTGGGTGTAGTCCTGCGGCGCGTACTTGACGAATTCCTTGCCGTCCGGGTCGACCACACGCACCAGGCCATCGTAAAAGTTAACGTGATTGTTCTCGTCAACGAGACCCATGTAGTAGGTCTTCTGGGTGTAGCCGTCGCTGACGATCAGGTCCACATAGTCGCTGTTCTTGAGTACGATCTCGTTGAAGATGTCGAGCGACCACAGGCCAAACTCGATGTTCTCCCGCGCGACCTGCTCGATGAACTGGCGCTGTTCCTCGTCAATGGCCTTGGCCATGCCGCCGGGCAGTCCGGCGACCGGGTGGATGGCGCGCCCACCGATCATCTTGATGACCTCGTGGTTGCGCTTGCGGGTGTTGATGACCTTCAGGCCGGCTTCCACGCCGACTTTACCTACCACACCCAGGATGTTGCGCTCGCCCGCCGGGGCATCGGGCCCGACCACAAAGTCAGGACCGCCCAGCGCGTAGAAGTGCGTGGTGTGGTCGGTGCAGTAGAAGGATGAGTAGAACAGTTCGCGCAGCTTTTTGGCCGCCGGAGGCGGGTCGACGTGGAACAGCATGTCGAGCGCCTTGGCGGAGGCCATGTGGTGCGCCTCAGGGCAAACGCCGCAGATGCGGTTGGTCAGGCGGGGCATCTCCTCCGCCGGACGGCCCAGGCAGAACACCTCGAAGCCGCGGAGCTCGGGCACCTGGAAGTATGCGTTGGCGACTTCGCCCGCTTCATCCAGGAAGATCTCGATTTTGCCGTGGCCTTCGAGGCGCGTGATCGGGTCTATCGTTATGCGTTGCGTCATCGTCGGCCTCCTAGACCTTGAGTTTCGGGTCGAGACGCGGAATCTCGCCCACAGGCATGGCAACCTTATGGCCATCATCCTGTTCGAGACGGGTGCGCGTGAGTAGTGAGTTGGCCAGGCTGAAGCGGTAGAAGTAGCCGGCGGGATCGGGCAGCGAGTCGAGTATGGCGTCGATCTCTTCGGGCGTCTCGGCGTCGACAGCCGAGGCGATGGCCGAGATCAGACGAGCGCCGCCGTCAATCACGCCCTCGTTGGGGCCATAGCAGCCCCGGCAGCCCATGTTGACCTGTGGGCACAGCGCACCGCAGCCCGCCCGCGTGGCAATGCCGGCGCAGAACAGGCCCTGCTCCAGCAGGCAGATATCCGGGTCAGGGATGATCTCGTAGGGGCGGTAGAAGTGTGTGATCTTCTTCTCGTTGCGTGTGCGCGTGCACTCATCGCACACGGTCACGTCCATGCCAATCACCGAGCCGATGGGCGGAAGCTCGCCGCTGAGGATGGCATTGACTGCCGCCTCGGTCCACTTGGCTTCGGGCGGGCAGCCCGGCAGGTAGTAGTCCACCGGGACGATCTGATCGAGTGTATGGACGGTATTCCAGAAGCTCGGCAGCTCCAGGTCGCCCTCAGGAACCGGCGTATGGATCTGTGGCTCGATACCCTCCGGGTTGTCTGTGCTGGGCGAGTCGTGATAGATGAACTGGAACATCTTCTCGCGGTCGCTGAAGTTCGCCAGGCCGGGCATGCAGCCCTCCATCGCGCAGCTTCCGTAGGCGACCATTACCTTGCTTTTGCGGCGCAGCAGCTTGGCCATGTGCTCGTTGTGATCGTTGCGGATGGCCCCATTGAAGAGGCATACGTCGATCTCGCCATCGGCCATAGCCACAATGTCGGACTCCTTGAAGTCCATCACACAGGGCCATAGGACGATATCGAAGGCGGCTGCAACGTCCAGGATCTTTTCGTGAATGGCCAGCACTGCGATCTCGCAGCCTCCACACGAGGAGGCCCAGTAGAGTGCTAGCTTGGGTTTATCAGCCATGAGCGACCTCCTCAAGCTCGGGCGCGGGCGCAGGGGTACGTGGTGTAAAGTCGTTGACGGTGTCCCGCCACTGGAGCGGCCCCAGCTCGGCGATGCGTTCGGTCATCTTGATGACCGTCTCGGTGAAGAGCGTCCCCTGGGCGGCAGAAGCCCACGCCAGTTGGACGCGATCGGGGTGCACGCCTAGCTGTGCCAGCGTGCGGCGCAGCAGGGCAACGCGGCGCATGGCCTTGTAGTTACCCGCTTCGTAGTGGCATTGGCCGGGGTGGCAGCCCATGACGAGCACACCATCGGCGCCTTCACGTAGTGCTTTCAGCACAAACGTGGGGTCGAGCCGTCCGGTGCACATGATGCGAATATCACGCAGCGTGGCAGGATAGCCGAAGCGGCTGGTCCCGGCCAGGTCTGCCGCGCGATACGAGCACCAGTTACACAGGAAGCCGACGATCACCGGGCGGCGATCCCCCCACGCGGGATTGATCTCACTGTAGTCTTGAGTGGGCATCTTGGGTGCTCCTCCTATTTAGCCTCGATCGGCTGGGCTTCGGTGACCGTGGTATGGCGGCTGCCATTGCCGACGTCGTACAGAAGGCCCTCGATCTGAGACATAAGCGATTCGAAGGTGTAGTGCTGGCCTGTGATCACCTGGCTGGGGCAGGCGGCGACACACGTGCCGCAGCCCTTGCACAGCGCAGGGTTCACCCGGCTGACACCCAGATCCTCGATGTAGTCGATAGCGCCGAAGGGGCACAGATTGTTGCAGATGCGGCAGCCGGAGCAGCGCTCCTCGATGATCTGCGCGCGGACCGGCTCGATCTCAACCTCGCCCTGACCGATCAGCGTCAGCACACGGGCAGCGGCTGCTGCGCCCTGCTCGACGCTTTCGGGGATGTCCTTCGGCCCCTGGCAGGCGCCGGCGATGAACACCCCGTCGGTCATGGTCGCGACCGGGTCCAGCTTGGGGTGACGCTCGGTGAAGAAGCCTGCTTCCGAGCAGCCGATGCCAAACCGGTGCGAGACTTCGATGGCGTCTTCCTGTGGCTCCATCGCGCCCATTAGGATGACCATGTCGACCGGGATGCGGCGCTGCTTGCCGATCAGCGTGTCCTCGACCTGGATGATCAGCTTGCCCTCTTCGCCGGGCATGCGGGCTGCATCGGTGACTTCGGCCACCTTGCCTCGGACGAAGTTCATCCCTTCCTCCAGCAGGCGCTGGTAGAACTCTTCGTAGTTCTTGGCGGTCGTCCGGATGTCGATGTAGAAGCTGTACACCTCGGCGTCGGTCCGCTCTTTGACCAGGTGCCCGAACTTCAGCGCAGCCATGCAGCATGTGGCCGAGCAGTACTGGTTGTAGTTCTTGTCGCGGCTGCCCACGCAGTGGACGATTGCAACGCTGGTCGGCTCGGTGACACCATCACGCAGCACGACCTTACCGCTGGTGGGGCCTGAGGCGTTGAGCATGCGCTCAAACTCCAGGCTGGTAAACACGTTGGCCAGCCGGCCATAGCCGTACTGCGGGATGCGCCCTGGATCGAACAGCTTGTAGCCTGTCGCCAGCACGATGTTGCCGACGTTCAGCACCTTGATCTCATCTTCCTGGTCAAAGCTGATCGCGCCGGTCGGGCAGAACTTCTCGCAAGCTTTGCAGGTGCCCTTCTGGAAGTAGATGCAGCTGTCCGGGTCAATCACCGGGTACTTGGGCACTGCCTGCGGGAACGGGCGATAGACGGCGGTGCGGTAGCCCAGACCGGCCTCGTAGACCGGATCGACGATCTTGGCAGGGCAGCGCGACCAGCAGTCGCCGCAGCCGGTGCACAGGCTGGTGTCGATCTTGCGGGCCTTCTGGCGCAGGCGCACCGTGAAGTTGCCCACGTAACCGTCAACCTGCTCGACTTCGGTGTAGGTCAAGAGCGTGATGTTGGGGTGGTTGCCCACATCGAACATCTTGGGTGTCAGGATGCAGGCGGAACAGTCGAGCGTGGGGAAAGTCTTGTCGAACTGGGCCATGTGGCCGCCGATGCTTGGCTCACGCTCTACCAGGTAGACAGGGTGGCCAGCGTTGGCAATCTCAAGTGCGGCGTTGATGCCCGCGATGCCGCCGCCGACGACCATCGTCTCTTCCTTGATCGGAGCGCGGAACGGCTCCAGCGGTTGGAGATCTGCCACGCGGCGCACTGCGCCGGCGATCAGCGATTTGGCCTTATCGGTAGCCCGTTCGGTGCTATACTGGTGGACCCAGCTCGCATGCTCGCGGATGTTGGCCATCTCAAACAGATAGGGGTTCAGGCCGGCGCGCTCGCACGCTTTGCGAAAGGTGGGCTCGTGCATGTGAGGTGAGCAGGCCGCGACGACAACGCGCGTCAGGCCCTGCTCCTTGATGTCCTCTTCGATAAGCTCCTGGCCTAGGCTGGAGCACATGAACTTGTAGTCGCGCGAGATGACAACGTTGGGCAGGCTGGCTGCCCATTCTGAAACGGCTTCGACGTCCACCGTGCCCGCGATGTTGTGACCGCAGTGACAGACGTATACGCCGATTCTCTCTTCATCAGCCATGATGGTAACGTCCTTTCTCACCTGTGTCACGAGTGGGGGGTCGGCATGGGCAGGGCCTTCTTATCGCGCCGCTGAGGCTTGCGAACAGCAGGCTCTTCTTCCTGGCCGATCTTGCCCAGCGCAGGCCGGGCCGAGACAATCTCGCTGCCAATCCCAACCTCGTCGGCAGGTAGCCCGAAGGCCAAGCCCATCACCTGCGTGAAATACAGCACTGGCAGGCTGAAGGTCGTGCCAAACTGGCGGTTGACCGAAGGCTGGTAGGCGTCGAGGTTGAGCTGGCACATCGGGCAGATGGTCACGATCATGTCGGCCTCATAATCAGCGGCATTCTGCAGAATGCGGCGCTGAAGTTCGAAGGCCGTCTCTTCGCTGATCTGCGTCATGTGGCCGCCGCAGCAGTGTGTCTTGAGCGGAAAATCGACCACAGTCGCGCCCAGCGTGCGCAGCAGCTCGTCGAGGTGGGTGGGGTATTCCGGGTTATAGCCGGAATCCGGCCTGACGATGAGGCAGCCGTAGTACGGCGCGACACGCAGGCCCTTCAACGGCTGCACGACCTTCTCTGCGATGGCCTCGTAACCTACATCCTCCACGACGACGTCCAGCAGGTGCCGGATGCGCAGCGAACCGGCATCGTAGTGGAGGCCGCCGGCGGCGAGTGCCTGGTTGATTTCCTTGCTCAGGTCGCCATGCTGCCCCATATACTTGTCGGTCTTGTGCAGGTTCAGGTAGCAGGCGCTGCACGGGGCGACCAGCTCGGCGGTATCCTGCTGGCTGGCCAGCGACAGGTTGCGGGCAACCAGGCTGTAAGCCGGGAGCGAGTTTAGGCTGAAGTATTCCGTCGCGCCGCAGCAGTTCCAGTCTGCGATCTCCTGGAACTTCAGGCCGAGGATCTCGCCAACACGCTTGGTCGAGGTGTCGTATGATTTGGCCGTGGCTTGAAGCGAACAGCCGGGGTAGTACGCGTAATGACCGTTATCGAGGCTCACCTTACACCTCCTGCTGTTCTGCGATGCGCTTGGCTTCATTAAGAATGGCCGTCAACTGCGGCATGTTCTTGATGCGCTCCGGGGCTGTGCTCAGGCGTCCCTTCTGCATCAGCTCAAAGCCAAGGCCGCTCTTACGGATCATGCCAAGCGGGTGGTGGGTGAGGTGGTAGCGTGTCGCCAGCCCGAACTCAAAGCTGCGGCCATACTGCTCGACATAGCCAATGAAGCTGTTCGAGAAGTCGGCGTGCGAGTTCTGAGCTGTAGCGGCCTCTGGCTACCGCCATCCGCTTGAGTGTATACATGAAATCAGTTATCGGAATTTCCTGCGGACAACGCACGGTGCAGTAGTAGCACGAGACGCAGTACCAGGGGGTATTGCTGTCCAGGACCTCGTCCTCCATGTCCGCCTTAATCATGGCGAACAGGCGACGCGGTGTGGAGTCCATGTCTGCCCCTGATGGGCACGACCCGCCACAGGTGCCGCACTGCAAGCACGTTGCCAGCACTTCGCCGCCGGGTGTATGCGCAACTACTCTGTCGAAGAAGCTACGCCCCGTCGAGACGTCTGGCATAGTAACTGCCTCCTTTCAGTTTCTCCTGATCTCTTAAGGCCCAAACAGCCTGGCCATCTCGCAGTGAAAAAGCCTGGGCTGATATCGCACTGTCGAACGTCAGCGTGCACCCCAACCTCAAGGAAGGAGCATGCACCTGGTTGCTCTGGCCTCTGGCGATACTCACACGTCTTGCCTGCGAAGATAAGTGCAGAAAGGGGTTGCGTCGACCCGATTCGTGAAATCCTGCACAAATTGATTTACCTAAAGCTTATGTCCACAGGGAATCGGATTAGTAGTGACAAATGTCATGCGTTTGATTTGGACTCGTAATGATTGGGCGGGAAATTCGTTTATGTAGAGCCCGCTATGATAAGCGCGGATGATGGTTGGCGGCCCGGGGCAGGGGGGAGACAGAACGAGCCGGGCATACCCTCATCATGGATATGCCCGGCGTTTGGTTGAGACAGGGCTCGGTTGAGTCGGTCACCCGGCGCGTTCGTGCGCCTTGCGCTCGATGAACGTGCCAATGCCCAGCAGAACCAGCAGTGGAAGGCCAATACGGATCAGGAACGAGACGATCACCAGTAGAACCTCAAGCACCTGCTGCATGATATACCTCCTCTGAGGCTAAACGATACAGGGTCAATCACCCGCCGCGTGCGCGTGTGCGTCCATCGCAGCGGAGTCAGGGTCGAACGCTGGCAGGAAACGAACCCCCAGCGTGAATGCCAGCAGCACACCCGAAACAATGCCTATGGCCACCGCCCATTCGGTGAAGGCGGGCGTGTACGTCGGCGTCAGGGGGTAGGTGATGGACGGGCCGTTGGTCAGTGGGGTCAGGAAGCCGATGATAGTGGTGTGCCAGCGATTCATGACCAGCCCGATGACCGTCATGCCGCTGCCGGTAAACAGTGCGGCCTCGCTCTTGACAGCAGCGGCGTAGAACATCAGCACTGCCGGGGCAATCCCGCCGAGCACGATCTCCCAGCTCCAGAAGCTCATCGCCAGCGAGCCGTTGGTGAGCACCGCAGTGGCCTCCGTGCGCAGCGGGACGTAGCCATAGTTCCCGGCAGTCGTATCCCAGAAGCGCATATAGAGGTAGATGAGCAGAATAACCGCCGTGATGCGCCCCACGTCGAACAGAACCTGGCGCGGGACGATATCCTTGCCACGCAGCCAGCCGACGACCATCGCGGCAGCCATCGTCAGCGCCGGGCCGGCGGCAATGGCGGACGTGATGAACAGAAGCGGCATGGTTGGGCGGAACCAGATGGGCCGCGCCGCGATAACACCGTAGGTTGCCCCCAGCGAAGACTGGTGCAGCAGCGAGAAGCCCAGACCCATGAAGGCCAGCACTGGGGCTGCCGTGTGGATGCGCTCGGCGAGCTGGCGGACGCGTGGTAGCCGGTCGAAGAACGAATGCGAGGTGACCAGCGGGAAGACCTCCATCAGCAGGACGCTGAAGTAGAGGCAGATGCACATCGTCACTTCCCACAGCATCGAGTGGATGTTCCAGAAGACGAGTGGATGGTAGAAGCGGTCGGGACGGCCAATGTCCATCAGCAGCGTGCACAGCGCCGCGCTGTAGCCCAGCAGACCGATGAACACCGCGATCCGGGCGATCGGTTTGAAGCGCTTGATGCCGGCGATGTACACCAGCGCCGACAGGAAGAACGCACCGCCGCTCAACGCGATGGATGACAGGTCGACGGTGATCCACAGCCCCCACGGCACCTGGTTCGACAGGTTCGTGATCGCCAGGCCGTGGATGAAGACACGGATGGCCGTCACCACGCCCAGCACGATGGCTGCGGACAGGATGGCGATCCAGCCGGCGAAGGCGAAATCACGCGGACGGTTCAGGCCGAGTTTGCGAAGCATGGCTAGGCCTTCCCTTCTGGCGGCAGATAGTGAACACGCGGGTGGGTGCCCAGCTCGTCGCGCAAGACGATGCTTTCACGGCTGGACAGCAGGACGCTGATCTTGCTCCTGGGGTCGTTCAGATCGCCAAAGGTGCGAGCGCCCACCGGGCAGATGTTGACGCAGGCCGGCGACGCGGCGATGTCGGTACCGGGGCGCAGGCCACGCTCAAGCGCGGCGTCGATGCGCTGCGCGCAGAATGTGCACTTCTCGACCACGCCACGTGGGCGGCGCGCGACTTCAGGTGAGCCCCACTCAGGCACCATCGGGTTCGGCTGGTTGTTCTCAGACCAGTTGAAGTAGCGCGCCCCGTATGGGCAGGCGACCTGGCAGTAGCGGCAGCCGATGCAGCGATCGTAATCCATCGCGACCAGCCCGTCCGGGCGGTGATAGGTCGCACCGACGGGGCACACTTCCACGCACGGGGCGTTTTCGCAGTGCATACACGGTCGTGGAATGTAGACCTCTTGCAGGAACGAGGTCTTGTCGTGATAAACTGCGTTCCAGGTGATGCCATCTGCCGTGTCGTTGGCGGCCTTGCAGGCGTAGGTGCAGTAGTTGCAGCCGGTGCACAGCCCCAGGTCGATGGCCATCGCCCAGTTGTACGCCGAGTGGCCTTCTGTGTCACTCGCGCTGGCAGGACGCAGGCTGCCGGTGACCTTCATCAGCACTTCGATCGTAGCAGCCGTGATGCCTAGCTGCGCGGCGACCTTCATAAACTCGCGCCGGGAGAGTGTTTTGACGGTGTCGCTCATTTCTTATTCCTCCGGCGGAGCAGGAATGGGACGCTCACGCCGACCAGCAGCCCACCGATGCCGCCCCCGGTGAGACCCAGGTTCAGATTGTTGTTGGCCTTCGACTCCATCTGAGACAGATTGGCCTGCAACTGATCGGTCTGGGCTGCGGGGTCCACTGGCGTGGTGATATCGCTGGCCTGGATGGTATGGGTCATGCCATGGCAGGATTCGCAAATAGTCGACGGAATATTGAAGGTGTGGCCCGCACTCTTCTTGCGGCCGGTCAGCGGATCGACTATCTGGTCCTCTGAGGCCATGTGGCAGTCGTGGCAGGACATGCCTTCCTGACCGTGGACGCTCGCGTCGAAGTTATCCTGGTGGCACGACACGCACAGTTGTGTGGGATCGGCCATGCGCAGGTCGGTGCTGTGGCTCTGGTGGCAGTCCTCACAGTCGATGCCCATCTTGGCGTGCCCGGAGGTGAGCCATTCGTCGTAGTCGGGCGCGTGGGTGCCGGTATGGCACTGGCCGCACAACTGCGATGATTTGTCGACTGTCATATGTGGCCCGTTGGGGTCGGGGTTGTTCTGGTGGCAGGCTGTGCACGACACGCCCTCGTAGACCACCGTCCCGGCGACAGCATCGTAGCCGGTAGCATGGCAGCTCTGGCAGTAGGTTGGATTGCCGGCCTGGGATGCCGATTCGATGTAGCGCGGATCGGAGAGAGCTGTTGCGTGGTGGCTGGTCTGCCATGCCTGATACTCGTCGGAGTGGCATGAAGCGCAGGTGTCCGGCGACGGATTGATGTCACCTGCTTTCTCCTGCGCGTGTACGCGAGGCACAAACAACAGGAACAGCCCCAGTGCCACGCCTGCGGCTGCGATGAACAGACAACGCCGTAAGTTAAAAAATGATCGTAGCTGCATTGATATGTCCTCCGTACGTCTAATCAAGCTAAAAGGTGGTGCTGTGGTGAACTTATTTTGAATATCTGGCAGTCGATGCAGCGGTCGGGCAGATGCCCTTCCGCTAGCTGAAGGGCGAGCCAGCAGGGCACCCCTGGGCGCTGCGCAGCGATACACTGCTGCCGGTTGTCCAGTGGGCATTCCATGATCTCCCAGCATGGAGCGGCCTGAGCGGCGTAGCCCGTAACGGGATGTGCCGCAGGATCGGCTGCTGCCTGCCCCTGACGCTGCGGGGCCTCAGACCTGCTCTGTCGCGCCACATGGCGCTCGTACAGGTAGCCCAGCCCCAGCAGGATCATCAGCGGGATGGCCAGCCGGACGAGGAATAGTAAGAAGACGATGAACGGCCCCTCCGCAACCATGTTTGTTGATGCTCCTATTTGTGAGTTTCATCACAATACACTCCTAGCATAACAGAAGGGGCAGCCTGCTGTCATCGGGGGAGGACCTGATATTGGGTATGGGTCGGACTACCCATACCCAATTTTGGGTAGAAGGACACAGCGTGCAGGGTGTGTCTATGGGGAAAACAAACGAGGCCGCGTGGGCCTCGCCTGGGGAGTCGAAGATCGGGGATGCTGCCTCTTACTCTTCGAGGTCGATCAGCCCCCTGCGGATGGCGTACTTGACAAGCTCGGTGCGGGAATGCAGGTTGAGCTTGTTCATGATGTTTTCGCGGTGTCGCTCAACCGTCTTGATGGAGATGGTGAGCTGGTCGGCGATCTCACGGTTGAGCAGCCCTTCAGCGATCAGGACCAGGATCTCCCGCTCGCGGTTGGTCAGGACGCTGCCGGCAGCTTCCGCTTCGCCAGCTTCCAACCGTGAGAGGTAATCGGAGGCCAGCAGCGAGGCCATCGACGAATACAGGAAGACATGCCCTTCGGCGGCCAGCCGGATCGCGCGGACAAGGTCGTCGGGAGCGGCACGCTTGGGAACGTAGCCCAGCGCGCCCGCGTTGAGCATCTGGAAGAAGTACTGCTCGTCTTCGTGGATGGTGAGCGCTAGCACCGCGCATTCGGCGCACGTTTCCTTTATAAGGCGAGTGGCCTCGATGCCGTTCATCTCGGGCATCTGGACATCCATCACGATAACATCGGGGCGCAGCTCCAGCGCGAGGTCGACCGCTTCGCGCCCGTTAGACGCTTCGCCGACGATGGTGATGTCGTCTTCGGCCATCAGCAGCATCTTTAGCCCGGAGCGCACAATGTCGTGGTCGTCAGCAATCAATACGCGAATCTGGCCCATAAAAGGACATTCCTCTTGTTACATTGTTTGCGATGGCTCGAAGACCTGAGCTGTGGCGATCCGCACTGAGATGGTGGTTCCCTGGCCAGGGCTGGAGTCGATCTGCAGCTCGCCGCCGGTCAGGCCGGCCCGTTCCTGGATGCCGATCAGGCCCCACGCGCGGCCCGCGCCCGGCTTGAACACCTCGGAGGACTCGAAGCCGCTGCCGTCGTCGCGGATGACCAGTTGCACGGAGCCCGGCTCGAAGCTCAACAGGCAGTGAGCGTTGCGGGCGTTGGCGTGCTTAATGACGTTCCCCAGGCTTTCCTGGGCGATGCGAAACAGGGTCGTCTCTGTTTCGGGCGGCAGGCGAAAGGCTTCCCCTCGCGTCTCGAAGTCGATGTGTGTGGTGCTGCGCTGGTCGACCTGCTCGGCGTACCAGCGCAGTGCGGCGACCAATCCCAGGTCGTCCAGGTGCGAGGGGCGCAGGTCGCTAATCAAGTGGCGCAGCTCCTCAAGCGCCTGCGTGCTGATCGACTGGAGCTGGTCGATCTGCTGGGCGGCCTTGTCGGGGTGCCGGTTCATCAGCTTCGACATGCCTCGCAGCCCCAGCGCCAGCGCCGTGAGGGCCTGCCCGGTCTCGTCGTGCAGCTCGCGGGCGATGCGTTTACGCTCGGCCTCCTGCGCGGCGGTCGTCCGCTGGAGCAGCTCGCCCCGGCGCGCCTCGCGCTGGCGAATCTGGAGCACCAGCCGCGCGTTCTCGATGGCGATGGCCAACTGACGTCCCAGCGCAATGATCGTTGGCGCTTCAAGCGACGACAGGTAAGGGCCGCCGGGCGCGGTCTCCAGCAGCAGTTTGCCCGTGATACGCTGGTTGGTCTCGAGCGGGAGAACGACGCGACGGATCAGCAGCCGTTTGGTGTCCAGAATACCGGGCGGCTCTGCCGTGATCCGGTCGGAGACTTCCTGATCGTTTTCGTCGTACCACAGCCAGCAGGCGTCGTTACTTCCGCAGTCTGAGAGCCAGCGGCGCTGTGCGGCTTCCAGATCAGTCTCCGTGTAGCCATAGGAAGCCAAGTCCAGCACCTCGCCAGGCTGCGTGCCCACGACCATCAGCACACCCGCCCGGATGGGGTCGATGATACGCACGATGCGCTCAACAGCCTCGCGCATCAGCGTGTGCAGGTCGTAGCTGGCCGTCAGCAGGCTGGACGTTTCATACAGCAGCGACAGCTCGCGGACGGCCATTTGCAGTTCCATCTCGGTTTCTGTCGCTGTCTTCATCCGGCGGCGCTCTTCTTCCTCGAAGGCGCGTAGCGCGAGGATGATGGCGAACGCTGTGACAATCGCCATGGCGCTGCGGAAGAGTTGGACCGGGTAGCCGAACCAAGTCGCGAACAGGTCGGCATTCACGTACATCGACGGGAAGACGATGCTGGGCTGCGGAAATGCCTGGCCGACGATCCCATAGGCCAGCAGTGAGTAGCCTGCCAGCCTCAGGTCGCGCCCGAAACTGGGCATGTCCATCTCGGCGAACACGCGGCGTTGGCGGATCAGCGCGATGCCGGCCAGAAACGAGCCCGGAATGCCCAGTGAGTAGCGCGCCAGCGTATCGGCGGCGTTAAGCCACTCTTGCGGAGTAGGGTGGTAGGTGACGTAGGCCAGGCACACCTGCATGAAATAGGCCACGATGACGAGGATCGTGATCCGCAGTGTGAAGCCCTTCATTTGATCGTGGTAGGGGAATATCTGGAAGCCAAACGCCAGCAGGCATATAAATGAAGCGGTCAGCAATGAGATGCGCACTGCGTCGACGGCCGGGCTGTGGACTCCGCCGCGGATGATCTCGAACATCTCGATGAACTCGTTCGAGCCGTGCAGTACCCCGAACGCCCCCAGCAGCCGGATGGAGCGTATCAGGCTGAGGCGCGACGCCCGGCGCAACTCGATCATCAGCACGAGCCCCATCGCGAAGAAGGACAGGCCGTAGAAGAAATATATGTAGACGGTCAGCGAGTCGAAAAGCGCGGCGAAATCATGCGTCATGTCGCTCTCCGCTGTATGCTGCCGCTGGAATGGGTGGCATGGTGTAACTTACCCATAGATTGCTGCGACCGGCTCCCGGTCATTTCGCCTGCCTCTTCTGGCCGAATGCTTCTGTCCAAATGCCATATCCACTGCCTTAAACCACGCACAAATCCGCTTGACTGTGCTGTTACCTTGAATAGTGGCGCAAGCCGTCACATAAATAAAGTTACATCTGTCAGTAGCAGTCGTGCAGGATTTCACCAATAATACTACCAATGACCCATGTTTAATGGGTAATGAGGCCTATTTGCCCATGGTAGAATCTGTGGGTATCCCCATAGGCGGCGTCCACGGGTGGATAGCACCTCTGGGGGATGAGGCTCCTAATACATACTGGCTCACCTGCATCTCAGAGCAGTACTTGCACAAGTTTCTATGAGGAGAAGCTGCCTATGTCACGGAAATCTACTTTACTGGCAGTGAGCGCCATGCTGTTGTTGGCTATGGCGCTGGCTGCATGTGGCGGCGGCACCGCCGCCACCACTGCCCCGGCTGCGGCCCCGACTGAAGCGATGGCCCAGCCAACTGAAGCGCCAACGGTCGAGCCGACAGCCGAACCGCCGGCCAATACCCCGATGTCGGACATCCCGGAGATGCCCATCGTCACGACGGCGACAGACAACGTCGGCGTTGGGACGTACGTGGCCGCCGAGGCCTACGGCATTCCGGCTGGCGCTGACCCGGCTACCCAGCCGGTGCAGGCCATCGTTTTGCCGTATGGCATCACTCCCAACGTGGAACTCGAGAATGTCGCCGACTTCCAGCAGCCTGCGCCGCTGGTCGACAGCCTGACCTTCGAGTGGAGCCTGACGCCCCCCGACGGCTCAAAGGCCGAGTTGGTCACAGGGAATGTCGCCATCTTCATGGCGGATGTCGCCGGTGACTACGCCCTGACGCTGACGGCTACCGACGCCGACGGCAACAGTGGCGAGACCACCTGGACGGTGCACGCGACCACCTACGTGGGCGTTGGCACCCTGACGGGCAGCAACCCCACCCCGCCGAACTGCGCTGCCTGCCACGCCAATCAGGCCTCGTCGTGGGCCGCCACCGGCCACGCCTCGATGTTCACCCGGGCGATTGACGGCACCGTTAGCAGCCACTACGGGCCAAACTGCATCACCTGCCACACCACCGGCTTCAACAACCGGCCTGAGGCGGTGAATGGTGGCTTCGACGACGTCGCCGCCGCCACCGGCTTTGAATTCCCCGGCACGCTCGAGGCGGGCAACTGGGACGCGATGGTCCAGAACTTCCCCGATGCGGCTGCCCTGGCGAACATCCAGTGCGAAAGCTGCCACGGTCCCGGTGCCGACCATATGGGCACGGGCCCAATCGGCTTCGGTCTGGCTGAAGGCACCTGCGCGCAGTGCCATGAAGAGTCCCCGCAGCACGTCATCCCGCAGCAGTGGGAGCTGAGCGGCCACGCGCGGGCGAACGCGATGGCGTTCACCTACCCCATCGGCGAGAGCCGCCAGGCCTGCGTCCGCTGCCACAGCGGCGCTGGCTACATCGATTACACCGAAGGTAAGCCGCAGGATCAGTGGAGCACGGACTACCAGGTCATCACCTGCGCTGTGTGCCACGACCCGCACGATGCCACCAACCAGTTCCAGCTCCGCACCTTCGACACGGTCACGCTGCCTGACGGCACCACCGTGGACGATGCCGGCCCGGCTGCTACGTGCATGACCTGCCACAACAGCCGCGTCGACCCGGTTGCGTCGGTTGAGGGTGATACTCTCGCGGTCCCGCACCACTCAACAGCCGCTGAGCTGATCAACAACACTGGCGGCTACACCTGGGGCGAGACGCTGCCCAACAGCGCCCACGGCCTGGTCGAGAACACCTGCGTGGGTTGCCACATGGGTGCCACGCCCGGCATGGACGACAACGGCACGCCTGATACCGCTGACGACGACACGCCGCTGCCCGGCCACGAGACTGTCGGCGGGCATACCTTCGCGATGGTCGATGCCGATGGCAACGAGAACGTCGCGATCTGCCAGCAGTGCCACGGCGACATCACCAGCTTCGAGTTTGACGCGAAAGCTGACTATGATGGCGACGGCACAGTTGAGTTCGAACCAGGCCGAAGTTCAGGGCCTGATCGACCTGCTGACGCAGGCGCTCACGGACGCGGGTGTTGAAGTGCTGCCCAGCCATCCGTACTTCAATATGCCGGCCAACGCCAGCGTCGATCTCAAGGGTGCGGCCTTCAATCTGGTATTCGCACAGAGCAATGGCTCAGCCGTGCACAACCTGAAGCACACCGTCTCGCTGCTCCAACTGAGCTACGAGAAGGTCACCGGTTCGCCGGTTCCGAACGCGACTATCATCTCGCCCGAGGGGTAGCAGTCACGCCCCCCGAGATTGAGATGCAGGCCTGAACTCGGTAGAGACTGGGCCCGTCGGAGGATATCCGGCGGGCCCTTCGCTGCAGGGGTTGCCCACAAACTGGGGTTGACTTACCCCCTGCTCACTTCGCTAGTATCAAGAGAAGCGTGTATGGAGCGAGCTGTAATGGCTCGCTTCTGTGCTGCTCAGGCGGCTTAAGCCACCACGCCGGACCCCGCATCGAGCAGGTTGACAATTGTGCCCAACTCTCTGTACGATGAATGTGATCTTGGGCACAAGCGCAACAGATAGTGCCAGGTCATAACCCGGTAATCGTACTTGAACTGTAAGGTTCGGTGCTTGAAAGCGCCAGGATTATTGTGCTAAAATAACAAGACTTGCCTGATGGCGATTCTGGGATAGGTGACGACGGTTCTTAATGATGGAGATGACCAACAGAGTGCAACCAGTGACTCACACCTACGACGATTCACGTAGCGATGTGATGCAGGAATTGATGACGCGCGCCGAGCTGCGGGGATTCGTAACGTACGAGGACCTCGTCGAAGTGATCGCCGAGGACCTGGACGAAGCAACTGTGGAGGCACTGCTCGAAGATCTCGAGGAGGTCGGTATTGAGGTGCGCGCCGCCGGTGGCCACGACGACGACGTAGTCGAAGGCATCCTCGACCTCAGAGGGCTCGCCGAGAACGACGATGATAGTGAAAGCGATGAGGCATTGGCAGATATAAATGCAGTCTCGGCAGATGATCCGGTTGGACTGTACTTCCGCCAGATGGCCCAGGAGCCTCTGCTAACTGCCGAAGAAGAAATCGACCTGGCCAAGTTCATTGAGCGAGGCAAAAAGGCGCGTAAGAAGCTGGAAAACAGCGGCGATCTGTCTGTCTCGGATCGGGCTGAGTTGATTGTGCGCATTGAGAAGGCGCAGGAAGCCCGCGAGCATCTGGGCCGCGCCAACACGCGGCTGGTTGTGAGCATTGCCAAGCGTTATATGGGGCAGGGCCTGCCCTTCCCCGACCTGATCCAGGAAGGCAACGTGGGTCTGATGCGCGCCGTCGATAAGTATGACTACACGCGCGGAAACCGCTTCAGCACCTATGCGACGTGGTGGATTCGCCAGGCGATCACCCGTGCGCTGGCGCAGAAGACGCGCACTATCCGCATCCCGCTGCATATGACGGAGCGTATCCGTCAGATGTACCGCACAGCGCAGATCCTTGAGCAGGAGCTTGGCCGCCGCCCGACGCCGGAGGAGATCGCCGAGGAGATGAAGCTCCCGGCGGAGAGCGTGCGCGGCATGATGGATGCCAGCCAGCACGCCATCGCGCTGGAGCGCCCGGTGGGCGACGACGGCGACAGCGAGTTTGGCGACTTCATCGAGGACCAGGACACGCCTGAGCCGGCAGAGGCAGCAGCGCATCACCTCCTTCAGGAGACCATCGAGGAGGTGCTGTCTGAGCTGACGCCTCGCCAGGCGCATATCCTGCGGCTGCGCTTTGGCCTGGGTGGCGGCGAGCAGCACACGCTGGAAGAGATCGCCAACAAGTTCGGCCTCTCGCGTGAGCGCATCCGCCAGCTGGAGAAAGAAGCGCTGCGGAGGCTTCGTCATCCGCGCCTGGCCCACAACCTGCGCGACTACCTCTCCTGATGTGATGGTCGCATAGAACTGAAGTCAGCGAATCTGCGGAGTGCATCATTGCACTCCGCTTTTGTGTTGTCTGAATGTCGGACAAAGGCCTTTTTGTCACACACAAAATGTCCCGAAAGGGTCCCAGAATTCTCGTTACGATTGGTCGTCAACTTGACAGAGACACTCCTGGTTGCTATAGTCAGGTCTGACTAGTCAAACCTGACCAATACTGTGGGCAGCAAGATACTATGGAAAGATTACTGCTGCTACTTGGCCTGCTGCGGCAGGAAGATATGCACGGCTACCAACTCAACGAGTTTATTGAGCGGGATCTGGCGTTCTGCACCGACATCAAAAAGCCGACAGCCTATTACCTGCTTGACAAGCTGGCGAAGGATGGCTATATCGCAGAAGTCGAGGACGGCGACAGCCCAAAAGGCCGCCCGCCGCGCAAGACGTATCGCATCACGCCCGAGGGCAAAGCATACTTCGAGACGTTGCTGCGCGAGAACCTGAGCAGCTACGAACGGCAGACTTTTCCTGGCGATATCGGTCTGGCGTTCGTCGACGCGCTGCCGCGCGATGAGGCGCACGCGCTGCTGGCCAAGCGGCTTGATCACATGCAGGCAGAACTGGAAGCGGTGCGCCAGACGCCGCCGCATCGTGGGGTGCTGCACTTTGTGATTGAGCACCAGGTACGGCACCTTCAGGCGGAGCTTGACTGGCTGCAAAGTGTGCTCGACTGGTTGGCAGTCCGCAACGATTAAGGAGTCCGAAACGTGAGTGATACGATTGTTCAAGCGCATCAATTGACAAAGCGCTACAACGAAGAAGTTCTGGCCGTCGACGGGCTCGATCTGGCTATTGAAGCTGGTTCCATCTATGCGCTGCTGGGGCCAAACGGGGCTGGAAAGACGACGACTGTCTCGATGCTGATCACCCTGCTGCAACCGACATCTGGCACGGCGCAGGTGGCGGGCTACGATGTCGCCACACAGCCGGGCGAGGTTCGCAAACGGATCGGTGTGACGTTTCAAGAGGTCGTGCTCGATCAGGACCTGACCGGGCGCGAGGTGCTGGATTATCACGGGCAGCTCTACCGACTGTCTCGTGGCGAGCGCCACGAGCGGATCGAACGGCTGCTGACGTTGGTTGAGCTGGAGGAGGCCGCCGGGCGGCTGGTGAAGCACTATTCCGGCGGCATGAAGCGCCGCCTGGAGCTGGCGCGCGGGCTGATGACCGACCCGGACGTACTGTTCCTCGACGAACCAACCCAGGGGCTGGACCCGCAGAACCGAACGCGTATATGGGAGTATCTGCGCGACCTGCGCAAGGCGCACGGGCTGACCATTCTGCTGACGACGCACTACATGGAAGAAGCTGAGGCTCTGGCCGACCGGGTCGGGATCATCGACCATGGCAAGCTGATGATCGATGGCGCGCCCACGGATCTGGTCGACCAGATGGGCGCGGACGTGATCCGCGTGAGCGGCTGCGGCAACGAAGACGCCTTTGTCGCCACGCTCAAAGGGTTCGACTTTGTGCAAAATGTCCACCGGGGCGACGGCCAGATACAGATCGGCGTGGACCACGGCAACCGGCGGCTGGCCGAGGTCGTGACGGCGGCCAGCAAGCACCAGTTCGAGGTCGAGGATATATCGGTATCCAAGCCCAGCCTGGGCGACGTGTTTCTGAAATATACTGGTCGCGCGCTGCGCGATACCTAGCGTGAAGGGGTAACAATCATGACGGCAACAACCAGCATGTGGAATAAGCACATGAAGAAGTTCTTCCGCAGCCCTGAGGCGGCATTCGGTATGCTGCTCCAGCCGATCCTATGGGTGGCGCTGTTCGGCATTGGTATGCAGGGCATGGTCAGCATGGGCACGGGGCAAATGGACCTGTCACAGGTGTTTGGCGGGAGCTATATCGCGTTCATGGTGCCGGGAATCATTGCATTCAGTGCGCTGTCGGGTGCGGTAGCTGGCGGCGCGACACTGCTCGACGAACGGCTGCGCGGCATCGTCAAAGAGTACCTGGCTGCGCCGATCCCCCGCTACAGCATCCTGCTGGCGAACGCGCTCAGCACGGTGACCAAGGGATTGTTCCAGTCGATTGTGATCATCGTCGTGGCGATTTTCCTGGGCGCGCACCTGAGCGGCAATCCGCTGGGCTGGCTGGCGGGGCTGGCGTCGATTTCACTGTACGGGCTGGGGATCGCCGGGCTGGCGCTGGCGGTGGCCGCCCGCGTGAACAGCACGATGGGCTATCACGGGTTAATCGCGCTGGACCTGCCGTTGCTGTTTGCCAGCAACGCCTTGTACCCGCTCGACGTGCTGCCCCGCTGGATGCAGTGGGTGGCACGGGTTAACCCGACTACCTATACCATCGACACGCTGCGCAGCATGACATACGGCATCACATACAGCGGGCAGGCCAATAACTGGCTGTCTTTTGGCGTGCTGATCGCGTTTGCGGTAATGGGGATCGCGCTGGCGACACGAGCCTTTGGAGCAGTGGTCAAGCAGCGCGGCGGGGCGGCGTAGCGCTCGGCCGCCTCATGCAGCACGCTCTGCGTAAAAAAGGGCACGGCAGAGAATTGAGTTTTTTGCCGTGCCCTTCAGATTCCGGGTGAATTACTCAACGGCGGGCCTTGTTGGCCTGCTCGATGGCACGCTCGATGGGGTCTTTATAACCGCGCTGCGTCTTGCTGACCCGTGCGTGGCGGGCAGCTATTGCACCGTCGATCTGCTGGTTGAGAACCATTGCGTCCTCTACGATTAACAGGATCGAGTCGCGGTCGCTGGCGAACATGTATTTGTGCCACAATCTGCGCAGCGGCTGCTTGGGCCACGACTTCAGGTCGATGGCGCTGCACGAGTAGCCGAGCAGCGGCCCCAGCAGCCTGCGGTCCGAACCCTTGAGCGATTTCAGGTGGGTACAGCGTGGTGACCTGCATGAGGCGCATCTGGCGGATGCGCGTATACGAGAGATCGGTGGAGACTAACCCGGCGCGGATACGCAGCGCCTTCGGACGGGCTTCGACGTAACTGCCGCGCGAGATGATGATGGTCAGCAGATACAACACCAGACTGAAGCCGATTAGCCCCAGCAGCAGGCTGCGCTTCCCCCACAGCATCTGGAGCAGGGCGAGGTTGCCGCCCTGGAGGATCGACCTGGCGGCCAGCCAACCCAGCCCATACAACACAGCGCCCAGCAGGGCCGTTAGAAATGGTGCGGTACGCCAGCGCTGTCCCAGTCGATAGTAGACCAGTAGCCGATGCCGGCGCGTGGGTTTCTTTTTCTTTGCCATCCCCCTGATCCTCAGTTGCTAATGGGCATCGTGAACCGGAACGTCGTGCCTGCCCCTTTTCCGACTTGACAGTCAGCTCACCACCTTGAAGCTCGATCAGGTTCTTGACGATTGTCAGGCCCAGCCCGGTGCCCGGCTGCTCACGTACGTGGCGATCCTCAGAACGCCAGAACTTGGTGAATAGCTTGGCGGCCTCTTCCTGCGTCATGCCGATGCCTGTATCCTGCACGTCGCACCAGGCGAGCTTACCGGATTTGCCGCCCGTGATCGTGATCGTACCGCCGTCAGGGGTATATTTGTAGGCGTTGCTGATCAGGTTAAGGAATATCTGGTTAAGGCGCTGAGGGTCCGTACGAACCTCTGGCATGGATGCCGGTATTTTGACGACAACCTTGTGCTTGCGCCGCTCGACCTCGGCCTGAACGGACTTAATCGCCTCGTCGAGCACATCACGGACCTTGACGTGCTCCTCCACTTCGAGCTTGAGACGGCCACTCTCGATGCGCGCCACGTCGCTCAGGTCGCTGACCTGCACGGTCATCCGCATTACGTTGCTGCGAATGATCTCCAGAAAACCTTTCTGCTGTTCGTTGAGCGATCCGATCATGCCCAACATTTCGGCGTAACCTTTAATGGATGTCATAGGGACGCGCAGTTCGTGTGTCATCACCGAGACGAATTCGCTCTTGGCGTCGTTGGCCCGTTTGACCGCCTCGTAGAGCTGCGCATTCTCGATAGAGATCGCGGCATGGTCCGCCAGCCGTATGACGAATGACTGGGCCTCGTTGGCAAACGGACGGCCACCTTTGCGCTCAAGCGCAATCACACCTATGACGTGTCCTTCGCGCTGAATGGGCACCGTGATGCTGCCGACGGCGTTCTCCGCGGGCTTGCCGCTGGAAAGCCGGGCGCGGGCCGACGCGGGTGCTTCGCCGTGCTCGGCGACGACTTGCGTTTCGCCTGCGTCGAGGTCGATGATGGCGATTGCGGCATTGTCGGCTTTGGTGACACGCACAGCCCAGTCGAGCGTGAGCGCCATCACCTTATGGAAGTCGAGTGTCTCGTTAAGCTGGCGGTCGATCTCCTGGAGCATCGACAGCTCTTCGACGCGGATGCCAAGGGCCTCGTCGGTCAGGGTGAACAGGCGGGCGTTCTCAATGGCCATCGCAGCCTGTGTGGCAAAGGTCGACAGCAACTCAAGGTCGCTCTCGTCGAAAACGCCGCTGCGGATACGGTTGTCGACATAGATGACGCCAATGTTCTTGCCGCGTGCGTCGAGTGGAACGCACTGGATTGAACGCAGGTTATGGGTGACGACGCTGGACTGCTCGGCAAAACGCGGGTCGGTCGCGGCGTTGGTCGTCACAACTTGTTGGCCGGTTTGCGCGACTGTGCGGATCACACTGCGGCTGATGGCGAATTCATCTTCGTCGAGCGTCTCGCGCTCCATATTCCGTGCAGCCTTGACTTCCAGCTCCCCATCCTCGCCAAACAGCAGCAGAAAGCCACGCTCGGCGCCTGTTAGCTCGATGATGGCGTCCATGACCTGATTCAGCACCGCATTGAGGTCCAGGGAAGAGCCAATTGCCTTGCTGACCTGGTACAACGCCACAAGACGTTCCTGCTGCACCCCTTGCGAACGCTCCTCGGAAAGCGCCTCAAGCACGCTGCCGAGATCGTCAAGGCGCTCCGCCCAATAAACCTTCTCGACGTTGCCTGTCTTGAGTTGGCTCTTGAGGAGCGCGAGAGTTTGCCGTGCATTGGCAAGCTTGGCAGTTAGTTGTTGTCTCCGCGCGAGGGAAGATTCGGCCATCCGATTGTCCTTCATGCCGTTTATGACACCGGTCATATCCCATCAATTGTACGACAAATTCGATTTCGGGCTAATAAACCATTGGTGCTATGAATACTGAGAGCCGGCTGGCACTCCCTGTTGGCGGCGCATGACCTGTCGTCAGCACAAGGGACGGAATCAAAAGGGCGGCCACCGGTTGATGTCGCCGCCCAGACATCGCGCCATAAGCCTGCCATCAGGCCTCGATGATCTTGTCGTCGATCAACTGCTGCTGGACCATCTGCCCTTGTGGGTTGAGGGCAAAGAATGGGGCCTGGAGGTGAAACTCGACGTCGATCATCGCCCGGCCAGCACGATTCTTCTCAATTGTAAACACAACCCATTCGCGGTACTGGCGGGCCTGGTACGGGTTGAACGCGACGTGATCCTTGGAGAGGATCTTGTACTTGTTATTCATGATGATGGCGATGTCACACTCGTAGTCCAGCGCCGAGCTACCTCGCAGGTGGAAAAGGTGCAGACGCTTGGCCTTGAGCCCTTCGCGGTCGGCGGCGACAATGGCAAACACCGGGATATCCAGCGACATCGCGATGTCTTTCAGCCCCTCGACGACGATGGTGATCTTGTCGCCTTCATCCAGAGCTTTTTCAGGATGGATGGCGACCTTCTGTAAGTAATCGACAAACAGAACGACATTGCCGTCAGTGGCGCTGGCAATCTTGCCGACCATCTCGCGGATGGAATGTAGGGTGGTGACAGCCGTGCTGGCTTTGAGCATGATCAGCCGGTCGGCGTATTCGGTGATACGGGCCAGCGCGGGCGATGTGCGCTCGTTCTCACGCAAAATACCGCGCAAAGAGCCGGTTGCGCTATCCCGGCTGAGGTACTGCCGCGCCCGTTTGGAGATGATGATATCCTGCAGATCCTTCATACGGAGGCCCTGCGCGATCGTCATTTCAGGTGGGTTGATGCTTTCAAGGCACAACAGGCGGTTCATCAGATGCGCGTCGGTGTGCTCATACGAGAGGTAGAAAGCATACATGTTGCTGAACTTGGCGATGTTGCGGGCCATCTGAAGCGCCATGATCGTCTTGCCGATGCCCTGCGCCCCACCCAGGAGCACCAGCTCGCCACGCTGAAGGCCACCACCAATTGCCGCATCGAGTGGGTCAAAGCCGGTTGGGATGGGAATGTAATTGGAAAGATCGCCTCGGACAACGGCTTCGTTTGCTTCGTTCAGGACCTGGGTCAGGGTACGAGGAATATGCGCGCCACGGGTACCGGGGTGGCTCCCATCGTCGTTCCTGAAGAGGGGTTGTGGAACCGAACTCATCGGCCTACCTCAGTTCAGCGATATGAAGACATACGTCTCCCCCTCAACGCGCTTATTCTAGCAGGAGGCCATCGAGAGGACAACTGTGGCAGCAGTCAGACCGTGTCGCCTTTGTCTTGCATATAATCGGTCAGGTCGAGCGCGGCAAAAAGGCGACGTCTGGCCTCTCCGGGCATGGCGACCTGGCCATGCTCTTGGTAGAGCTTGACGGTCTTGCCAAGTGTGTCGATGACCACACGGCAGTCTTCGCACTCCGCCATGTGGCGCTCGATCTCCTGGCACAGCGATTCCTCGGCTTCGCCGTCAAGGTAGAGGGACAGGCTGCCCAACAGCGCCTTGCAGGCCGCTCTGTCTTTGTGATCGTGGATATGCGTGTGATCAGTCATTGCCTTTGCTTACCTCAACCCGATCCCCGAAATACTCCGACAGCTGCTCGCGCAGAAACAACCGCGCTCGGTGTAGTCGTGATTTGACCGCTGGGACTGAGATGTCCAGAATGTCAGCGGCATCTGTGGTGGAGAGCCCTTCGATGTCTCGCAGCACAAAAACCGTTTTGAGCACCTCGGGCAGCATCTGGATGGCCTCATTCATATACTCAAGCGATTCGGCAGTCAGCAGGTCGCTTTCGGGCAGACAGCACCAGTCAAAGAACTGGCGGGGGACCTGTTCGCCATCGTCCAACGTGACCGGCTCGTCGATGGAGACGGTGTCTGGACGCTTTTTGCGATGGCGCATCATCGCCGAATTGTACGTGATTCGATACAGCCATGTACCGAGGCTGCTACGTCCCTCAAACCGGCTAATATGCTTGTAGGCGCTCAACAGCGCCTCCTGCACGACGTCTTCGGCCTCAAACAAATCGTTAGTCAGTTTGAGAGCCAGATTGTACAGGCGGTTGGCGTACAACTCGACAAGCTGTGCAAATGCGGTTTTATCGCCCTGCTGCAGGGCGCTCAGGTCGATTTCGTCTTCAGAGAATGTAGTATCTGTCATATTAGATGCGTTTCATGCCTGGAGGATACACTATCCGGCCTCTGCAAGCCGGGTTTCATTCAGCAAGTATATCATACCTCGGGCGGGGTCGGAAACGCGACAGACGGCCAGTAGGCCGCAGGAATTCCGCGCTTCGGCGGATAACATCAGCTAGGGCCAAATTCCTATATGCTCAGAACCAGGACTACGTATATAATGTTGATACATTAACCAGTGTAAACGTGTACGGATCTTCCACCCGTCATGTTGGGCGGTGGAAGATGCAATCCCGACCCTATCTGATCGTCTGTCCTGAACGCCGCCGGCCCACCAGCCAGCCGGTGTTCTTGGATTTTACATAGACGAATGAACAGGTCAACGCGGGCAAACCCGGATAGAGCCAGATAAAGGTGAGGTCTAGCATGTTACGTCCAGACCTGATAAGACCAAACAACCATCGGCGGGGGCAGGCGCTGGTCGAGTTCACACTCACGGCGCTGGTATTTCTGCTGCTGCTTGTGATGATTATCGAAGTGGCTCGCATTATGCAGGCCTACATCACTCTCCAGAATGCGGCTCGGCGAGGGGCTCGCTATGCCGTCACCGGGCAGTGGATCTCTGACTATGGCGACAACCCAATGCACGGTTGGGTGGTCGGCTCGACCAACCCGCTGGAGCGCATTGCACCGTGTTGGCCGCTTTTCAACGACGACCCGGCAGATCCAACGCCTGCCAATCCAAGCTACTACCAGCCGTATCGCAACGCGCGTACGTGCTCGGTCGAAGACCAGACGATCAGGGGGTTGACCGGCCTGCCGCTCGACCCGACGGCTTCGTCAGGTGAACCAAACTACTATCAGATTGTGGTCAGCGGTGTTGGCGATTCGGTGGATCCGTCATCGACCTTCCAGCGTGGTTTCGCGGTCAGCGACCCGAACTATGGTAGCTATCCCCATCCGCAGTTTGATCTGTACACAGGGACTTATTCTGCTTACGGCTACACAACCACAGGGGGCAGCGGCACCAATGCAGAGCTCTTCCGTGGGTTCGCGGGGAAACCGGAGCAAAAAGTCGTCGTGCAGATTGAGTACCGCGTGGGCATGGTGACGCCGCTGGTCAGTGCTATCGTGCCATCACTGAGGCTGACGGCGGCGGCGATCATGACGAACGAAGGGTTTGGCAGCACAGGGCTTCAACGTGAGGCCATTCTGCCGCCCAACCTGCCCCCGGTGCCGACCCTTGGCGTGCCAGTGCCTCCTGATCTTATAGTCGAAAGCGTGACTCCGTCTGTCTCCACGGCTGCGCCTGGCCAGGATATCACCTTCACCATTGTGGTGAAGAACCAGGGCGAGCAAAGCGTAACCGGAACGAACGTTCTGGTGCGGTTGTACTACAGTACCGGTGCGGCGGTGAATCTACAAACTCCACTGTCGGGCGTAACACAGATCGGCGAAACGAGCTTCACCGACCTGGCGCTACAATCAAGCACCACGGTCACTATCACGGCAAACTTCCCTTCAGCGGAGATCTACTACATCTATGCCTGGGTTGACCCTACCGATGTGATTAACGAAGCAGGCGACGTCGGCAGCGAGGTGTACGACCTCACGCGCGAGCAGAACAATGCCACTGCTTCCGCCACACAGCCGATGACCATCCAGGACCAATCAGACCTTGAGCTGGTGGGAATGACGGCCCTACCCATCATGCCCGCAGTGGGTGGAACGGTCACGTACACCATCACTGTGAAAAACAACGGTCCCAGCGACGCCGACCAGATTGAGGTGACTGACACGCTGCCAGCCGGGCTTGGCACAATGACTGCAAACACTGCGCCGGGCGGCTGCCTCATTCCTGCTGGCTCCTGGGTGTGTTCGATAGGCACACTGACAGCAGGCGGCTCGTCGACGTTTGACCTTACCTTGACAGTAACAGGTGCCGGCACGATCACGAATCCGGCCAGCGTGGCGACCACCAACCTCGCGCTGCCGGACCCCAACCCGGCCAACAACGCCAAATCGCTTGTCATTTACGCGGGCGGTGTTGATCTGGGGATCACCAAGTCGGTCAACCCGGCGACTCAGGATGTGGGCCAACAGGCCATCTACACGATCACGGTTGACAACACAGCCGATTCAGACGCAACCGGCGTGCAAATCAGTGATACGCCTTCGACGGCAGACCTCGCAGTCGTGAGTGCCACGGCCACTTCAGGCACCTTTGGGGCCGGCGGCTGGAATGTGGGCACTGTCCCTGCGCACGGGTCGGAGACGCTTACTCTTACCGTAGCGCCGGGCGCAACCACGGCAGGCACCACTATCAACAACACAGCGCAGGTAACCGCTGTCAACGAGACAGACCCCTTCCCCAGCAACGATCAGGCCAGCGCAGCGCTGTACGTGCCGGGCGTGGACCTGATCTCGACGCTCGCCGTGGACGATAACACTCCCTATGAGGGCCAGCAGATCATATACACGGTGACCGCGCGGAACCTCGGACCCGACCCGGCGACCAATGTGACGATGAGCGTTCCGGTTGTCGCCGGGCTGACCTTCGTCTCGGACACCGCCGGCGGGGCCTACAACAGCGGCAGCGGCCTGTGGACTATCGGCTCGATCAACGTCGGGCAGACCAAGACAATTACCATCACGGCCAGGCCGAATGTCGGCACGGCCCCTAGTACCATCACGATGAACACCTCGAACCTGGTAGGCACCCAGGGCGAGACCAACGCCGCGAATAACAACGCGTCGATTGGTGTGACGGTGCACGCGCCGAACGCAGACCTGAGCGTGCAGAAGACCGTACAGACCAGCTCGCCCTACTATGAGGGCCAGCAGATCACATACCGGATCACCGTCACAAACAATGGCCCGGACCAGACGACCAATGTCGTGATCCAGGACACACCAACTGGCGTCACGTACGTCTCTGGTACGGCGACCCAGGGCACATTCACCACCGCCAATGGCCGCTGGACCATCGGCACGATGAACTCCGGCGCGACTGAGACGCTGACGCTGGTCACTACTGTCAACGCCGGCACGGGGGGCGGCACCGTCCGCAACGCGGCTGCGGTGTACGCCTCTGACTGGCCTGATCTGACGTCAGGCAACAACTCGGACAGCAAGACGGTGAACGTCACTGTCGCCTATGCGGACCTTGGGGTCACGATATCGGTGGATGACAGTACACCGAATGTGGGCCAGTATATGAACTACACCATCACCGTGCACAACTATGGCCCGTTGAGCACGACCGGTGTTCAGGTGACCGATCTGCTGCCATACTCGATAAGCAGGAGTTGTTCAGCGTCGGTTGGCAGCTATTCCTGCACCACCGGAATCTGGAACATCGGAACGCTGACCTCAGGCCAGATAGTTACGATGACGCTGACCAGCAGGCCAAGAACGGGAACGAGCGGCCAGACGATTGGCAATACGGCTTCGGTCACGGCATCGGCGCTGCCGGACCCCAGCCCTGACCCGCACCCGAATTCGGCGACGGTGAACATCACAGTGAACTGAGCTAGGGATACGTAGCCACTCTCCCGGCATGCTTCGCCGGGAGAGTGGCCATCACAAGAGAGTGGGGAAACATGAGTCTCTTCAGCCGGTCGAACGAGGATCTTGGCACTAGCCCGGAAGACTACGAAAAACGCGGGCCGGGGTTTGAGCTCACGCCTGGGATACAGATGCTGATCGCATTTGGGGCGACGGTGATTGTGGGCTTGATCTGCGCGCTGACGGTGACACCGCTGCTGCGACCGGCTGCATCAGCCGCAGTGCAGCCCACGGCCGTCCCGGTTGATTTCTCGATACCGACGGCCCGCGAGGCGTATCCTCCGGCGGTTGAGGCGATACGCGCGGTTGATCCCGGCGCACAGATGACCAGCGGGGCTGGCGCGTGGACACCCAACATCGATACGGCTGAGTTGGACGCGGGCCGGACCGGGTGGACCTTCTACTTCTATCTACCGGCCACGAATGAGATGGCGACCGTCACCGTCGACAGGGGCAAGGCAGTGCACATTGTGGGGCGGGAAGCGTGGCAGTCGGCTCCACCGCTGCTCAGCGATCAGAGCTGGCAGATCGATAGCCCTCAGGCAGTCGCCAAGCTGCTCGAAACCTGCCAGACGACGTTTGACAGCGAGCCGGACGCGCAGGCTGAGATACGGCTGTCTGCCGCGGCTGAGAACCGCATCCTGCTGTGGAAAATGAGTGTCAAGTCGCCTAGCAATCCGCTGGCCGTGTGTGAAGTCACAATCGATGCTGTGACGGGACTGGTTCGCTAGCGTCGTGCGCCATCGTCGGAACCGGCCAACCGGCCCACCCTGCGTATGAGGGGCGCGAGTGCCTGAGAAATGCGCCGGGCCGGTCGGCAAGAGTCATGAGAGCGAGGTGTTGCCTTGGGCAAACTACCACCACCACATGAGCGACATGTATCACAGCGGCGCGGCAAGCGCGGGCAGAGCCTGGCCGAGTTTGCACTTGTCCTGCCGGTTTTGCTGTTAATCCTGGCCGGCGTGCTGGAAGTCAGCAACCTGCTGACGGCGTACAACCGCATCCAGTTGGCCGCCCGCGAGGGCGCGCGCTTTGGCGCAGCCGGCGGCACCGACTCCGGCGTTGCGGACATCGTCAAGCAAACGCTGGCGCAAGATATGACCATCGACTCGGCGCAAATGTCCGTGCTGGTCGTCCGGCCTGTCGTGGAAGCAACTTCAACCACGAACTGGAACTGGAGCGGCCACACTGTAGCTCTGCCGTGGGGCACGGCGGTCGCCTGTGTTTATGGAACCGATTGCACCGAGCGGGTCGATCCTGCCACAGTGCTGACCGACCTGAAGGGCGAGGGAACGAACAGCCAATGGCAGGCGATCAACGGCTCGCGCATGGTGGTGGTGGCGGTTTATTACCGTGTTACCACACTGCTCAACCTGCCGTTCTTCCGTATTCCAGGCGAGGCATCGGGGCGCGTGCCGCTGTCGGCGTACAGCGTGATCGAACAGGAAATCGAGATCCAGACGATCAGCCAGCTTTCGGCGGGGTGCAGTGCCTACCCGATCGCCATCGAGAGCACCTGGCTGAACGGCCTGTCGGAAGACGACACGTTCGGGCCCATCACGCTCAACGTCGAGTTTAGTGGCGCTGGTTTCCAGCAGGGCTTCGCTTTCCTGGCCTGGCATCTGGTCAATAACGGCACAGGCCCGCTGGCTCAGACAACCAGCCCCAAAGGCTCACTGTGGTCACCGGGCAACAGTCTGGATGCCACCAACGGCTTCCTGGAATATGACAGCGACTATCCCAGCGGTACCGACACATCGATGCACCGCAACGACTGGGTTACGGCGGTTACCGGGGCCAGCATAACGGGCGATATTGCATCTGCGTTGAACAATCATAAGAACGTTGGACGAAGCCTGCGCGTCATCGTGTATAACTACGCAGCCGGTGCCAATCCTGGCCTGCATGACTACGGTAGCGGGCAGGTGTGGCAGTACCAGATCAGCAATTTCGCCGTGGTGCGCATCAACGCAATTACCAGCAGCACTATCACGTTTGAATTCGTTCGCACGGATACCAGTTGCGGCTACGACCTCACGACGCCCTAACCGCAAGCCGATCAGATAAGGGGATTGTTAAAGGTATGGAACACCCAAGACTGAAACACGGTTTTCTCGAAGACAAGCCCCCCGGGCAAATCCTGGCGATCCTGGCGGTGGCCATGGTCGGGCTGCTGGTTGCCGGCGGGCTGGCAGTCGATGCTGGCGTGCTGTTCATGCGCAAATCGCACCTGGACCGCTCCGTCGACGCGGCGGCGCTGGCAGGCGTGGTCGAGCTGACGTCGACCAACAACCTGGCCAATGCGCTGAATGCGGCCAACACGCGTGGGCAGCAGGTGCTGGGCATGAACCGCATACCCACCGCCTATGTTGCCGATGCCGCCTGCCCGGCGACCCCCGAGGATCCGACGTTCTGGGCGTCGCACGACTACTGCGGGGAGCGCAGCCTGGGGACCATCCCCGGCTCGACGCGCTACACGGTAGAGGTGCACTGGCAGACAGAAACATACTTCCTGTCGCTGGTGGGCTTCGGCAACATCCCGCTGATCAGTACGGCGACGGCGGAATACATGCCGCTGGTCGACATCTTCGCCAGCGACACGAGCGAGCTGGGCATCCTGAAGAGCTCCAACGAGTTGATCTTCGGGCCGGGGATCTGCACCGGCTACGGCGATCCCTACACGCCTACTACCTCTGCTTGGTATAACGAGCTGGATGGCGTGTACACCTTTCGTATCCGTATTCCGGCCGATTTTGTGTTGAATCACACCAACCTGCGCGTCGAGATTTTTGACCCGGATTCCTATAACCAGCCCGTACAGGGTACCTACTCCCCTGTCTACAACCTCAATGGGACGCTGTCCACTACCCTCACATGCAGCGACACCAACGACCGGAAGCAGCCGTGCCTGATCAACATACCGGGTGAAACGGTGGACGGCAACCCGTTCTGGTATGTGCGGTTGGACGAGAACCGCGGTAATGGCGCCGGCGGTGGTGATGGAACCTGCGGAGAGCCGGCCAGCTACACCACGCGCTACAACACGCGGACGCTGTACCGGCTGTATTACCTGAAGCAGGGGGCCGATGGCAGCCTGAGCGAAGAGGACCTGTCGTACTACATCGGCAAGATAGACGACCCGGGTCAGCCGGCTGGAACGACCTATACAGCTGCCCAGGCGGTTACCGAGTTGCAGGCTACTGACATGAAGTGGGTCTCGCCGGGCGCGCCGCTCGCGGAGCGCATGCCGGCCTATACAAACGTGGATAGCATAGCAGGCTATAACGCGGTTGCCGAGCCATCGACCCTTACGGAAGATTGCAATGCATACCGGGCCGCCCACCCAACTTATGGCGATGCGCTGGGCTGCTCGGGGAATGGCGACTTTATCATCACCCTGAAAGGCGGCGGTAACGAGACGCCCAACATCTATGTCGATCCGTCCACCGGCAACCGCGACATCTATCTGCAAGTCCGCGGCCTGAGCGGCGCAACTGAAAACGGTTTCCAACTGTGGGCTGGCCCGGCACGCAGTGAAGATGGGGGCGACCTGCTGTACACTGCGCCGTCCGACGTAAACGCCCGGCAGACGTACCTGCTGCGGGAGCGCGCCGGTGGCAACAACTACCACCTCTCGGACGGGGTGGGCGTGTTTGGCATCGGCCACCTGCCGATGAACTCGAACGTCAACTACCGGACCGACATCCCGCTGGCCTACCTGGGACCGCAGTTCTCGGGTCAGCAGCTCACCGTCCAACTGTTCGACGCCGACTCAGGGGCCAGCCCGCCCCTTTCGTTCTTCTTCGACACCATCCCGCAGAGCGACTGGACGGCCTGCTATGACGACAATACCGGTGGCAGCCACTGTCCGAATGTCGGCGGCCAGACAATCGACTATCTGGGACCACTCAACATTCCCAATGACAACGCGTGGGCGTCATACACGTTCACCATCCCGAGCGAGTCGGACCCCACGCGCCCGATCCCGTTCTATGGGGGACGCCTCTTTGTGAGCTACGTGGGCGGCACGCACGACACGTTCGGCTGGAAGATCACGCTGGACGCTCGGCCTACGCTGGTCAAGTAGCGGCGGCAGTCTAATCCAGGCCCCCGCTCGCATCGCGCGGCGGGGGCTTTGTTCGCCCGCTTGCTATTTTTTGGCAATCGTAACACAATGGGGTGTACCAGAAGTCGCCATCAGGACCGCAGATGCATTTGCCCGCAACTTACAATGGCGTATAATGAACGCATGCCGGGTAAATGAGCGGCTGAATCTCGAACAGTCAGGCATGCGAATGGCAGAGATTTGTTACCCGGTACCTGAGGTACCCTCAGCCTAACCACACTCAGGAGAGAGACCACTATGGGCGCTGGCCGTGGCCGAAGAACCGGCATCATACTCATCGTACTGATCCTTGTCGTCGTCCTCATCGTAGTCGGCGGGCTCTTTTTGATGCAGAGCCTGGGCGGCGGTGGTGGTGGCCAGCCGGCCGCCAATAACACCCCACCGACGGTCCCACCGCCGACGGCGCCGCCGACGATCAATGTGATCATTGCAGCGCGAGATATTCCGCGCGGGGCGCGCTTGAGCGCAGGGGATGTCACGGTGATGCCGTGGCCAATCCTGGATCAGGCCCCGCCGCCGATTGATGCGCTGGTCGTCAGCGATCAGACCGGCGGCCCCGGCCTCGATCAGGTCGATGGGCGGATTGCCCGCGTCGACATTCTGAACGGCGAGCCAATCATGAACTTCATGCTCACGCCCGGCGATCAGCCGACCAGCCTTGCCGATATGGGCTCGGATGCAGCCCTCCTGATCCCCTCGGGGATGGTGGCGGTCGCGATGCCTATCACGCGGCTGTCGTCGGTGGCGTATGCGCTGCGTGAGGGGGATCATGTTGACCTGATGATGTCGTTCCGTTTCATCATGGTCGACGAGACCACTCAGACAGAGCTGCCCAATACCGGCATTCTCCTGACGAACGACCCGGAGGTTGTCGCGCTGGGGCTGCAAAACATCCAGATCCCGGTGGGCCAGGAAGAGAGGGGCGTCTTTGGGACGACCATGCTGGTCGTTCCAAACGAGAATGGCCAGAAGGCCGTCCAGCAGACGACACAGCTTGTGATCAAAAATGCAATCGTGGTGCGCATGGGCACATGGCCGCTGGACAACCTGCACCAGCCGATTGTCATCACGCCTGCGCCGCCGCCAACGCCATCTGAAGGGGGCACGCCGGAGCCCACAGCCGCCGCAACGAACGTTCCGTCGCTGCCGATACCGGATATCATCACGCTGGCGATGACCCGTCAGGACGCGCTGGTGCTCAAGTACGCGACTGAGACCGGCGGGATCATCGACCTCGCGCTGCGCAGCGCGCTTGACGACGATGTCAACGACGTGACAACCGACCCGGTGACGCTGGGCTATATCATGAACTTCTACAACGTCACTGCGCCGGAGCAGCTGCCGGTTGCGCTCGATCCGCGTATCGACATGCTGAGCACGATCACACAGGCCGGTGCTGCTGAAACGCCGGCTGCGCCTACCAGCAGCGGGCAACAGACAAATCAGCCGTAACCTGGTATAATAAATACAACAAGGCAAAAGAAATCGCGTGCTGAGGAGATCAGACCATGGCTGGTAAGAAAGGCGCCAAGAAGACCGTCGGTAAAGCCCGCAAGGGCGATATACCGAAGTTCGTGATGAAGCTGTACTATGTTCAGAAGGAAAACGGTTCGTTTGCGCCGAAGTATGAGCGCATCGATACCGTCGTCGCCGAAGAGGGAGCTGAGTAATCAGCGCCTCCTGATAGGCCGGACCATCTGACACAAACGCCCCACGCGCCAACGCATGGGGCGTTTTCTTACATCCCATTGATCCCACCCATCAGCAAGGAGCGGCAGTATGCGAGCCATCGTTCTGGGGGCCACCGGTTTCATCGGCGGGCAGATCGCGCGGTGCGCGTATGAGGCGGGGATGGATGTCCACGGTTTGCGGCGGCGGGCGGCGGCGGTCGGCGCGATTGGCGACGTACCGGTTACCTGGCATGAGGGTAACACTGATGACGAGGAAAGTCTCGCGGCTGCGATGTGGGGCTGCGATGTGTTGTTCCACGCGGCAGGCTACTATCCCCCCAGCACCGAACGAAGCGTGCAGCACGCGGTGAGAGTGGGCGCGTCCGAGATGCGCCGCGTGCTGGGGGCCGCGCGTGCAGCGGGTGTCGGACGGGTGGTGTACACCAGCTCGCTGACAACCATCGGCGCGCCGCCGACAGGGTCAAGCCGGCTGGCGGATGAGCGCGACGGCTACCTGCCCGGCTCGACCCGCAATCCATATTACGAGGCCAAGTGGGCGATGGAGCACGAGGCGCTGCGGGCCACTCAGGATGGCCTGCCGGTGATCATCCTGTGCCCGACCGCCGTGTTCGGCCCCGGCGACGTGAAGCCCACTACCGGCAAAATCATGCTGATGCTGGCTAAAGGCCAGCTCCCGATGGGGGTTGACGTGGAGGCTAACGTTGTCGACGGGCGTGACGTGGCCCAGGCCCATGTGCAGGCGGCCACACACGGCGCGCCCGGCGAGCGCACGATCATCGGTGGCTACAACGTGAACGTCGCTGACGCGCTGCGTGAGGCCGCTCGCGTGCTGGGCCTTAAAGCGCCGGGGCGGATACTGTCGGTGCGGACAGCGGCGCGGCTGCTGGCTGTGGCTGACGTCCTGCACCTGCCGATCGATTCGACGATGCGCGCGCTGCCGCACTGGACGACGCTCAACTGCGAGAAGGGCCAGCAGGTGTTTGGCCTGACGCCGCGACCATTCGAAGACACCGTGCGCGACACAGTGGCATGGTTCCACGAGCATGGCTACCTGTAATAGCCAGAGGGCGACCGGGGGTCGCCCCTCTGCATTTTGCTGGCTACGCCTCCTGATCCTGGTTCAATTCGGCTAGCATCTGCTCGATATGCTGTTCAGCCTCGGCAACCTGCCCGGCCAGCTCAACCAGGCGTTCTTCGATAGCCTGGAGGCGATCCTCGGTTGTGCTCAACTGGCTCAGCACGCGGGCGCGCAGCGCACCTTCTTCGCCTGCTGGCTTGAGGGCATTCAGATTCTCGCGTAGCTGGCCTTGCCGCTCGTAGATCTCGGCGCGCTCGGTCTTGAGCGCCTCCTGTTCGGCGTGGGCGCGGTCGACAAAAGCCAGGCTATCGAGCATGCCGGAGAGACGGTCAAAGGTGGCCTGATCGAGCCAGTCTTCTTCGAGGAAACGCTGGAGACGGCGGTAATCCAGATTGCGGACCTGTTCGTAGCGAACGTTGAGATGGCGCTCCTGGCGGACAAACGTCTCAGCGCTGTGGGCAGGCACAGCGATACGCCAGCGGCGCTCGGCGGCGGTTTGCGTGTCAGGCGGGCGCGTCTCGACCAGTTCAAAGTCGGCGATGATCGGCGCTTCGACGGTGACGGTGCGCTCTTCGGCCAGGGTGTTTTCAATCGTGTAGGTAGTCTTGACGACCCGGTATTCATTGATCAGCAGGTAGCTCTCGCGGATGTCAAGACCGGCAGTCTCGGTGCGTTCGGCCGTCTGCTCGGTGACGCGAATCCCCAGTTCGACGGCGTAGGCCAGATAGACCTCAGAGTCGCTGCGGGTGAAGGGCACGATGGCCTCGCCCTTGTAGTCGCCGTTCTCGACGAGCGTGACCGGCCCACGCTCCAGCGTGAGGCCGGTAGTGTTGGTGAAGCGCAGCGCGGCGACGGGATGGTGCGGCAGCTTGCTGCCGTTGTACAGCAGCTCGCGCTGGTATGAGATCTCCGTGCCGATGATCGGCACGAGCGCCGAATTGCCGCGCTTGACGGTCACCGGATTGGTGACAACGTACTCAAAGAACTCGCCTGCTTCACGGCCCTCGGCGGTGGGAGAGAAAGCTGCCTCTGCCTCCTCAAGACCGAACGCGTCAGCGGCGGGCATCGGCGCGGCCGCCATTGCCATCTCTCGCGGCCCCATCCCGGCCAGAGTGGACATGGCACGCGCCCTTTTCGGCGCGGCGGCGAACTCAACCGGGCCGGGTGCGGTGCGGGCCTCGTCTTCGACGCGGGGTCGCTGTGGGATGCGCGACGCATACAGGTCGTAGATGAAGGAGATCGGCTGCCCGGCGACCAGCGTAACCCGCACATCCTCCAGGTCTTCGTCGAGGCGGTTGTCGAACAGCCCCCAGCCCTGAAGCAGCGCCGTTCCGCTGTTGTCCTCCTTGCTCTCGGCTACTAACCGGTAACTGACGCGCCAGGTAGGCGCAGGTGCGACGTAGTACACAACCAGCTTGTGCTTGCCGGGGGTCATGCGCAGCGTGACTTGCCGGCGCAGCTCCTGGGTCTGTGACGTATCGAGGAAGTAGTGCAGATCGTGCGCCGCCTGGGCATCGAGCACGGCCACAGCGCGCAGCGTCTTCAGCCGGTAGACGACCACTTCGCTGCTCGAATCACGGACGATGGATACCAGCGAATCGTTCAGGCCGTCTTTTTCGGCCAGGTCAATGCCGACCAGCCTGCCACGCACCGCTTCCTCGCTGAAGCTCAACTCGACCTGCCGCCCGCGCAGATCGCGCAGCAGGTCGCGCAGGCTGGCCTCGTCCGATAGGCGAATCGAGCTGTCGGCCAGGCGCGAAGGTTTGTCGAGGGGGGTCTGATAATGGATGCCCAGCACCTGCCCGCCTTCGCGGTCGAAGACGGCCAGACTCTTGAGCACGTCGTTGATCTCGTCATGGCGGAAGGCCAGCGTCAGCGAATCGGCGTTGACTTTGCCCTCGCGCCGGAAGAAGCCGATGCCATGCTTGTACAGGACGATCTCTCGAACCGGTAGATCGCTCATGTGAAGCCCCTTTCTACTAATCGCCCCCAGTCTGGATCGGGACGTTCCCACAGATGACGTCGTCAAGCTCGATGATACTGCTGCCACTGCCCTTGTCGCCCCACAGCTCGAAGCGCAACTCGACGCTGCGCCCGGCGAAGGCGCTCAGGTCGACCCGGACAGTGGTGAAGCCGAGGGCCGGGTCTGCGGTGTGCCACAGGATTACCTGTGTGTCGCCAGAGATAGCGCGCAGGCGCAGCGTCTGCCCGGCGACCGGCATGCGGTATGCAAAGCTCAACAGGGCGGCGTCCATGTTGGCTGGTAGGCTGATTGTCGTCGATACGCCGGGGACCCCCCACGGTTTGCGTGCGCCGATCAGGCGCAGCACCGTGCCGTTGTCCGTCTGCTGGTTGACAATCTCTGCGCTGGTGCCGGGGAAGGCCTGCCAGCCCGCGAGACCGTCATCGAAAGCGCCATTCTTGATCAGGTCAGGGCTGGGATGCAGCATCCAGGTAACAGATGTCACCTGTCCCAGCGTGACATCGACCGGCAGTGGGGTTGCTGTGCCCTGCGCCGAGCCATCAACTCTGTCGATCTGCACTGTGCGGGAGTCATCAAAGGTAAGGGTCACCTGCCCGGAGGAGTTGGCGTCATATAGTGAGCCATCGCCCAGGGTGACGCGGGCGGAGGGCACCGGCTGGCCGCGCAGATCGATGACCCGCGCAGAGACTGTAGCGAACAGGCTGATCGGGGCCTCTGCCGAATATGGCCCGACGTTCCCGGCGCGGTCGATAGCGCGGGCGCGGAAATAGTACGTGCCACCGCCGGGCAGATCATAGGTGGCGCTGCTGGCTGTGGTGGCAGTGAGCCATGGCTGCCATGTCGCACCGTCGCTGCTGACCTCGATGTCAAAGGTCGCGACGCCGGTGCCGTATTCGCCATCGTCACCTTGCCAGGAGACGGCCACCTGCAACGGATTGGCGGCCAGCAATGTGGCGTTGACAGTCGAGGTGGGGCCATCGCGGTCATACTCGACGACAACCTGCGGCGGCCCACCCACGGAGTAGTCCTCCAACCGGGAGAAATCGCGGCCACGTGCGGGCAGCAGTGTGATGGTGTAATTACCATCTGGGCCGGGGGTGATGGTCGAGTGGCCGCCGACGGCATTGATCAGCACTCCGGCGGTCGCTTCGGCCCGGATCGACAGGTTAACCATGCGCCCGGCGACGGAATACATGGTTACGATGCGCGCACCGTCGGCGCGGCGCAGGGTGGTGATGACGATCCCGCTGCGCACCTCGCGGTCGGCACTGACGATGTCGTGGATCAGGCCGGTGGCGGTTTGCAGCGTGCGGTAGCTTTGCCGCACCGTTCCATCCCCCGCGACGAGGCCGTAGGCCTCGTCCATGCCATCGTCGGCCAGCCGGAAGAACATCAGGCGGCTGGCCCCCGCCGCGAAAGCGTTCCCGATGGCCTGCCAGACGTACCAGGATGCCTCCTCCGGCGTCGCATAGCGCCAGTTGGGGTAATCGGGCACGGTGGCTGCGCCGCGCAGCGGGATGTTCGTCTCCGTAATCCAGACTGGCTTGTCGCCCATGCCATAGCCGGCGAGCAGTTGGTGTGTCTGCCGGGTGAGTGTATAGACCAGCTCGGGGCTGACGTACATGTGGATATTCGCTGCGTCGAAGTAGTAGTTGTTGCGCGCGCCATCGGGATCGTTGTAGGCCAGCCGCACCACGGTCGGGAAGAAATCCTTTTCGATGAGCAACGCCATGCCGGCCATCGCTACCGGTGTCGACGGGTCGGCGGCCTTGATGGCCAGGTAGCACGACTTGAGCACATAGAAGTACTGCTGCGCCGTTCCCTCCCAATAGTCCCCGATGTCGGGCTCGTTCCAGACCTCGTAGCTGGCGATCTGGCCCTTATAACGGTTGGCGAACTGGTAGCAGTACTGCGCCCAGCCGTTGGCCGGATCGTTCCAGGCAAGCTGTGCGTTGGCTGGCACGAGGCCGGTCGGGTTGATCTTGGCCCAGTCGGGCGGGTTGTGCAGCAGCGCGTCGACCTTGATCCCCGCCTTGTTCCAGGCAGGGATGGCGCTGTCGCTGAACGACCAGTTCCACGAGCCGGGCGATGGCTCGATGTCACGCCAGTTGAACTGCCAGCGCACGGTGTGTGCGCCACTGTCGCGGGCAAGGGTCAGCCACGGGTCGGAGGGCTGCACGAAGTTGAGGCCGTAGAAGTCGTCGCCTGAGGCGGCGGAGGTCTGGGCGTGCGCGGCGGGCGCAGCGGTAGGTGGGCCTCCCATTACGGCCAGCAGCGCCAGCGCGAGCAGCGCGGCAGCGCCGCGTCCTGCGCGCCGCCATCGTCGACGGAGTAGGGGTCCGTGTGATTGAGTCATGTGCATCAGTGCTCCGCCGCCATTATGTGCGATGGGGGAGCGTTTCGCAAGGCAGGGAGCATCAGGCCGGCAGCAGGGCCCATGCGCGCCAGGCCAGGGTCCACACGGCGGAGAAGAGGGCTAGCAGTGCGCCGCCGATGACCCACACGACCGGGCGCAGCGCGCAGGCCAGCAGCAGCAGGCGGTCGAGCGGGCGCAGCGCGAAGAATAACGCCGCGCCGGCGGCAAGCTGGAGAAGCGTCAGCGCGGTGATAGTGGGCAGCCGCTCGCGCAGGACGTGCCACGCCCGGCGAAACGAGTTCGACCGCGCCAAGCCCGTCGAGCACGCAGGCGCGGTCGGCGAGGGGTTGGAGCGCACCCAGGAACAGCGTCAGCAGCGCAAGTGGTGCGCTGACGATGCCCAGCGCCGCCCACAGGCCCGGCGAGGCGCGCAGCAGGTTCAGCGCTCCAGACGGGTCACCGGCGGTGCCGCCCAGCAGCAGGCGCGCGCCGATGGTGATCACCGCGACGATGGCGGCCAGTATGAGCGGGATCGGCGGGATGGACAGGATCAGGATCAGCCGCCAGGTGCGGTCCCAGCCGCTGCGCAGCGCCACCCGCAGGTCGTACTCCCCGTGCGCAGCGAGATCGGCCCCGGCGATGAGGCTGCCCGCCGCCGCCCGCGCGACGACTGCCGCCACGATCAGCGAGAGGACGCCGGTGGCGAGAATTGCGACAATGGCGGCCACACCGGCAGCCAGCAGGGATGTGGCGGTCGGGCCGGCTGCTGTGGCGAGATCAGTGACAGATGGCACGCCGGGCACCAACGGCGATGCCGTACCACCGCTCGACAGCAGCCCGCGCAGGCGGGCAGGCAGCACGGCCAGGTTGAGCACGGCGCTGTCGAGCCCTCCACCGGCGGCCACGGCGACGAGGCCCACGACAATCAGTGCCCGGCGCCGCGTGATGATCTGCCACGCGCGGCGGAAAAAGTTGCCAAGGTCCGTCACGGCTTCCTTCCCCGGCTCGACAATCCCATTTTTCGCGGTGGCCATTATACAGGACCGCGCTGCCTGAGACAGCGCGGTCGGTGTGGTGCGGCTCAGACGGCAGGGGCCGGTTCTGACGGTGCGGCTGGCTCGACGGCAGGCGGCGCGCCGGTCCACTCGCGCCAGGCCAGGGTCCACAGTGCCGAGAAGTAGGTCGTGACACTACCCCTGATCAGGATGCCCAGCGGCCACAGGCAGCACAGCAGGATGGCGATCCCCGGCGAAAGCAGGATCAGGCCGATGCCGATCCCGATGCCAATCCGGATCAGGGCAATGACAATGGCCGGGCCCAGCGCGTCGCGCAGGACGGCAAAGCCCCGGCTGTACGACTCAAAGACGCGCGTGTCTTCGAGCATACACGCCCGCTCGGCAAACACATGTATCAGCTCCAGCGCGACGCCCGCCAGCCCGAAGACACAGACAATCGGGATCAACGCAGCCATCAGACCGGCACGGGCCGGGATAGCCGACCGCATGTCGACGATGCTGAACGTGCCAATCGACGCGGCCGCCAATCCCGCAACGATGATGACCAGCGCGATGATCGGGATGAGCGGCAGCAGGGCGATGCCAATCAGCCGCCAGCCCTTATGCCAGCCCGCCGACCACGCCTGCGAGAAGCTCGATTCGCCACCGCCATCCAGCGCAGAGACCCCGGCGATCAGCCCTCCGCGCGCGATAACCCCGATGGCCCACAACGCCACGCCGATTGCGGTGAGCATGCACAGGATCGGGATCAGGAAAGCGGACGCGACGGCGGCAGGCATGAATCCGCGAAAGTCCGGCGGGACGAAATCCTGCCCCGGCGCCGGGGTGCCAAAAGGCTCGAAGTTGTAGTTGAAGTTCTGGTTTTCGCCGGGGCGATTTCCGAAATTGAAGCCACCCGGATTCCTGAAGCGACGCGTTTCGCCGACTGTGCCTGCCAGAACGGCAATGATGCCAAGCACGACCAGGAACTTGTGATTCCAGACGATGTCCCACGTCCGGCGCAGCAGAGCGCCATAATCCATGATTACACCTCCCATCTACGTTTAATCAACAACCCTATTCCCATTCGATGGTCGCCGGCGGCTTGCTGGTGACATCGTATACCACCCGGTTGACGCCCGGCACCTCGTTGACGATCCGCGCGCTGACTCGCGCCAGCAGATCGGCGGGCAAGCGGGCCCAGTCAGCGGTCATGAAGTCGTCGGTGGTGACAGCCCGCAGCGCGACGACTTCGGCATAGGTACGATGATCACCCATCACGCCCACCGACTGCACTGGCAGCAGCACGGCGAAGGCCTGCGCCGTCTTACCGCGCAGCATCCCGGCGGTGCGCAGCTCGCTGGTGAAAATGGTGTCGGCGGCGCGCAGCGTCTCCAGCCGCTGCCAGGTGATCGTTCCCAGACAGCGCACAGCCAGCCCGGGACCGGGGAACGGCTGCCGCCAGACGAGGTCGTCGGGCAGGCCCAGCGTCTCGCCGACGCGGCGGACCTCATCCTTGAACAGGTAACGCAGCGGCTCGACCAGCTCGAAGCGCATATCGGCGGGCAGACCGGCCACGTTGTGGTGCGACTTGATGCGCTGCGCGCCGGGCCGGTCGGCAGCCGCCGACTCGATCACGTCCGGGTAGATGGTGCCTTGCGCCAGATAATCAATGCGGCCTGTTTCGGCCTCGATGCGCCGCGCCTGCTGCTCGAAGGTGCGCACAAACAACTCGCCGATGATCGCGCGCTTGCGCTCTGGCTCGGTGACGCCCTGAAGCGCCTCCAGGAAATCCTCGGCAGCGTTAACGGCCACCAGGCTGAGGCCCATGCTGTGCTGGAAGGTGTCGATCACCTGATCGGCTTCGCCCTGGCGCAGCAGGCCGTGGTCGATGAAGACACTGATCAACCGGTCGCCGATGGCGCGGTGCAGCAGCGCAGCCACTACTGACGAGTTGACGCCGCCGGACAGCCCCAGCAGCACGCGACCCTCGCCGACCTGCTCCCGCACCCGTGTGATGGCCTCGTCAATCAATACGCCGGGGGACCAATCCGGGTTGCAGCCGCACACGCGGATCGCGAAGTTAGCCAGCAGATCGACGCCACGCGACGTGTGGGAGACTTCGGGGTGAAACTGGATACCATACATGCGGCGGGCGGGGTCGCCCATAGCAGCAATGGGCGCGTTGGCGGTATGGGCCATCGGCGCGAAGCCGGGCGGTGGCTGCTCGATGCGGTCGCCGTGGCTCATCCACACGTCGAGGTTGGAGGGCAGCGTATCCCACAGCGGAGCGACTGCGTCGACGTGCAGCGTGGCGGGGCCGTACTCCCGGCTATGCGCAGCGGCGACCCGGCCTTTGAGCGTGTACGTAAGAAGCTGCATGCCGTAACAGATGCCCAGCACCGGCGGACCCGATTTAAGCACGTAGCCTGGCAGCGAGGGCGCGCCGGGCTCGTAGACGCTGGCCGGGCCGCCGGACAGGATGAAGCCTTTCGGGTTCAGCGCCATGACCCGCTCGGCTGGCGTGTTCCATGCGAACAGCTCGCTGTAGACACCGGCCTCGCGCACGCGGCGGGCGATAAGCTGCGCAGTCTGCGAGCCGTAGTCAAGCACGACGATGGTATCGTGTGGCATATCCACCCCGCAGCGGCGTGGCGCTGCCCTCAGTCTGCAATGATGATGCGGTTATCGTCCATTGCGGTGATAATGATCAGCGACTCGATGCGTGTGCAGCAGTCGCCAAGGAACTCCCGGCCACCCTCGAATGTCTTCTCGACCACGCACGCCACGCCGACAAGGTCTGCCCCGGCCTGATGGACCAGCCGCGCCAGCGCATGGATCGTCTTGCCACTGGCCAGGAAGTCGTCGACGATCAGAATGTGATCGTCGGGAGCAAGGAACTCCGGGGAGACCATCAACAACGTCTCGCCGCCTTTGGTGTGCGATGGGGCGCTTTCGATGTAGACCGGCTCTTTCATGGTGATGGGCTTGTGCTTGCGGGCGTAGACGATGGGAACGTTCAACTGGAGGCCGGCCATCAGCGCGGGGCCGATTCCGGACACCTCGGCGGTGAGGATGCGGGTGATCGGCTCGCCGGCAAAGCGCTGCGCGATCTCCTGGCCGATGGCGAGCATGACATCGGGGCGCATCTGGTGGTTGAGGATGCTGTCGATCTTGAGGATGCCACCGCCGAGATTCTTGCCCTCGGTCAGGATCAGGCGTTTCAACTCATCCAATTCAGTTTTCTCCATGCTGACAACGGGGGGACCTGCGCCTATTGTAATCAGCCGCATCGAGAATGCAATCAGTAGAGCCACAGAGCGCCATTTGTAACGCGGTTCTGGGACCATTCCGGGACATTTCGGATGTGACAAAAAGCGTATTTGCCAGAAGGGGCTTGCGATCCGTTCGTGATTCTGCCTATAGTGGATAGTAACGGACGAGAAAGGTAAGTCGATGGCAGGCAGCAGCCCGAATCAGTGGGAAGAGATTGCGCATACGGCAGACTGGTCGATCCGGGTGTGGGGCCAGAACCGGCGGGCCTTGTTCGAGAACGCCGCGCGGGGGATGGTCAGCCTGATCGGCGGGGAGGCCGACCTGGCACGAGAGCCGGCGGTGCGCGGCTTCACGCTGGAGGCGGACGACTGGGAGACGCTGCTGGTCGACTTCTTAACTGAAATCCTGTACCTGATCGAGGACAACGGCGTGGTCTGCGAGCGCGTCGAGGTGGCAAGCGCAGCGGGCCACCGGCTTGCGGCGACGGTCGAGGGGAGGCCCGGCGGGCGCTTCAACAAAGAGATCAAGGCCGTCACCTACCACAATCTGGCGATCAGACACACCGACCGGGGGTTCGAGACGACAATCGTGTTTGACGTTTAACGGAGGGAGGAGCCACACATGCGCAAGCAAGACTTCAAGCGAGTCTCGGAGTACGTGTGGGAGATTCCGAAAGATCACCGCGACGATATGACCGTCCCGGCGCGGATGTATGCCAGCGAGAAGCTGCTCGAAGCGGTGCTGGGCGAAGACGACCAGTCCGTCGAGCAGCTTGTCAACACGGCGACGCTGCCGGGGCTGGAGCGCTACGCGCTGGCCATGCCCGACATTCACCAGGGGTATGGCTTCCCGATTGGCGGCGTGATCGCCTCGCGGACAAAGGATGGGATCATCTCACCCGGCGGAGTCGGGTATGACATCAACTGCGGGGTGCGGGTGCTGGCCAGCAGCATGACCTATGAGGAGATCAGAGCCGCATCTGCGCGATCTGGTGGAGATGCTGTTCCACAACTGCCCCAGCGGCGTGGGGCAGGGCGGGAGCATCGACCTGAAGCAGAAGGATTTTGAACGGCTGCTGCACGAGGGCAGCGACTGGGCGGTCAAAGCCGGCTACGCGCTGCGCGAAGACGTGCAGCGTACCGAGGAGCAGGGCCGCCTGAAAGCTGCCGACGCGGGCAAGGTCAGCCAGCGGGCAATGAAGCGCGGCATTGAGCAAGTCGGGACGCTGGGTGCGGGCAACCACTTCATCGAGGTGGACCGCGTCGACGCCGTGTACGACGAGGAGGCCGCTGCGGCGATGGGGCTGATTGAAGGCAATATCGCGGTGCAGATTCACTGCGGATCGCGGGGGTTCGGGCACCAGGTATGTACCGATTACGTCAAGTCGTTCCAGAGCGCGGCTCACAAGTATAGCATCAAGCTTCCCGACCGGCAGCTGATCTGCGCACCATTCGATTTGCCGGAGGGGCAGGACTACTACCACGCTATGTGCACGGCGGCGAACTACGCTTTCGTCAACCGGCAGGTGCTGGCTTACCATATTCGCCGCACTTTCGAGCAGGTGCTGGCGGGCAAGGTCGGCGACTGGCACCTGCGCCAGGTGTACGACATCGCGCACAACATGGCGAAGATCGAGAAACACGAGGCCGGCGGCAGGATGGTCGAGGTGCTGGTGCACCGCAAAGGCGCGACGCGCGCCTTCGGGCCGGGGTTCGCGGGGCTGCCAGACGTGTATCGCGAGATCGGACAGCCGGTGCTGGTGCCGGGCTCGATGGGCACGTCAAGCTGGGTGCTGGTCGGGACGCCGGGCGGCATGGCCGAGACGTTCGGCAGCACGTGCCACGGCGCGGGCCGCGTGATGAGCCGCTCGCGGGCCAAGCGCGAAATCCGGGGCGAGGACCTGCGCAAGAGCCTGGAAGGGCAGGGTATCACCGTGCGGGCAGGCAGCATGCCCGGCCTGGCTGAAGAAGCGCCCGCTGCTTATAAGGATGTCGATGAGGTGGTGGGTGTGGTGAGTGGGGCGGGCATCGCGCGGAAGGTGGCGCGGCTGGTGCCGGTGGGTGTGATCAAAGGGTGATCGCGATGGGCGGCCTCGCGGGCCGTCCATGCCGGGGAACGGCTTGCAGGCGGATCGGGCCGCAAGGGGTGACCTTGCGGCTGCCCGGCTGCGTTACTCGTCTATGCCATCAACCGGCATGAAGGGATGCCGGCAGCTTCCACAGATTACCTCGCCGCGCCGCAGCAGGCGGCGGTTGATGAGGATCGTGCGCTGCGGCGCGCATTCGCACGCAGCCAGCACGCACACATCCCGCGCGACCGGCTCGTCCATCAGGCCGTCGACAAACATCGTGGCCTGGATCACGGCGCTGTTGCGCTGTATCGTATCGGCCAGATACTCCAACAGGTGCTGCCAGCGCTGCGCGCCATCCGGGGCCAGAATCCAGCTTACCTGGCAGGTGGCAGTATCCCGCACAGAGATCAGGCCGAATGCGCGTGATGGCAGCCTATAGTATGGTGAAAACCGCCCGATGCTGTCTACAATCTCCAACAGCATGCTGGCGACCACGGCTTCCGCCGCTTCGGACGGACTAAACAGATCGGCATACGCGAACAACGTTCGCATATCCGGCAAGGCGGCTGTGACGTCGTAAGCGTCACACAGCGTCCGCCACGTCTCGTCAAGGACACTGTCCAGCACATCGACCGCGACTACCATGGCGTTCCCTCCCGTTTGCCAGAGCGCGGCGGCGGTCCCGCGCGGTCAGGTCAACTCGGCTTACGCCTTTCCTCCTTCCACTCGATCAACGGCCTTCGACCAGAATCCCTTTATCGCGCAGCAGCGGGCGCGGATCGACCAGGTTTTTGTTCAGCGCGGCGGCCTTGTGCGGCAGATCGAATGCCAGCGCCATTAACTGAGTGAAGTACAGCACCGGCATTGGGTTTTCCAGGCCCATCTGGAACTGTCGCCCGTCAAGGTTCATGTGGCACAGCGGGCAGGCGACGGCGATAGCATCCGCCCCGGCATCGCGCGCGTGATCGATGATCGTGCTGCTCAACTTGAGGACGATATCCGGCCGGGTGAGCGAGTGCGCTGCGCCGCAGCACGACGGTCTTGTAAGACCAGTCCACGACCTCCGCGCCCAAGCGCGGCTATCAGTTCGTCCATGTCGGTCGGATTTTCCGGATGCTCGGCCTCTGTCACGTCGGGCGGACGGGTCAGCAGGCAGCCGTAGTAGCATACCACTTTCAGCCCAGTCAGGGGGCGGGTGGTTTTCCCGGAAACCGTCTCTGCCCCGATGTGCTTGAGGAGGCCTCGATCAGCGTGCTGACGTGCACCGTGTCGCCGTAGGTGTAGCCCATTGCCTTATTGGCCGCGGCCTTGCGCTGGCCATCATGGCGGATCTCGTGCAGCGCCGCCTTGTGGCGATTGAAGCACGCCGCACATGGCATCGTCACCTCGCGGAAGCCGCTCTGTTCGATCAGCGCCAGATTTTCGAGCGGCAGGCGCAGCGCCTCGTCGGGATCGGCGCGATGGGCCGCCGAACTGCCGCAGCACACCCAGCCATCCGGCTCGATGAGCGGCAGCTCCAGCACCTCGCACACGGCGCGGGTCGACACGTCGAACTCCGCGCGCCGTGGAGTGCAGCGAGCAGCCGGGATAGTAGGCGATGGACTGGGCCGCGCCGGCCACCGGCTTGACCTTACGCGGCGGGCGCGTGGCGCGTTTGGGTAGAAAGGCCAGCTTATCTGCGGGCGATCATCCTCATGCCCAGGTCCATATCGCCCATGAGATCGCGCAGTGCGCAGCTTCATCTCGGCCATCAGGCCCAACTCGTAGGCGCGGCCCCACAGCCGCACCTCGCGCATGAACGCCTCGTTGAAGATTGATCTCCGGCACCGCCGGTTTGATGCCCTGCGCCAGCGCCTCACGCGTCAGGAATTCCATGATGGCGGCGATGTCCAACCCCTGGGGGCAGCGCGTCGTGCACGTCTGGCAGCATGCGCACAGCCAGGGCGTCTTCGAGTGCAGGGCGATGTCTTCCTGCCCGAGCTGGAGCGCACGCATGATCTGGTTAGGCTGCCAGTCGAAAAACTCGACCGACCGGGCAGCCGCTGGTGCATTTGACGCACTGGTAGCACAGGTAGACGTTCTCACCCAACTCGTCCTGCACGCGCCGGGCGAGAGTCCGGCGTGATCGACATGCGTCCGCTGCTGGTCGTCGAGAAGTCGTCCATCAGCCACCTCCTGACACGGCTGCCGGCCTTCGATGACCGGGCGCGGCAGCAGGCCAGCGCCCTCGGCGATGGGCTTTACGGCCTCTTCCCATTCGATCGCCATGATGTGCGCCCCGGCCACGCCCTTGATCTCGCGAAGCTGCTGCACCAACTCGATGCAGATTTTGATGCCTTCCGTCCTTCCACGCCGCCGGAGCGGGCCTTTTTGTCTTCTTTGGTCAGCTCATCCTTTGACTTTCCGGCCCACGGCGCGCCTGCCGCCTCCATGCGCTCGATCAACGCGTCCGGGCACCAGGATACCGGGCACGCTGTTCTTCATATAGCGCGCCATGCCGGGGCTCTTGAGCGGCCCGACCCCGGCCAGGATGTACACCTGCTCGTGCACGCCCAGGCTGCGCACCTTTTCCATGTAACGGCTTTGAAAGCGTCCACGTCGTAAATCAAGCTGCGTCTGGACGAAGTTCGCGCCCGCCTGGGCTTTCTTGGCGAGGCGGTACGGGCGGAAGTCGACCGGGCCGGCGAAGGGCGCGGACGCCGCCCCGACGAAGAAGCGCGGCTCCTGACCCTTGAACTGTCGCCGCACTGGAAACATGCGCTCGTCGCGCATGGCGGCGACCATGTGCACCAACTGGATCGAGTCCATGTCGAACACATTCTTGGCGGTGGGATGGTTGCCGAAGGTCTGGTGATCGCCGGACAGGCACAGCAGGTTGCGGATGCCCAGCGCATACGCGCCCAGCAGATCGCTCTGGATGGCCAGCCGGTTGCGGTCGCGGCAGGTCATCTGGATGATCGGCTCCAGCCCTTCCTGCACCACAATCGTCGCCCGCGCCGATGCTGGACATGCGCACGATCGCCGTCTGGTTATCGGTGATGTTGACCGCGTCGCAGTTCCCCCTCAGCAGGGCGGCTTTTTGGCGGATCACCGCGCCGTCCGCGTTCTGGGGCGGGCCGAGTTCTCCGGTCACGGCGAAGTGCCCCGCGCGGAGCACGCGCTCCAGGTTGGACCCGGCCAGATACCCGTTGCTGCTCGCTTGCTGCGACCATCATCATTCCTCCTCCGACAGCCGCAGGTCGGTCGCGCACGATCTTGCGCGGGCCGCCGTCGCGTGACGTGCGCCAGTTTTTCGGCGGCTGGAGCTGCAAACAGCACGTCCAGCTTGCCCATGCTGCTCAGCCGGTCGTAGATCAACTGCCAGGCGCACTGAATATCGGCGTTGATCTCGCAGTGTCCATCCTCCGATCCGCCGCACGGCCCGTTCAGCAGCGACTTGGAGCAGCGCGCAATCGGGCAGATGCCGCCGGTAATGCCCAGGACGCAGTCGCCGCAGGCCGCGCAGCGCTCCGCCCAGATACCCTGTTCGGTGGGCAGACCCAGGAAACTCGTGTTGAGGCCGGGCACGACCCACTTGTCCGGGAAGTGCTCCGCGATAGCCTGCACGCCGATCCCGCAGCCCAGCGACAGGATGATATCCGCCGCGCTGACCTGTTCGCGCGATCTCGTCCAGGTATTCCCATTCACATTGGCGCTGGACGGTGGCGTCGGTCACGGCTTTTTCGTCTCCGTCGAGTTTGGACGCCATGCGCAGCGACGCCGAGACAATCGCCGCCTCACGCGCGCCACCGGCGAAACACACCGTCACGCAGGTGCCGCAGCCGACGACCAGCACCTTCTCGGCATCTGCCGATCAGCGTTTTGATTTCGTCCAGAGTGTTTCTGTTCGGCGACAATCATAAGCTCATTCTCCGCGCTCCGCTTGCGTGTGACGGTCGATCGGGATGCGCAGAGGGTTGGGCCCCAGGTCTGTGCGATCTGCCCGGTCATCTCCTGGCCGCGGCGACAAACTGCCCGGCCATCGCAGCCGACATGTTGAACATCTCGCACCCGCTCCGGCTCAAGCCCGATCTGCTCAAGCAGCGTCTTGATGCGTCCTACCCGGCGTTTGGCGTTGGTATTACCTTCCAGGTAATGGCAGTCGCCGGGCAGTCAACCGGCGACAAACACGCCGTCAACGCCTTTCTCGAAGGCGTGCAGCACCACCAGCACGTCGATCCTGCCGGTGCAGGGCAACTGCACGACTCTTAATCGCCGGCGAGTACTGCATGCGCAGCCCGCCGGCCAGATCGGCGGCAGCATAGGCGCAGTGCTCGCAGCAGTACGCAATGATGTTCAGCCCGTCACTTAAGTCCATCAATCTGGCCCTCCGTCAGGCATGGTGATGGCATCGAGCGGCACGTAACCATCGGGGGCGGCAAATAACGCGTCGACTTTGGCCTGCATCTGGGCGTCGGTGTAATGCATCAACTGGATGGCCTGCGCCGGACACTCCGCGGCGCAGGTGCCGCAGCCCTGGCAGACCGCCGCCTCGATGTGCGCTGCGCCCATGATGCTGCCCACGCCGGTCAGGTTGGGCTGGATGCGCGGCACTTCGAAGGGGCACACCCGCACGCAGGTCAGGCAGCCGGTGCACTTCGACTTCGTCGACCACCGCCACGCGCCCGCCGGCGGTCAGCACTTCGCGGCTGAGCACGCGCGCCGCGCGCGCGGCAGCGGCCCGCGCCTGGATCATGCGTCTCGTCGAGCAGCTTGGGATAATGCGCCATGCCAGCCATAAATATGCCGTCGGAGGCGAAATCGACCGGGCGCAGCTTGACGTGCGCCTCCAGGAAAAAGCCGTCGGCGTCGAGGTTGGCCTTGAACAGCCTTCGATACAGCGTGGGCATCCTCATGCGGGACGACCGGCATGCTCAGCACCAGCAGTCCGGCTCAAGGAGCATAGACCGCCGAAGCAGCGGGTCCCACGCCGCACGGCTCAGCCGGCCGTTGCTGTCGACTGTTGGCGCGGTGGTCGCCCTCCTCGTAGCGCACGAAGATCACGCCCGCCGCGGGCGTCGGTGTACAGCCGCTCCTTGAAGCCGTACGTGCGAATGTCGCGGTACAGGATCATCACCTGCGCATCGGGCTTTGCGCCTTGAGCGCCAGCGCGTTCTTGAGCGCCACCGTGCAGCAAATGCGGCTGCAGAACTGCGCCGCCGGGCCGACGCACTGGACCATCACCACCGAAGCGGGCAGATCGCCGCCGGCGGCCAGCCGCGCCTCGAATTCCTGCTGGGTCAGAATGCGCGGATCGGTCCCGTAGCCATACTCGGAGCCGCGATATTCCTGCGCGCCGGTCGCCAGGATCGTCGCGCCGTGCGCGTACCTCGACACGCTGGCCGTCCGCCTGCTGGATGACGCTGGTGAAGTTGCCCATGAACCCGCTGGACGCGACCACGCGGCTGCGCAGGTGCACGTCAATCAGCGGGCTGGCCTCGACCTGCTCCATAAGCTCGCCGAGGATGTGCTGCGGGTCGCGGTTACCGTCGGAGGCGATGAACACGCGGCGCAGGTTGCCGCCCAGCGCGTCTTCGCGCTCGACGAGATGCGCGGGAAGCCCTGCCCGGCCAGCGACAGGGCCGCCGTCATGCCGGCAGCGCCACCACCGACCACCAGCGCCGCCTGTTGGACGGCCATGTCAATCGTGTGCTGCGCTTCGAGCTTGCCGGCGCGCGCGGCGGCCATGCGCACCAGGTCTTTGGCTTTGGCGGTCGCCGCATCCCAGTCCTTGGAATGCACCCACGAGCACTGGTTGCGGATGTTCGCCATCTCAAACAGGTACGGGTTCAGCCCGGCGTTGTGGATGCAATCCTGGAACAGCGGCTGGTGCGTCAGTGGCGTGCAGCAGGCGACCACAACCCGGTTCAGGTTGTGCTCGCGGACCTGCTCGGCGATGCGCTTGATGCTGTCCTGCGAGCAGGTGTACAGGTTCGACTTCGGCGTGGACCACGCTCGGCAGCGAGCCTGGCGTACTCGGCCACGCCGGGCACGTCGAGATAGCCGCCGATGTTCGAGCCGCAGTGGCAAACGAACACGCCGATGCGCGCTCCTTCGCCGCTGACGTCGCGCTCGGGCGGATACTCCGGCCGGTCGTGGTCAGCGTGAAGCGCGACGGGCCGAGACGCGCCGCCGCCGCAGCTGCCGCCCCGCTCGCCTCGATGACCGATTCGGGGATGTCTTTCGGCTCGCGGAACGGGCCCGACGGCATAAATCCCGGGACGGCTGGTTTCCAGCGGGTTAAACTGCACGGTATGGCAGAAGCCGTACTCGTCCAGCTCGATCGCCCAACCGCCGGCCCAGCGTCCCGCACCGGTTCGCTGATCTCCATGCCCACCGACAGCACGACCATGTCGAACGTCTCGTCGTGGGCGGCTGTCCGTCCTCGTCCTGGTAACGCACGATCAGCTCGTGGGTGTCCGGGTCTTCGTGCAAGGCGCTGATGCGGCAGCGCGTGTACTGCACGCCGTAACGCTCGCGGGCGCGCTCGAAATAGCTCCAGTAGCCTTTCGAGAAGGCGCGCATGTCCATCATGAAAACGTGGATGTCCAGGTCGGAGCTCGTGCTCCTTGGCCATCATCGCCTCTTTGGTGGCGTACATGCAGCACACTGCCGAGCAGTAATCGTGGCTCTGATCGCGCGAGCCAACGCATTGCAGGAAGGCGATACGTTTTGGCGGCTCGCTGTCAGAGGGGCGCTGCACGTGGCCCATTGTCGGGCCGGAGGCCGACAACATCCGCTCAAACTGGAGCGACGTGATCACGTTGGGGAAACGCCCGAAGCCGTATTCCTCGGACAGTTCGGCGTGATACACCTGATAGCCGGGGGCCAGGATCAGCGCGCCGACCTCAATCTTCTCCTCAAGCGGGGCCATGTCGTGGTCGATGGCGTCACGCCCGCAGGCAAACGTACACGACATACACTCCGAGCAGATACCGCACGCCAGGCAGCGGGCCGCCTCGCGCTGCGCCGACTTCATCGTCGTAGCCACCCTCGACCTCGGCGAAGTTGCTGACGCGCTCGCGCGACGGACAGCTCAGGCATCGGCACGCGCGGCTGCAGGTGGATCTCCCCGCGCGCAATGCGCTCCGCGATCTCCTCCTGGCTCAGGTGCACCACCGGAAGTTCCGGCTTGTGCGGCGGCTCCAGGTGCTCACCCTGCAAATAGCGCAGGATCGAGCGCGCGGCGGTGTGGCCGCTGGCGACCGCCTCGATCACAAAGGCCGTGCCTGATACGCTATCGCCGGCGGCGAACACGCCCTCGCGGGTGGCCGACAGGGTGTTGGGGTTCACGGCGATGCGGCTGCCGCCCATCACGCCCACCCCAGCGTCGTCGGGGATGAAGGCCAGACCGGCGCGCTGCCCGACGGAGAAGATCACCGTATCGCATTCGAGGGTGTGCTCCGAGCCGGGCACTTTTTCAACGTGCAGCCGTCCCGACTTCGTCGAAGCTGAAAGACGCCACGTCCATGCACTCCACGCCTGCTACATGGCCGCTGCCGTCGCCGACGATCTGCTCAAATGAGCGCGCGGCGTGGATCACCACGCCTTCGGCCTCGGCTGCCTCCACCTCCCAGGCGTGGGCGGGCATCACGTCGTGGCCCTCCAGGCAGGCCATGTGCACCTCGCGACCCAGACGCACCGCTGAACGCGCGCAGTCGATAGCGACGTTGCCGCCGCCCAGCACCAGCACGCGCTGGCCCAGCGGTGGGGCGTCGGCTGCACCGTTCTCGTATTTGCCCAGCCGCACGTCGCGCAGGAAATGCGTGTTGATCAGCACACCGTCCAGGTTCGCGCCGGGAATGGGCAGGCGGATGCCCTCGTGCGCGCCGACGGAGATCAACACCGCGTCGAAGCCCGCTTCGAAGATGTCATCCAGGTTGTCGACGCGCGTGTTCAGCCGCAGGTCGACGCCCAGATCGACGATGTCCTGCACCTCGCGCTCGATGATGTCGGTCGGCAAGCGGTACTCCGGCACGCCCAGGCGCAGCATCCCGCCCGCCACCGGCATCGCCTCGAAGACCGTCACGCCGTAGCCGGCGCGGACCAGGTCCTGCGCGGCGGTCAGGCCGCACGGCCCGGCCCCGATGATCGCGATGTGCTCGTCACGGGTGCGGTCAACCGGCTCGACCGGCGGGCGCGGCTCGGCGTAGACTTTATCAGTCACAAAGCGCTTGAGCGCGCGGATGTTGATCGGCTCGTCGACCAGCCCGCGATTGCAGGCGGTTTCGCAGCGATGATTGCAGATGCGCCCGCAGATACCGGGGAAGGGGTTATCCATCTTGATCACGCGCAGCGCGTCGCTCCAGCGGCCCTCGCGGATCAGCGCAATGTAGCCCTGCGCCCGCTGGCCCGCCGGGCAGGCGTCGCGGCAGGGCGCGATGCCGCGCTTCTCGATGGCGAAGGCGTTGGGCACTGCCTGCGGGTACAGCTTATAGACGGCATGGCGCGGGGACAATCCCTCGTTGAAACGGTCGGGCACGATCACCGGGCACACTTGCACGCAGTCGCCGCAGGCCACGCACTTGTCGACGTCGATGTAGCGCGGCTCGCGGCGCACGCGCACGGTGAAGTCGCCCGCCTCGCCTGTCACGTCGAGGACATCGGTCTGCGTCAAAATCTCGATGTTAGGATGGCGGCCCGTATCGACCAGCCGCGGCGAGATGGTGCACATGGCGCAGTCGTTGGTGGGGAAGGTCTTGTCGAGCTGGGCCATTTTGCCGCCGATGGCCGACTGCTTCTCGACCAGGTACACCTTGAAGCCCTGCTCGGCCAGGTCCAGCGAGGCCTGCATGCCGGCGATACCGCCGCCCACGACCATCACCGCGCCGGTTGGCTGATTTCCATTGTTGCCGCTGCCCTTGCCACCCATAGCTGATCCTTCAGTCCTGGCGGGGCTTGCGCCCCCGCCAGCCGACTTCGTCTTCCAGGTCGGGCTCAGAAACGTCGGCCACCTCGCCGGGGCGGGCCACCAGCTTGAGCGGGTTCGGCCCCAGCTCACGGATGCGCTCGGTCATCGTCTGGGCTGCCATGGCGAAGGCGTGAGCCTGGCTGCCCGACATGAAGAACATGTCGAGCCGCTCGCCGCCGATGCCGATCTCGTCCAGGATGTGCCTGGCCCGCTTGAGGCGGGCCAGCCACGCTCGTTGCCGCGCACGTGGTGGCAGTTGCCCATCGGGCAGGCCACGACGTATACGCCATCCGCCCCCTGCTCGAAGGCTTCCAGCAGGTAGCGGATGTCGGTTTTGCCGGTGCACGGCAGCCGCACGAACTTGACGTTGGCCGGGTACTGGATCGCCCGCGCCGGCTGTGTCGGCGGCCATGTAGCCGCAGAAGATGCAGTAAAAGGCGGTGATCTCGGGCTCAAAGGCAGGGGTGTGCTGGATGCTCATTTCGCCACCCCTTCCGCCGGCTCGGGCTGCCAGCCTGCCCAGACCGCCTATCGAACGCAGCATGATCTGTTCGTCGGTGTAGTTGACAAGCTGGATGGCGTTCGCCGGGCATTCGCCAGTACAGGTGCCGCAGCCCTGGCACTGGGCCGGGTCGATGTAGGCCGCGCCGCCCAGCCCGCCCACGCCGCTGCCGCCCTTCCTGCTGGATCACCTGCGGTATCTGGAACGGGCAGGTGCGAGTGCAGGTCAGGCAGCCGACGCACTTATCGGGGTCAACCTGCGCCACCATGCCGCCCAGGTACAGCGACCGCTGTGCGAGCAGGGGCAGCGCCCGCGCCGCCGCCGCCAGCGCGTGGCTGATGCTCTCCTCGACAAACTTGGGATAGTGGGCCATGCCCGGCCAGGAAAATGCCTTCACGCATGAAGTCCATCGGGCGCAGCTTCATCTGCGCCTCTGCGAAGAACCCTTCGCTCGCCGAGCGGCACGCGCAGCATGGTGGCCAGCTCCTCGGTACCTTCAGCGGGGGCTACCGACATGCTGATCGGGACCAGATCGGCGGGCAGATCAAGCCAGCGGTTGATCGACAGGTCACGCACGTGGACGCGCAGGCGGTTGCCGCTGCGCGTCACGTGGGCGGCTCGTCGTCGGTGTAGCGCACGAAGATCACGCCCAGCGCGCGCGCCTCGGTGTAATACTGCTCGCGAAAGCCGTAGGTGACGATGTTTTTGTAATAGGACGTCACGCGGCAGTTCGGGTTGAACAGTTTGAGGCGGATGGCGTTCTTCATAGCGTTGGTGCAGCACACCCGCGAGCAGTACTCAGGCGAGCCGGGTGGCCGCATGCACTGGACCATGACCACGTCTTTGCAGGGCGGATGATCTCCTCCGGGCTGGTGGATGATCTTCTCTTCCAGCTCTCGTTGGGTGATCATCTCCGGATAGAGGTCAGGATCGGTCAGCCAGGGGTGATTGCGCGTTTCGCGCGCGCCGGTGGCGACAATCGTAACCCCGTGCTCGATCTGCTGATCCTCGGCAGTACCATCGGTGCAGGTGCGTGCGCAGCACGGCACGGAAATAGCCGATGTGCCCCCAGTGACGCGCGACTTCGGTGCGGGTGTAGGACGATGATCCGTTGATGCGTGCGCACCCGGTTGACGATATCGCGCAGGAGGATGCTGCGGATTGTAGCCCTCGGCCACGTAATACAGGTTGAGCAGGTTGCCGCCCAGCATATCGGCGCGCTCGACCAGATGCACGTCGTAGCCGCTGTCGGCAATCGCCAGGGCAGCCGTCATGCCGGCTACGCCGCCGCCGATCACCAGCGCGACCGGTCGGCAGTGATGCAGGTCCTTGTAAACGGGCTGGGCCGCAGCCGCGCGGCCCACAGCAACGCGAACCATCTCCTGCGCTTTGCGGTTGGCCATCTCCATCTGCCCACGATGAACCCGGCTGCACTGCTCGCAGCAGGTTGGTCGATCTCCAGCAGGTAGGGGTTCAGACCCGACCTGCCGCACCGTACGCTGGAACAGCGATTCGTGGGTGCGGTTGCTGCAGCCGGCGATCACCACACGGTTCAGACCCTGCTGCTTCGATCTGCTGCCTGGATGCGTTCGACAGCCCCTCGGGGAAGCAGGCGAATTCGAGCACCTCGGCGGTGTGCGTACCCCGGCCAGCTGCTGCGCCTGGCTCGACCAGCGTGTGCAGATCGAGCACGTCGCTGATCGTGCCACCGCACGCACAGGCAAACAGGCCAATGCGCGGCTCCTCGCCGGAGACGTCGCGCTCAGGCCCCAGACCGTCTGTGGCCAGGAAAGGCCACTCGCGGGTATAGGGGTGCGTGTTGAGCCGGTCGTTGAGCAAGCGCATCACCTCGGCGGCTGCGCCGCTGGCGTCGATGATCGTCTCCGAGATTTCCTTGGGAGAGGAGAACGCGCCGCACACGAACACGCCGGGGCGTGACGTTTGCAGCGGCGTGAACTTGTCCGTCTGGCAGAAGCCGTATTCGATTCAGCTCGATGCCCAGCACATCGGCCAACTGTCGCGCCGACTGCGGCGGCTGGAGGCCGGTCGCCAGAACTACCAGCTCGGAGCGCTCCTCGTGCGGCGTGCCGCCGGCGTCGGCGTACTGCAGGATCAGGTCGTGGGTCTGGGGGTCCTCACGGATGGCCGACACCCGGCAGCGGATGTAATGAATGTCGTGCTTCTCGCGGGCGGCGGCGAAATAGGCGGCTGTACTCCTTATTGAACGCGCGCTCGTCCATGATGAAGATCGATGCAGTTCACGTCTTCGCCCAGCCGCTGCTTGGCGAGCATGCGCTTCTTTGGTGGCGTACATACAGCAAATCGACGAGCAGAAGGTGTTCTGCTGATCGCGCGAGCCGACGCACTGCAGCCAGGCAATAGAGCGCGGCCTGCGATGGTCAGAGGGGCGAGTGACGGCGCCCTCGGTGGGGCCCGACCGGCTGGCCAGGCGCTCATACTGCATGGCATTCAGCACGTTGGGATAACGCCCGTAGCCCAGCTCGGCAAGCTCGGTCGCGATCGTAGATCTGAAAGCCCAGCGCCAGAATAATCGCCCCGACGCCGACCGTCTGGAGACGCGGCTGCTCGTCGAGGTTGATGGCGTGGGCTCGGGCAGACGTCGACGCATTGCGCGGCAGTCGTCACAGTAGTCACCACGGTCGATGACATAGGCGTTGGGCGTGGCGCGCCGGGCGACCTTGTAGGCGGCCTTGCGCAGAGTCATGCCCTGCTGGTATTCGTCCGGCAGGTCGACGGGGCACGCCAGCGCGCAGTAGCCGCAGTTGATGCAGCGGTCCGGGTCGACGTAGCGCGGCTCCGGGCGCAGCGACACGGTAAAGTCACCGGCCTGGCCTTCTACTTCGATCACAGACGTGTTGGTCAGAATCTCAATATTGGGATGCTGGTTGTGCTGGATATAGGCAGGTGAAATCGAGGGGCGTGTGCAGCCATAGCCGTGATCAGGCGTTCCACGGCACAGCACGCAGTCGTGCTGGGGAAACATGAAGCCCAACTGCGCCACTCGTCCACCCAGGCAGGGGGTCTGCTCGATCAGGTAGACTTTGAGGCCAGCGTCGGCCATATCCAGCGCCGCGCGCATGCCCCCGATGCCGCCGCCGATGACCAATGCTGCGGCGGGCTTAGCCCAGTCCGTGCGACCGTTCGGTATTGTCACGTCGTTGCTCCCGGCCGGATTTGATGTTCAGATCCGTGTACAAACCAGTGAGACGGTGATTGTCGAACCGACGTCGTGAGTGATGGTCAGAGCGTTTGGAATTCGGTCGTCTTTAAATGTGCTAGCCCGTTCCGAATCACAATGGCCCGGCTAAAGTGCGTCGGCACGAGGTCGAGGAGGAGTTTGGGGAGTGATCGCCAGATCGACGATTGGTTGTGATGAAGAAGACGGCCCAGTCTTCTTCATAACATTATAAAGTCGCATCGCTTCTACCGTCAATGATCGTTATGTATTTCACAAGCAGCAGCGCATTGACCCAGCCGCGCGTTGCCCCGGTTCCACGCGGAACTTGACTCCCGGCGCAACATCTGCGATAACAACCCTGTCTGACTGGACAACTCATGCTGGCGTGGACACATTTATCGGATAAGGAGTTGTGTGGATGGCATCCCCGTATGACGGCAAGATCAGCCTGTGGCACTGGGAAGGTGATGCGGTCGGTGAGCCGGACATCCAAACACTGGTCAATACGGTCAAGACGCGCTGCCCCGCAGCCGATGCGATATTCGTCAAGACCAGCGATGGCGACGGATGGCAGGGCGACTTCGACAGCAAAACCTCGATGAACATCAAAGGCCCGGACGACATCGCCAAGTGGGTCAGCACGCTGAAGGGACAGGGGCTGAAATTCCACGCATGGGCGGTGGTGCACGGGCAGAACGTCGACGGCGAGGTTGCACGCATCGTAGGGGCCTGCCAGGTGTCGGGCGTCAAATCGATGATCCTGGATGTTGAGCCGTACAGCCAATACTGGAAGGGCAGCCGCGACGACGTGATCCGCCTGATGAGCGGCATCCGGAACGCGCTGGGGCGCGACTTCCACATCGGATTGAGCGTCGACCCGCGCACGCAGTGGTACAGCGCCATCTTCCCGGATGCGTGGCGTCCGTACGTCAACAGCCTGCATCCACAGTGCTACTGGGGCACCATGGGCCGCACGCCGGAAGACGTGCTGACCGAGACGTACGTGGTGTGGGGCAATTACGGCGTGCCGATTTTCCCGGTATTGCAGGGTTATGGTGTATCGCCGGACAGCATCATCCGGGCGCAGGACATCGCGCGAAGCGTGCGCGGCGCGACGGGCCTCTCGTACTGGCGTATCGGCGTCATCGGGCCCATCGAGTACGCAGCCATCAACGACGAGAAGGTCAACTCGGAAGTCGGGCCAGACCAGGTGTGGCGGCGCTACGGCTGGGAGAAGATCATCGCGCCTTACGAGGCAGGCTATCTGGACGGCACCCAGACCGGGCAGGCGTCCAGCCAGGTGTTCAGCGAATTCACCAGCGTGCGTGGCCACCCGGTCAAGTACAAGCAGACCCGCGCCGACCGCGACACGGTGTATGCCATTTGGCGGCCCGGCCTGCCAGCGGCTGGAACTTATGAGGTCTCGGTGTTCATCCCCGGGCAGCATGCCACGACGGGCAAAGCTCAGTACCACATTCATGGCGTGGCGGGGGTGGGCAGCGAGCTGCTGGTCAAGCTCAACCAGTCGCACTATTACGACCAGTGGGTGCCGCTGGTGGTGTACAATTTCGCGCAGCAGGCCGACGGCGCGCAGGTCAACCTGACCGACCTGACCGGCGAGACCAACAAGGAGATCGCCTTCACGGCGGTCCGCTGGCGGCAGGTGCTCGAACAGGTGCAGCCCAACCTGCGGATGGGCTTTGACTCGCCGGTGGGCACGGCTGCCGAGCGGACGACGGATCAAATCTGGCCCGGCACGTGGTTCGACGCGACCGGCTTCGCCACGTACTACACCTCGGTCGGTGCGGCCTATCACACCGGGGCCGACCTCAACAACAACAGCCCAGGGTTCGATGCCGACAAGCTCGCGCCGGTGTACGCCGCCGCCGACGGCGTCGTTACCTTCGTTGGCGATGGCGGCTCGACGTGGGGCACGCTGATCATCATCCGGCACGATCCACTGCCCGACGGCACCGTCGTGTGGACACGCTCGGCGCACGTTGCCAACCCAATGGCGCGCGAGGGTGACCGGCTGGAGCGCGGCGAGCAGATCTGCCAGGTGGGCAACGCGGGCGGCAAGGTGCCCTATCACCTGCACTTTGACATCGCCAAGACGGACATCCTTGAGCACCAGCCCAATCACTGGCCGGGGCTCAATCTCGACCAGGTGTATGCCAACTACGTCGATCCGCGACAATTCATCCTGGATCACCGGCCCGCGCGGCGATAGACGGGCATGTTTGGCCTCAACAGAAGACCGGGGGGCAGCCGCCCCCCGGTCCCTCCGCAAGGGGTCTTTGACCCCTTGACCCCGCTCCTGTGGATTATAGTGTGGATCGCCGTTTTGGGAACGGGATGCAGCCATCCTCCGGCAGATACTGCTACTTCAGTGCTGCCGCTGGTGCATGTTGAGACGGCCACACCAATCCCGATCCCCAGCGCGACACCCACCGCCACCGCGCCGCCCACAGCCGTGCCAACTGCCAGGCCGGTCGCGGCGCTGCCGGAGATGCGGCTCGACGTGGAGCTGTTCTATGCCGAGCGCTGGATGCGCGTGCGCGAAACGGTGGACCTCACCAATACGTCGGGCGATAGCTGGGATGAAGTCGTGTTCAACGTGCCCATCGATCACCTGGAGGGCACGTTTTACCTGGACACGGTCAGCGTGACAGTCGGCGAGAGCAGCGGGGACGCGCTGCCGCCCTTCGCCCCGCCACAGACGGCGCTGCGCGTGCCGCTGCCACGCACCGCCGCACCCGGCGAAGCGGTGCACGTCGAGATGCGCTACCGGGTGGTCATCCCACCGGTCGGGCCGACCGACTGGCCGCCGACCGGCACGACCGGCTGGACGTTCGACCTGATCCAGGCAGGCGAGTGGTACCCGTCGCTGGTGCCGTACGTGCCAGGCGAGGGCTGGCACACGTGGGCCTACCGCGAGGTGGGCGATCCGACCGTCTACCCGCTGGTCAATGCCGACCTGACCGTGCGCACGCAGCCCGGCGTGGTCGTCGCCAGCGGCGGGCCGGAGGGGCAGGACACAGACGGCGCGTGGCACTTTCACGTCGACCGGGCGCGGGGGATCGCCTTCCTGGCCAGCGACCGCTACCAGACGGTCGACGGGGAGGCGGACGGCGTGCCGATCCACAGCGTCTTCTTGCCGGAGCACGCCGCAGCCGGGCAGGCGGCGGCGGACATCGCCGGGCAGGCCATCCGGCTGTTCGATGAGCTATACGGGCCGTACCCCTATGACAGTCTGACGGTGGCCGAAAACGGCTTCTTCGGCGGGATGGAGTATTCGGCGCTGATCTCCATCACCGATTACGCCTACCTCGTCTATCCCGGCGAGCCACCATCGCTGCTGCACGCGCTGGCCGCGCACGAGACAGCCCACCAGTGGTGGTATGGGGCGGTGGGCAACGATCAGCCAGACGCACCGTGGCTGGACGAGATCACTGGCGTTCTACAGCGAGCTACTGTACTTCGAACGCTACGCTCCCGATCAGACCGGCTGGTGGTGGGAGAAGCGTGTCGACCAGTACGCGCCGGAGGGGCCGGTCGACGCCAGCATTTACAGTTACGACGACAGCAGCCGCTTCATCGAGTCGATGTATGGGCAGGCGGCGCGCTTCCTGCGCGACCTGCGCAGCCTGATGGGCGATGATGCCTTCTTCGCCTTTCTGCGAGACTACTACGCCACCTATCAGTGGCAGACGGTGACGGCAGACGACTTCTTCACAACGGCACAGCGGCACACTCAGGCAAACCTCGCGCCGCTGGTTGCGCAGTACTTCAGCAGCGCAGCCCCTTAGCACAATACCCCAGGCTGCCGGAGACCTGACAGCCGCCTTGCAGGATCATGGCGGGCCTCGCCGGGCGGGCGGGCGTGGATTACAATCGGGGTATGTGGAAACACTTCACCGACAGGAAACGCCGGGCATTGATCGGCGCGGCGGCGCTGCTGCTCCTGCTGGCAGGCGCAGCGCTCGGCGTGCGGGCATGGCTGTTCACCGACCTGCCCAACGTCGACGACCTGAGTGCCGGGCTGCACACGCCGTCGATGCGCATCCTCGACCGGCAGGGGCGGCTGCTGTACGAAGTCATCGGTACGGACGCCGGGCGCAACACCGTCGTGCCGCTGGACGAGATTCCGCAGGTGTGTGTCGACGCGACCATCGCCACCGAAGACTTCAACTTCTACAGCAATCCTGGCGTTGACCTGCGCGGCGTGCTGCGCGCGGTGTGGATCAACCTGCGCGGCGGCGAGATCCGCTCCGGCGGGAGCACGATTACGCAGCAGGTGGCGCGCAACCTGCTGCTCGACCCGCACGAGCGGGCCGAGCGCACGCTGCAGCGCAAGCTGCGCGAGGTGATCCTCGCCTACCGGCTATACCAGCATTATTCCAAGGACGAGATCCTCTCGCTGTACCTGAACCAGACGTACTATGGCAACCTGGCCTATGGTATCGACGCGGCAGCGCGGGCCTACTATGGCAAATCTGTCCGCGACCTGGACCTGGCTGAGTGCGCGCTGCTGGCCGGGCTGCCGCAAGCACCCTCGGTGTACGATCCGTTGACGGACCCGAAGGCGGCCAAAGATCGGCAAGTAGTGGTGCTGGGGCTGATGTCCGATCACGGCCTGATCAGTGCCGACGACGCGAGTGAGGCGGCTCGTGAGCCGCTGGCCTTCGCCGCCGAGCGTTACACCATCGAAGCGCCGCACTTCGTCACCGCCGTGTATGATCAGCTTGAGGCCACGCTCCCGCCCGACGTGCTGTATGGCGGCGGGCTGGAGGTGCGCACCACGCTCGACCTCGACTGGCAGCACGCGGCGGAGCGCATCGCACAGCGGCAGCTTGACCTGCTGAACACGCCGACGGTCGGCGACCCGGCGCACAATGCCACCGACGCGGCGCTGGTGGCAATGGACCCACACACCGGGCAAGTGCTGGCCATGATGGGCAGCCCGGACTTCTTCGACGCAGCGGCAAGTGGGGCAGTCAACATGGCGCTGGCCCCGCGCCAGCCCGGCTCGACGATGAAAGCCTTCACTTACGCGGCAGCCTTCGACCCCACGCGCCCCGACCCGTGGACACCGGCGACAATGATCCTCGACGTGCGCACGGCGTTCGTGACCAAGGAGGGATTCGCCTACACGCCGGTGAACTACGATCGGCAGGAGCACGGGCCGGTGCTGATCCGCGAGGCGCTGGCGTCGAGCTTCAACGTGCCGGCGGTGATCACGCTGCAGCATATTGGCGTCGACACGCTGCTACAGCTCGCTGGCAAGCTGGGCATGACGACCTTCCACAACCCCAATGATTACGACCTCTCGCTGACGCTGGGCGGCGGCGACGTGCGCCTGCTGGAGCTGACGGCGGGCTACGCGGCCTTCGCCAACGGCGGGCGGCGCGTGCAGCCGGTGATGATCCTGGAGGTCAGGAAAGCGGACGGCACCCTGGTGTATTCGCAGAACAGTGGGCTGGGCGAGCAGGTGATCGACTCGCGTGTGGCGTGGCTGATCAGCGACATCCTGAGCGACAACCTGGCGCGCGCGCCGGAGTTCACCACGCACAGCATCCTGCAGATCGGGCGGCCTGCGGCAGTCAAGACTGGCACGACAACCGATTTCCGTGACAACTGGACGGTGGGCTACACGCCGAACCTGGTGGTGGGCGTGTGGGTAGGCAACGCCGACAACTCGCCGATGGTTAACATCAGCGGGGTGAGCGGCGCGGGACCGATCTGGCACAACTTTATGCGGACGGTGCTGCGCGGCCAGCCGGAGCTTCAGTTCCAGCGGCCCGACGGGCTGGTGCAGGTCGAGGTATGCACGCTGTCGGGCAAGCTGCCCACGCCCGACTGCCCCTACACCCGGCCCGAATGGTTCATCGCGGGCACACAGCCGACCGAGCCGGACACGATCTACCAGCGGGTGACGGTCAACGCAGCGACGGGGCTGCCGGCAGGGCCGGATACCCCGCCCGACCGGCTGACGACGCGCGTATTCCTCAACCTGCCCCCGCAGGCGCAGGATTGGGCGCGACAGGAAAGGCTACCGCTACTGCCGGACAGCATCGCGGCAGCGCAGACCGGGCAGTCCCAGACCGGCTGGGATGCGCTGCTGATCGCGTCGCCGGATGCACAGACGGTATATCGCATCAACCCCGGCCTGCCGATCAGCGCGCAGCAGGTGCAGGTAGTAGCCGTCGGGCCGGCGGGGCTGCACGACGTGACGCTGTTTGTGGACGACACGCCGCTGGCGACAGTCGGCAGCGCGCCGTTTGAGGCGTACTGGACGCTGCAAGCGGGGATCACACCGTCTACGCGGAAGGACGCACAGCGCAGGGACAGGTGGTCAAGAGCGATGCGGTGCCGTTCCACGTGAACCCACCGGGGTAGGGCATTCCCTCAAATAAAAAGGGCGCACAGAGATGTGCGCCCCGTGATCCGGCAAACACTTAGAGATGAATATACCCGCTGACGATGCCGTGAGCGGCTTCCATCAGCACCTCGCTGAGGGTGGGGTGCGCGTGGACATTGCGCGCGATCTCTTCGGCAGTCAGCTCGGCGTAATGGGCCAGCGTGTATTCGGGCAGCAGCTCGGTGACCTCCGGCCCGACCATCGACGCGCCGAGGATTTCGCCATAGCGGGCGTCGGTGACGAGCTTGACGAAGCCGGTGCCCTCGCCCATGCCCAGTGCCTTGCCGTTGGCCTGGAACGGGAACTTGGCAACCTTAACCTCGTAGCCCGCTTCTTTAGCCTCCGCTTCGGTGTAGCCGAAGCTGGCGACCTGCGGCTGGCAGTAGATGCAGCGCGGCATCATCTTGTATTCCAACTCGATGGTCTCGTGCCCGGCGATGACCTCGGCGGCGATGATGCCCATCGCGCTGCCGACGTGGGCCAGCATCAGCTTGCCAGTCACATCGCCGATGGCATAGACATTGGGCACACTGGTGCGCATCTGCTCGTCGATGACGATGGCCTTTGACCGCTCGTCAACTTTCACGCCCAGGTTCTCAAGCCCAAAGCCCTCGACGTTGGGCGCGAAGCCGATAGCGACCAGTACCTGCTGCGCGTCGAGCGTCTGCTCGCCTTCCGGGCCGGAGACGGTCACCTTGACCGCGGTCTCAAGCTCCTCGATGTTGGTGACGCGCGTGCCGGTCAGGATTTTCACACCCAGCGCCTTATAGGCCTTCGACAGCTCAGCGCCAATCTCGGGGTCCTCCAGCGGGGCGGGGCGGTCCAGCATCTCGACGATGGTCACGTCAGCGCCGTAGCTGGCATACACGTAGCCGAACTCCAGGCCAATCGGCCCGGCGCCGACGATGACGATTTGCTCGGGGACCGTGTCGGACAGGATGGCAGGCGTGTACGATACGACGCGGCTGCCCTCTTTGTCCAACTCGACGCCGGGGATGGATCGGGCGTGCGCACCGGTGGCGACGATCAGGTTCTTGAAGGTCAGCGTCTCGCTGCCGCCGCCGTTCAGTTCGACGGCGAGGGTGCTGCGATCCTTGATCGTCCCCCAGCCGTCGTAGGTATCGATCTTGTTCTTCTTCATCAGAAAGCCGACGCCCTTGACTAACCGCTTGCTGGCGTTGCGGCTGCGCTTGAAAGCGACGCCATAGTCCAACTGGAGGTTGTCGAAGCTGAAGCCGAATTCGGCAGCGCGATGCTGGAGGGTGTGGGCCAGCTCGGCGTTCTTGAGCAGCGCCTTGGAGGGGATGCAGCCCACGTTGAGGCACACGCCGCCCCAGTACTGCTTTTCGACGACGGCTGCCTTCAGGCCAAGCTGCGCGGCGCGGATGGCGGCGACGTAGCCACCGGGCCCTGCGCCCAGCACGATGACATCATATTCTTTGTCCGGCATGTGATCTCCTTTTTGCACGAGGGCGCGGCATGCGCGCGATTATGACAGTGTGGTCCGGGTGAGGCGTGCACCTATCCCCCTATTTTAGTGCGAACCCGTCAGGCTTTCCAAGCGCCGCAGGCGCAGCGCGCGCCGGCTGCACAAATGTGACGCTTACAGGTAACCGGCAAGCTGCGCGGTTTCATCCAGAATGAGGTGCGCGCCGGCGCGCTCCAACTCAGGGCGCTCACCGTAGCCGCACAGCACGGCGCAGGTCCATGCGCCCGCGCGCAGACCGGCCTTCACGTCGACCGTCGTATCGCCGATCATCAGGCAGCGGCGCGGATCGACGCCAAGCTGTGCAGCGGCGTAGCGCACCGGCTGAGAATGCGGCTTGATGCGCCACGTCGAATCGCGGCCCGCAATCGTGCCGAACAGGTCGCGCACGCCGATCCGGGTGAGCAGCGCGTCCGACTCGGCGACGGCGCGGGTGCTGACCACAGCCAGCCGGTAGCGCGCTGAGAGACTGCGCAGCATCGGGACGACACCATCGATGGGTGGGACGGGCGTATCGGGGCCGCCGGTGCCCTGAATGCGGATCAGCAGCCGGACGACCGCCGTATCGAGGCCAACCCAGTCCAGCGCGGTGAAAGCGGCGTTCATGGGTGTCTCAAGTGCCATGACCAGGCGGCGGGCAGTAGCCTGCGCCCGGTCGGGGCGGCGATAGACGTGCGCGGCGCGGCGCGCCCACTTGCTCACGTCGACGTCGTCGGTGTTAAACAGCGTGCCATCCATATCAAACAACAGCGCGTCGAGATGGGTGGGACTGAATGGCGCAGAGTCCATGAGCGTGTTTCCAGCGCGTGAACGGTTGGCGACGGGGTGATTGTAGCGGCGATCGGGGGCGGCTGCCAGCATAGATAGATCGTCCGGGTGGACTATAGAGCAGCGACCGATTCGCCTGTACAATGTCAGGCAGCATACCATGCATTTCCACGTATCCATAAGCGGAGGGGTTCTCGATGACACGAATCGAGTCGATGCTATCTGCCCGGCTGTTCCTGACGCCGCAGGTCGTCGGCCAGCAGATCTACTTTGTCAGCAACATGAGCGGCCACCTGAGCCTGTATGTGATGGACCACGGTGGGAGCGTGCCTGAGCCGCTGCTGCCGCCCGACGTGGTGCTGCAGAACCCACACCTGATGGACGGCGAGCTGTTTCGGGTGTTCCCCGATCTGGACAAGATCCTGATCATGCTGGACGACAACGGCGATGAGAACTACCAGCCGATGGTTATCCCGTTGGAGGGCGGCGTGCCCGAACCGGCCTTCGGCGACCGCTTCGCCGACTACCGCGTGCACATGGGCGATCCCGATCTGGATCGCGGCGAGGTGTACTTGGTAGCCGAGTCGCGCAAAGAGCAGATGCTGGTCGGATATCTGGGCAACCTGAAGACCGGCGCGCTGACCGAGCTGCGGCGCAGCCCGTGGGGATCGTTTCCCAACGGCAGCAACGACGACAACAGCATGGCCATTCTGACCGACGGCTACACGATAGGCGACCAGGTGCTGTACCTGTGGAAAGTGAGCACCGGCAAGGCCGAACTGCTATTTGGGACGCCGTTGGAAGATCGCACAGAGGGGCAGGAGGTGCCGCTGAACGCCATCCGGTCCTGCCAGTTTGTCGACGGGGACAGGCGGCTGCTGTTTGCCACCACGCTGTTTGAGGACACGGGCGGGCTGGGCACCTTCGCGCTGGACGATCCGCAGAACGTCCAGCCGGTACCAACCAGCGGCGCAGTCCACACCGGGGCGGGCGAGTTTGAGAACATCGAGCACCTGGATGGGAACCGCTACCTGATGACCTATAACATCGACGGCTGCTCGTGGGTGTATGAGGCCGAATTTGACGCGAGCGGGCCGGAGATGAAGCTTACCTGCGCGGTTGTCGGGCGGGGGGCGATCTCGAACGGCGTGCTCGAATCGATCCGTTATGACAAAGCCGGCGATCGCTACGCGCTGTCGTTCTCGACGGCGACCTCACCCACGCAGATCTACACGCTGGAAGGCAAGGACCGCACGGTGGTGCAGCACACCCGTGAGCGGATTCTGGACATCCCACGCGAGCGCCTCTCGGCGGGTGAGGATGCGGCGTTCACGTCGTTCGACGGGCTGCGCGTCTCGGCGCGGCTGTACCTGCCCGCCGCAGAACTGGGCTTCAAGGAGCCATACCCGCTGGTGTACTATGTGCACGGCGGGCCCCAGGGCCAGGAACGGCCTGACTTCGCGTGGTTCTCGATGCCGCTGATCCAGTTCCTGACGCTGAACGGCTTCGCGGTATTCGTGCCAAACGTGCGTGGCAGCACCGGCTACGGCCTGAGCTACACCAAAAAGGTCGACAAGGACTGGGGCGGCGACGACCGGCTCGACCACGTCCACGCCATGACAAAGGTGCTGCCCAATGACAGACGCCTCGACGTGACGCGTGCGGCGGTGGTGGGACGTTCGTACGGGGGCTACATGACGCTGACGCTGGCAGGCCGCCACCCCGACCTATGGAAGGCGGCGTGCGACATGTTCGGCCCGTACGACCTGTTCACCTTCATGGAGCGCATCCCGGAGACATGGAAGCCGTACTTCAAGATCGCCATCGGCGACCCGGAGACGGATCACGACCTGCTGGTCGACCGCTCGCCCAAAACGCACCTGGGAAACCTGGGCTGCCCGATGCTGGTCATCCAGGGCAAGAACGACCCACGGGTCGTCGAGCGCGAATCGCGCGACCTGGTCGAGGGGCTGCGGACGCAGGGCAAGACCATCGAATATATGATGTTCGAGGACGAGGGGCACGACGTGCTGAAGTTCAACAACCGGGTGACGTGCTACAATGGCATCACGGACTTCTTCAAGAAGCACCTGATGGGGTAGGCGCTTCCCCATCAACCCGGGCAAGAGACGACAGGGGCGGACACACTGGTCCGCCCCTGTGCATTCTTGTGAAGGCTTTACAGCTTGGGGCCCGCTGCACGGACTTCGGGGGGTGTGTCCGGCGCGTACTTCTTGAAGTTGTCGATGTAGCGGCTGGCAAGCTGGCGGTACTTGTCCCAGTAGTCTTCTTCGCTGGGCCACGCCTGCGCCGGGTACAGGACGCTCTCCGGCACGTCAGGGCAGCTCTTGGGCACCTCGAAGCCGAAGATCGGGTCGACGTAAAACTCGACATCGTTCAGCGCGCCGCTGAGTGCCGCCGTCAGCAGCGCGCGGGTGTACTTGATGCTGATGCGCTTGCCGACACCGTACGGGCCGCCAGTCCAGCCGGTGTTGATCAGCCAACAGGTGGAGCCGTAGCGCAGAACCTTGTCCTTGAGCAGCCCGGCGTAGATGGCCGGATGGTGGACCATGAACGGCGCGCCGAAGCATGTGCTGAATGTGATCTCCGGCTCTTCGCCGAGGCCGACCTCGGTGCCGCCGACTTTCGACGTGTAGCCTGAGATGAAGTGGTAGAGCGCCTGGTCGGGTGTGAGGCGTGCGATGGGCGGTATGACGCCCTGCGCGTCGCATGTCAGCAGGACGACGTTCTTGGGGTGCCCGCCCATCTTCTCCGGGATGGCGTTGTCGATGTAGTCGAGTGGGTAGGATGCCCGCGTGTTCTCGGTGATCGCGTCGTCGTCAAGGTCGATGTAGCGGCTGATCGGGTCGTAGATGACGTTTTCGAGAATCGTGCCGAACGTGTGGGTCGCCCGGTAGATCTCTGGCTCCGCAGTCGGCGAGAGTTGGATGACCTTGGCGTAGCAGCCGTCCTCAAAGTTGAACACGCCGCCGTCGCCCCAGCCGTGCTCGTCGTCGCCGATCAACCCGCGTGATGGATCGGCGGAAAGGGTCGTCTTGCCGGTGCCTGACAGGCCGAAGAACAGCGCGACGTCGCCTTCCGGCCCCATATTGGCCGAGCAGTGCATCGTCATAACGCCGTCCAGCGGCAGCAGGTAGTTCATCACGGTGAAGATCGATTTCTTGATCTCGCCGCTGTAGGCCGAGTCGCCGATGATGCACAGCCGCTCGGCGAAGTTGAGCATGATAAAGGTGCTGGTGCGCGTGCTGTCGATGGGCTCAAACGCCTTGAATGAGGGCACAGCGATGACCGTAAACTCCGGCACGTGCTGGCGATACTCTTCGCGGTTGCTCGGCAGGATGAACATGTTGCGGGCAAACAGGCTGTGCCAGGCCTGCTCGCTGACAATGCGCACCGGCAGACGGTGCTCCGGGTCCGCACCGGCGAAGCAGTCCTGCACGAACAGGTCGCGCCCCTGCAGATAGCCCTGCAGGCGGGCCAGCGTCTCGTCGAACTGCGCGGCGCTGATCGGGCGGTTGTATTCGCCCCACCACACATGCTCCTCGGACGACGGCTCGCGCACGATGAACTTGTCCTGGGCGGCGCGGGCGGTGTGCTTGCCAGACTTGACGACGACCGGCCCCATGTGGGTGATCTGCCCCTCGCGCCGGAAGACGATCTCCTCGTACAGCGCCTCGGCGGTCAGGTTCCAATACACGGTGTTGAGGTTCGCCAAGCCGTGGTTGGCCAGTCCGAAATCGCTTTTGAGGCTTGCCGCCTGATCCTGAGCAGGCGTCTTGATGCTTAGCAGGTTATTCATAGCCAATCCCTCACGAGCTTGCGGTCGCCGATGTAGATCTCATTGGGTGCGTTGGGGTCGAGCGCCCACTTCATGCGCTTGACGCCTTCAGTCACGTCTTTGACGGATCCAGCGTAGCTAAGGCGCAGGTGGCCCTCCATGCCGAACTCCTTGCCGGGGACGGTCACAACCAGCGCCTTCTTGAGCAGGAAGTTGGCCAGTTCCGTTGAGTTGCTGGTGTAGGCGCGGAAGTCGGGAAGGCAGTAGAAGGTGCCCTGCGGCTTGATCGTCCTGACGCCGGTGAAGGAGCGCAGCTCGTTCATGATCACGTCGCGGTTGTTCTGGATGCTGAGCCGCAGGTTTTCGACGATGTTCTGCACGCCGGTCAATGCGCCCTCGGCGGCTACCTGCGACACGACCGACGGGCAGGAGGTGGTCGCTGACTGGATGTTGGTCATCACCTCGACCAGCTTGCGGCTGGCAATCGCCCAGCCGATACGAAAGCCGGTCATGCCATATAGCTTCGAGACACCGTTGACAACCACGACATGCGTGTTGTCGATGTCGCGGTTGGTGAAACGGTAGCCGGGCGCGGGCTGCACGCCGTCGAAGACCAGCCGATGGTAGATGTCATCCATGATCAGGTAGATGCCGCGCTGCTCGCACAGCTCGACTATCTGCGAAATGAAGTCTTCGGAGAAGACCGCGCCGGAGGGGTTGTTGGGGCTGTTGACTATGATCGCCCGCGTGTAGGAGCTGAGCGCCTGCTCGACATCTTCCATGCGCGGCTGGAACGAACCATCCTCTGGCCGGACGACCACCGGCACCCCGTAGACCATCTTGATCATCTCAGGGTAGCTGACCCAGTAAGGGGCCAGCACGATGACCTCGTCCTGCGGATCGACAATCGACAGCAGCAGGTTATACAGCGCCTGCTTAGCGCCGGTCGAGACGATGACGTTTTCCGGCGCGACGAAGCGGTCGTAGTTCTCTTCGGTGTAGCGGATAATGGCCTTCTTGAGCGAGGGCAGCCCGTCGGTCGGCACATACTTGACATCGCCATCCTTGAGCTTGGTCGCAGAAGCGAGGATCGCGGCGATGGGGACTTTGTTCTTTGGCTCCCCGATCCCCAGGTGGATGACAGGCTGGCCCTTTTCGCGCAGAATGCGGGCCTCCTCGTTCAGCCTGAGGGTTGGCAATTCCTCGATAGACCTGGCTAACTGGCTGATACTCATATATGGACTTGCCTCCTATGAACTGGCCGCGTCGCGAGAACGGGCTGGCGCAGCATGCGCCCAGGCGGGGCAGAAAACCGTGAGCAGGCATCACCCGAGTGCCGGGCGCAGCGCCGCTCACTGCGGCTCAGGCGAAATTGTATCAAACTCGCCGTGTTTCCCCAATGGGTGCGCCGGGCGGCAATACAAGGCTAGCCGAAGCAGCGGCGACCTGCCAGTGCTGAATGGCACCCTGACACGGTACAATTGTCCGCAGAGAAGCGTATAATTAGGCACACAGCGGCGGCTCTTCACTGCTCGAACGGTCTGTCAGGGGCGGGGCCGTGAAGGACAGCAGCACACAGGCTGCTCGTTTTTGTCCTCCGGCACAAGCCCACGCAGGAGGCGAAGATTTGTCCAAGCGAATTCGACGGGGCGGCCTCCGGACTAAGATCATGGTCTGGGCATTTGTCCCCACGGCTATCATCCTGGTCGCCGTCGCGCTGATCACGTTTAATGCCTACCAGGTCGTGACAGAAGATCTGGTCGTCGAGCGCGATCGGGAAACAACGCGCCAGGTCGCAGCGAAATGGGCGCAGGACCTCGACCAGTTTGCCGCGCCTCTGCAGCCCTGGGCACGCACCGCCTACCTGTACGCCTATGAGAATGACCTGCGCTCGCTGGGGGCGGCGCTGAACCAGTCTGACGACTGGAAAGGCATATTTGACGGCGGGATCGTGGTGCTTAACGGGCAGGGCCGCGTGGTTGTTACAGTGCCCGACCGGCCAGATGTCATCGGGCAGAACTGGTCCAACCGGGACTACTTTCAAATGGTGTCGCACTCGCTCCAGCCGGCCATCTCCGGCGTGGTGAAGGATGGCGTGAACGGCGAAGAAGTGATCGCCGTGGCGGTGCCCTTCACCGGGCGGCAGGGCGAGTTTCTGGGGCCAATCGTCGGGTTGATGCGGGTTCAGACGCTGGCCAACAGCGATTTCTACACCGCTGCTGCTGCAAACCTGTCGTTACTGCCGGGCACGACCTACCTGGTCGATGGCAATGGACGTGTGATCTACCATCCCATCGCGGCGCAGGTCGGGGACAACATCTCATCCCAAGAAGCGGTGCGGCTGGCCCTCCGAGGAGATACCGGCACGCTGTTCGATACCGACGCGGGAGGGCAGCGCTTCATTACCAGCTATTCGCCGGTGCCGGGCACGCCGTGGGCAGTCATCTCTCGCGTGAACTGGGAGGAAATCTCGGGCTCTGCGCGCGCCTCGCAGCGGATCCTGATCCTGCTGCTGGTGCTGGGTGTGGCCCTGCCGGCGCTGATCGTCATGGCAAGCGTGGGGCGGGTAATGCGCCCGGTGCATGATCTCATCGATGCGGCGCAGGAGGTCGCCGGGGGAAACTTCAGCCAGCGCATTACGGCTTCCACCGGGGACGAGATCGAGGAACTGGCCGAGCAGTTCAACCGGATGGCGGCCCAGCTTCAGGAATCGTACGCCAACCTTGAGCAGCGCGTGTCCGATCGCACCCGGGAGCTGGCTACGCTCAACGCGGTTGCTGGCGTCGTCAGCCGCTCACTGGAGCTGGACGATATCCTTCATGGCGCACTGGCGGAATCGCTCCAGATGATGGACATTGAAATGGGCGGTATTTACCTGCTGGATCATGGGTCAAAGCTGCTCACACTGACCGAGCACAAGGGGTTAAGCCCTGAGTTTGTGGATAAGGTCGATAAGCTGCACATCGGCGAGAACCTGGTCGGGCAGGTGGTGGCCGATGATCATCCGATCATCGTCGAAGACGTTGCGAACGACTCGGGAGCGGTGCATCCGACAGTCAAACAGGAAGGGATTGCCTCGGTGGCAGTGGTGCCGCTCAGCACACGTGCGAGAGTTATCGGGGCGCTGTTCACAGCCACTCGGACGCCGCGGCGTTTCGCCCCACAGGACGTACAACTGCTGACATCCATCGGCAGCCAGATTGCCGTTGCCGTCGAGAATGCGCGGCTGTTCGAGGCCGAGCAGCGCCGCGCCGAACAGTTCCGGCTAATCAGTGAAGTGGGGCGGCGGATCACGTCTATCCTCGACACGGATGAGTTGCTGGGCGAGATCGTGCGGCTGGTCAACGAGACGCTGGGTTACTATCTGGTGGGGATCGGTCTTGTCGAAGACGACGAGGTGACGATCAGCTCCGGCGCAGGGTCGATGTGGAACAAGCCGGACTTCCACCCGCCGCGCCTGAAGGTGGGCAGCGAGGGGATCACCGGCTGGGTCGCCCGCCAGGGCGATCCCCTGATCGTGGCCGATGTGTCGCAGGATAGCCGTTACTACATGCTGTCGGGGGCGGCTGAAACGCGTTCCGAACTGGCGGTGCCGATCAAAACTCAGGAACGTGTGATCGGTGTGCTGGATGTCCAGAGCGACGCCCTTGATGCGTTCGACGAGATCGACGTAGTGGTGCTTAAATCGCTGGCGGCGCAGGCAGCCATCGCGATTGACAATGCGCGGCTGTATGAGCAGGCGCAGCAGGTAGCGGCCATGCAGGAGCGCAACCGGCTGGCGCATGACCTGCACGATGCCGTCAGTCAGACGCTGTGGACCGCCAGCCTGATCGCCGACGTGCTGCCCGATCTGTGGGACCAGGATCGCGAAGAAGGGCAGCGCAATCTGGAGAAGCTGAGGCAGCTCACACGCGGTGCGCTGGCCGAAATGCGCACGCTGCTGTTGGAACTGCGCCCGGCGGGGTTGGCTGAAACGGACCTGAGTGAGCTTCTGCGCCAGTTGATTCGAGCCATGGCGGGACGGAAGAAGATGGATATCACGCTGGAGATCGACGGCGAGTGCCGGGCGATTTCCTCTGATGCCAAGATCGCCATGTACCGGATTGCCCAGGAAGCGCTGAACAATGTGGCCAAGCACGCACAGGCAAGCAAAGTAGTCGTCCACTTGCATTGCCAGCCAGAACAAGTGAAACTAACCATCAAGGACAACGGACGTGGCTTTGACCCGGCGTCTGTCCCTCCTGATCGACTGGGCCTGGGGATCATGGTCGAGCGCGCCGATGCCGTGGGTGCTGACATAGCCATCCATAGTGAGATCGGGCAGGGGACAGAACTGGACGTCACGTGGCCGCTCACACAGGGGGTGAAAAGCAAATGACGGAGCAGAGCCCTATCCGGGTCATGATCGTGGACGATCATGATATGCTGCGCGAAGGGCTGGTGGCCTTTCTGCGCGTCTTCCCCGATCTGAACCTGGTAACCGAGGCGGGAAGTGGCGCAGAGGCTGTCGACCTGGCGGCGCGCATCCACCCGGACGTGATCTTGATGGATCTGGTCATGGCTGAGATGGATGGCGTGGAAGCTACCCGGCGCGTGCTGGAAGTCAGTCCCCAGTCGCGCGTGATCGCGCTGACCAGCTTCGGCGAGGAAGACCTAGTGAAGCGGGCGCTGAAGGCGGGTGCGATCAGCTATCTGCTCAAGAACATCTCAGCCAACGAGCTGGCAGACGCCATCCGGGCAGCCCACAGTGGCCGGTCGACGCTGTCACCTGAAGCGGCCCAGGCGCTGATCAACTCGACAACCAAGTCGCTGTCGCCCGGTTTTGACCTGACAGAGCGTGAGATCGAGGTGCTCAGACTGATGGTGCAGGGCAGAAGCAACCCCGACATCGCCGACGAACTGGTGATCAGCCGGTTTACCGTGAAGAATCACGTCAGCAACATCCTCTCCAAGCTGGGCGTCACCAGCCGGACGGAGGCTGCCACGCTGGCGCTCAAGCACGGGCTGGTTCAGCCAGATTGGTAATAGTCCAGACGGATTAGACGGGCCCTCCCCCATTTGACCCATCGACAATGCCCCCTGTGTCTCATGCACGTTCACAGGTTTATGTTTACGATCCTAGTATGAATGAACACTTTTACCCGGCTGTCCGCGTGATGCGGCAGCCGGACTTAAGCTGCAAACAGAAGAGGGAAACGAGCCTGCAACACCGGATACGAGTCATGATCGCTGACGATCATGAAACGCTGCGCGAGGGAATGGCCACCTTCTTGCACACCCTGCAAGACTTAGAGCTGGTTGGCATGGCGGCAGATGGCGTGGAGGCGCTGAACCTGTGCTGGACTGCCCGGCCCGACGTGGTGCTGATGGACCTGATGATGCCAGGCGTGGACGGCATCGACGCGACGCGGGCTATCTGCGCCCTGTGCCCTGATGTTCACGTGCTGGTGCTGACCAGCTTTGGACGGCAGGAGCTGATACAGGCAGCGCTGGATGCGGGAGCGGTTGGCTATGTGCTCAAGACCGTTTCGGCGGACGAGCTGGCCGACGCCATCCGGGCTGTTTATGCAGGCCGTCCCGTCGCGCAATCAGGTGGGTCTGGCAGCAAGTGGCAGAACTGACACCGGCAGCAGCCACAAACAAACAGCGCCTCCAACCGGAGGCGCTGCTGCTTTGAAAGCTGAACTCGTAATTAACTGCCGTGCTTGAAGCCCTGTCCTGCCGGATCGGGCCGCCACGACTGAAGAATCTTCATGTAGTTGGCGCGCTCAAAGGCGGCCGGCTCGGCGACATGCTGCTGGCTCATGCTGCCCTGCATCTGGCTGACCGACTCGTACTCGTGCTCCTCCATCCAGCGCTGCATCTCGCCGAGGATCTACGCCGATGCGCCCGACGCCGTTCTGCAGCAGCTCGGAGGCCATCATGGTCACGTTGGCGCCGGCCATCAGTCCCTTGAGCACGTCGATGTGGGTGTGGACGCCGCTGGTGATGGCGAAGTCGCACGGCGACTCGGCCGTAGAGGATAGCCACCCAGCGCAGCGGCAGGCGCAGCTCGTGGGAGGTGCTCAGCACCAGATGCGGCACCACCTCCAGCTCTTCCAGGTCGAAGTCGGGCTGGTAGAAGCGGTTGAAGAGCACCAGCGCGTCGGCCCCGGCCTCAGCCAGGCGATGGGCCATATTGGCGGTCGCGCTGAAGTAGGGGCTGAGCTTGACCGCCACCGGGATCGTGACGGTCTTCTTCACGTCGCGCACGCACGTCGAGGTACATCTCCTCCATCTGCGGCGCCGGTCATGTCGACGGTCGGTGGGGATGTAGTAGATATTGAGTTCGAGGGCGCTCGGCGCCGGCTTCCTGAATGTTCTGGGCATAGTCGATCCAGCCGCCGGTCGAGACGCCGTTCAGGCTGCCGATGATCGGGATGTCGACGGCCCGGCGGCCTGCCGGATCAGACTCCAGATAGTCCTCCGGGCCGACGTTGTAGTCCTGCAGGTCGGGGAAGTAGTTGAGGGCTTCGGAGAAGCTCTCGGTGCCATAGCTCAGGTAGTGGTCGAGCTGCTGGCTCTCCTGGTTGATCTGTTCCTCGAACAGCGAGTACATCACCACAGCCGCCGCGCCGGCGTCCTCCATGCGGCGAATGCCGTCGACGGTCTGGACAGCGGCGAGGCAGAGGGCACGAGCGGGTTCTTCAGGGTCATGCCCAGATAAGTCGTCGTCAGGTCCATGGCGGTATCTCCTGTCGGTCGTCGCTGAAGCGCGTATCAGGGATTGCGGCAGGCCGCCCTGTCGTCATTCGATGGGGCGCCTGATGCTTCCGATCGTCAGTCTCAGCGCAGGCTCAAGGGCTTCTTGCGCAGCCATCTGCTCGTACTTGTGCCAGCGGTCGTTGACGGCTTCCTGCGCCTCCACCAGGAGCATGCTCGGCGCGCTCGGGATCGCTCTGCGTCAGCATCCGGTAGCGGGCCTCGTTGTAGACGTAGTCCTTGCAGCGGCGATCTTGGGCGCCCTTCGAATCGAGCTGGAACGGGTTCTTGCCCTCGCGCTTTCAGCCGCGGGTCGTAGCGGTACAGCGGCCAGTAGGCCGATGTCGACGGCCAGCTTCTGCTGCTCCATGCCCTTGGCCATGTCGATGCCCTGGGCGATGCAGTGGCTGTAGGCGATGATCAGCGACGGCCCGTCGTAGGACTCGGCCTCCAGGAAGGCGCGCACGGTCTGGGTGTCGCTGGCGCCCATGGCCACCTGGGCCACGTAGACGTTGCCGTAGCTCATGGCCATCATGCCCAGGTCCTTCTTGGGCGTGCGGCTTGCCGCCGGCGGCGAACTTGGCGACCGCGCCGAGCGGCGTGGCCTTGGACGCCTGGCCGCCGGTGTTGGAGTAGACCTCGGTGTCGAGGACCAGCACGTTGACGTTGCGGCCGCTGGCCAGCACGTGGTCGAGGCCGCCGTAGCCGATGTCGTAGGCCCAGCCGTCGCCGCCCATGATCCACACGCTCGCGCCTGACCAGCATGTCGGCCAGCGCTGAGCAGGTCGCGCGACGTCGGCGCTCGTTGCTGGCCTGTGCAGCCGATCCTTGAGCATGGCAACCCGCTCGCGCTGGGCGCTGATGCCGGCCTCGTCGGACTGGTCGGCGTCGAGCAGCGCCGTCGGCCAGGTCGCTGCCGATCGGAGTCGCGCAGTCCGTGCGACCAGCTCGCGCGCGTACTCGGTCTGCTTGTCGAGTGGTCAGCCGCATGCCCAGGCCGAACTCGGCGTTGTCCTCGAACAGCGAGTTGCTCCAGGCCGGGCCGCGCCCCTGCTTGTTGACGACCAGGGGGTGGTCGGGCAGGTTGCCGCCGTAGATGCTGGAGCAGCCGGTGGCGTTGGCGACGACGGTACGGTCGCCGAAGAGCTGGCTCATCAGCTTGAGGTAGGGCGTCTCGCCGCAGCCGGCGCACGCGCCGGAGAACTCGAACAGCGGCTGCGAGAAGCTGCACGTTCTTGACGTTGGTGAAGCTGCAGGCCGTCGTGGCGGGCGACTTCAGGCAGCCCCAGGAAGAAGTCCCAGTTGACCCGTCTCTGTCTCGCGCAGCGGAAGCTGCGGCTCCATGTTGATCGCCTTGCGGCCGACGTTGCGCTTGTCCTTGGCCGGGCAGACTCTCGACGCACAGAGCTGGCAGCCGGTGCAGTCTTCGACCGCCACCTGCAGCGTGTACTGTCATGGCCGGGCAGCTCTTTGCAAGCGGGCGTCGGCGGACTTGAAAGCCTCCGGCGCGTCGTCGAGCAGGCCGCCATCGTACACCTTCGCGCGGATGACGGCGTGCGGGCAGACCAGCACGCACTTGCCGCACTGGATGCACAGGTCTGGCTCCCACACGGGCACGTCCAGCGCGATGTTGCGCTTCTCCCAGCGCGTCGTGGCGGTGGGGTAGGTGCCGTCGTCGGGCAGCGCGCTGACCGGCAGCAGGTCGCCGTCGCCGGCGATCATCGCTGCCGTCACGTTCTGCGACGAACTCCGGCGCTTCAGCGGAACGGTGGGCGGCATCTCGATGGTGCTGGTCAGCCTGCGCCGGCACGTTGATCTCGTGGAGGTGTGCCAGCGTGGCGTCCACCGCGGCGTAGTTCTTCTCGACCACCGCCTCACCGCGCTTGCCGTAGGTCTTCTTGATGGCCTTCTTGATCTGGTCGATGGCCTCGTCACGCGGGAGGACGCCGCTGATGGCGAAGAAGCAGGTCTGCATGATGGTGTTGATGCGCACGCCCATGCCCGTATCGCTGCGCCACGGCGTAGGCATCGATGGCGTAGAACTTGAGCTTCTTGTCGATGATCTGCTGCTGCACCCGGCGCGGGAGCTGATCCCACACCTCGTCTTTGCCATAAGGAGTGTTGAGCAGGAAGATCGCGCCTCTTTGGCTGCGTCGAGCACTTTGTAGCGCTCCAGGAAGCCGAACTGGTGGCAGGCCACGAAGTTCGCCTGATTGATCAGGTAGGTGCTGTGGATCGGGCGCGGGCCAAAGCGCAGGTGGGAGACGGTGAGCGAGCCCGACTTCTTGGAGTCGTAGACGAAATAGCCCTGCGCGTAGTTGTCGGTCTCTTCGCCGATGATCTTGATCGAGTTCTTGTTCGCGCCGACGGTGCCGTCGGCGCCGAGGCCCCAGAACATCGCGCGGACCACGTCATCCGGCTCGGTGTCGAAGGCGGGGTCGAAGTCGACGCTGGTGTGGGTCACGTCGTCGAGGATGCCGACGGTGAAGTGATTCTTCGGCTGGGAACTGGGCCATCTCGTCGAAGACGCCCTTGACCATGGCCGGGGTGAATTCCTTGGACGACAGGCCGTAGCGACCGCCGACCACGCGGGGCATCGACTTGAAGGGGGCTGTGCCCGCAATCATGCCTTCGTTGACCGCCGTCACGATGTCCTGGTAGAGCGGCTCGCCGGATGCGCCGGGCTCCTTGGTGCGGTCCAGCACGGCGATGACCTTCGTCGTCGGCGGCAGCGCGGCGACGAAGTGCTCAGCGGAGAAGGGACGGTACAGCCGCACCTTCAGCGCACCGACCTTCTCGCCTGCGCTCGATCAGATAGTCGACCGTCTCTTCAGCGGCCTCGCAGCCGGAGCCCATCAGCACGATGACACGCTCGGCGTCGGGCGCGCCGACGTAGTCGAAGAGGTGATACTGCCGCCCGACGAGTTCGGCGAACTGGTCCATCGCCTTCTGGACGATGGCGGGGGCGGCCAGATAATACGGGTTGACCGTCTCACGCGCCTGGAAGAACACATCGGGGTTCTGGGCCGTGCCGCGCATGACAGGATGGTCCGGCGAGAGCCCGCGTGCGCGGTGTGCACGCACCAGCTCGTCGTCAATCATGGCCCGGATGTCTTCTTCAGACAGCATCTCGATCTTCGTTGACTTCGTGCGAGGTGCGGAAGCCGTCGAAGACATGCAGGAACGGCACCCGCGCTTCGAGCGTGGCGGCCTGCGCGATCAGCGCGAAGTCCATGACTTCCTGCACGGAGTTGGAGAACAGCATCGCCCAGCCGGTGCCGCGGGCCGCCATCACGTCGCTGTGATCGCCGAAGATCGAGAGCGCCTGTGCGGCGACCGAGCGGGCGGCGATGTGGAAGACGGTGCTGGTCAGCTCGCCAGCGATCTTGTACATGTTGGGGATCATCAGCAGCAGGCCCTGGCTGGCGGTGAAAGTGGTCGTCAGCGAGCCGGTCTGAAGCGCGCCGTGCACCGCGCCTGCCGCGCCGCCCTCGGACTGCATCTCGACTACCATCGGGACGGTGCCCCAGATATTTGGCTGGCCGTTGGCGCTCCACTGGTCGGCATACTCGCCCATCGGCGAGGACGGGGTGATGGGGTAGATAGCGATGACCTCGTTCGTCTTATGTGCGACGTATGCAGCAGCTTCGTTGCCATCGATTGTTACGAGTTGCCGTGCCAATTTAGTCCTCCTACACGAAACTATCGGGGCGTGATACCCCGATCAGGGCTGGAAAGGTGTTGGGTCGGGTGGAAACTGCCAAGGAACCTGGGCCGGTAGTGGCAGAGGCCGCGTATTCGGATGAATTAAATCCTATTCCGACCACTCCACCATAAGCTTAACGACCCTGCCCCTTAGCCTGTAGTGATAAACATCATGGGCGGCTACGATAAACAGCCCTTTCGGGTCGCACGACCCTGCGACCGGTGTTTACCGGCGTGCACGGCTGTGCTAAGATGCAGTCACGCGCTAAAGGAGGTCAATTTGGCCGGAAAATACTACGAAGAGCTCAGCCCCGGTATGATGATCCGCCACCGGCTGGGGCGGACGATCACCGAGATGGACAACGTGCTGTTCTGCGCGCTGACGATGAACCCGCAGCCCCTGCACCTGAACGAGGACTTTGCCGCTAAGACACCGTTTGGGCAGCGCATCGTGAATGGCATCCTGACAATGGGCCTGGTTATCGGGCTGACGGTCGCTGACCTTACAGAAGGGACGATTGTCGCCAACCTGGGCTATGAGCGCGTCAGCCACCCGAAGCCCGTCTTTCATGGCGATACGCTCTACGTCGAGACGGAGGTGCTGGAGATGCGCGAGTCGCGCTCGAAGTCGGATCGCGGCGTGGTGCGGCTAAAGCATACCGGCAAGAATCAACATGGCGAGGTCGTGTGCGAGGTCGAGCGGACGGTGCTGTTCCTGAAACGCCCGGCGGAGGATTGACATGACTGACGACGGGCGCATCCGGCGGGCGCTGCTATTCATGCCCGGCGACGACATGAAGAAGATCGGCAAAGGTGCGGCGCTGGGCGTCGACGCGGTGATCATGGACCTTGAGGATAGCGTCGGGTTGAATGCCAAGCAAGCCGCGCGGGAGACGGTGCGCCGGGCGCTGGGCGGCGCGGTCGACTTTGGGCGGACGGAGCGGCTGGTGCGCGTCAACCCGACGGGCAGCGGGATGCAGCAGGACGACATCGCGGCGACGCTGCCGGGCAGGCCCGACGGTTACATAGCACCCAAAGTCGAGTTGGCGCTGGAAGTGCGCTGGCTGTCCGAGATGCTGCTGGAACAGGAGCACCGGCTGGGTATCGAGCCGGGCGCAACACGGCTGCTGGCCATCGTCGAGACGGCGCGCGGCGTGGTCAACCTGCGCGAGATCGCCGGGGCCGACGTGCGGTTGGTGGCGCTGATGTTCGGAGCGGAAGACCTGGCGGGCAGCATGGGGGCGATCCGCACGCCAGACAGCCCCGAAACGCAGTATGCTCGGAGCGCGGTCGTCATCCACGCAGCGGCATCTGGCTTGCAGGCCATCGACACACCTTACGTCGACCTGCACGACGAAGATGGCCTGCGTGCCGAGGCCGGGCAGGCACTGCGTATGGGCTATACCGGCAAGATGGCCATCCACCCGGCGCAGGTCGGGCCGATCCTCGACGTGTTCACCCCATCTGATGAGGAGATCGCACAGGCGCAGCGGCTGGTCGAGGCGCACACAGCACAGCAGGCCGCCGGAGCGGGGGTATTCGCCTTTGAGGGCAGGATGGTCGACATGCCGATGGTGCGGGCGGCGCAGCGCGTGCTGGCGCGGGCACATGCCACGGGAAAACTGTAAATCGCGGCGGTAGAGGGGACCACGGGCGGCTGCCGGAGGGTAGCCGCTTTTTGATTCGGTTTTTGACATTTGAAGGAGGTTCGTATACAGTTAGGATACTGTTTCACCGCATCCGGATGGGCGACATGGCCAAGCGTTGCACACGCTGCCTCCAGTGGAAAGACAACTCGGAGTTCTATCGGGATCGCACCAAGCTTGATGGGCTGAAATCCCAGTGTAAGGACTGCCGCAAGTTGTACAAGCGGGAGTATCGCAGCCGGCTGCGCGCGCGGGCGATGGCCCACCTGCGGCGGACGTACATGCGTGTGTGGCTGGCCCGGCGCGTGCCGCAGCCGCTGGCGCTGAGCCCGGGCTTTGTGCGCTGGCAGGAGAAGCGCCGGGATCGCCGCCGCGAACTGATCTCCGCTCACCTGCGGCGCTGGCATATCGCGCACCCCGAAGCCAGCCGGACGTGGTACGCCGACACCCCCGAGATGCCGACGGCTCGCCGGCAGAACCTGCGAGCCCGGCAGGCCGGTGCAGCAGTCAGCGACTTCAGCCCGGAAGAGTGGAAATGGTTGGTGAAAGCCTACGGGCACCGCTGCGCGTACTGCGGTCGGCCCGACGACAGGCTGACGCCCGATCACATCGTGCCGCTGGCGCAGGGCGGGCGCAACACGCTCAGCAACATCGTGCCGGCCTGTATGACGTGCAACAGCCAGAAGGGCGCGCGCACGCCGTCCGAATCGGGGATGAGCTTCGCTGTACAGGTCGACGTAGCCCGCCAGCTTGAGCAGATCGCGTTCCTGTAGGTTATTTCAGCGTCAGGCTGATCGGGCAGTGGTCGGAGCCGGTGACACCGGGATGAATGTCGGCGCTGTGAACGCGGTCGCGCAGATCAGGCGTGATGAAGAACATGTCGATGCGCCAGCCGACGTTGCGGTCGCGGGCTGCCGTCACCATCGACCACCACGTGTAAGCGCCCTCCTCGCCGGGGTGCAGCTCGCGGAAGATATCCACATAGCCCTGTGACACAACCTCATCCAACCAGGCGCGCTCGACCGGCAGAAAGCCGGTCGTGTTTTGATTCTCCACGCGGGCGGGCCAGGTCGATTTCCTGGCGGGCGGTGTTGATGTCGCCGCAGAAAATAATCGAGCGGCCTTCGGCGCGCAGGCGGTTGCAGTAGGCGAGAAAGTCGGCCTTGTACTGCATCTTGAACGGCACGCGGCTGTGATCGCGCGAGCCGTTGGGGAAATAGGCGGTGATGAACACGAAGTCGCCGTAGTCGGCAATGATGGTGCGCCCTTCGCGGTCGTAGTCCTCGATGCCGAGGCCGTTCTGCACCGACTCTGGCATGACTTTCGAATACAGGCCCACGCCGCTGTAGCCCTTGCGCCCGGCAGAAGCCCAGTAGCTGTGATAGCCCGGTGGGGCCAGCAGCGCCTCGTCAAGCTGATCGGGCTGGGCCTTGGTTTCCTGCACGCCAATCGCGTCGGGCTGCGTTTCGGCCAGCCAGTCGAGGAAACCCTTTTTCTGCGCGGCGCGGATTCCGTTGACGTTCCATGAATAGAGTGTCAGCATAGTCTCAATCTTTCAGGTGGATGTTCGGACACTGTCACGCCGGGCTGACTTCGGCAAGCTGCTGGCCGCGCTCGACGGTATCACCCTGGGCGACGAACAGGCGCGTCACGCGGCCTGATACCGGCGCGCTGACGCGGATCTCCATCTTCATCGCTTCCAGGATCATGAGCGGCTGGCCTTCCTCAACCGCGTCGCCTTCCACGACGAGAACCTGCATCACCTGGCCGGGCATCTGCGCAGCCAGGCCGCCGCTGCCCGCACGGCCTGCGCTCGCATGCTGCGCCTCGCCGGTAGTGCGGATGACCTCAAAGAAGCAGCTATCCTGGTCGACCAGCGCCACGTAGCGCAACTGGGTGGCCGTCTGCGGAGACTTCGCGGCGGCGGTGTAGGCGTGCACGCGCTGGCCGCCGACGATCAGGTTAAGCTGGCCCTCCTGCGCGCGCTGCACGCTGACCGGGATGGCCCGTTCACCGAGATAGGCCACATAGCTGCCGTCCGGTCGGGGCTCCAGCCGGACGATATAGTCGTGGTCGTTGTAGCGGTAGTGATATTCCATGCTGCTCAGCCCCCCAGCCGGAAGGAGTCGGGGCGCGACCAGGGGCTATATGGGTCGCTGCGGGCATCTATCCCACCCGCGCTGCCCGGAGCGGTCTGCGCCTCGCCAACCGCCAACGCGATCAGCGCCGCGTCGGGCAGGTCGTCGGGACGATTCGGCCCAATTAGCGAGCCGCTCATCGATGAAACCGGTGCTGATCTCCCCGGCCAGAAACGCGGGATGGTTGAGCACGTCGCGCAGGAAGCGCAGGTTGGTCGTGACGCCGAGGATGACGTACTGGCTCAGCGCGCGGTCCATCTTGCGGATCGCAGCGTCGCGGGTGGCAGCCAGCGCGATCACCTTGGCGATCATCGGGTCGTAGTGGATGGTGACCTGATCGCCGGTGACAATCCCCGCGTCGACGCGCACACCCGGCCCCGCCGGCTCGACGGTGCGCAGCACCGGCCCGATGGCGGGCAGGAAGCCGTTGTCTGGGTCCTCGGCGTAGACGCGGCACTCGATGGCGTGCCCGCGCTGGGTGAGGTCAGACTGGGCGAAGGGCAGCGGCTCGCCGGCGGCGATGCGAATTTGCTGCGCAGCCAGGTCAACGCCGGTGACCATCTCGGTGATGGGGTGCTCGACCTGGAGGCGGGTGTTCATCTCCAGGAAGTAGAACGCGCCGGACGTGTCGGCGATGAATTCGACGGTGCCGGCGTTGACGTAGCCCACCGCGCGGGCGGCGTCGACGGCGGCCTGGCCCATTCGGGCGCGGACCTCCGGGGTGAGCAGCGGTGAGGGCGTCTCCTCGATGATCTTCTGGTGGCGGCGCTGGATGGAGCACTCGCGCTCAAAAAGGTGCACCGTATGACCGTGAGCATCGGCCAGCACCTGGAATTCAATATGCCGCCCGTGCTCGACGTACTTCTCCAGAAAGAGGGTCGGATCGCCGAAGGCGTGCTCGGATTCGCGGCGAGCGGCGGCCAGCGCGTCGGGCAGATCGGCAGGGGCGTGGACGATGCGGATGCCCTTCCCGCCGCCGCCCCCGGCAGCTTTGACCATCACCGGGTAGCCGATGCGCTCCGCCGCGCGCAAGAAGTCGGCTTCGGTGGCATCGTCGGCCTGGAAACCGGGCACAATCGGCACGCCAGCGGCCTCCATGATGGCCCGCGCCTCGGTCTTGACGCCCATCTTGCGGATGGCCTCGGCGGGCGGGCCGATGAACACCAGCCCGGCATCGCGCACCGACTGGGCGAAGTCGGGCGCTTCGGATAGGAAACCGTAGCCGGGATGGATGGCCTCACAGCCGGTCTGCTGCGCAGCCTCGATCAGCCGCGCGCCGTTCAGGTAGGACTGCGACGGCGGGGGTGGGCCGATCAGCACCGCCTCGTCGGCGAGGCGGGTGTGCAGCGCGTCGGCGTCGGCCTCGGAGTAGACGACTACCGCCCGGATGCCCAGCTCGTGGCAGGCGCGCGTCAGCCTGACGGCGATCTCGCCTCGATTGGCGATCAGAATCTTGGTGAACATGCCTTTACTATACACATGGTTGGGGCAGGGAGGCCAGTCATAGTGGGGCTCTACATTCTGAAGACCCCGTATTGCGTCTCCTCGACCGGGGCGTTGAGGCATGCGCTCAGCGCCAGCCCCAGCACCCGGCGTGTCTCCGGCGGGTCGAGGATGCCATCATCCCACAGCCGGGCGGTCGAATAGTAGGGCGAGCCCTCGCGCTCGTACTTGTCGAGGATGGGCTGCTTGAAATCGGCCAACTGCGCGCCGTCCATCAGTGGCTCGCCGCGCCGCTCAAGCTGATCCTGCTTGATGGTTACCAGCACGTTTGCTGCCTGCTCACCGCCCATCACGCTGATGCGGGCGTTGGGCCACATCCACAGGAAGCGGGGGTTGTAGGCCCGACCGCACATCGCATAGTTGCCTGCGCCAAAGCTGCCGCCGATGATGACCGTCAGCTTGGGGACGCGCGCATTGGCGACGGCGTGCACCATCTTCGCCCCGTCTTTGGCGATACCGCCCTGCTCATACTCCTTGCCGACCATGAAGCCGGTGATGTTCTGCAAGAACAGCAACGGAATGCGGCGCATCGTGCACAGCTCGACGAAATGCGCACCCTTGAGCGCGCTCTCGCTGAACAAGACACCGTTGTTGGCGATGATGCCGACCGGGTAACCGTCGATGCGGGCAAAGCCGGTGACGAGTGTCTCGCCGTAGTTGGCCTTGAACTCACGGAAGCGCGAGCCGTCGACCAGACGGGCGATCACCTCGCGCACGTCATACACCTCGCGGAAGGTGGCGGGGATGATGCCGTACAACTCAGCGGGATCATACAGCGGGTCCTCCGGTGGGGCGAGGTCGAGGTCGACCCGCTTGGCGGTGTTCAGCGTGGCGACGATGTCGCGCACGATCTGAAGCGCGTGGGCGTCGTCCTCGGCAAAGTGGTCGGACACGCCGGAGATGTGGGTATGGACGTACGCACCGCCCAGGTCTTCGGCGGATACCTCTTCGCCGGTGGCCGCCTTGACCAGCGGCGGCCCGCCCAGAAAGATCGTGCCGGTCCCGCTGACGATGACTGTCTCGTCGCTCATGGCAGGCACGTAGGCCCCACCTGCCGTGCAGGAGCCCATCACGGCGGAAATCTGCGGGATGCCTGCTGCGCTCATCACCGCCTGATTGTAGAAGATGCGCCCGAAGTCGTCGTGGTCGGGGAAGACCTCGTCCTGCATCGGCAGGAACGCGCCGCCGGAATCGACGAGGTAGATGCAGGGCAGGTGGTTTTGCAGCGCGATCTGCTGTGCACGCAGGTGCTTTTTGACCGTCATCGGGAAATAGCTGCCGCCTTTGACGGTGGCATCGTTGGCCAGGATCAGGCACTCACGGCCTGAGACGCGCCCGACGCCGGCCACGATCCCCGCGCTGGGCGCGCTGCCGTCGTACAGATCCCAGGCAGCCAGCGGCGCGATCTCCAGAAACGGCGAGCCGGGGTCAAGCAGCCGGTCGATGCGGTCACGCACGAACAGCTTGCCCTGTTCTTCGTGGTGCTGGCGGTATTTCTCGCCGCCACCCTGCCGGATTTGCGCCAGCCGCTGACGCAGGTCGGCAGCCAGCGCCCGGTTGTGCGCGGCGTTCGCCTGGAACGCCTCGCCGTGCGTATCGATGATTGATTGAAGCACCTGCATAGGTTTCTCTTGGCTGGTTGTGCTCACGCTGTTCTCGTTGTAGAGTTTAACACGCTTTGAGGGGAAACAAACCCCAGGGACATCCCGGCGGCGCTTTCGTAACGCAGTTTTGGGACCCTTTCAGGACATTCGGGGTGTGACAAAAAGCGCCGGAACAGGCAGTGCTGGCCAGCCCCACCCGTGAAGCAGTGTTATGCGCGGCAAAGCGTTGTTGATCCTGCGGCGACTCCATAGTAGCATGTGGGGTAGCGATGCCACTGCCAGAAAACTGGCCGCGCCCGGCCAGTCGCCAAGCCGGGCCAACAGACTCTGGCAGCCTCGCCTGGAGGAAGCTCAGAAATGACGGACGAACCCGAACAGGCAGATCAAGACGAATCGAAGCGGCAGGACATCAACATTGGCGTTCAGGGCAACGTCGATGGCGAACTGAACGTCGCCGGACACGATATCATCCAGCAACGCTACGAGCAAGAGACGATCATCCAGAAACTGCCGCTGCCGGTGGTGATCGGGGGGCTGGGCGCGCTGGCCGTTGGCTTGATCGTGGTGGTGTTTTTCGTCTTGCGCGGCCAGCAAGCCTCATCGCAGCAGGTCGCCAACCAGGTATCTGAGACCGTCAACCAGGGACAGGCAACGACCGCCGCCGGCCTTGATACGGTTGGGCAGGGGATCGGAGAGGCCAACCAGTCGCTGCAAACGCTGGCCGCCCCGACGGCCACGCCCAAGCCACCGTTTGAGCCGGCTGCAGAGGGCGAAATGCTGGTCGTCGTGCCCGACTTTACCGGCACACAGGGCGCAACCGCCGCTACGCGGATATACCGTGCGCTCACTGACCGCGTGTCAAGCCTGAGCCTCTCCCACGTACGCGTCGAGCGGCTGGACGGCGTCGCACCCGAAGTGCGGGACGATGCGCTGGCGATTAGCGACAAGTACAACGCGACGCTGGTCATCTGGGGGACGGCTGACGACTACGCCTTCGAGCCCTTCTTTGAGATCAAAGAGCCAGAGCAGAGCATCATCAAAGGCAGTGAGGAAAACCCGCTGCCATCGCTGGGCACGACGCTCAATACCGACCTGCCAACCTTCACGGCGTATGTAGTCGAGGGCGCGCCCAACGACTTCGAATACCTGATGCTGTTTAGCCTGGGGCAGATCACGCTGCTGAGCGGCAACGCCGAGCAGTCGATCCCGCTGCTGCAGGAAGCGGCGCAAAGCGAGATCAGCGGCAGCAACTCGGACGCCAACCGGGCAATTGTGTACTTCTACCTGGGGCTGGCGGAGGGCTACCTGGGCTACAAGAATCAGGACGTCGACCAACTGAACCAGTCGATTGACGATCTGAACCAGGCGATCCAGCTCGACCCGCAGCTATACACGGCTTACAACAATCGCGGGTATGTTAACCTGCTGCTGGGCAATGCCGACCAGGCGCTGGCCGATTTCTCGCAATCGATTGAGATCAACCCGAACTACGTGCGTGCCTACAACAACCGGGCCTACATCTACCTGGAAGTCACCAAGGACCTCCAGGCCGCGCTGGACGACGCCAACAAGGCCATCGAGCTTGACCCCACCAACGCGCTGGCCTATAACAACCGGGGGACTGCTTACCAGTATATGGGCGACCTCGACAAGGCTATCCCGGACTACAACCAGGCCATCCAGCTTGACCCGGCCACGCCGCTGTATTACGCCAGCCGCGGGCTGGCCTACGCGGAGCAGGGCAACACGCAGGCGGCAGTCGACGACCTCAACCAGTACCTGGACCTGGCCCCGGACACCGACCCGCTGTACAGCTACATTCAGGGTCAGAAGGATACGCTGCTGGGCACGCCGACGGCGGCACCCTGAGGCGCGGAGCGGCAACTGGAATCGACAGGCCGGTGCAAACAACGCACCGGCCTGTTTTGCGCTCGGGCTCAGGTCTGCCGCCGACTGCTGCGCTGGCCGTTATTTCCCGGCTCTGAACAGAATCGTTGTCTCTCCGATCAGCAGCACATCACCGTTTTTGAGAGGCGTCGGCTCCTCGATAAGCCTGCCATTGACCAGCGTGCCGTTGGCGCTGCCCAGGTCGGTCAGCACATAACGGCTGTCGATCTTCTCAACCTGGGCGTGAGGCCGCGAGACGGAGCGATCCTGAAGGGCAATGTCAAACGCGGCACCGGAGTTCGCGCGGCCAATCACCATTCTGCTGCCGGACAGCGCGACCTCGCGGCCCTCCTGCGGCCCACTGCTGATCACGAGCCGGTCTTGCGTGGCGCTGGCCGTGATAACCGCCGGCTGGCTGGCTGCTTGCGTACCAGACTCCTTGCGCTGCGCCACGAGATGAAAGCTCATCTCGACGTCGAAGAAGGTCAGAATGTCGCCACCGTGCAGGGGTGTTGGGGCGTCGATCAGCCTGCCGTTGACCTGCGTACCGGCGAGGCTACCCAGGTCTGATATCACAAACCAGCCGCTGCGCCAGGTGATAACCGCGTGCCGACGTGAGACGTGCGGGCTGGCGATGAGGATCTCGTTGCCGGGCTCGCGGCCAACGCCCACGGTGTCGCCTTCGTGCAGGTCTGCGGTCTGCCGGCCACCGGCGTCTATCCAGGAGAGGATGGCCCGCACGATTGTATTGTGTGTATTGTCGGGCATGGTCCGGAGTCTCCTGGGCCAGAAAGGACGTTGTCCCATCCAAACCCAGTTTTGATTTTAGACCCGGTGAGAGCATGGAACAAATCAGGGGGGCGCTGCTGCTTATTCGAGGACCTGGCGCTGAAGGTCCGCCGGCAGCTTGCGCGCGCCTTCGCGCAGCGTGAGACGCGAGGCCCGCTCGCGGTGCTGCATCAGGAAATCGAATGTCTCCTGCGGGTAGCGTGTGGACAGCTCACGCAGACCCCAGCCGATGGCCTTGCGGATGAACCACTCGCGGTCATCCAGCAGCGATTCGCAGGTGTCGAGGAACAGGCCGAGCGGGACACTTCTGGCGCGGATAGCCAGCAGGTGCGAGAGGATCGAGGCGCGGCGTGTCCACAGCACGGGGCGGGTGCGCCACGCGTAGACAGTCGGGACGCCGGATGGGTCGGCCAGGATCACCGCGCCTGCGACGTGCGCGGCCAGCTCGTCACAGTGCGCCCAGCCCTCGCATTGGTCGAACCAGTCGGACAGCGGATGCTCAAGGTGATCGACGTTAAACGCATCCGCGTAGCAGGCGGCCAGCGACACGCCCAACGAGGTCTCATCGAAGTTAGCGGCGCGGAACAGGCGGTCGATGTGCGGAATAAGGGCATCGGCAGAAAGCGGCTTATGCGCGAGGTAGAACGCGCGCGCTAACCGGTCGATGGCCGGTTTGGTGACGCCGTAGAAATCACGCCGGCTCTTCATGTAGGCTTTTTCGTGCACGGCGCGGTCGGGGTTACCCTGCGCCTGAAGCTCAGCGATGAGAGCCGCAATTGGGGCAGTGACGTCTTCATCTGGCATGGTAGGCTGCTCCTGCTGCGCGGAATAGAACTTATGTTCATGATATGCCTGTACAGCAGGCGCGTCAAGCGGCGGAGAATCCACTTGACGCACGATAAAATCAGGCGTAGAGTATAAGAAACTGGTCAGTGGTCCGACCAGTATTCAGGAGATACCCGGTATGTCTGCCTTGCCTGAATGGTCCGCCCCTCCAAAACCCGCCGAACTCACCACCGCGCGCCTGATCGACGCCATCCTGGACGGCACCTTCCCGGCCAACAGCGCACTACCTGCCGAACGCCAGCTCTCCGAGATGCTAGGCGTGACGCGCTCGACGCTGCGCGAGGCGCTCCAGCGGCTGGCCACAGACGGCTGGCTCGACATCCAGCAGGGGAAACGCACGCGCGTGCGTGACATCTGGACGGAGGGCAACCTGAACGTGCTGGCCACGCTGATCGCGCACCAGGCGATGCTGCCGGGGGCATTCGTGCCGCAGCTTCTAGAGGTGCGCACGGCGCTGGCCCCGATCTACACCGCGGCGGCGGTCCGGCACAATGCCGCGCAGGTCGTCGCGCTGATCGACGCGCTGCTGGCCGATCTCGACGACGACGCCGAGGCGTTCGCCGCCGCCGATTGGCGGCTGCACCACCAACTGACGGTCCTCTCAACCAACCCGGTCTACACGTTGATGCTCAATGGCTTTGCCGGGTTCTATGAAGACATGGCCCGGACGTACTTCCGGCTGACCGAATCGCGGGAGACGTCGCGACAGTTCTACGGCGATCTGCGCGCGGCGGCGTCGGAGAGCGATGCTCAGGGAGCCCGCGCGCTGACCGAGCAGGTGATGCAGCACAGCATCAACCTGTGGAACCGCATTATGAAGGCCTCCGGGTAACCGGGAAAGGGGACGCGGCGATGCGGCGCTGGAATGGCTGGGGCGACGATACCGTGGATTACCCGGTCCCGGCGGGGGCGCTGGAATGGCTGGGCGAGCAGATCGGGCAGGCGGCGATGCCGCAGGATGCCACGTTTGAGCAGGTCGCTGCGCAGGTGCCCGAACTCACACCTGCCCGCCCACCCGCTGATCGACACCGATCCGGCAGACCGGGCGCGGCACGCGCGCGGGCAGTCGCTGCCGGACTGGGTGGCGCTGCGAAGCGGGCGCGTCACGAGCTTCCCGGCGGGGGTGGCTTACCCCAGCGGCGATGAAGACATCGAGACGCTGTACGGCTACGCGCGCGAAACCGGCTGCGTGCTGATCCCCTACGGCGGCGGGACGAGCGTGGTGGGCGGCATCAACCCGCAGGCGGACGGGCCACCCGCCATCAGCTTGGACCTGTCTCGCATGGACCAACTGCTGAAGCTCGACGAGACGAGCCGGCTGGCGACCTTCGGGGCAGGCATCCGGGGGCCATATGTCGAGGCGGCGCTGCGGGCGCAGGGCTACACATTGGGACACTACCCGCAGTCGTTCGAGTACTCGACACTGGGAGGCTGGGTGGCGACTCGCTCCAGCGGGCAGCAGTCGCTGCGCTATGGGCGTATCGAGAGGTTGTTCGCAGGCGGGCGGCTGGTGTCGCCTGCCGGGCGGATGGACATGAATCCGTACCCGGCCAGCGCCGCCGGGCCCGACCTGCGGCAGTGGGTGATGGGTTCCGAGGGGCGCATGGGCGTCGTCACACAGGCGACGGTGCGCGTCTCACGGCTGCCGGAGGACGAGCGTTTCTTCGCGGCCATCTTCCACACCTGGGAAGAAGGTGCTGCCGCAGTGCGCGAGATGGCGCAGGCGCGGCTGCCGCTGTCGATGCTGCGCTTCAGCAACGGTGCGGAGACCGAGGCCACGCTGACGCTGGCCGGGCACGAGAGCCTGGTCAACCTGGCGCATCGCGGGCTGGGGCTGCTGGGCTACCGGCGGCCCGCCAAGTGCATCCTGCTGTTCGGCGCAACGGGCACACGGCGAACGGTTGCCGAGGGGCGGGCGCGGGCGGTCGGCATTGCGCGGCGGCATGGCGGGGTCTTCACCGGGCAGTACATGGGGCACACCTGGCGCAAGGGCCGCTTCCTGACGCCCTACCTGCGCAACACGCTGTGGGAGCGCGGCTATGCCATCGACACGCTGGAAACCATCGTGCCGTGGTCGGATGTACTGGCGGCGGCTGAAGACATCACCGGCAGCCTTACACGGGCGCTGGCGGGCAGCGGCGAGCGGGCGTACGTGTTCGCGCATCTGTCGCACCTGTACGAGACAGGCGCGAGCATCTACGTGACGTATATCTTCCGGGCGCAGCCGGACCCGGATCAGACGGTGGACCTGTGGCAGCGGATGAAACGCACCGCCAGCGAAACGGTCGTGGCGCACGGTGGGACGATCAGCCACCAGCACGGGGTGGGCGCCGACCACGCGCCGTACCTGCCCGCCGAAAAGGGGCCGCTGGGGATGGACCTGATCCGCGAGGCGGCGCACGTCTGCGACCCGGACGGGCTGCTGAACCCCGGCAAGCTGTTCGCGGAGCAGGGAGTGTAAGGAGCAGGGAACATGTTGCTAACCGGCGCAGCGGATCGGCAATCGGTGTGGGAACGGCTGAACGAGCCGTGGGACCTGATCGTGGTGGGCGGCGGCATCACCGGCGCGGGCATCCTGCGCGAAGGCGTGCGCGTAGGGCTGCGTGTGCTGCTGCTCGAACAGAACGACTTCGCCTCCGGTACGTCGAGCCGGTCATCGAAACTGGTGCACGGTGGGCTGCGCTACCTGAACAACTTCCAGTTTGGCATGACGTACCAGTCCATCGCAGAGCGCGAGACGCTGCTTGAAGAGGGAACAGGTCTGATCGAGCCGCTGCCGTTCATCTACCCGACCTACGAGCATGACAAAATGCCAGGCTGGATGATGGACATCGGGCTGCACCTGTACGGCTGGATGGGCGGGCACTGGCGCATCCACGAGACGTTCGACCCGCTGGACGTGCAGATGATGTCGCCGGGGCTGTCCGGCGAGCACCTGACTGGCGGCTTCCGCTATTATGAGGCCAGCACCGACGACGCGCGGCTGGTGCTGCGGGTCATCCGCGAGGGCGTGGCGACAGGCCGCGCGCTGGCGCTGAACTACGCGCGCGTCGAGCGGCTGCTGCGCGACGATACAGGACGAGTCAACGGCGTGGTGGTCGGCGACCGTGAAACGGGCCGCAGCCGCGACGTGCGGGCCCCGGCAGTGGTCAACGCGACGGGTGCGTGGGCCGACCACCTGCGGGGCGAGGTCGGCGCAGGGCCACGCATCCGGCCACTGCGCGGCAGCCACCTACTGTTCTCCGGCCAGCGCTTTCCTTTGTTTCAGGCCATCGCCTTTCCGCACCCGGACGATGGCCGACCGGTGTTCGCCCTGCCGTGGGAGGACGTGACGCTGCTGGGCACGACGGACCTCGATCACGACGGCGACCTTGACTGCGAGCCGAGCATCGCCCCGCAGGAGGTCAGCTATTTGCTGCGGGCTGTGCAGGCGCATTTCCCGGCGATGGGCTTCACGGAGCGCGACGTGATGACGACGCTGTCCGGCGTGCGACCCGTGGTCGGAAGCGGGCACGAGGTCGACCCATCGAAAGAGAGCCGCGAGCACGTGCTGTGGAACGAGTTGGGGCTACTGACCGTCACCGGCGGCAAGCTGACGACCTTCCGCTGCATTGCGCTCGACGCGCTGAAGGCGCTGCGCGGGCAGCTTCCGCGCATGGCATCAGTCGATGATCACCTGAATGCGCTCGACCCCGCGCCGGAAATCGATACGCCGCCGGATGGGCTGACTTACAAAGCCACGCTGCGGCTGGCAGCGCGCTATGGTGCCGGGGTGCTCGACTCGCTGTACGAATGGCCCGGCGAGCTTGAAGCGCTGGGACGGCTGCCGATCCGCTGGCTGGAGCTGCGCTGGGCGGCGCGCTACGAGGCGGTCGAGCATCTCGACGACCTGCTGCTGCGCCGGGTGCGGCTGGGGCTGGTGGCCCCGCAGGGCGGCGCGGCCTACCTGCCGCGCATCCGGCAGATCGTTCAGGAAGAATTAGGCTGGGGCGACGCGCGCTGGGAGCAGGAAGCGGCTGACTACCTCGCGCGGTGGCGGACGCACTACGGCACACCTGAGACGGTCGGCGAGGCCGGGTCGTAGAAAAGCGGCAAAGGCGATATACAAAACCAGGGGCGGCCATGTGGTCGCCCCTGCGATTGTGTGATGTGGTTACGCGCGGTGCTTTCTAGCGCGGGAGGGCTGGCAATACTTATCGAACCAGCCGAGCATGCGCTTCAGGCGGCTGATGCGGTGGTCGGGCTCGCCGCTGCGCGAGAGCTCGTGGCCGTCACGCGGGTAGCGCACCAGCTCGACAGGCGTGTTGGTGGCGCGGCGGATGAAGGCAAACAACTGCTCGCTTTGCTCGATGGGCACGCGGTAGTCGTTCTCGCTGGCAATGATCAGCAGCGGCGTCCTGACCTTGTGGGCGTAGGCCAGCGGCGAATGCTGCCACAGCAGGTCGGGGTCCTCCCACGGCTCGACGTCGTACTCGTTCGAGATGAGCATCGGCACATCGCTGGTGCCGTAGAAGCTCAACAGGTTGTACACTCCGCGCTGGGTAACCGCGCACTTGAAGCGGTTGGTGTGGCCGACTATCCAGCCGGTCATGTATCCGCCGTACGATCCGCCGGTCAGCGCCATGCGCTTCTCATCGACGAAGCCTTTCTTCAGCAGCGCGTCGATGCCGGCCATCAGGTCGTCAAAGGCGACATCACCCCATGCGGCGTGCAGGTCGTCGGTGAACTGCTGGCCGTAGCCATCCGCGCCGCGTGGGTTGCAGTAGAACACAGCATAGCCGCTGGCCGCGTGAAACTGCCACTCGTGCCACATCGAGCGCGCGCTGGAGCTCCACATCACGTGCGGGCCGCCGTGCACGTTGAAAGCCAGCGGGTATTTCTTGCCCTGCTCGTAGCCGATGGGCAGGATATACCAGCCCTGAAGCGTGACACCCGAAGGGCTTTTGAAGTGCATCTCCTGGGTCTTCTGCACGATGACGCTGTCCAGGAAATCCTTGTTGGCACTCGTGAGCTGGCGGGGCCTGGTGGATCGGGCCGGCTGCCAGAACAGCTCAGGTGGCGACATGGGCGTGCTGGCCGCGAAGGCCACCCCGCCATCGGGGCCAACGTGCATGTACTGGGTCTCCATGTGGCCGGAGACCACCTGCTCGACCTCACCGCCGTCGGCGGGGACGCGGTAGACGAGCGTATCACCCAGGCTAGGGGCCACGAAATACAGCATACTGCTGTCCGGCGACCACTCGAACGCGCTGACGGCGCGGTCAAACTCAAGCGTCAGGTCGCGCGGCTTGCCGCCGCGTGACGGCATGACGGTCAGGCGGGTCTGCGCCGCCGACATGTTCTCGACAGGCACGCGCACGTAGGCGATCCGCTTGCCATCGGGAGAAGGCGTCGGGACGTTATCCGAATGGGTCTCGTCGGTAAGCTGGTCGTTCTGCCCGTCTTTGACACGGATGCGGAACAGGCTCATCCAGCGGAATGGCTCGTCTTTCTCGGGGTCGACGGTGCGGGCCGTCAAGATATACCTGCCGTCGGGCGTCCATTCGGGCTGGTCGTGGTTGGCGTCGACGGCGGTGAGGCGGCGCGGTTTGGCGGCGTCGCCGGTCAGGCCCTCGTCGACGGGCATCACGTACACCTGCGCGAAGCGGTCGTCGTTGAAGCTGGTGCCCTCGCGGTAGGGGATGCGGTGCAGCGGGCGCGGGTCCCAGCGCTGCTTTTCCTGATGCTCTTTGCGCTCTTCGCGCTGCTTGGCCTCGAATTTATCGGCGGGTGGTTCTTCTTCCTCGCCGCTATCTTCTATGGCGCGCTCCTCGGCGTTCATCCCGGCCAGAAAGGCGATCTGCGAGCCGTCCGGCGACCAGGCCGGGCTGGTCGCGCCGTTTGGCATGCTAGTCAGCGCACGGGCCTCACCGCCCGGCTCACCAACGCGGATCAGGTAGACCTGGGGCTTGTCGCCACGGACAGAGGTGAAGGCCAGCATGCTGCCATCCGGCGACCAGCGCGGCTGCGAGTCCTTGCTGCCACGCGTCAGACGGATGGGCTTGCCGCCACCGGTGGGGGCCAGCCAGATGCTGCGCTTATAGCCGTTCTCCATTCTGTCAACAGTCATGTGGACGTAGGCGATCCAGCGGCCATCTGGGCTGACGCGCGGCGCTTCGATGTAGGCGATGCGGTACAGGTCGCTGGCGACGATCGGTTTCTTCTGCGCGGATGCGGGCAAAGCACTCCTCCTTTGCGGGGCTGATGCAATGATGATTAGACTATTATCTCACAACCATGTCATAAATGCGACAGCAGGGTACAATTAGCGCTATTGGTCGGGCCGGACAGCATCTGTGAAAAGCGATTGATGCGGGTATAATCCCTGAACACTATTCTCCCTAACCGACAGACACCGGTATGCGATTCAAATTCAAGATCACGTTCCAGGGCATTATCTATATCCTCCTGATCGGAGCCTTCGCTTACTGGACCTACTCGTATCGCGATCAACTGGTCCAGATACTGAGCGTGATCCAGCAGGGGGTGTGGTACATCATCCTGGCGACGATGCTGGTGTTGGGAATCGCCATCTACAACCAGGCGACGCTGTATACCAGCATCTACGAGATCCTCGAACTGCCCTCTACGCGACGCGAGATGCTGCCGCTGTACCTGGTGCGGCGCTTCGTGCAGGTCGCCGCGCCGAGCGGTGGCTTTTCGGGCTGGGTACCGTTCCTGCAATTTGCCCGCCGCCGGGATATCGCCGTCGGGGCGGTGTTTATTGCCAACCTGATCTACACGATCCTGTGGTACACCACCTTTTTTTGTTCCTCTTGGTAGGGCTGCTATACCTGTTTCTGGCGCACGATCTGCAATGGTTTGAGATCAGCGCCGGGCTGGTGATCCTGGCTGCAGACGTGGTGATGATCGCCGGGTTGGTGCTGGCGTGGATCCAGCCGCAGCTTCTTGAGCGGATCCTGGCGTGGGTCGCCACCGCGTTGGGCTGGACGTTCGTACGGCTCAAGCGAAAGCCACCGCTGACCCGCCAGCAGATCGAGACGTTCGGCAATGACCTGACACAGGCCGTTGCGCTGATGCGCACTACGGGCTGGCCGCGCCTGCTGGTGCCGGTCGTCCATGCGCTGCTCAACGAAACGCTGCACATCTTCATGTTCTACCTGGTGGCACTGGCGTTCGGGCTGCACATCAGCGTGGGGATTCTGGTCCCGGCGTACAGCATCAGCATCCTGTTCTTCATCGTATCGCCGACGCCTGGTGGGCTGGGGTTTGTGGAAGGTACGCTGATCCTCGTGCTGACGACGCTAGGCGTCCCAGCGGACCAGGCGGCGGTCGTGACACTGGCCTATCGCGGCATTACCTTCTGGATGCCATTCGTGCTGGGGTTCGTGGCACTGCGCTGGTTCAATCGCTACCCGGGTATCGACGACGAAGAGGACAATCCACCGGTGGAGGATCGTCCGGCGGAAGCAAAAGGGCAGGGCTAAAGTCAGCCGCGGCCCTGCGCCCGGCTCACGATGTCCAGCAGGTCCTGTTCGAGCGAGCCGCTGGCCGGGTTCTCCACGATGCGCCCCAACTCGTTCCCACCCAGCCGATCATAGGCGATAAATGTCGGGATCCGCCCAATCCCCAGCGCGACGCGACGCTCGGCGGACGCGTCGCTGTCAAAGACCTCCCATGTCCAGCCCGGCAGATGCTCGGCGATACGCGCCATGCGCGGAATGTTGCGCGCGCAGTCGGGGCATGAATAGCGGGTGGGGGTGATGATGTGTGCGATGGGCTGGATGACCCGCACCTGCTCGATGATCTCTACATCGGGCTGGTATGCTTCGTAGGCCGCGTAGTACGTCTCATCCAGCTCAACGTAGTGGTGAAGTGCCGTCCGGCTGCTGTGACCCTCTGGCATTCGCTCCTCTGGCGTTACAGATTGTGGATTTCGAGAAGCTGGTCGACAAGCTGATCGGTGGGCTGGCCGGGCATATCCAGCGGGCCTAACGGGTCAGCGATGGTGTCCTCGCCCTGAAGCGCATAGGCGACGTTCAGCACGCCGTGCGACAGCGCCTCCAGATCGTAGCCACCCTCCAGCGCAAAGACGATCCGGCCCCCACACAATTCGCGCGCCATTGCGATCAGCTCGCGAGTGAGGTGAGCGTAGCCCGGCAGGTCAAGCTGGAGCATGGCCAGGGGATCGGCCCAGTGGGCGTCGAACCCCGCCGAAACGAGCAGCAGGTCCGGCTTGAAGCGGCGGGCCGCCGGCCACAGGACGCGCTCGTAGAGCAGGTTGAAGCCCTCGTTGCCGGTGCCGGCCTTGAGCGGCATGTTGAGCGTCGCGCCGAGGCCGCTGCCCTCGCCGGTGTCGGCTGCCGCGCCGGTGCCGGGGTAGAAGGGGTACTGGTGCGTCGACGAGTACAGCACTGTCGCGTCGTCGTAGAAGGCATCCTGCGTGCCGTTGCCGTGATGCACGTCGTAGTCGACAATCATCACCCGCTGGACGGTCGGATAGGCGGCCTGGGCGTGGCGGGCGGCGATGGCCACGTTGCCGAACAGGCAGAAGCCCATCGCGCGGGAGGGGGTGGCATGGTGGCCGGGCGGACGGATGACCGCCAGCGCGTTATCCGCCTGGCCGGACATCACCGCATCGACCGCCGCAATGACCCCACCGGCAGCCAGCAAGGCCACATCATAGGTGAGGGGCAGCAGATAAGTGTCAGGGTCAAGCATGCCGCCGCCGCCCTCGCTGGCGGCCCGCACAAGCTCCACGTAGTGCGGCTGGTGGACGCGCGTCACCTGCTCGACGGTCGCTTTCTGCGGCGTGATGGGCAGCAGCCGCTCGACAACCTTCGTCTCGTCAAACACCTGCCAGATGCGCTCGACGCGCCCGGCGTGCTCGGGATGGCCACTGAGCGAATGCAGCCGGTAGTCCTGATGGGTCACGTAAGCTGTGGTGGGCATAATCATCCTCGTGTGAGGGCTACAGGAAGAAATCACGCAGCGCGTCGCGCACGTCCTCGATCAGATCGTACCACTCGACACCATCCATGCGAGTCACCAGCATCTCACGCCGGTCGATGGTCAGCGCGGCGAGGCCGGGCAGCATGAACAGCGCCTGGGCTACGGGCGAGCCTTCCTCGCCTTCTTCCGGCGTGTGATAGACCTCAGGGTCGTCCTCAAGGCTGAGGTCAACGTTGGCGATCAGACGCATGCTGTCCGGATCGTCGGTCGGCTCGGCGCGGATGTCGATGTACTCGGTCATAGCCAGTCGATTCCAGCGGCTATCCAGCCGCCACGAAATGCAGCGTCAGCACGCCGTCCTGCAGGCGGGCCGATTCGATCTCCAGCGGCCACAGCGTGCGCGGCAGGACAATGTTGCGCCGGTAGGAGCCGATGCCCAGCGTCAGCTCGTCGGTGGCGCGGTACAGGTCGATCTGGGTCCGGTCGGCAAACGGCAGCGGGATGCGCAGCGTGTAGCTGCCATCCTCGGCGCGATCCAGTGACTGCGCGCCACCTGCGTACAGGTGGCCAGCCGGGTCGGCGGCTCCGAACAGGGCAGTGCCCATCTCGCGCAGCAGGTCCAGGCCGCCCATCTCTTGCTCAAACAGCGGCGCGGTCAGCAGCGGCAGAGGGTCGAAGCACTCGTGGATCAGGTCGAGGTGGCGGGCCTGTGCGTCCTTCCAGGCGCGGAAGTATGGATCGGTGATGGTTTCCGGGAAGAGGCGGTTGCAGATGACCGCATCGACCGGGTAGCCGTACAGATTGAGATAGGTGTAGGTGCGCTGCGTTTCCTTGATCACCATGCGCTCGGCATTGACGACGAGCCGCATCGACGAGCGGGTGCCATCGGCCAGCATGGCGCGCACCTCGTCGAGCGTCCCGAACAGCCGCTGCACAGCGTCGAGAGCTTCCACGTCAGGCGCGTTGACGCCAAAGGGCCGCGCCACGGGCCCCAGCACCCGCGCAGCGGTCCGGCCCAGCGGGAGAAGCTTCTCGACCCACCAGCGGGCGGCATCGGGCAGGCTGAGCAGGCGCAGCGTCTCGGCAGTCGGCGCGGCGTCGATCACGACAAGGTCGTAGTTGCCACTCTTTTCGAACTCGGCCAGCCACAGCAGGCTGGCACCCTCTTCCAGGCCGGGCAGCACGGTGACCTCTTCGGCGATGACATCCTGCGCGCCGCGCTGGGTGAACAGCCCAACCAGGTACTTCTGAAACTCGCCCCAGTACTTGTCGATGCTGTAATGGACGTCGATCTCCTGCGCGTCGAGGTTGGTGGTGACGTTCGAGGGCTCCGGGCCAAGCTCCGTTTGGAGCGAGTCGCCGAGTGAGTGGGCAGTGTCGGTGCTGATCACCAGCGTGCGCTGCCCAAGGTCGGCGCAGCGCAGGGCGGTCGCCGCCGCGACGCTCGTCTTGCCCACCCCGCCTTTGCCGGTATAGACGATCACGCGCATTCTACAGTCTCTCCATCCGATTGGCAGCATCCATTTCCGACATTCATTATAGCCGCGCTTGCCCGCCTGCCATAAAACAGGGCAGCCGCGATCGGTACATCCTTCTGTACGCAGTCGGCGGCTGACCGTTGTAGGTAGATGATGCTGATCAGGCCAGAATGTTATCCGGCGACGACGTCTTTTTCTTCTTGACGGCAGGCTTCTTGGCGGCGCGCTTACCATCCGGCGACGTCACGACCTTGAGCCGCTTGCCGGCGATAGGCTCCAGCGCCTTGAGGAAGCGGTCGATCTCGCGGGTGGTGTTGTAGTGCGTCGCGCCGACGCGCACCATGCCGCCATGCTCCTCGCGACCCAGCTTCTCCATCACGGCCAGCGCGTAATAGTTGCCATCCCACACGTAGATGCCCGCCGCACCCAGCGCAGCGGCAACCTGCTGCGGGCGCTCGCCTTTGACGGAGAAGATAACCGTCGGGACGCGCTCGTCCAGATGATCAACGTTGGCAATGCCCACCACGTCAACGCCATCGATGGCCTTGAGGCCCTCCAGCAGCCGGCGGCTCAACGACTGCTCGTGGTGCTTGATAGCCAGCATCGCCTGCTTGAGCGTCTTGCGGCGTCCACGGAAGCCGGCGGCCTGCCGGGCGAACGGCCCGCCGAACTGCTCGCCAACCCAGGCCAGATAGTCGACGGCGGCAGCGACGCCTGCGATGCCCTCGTGGTTCTGGGTGCCCGTCTCCCAGCGATCCGGCACGCTGTCCGGGGCAGGGCGCACCTTATAAGCCGGCAGGCTGGCGAGGTGCTCGTGCTTGCCGTACACCATGCCCATGTGTGGCCCGAAGAACTTGTAAGCCGAGCAGGCCAGAAAGTCGCAGTCGAGCGCCTGCACGTCGATGGGGCCATGCGGCGCGTACTGCACTGCGTCGATGTAGGCCAGCGCACCGGCGGCGTGCGCCATCTCGACCACGCGGAGCACGTCGTTGATGGTGCCCAGCGCGTTCGAGGCGTACACGCAGGCGACGACCTTCGTCCTGTCGCCGATCAGCTTTTGCATCTGCTCGTAGTCGAGGCGACCGGTCTTGGGGTCGAACTCCGCCCACTTGATCTTGAAGCCGTAGTCGCGGGCGATGAGCAACCAGGGCGAAATGTTGGCGTCATGATCCATGCGGGTGACGACGATCTCGCTGCCCTTGCCCAGCGTCTTGCCGATAGCGCGGCTGATGCCGAAGGTGAGGGTCGTCATGTTGGGGCCAAAAACGATGTCATCGGGCGATGGGGCGTTGAGCAGATCGGCCATCGCGCGACGCGCCCCGGCGATGGTCTCGTCGGTGAGACGGCTGGTGTGGAAGTCACCGTGGGTGTTGGCGTTGGCCTCGACCAGATAGGTACGCATAGCCTTCAGCACAAAGTCGGATACTTGCGTACCGCCGGGGTTGTCGAGGTAGGCGGGCTGCACACCGTCGATCTTCTGGCGCAGGGCGGGAAACCTGCGCCGCACGGCGGTCACGTCAAAGCGGGCTGCGGGGGCAGACTTTGCATTCTCAGATGGTTTCTTGACTGGGGGCATGGTCGATCTCCTCCTGATGATGGTCAGCACGATCATTCTAGGCTGCCCGCTGGAAAAGGCGCAGCGGCGCGGTTGAGATGCGGTTTGAAGCGGCGGTCAGCCGCGCCGAGCGGGATGATTGCGAATGGACGCCAGCAGCGTGATCAGCTCGCGCTGTTCGGCCAGCGCAGCGGCCTGGTCGAGCGCGGCGCGCGCCTCTGCAGGATGGTCAAGCTGCCACTGTAAGTCGGCCAGATTGTACCAGGTGTAGGCCATCCCGACCGCATCGCCAAGCTGGTGCTGGAGGTCAAGCGCCTCGCGCCACACGCTCAATGCCTCCTGCCAGCGCTCGGCCCCGGCATGGACCGCGCCCAGGTTGGTGAGGATACGTGCCCGGCCCAGCGCATCGCCAAGCGTCTGCATCAACCGCAGCCCAGCGTCGAGGTGGTGGAGCGCATCGGCGGCGCGCCCGCCGGCATGATAGGCCATCCCCAGCCGCAAATGGGCGCGGGCCTGCTCGGGCAGCGCGCCGTCATCCTCGAAGGCGTCGAGCGCCTGCTGCTGGCAGTCGATGGCCCGTGCGGTGTCTTCGGCCTGCAAATAGGCCATCCCCAGGTTGCTGAGGGTACGCCCATCGGGGCGATCCGCGTCAAGCGCGAGCGCCTGCTGCAGCAGGTCGAGCGCGGCATCAGTGCGCTCGTTGTGCAGCGCCAGCCCGGCCAGCCCATTGAGCGCGCGCCGGCGGAGGTCGCGTGTGGCATGGCGCTGCGCGGCGGCGACGGCGCGCTGGTAGGCTTCATAGGCGGGGGCGGTCTGGCCAGTGGTCTCGTAGAGCTGGCCGATCTCGACCTCGGCCTCCGCCTGCCCAGTGAAGTCGCCTGTCTCGCCGAACAGCCGGATCGACTCGCCGAGCGCCTGCTCGGCCTGCCCAGCTTCGCCCAGCCAGCGGCAGGTGACCCCTAACTCCAGCAGCGTGCGGGCCAGCGTGTCCGGCTGGCTGCCAGCATCGCGCTGGCGGTTGGCAACGCGCTGAAGCACGTCGCGCCAGGCGGCCCACAGCCCAGCCCGGTGGATAGCAGGCGCAAGCCGGACGATCAGGTCGTCCAGCCCGTCGGCATCTGCGCCGGAGCGGGCTTCCTGCTGCAACAGCAGCAGCCCCTGTCGGGCGTCACCTGTGGGACCTTCGGAGGTCTGGCGCGCGCGGCGCGCGCGGGTGACGGCCTTATGCAGCATGCGGCGGTAGACGTCGACCAGCTCGGGGTGCTGCGCCTGATCCTCGACAAACAGCCGGGCCAGCGCGTGCATCGCGTAGCGCGGCGGCTGACCGCTGGCGTCGAGTAGCGAGCCGGCGACGAGTTCCTCAAGCGCCCGATTGAGCGGGCCGGGAGCCAGACCGGACATCACCAGCAGGTCTTGCCAGTCAGCGCCTTCAGGTGGAAGCAGGCACATTGCCAGCGCAGCGCAGTGTGCATCCTCGCCGAGCGCTTCCCAGGTGGCCGTGAACAGCCAGTCGAACAGGCCGACACCCTGCATGGTGGGCAGGGTCGCCAGATTGGCCAGCACACGCTCAAGCGGCAGGAACTCAATCTGGCTGACGACCAGCTTTCCGGCCAGCGGATTGCCACCGACAGCGGAATAGATCGCGTCAACAACATCGTCGGGCAGCTCGCGTAGCCGCGAGATGCGCCGGGCGCGCGCGAAATCGCGCAGCAGCGCAGCGAAGTCGGGCCGCTCAAGTGGATCAACTGCCATGACCGGCAGCGCCAAGTCTGACACGGGAAGCTGGCGGGCCGCCATCAACAGGCGTCCGGGCGCGACGAGCGAGTCGAGCCGGGACACCAGCGCCGGAAAGTCCTGAAGGTAGTCGACGTTGTCGAGCATGATCAGCGCCGGGGCGGAAGCCAGCCGCACGCGCAGGCCCCCCTCAAGCTCGTCAAGACTGGCGCTGGCCAGGGACACGTAGCCAAGGTCACGAGCCAGCCGCGCCAGCAGCGTGGGGTAGGCGGTCGGCTCGTCGAAACTGAGCCAGGCAATGTCTTCGAACTGCCCCGCGTCGATCAAACGGGTGAGGGCAGCGTGGGCCAGCGTCGTCTTGCCGATGCCGCCAGCACCACTGAGCAGCAGGCTGTGCGGCGGCGGCGGGGCGGCCAACTGCGCCGCCAGCGCATTGGTGCGAGCGTCGAGGCCGAACAGCGCGGCGTAGGTGGGCGGAGGAAGCTTGAGCTGGAGCCACAGGCGGCGATTCTCGGCACGCGCGGACGCTTCAAGCCGGACCAGCGTTTCCGTCAGGCGATGGAAGCCGTGGGCCTGCCGGCGGCGCACCTGGCGAAGAATCGGTTCCCAGCGCGGTGGCGATATCCTGCGCCTGAAGATCGAGATCGAGACGCACAAAGCGATAGTAAAGGGTGCTCCACGCCTGCAGCTCGGTGTTTGACTGGGCGAAGTCGGCGCGAAGCGCGTCGAGTGATGCAGCGCGGTCGGCCTCGTCGTAGGGCAGGACGCCTTCGAGCGTGCGCAGGCGGCTGAGATTGTCTTCGATGAGATCGGTCAGCGCCGCGCCCATGGCCACGTCGACGCCGGTGGCGCTGGGCTGCGGGCCGAATGCATCGACCTGCTGGCGGATCCACACCAGCCGCCGCAGCGGGTTGTCACGCAGGGGTTCCGCCTGCCGCAGCGCCTCCAGCGCATCATGGACGGCGGTCTGGTCGAGAAAAAGGCTGGCCGACTGTTCACTCACGGCGGTGTTTCTCCCCTGTTTGGGCGTTTCGATACCGATTCTTAACGTTGCAATTTGCGCCGCGCCAGAGGCTCAGGTATGCTACTGCGCGATGACCGGCGCAGGCTTTTTGCGCGCCGGTCGTCTTCCCCGGGTAATAGGGTGCAAGCCCGTTACAGCGCGCACTGGCTGCGAGATGGCATCCCATCCCGCAATCGCAAACGACAGCGGAATATGGACATGACTCGTCATCCCTACATTGCTATTGAGGGCGTCATAGGGGTTGGCAAGACGACGCTGGCACGCCTGCTCATGCCTGAGCTGCGTGGAGAAGCCCTGCTGGAGGAATTTGAAGAGAACCCCTTCCTCTCGGACTTTTACGCCGACCGGCAACGATACGCCTTTCAGACACAGATCTTTTTCCTGCTGAGCCGCTACCGCCAGCAGGTTGACAGGGTAGCGCGGGCGCTGCCGCGCAGCCCCGTGATCGCCGATTACACCTTTGCCAAAGACAGCCTATTCGCGCACCTGAACCTCAAGGGCGACGAGCTGGCGGTCTACGAGCGAGTGCACGCGGCGCTAGGTGAGAAGATCCGGCGGCCCGACCTGCTGGTCTATCTGCGAGCCAACCTGAACGTGTTGATGGGGCGCATCGCCGCACGTGACCGCCCGTATGAGCGTAATATGGACCCCAATTATATCGAACAGTTGCGGGTTGCGTATGAGCAGTTCATGGCCGACTACGACGAGGTGCCGGTGCTGACCATCGACACCAACGATCTGAACATCGTGCACAACTCCAGTGACCTGGCGTACGTAGCGGAGCGTATCAAGAGCAGCTTGCAATATGGAACGTATCAGGCGCAGCTTCCGGGAGTTGAGCCGGCGTCGGACCGCAAGCCGGAGGCCATCCTAGAGGACCTGGAGGCAGGCCCGCACCGCCTGACCGACTTCCAGCAGTTTCACATGTCGCTGGATTCCGAAAAGGGGTTCGATCCCGATCCGTTCTTCAACTTCATTGCGCTCAACGAGGAAATTGGCGAGCTGGCACACCTGCTCAAGCAGACCTGGCTGGCCCAGACTCACTTTGAGCACGAGGGCAGGTCGCCCGATGTGGCCCGGCAGGACGCACTGAGCGAGCGTCGCGTGCAGATTGAGGATGAGCTGGCCGACTGCCTGGCTTACCTGCTCAAGCTCAGCAATTATGCGGGTATTGACCTGGAACGCGCCTATCTGGAAAAGATGACCATCAACGCCAACCGGCGGTGGCGGAATGGTCAGGTGATTGCGGACGAGGAGAAACCGGAATGACCATCACCAGCAAGAAGTTCGTCGCGATTGCGGGCAACGTGGGGGTGGGCAAGAGCACCCTGACGCATCTGCTGGCCGAGCACCTGGACTGGGAGCCCTTTTACGAGGCGGTCGACGATAACCCATACCTGGCCGATTTTTACCGCGACATGCGCACCTGGAGCTTCCACTCACAGATTTACTTCCTCTCGCGGCGGCTGCGTCACCACCGCCAGCTACTCGATCACCCCAAGTCGGTGGTGCAGGATCGCAGCGTGTACGAAGATGCGGAGATATTCGCCTGCAACCTGTACAAGCAGGGCAACATGGCCGAGCGTGATTATCGCAGCTACCGCGAGCTGTATGAGACGCTGACCCAGTTCCTGCCGCCACCCGACCTAGTGATCTACCTGCGCGCATCGGTCGAGACGCTGCTCAACCGCATCCGCATGCGCGGGCGCGACTTCGAGCAGGACATCGATCCCAATTACCTGCGCCAGCTCAACACGCTGTACGAGGACTGGATCGCCCGTTTCACGTTAAGCCCGGTGCTGATCGTGCCAGCGGACGACCTCGACTTTGTGGCGAACGGCTCGCACCTCAACCTGATCATCGAGAAAACGCGCGAGAAGCTGGAGGGGAAAGACCAGGTTTTTTTTCTAGCTGAAGACATCGCGCGGGCTAACAATCTCGCCGCCGACTGAACAAACGGTCATTCCGAATCACAAGAGCCGGGCTTGCTGAACCCGGCTCTTTGCTTGTGGGAGAAGGAAGAGGGTGAGTCTCAGACCCGCCCATAGGCATCAAGTTAAGCAAAGGCACGCTCCAGAAGCTGAAAAGTGGCAGGGCGTGTTTTTCGTTTGCGAATAGAACAGCGTGAGAGCGTGGGCAAAATAGTCTGTAGAGCACGGACGAGCAACGGGAGATGGGCCAGAACAGCAGCGAGATGAAAGGCATGCTTGCGAAGCACCAGGATGGCTTTGACCAGACTGCGGTCGAGTTCTCCCCAACAGCCGAGCAGGACGAGCCAGTGCTGGATAACGGCCAGCAGAAGCTTAGCGAAGACCTCGGTCAGAATTTGCCAGGGTTGTTGAGTACGCCAGGTGTCAATGGCCAAAGTATGCTTCCAAAGCTTGAACAGCAGTTCAATTTGCCAGCGCAGGCGCAGCAGAACTAACGCTTCAGTCGGAGACAGGTGTTCGGCCGGGAGGTTAGTCACTATCACGGTCCAGTCGCAGAGCGCCAGCGTTTCGGGGCGCAGCTGATGTGAACGCCGGGCGGCAGCTTCACGCACTTGTTCCCGGCGTTGGGCGGCTACTTCAGCGGGAACCCGCTGGGCGATCAGGCGGCAGGCAAAGCGTTGGGCGCTTAACTCTACCCAAACGTCAAGACCGTCATCGGTGCAGACCTGTGTGAGCCAGGTCGCCGTATTCACGACCCGCTCCCCCACCCAAACCCCGGTGTGAGCGGGTAAGCGTGTCAGCCACCAGACCGACCGCTCATTCAAAGTCTCAAACACCTTGACTTTAAAGTATCCAACATCGGCCAGGCGGAGACTGCCCGCGGGTAAAGTCACCGTTTGTAAGGGACAATCATGGGCCACCGCTTCCGCCAGGCGTAGTTGCAACTGCCCGTTGTGGTAGTTCAAGACGGTTTGCACTTTCAACCCGGCCCCTTTGCTGGCCTGATTGCCGCTTGCTCGCCATTGTGCAGCCAGACTTGTTGGCAACCGGATGGTCGTGCTATCTTGTAGATAGACCCCCGTGAAACGTCCTAAACAGGCGGCCTGCTCGGTTTGTCCAACCACCATATAGGTCAAACTCTGTTCCAACATCTGGCGCAGAAACTCCGCCGCCTGCGGGCTGTTGAGCCGGTCTTGCAGTCCCTGTGGACTGATGCTCATCCCACACACAGCGGCGCTCTGGCATAATTCTTCTAAACTCGCCTGCGGATTGGCTTGCCAGCCAAAGACCAGGCTCTGAACAAAACTCGCTCCGCTCAACTTTCTTTGTCGTTGAATAAACCCGCTTTCCCGCCCAAGACGATCCGCGTCTTAAATCAACAAGTCTTGCAGAGTCTTACTCAGTCCTGCTATGGTTGTACATAACATCAGGGTATCCTCGTTGGGTGAATGTTGTTCGCACAATCATTCTCCCTGAAGATGCCCTGATTGTCCTTATCTTGATGCCTATGGGCGGTCTGAGACCCGCCCCTACCACGTATTATCTCAATCCACCAGCGCCGAGGCCAGCACCTCGATGGGATGCAGCGCGCTGCGGTCGGCGGTGTGATCGATTTGCTCGCGGCAGGAGGTGCCCATCGCGCAGATGATGGTCTCAGCAGGCGCGGCGCGCACCGCCGGGGCCAGCGCCAACTCGGCCACCTTGAGCGATAGATCGTAATGCTCGGCCTCGTAGCCGAACGAGCCGGCCATGCCGCAGCAGCCTGAGTCCACCTCGCTGACGGTGCAGCTCGGGATCAGCTTCAGCATGGCGTGGGTGCTGGCCGTGCCGAACACCGCTTTCTGATGGCAGTGGCCGTGGAACAGCACCTCGCGCGGGGTGTCGTCAAAGCTCAAGCTTAAACGTCCCTCTTGAGCCTCACGCACCAGGAAGGCGTCAATCGGCATGACCATCGAGGCGACGGTCTTGGCCTGCGGGCCGGGGACGAGGTCGGGATACTCCTCGACCAGCGCCGACAGGCAGCTTGGCTCGCAGCCGACGATGGGGATACCCTGCTCGGCATAGGGGGCCAGCAGCGCAACGTTGTGCCGTGCGAGGCGCGCCGCCTCGTCGAGCAGGCCCTTTGAGAGCGCCGGACGCCCGCAGCATTTCTTGTCTTTGAGCAGGATCGGGTCGTAGCCGGCGGCCTCCAGTACCTTGATTGCCGCCTTGCCGATGTGGGGGTCGTTGTGCTCCATGAACGTATCGTGGAAGAACACGACCTGCTGGCGCGTCCCGGCGTGGCCATTGGTGTGGTGCCGGGCATACCAGCGGCTGAAGGACTGCGAGGCGAACTGCGGCAGCGGGCGCTCGCGGTGGACGCCCATGGCAGTCATGGCCCACTTGCCGGGCCCCTTGAGGACCAGGTTAGCCAGCGGCGCGACCGGCTGGCCCCACTGGTCCAGTTTGGCGATATTGCCGAACACCCGCGCGCGCAGCGGCGTGCCGTGCTCGCGATAGTAGGCGTGCAGGAACTCGGCTTTGATCTTCGCCATGTCGACAGAGGACGGGCACTCCGCCTTGCAACCCTTGCACGACAGGCATAGATCGAGAACGCCGTAAGTCTCTGGCGAGGTCATGCCGTCCGGGCCCAGCAGGCCCATCATCGCGGCCCGCAGCGTATTGGCGCGCCCGCGCGTGCTGTGCGTCTCGTCACGCGTGGCCTGGTAAGAGGGGCACATCACGCCCTGGCCGATCTTGCGGCACACGCCCGCGCCGTTGCACATCTCAACCGCCGCCGCGAAGCTGCCATCTTCGGCGAAGCTGAGGACGGTGGACTTCAGATCGTGGGGCGTGCGGTAGGCAGTGCCATAGCGCAGCAGCGACTTGTCGTCCATCTTCGGCGTATCGACCACCTTGCCGGGGTTGAGCAGGTTGGCGGGGTCGAAGGCGGCCTTGACCTCGTGGAAGGCATTTGTCATCTCCGGGCCAAATAACTGCCCGGAAAACTCGCCGCGTGCCAGACCCTCCCCGTGCTCGCCGCTGGTGGTGCCGCTGAACTTGACGACCAGCCGCACCGACTCCTCGGCGATCTGCCGCAACTGGCGGACGCCGTCGGCAGTCTTGAGGCTGACCAGGGGCCGGACGTGCAGGCAGCCAGCGCTGGCGTGCGCGTACATCGCCACGCGTTCGACGCCGGTGCTGTAGGCATAATCGTAGATGGTGGTGATGTACTCGGCCAGATGCTCAACCGGCACGGCGGCATCTTCGATGAAGGGGATGGGCTTGGCGTCGCCTTTTACGCTCATCAGGATGCCCAGCCCCAGCTTGCGGACGTACCACACGTTGGACTGCTGCGCGGCATCCGAGACGACGACAACCGGCTCATGATGGTTCAACTGGCGCAGCTTTGCGTTCAGGCGCTCAATGCCGGCCTCAAGCTCGGCGGCGGTGTCGCCGGTGTATTCGACGATCAGCACCAACTCCGGGTCGCCCTGCACGAAGGTCAGCAGGCGACGGTACTCGATGCGGTCGCGGCACAGGTCGAACAGCATCTTGTCGAGCACCTCGACGGCGGTCGGCTTGCTTTCGAGCAAGACCGGCACAGCCTCCATCCCGGCGCGCAGGTTGGAGAAGTGGATCAGCGCCAGCCGGGTCATCTTTGGAATCGGCACGAGGTTGAGCGTGCCCTCGGCGATGACGGCCAGCGTTCCCTCGGAGCCGGAGATCAACTGGGCCAGGTTTGGCTGCTCGGTCTTGGCCAGATAGTTCAAATTGTAGCCGGCCACGGTGCGGAAGGTCTTGGGGTAGCGGGTGGCAATGGGATCGGCGTAGCGTTCCAGAATGCCAGGCAGGGCACGGTAGACAGCCCCTTCGATGCCAGAGCGCTCGGCGCGGTCCGACCACGTCTTTTTGTCGAACGCGTCAAAGTGCGCCTGGCTGCCGTCAGACAGGATGGTATCCACCGCCAGAACGTGATCGACGGTCATGCCGTAGATGATCGAGTGCGCGCCGGTTGAGTTGTTGGAGAGAATGCCGCCTATCGTGGCCCGGTCGGCGCTGGCCGGGTCAGGGCCGTACATGAGGCCGTGCTTGCCCACCGCTTTGTTGAGCTGACCGAGCGTGATGCCAGGCTGGGTGCGGACCGTGCGCGCCTCGGGGTCGATCTCGACGATGCGATCCATGTAGCGAGACACGTCAAGCACCAGCGCGTGGTTGACGGCCTGCCCGGCCAGGCTGCTGCCGCCGCCGCGCGGCAGCAGCGGCACGCCGTGCCGCGTGGCGATCTCGACAGCCGCAGCGATCTCATCAGCATCTTTGGGAAAGACAACGCCGACCGGCATCATCTGGTAGATGCTGGCATCGGTGCTGTACAGCAGGCGCGTCAGGCGGTCGAAATATAATTCGAGGTGAGCAGATTGTAGATCGTGGATCAGGTCTTGCGTTGCCTCAAGGGCATCAGTGGTGATCATGTCGTTTTCTCCCTGCCTCCGGCAGTCGGAGGCTACCCGTGCAAAATGCGTTCCAGCGCGCCGAGCAGCGTGACGACGTTGACTTCTGAGCTGGAGTAGCCCATCAGGCCGATGCGCCACACCTTGCCCTTCAATGCACCCAGGCCGCCGGAAATCTCGATGCCGTACTCTTCGAGCAGGCGGCGGCGCACGGCAGCCTCGTCCACGCCGTCCGGCACGCTGACGGTCGTCAGCGAGGGCAGGCGGTGGTCGAGGGCCACGTGCGGCGTCAGGTCGAGCGCGGCCAGCCCATCCCACATCAATTCAGCGTTGCGGCGGTGGCGGGCGAAGCGCGGCTCAAGCCCTTCTTCGTCGACCAGCCGCAGCGCCTCGCGCAGGGCGTAGTTCATGGTGATCGGCGCGGTGTGGTGGTAGGTGCGCTCCGGCCCCCAGTATTTGAGCACCATCGTCAGGTCGAGGTACCAGTTGGGCACCGTGCTCTTGCGATTCTTGAGCGCCTCGACAGCGCGCGGGCCGAGCGCTACCGGGGCCAGGCCGGGCGGCGCGCTGAGGCACTTCTGCGTGCCGCTGTAAGCGATGTCGATGCCGGTGCGCTGCATGCCCACCGAAATGCCACCCAGCGAGGTCACGCAGTCGACCAGCAACAGCGCGCCGTGGTCATGCACGACCTGCGCGATCTCCTCCAGCGGCTGCAGCGCGCCGGTGGACGTTTCGGCGTGGACGATGGCGACGAGCTTCGCGGGCGAAGCGTCGAGCGCCGCCTTGACCTGCTGTGCGCTGAAGACCTCACCCCAAGGCGCTTCGATGCGCTTTATGTCGGCCCCATAGCGTTTGGCCATATCGACCATCCGCTCGCCAAAGTAGCCGTTGACGCAGATCAGCACTGGGTCGCCCGGCTCGATGAAGTTGCACAGCGCGGCCTCCATCCCGGCGCTGCCCGTGCCTGAGACGGGGATGGTCAGCGCGTCGGGGGCCTCAAAGACCATGCGCAGCATATCCTGTATCTCGTTCATGATGGTGATGAACTGCGGATCGAGGTGGCCGATCAGCGGGGTGGCCATCGCCCGCAGCACACGGGGGTGGACCATGCTGGGGCCGGGGCCGAGCAGCAAACGCGTGGAGGGGTTGAGATCGGTGTAGGTTGCACTCATAGTGTGGTTCCTTTCAAGACGGTCAGGGATAAATATCGGGGCGGCGGTCGTCGAAGACCGGGATCTTCTGCCGGACCTGCTCGACGCTCGCCAGATCAACTTCAGCAGTCAGCAGGGTCTCCTGCTCGCCCGCTTCGACCAGCGGCTCGCCCCACGCGTCGAAGATGGCCGAGCGACCACCAAAGGTCGTCGCGCCCGGATCGGTGCCGACCCGGTTGCAACCTGCGACGACCATCTGGTTCTCGATAGCGCGGGCGCACAGCAGAGTCTGCCAGTGAGCCATGCGCGGATGGGGCCACTCCGCCGGAATGATGGCCAGCACCGCACCGGCGAGCGCATATCCGCGGAACAGCTCCGGAAAGCGCAGGTCGTAGCAGATAGCGAGGGCCGTCTTACCCCAGGGCAGGTCGAGCAGCAACGGCGCGCCGCCGGGCGTCAGGTAGCGCTCCTCGTTCATCAGGCGGAACAGGTGCAGCTTGCGATACACGCCCAGCGTGTCGCCCTCAGGGCCAAACCAGGCCAGCGTGTTATAGACCGCGCCGGGGACCGTCTCCAGCATCGAGCCGGCGATGTGGATGTGATGTTGGCGGGCGATCTGCGCCACCTGCTCGAAACGGCCCGCGCCCAGCGGTGAACCAAGCTCGGCGGCGCGGTCAAGCGCGTAGCCGGTGTCCCACAGCTCGGGGCAGATCACGAGGTCGGAGCCGCGCCGGGCGGCTTCGTCGACCCACGCGCGGACGCAGTTCAGGTTGCGCTCTGGCTCGCCGAGCCTGACATCGAACTGCCCCATGCTGATGGTGAGTTTCATGCGCTGCCTATGGAACTTCGGGCGTGCAGTGGAGGGCAGTTTGCCCGAACGCCCGTTCGGTTGCACGCTCGTTTCATGTCCTATACGCTACCCTACAGTATATTGCCGCTCTGGCCATCAGACAAGGATCAGTATGCGCCCTGCGCACCGTGCCATCCCTATCGTGATTGCCACAGCCGCCGCCATCGTGGCGGTTGCAGCGCTGGCCCTCCAGGGACGGGTTCCGCTGCCTGGCCGCACTTTCGCGGAAACCGGCCACAGCGTGCACGCGCCGTTCCTGGCATTCTTTGACGCGCACGGCGGCGTATCAACGTTTGGCTTCCCACTGACCGACACGTACAGCCGCGAAGAGGGCGTAACGGTGCAGACGTTCCAGCGCGTGCAGCTTCAGGTGACCGTGCGCGGCGTCGAGCTTGCGCCGATTGGCGTCACGCTGGCGCTGGGCCAGCCGGACGTGTCGCAGGCGGTCGCCCCGGCCTTTGCCGATTACTATGCGGCGAACGGCGGCGCGGGCTTCTTCGGGCAGCCACTGGGCGCGGCCCGCGTTCAAAATGGCGCGCTGGTGCAGGACTTCGAGCGGGCCCGGCTGGCGAGCGATCCTGCCAGCGGAGTGCACCTGGCCAACCTGGGGTCGGTCTACGTGGGGGCCTTCCCGCCGCCGGATGCCGGGCAAGCCGCCTTCGGCCTGCGAGGCACACCGCTGCCACCGGCAGGTATCCGGGCCAGCGTAAGCGTGCAGCGACCCACGGTGGGGCAGGACGGCCAGCAGACAGTCTACGTGGTGGTCGAGGACGAGGCAGGCAGCCCTATCGCCGGCGCGCAGGGGCTGGTCGTGCTGCGTTACGACAGCGCCTCAGCCGAGGTGACGCTGCCCGACACTGACACGCGCGGGTTGTCATCAGCGGCGTTCGATGCGCCGCCTGCCGCGCCCGGCACACGGGTGATCGTCGAGGCGCATGTGCTGGCCGGAGAGACGTTCCTGACCGTCGAGACGACGTACTTCCAGTGGTGGTAGCGCATCTGGCATACGCAGCATACAGGCCGGTGAGCCTCACCGGCCTGTATGCTGATTTCGTGTAGATTCAAGCCGCAATACCCTCAGGCGTCGCCGGACGTCTCGTCCGCGTCCTTTGCTTTCTTTTTGCGCTTCGGCTGCGCGGCTGCCGCCTCTTCTTCATCTTCCTCTTCGTCGTCCCAACTGATGATCCAGATGCATGCACCGGCGACCAGCACCGTGGCGACGATCAGCGCAACCCATTGGCCGGGCAGCAGCCCGACACTGCGCGCCTCGATGACCAGCAGGATCACCATGCCTACGGACAGCACCAGCCAGCCCGACAGGCGCGGGTGCGCCTCGACCAGCTTCACGACCGGGCCCAGCGGCCCCTTGCGTAAATTGTCCATTGTGTGATTAAAGAACTCGGCCATCTAACCTCTTTGATATTCAGCCCACATGGGGATCAGATCGGCTTAAGAACACGGTCTTCGCGCAGGCGCTTGAAGACCATGTAGGACTGCGGCGGAGCAGACTCTTCAGCCGCTTCGCGCCAGTCCGGCACACGCAGATCAGCGGGCGTTTTAGGCTCATAACCCGCAGCCAGCACCGCCTTCCCGACCGTCTCCGGCGTGGTTCGCTTCAGGTACAGCAGCATGATCTCGCTTTGCAGGTCGTTGGCGGCTTCCTCGATGGTGCTGACCAGCGGGATGACGACCTTATTAGCCGGCGCGCCGGGCAGCAGCATGAACTCGTCGATGCGCCCGATCAGATTCTCGATCTGCCAGCCGGCCAGCGCGACCACCTGATCGCCGGCAAAGGCCAGCATGTAGGCCTTCTGCCCGAAGCGGACCATCACGTCTGAACGGCTCAACGAGGTCTTCTGCATCTGGTTGATGAAGCTGGCGATGATATCGGCATGCTGCGGCGTGCCACGGTGGATCGTAATGGGGGCTTCGGCAATCGAAGTCTTGCCCTTCGGTGCGGGGACGGGGAAGGGTGTGACAGGCGGAACTTCGATGTGCATCAAGCGGTTGTAGGCCGTCTGAACCTGATAATAGGTGTCTTCGTAGCCACCCGCGTTGTTGATGATCTGCGTGGCGTGGGCCAACTGCTCGGTCTGCGTCTTCTGCGACGCGATACGCAGCTCCGCCTCGGTGCGTGTCATCTTGCGGTCGGTCATCAGCCGCTTGATCTGGAGATCAACCGGTGCGTCGACCACCCACACCACGTCGCAGTCGGTGGCAAGGCCGGCCTCGACCAGCTTGATGGCCTCGATGATGACAGCCGGCTGCTTGGCACGCCTGATCAGCAGGTCGAGCACCTGGTTGATAATCGGGTGGGTGATCTTCTCCAGCGCGGCCATCGCCTCGGGGCTGGAAAATGCGATCTGCCCCAGGCGGGCGCGGTCAATCTGCCCCTGGGGATTGACAATCCACTTGCCGAACAGCTCAACGACCGGCTGGTAGGCGGGCGCTCCCGGAGACATGGCGCGGTGGACCAGCCCATCGGCGTCGATGGTGAACGCGCCGAGGTGCTCCAACATGCGGCGTACAACGCTCTTGCCGGTCGCGATGTTGCCTGTGAGGCCAATTACGGTTTTGTCAGGCCAGCGCTTGCTCACGGGCTGCTCCATCCTTCAGATTCGCGCGGGGGATCGCTTGATGGGTATTCTAGCCTTACCCGCTATGGGCGTCAAGCGCGGCAATCAAGCCGCATGCGCTGGCCCAGGTGCACCAGCGATCACGTCTCGTCGTCATCCCCACCTTCTGCGGGCGGCGCTGCGCGGCGACGCGCCCCGCCCAGGAAGTACAACAATCCCCCACCGATAGCCAGCACACCCAGGACGATCAGCAGGAAGGGCATCGCGGCGCGGAAGCCTTTTGGCCGCAGGGCATTAACATCAGGTGGGACGGGTGTCGGGGTCGGCGTGATGGTTGGCGTAGGCGTGATAGTCGGCGTGGGGGTGATGGTAGCCGTCGCGGTGGCGGTGGGCGTCAGCGTGTTCGTTGGCGTCAACGTGATGGTTGGCGTGGCGGACGGCGTGCTGCTGGGCGCGGGCGTGGCCGAAGAAGGCAGCGGCGTCCGGGTGCTGGTGGCCGAAGGCACTGGCGTATTGGTGGGCCGTGGGGTGTAGGTCGGCGTGGCGGTTGGCACGGTCGGCGAGGACGTCGGCGTGCGGGTCAGGACGGTTGGCGTGGCAGTCGGGATGGCCCGCGCGGTGGCGGTCATCAGGAAGCTGGGGTCGGGCGTGGGCGTCGTGCCGCCGCGCTCGACGGTAACGGCGGGCGGCGTGCTGTTGAGCGGGTCGAGCACACCGTGCTCGACGAGCATCCACGGGTCGCCACCGATCAGGCATCGATCAATCGGATCGTTGCAGGCGGCACCAGCTACGGCCACGCGGTAGCTGCCGTTTTGCGGCTTGACGGTCCACTCGTTTCCGTTGAGGTCGATGAGGGTGGCCTGGCTGCTGCGGGCCGGGATGACGAGGGTCGCGGCCTGCTGGGTGAGCGCCCACACCACGTGGGTGACCCGGTCGTCGAACGTCAGGCGCACATAGTCGATGAGCGGGTGGGTTTCCTCGCTGACGCGGCGCGCGTAGACAAACCCGCTGAACTGCTGCACGACGAGCTTATACGCGTTGTAGGCCGGGCGCGGACTGCCGTCGGCGCGGAGGAGGCCGTAGGCGATCCCGTCGTCCGCGGTCAAGTCGTCGACCATGCGATAGACGGCGATCCGCGCGCCGCGATTGGCTGCGAAGCCCAGCGCGTAGGCCTGCACGATGAACGCCGCCTGCTGCTCCTGCGTGACTTTAGCGTGACGCAGCTCCGGCGGGGCACCGGTGTAGGCCTGGGGGTCGACGGCGGGCGGCGCGTCGGTCTCGCCCAGCCACACCTCCTTGAGCGGGATGCCCTTGCTTTCCATCACGGCGAAGTGATTGCTCATCAACGCGTAAACCTGCTCCGGCGAGTCGTAGACGCTGAGCATGGCCACGTCGAAATAGTAGTTGTGCTGAGGGGCGGTGCTGTCGTTGGCGACCAGATCAGCGAAGGTATTGAACCACGTCGGGTCGTAGTTGCCGACCCCGCCCAGGTGGATGATCGCGCCCGGGTTAGTGGCCCTGGCGGACACGTAGGCTACCTTGACAAGCTGGTAATAGTCGCGCATGGAGCCATCCCACAGCGCCCCGCGCGCGCCTGCCGGGATGTCGGGGCTGCGCCAGATGGAGAAGCGGTTGACACCGCGTGCGGCGTAGTACGTCACCGCCTGGCGGACGAAGGCCGCCCACACGTTCTTGGGATCGGTGGGGGCGAGGTACAAGCCGCGCGGCACACCCGTGCCTGGACTGCCATCGGTGGCCCAGGCGGGCGTGCCGATCAGCACGCCGACCACCTCGATGTTGGCGCTGCGCGCCGCCGCCAGCCCGTCTTCGATAGCGGCGGGCGATTTCCACTGCGATGGCCCGCCCGATTGGAGCTGATCCCAGCGCAGGATGACGGACTCCCAGCCTACGCCCGCTGCGTAGGCCGCCTGCGAGCCCTCATAGGCGTTGACCACGCCAAAGCGCACATCCCCGCTGGGCTGCGCAGTGGCCGGCCTGGCGGCAGACAAACTCAGTGCAGCGGCGGCAAGACCCGCACCCAGCAGGGCGCGGGCGATTACGGCAATACCCTTCATACGACAATTGCTCATAGAGTTGATCGATCTCGTGGGAAGAATCTCATCATGGCCTATCAGCCGGCGGCTTCGGCGGGGCGGATATCCCGCACGTTGAGCTGCATACGGCGTGAGCCGTTCCACTCATTGAATTCCAGGTTGTAGGCTACGTCGACAACTTCAGGCAGCGAGTCAGCCTGCTCGCCCCAGCGGAAGGCAATGGCCTCGGCCTCGCCGAAGCTGTCGGCAAGCTGGAGCTTGAGGTGCTGTCCCTCGGAGCCAACCAAGAAGCGATTCCTGACGGACGCGCGGCGCGTGGCGAACACCGGGGCCTGATTGGCCTCGCCGGTGGGCTCCAGCCGGCCCAGCGCCTCAATTAGCTGCGGAGTCACGTCGTTCAGCCCCAGCTCGGCGTCGATGTCAAGGGTGGGCACCAGCTCTGTATCGGCCAGGCGCTCGACGGCGATATCGAACAGCCGCTCGGAAAGCTCCTCGATGTTCTCGTTACGCACGGTGAACCCGGCGGCGGCGGCATGCCCGCCGAACCGCTCCAGCAGGTCGGCGCATTCTTCGAGCGCCTCGGTGATGTGAAACTCTGGGATGCTGCGGCACGACCCGTGGCTCTCCTCGTCGCCTACCTGGACCACCGCCGAAGGGCGATAGTACTGCTCGGTGAGGCGGCTGGCCACCAGCCCGACCACACCCTGCTCGAAGCGCGGGTCGGCGGCAAACAGGAACGGCTCATCGTCGGGGTCGCCGGGGAAGGCCTCTTCAGCCCACTGCTTGCATCTCTGCTGTCTTGCGCTGCCGCTCCTGGTTGATGGCGTTCAGGTCGGCAGCCACCTTCTTGGCCTCAAAGACGTCCTCCTGCGAGAGCAGGTCGTAGGCCAGCATGGCGGAGCGCAGCCGCCCGGCGGCGTTGATGCGCGGGCCGATCACAAAGCCGATGGTCACGCTGTTGACGCGGCCCGGCGTGATGCCCGTCTCGGCGTACAGCGCCTGGAGGCCGGGGCGGGTCGGATGGTTGAGGCGGACCAACCCCTGTGTGACCAGCGCGCGGTTCTCGCCGCGCAATGGGGCGATATCGGCCACGGTGCCAATCGCTACAAGGTCGAGCCAGTCCTCGGGCCGCCAGCCTTCGCCGCCTTTATAACCGCGCCGCTGCGCTTCCATGAACATCGCCTGCGTGATCTTGTAAGCCAGCCCCACGCCGGCCAGCATCTTCTCAGGGTAGGGGCAGCCGGGCTGTTTGGGGTTGAGGACCGCCAGCGCAGGCGGGATTTCCTTGCCGACGCTGTGGTGGTCGCTGATAATCATGTCGATGCCATAGCTGCTGCCGTCTTCGACCTCTTTGATCGAGCGGATGCCGCAGTCGACAGTGACGACTACCCGGACACCGTCGTCGGCCAGCGACTTGAGCGCCGGGCTGTTGAGCCCGTAGCCCTCGTCAACGCGGTCGGGGATGTAGGGGCGTACGTCAGCACCCAGCGCGCGCAGCGCCTGCGTCAGCAACACGGTCGAGGTGACGCCGTCACAGTCAAAGTCGCCGTAGACAGCAATCGGCTCGTGGTGGCGGATAGCCATACGCAGCCGGTAGACGGCCTCGGTCATATCCTTCATGCGGAAAGGGTTGTCGTCTTCGTCGTACAGGCTGAGGAAATCGAGCGCGGCGTCGGGGGTTTCGTAGCCGCGCCGGTAGAGGACGTTCGCCAGCACGGGATGAATGTCAAGCGTCGCCAGCCGCTCAACATACGGCTCAGGCGCTGGTGGCGCGATATTCCAGCGTTTCTGTTTCTGGCGAATCACCAAAAAGCCCCCCACACGCTGCGGCGACAGGGCACCATCGTAACATACCTGACAGGGCGCGTCAATGGTGTACAGACTGTGCCGGATACCTTATAATGACAGGCGTAGTCGTCCACCAGATTCTCAGGAGGGAGCGCAATGGATTTGCAGCTTGACGGGAAAGTCGCGCTGGTGACGGCCTCTTCAAAGGGGCTGGGCCGGGCCGCCGCGCTGGCTCTGGCGCAGGAAGGCGCGCGGGTTGCGATCTGCGCCCGCAGCGACGCGCTCGACGAGGCCGAGCAGGAGATCAAGGCAACCGGCGCAGAGGTGCTAGCCGTCCGCGCCGACGTGACCGAGCAGGCCGACATCGACCGGGTGGTCGCGGCGACGCTGGATCGCTTCAAACAGATCGATGTTCTGGTGAGCAATGTTGCCGGGCCGCCGCCGGGCGGCTTTCTGACCCTCAAGCCCGCAGACCGGGAGGCGGGGGTGCATCTGACGCTGATGAGCGCCGTGCGGCTGTTCTACGCCGTGGTGCCGCACATGGTGGAGCGCGGCAGCGGCAGCATCGTGGCGTCCCAGTCGTTTACCGTCAAGCAGCCGGCGGACAACCTGATCCTGTCTAATGCCATCCGGCTGGCAGTGATCGGTCTGGTGCGCTCGATGGCCAACGAGTTGGGTCCGAAGGGCATCCGGGTGAACTCCATCAACCCCGGCTGGGTGATGACCGGGCGGGTCGACCAACTGATGGCGAACCGGGCCAAGAACAACAACTCGACCGCCGAGCAGGAGATCGCCAAGACAACCGCTGCAATCCCGGTCAGGCGCATAGCCGTCCCAGAGGATTATGGCCGAGCGGTGGCGTGGCTGGCCTCGCCGGTGGCGTGGTACGTTCAGGGGCAGGCGTTCATCTTTGACGGGGGCCTGTCGCAGTCGCCACTGTAGGCGCGGGGCGCAGCCCAGGCTGTTGAGGTAAGGGCGCAGCGATCCGCCGCGCCCTTACGTGTCTTGCAGGTGAGGCTCAGAATACGCTGCGGTCATCCTGATCGGGCGGCGCAGCGGGCGTTGCACCGAGCATCGCCTCCAGCAGCCGGACCGTCATTCTGCTTGGCGTCGGCCTCGATCTCGCCGACCGGGCCGACACAGGCCGGACAGCCATCCTCACAGGGGCAGTCACGCACGAGGTCGAGCGCGCCGCGCAGCAGTTCGGTATGCAGGTCGAACAGGCGCGGGCTGTGCCCCAGCCCACCCGCCGCGTGGTCGTAGATGGTGATGGTCGGCGCTTTAGTGTCTGTCGAGCGTTGCTCGGCCAGCACGCCGATGTCGTTGGGCGAGCACATCAGGTGCAGCGTGGCGATGTTGTGCAGCACGTTAGCCAGCCCACCCAACGCGCTGCGCGTGCCGCGCGCCGCCTCGATGGCACGGTGGCAGGTGCGGCATAGCGTCGTCAGGTTCTCCAGCTTGTTAGCCTCGCGATAGTACTCGTTGCGCCCCGGCACGTAGCCAAACTCGCGGAAGGGGCGCAGGTGGTGCACGTCGTGCTGGCGGTCGGGACGCTCCGGCGCGCCGCAGCGCGTGCAGCGATAGCCGTCGCGGGCGCGTGCCGCATCGCGCTGCTGCGGCCAGTTGGGGCCGTAGTCGTTGGGCCGGAGCAGGATGTTGGCTTCCTCAAGCTGGCTGGTGAGGTCGGGGGTCAGGTAGAACCAGTAGGCGGTCGTCTCGAACTGCTGCGCCGGCAGGCTGATCTGGCCGAAGCCCAGCGTCTCGTGCGTGTAGCGCTTCACGATGCGGAGCCGGTCGCCTGGTGAGTGACGAGCACCCGCCCGTGCGCCTTCACGCAGTCGCCGGCCAGATCGGACTTGGCTTCTTCTTCGACGGTCACGTCGGTCGTCGAGGAGGCGTCGGTGTAGTAGTCGAGGTCCGCGCGGCGCGCGATGGCCAGCCCCTGTTCCCAGTCAAGCTCCTCGATCAGGTACTGCGTATCCTCGTGCAGGTAGACGGCCCCTGTGTAGACCATGATCGGCGCGCTGTCGCGGTCGACCTCGCCGATGACGACCGGCTCACCGCCAGTGTGGTCCTGTACGACGATCACGTCCTGCGTGTTGGTGCGCAGACTGAAGTCCGCCGCCGGATAGGCATCCGACACCCAGCGGTACATGCTGCCGCTGTGATGCACCTCGCCGTCCTCGGCCAGCACGTCGAGCACGGCCTGCGCGTCCGCGAACTGGCCGAACGGCTCGCCGTCCTCGAAGGGCAGCTCGTAGGCCGCACAGCGCAGGTGGTTGACCAGGATCACCAGGTTGTCGGGGTTGATCAGCGCGTTCTCCGGCGACCGCTCGAAGATGTAGGCCGGGTGGGTGGCGATGTACTGGTCGAGCGGCGCGCCGGAGGCGACCAGCACGCCCACCGACACGTCGGCGCGACGGCCCGCCCGCCCGAACTGCTGCCAAGTGCTGGCAATGGTGCCCGGATAGCCGGCCAGCAGCGCCGCACCCAGCGAACCAATATCGACGCCTAACTCCAGCGCGTTCGTCGCGACGACGCCCTGCACCTCGCCGGCGCGCAGGCCACGCTCGATCTCGCGGCGCTCCAGCGGCAGGTAGCCGCCGCGATAGCCGCGCACGCTCTCGCGAGGGAGCCCGACATGCTCGACTTCGTCGCGCAGATAGCCGAGCAGCAGCTCGGTCGTCAGCCGGGCGCGGGCAAAGACGATGGTCTGCGTGTGCGCGGCCAGAAACCGCCCGGCGAGACTGCGCGTCTCCAGGGTGTAGCTGCGCCGGATGCCGAGCTTAGGGTCGATGGTGGGCGGGTTGTAGAGGATGATGTGCTTCTCGCCGCGCGGTGCGCCATCCTGGTCGATCAGGCGCACGGGGGCTTCGAGCAGCCGCCCGGCCAATTCCTGCGGGTTGGCGATGGTCGCGCTGGTGCACACGAAGACCGGGTTGCTGCCGTGAAAGCGGCAGATGCGCCGCAGCCGCCGGATAACGTTGGCCATGTGGCTGCCGAACACGCCGCGATAGGTGTGCAACTCGTCCAGCACGACCAGCCGCAGGTTCTGGAAGAAGCCTGCCCAGCGTGCGTGGTAGGGCAGGATGCCGACGTGCAGCATATCGGGATTGGAGATGACGATGCCACCCTCGCGCCGGATCTTCGTGCGGCGGTCGGAAGACGTGTCGCCGTCGTAGACATTGACCGGGATCGGCGGGTCGGGCTCCAGCGTAGCGATGAGGTCGGCCAGCGCAGCGGCCTGATCCTGGGCCAGCGCCTTGGTCGGGAACAGATACAGCGCCGTCGCGTGCGGGTCTTGCAGCGCGAACTGGAGCGCGGGCAGGTGATAGGCCAGCGACTTGCCAGAAGCCGTCCCGGCGACCATCACGACGCTCTCGCCGCCCAACACCGCGTCGACGGCTTCCGCCTGGTGCGTGTACAGCGGAGAGAAACCCAGCCGGCGCGCCATCTCGACCAGGCGGCGGTCGAGCGCCGGGGGGAAATCGGCGTAACGCGCCGGACGCGCCGGGATATGCTCCCAGGCGGTGACGTTGCCGATGAAGTCGCGGTCGCGGCGCAGGGTATCAAGCAGGCTGGCAAGTTCCATAGCGGAAAGTGTAACGCTAGAACGCATGTTTGGAAAGACAATCCCCCGGCAACTCGTTATAATGGCGCCATGAAAGCCCCCTGTATTGCGTTAAACGCACACCTGCTGTCGGGAGAGGCCTCCTACCGCAGCGCAGGGATTCACGGCTACCTATACAACACGCTGGCCCACCTGCCAGAAGCTGCACCTGAATTCGATTACATCCTGTTTGTGGGAGCGGGCCACCCGCCGCAGTGCGATAAGTGGCGGGTGCAGCGCGCGGCGTTGCCAACGCAGAACCCGGCGATCCGAATCGTGTGGGAGCAGGCCCTCCAACCCTTTGCGCTGGCGCAGGCCCGGCCCGACCTGCTGCACGGCATGGCCTTCTCGCTGCCGGTGCTGTGGGGCGGGCCATCGGTGGTGACGATCTTCGATCTGAGCTTTCTGCGCTACCCGGAGCGCCTCAGCGCGTCGCGACGGCTGTACCTGCGGGTCGTCACGCGTACGTCGGCGCAGCGGGCGCGGCGGGTGATCGCCATCTCCGAGAGCGGGCGGCAGGAGATCCACGCGCTGCTGGGCGTGCCGCTCGACAAAATCGACGTGGCGCTGCCGGGGGTCGACCCACGCTTCGCGCCGCTGCCAGGTGACGAGGTCGAGAGGTTCAGGCAGCAGGCCGGGCTGCCGGAGCGGTTCATCCTGTTCGTGGGGACGCTGGAGCCGCGCAAGAACCTGAACACGCTGTTGCGCGCTTACACCCGGCTGCCACAGCGCGACAAGGTCAAGCTGGTGCTGGCCGGGGCAAAGGGCTGGCAGACCGGCCCACTGTTTGCGCTGATAGAAGAATTGAACCTTTTGCGAGACATACAGTTGCCTGGCTATATATCGAGTGAAGACCTGCCCATGTGGTACAATGCAGCACAGGTATTCGTGTATCCGTCTGTCTACGAGGGGTTCGGGCTGCCGCTGGTCGAGGCGATGGCCTGCGGAACGCCGGTGATCGCCTCCGACACGACCTCGCTGCCGGAAGCCGTCGGCGCAGATGGTATCCTGGTGCCTCCGATGAAGGTCGACGCGTGGACGGAAGCGCTGGGGCATCTGCTGGACGATGCCGACGCGCGAACAGACCTAGCGCGGCGTGGCCCGCTGCACGCGCAGCAGTTCACATGGATGGAGACGGCCCGGCAGACGGCTGCCTCTTATCGCCGGGCCCTGAACACGCGAGGTGAAAACGCATCATGACACGCGCAAAGACGGCGCTGGGTATCGTCGTTGCCCTGGACGTCATTCTGATCAACGTGGCGTTTGTGCTGTCATACGTGGTGCGCTACCAGCTCCAACTGCCTTACCCCGTCGATTCACAGTACTATGCCCCGTTCACGCCATACATCCCGTATGCGGCGCTGCTGACGGCGCTGTGCCTGATCATGTTTCGCATCGACGGGTTATACGAGCAACGCCGGCGGCGCAGTCTGCTCAACGACTTCTACAGTCTGCTCAACGGCACGACGACCAGCGTCGTGATCGTGATGGCAATCACGTTCTTCATCCAGCCGCTGGTGTACTCGCGCGGGATGCTGGTGCTGGCCGGCGGGCTGATCGTCGGGTTGCTGGCGGCGGCGCGCGTGGTCAGGCAGACTATCCGGGCGAACATGCTGCGGCGCGGGACGGGCGTCGCGCGGGTGCTGATCGTCGGCGCAGGCGAGGTGGGCCGTGCGGTTATGCGCACCATCCTGGCCGAGCCGATCCTCGGCTACCGTGTGGCGGGCTACATCGATGACGACCCGTCCAAGGGAGATGGCCTGGGGCGCATCAAGAGCCTGGGCGGGCTTGACAGCCTTAAAGAGGCTATCGAGACAGAAGCCGTCGACGAGGTAATCGTCACGCTGCCGTGGATGTATCACCGCAAGATCATGCAGATCGTCGATGAATGCGAGCGCGAGCGCGTACGGGTGCGCGTCGTGCCCGATGTCTTCCAGCAGCGCATGCGCAACGTCGACCTGGACAGTCTGAACGGTATCCCGCTGATCGGGCCGGGCCCCGACCAACTCAGCCGCAGCGCATTTCTGATCAAGCGGGCGATGGACCTGGCGCTCAGTATTGTGACGCTGCCGTTCTTCGCAATCCTGTACCTGCTCATTGGCCTCACGATCAAGATCGATTCGAAGGGGCCGGTGATCTTCAAGCAGAAGCGTGTCGGCAAGGATGGCAGGGAAATCTGCGTGTGGAAGTTCCGCACGATGGTCGACGGGGCCGAGAATATGAAGGCCGAGGTCGCACACCTGAAGAAGTTCAAGAACGACGTGCTGACCAAAGTACCTGACGATCCGCGCATGACGCGCGTGGGCCGCTTCCTGCGGCGCACCAGCCTGGACGAGCTGCCACAGACGATCAACGTGCTGCGCGGGGAGATGAGCTGGATCGGACCGCGGCCCAACACGCCGGACGAGGTCGAGCAGTACGAGCCGTGGCAGCGGCGCCGGCTGAGCGTCTTGCCGGGAATGACCGGGTTATGGCAGGTGAGCGGTCGCAGCGAGATCCCATTTGACGAGATGTGCCTGCTGGATATCTTCTACATCGAGAACTGGTCGCTGGACCTTGACCTGCGCATTCTCCTTCAAACCGTCCCCTATGTTCTATCTGGCAAGGGAGCATATTAACGATATGGCTTCGACACCGTTGTTCCCCGCTGCAACCGGTTCAACGCTGGCCAGCATGACACCGACGAGCGCCGAGAAAGACGACATGATTCGCTTTCTCCAGCGGCTGGTGCAAACTCCCAGCCACTCGACGCAGGAAGGTGATGTCGCCAGGCTGGTCGAGGCGGAGCTGCGGGCGGTGGGCGTGGAAGACGTATTCGTCGACCGGGCGGGGAACGTCGTCGCGCGGATTGGCAGCGGCAGCGGACCCACGCTGCTGTACGATGCGCACATGGATACCGTACTGGCTACCGCCCACGATTGGCCACACGACCCTTACGCCGGGTTCATTGAAGAGGGCAAACTGTACGGGCTGGGCGCGTGCGACATGAAAGCTACCATTGCGGCGATGGTTTACGCGGCGAAACGGCTGCTCGAAAGCGGGGCGGCGCTGCACGGCACGCTGGTGCTGGCGTTCGTGGTGCAGGAGGAGCCGTGCGAGGGCTTCGCGCTCAAGGTGCTGGTCGAAGAGGAGGGCATCCGGCCCAACTGGGTACTGCTCGGCGAGCCGAGCGACCTGCAAATTAAGCGCGGCCACCGGGGCCGAGTGATGTTCAAGGTGACGGTTCCCGGCAAGAGCAGTCACGCTTCCAGCCCCGACCTGGGCGAGAACGCCATCACAGCGGCGGCCCGGCTGTTGTTCGGTATTGACCTGCTGATGCCAACGCTGCCTACCGACCCATTCCTGGGGCCGGGCACCATCGCCGTGACGCACATCGAGAGCCAGTCGCCAAGCCTGAATGCGATCCCCAACTCATGCACCTTCTACATCGACCGCCGCCTAACTCTGGGCGAGACGCCCACGCGTGCGCAGGCGCAGATCGAGGGCGTGGTGCAGCGCGAGGGACTGCGCGCCAGCATTGACGTGCTCGAATACGCGGCGCAGTCGTACTCGGGGTACGTGTTCAAGACGCGCGAAGCCTTCAATGCCTGGGCGCTGGAAGAAGATCACATGCTGATACAGGCGTTAAGCGCGGCAGCACGATCGGTGAACGGCACGCCGCCGCCGGTCGGGCGCTGGTCGTTCTCAACCGACGGCGTGTACAGCATGGGCGAGGCGCACATCCCCACCGTCGGGTTCGGCCCCGGCAAGCCGGAGTTCGCCCACACCATCCATGAGCATGTCGACCTGGACGATGTCGCTGCGGTGGTGCCCGTCTATGGGCTGCTGGCGACGATGCTGCTCGCCAAATCGTAAGCCCCAATCATCGCCTGCTCGAAGCCGCGTCTCGACAGCGCGGCTTTTTGTTTTCACAATTCGGATGCAACCTCCAGGCAGGTCGTGCATCCAATACAACATGAAGAAACAACTACTGAATGGGAGTCAAAGACATGCCGCTGCTGGATGACAAAACACGCAAGGACGTATCGAAGCTACTAGAGGACCTGGCCGGACCGGTGAAGATGGTGGTCTTCACGCAGAAGTTCGAATGCCAGTACTGCACCGAGACGCGCGAGATCGCCGAGGAGATCGCTGCGCTGTCGGGACAGATCACAGTCGAGGTACTGGATTTTGAGGATGATAAGGACCGCGCCGACGCTTATGGGGTCGACAAGATCCCAGCGCTTGCACTGCTGGGCGAGGGCGACCGCGATTACGGCGTGCGCTACTATGGCATTCCGTCGGGCTACGAATTCAGCTCGCTGCTGCATGACCTGAAGGCTGTCGCCGCCGGGCCGCAGCACGTCGAGCTCAGCGAAGATGCGCTGGCCTTCCTGGAGCAGCTTGAGAACCCGGTGCATCTCCAGGTCTTCGTCACGCCGACCTGCCCGTACTGCCCACGCGCGGTCGTGATGGCGCACGCACTGGCCATCGCCAGCGACAAAGTGCGCGCCGACATGGTCGAGGCGACGGAATTCCCGCACCTGTCGATGAAATACGACGTGATGGGGGTGCCGCGCACGGTGGTTAACGAGTTGGAGTTTGTCGAGGGCGCGGTGCCGGAGCCGACACTGCTGGCGGCCATCAAGGGCGCTGTCGAAGCGACCGCAAAGGCATCATAACATGAGCGAGACACCCGACCGCAAGAAGCTGCGCGTGATCGTTTTCACCACGCCGACGTGCACGTACTGCAACGCCGTTAAGAAGTACCTGCGTCAGCAGAAGATCCGCTACAAAGAGGTCGACGTGAGCCGCGACCGGGCTGCCGCGCGTGACATGGTGCGGCGCAGCGGGCAGATGGGCGTGCCGGTAGTCGACATCAACGGCAAGATCGTGGTCGGCTTTGACCGGCCCAAGATTGATAAGTATCTGGGGCTGGCGTAGTAGCGCTGCCCCGGCGAAGACAAATCAAGAGGAGGTTACATACAGATGACGACCATTGAACCCCTGGGGACGCGGGTGTTGATCCGCCCGCTGGAGGAGGACCTGAAGACCAGCAGCGGGCTGTACCTGCCCGAAACCGCGCGTGAGAAGCCGCAGCGGGGCGCTGTCGAGGCGGTGGGCGATCCTGAAGAGATGACCTACGGTCTGACCGTGGGCGACGTGGTGCTGTTCGAGAAGTACACGGGCACCGAGTTGCGGCTAGACGGCGGCACGTTCCTGCTGATGGACGAGGGCGACATCCTGGCGCGCATCCGCGAGAACGGGCAGAATTAGCGACAGCGGCAGCGTTACCGCTCCTTTCCTCATGAAGCGCAGAGCCCGCAGCCGGGCTCTGCGCGATACTTACACCACCAGCAGCATGGCCCCGCCAATCGAAAAGGCGATCAGCACCTGTGCGGTGCTGTAGATGATCCACACCACGTCGCGCTGGTAGGAAAAGCCGCGCCTGCGAACTATGTACTGGGCGAGGATGAAGTCTGACACGGCGAACAGCGCCAGCCCCAGCGCGAGAATCCCCAGGTGGGCGCTCTCGATCCACAGGCTGGTGGCGATCCCGGCGGTGGCGAACAGCAGGATACCGTAGACCAGGCTGGCAATGTTCAGCGTGCGGCTGCCTTCCGGATTGTTAATCAGCACCACCCAGCCTACAACGGCCAGCACGGTCCCATCCAGCACGGCGGCGATCATTGGCTGCATGTTGGTGATGCCCAGCAGCCCGCGCGCCGTCAGGATGGCGACGATGTAGAAGACGTGCCCCACAGCAAACGCGCCGATCCCGATCAGGTCGGCCTTGGCCAGCGGGAAGACACCCGCCAACAGCAGGTCGCCCAGCGCGCCCGCCACCAGCCCGGCGACAATCAGCCAGGCGTAGCGCACCGCATGCGTTCCCCAGGCAACTGCCAGCGTCCATATCGCGCTCAATGCTAGCACCACACCGATCATGGTCAGCTTGCCCCACAGGGCCAGCCGCCGCGAGCGGTCCTCGTTATCCTTGCCGAGTAGCATGCCGAGCACATAGGCGAGCGCCCATATCGCCAGCAGGACGACGAACGCCGTGCGATATAGTATGGGAACGCGTGCGAACATGGTCATCTATCCTTTGTGAAAATGAACCGGTCAGGGATTGCGCGAATTGATGGTCAGCACGATGGGCAGCAGCACGTACGCCTCAAACAGGCGGACCGGCGGCAGGGCGACCATCAGCCCGCTGGAACGCCCGCCATCGAGGTTGAGGGCTGTGTCAAGGTTCAGGTTTGAGACGGCCAACCACTGAGCCAGCTCGTGCAGCGAGAAGATCGGCTCGTCGATCAGCACGACGATCACGTAACCCTGCTCGTCGATGCCGATCACGGTGCGCCGGGCGCGAATCCCGGTCTCTTCGGGGTAGGCGGGCTGGCGGCCCGGCAGCAGCAGCACCGGATAGGACTCCAGCGCCTGGTCAAAGCGCATGCCACGCGGCGTGTACGATGAGCGGCCCAGCGCGTAGATCGCTGCCGTGTCGTCGAGCACGGCGAAAATGCCCGGCACACCGATCTTGTCCTCGTAGCTGAGCGGCGCACCGATCAGCCTGCCATCGGTGACGATCCGCCCGACAGGCCGGCCATCGCCGGAGAAGAAGCTGCCATTCAGCACGATCTGTGACCCGGTAGCGACCTGCCAGTCGGCGATGCTGCCGGGGTTCTCGCCGTCGTAGCGCACCCTGAAGTCGACCAGAGCCGGAGTGATGCGCAGCGCGTAGACGCTGGTGTAGGTGTCTGTACCGGGCACCGGGGCGGCAATATCGGCCTGCTCGATGCCGGGTGCCAGCGCGCGCCACGCGGGCGGCGTCGACGTGGGCGTCGGCGTGAAGGTCGCGGTGGGGGTCGGCGTGCGTGTCGGCGTGGGTATGGGCGACGGCGTGCGGGTGGCCGTAGACGACGCGGGCAGAGTTCGCGGCGCAGGCTGCGCCACAGACACGGCAGGCGTGGCGGGCGCGCACGCGCACAGCGCCGCGGTGAGCCACAGCGCAGCCATCCTCAACAGTGCCTTCATAGCGAGCCTACGGCAGCCCGGCGAACATCTCGGCGATCTGGTCGCACGTGCCCTCCAGAGGCATGACGCTGCGATCCTTCTGATGCCGCCACTTCACCTCGACGCCATCTGCCGACAGGCTGCGCTGGCTGACTGTCACCCGCAGCGGCGCGCCGATCAGATCGGCATCGGCGAACATCACGCCGGGGCTCAGATGGCGGTCGTCGTACAGCGCAGACAGCCCGGCCTGCTGCAGGTCCGCATATAGCGAATCAGCCGTACGCGTGATGGCCTCGTCGTCGCCCAGCGCGACGAGGTGCACGTCAAACGGGGCAACCTCGCGCGGCCAGATGATGCCGTACTCGTCGTGGTGCTGCTCGATGATGGCCGCCATCAGCCGGTCAAGACCGATGCCGTAGCTGCCCATCACCACCGGGTGCAGCGCGCCGCCCTCGTCAGCGTAGGTCGCGCCAACGGCGGAGCTGTAGAACGTGCCAAGCTTGAAGCAGTGTCCCATCTCGACAGCCGACTCGACGTGCAGCGTGCCGTCACAGTGTGCACAGGGCGCGCCTTCATAGGCCTCGGCAATATCACCGAAACGCGTGACGGCAAAATCGCGCGGGGTATTTGCGTTCAGCACGTGGCGGCCAGCCTCATTCGCGCCGGTGACGAAGTTGGCCATGCCACGCAGCGACTTGTCGGCCAGCACCAGCACGCCGCCTGATGCGCCTTCGGCGCGCACGTCCAGCCCGATCGGGCTGGCGTAGCCGGCCACCGCGCCCATCGCCGCGATCTGCTCCTCTGTGGCGGGTCCCACCGCCAGCGCGCCGAGCGCCTTCATCAGGCGAGCCTCGTTCACGTCGAGGTCGCCGCGCAGCATGGCCAGCGCCGTGCCGGTGCTGCCGTCCAGCGCGGTGAAGGCGTAAAACACCGCCTTCAGCGTCTGCTGTGGCGCGATGTTCAGGAAGGCGCACAGGTCGGCGATGGTCTTGCTATCTGGTGTGGCGACCTTTTCCAATGGCTTCGGGGCCTCAGTGGCGGGCGCGCCGCGCGAGAAGACAGCCGCCTCGACGTTGGCAGCGTAGTCGCAGCCGTCGCAGCGCACAAAGCGGTCCTCACCCTGCGGGTGGGGCAGCACAAACTCGTGCGAGATGCGCCCACCCATCAGGCCGCTGTCAGCTTCGACCGTGATGGGTGCCAGTCCACAGCGCCGGAACACGTTGTGATAGGCCTGTACCATGCTCGGATAGAAGGCGTCGAGATCGGTGTCGTCAACATGCAGCGAGTAGGCATCTTTCATCAGGAACTCGCGCAGGCGGATCAGCCCGCCGCGCGCGCGGGGCTCGTCGCGCACTTTGGTCTGAATCTGGTAGACCATGCGGGGCAGGTCTTTGTAGCTCTCCACCTCGCGGCGGCACAGGTCGACGACGACCTCCTCGTGCGTGGGGCCCAGCGCGAACGCACGGCCCTCGCGGTTGGTGAGGCGCTGAAGCGTGTCGCCAAAGGTCGACCAGCGCCCGGTGGCCTGCCACACTTCGGCGGGGTGCAGCAGCGGCAGGTGCAACTCGTCCACGCCGATAGCGTCCATCTCCTCGCGCAGAATCGCCTCGATATGGCGGATGACGCGCCAGCCGATGGGCAGGTAGCTCCACACCCCGGCGGCCAGCGGGCGGGCCAGCCCGGCGCGGACGATCAACTGGTGGTTGGCAAGGACTGCATCCGCAGGCGCATCGCGCAGGGTGCGACCGAATACCTGTGAGAGTCGCATCAGGCCCTCCTGTGGGCGTTACGAGAACCGATCAGTTCTTGATGGTGTACAGGAGCGAGCAGCGTTCGAGGTAGTTCCCGGTTTGATCGACGACGACCAGCCGAATCCAGTAGTTACCGTTGGCAAAGGCTGCGCTGTTGACCTGCCCCAGGAACCCGGCGCTGACCTGCTCGTAGAACGTCTCGAAGGTGACGAAATCGGCTTCGGTCGAGTCCTCCGGGCGGATTTCCAGTTTGTAGAACTGGAAATCGGGGCTGGTGGCGGTGCCATAGAATTTCACCACACCACTGAGGGCGGCCCCGACCGGTGGGGCGGTGATCACCGAGTTGCTGCTGCTGCACGAGCCGCCGTAGCCCGTCGGGGCGTTGGCCGTGGCGGCTACGTCGACCGGCGACAGAGTTTGCGTGGACGCCGGAGACAGGTTGGGCGTGACGGGCGGCACGTAGATTGTCTGGCCCACCTCAAGCGAGTCGCCGGCGAAGCAGTTGCCGGCCTCCATCATGTCGACGGTGGCCCCATAGTGCAGCCCGATTTCAAACAACGTGTCGCCGGCCCGCACGACGTATGGCTGCCAGCCGCTCGCGGTGTAGCAGGTGGAAGCAGCCGTCGCGACTGCGGGCCGCGCGGTCGCGGTCGGCTGGCCGGTTACGGGCGGCAGCGGCGTCGGCATGGCCTGCGGCGGGGCAGGGGTGATGGTCGGCGGCTGGGTGCCCGGCGCGGGACTGTTCTGGACGATGGGTGTGAGCAGCGCGGCATCGGTCGGGGCCAGGGTCGGTATGCGGTAAGGAGTTGCCGTGGCGCGCTCAGCAGCAGATGAGTTGTCGCCCAGCGCCAGCACAATACCACCCAGGATCGTCATCCCCACGACGAAAAGGACCGCCAGACCGGCCAGCGCCTGTTGGACCCGACTGGGCTTCACGACCCATCTCCCTGACGCAGCGTGCCCAACGGCGCAACCGGCTCAATCGGCAGTACGACGTGGAAGGTCGTGCCGGCCTTCTGCCCGTCCTGGTAGCTCTCCAGCCAGATGCGCCCGCCGTGCGCGTCGACCAGCGCCTTGGTCAGCGAGAGGCCGACGCCGGTATCGCCCAACCCATCGATCAGGGGGTTGTCAGCGCGGTACTTGCGCAGGAAGACCCGCTCGTAATCGTCGGGCGAGACGCCCACACCCGAGTCCGCAACGGAAACGGCGATGCAGTTGGCATTTACGTCGCCATCCGGGCCGGGGACGGTGTCTGCACGGGTGGTGATCGTCAGCCGCACCTCACCTTCGACAGGCGAAGCCAGCGCCGCATTCGAAAGCAGGTGCTCGATTATCTCGGTCAGTGCCTCCTGATCGGCGATGACCGGTGGCAGCTCATCGGGCAGCGCCATGCGCAGCACGAGACCCTTCTCGTTGTACTGGTTGGACACATTCATGACGACCTCTTCGACGGCGAACAGGACGTCGATGGTCTCCGGCTCAAGCTGCATGCGGCCCGTGTCGAGTGCCGTGATGCGGATCAGGTCGTCCAGCAGCGCGCCCATGCGCTCGGTGTTAGCCTTCACGCGCTGGAGGAACTTGCGTTGAAGTGACCCCAGAATGCCAACCGACTCGCGCAGCAGCAGTTCGGTGTAGCCCATGATGGAACTCATCGGCGTGCGCAACTCCTGCGCAATCGAGGCGATGACCTCGTCGTGCGAGTCGCCCTGGCGCGCCTCCGATATCGCTGCGTCGACGGCCTGGTTGGTGGCGTTGAGCTGGCGTTCGAGGTCACCCATGGACTGGGTGGTGCGCTGCAACTGCGATTCAAGCGTCTCGACGGCAGCCGCGCGCTCGGCAAGCTCAGCTTCGAGCTTGGCGACCCGCGCGCGGTCGACCTCGGTCACGTCGCTTTCTCCACGCGCAAGGTGCGCTTCAAGCTCGGTAATGCGCTCCTGCGCCTCGTGGCGGGTGCGGGCCAGGCTGTCTTGCAGCGCGGAAATCTCGTCAGTCTTGTGGGTGAGCTGATCTTCCAGGCCGCGCAGCGAGATGTTGACCTCGGACATATGCGACTTCAACTCGACGACGGCGCGGGTCTTTTCGTTGAGCTGGGTTTCCAGCGCGGCGACCAGCGCCATGCGCTCAGCCAACTGCGCCTCAAGCTGAGCTACCGCCTCGCGGTCGATCTGCTCCATCTCCTGCTGCGCGCGAGCCGAGTCGGGGTCGAGCTGGACGGCAGCCTGCGCATCGGCCAGATCCGCTTGCAGCGCGGCGATCTCGGCGGCCTGAGCCGCGACCCGATTTTGCAGCGTGCCCAGTTCACGGGTGCTGCTGAGACCGCTGCCGATCTGCTCGCGCAGCGCTTCGACGACTGCCTGCGATTCGATCAGACGGGTCTGAAGCTGGGCAGCCTCGCGAGCCTTGATGGCGAACTGCTCCTGCAGAAAGGTCGCTTCCTGCTGGCTGACGGCGGCCTGTGTCAGCCGGGCGCGCAGCGCGGCGATCTCGACCTGCGCGCTCTGGCGCGCCTCGTCAAGCTGCTTCTGGAGCGCGCCATGATCCGGCGCGGCTGCCGCGCGCGCATCAGCCTGCTCGGCCTGCTGGCGGACCGATTCGTTGTCCGCACGCAGCCGTTTGATCTCGGCGACGAGGTTTTCCATTTGCTCGCGAGCGACTGCCTGCTGCTGTGGAACCTCTTCGAGCTGGCGATGCAGGTCGCGGATATAGGCTTTCATCTCGTCGATCTGGCGCTGGGCAGAGTTCAGCTCCGCGGTGCGGGCGGTCAGGTCGTCAGCCAGCATCGCGAGATGCGTCGCCTCTTCGACCGAAGCCTGGCTTGCCTCCTCGTGGGCATCGCGGTACGACTCGGCGTTGAGCAGCGCCGCCGTCACCAGCGGGCCGAGTCGGTCGAGCAGGTTGCGCTCCTCGTTGCTGAGCTGCCGCTCTGAATAGGGCGATCCGACGATCAGCGCGCCGATGCGCTCCTCACCGTTGACCAGCGGTTGGATGTACGTCGGCCCCTCGTGGGTGACCTGCACGCGGTTGTACAGGTCAAGCAGCTCGCGGTGGTTCCGCTGGCTGGTCAGGCGCATTTGCCGCAGGCGTCCCAACGCGTTGACAAAGGTGGGATGATCGGCCAGATCAAGCGTGGCCGCCGGGAGCGCAGTCTGCGAGATGTTGTCGTATGCACCAACGATGTCGGCCTGCTGAACTGTCTCGTCGACGATTGCCAGGACACAGATGTCCGCGCGGAGGGCGGTCGCGACGGCGCGCGGCACTTCCCTGACGATATCAGACGGCTCCAGTGTTGAAAGCAGGCCGCCGATGGCATCCACAATCTCAAGGATCGTGGGCAGCGTGACAGGCACGTCGGCGGGCGGGGGCTCCGGCGCGTGAACCGTCTCTTCACGAGCGTCAGGGGGGGCCTCGGCGGGTGGCGCGGAAGGCTGCGCCGGGACCGTTTCCTGCGCGGGGGGCGGCGGCGCAGAAGCAGGGGCGGCGGCAGGCGCAGCCACCGCCACAGCCGTCTCGGTCAGGCGACTTGGCTCGAATTCATCCCAGTGCAGAAGCTGCTCGACGACATGCCTGAAGGCAATGGCGGCCAGCATGGGCATCACCACAATCTGCCCGACACGCATCGCGGCAGCCACGTCGCCCAGGACGGGGCGCACCAACTGCACGGCGGCAGCGGCAGCCAGCAGCACAAGCATGATGCCTTTCAGGAAGGGATCGTACATGTAGCGGATGCGGGTGAGCATCCAAGCCAGGTAGACGACTGCCAGCGCAATCTGCGCCGCGGCCCACGCCGAATCGATCCATGAGCTGTTGAACAACTGCTCACCCGTCGCGCCGAAGCTCCAGTAATAGATGGTGCCGGCGAAACCGATCAGAGCGACGCCGAGCAGCATCGCGGCGACCACGTCCACGATGAAGTTGCGGCGCAGTATCTGGGGGTCATCCATCGTCACGAAGGCCCAGCCCAGCGCGATCACGGTGATCGTATCGACCAGGCGCTCAACCGGGGGGAGAAGTGTGTTGGGGGCGACATAACCCTGCCAGGCTGCCAGCGACGCTAGCAGCACCGCCACACGCGCCAGGAAAATGCCGAAGATAGCGACGGTGAGGCGAAGTGTGCCCGGATGGCGCTCACGCATCCACTGGCCGATGCTGATCGCAAAAGCAGCCTCAACCGCAAACAGAATAATGAAGTGGTAGACGAGGCTGCCCGGCGGCTGGCCGACAAGGTCTAATATCTGCTGGAACAAAGTGCCCACTCCCCCAGTCAGGACGCTACTGGCGATTATATCATTAAGTGTGAAGGTCCGCTGTCGCCATCTGCGCCGCAGCCAGGCAGGTGGCCGGTAGGGGCGACTTGGCCCTGTCTGGCAATTTGCGTACAATAACTATCAAGGCGCTGCTGCGACGGGGTGTTTCTCATAGCTTGTTCCGTTCTCATAAGATCATAAGGCTGAGAAATCATGGCTCGTATCCTGGTAATTGACGACGACGCAAGTCTGCTCCAAATGATGAGCCTCATGCTCAAGCGCGCCGGGCACACGCCGATACTTGCCAACGATGGCCTGGAGGGGATCGAAGTAACCCGCCAGCAATCGCCCGACATGGTGATAGTCGACGTGATGATGCCCGACATGAGTGGCTATGAGGTGTGTCGCATCCTGAGAAGCGACGAGGAAACGCAGAACATTCCCCTGTTGATCCTGACGGCGCTGTCGCAGCCAGAGCAGCGAGAATGGGCCGAGGACTCAGGCGCAGACGATTTCGTCACCAAGCCGGTGACACGCGACGATCTGGTCAAACACGTGGATGAACTGCTGTCTACTGGCGCGCGTAACCGGCCTGTGCCGCTCGAATCGCCGCCAGCCATCCCGGCACCCGGCCCAGCCCGCCCCGCGATGCCTCAGCCACCCGCTCCGCCGCCGGTGGTATCTCAGTCGCAGGCCCCGGCAGCGCCGCCGGGATTCGAGGAGCTGTTTGGCACACAGGGCGCGCAGCCTGCGCCGCCCCGCCAGCCGCCAGCTCCCCAGCCACCGGCACCTCAGCAGCAGGCACCTCAGCAGCAGGCCCCGGCAGCGCCACTGGGATTCGAGGAGCTGTTTGGTACACAGGGCGCACAGCCTGCGCCTGCACCTGTACCTGTGCCTGCGCCGACGCCCGCACCTGCACCCGCCGCACTGCCGCTGATTGCCGTGCTGGGCCTCAGCAGCGGAGTCGGTGCGACAACGCTGGCCGTCAACCTGGGGTTGGGCATGATGCAGTTCGGGCGCTCGTGCATCGTCGACCTGAGCACACAGGGCGGGCAGGTGGCCGTGCAGATGCGGGTAGTGCCGCCGCGCGCTACCTGGGCTGATCTGGCCCGTGTGGAGCCAGGAAGCGACAAGCGGATTATCGGTGGAACGCTAATGATAGGCCACCAAGCAGGCGTAGCGATCCTGGCCGCGCCGCTGGAGCCGGTGCGGGAACGCCTGTCAGGCGAGACGCTTGAATACGTATACGAGGTTCTTTCAGAAGGATTCCAGCGGATTGTCGTCGACCTTCCGCAAGGCCTGAGCGCGATGACCATCCTGACACTGCGCGAAGCGCGCGATATTGTGCTGGTCGTCGGCGATAACGCAGCAGACCTGATGGCGGCTGCCGATACGCTGGCGACAATCGAGCAGCTTGGGCTGAGCGGGCAGCAGCACCTTGTGCTGAGCCGCACCACTGCGAGTGGCAGCACGACCGAAGATGTCATGGCGGCATTGAACCGGCCCCTAGCGGCGACGATCCCATTCGAGGCGCAGCAGGCGCTGGCGGTCGGGCAGGGCATGCCGCTGGTGATGTCACAGCCGGACTCGCTGTACTCGCGGACCGTGCTGCAACTCGCCCGCCAGTTGTGAGGCAGCACTCTTGTTGACCGAAAGCGTGTGCGCATTCGCGGAGCTGGCTTCATGAGTATGAACAAGCTGCTGGTTGTCGAAGACGAGGCCATTACCTCAGATCTGCTGCGCCGCTATTTCGAGATCGTCGGCTATGAGGTGCTCAGCGCGCTGAACGGGACTGACGGGATCAAGATGGCTGAAGAGCACGCGCCCCGTGTGATCATCCTCGACATCATGCTGCCCGACATGGATGGCTACGCCGTGTGCCGCAAGCTGCGCGGCAACCCACGCACGGACAAGATCCCGATCATTTTCCTGACGCAGAAAGACGACCGCCGGGACCGGCTCAGCGGGCTGGAACTGGGCGCAGACGATTACATCACCAAGCCGTTCGACGTGGAAGAGCTGCGGCTGCGCGTGCACAACATCATCGACCGGATTGGCGGCACGCCGCTGGTCGATCCGCGCACCAGCCTGCCGAACATGGCACTGATCAAAGAACGGCTGCCCAAGCTGCTTGACGACCCGGAGAGCATTTTTCTCGACGTGCAGTTAGAGCAGCTTGAGGCGTTCGGCAAACGGTATGGGCCGGTGGCGGCGAACCAGGCGATCCGCAGCGCAGCCAGAGTCATCGGTGACCTGCTGCACGAGGTCGACCCGACGCACTCATTTATCGGACATCCGCGTGACGATCACTTCCTGTTGGTGACCAGTAAGCAGTCGGTGAGTCGCGTCGAGAATGAGCTTCCGGAGCGCTTCGGCAAAAATGTGAAACGCTTCTACGATTACCCCGATCAGGAACGCGGCAAGATGAAAGTCGGTGACACGCTGCTGCCGTTCATGTCGTTCAAGGTAGTGCGGGTCAGCGCCGATGCACTGCGCGCGCTGGCAGCTTCGCCAGAGACGCGTCCCGCTAAGGAGGACAAGGCTGCTGACGACAAGCCTAAGCCTGAGAAAGAAAAGTCGGCTCTTATGCCAGCGCCCAAGAACGACGACAAAGCACGCGGCTAGCCTGCCGCGTCTGTTCCAGGTGATTCAGAGCCGGGGTTCTTCTTCAGAGCCTCGGCTTCTTCGTGCCGCAGCCGCTCCAGAAACGCCGCCGATTTGAGCTGCCGCTCCAGGTAATACGTCAGGGCATCGTGCAGCAGGCGCTCGCACTCGTTCTGAACGGCGTTTCCCAGCGTAAGCTGTTCGACGACCTGAAACGGGCGAGTCTGCATATAGCGCAGCACCTTGAGCGCGTTCAGCGACAGGCGGCGCGCGCGCGGGCGTTCGTGGCTGCAGCGGGGGCACACAACGCCGCCATCGGCGGCGCTGAAGAACTGGTTCTGCGGCTTGATCGGCTCGCCGCACACCGCACACTGGAACAGCTCAGGCCGATAGCCGGCCAGGTCAAGCAGGTGCAGCTCGTAGTAGCGGGCCGTGCGGCGCAGGTCGTCCGTCTCGCTGATCCAGCGCAGGCCGCTGGCCAGCAGCCCGTACAGGGCGGCGTTCTCATCGGAGTCCTCGGTGAAGGCGTCGAGCAGCTCTACGACGTGCGCGGCGTAGGTCGCACGGACGAGGTCGGTGCGCAGCGGTTGGAAGGCATCGATCATCTCGACCTGGGTGAGCACGTCCAGCGAGCGGCCCCTGGCAACCAGCACGTCAGCGCGCACAAACAACTCGACGTGGCCAGCTTTGCGGCTGCTGGGCTTGCGCACGCCTTTAGCGACCACCCTGATCTTGCCGTAGTCACGGGAGTACAGCGTTAGAATACGGTCCGTCTCGCCCAGATCGTGGCGGCGCAGGACAATCGCTTCGGTGCGATAAACGCGATCGGAGACTGGCATATGCGCCTTAATCCATGTCGAGCTTGCCGGCGTCGAAGTGGTAGGGCAGGAACTCGTCGACGCTGCGGTCAACGTGGATGGTATCGAGGTCGGCGATGATGACGCGCATATCCGGCGCGAACTCGCTCATCACCTGGCGACAGATGCCACATGGGGTGCCGGCGTTCCTCGTGACGACGGCAATGGCTACAAACTCGGTACGGCCCTCTGAGACAGCCTTGGTTATGGCGACGCGCTCGGCGCAGATGGAGGCCGGGTAGGAGGCGTTCTCGACGTTGCAGCCAGTGTAGATCGTGCCGTCGGCGGTCAGGAGCGCCGCGCCGACCCTGTACTTGCTGTAGGGCGCGTAGGCACGCTGGCGGGCTTCACGCGCTGCGTTGACCAGCGCCTCACGATCAATGGTCCGTTCCATTTTGGGCATGGTTGGCTTTTCCGTTGGATTCCTCAGGTTGGGCGGGTGTCTCTTCCGGCGCGAGCTTCACCACACGCACCTTGCGGATGCGTCGGTCGTCGACACTCAACACTTCCATGTGCAGCCGGTTCGTATCGACGATCTCACCCGCCTCGGGAACCTTGCCAAGCTGCCCGTAGATATAACCGCCCAGCGTATCGCCCAGATCGTCCGACAATTCGACATCCAGCAGGTGGTTGAAGTCATCGAGGCTGATGCGGGCGTCAAAGATGAACTCGCCGTCGCCGACCGTCTCAACCACCGCCTCCTCGGCTTCGTCGTATTCGTCCAGTATCTCGCCGAATATCTCCTCGATGATGTCCTCAATCGTCACCAGACCGGCGGTGCCGCCGTATTCGTCGATGACAATCGCCATGTGCACTTTGGCGGACTGAAGTTCGCGCAGCAGGTCAGACACGTGCTTGGATTCCGGAACGAACTGTGCCGGGCGCAGCAGCGCGCGCATGTCAAACGAGTCTTTACCGGCGTGCCAGACTTCGAGCAGGTCTTTGGCGTATAGCAGGCCCTCGACGTGATCGAGCGATTTGCCGTATACCGGGATACGGGAATGGCCCGCCTTGATGATCACCTCGCGTGCCTCTTCGAGCGGCGTGGCGATCTCCAGCGCGACGATGTCGATCCGCGGCACCATGATCTCGCGGGCCAGTGTCTCGCCAAGCTGGAAAACAGAGTAGATCATCTCCTTCTCGTTCTGTTCGATAGAGCCTTCTTCCTGACCCGCGTCGACCAGCGTCATGATCTCCTCTTCGGTGACCAGCGCCGTACTATCGACCGCGCCCGCCAGCAGACGCCGCCCGCCAGCGATCACCGCTACCAGCGGTGCGAAGAGCGCAATCGTCACGCGGGCAGGGGCGGCCAACGCCATCGCCCAGCGAGCCGGGTCGCGCTGGACCATCAACTCAGGCAGCGACTCAGACAGCAGGAAGGTTGCCAGGGCGGCCAGCGGGATGGACACCACATAGACGAGCGTAACCGTCACCGTGCTGCTCAACGGCAGCCACGAATTGACCCATGTGGCCAACGGCGGAAGTAGAAGCGCCGTCACAACCGCGCCGGTTACAAAGTGGGTGAGCAGGTTGGCCAGCCGGAACGTGCTGATTACCTTGATCGAGTCTTCAGCTACAGCCAGCGCGCGGCTGGCGCGTGCGTCGCCTTTGTCGGCCAGGTCGCGCAGACTCTGGCGGCGAACGTTACCCAGAGCCGTGCGGGCTGCCGAGAAGAAACTGTCAATGATGAGCAGGATTGCGAGGCCGATGAGGCCCCGTATGGCAGGGTCCACAGTTCACACTCTTCCTATGTCTTGCTTTCGTCAGGTGGCTCAGGGGTAGGTGGCCGGGCCGGGACGCCGTACACCAGGCCGCCATCGGGAACGTCATGCGTGACGACCGAGCCCGCGCCGGTCCGGGCGTTATCGCCCAGCGTGACGGGCGCGACCAACATCGTGTCGCTGCCGATAAAGACGTTCTTGCCGGTCACCGTCTTATGTTTGTTAACGCCGTCAAAGTTGCAGGTGATGGTCCCCGCGCCGATGTTCGTTTCCTCGCCGATGTCGCCATCGCCGATGTAGCTGAAGTGGCCCATCTTGACACCCCGGCGCAGCCGGCTGTTCTTGACCTCGCCAAAGTTGCCCATGTGGACACCCGATTCGAGGTACGCGCCTTTCCGCAAGTGGCCGAACGGACCCACGTCGACGCCATCTTCCAGCACCGCCGATTCGATAAACGATGCTTTGACCGCGCAGCGGCTGCCGATGGTCGAGTTGGTGATGACGGTGTTAGGCCCGATGACGCAGCCTTCGCCGATGATTGTGCTGCCCTGAATGTGCGTGTTGGGCAGGATGATGGTGTCGCGCCCGACGGCAACTGTTGGCTCGATGTAGGTCGTGGCCGGGTCAAGCAGGGTCACGCCGGCCAACATCAGCGCCTCGTTGACGCGCCAGCGCAGCGCCGCCTCTGCTTCGGCAAGGTGCACTCGGGTATTGATGCCCAGCATCTCGTCGGCGTCATCCACGAGGATGGCGTTGACCGGCAGGCCCTCCTCCACGGCCATCGCGACGAGGTCCGTGACGTAGTATTCGCCCTTGGGGCTCATGGGGATGGCGTCGACGTGATCCCACAGCCAGGCGGCGTCGAAGCAGTAGACGCCGTCGTTTACCTCGCGGATGGCGAGTTGCTTGGGCGTGGCCTGCGCCTCTTCGATGATGGCCTGCACGTGGCCGTCTGCGTCCTTCAGGATGCGTCCGAAGCCGCGCGGGGTGTCGGTGACGTGGGTCAGCATGCTGATCGGCCCGACGTTGTCCTGCTGGGCGTCGTACAGCGCGTGGAGGGTTTCGGCGCGCAGCAGGGGCATATCGGCGTAATACACGATCACGTGGTCGCACTGACTTTGCAGCAGCGCGCGCGTCTGGGCGACGGCGTGACCCGTGCCCAACTGCTCGGCTTGTTCCACGTAGCGTGCTGCCTCGCCGACTGTCTCGCGCACTGCGTCGCTGCCATGCCCGATGACCAGCACCGGCGGGCGGCGGCTGATCGCGGCAGCGGTGCGCACACCATACAGCACCAACGGCTGCCCGCCCAGACGATGCAGCACCTTGGCCAGCGTGGATTTCATCCGCGTGCCCTGCCCGGCTGCCAGAATCACGACATCGAGAGTCACACACGCCTCCCTGGAATGTGCCTGCTGGCGACCTCCCCGGCAGCGCAAAGGGCCGGGTGAACGGCGCTCACTCGGCAGGCTGAAAACGCTCGTGATGGGTAACGGCTATGACTAGATGGGGGATCGTCAGATGTGTTCACTGAACTGGCGAATAAACGATTTTCCGGCAGCCGCATACGGCGTGCTGCCTGCACTAAGACAAGTCATTTGAGGCCTGACTATAATACGCTTCCGCCGGATTTGCAAGCTCGGTAAGTGCCCGTGAACGCGGCGCTACGTTCCCCAGTCACGCATGTACAGGAAATCATGGCCGATGGTTCGCTGCGAGATTTTGGCAACAATCGGGGGACGGCGCTTGTAGTGCGATTGGCGCACAGTGCGCCACACCCGCTCGACAAAGGTACGCTCGAAGCCGGCCTCGACCGCTTCGTCGAGCGTGTAGCGCCGGTCGACAAGCAGGTACAGGAGTTGATCGGCAGAGTTGTAGGTGTAGCCCAGATCACCTTCGTCGGTCTGGCCGGGCCACAGATCGGCGGAGGGCGCTTTATCGACGATGGCTTGCGGCACGCCCATCGCCCGCGCAAGCTGGCGCACCTGGTTCTTGTACAGGTCGCCCAGCGGGTGCAGCGCGGCGGCGCTGTCACCGTAGAGGGTCGAATAGCCCAGCAGCGACTCGGTCTTGTTGCTGGTGCCGACGACCAGCCCGCCAAACGCCGCAGACTGGTCGTAGAGGATGATCATGCGCTGGCGGGCCATGACGTTGCCGCGCCGCATCGAGTTGGCGTCCGGGAAGCGCTCGAACAGCGGATCGACCATCGGTGTGATGTCGACGGTGTCGTGCCGGATGCCCAGCGCGTCAATCACCATTTGCGCATGGTCCAGGCTTTCCTGCGAAGAGGATTGGTAGGGCATGCGCAGGCCGAGCACGTTCTCTGCGCCGAGCGCCTCCGCCGTCAGGTAAGCTACCAGCGACGAGTTGACGCCGCCGGATAGTCCCACTACTGCTCGTGAGAACCCCACCCGCGTGACCTCGTCACGAATGAAGGCCGTGAGGATGTTGCGAGCTAGGCCGGTGTTGATCTGGAGCTGGTCGAGAATGCGTTCGACAGCCATCGGCTATTTCCTCTCCCCGTCGCCAGCATGCGGAGGACCGCTCACGATGCGTTCCAGTGTGCGTGCTGTCAGAGCGGTGCGCTCGTCGCGCAACAGTGGCAGGCGCGCGCGGGTGCGGTGCAGGTGACCGGTGTCGATATCGACGACGAGCAGCGCTTCTTCCAGCGGCGGGGCCTGTGCGATGAGCTCACCGTCGGGATCGTAGGCCAGCGTGCCGCCCCAGAACATGAAGCCATCCTCGAAGCCGACGCGGTTGGTGTGCACCACAAAATCCGTGAACAGCGCCGAATAGGCCTGCGTCACCCGCTCGACCCAGCGCGCGCTGGCCAGCGTGTCGCTCTGGTCAAGCCCGCGCCCGGGGCTGGCGGACATCAGCAGCAGAATATCGGCCCCATCCAACCACAGCAAATACGGTGGGGCAGCGTGCCAGAAATCCTCGCAGATCAGCATGCCGACCCGCCCAAAGCGCGTATCGAAGGCGCGCAGGTCGTTGCCCCAGGCGAAGTAGCGTCCCTCATCGAACAGCGTATAGGTGGGCAGGTAGACCTTGTGATGCACGTGCAGCAACTCGCCGCCGCTGAGGTAGGCCGAGGCGATATAGATGCGGTGCCGCTCATCCTCGTCAACGAAACCAACGACGATGTCGAGGTCGTGGCTGGCCCCGAACAGTGGCTTGAAGATCGGGTTACCGGGCGTGGGGCGCATGGCGACAGTGTAGCTGAGATCTTGGAGATTGTAGCCTGTCAGCGAGAGCTCCGGGAAGCACAGCAATTCGACGTGCTGCGCCCGCGCCTGCTCGATGAACGACAGGTGCTTCTCCAGGTTGGCTTCAACGTCACCCAGCACGGTGTTGATCTGGGCCATGCCCAGCTTAAACTGCATGATTGTTCGCTCCTTGCGAGGGTAGGTCGGCTGGCTCAGCGATGGGGAAAGGGATCGGCGCAGGCTCTTTGCCGAACAGCGAGAACAGCAGCCCGGCGAGGCTCAGCGCGGCTGTAACGAGGTCGAGCACCTGGTCAAGCCGCAGCGTGCCGACCATTGCCATCGAGTCGCCGCGCGTGAAGCCGATGGCGAAAACGCCCAGCGCCAGCAGGATCAGCACGATCCAGAAGCGCAGCCCGGCGCGGCGGATCAGCCGCGCAAGCAGCAGCGCTACGCCCAGCAGCACGACCCCCAAAGCGATGCCAAATACCTGGCTCATCAGCCGGGGCACGACAATTCCATACAGGTCGGGCAGTTCTGCGGCGATAAATACCGGGTAGCCGGCCAGCGAGGGAATTTCCTGCCCATAGGCACAGGCCGCCGCCAGGCAGCCGCCCCACGCCAGCCCCGCACCGAGCGGCAGCAGCAGCGCCAGCACGTCGAGCGCCTGCCGCCATGCGACACGCCGCCAGCGGCAGCCCAGCGCCAGCCCCAGCAGCCCGCCGAGCATGGCCCCGTGCCAGTCGAGACCGCCCAGCCACAGGCGATACGTTTCGTCGAGGTGCTCGGAGAAGTAGGCCCAGTACAGGCCGACATGTGCCAGCCGGGCACCGATCAGCCCCCCGGCGAGCGCCAGCAGCCCGGCGTCGAGCCAGGCTGAAGGACGGTGGTTAAGCCGCTGGCCGCGCACAGCCAGCGTGATCAGCCCGGCGACGACAGCGATGTCGAGCAGGATGGTGTAGGTCCAGATGGTGATCGGGCCAATGTGGCCCAACTGAGGTGCCATACCGGCAATGATACCAGTTTCATCGGTGGGCCAGCAACCGTGCTGGGCGACACCCCTGCTTTTTGTGGGGGCATGCTGCGCGCAGTTCCTGTATAATGGGATCGATCAGTTCATACAGCACTCCATTTGAACCGTCTCAATCCGAAACGAACTTTACAGGGAAGGGGAGACTACATGGCTATCAAGACTGTCGTTGGCATCGTGATTACCTTGCTGGTGCTGGGCATGATTGGCGGGATTGCCCTCGCCGTCGTCAACAGCACGCGCGGCCGCAAGGTTCGATCTGGTATTGTCATCGGTGTTATCTGCCTGGTCATCGCCGTGGTGCTGGGCACGCTTAATGCGGGGCTGGTGCTCGTCCAGCCCAACGAAGTCGGCGTGGTGTTTCGCCAGACGGCGAGCGGCGATGCCGCGCTGCGCGAGCCGCTTCTGGCAGGCCTGTCATGGGTGCTGCCGTTTATCGACCAGGTGATCGTCTATGATGTGGGGCAGCAGAGCGTGACAATGGCAGGCATCACCGAGGCCGAATCACCGGGCCGCACGGCCGTGCGCGCAACCTCGAGCGATGGCCAGGTCATCAACCTGGACGTGACGGTCATCTACCGCATTGACCCGGCACAGATCAACTTCGTGTACCGCAACTGGCGCGGCGGTTTCCTGGATGCGTTCATTGTGCCGCAAACGCGATCCGAGGTGCGCGACGCCATCTCGCAGTACAGCGCCGAAGAGATCTACAGCGGCGGGCGCGCCACGCTGGAAGCGCAAGTCACCCAGTCTCTGGGCGTGAAGCTGGACCGCGAGGGCTTCATCCTGACCGATTTCCTGGTGCGCAACATTACCTTCTCGCAGGAGTTCACCGACGCCATCGAGCAGAAGCAGATCGCGCAGCAGCAGGCGCAGCAGGCCGCGTTCCGCGTGGACCAGGCCCGGCAGGAAGCCGAGCAGGCACGTGTCGAAGCGCAGGGCCGCGCCGATTCAGCGGCTATCGAGGCGGATGGTGAAGCCCGCTCGATCACGATCAAGGCGTCGGCACAGGCAGACGCGCTGGACCTGATCAACCAGGTGCTGTCTCAGAACCCGAACCTCATCCAGTGGCAGTACATCAATTCGCTGGGCGACAACGTCCGGCTGATCATCGTCCCGAGCAACAGCCCGTTCCTGTTCGACATGCAGCAGTTGATGGAGCAGGCAGGCGCGCAGCAGGTCAGCACACCGCTGCCCACGCCGGCTACCCCGTCGGACAGCACTCAGCCATAAGCGCGGGCTTGCTCATCCGACGCAGGATCGCAGGCAGGCTCCACCCACAGGGTAGGGCCTGCCTGCTCGCAAAAGTGCCGTACGATTTCCCTACTTATCAGCGATAGCGTGTATCATTGAAGTCGTAATTCTGTATAATCAGGATGACAAAGATAACATCCTGATCGTTCGCGGCCCCACTTGCCCGTAAGCCGAGAATGCGAAAACACGGCATAAACTCATAACTGCCGGCTCGGCTTTCAGGCTGGTTGTCAAAGGAGGTTCCAAGTTGGCTTCACAGTTCCCAAAGCATGCCTATTTCGAGGGAAAGATCGTTCCATTTGAGCAGGCCACGCTGAGTGTCATGAATCACACGTTCAACTATGGCACCGGTGCATTTGGGGGGATCCGGGGCTACTGGAATGCCGATGAGCAGCAGCTCTTTGTCTTCCGCCCGCTCGATCACTTCACGCGATTTCTCGAATCCACCCGTATTCTGATGTTCGATCTCCCGCAGTACACGCCTGAGAAACTATTGGATATCTTGCTGGAGCTGCTGTGCGTTGAGGAGTGGCAGACTAACGTCTACATCCGCCCGCTGGCCTATGTCACGTCGAACCTGATTGGCGTCAGGCTGCACGGCCTGGAGTACGGTATCACGATGTTCTCTCTGCCGTTTGGCAGCTACGTGCCCAACGAAGAAGGGGCCAACGTGGCGATCTCGTCGTGGCGGCGTGTTGACGACAACAACATCCCTGCGCGTGGCAAGATCACCGGCGCGTATGCGAACTCAGCGCTGATCAAGACCGACGCCGTGATGTCCGGCTTCGACGAGGCGCTGGTGCTCAACCAGGATGGGCATATCGCCGAGGGCAGCGCCGAAAACTTTTTCATGATGCGCAATGGGATCGTCTACACCCCGCCGATCAACGCCAACATCCTCGAAGGCATCACCCGGCGCACTATTATGCACCTGTTGCGCGAGGACCTGGGCCTGGAGGTGGTCGAACGCAACATCGACCGCTCGGAGGTGTATCTGGCCGACGAAGCGTTCTTCTGCGGAACGGGCGTGCAGATTGTCGCGATCGCGTCGATTGACCACCGCCCGGTTGGCACTGGGCACATGGGGCCCGTCGTCAGCAAGCTGCGCGATCTGTACTTCAAGGTTGTCTCGGGGCGTGTCGAGAAATATCGCCATTGGACGATGCCGGTCTACGAGACGGTTGCCACGCCCCCGTAACTCGCGGACCCGCCATCACAAAAGGACCTGCCAACCGGCAGGTCCTTTTGCAGTAAGCGTAGAGGGTGATCAGTGGCACCAACCAAGGATGCGCGGGTCGCCGATAGGACCAAGCATGCAGCTGACAAAGGTCAGGGCCAGCAGTGGGGCACCCAGTATGGCCAGTAGTACACCCATCGATCGACTCTGCTCGGTAGGAGCCATGCCGGCAATGACAACCGGTACGCCGAACAGGATCACGCGGATCAGGAAAATGAAGATCTGCGCCAGATGGATAAGGCCGGCGTACAGGTCCGCACCGTCGGCCAGCGCCAGTGCAGCCAACACGAAGATGAAAACCGTCGGCGTCTTGTCGCCGGAAGCAGTCAGCAGGAAGATGGTCACAAGAAGAATGAGATAATGCAGGATGGTGGTCCAATGCAGGGGATATGGCGGGATTAATTGTGAGAAGTCAAAGGCTTGCATGGTTTCCTCCAGATTGGCATAGCTCGACGCCCGCCGATGCAGTCGGCAGCGACACCGTGCAGCGGGCGACGTGTGCGTACTTATACACCGAATCGGCCTGTTTCACCAACTGGGGAATGAAAGAATGGTACGATCCCTAAAAAGCAGAGCTCCCACCGGGTGTGAGGGGGGAGACCCGGTGGGAACTTTCGCCAAAGGAGGAGACAGCGATGAGCGTCATCTAGTCTCTATGCGCTATACTACTTCATATGTGGGTCAGCCTATAGTAACAAACTTCACACCAACCGCGTGACATTGGTCACATAGGCATGTGACATTTGGCTAGGACCATTTTGCCGGCAAAACAGCACAGGAATGCCCATCTTGGATGATCTTCGCCACCGCCTGAGACGCCTCGGCGTCACCACTGGCCGCGAATTTCAATCGCAGCCGGCTGCCCTGCGCCAGCGCGCCGACATCGATACGCTGGTTGACGGGCAGGCACTGACGACCGCCGATGGGGCTTGCTATGCCATCACGCACAGCTACGAGGGCGACACCTCACACGGGACTCACAACCTGTCTGAATGGCTGGCGCTGCGCCCGGAGACGGTAGCGCACGTCGGACAGAACGGCACGCTGGCCGACACCGACCCGCAGCGCTTCATTTTCCTCGACACGGAAACGACCGGGCTGGGCGGCGGGGCATTCGCCTTCCTGGTGGGGATTGGCTATTTTGAGAGCGGCAGCTTCGTGGTGCGGCAGTTCTTCCTGCGCGATCCAGCGGAAGAAGTGACCATGCTGGGCCTGCTGAGCGACATCCTGGCAGCGGACACCAGCCTGGTGACGTTCAATGGGCGGACGTTCGACGTGCCGCTGCTGGCCGGGCGGTATATTCTGGCACGCAAGCAGTCGCTGATCGGCAGCCTGCCCAACCTCGATCTGCTGCACCCCTCGCGGCGGTTGTGGCGCAGACGGCTGGCCTCCTGCGCGCTTGGCGCGCTGGAAGGTGACGTGCTGGGCGTGCGCCGCACCCATGCCGACGTGCCTGGCTCGCTGATCCCGTACCTGTATCGCCAATACTTGCAAACCCGCGACGCGCACGACATGGTGCGGGTGCTGTATCACAACGAGATCGACCTGATGTCGATGGTCACGCTGGCTGTGCGGCTGTGCCAGGCCTATGATCGCCCTGAAGCGAACGAGCGTCCCATCGACGATCAACTCAGCCTGGCCCGCTGGTATTACGACCAGGGACAGGTGGCCGAAAGTGAGGCAGCTTACCGCGCCGCCGCTGCGCAGGCACCGGACGCCGAGTTCGCGCTACGACGCGCTGGTCGGGCTGGCCTACCTGCTCAAGCGGGCGGACCGGCGCGACGAGGCGCTGGCGCTGTGGGCCGACCTGGCGGACCTGAAGTTTGACACGCTGGGGCATGAGGAACTGGCCAAGCACTATGAATGGCAAACCCGCGATTTGCCGCTGGCGCTGGCCTGGACGGAAAAGGCCGTCGCGCTGGCCGAGTCGTGGCGGCCCGGCCTGCGTCGCACCGAGGCGCTGCGCGCGCTGACCCAGCGCCGCGAGCGCCTGCTGCGCAAGCTCTCGAACCAACCCGGCGAGGCGGATGCCACCATCGAGGAATGATCGGCGGGCCGTGAGCGCCTGATATGAAAAGCAGGGGACGCCTTCTCAGGTGTCCCCTGCTGCTTTTACACGCAAGCCTATCCCTGCTGCGCCTCCTGGACCTTCGCCCAGGTGTCGCGCAGCGGGACGGTACGGTTGAAGATCAGCCTGTCCGCCGTCGTGTCGAGGTCCACGCAGAAGTAGCCCAGCCGCTCGAACTGGTAGCGGCTGCCCGGCACTGCGCCCACCAGCGACGGCTCGACGCGGCAGCCGTTGAGCACTTCCAGCGAGTTGGGATTCAGGTTGGCGATGAAGTCGTCGCCTTCGTCTGTGTCACCCGGATCGGCCTTGGTGAATAGGTGATCGTAGAGGCGCACCTCGGCCTCAAGCGCGTGGGGGGCCGAGACCCAGTGCAGCGTCGCCTTGACCTTCCGCCCGTCGGGGGCGTAGCCCCCCCGCGTCTCCGGATCATACATGCAGCGCAGCTCGACCACCTCGCCGCGTGCGTCCTTCACCACGTCGACGCATTTGATGAAGTAGCCGTAGCGCAACCGCACCTCGCGGCCCGGCGCCAGCCGGAAGAACTTCTTGGGCGGGTCTTCCATGAAGTCGTCCCGCTCAATGTACAGCTCGCGCGAGAAGGGGATCATGCGTGCACCTGCCGCCGGGTCCTCCGGGTTGTTGACCGCCTCCAGTTCTTCAACCTGGCCTTCAGGATAGTTCTCGATCACCACCTTGAGCGGGTTCAGGACAGCCATCACGCGCAGCGCCCGTATGTTGAGGTCCTGCCGGATGCAGTGCTCCAGAAACTCGATCTCGACGATGCTGTTGCTCTTGGCCACGCCGATGCGCTCGCAGAACTCGTGGATGGATTCGGGCGTGTAACCGCGCCGACGCAGCCCGCCCAGGGTAGGCATGCGCGGGTCGTCCCAGCCGTGAACGTGGCCCTCCTTGACGAGCCGCAGCAGCTTGCGTTTGCTCATCACGGTGTAGGTCAGGTTCAGGCGGGCAAACTCGATCTGGCGCGGCTTGAACACGTCTAACTGGTCGAGGAACCATTCGTACAGCGGGCGGTGGTTCTCGTATTCGAGCGAGCACATCGAATGCGTGACACCCTCCATCGAATCATTCTGGCCGTGCGCCCAGTCGTACATCGGGTAGATCTTCCACTGGCTGCCAGTGCGGTGGTGGGGCGGCTCGTGGATGATGCGGTACATCACCGGATCGCGCATGTTCAGGTTGGGATGCGCCATGTCGATCTTAGCGCGCAGCACACGGCTGCCGTCGGGGAACTCGCCGGCCTTCATGCGCTCCAGCAGGTCGAGGTTTTCTTCCACGCTGCGGCTGCGGTATGGCGACTCCTTGCCCGGCTCGGTCAACGTGCCGCGATTGGCGCTGACCTCTTCGGGGCTCTGGTCGTCGACATAGGCGAGCCCTTTCTTGACGAGGATCACGGCCCACTCGTACAGCCTGTCAAAATAGTCGGAGGCGTAGTACTCGCGATCCCCCCAGTCGAAGCCCAGCCAGCGGATGTCATCCTTGATCGCATCCACATACTCGACATCCTCTTTGACAGGGTTGGTGTCGTCAAAGCGCAGGTTGTATATGCCACCGTAGTCTTCGGCTATGCCGTAGTCGATCCAGATCGCCTTGGCGTGCCCGATGTGCAGATAACCGTTTGGCTCTGGTGGGAAGCGCGTGCGGATCGGGCCCTCAAATCGACCTGTCTTCAGATCCTCGTCGATGATGTCCCGGATAAAGTTGGTGGGACGATCTTCGCCGCTGGTGTCGGCGTCATCAGATGGGTTGTTATGCATCGTCATGTTTCGGTGCCTCGATTGTCGTGTGTTGGGGCGATTTCGCCTCGAACCTACAATGTCTTATCCAGCAAATCTGCCGCTGCATGGATGCGCGCCAGGCTGGCCTGCTTGCCCAGAATCGCCATCGTCTCAAACAGCGGCGGCGAAACCGGCTGCCCGGTAACGGCGATGCGGACTGCGCCGAACAACTGCCCGGCCTTGAGGCCGAGCGTATCGGCCAGCGCCCGCATCGCCGTTTCTTGCGAGCCGTGGGAGAAGTCGTCCAGCCCCGACAGCGTATCATACGCGGCGCGCAGCGCTGTGACCGTCCCTGCCGCGTCCATCTTCTTCTGGATCAGCAGGTTCGGGTCGTCAAGCCTGACGCGCTCGCGAAAGGCAAATCCGATCCATTCTGTGGCTTCGGACAGCGTCTTGATCCGCTCCTGAATGAGCGGCACAAACTGGCGCAGGCGCTTCCGGTCAGCATTCAGCCCGGCAGCCTGCAGAAAGGGCAGGAGCCGGTCGGTCAGCTCGTCAATGCCCAGCTTCTCGCGGATGTACACCCCGTCCAGCCATTCGAGCTTCTCGTACGGCAGCATCGACGGGGTCGGGTTGATGTCTTCCAGCCGGAAGCGCTGCATGGCTTCCTGTGGTGTGAAAACCTCGCGGTCATTGCCAAATGACCAGCCGACGTTAGTCAGGAAGTTGACCACTGCTTCGGGCAGGTAGCCCACCTCGCGGAACTCACGAACCTGCACCAGCACCTTTACATTGCCGTCCTGAAAAGCCTGGTCGCGCTTGCTGAGCTTGCCCTTACCGCTGGGGCTGAGGATCACCGGCACATGGCCGATAGCCGGCATCGACCAACTAAAGGCGTCATAGAGCTGTTTGTGCAGCGGCGCGGTGGCGATCCACTCGTCGGCGCGCATAATGTGGCTGATCGCCATGAAGTGATCGTCGACCACGTTGGCCAGGTGATAGGTAGGCAGCCCGTCCGACTTGAGCAGCACCAGGTCCTCCAGTTCGGCGTTCTGGAAGGTGATATCGCCCCGGATCAGGTCGTGGACGGTTGTCTCGCCATCGAGCGGCATCCTGAAGCGCACCACGTGCGGGCCGATGTCTGGCCCCAGCGCGAGGTCGCGGCAGTGGTGGTCGTAACCCTGCTTCTGTTTGGCGGCATGCTGACGCTCGCGGACCGCCGCCAGACGCTCCGGGGTGCAGTTGCAGCGGTAGGCGTAGCCATGCGTGACCAGCCACTCGGCCCACTCATGGTACAGATCGCTGCGCTCTGACTGGCGGTAGGGGCCATACGCGCCACCTATGTCCGGGCCTTCGTCCCATTCCAGGCCCAGCCAGCGCAGGCTGTCCATGATATCCTGCTCTGATTCGGGCACGTAGCGGGTCTGATCGGTGTCTTCAATGCGCAGGATGAACGTGCCGCCATGCTTGCGCGCAAACAACCAGTTAAACAGCGCAGTCCGCGCGCCGCCGATATGCAGGTAGCCGGTTGGGCTGGGCGCAAAGCGGACACGCACCGGCCCGGTCGGTGTGTCGGACAAAAGCCTCTCCTTCTCATTGGACGCCAGACAGACAGAATCACCGCGCAGCACCCGACCAGCGGACGCCGGAGTTGGTTCGTTGCGCTCGCCCGATTATACCACGCGCTGCGGCTGGGATCAGAACTCGCGGGGGTTGTTGCGCAGCACGATGCTTTCGACCAGACCGATGCCGAGCATCAGCGTGACGAGCGAGCTGCCACCGGAGCTGATGAAGGGCAGCGTCAGGCCCGTAACGGGCATGATGCGCACGTTCATGCCAATCGAAACCAGCGTCTGGAAGAAGATGACCGTGGCCACGCCATAACAGATCAGGCTCCCGGCTAAGTCAGGGGCCAGCCGGGCGGCCCTCAATATTCGCAGCAACACGATGGCGATCAGCAGCAGTACCAGCATCGCGCCGACAAAGCCCAGCTCTTCGGCGATGACGGCAAAAATGAAGTCGGTGTGGCGCACGCGCAGAAAGCGCCCCTGGCTTTGCGAACCCAGCATGTAGCCGCGCCCTAACAGGCCGCCGTTGCCGATAGCCGTCAACGCCTGACCGATGTTGTAGTAGGCGTCGGGGTCCGACTGGGGGCTGATGAATACGGCGATGCGCGACTGCTGGTATGGCTCCATGCGTGACCAGATCAGCGGGGCGGCAGCCAGCCCAACGACGGCAAACAGCGCGATATGCTCCCAGCGCATACCGGCTACCCACACCATCACGAACCATACCACCAGCACCAGGATGGTGATGCCCAGGTCGGGCTGGATGAAGATGAAGAAGACCGGCAGAGCGACGAACAGCAGCGATTTGATAATAGTTGACAGCTTATGGATCTGATCGGCGTTGCGGGCAAGCTGCTGCGCCAGCACGACGATCAGCAGGATCTTGGCCAGCTCAGAGGGCTGAAAGCCCGCCACGCCCAGGTTGATCCAGCTCTGTGCGCCGGCTTCACCCTCGACGCCCAGCAGGCCGGTCACTGCCAGAATGGCGACGAGGCCGCCGTAAATCCACAGGTAGACACCGGTCAGCAGACGGTAGTCAATTGCAGCCAGCACCAGCACCAGCGCGATGCCGACGATGCCGTACAAAATCTGGCTGTTGACACGGTCTGCCAGGCTGGGGACGTCGTGCGTGGCACTGGCGATCATCATCACGCCGAAAATGATCAGGATGATGCTGACCACCAGCAGGACGTAATCAAAGTTGCGGAAAAATCGCGACGACGGGTTCACGCTGACTCCAACACACTACCGGTACGCACAAACATATCCGACAGCAGTATAACGACCGGCGGACGGCTTTGCCAGCCTGATCCTGACGGTTTCCGGGCGATTACACGCTGCCGTGCGTGCTCAGGTAGGCCAGCGCCAGGCCGATGGCGGCGGTGGAAGAGGCTATCGGGCAGTCGGGAGTGGTCCAGAAGGCGCGAACCTGATCCAGGGTGAAGAAATGGACGGTCTGCTGTGACAGGTCGCCAGGATCAGGCGCGGCAACGCGCACGGCGTCGAGGGCGAGGTACACATGGGCATGCCCGCAGCCCCGGTTGGGGTCGATGGTCAGGACGCCCAGCGGGATCCACTGCGAGGAACTCGATCCCTGCTTCTTCAAGAAGCTCGCGCTGCGCGGCTGCCAGCGGCGCTTCATCGCCGAAGATGCCGCCAGCGGGCAGCTCCAGCACGCGGCGGCGCACGCCATGCCGGTACTGCTCGACGAGCGGCACGCGTCCGTCAGCCGTGAGGGCGAACATGATGGCGAAATCCGGGATATCGACACGATAGAAGTCGTGGACGACGGTCTGGCCGTCCTCCAGGCGAATGGTTTCGGCGACGACACGCACCCAGGGTGGGCGGTTCAACAGCTCGTCCTCGTCAAGTATGTCCCAGCCGTCGCTCATGCGTCTGCCTCAAACGCGTCGGGGTTATCCATGATGACCAGCGGCGAGCCGGTATTGACCGTGCCGAGGAGATCGTAGGCCATCGCGCCGGTGATACGCACCGGCACGATCTCGCCAACCGGCAGCGCGCCCTCGACGATGACCAGCCCGTCGATCTCCGGTGCATCACGGTAGGAGCGGCCCACGCTCAGGCCATCTTCAAAGCCTTCGACCAGCACATCGAGCGTTTTGCCGACGAAGGACTGGTTGCGCTGGTGGGAGATATCCTGCTGCACTTCCATCAGCCGGTTGCGGCGGGCCTGTTTGACGTCGTCGGGCACCTGGCCGGGAAGCTGCGCGCTGGGCGTACCGATCTCGTAGCTGTAGGTGAACGCGCCGACGCGGTCGAAGCGCAGGTCTGTAACGAACCGGATCAATTCCTCGAACTCGGCGTCGGTTTCGCCGGGGTAACCGACGATGAAGGTGGTGCGGATAGCCAGGTCAGGCATGGCCTCGCGCATCTTGCCGACCGTCTCATACACCCACTCGATCTTGGCCGGGCGGCGCATGCGCTTGAGCACCTCGCGGCTGCCGTGCTGGAGCGGCATGTCGAGATAGGGCAGGATGCGCTCCTCGCGCGCCATGACCTCGATCAGCCGGTCAGTGACGTAGCCGGGGTAAGCGTACATGATGCGCAGCCACGGCGCGTCGGGCGTCACGGCAATGAGTTGTTCGAGCAGCGCGGCCAGCCCGTCTTTCAGGCCGAGGTCGTGGCCATAGTCGGTGGTATCCTGCGAGATCAGGATGATCTCTTTGACACCCATGTCGTTCAGCCGCGCGGCCTCGCCGACGATGGCTTCCAGCGGGCGGCTGACGTGCGTGCCCTTGATGGCCGGGATGGCGCAGAAAGCGCAGGGGCGGCGGCAGCCGTCGGCAATCTTGAGGTAGGCGCTCGAACCCTGCACGGCGGCGCGCAGCACACCCTGCTCGTCGGTGCCTACCGTGCGTGCCTCGTCGGGCAGGTGGTACAGCGGCTCCGGGTGTTTGCGCCCGCGCAGCCGCTTGACGAGATCAAGGATATCCATCCAGCGTCGGGTGCCGATCACGCCGTCGAGGCCAGGCACTTCCTGCGAAAGCACCGCGCCGTAGCGCTGCGCCAGGCAGCCCGCCGCGATGAGCATCTGATCGGGCCGCTTGGCGGCAGCCAGCTCGCGCAGCACGTCGATGCTTTCCTGCTTGGCGGCGTCGATAAAGCCGCAGGTGTTGACGATCAGCACGCTGGCCTCATCCGCCGAGACGGTGCCCTGGTACCCGCCCCGCGCGAGGATCTGCGCCATGCTCTCCGAATCGACGGTGTTCTTGGCGCAGCCCAGGCTGAGCAGGTAAAAAGTGTGGTTTCGCTCGGACATGAAAGATGAAATCCCCTCACTCAGCGCGCAGCCGGATCGCGCCCAGCCATGCGGTTGGCGGTCTTACTGGCGTTAGGGCGTTGGCGTGCGGGAGGGTGTGGGCGTGGGCACGCTGGTATTGGTTGGCACGACGGTTGGCGTGTACGTCGGCGTGATCTGGCCTGTGGTGGTGAAGATCCGCTCGATAACCTGGCCGCGATCCCCCAACAGGCCGAGGTCCTGGCCGTTGTAGGTCGCGTCGAGCGCTGCACCATTGCCAGTCCGCAGCGCGATCTGGTTCGACCCTTCGTAGTGCAGCACGTCTCCGACCTGCGCCTGGCCTTCGAACTGGACGGTGCCGTCGACAGTGATCTTGACCCACGTGCGCTGTTTCACATCGAGCGACAGCACCACGCGGTCGAGAATTTGTGGCCCGACTTCCACCTGCGGTGTCGAAGTCGGGGCGAAGGTCGGGGTCGGCACGGTTGTCTCGCTGGTCGCGAACTGGTTGAGGAACTCGGACTGCTGTTCGGCAGGCACAAGCTCTGAACCCGAGATCTTGCTCAACGTGCTGGTGATCCACAGCATGATCAACCCGAAACCGGCAAGCAGCACCACCGCCGTGAAGAGCGGTGAATGGATGATCCGCTGTGGCAGGCTGCCGCTGCCCTGACGACGCTCGTCTGGGGCAGGGGCGGTCTGTGGGGCAGGTTGAGCCGCAGGCTGCACGAAATCCGATGGCGCGCGCTGAGGCTGGGCCGCCTGACGTCCCATTGTGAGCGGCGCGCCCGGCCCCACGCGCTGGCCCGGCGGAATATAGCGCGAGCGCGGCTGACCGCTCCGAGCAGCAGCCGTGCGCTGCCGGGGCTGTGGCGGCGGCTCCTGCGCCTCTTCTTCGTTCTCTGGCTCGTCTATGGCGGCAGTCGGTTCTTCGCTAGGGTGGGTGGGCGGCGCGACCTGCTCACGCGGATAAACGGCGGTGGGCTGCGTCAGTGTGCCCACGCCGGTGCCTGTCGCCTGGGCAAAGTGGGCGATCACGTCGTCGACGTCGAGGTGCAGGAACTGGGCGTAGTTGCGCAGGAAGCCCTTGGCGTGCGCGATGGACGGCAGATCGCTGATATCTCCCTGCTCAAACGCCTGGAGAAACTTCGCGCGGATGCGCGTTTGCGCCTCGACTTCTTGGAGCGAGAACGCCTGCGCCTCACGCGCCTCGCGCAGCATCTCACCCAGTGCCTGAAGATCGCCGTTTGTCACCGTGTTCTTCTCGCAGACAAAGAGCCACCGGCCTATGGAATAACACGCGCCGCTGGCTCAGATTCACAGTGTGTATGCTCAAGGCCAGCCGGAAGGGGCCTCAAGCTATCCTGAAGGGTTTGCGCTCTCGCCGGCAACAGTCTCATCCAGACCCGGACGCCGGCTGGTGCAGGATGCCTGCGACCGGTGCCCGCGATCTGCGACGCAGCCTACTCGGCTGTGTCCTCGGCTTCAGTTTCAGCCTCGGTCTCAGCTTCGCCTTCTGCCTCTGCCTCGACCATCTCTTCCTCTTCTTCCACCTCGACGTATTCAGCCTCGGCTTCGGCCCTGGCTGCGGCTTCCGCCGCCGCTTCAGCGGCAAAGGCGGCTTCTGCCTCGTGCGGGTCGATGCCTTCGCGGTGGATCACTACTTTGACGGTGGCCGTCAGGCCGGCATCCAGGCGAACCGGCACCTGGAATGAGCCCAGCTCACGCAGGGGGCGGTCGCCGATGCGGCGGTGGTCGATTTCGAGGCCAGACTGTTCGTTAATCTGCTCAGCGATCTCCATCGAGGTCACCGAGCCGTAGAGCTTGCCTGTCTCACCGGCTTTGACTCCGAAGTAAAAGGTCAGACCGGCCAGACGCCCCGCCAACTTCTCGTTTTCGTGGACCTGCTGCTCGCGGCGGGTTGACGCTGTCTTGCGCAGGTTCTCGAACTGGCGCAGCGCGCCGGGCGAGACCTTGACTGCCATCCCGCGCGGGATCAGGAAGTTGCGAGCATAGCCGGGCGCAACCTCAACCAGGTCGCCGGCAACGCCCTGCTTATAGACATCTTCTAAGAGAATAACCTTCATGGATTGTTCCGCCTCTTTAGTATTTAATCCAGCGGCATATCATACCCTATTCGGCGTCACTCATCAACCATTTGTTGCACTCCGCTCTGCGGCAGCGCCCTTGACACCCCCATCTGGACCCGATAGAATACGGCCATGATCAGCGCGGGCCTGTAGCTCAGCTGGGAGAGCGCTACAATCGCACTGTAGAGGTCAAGGGTTCGAATCCCTTCAGGTCCATCGACGGAAAATGCCCGCCAACGAGCGGGCATTTTTGCTGCGATGGATAGAATACCGTCCCGTCAAGAATTCGGGCGTTGCCCACACTTTGGTGTACAATAGCCGGTAGGACAAACGCTAGGCAAAGTCGTGACTGGCCAGATTCTGGTGGCTGTAATCGAGCGCTGTGCCCCCCATTGGAGTATCATTCCATGAAGAAAATCCTTGTTGTCGACGACCAGCCGGAAGTGCGTGAGCTCGTCAGCGTGACGCTTGAGGTCGGACCATACCAGATTCTCGCAGCCTCCGGCGGCGAGCAGGCTCTTGCCGTGGCACGGCAGGAGCTGCCACAGCTGATGCTGCTTGACGTAATGATGCCCGCCGGACCGGATGGGTTAGAGGTATGTCGGCAGCTTAAGAGCGATCCGGCTACGGCGTCGATCACCATCGTCATGCTGACGTCCAAAGGGCAAGACTGGGATCGCGAGGCCGGTTTCGAGGCCGGCGCCAACGATTACTTTGTCAAGCCGTTCAGCCCGCTGGAGCTTATCCAGAAAGTGGAAGAGGTGCTGGGCACCTGAGCGCACGACGCCGGGTGCAGAGGGGATAAACAGCCCCATGCCAGATAAACCGGATGGCTCACCATCCGACACCCCCGACGCCGATCTGGCCTACCAACAGGCCGTCGAATATGGCCGCGACCTGGCGCGAGTATACGTTGCTGAGCGATCCCGCCGCGAAGAACTGGAAGAAGCGCATCGCATTCTGAGTGCGGTGTTTGCCAGCACACCGGATGGGCTGGCCCTGCTGGACAAGGACTTTGTCATTCTCCAGGCGAACCCTGCGTTTTGCAGGACGATTGGCTCATCACCCGAGAAGGTCATCGGCAGCGCGATAGCCGACACGCCGCTGGCCGGGCACCTGCTGCCCGTCCTGCGTGCGCTGACGAAGGGCAAGACGTCCCCGCGGGAGGTCGAGCTGGCGCTCGACGCGCCAGATCGGCGCTTCTTTGTGGCCAGCATTGCCCCGATGACCTCGCCACGCGTGCAGGGTTGGGTGATGGCGCTGCATGATCAGACGGAACGCCGTCGGGCGGAGGAGGCCCTGCGCGAAGCACACGACGGACTGGAGCGGCGCGTCGAGGAGCGGACCAGCGCGCTGCGCGAGGCCAACGAACGGCTCACCCAGGAGATCGCCGAGCGGATGCAGGCCGAAGCTGCTGAGCGCGAGCAGCGCGCGCTGGCCGAGGCCCTGGGCGACACGGCTGCCGCGCTGAGCAGCACCCTTCACCTTGACGAGGTGCTGGAGCGGATTCTGTCCAGTGTGGGCAGGGTGGTACCGCATGACGCTGCTAGCATCATGCTGATCGCTGAGGCCGGCGCTGCTCGCATTGTGCGCTATCAGGGTCATAGGGGACGCGAGCAGGCCGAGGATATCACATCGTACACGCTGGAGATCGCGTCGATGCCCACCCTCCAGCAGATGGTCGAAACGGGCAGGCCGATTGTCGTACCGGATACGCGTAATCATCCCGACTGGACGACCATCGCGCCGTTGAAGTGGGTTCGGTCGTATGTGGGAGCGCCCATTCACCTTGAGGGCGAGGTGATCGGGTTTATCAACCTGGACAGCAAACAGGCCGGCTTCTTCACGCCCGACCACGCCCAGCGGCTGCAAGCATTTGGCGACCAGGCGGCGATTGCCATCAAGAACGCTCACCTGTACACGCAGGCTCAGGAAGTTGCTGCGCTCAAAGAGCGGCAGCGGCTGGCGCGCGACCTACACGACGCCGTTAGCCAAACGCTGTGGTCGGCCAGTCTGCTGGCAGACGTGCTGCCGGAACTGTGGGAGGTCGATCCGCAGGAGGGCAAAGAGAGCCTGGCCGAGCTTCAGCGGCTGACGCGCGGCGCACTGGCCGAGATGCGCACCCTGCTGCTGGAGCTTAAACCTGAAACGCTTACGGCCAAGCCGCTGGGCGACCTTGTCAAGCAGCTTTGCGATTTGCTGGCCAGCCGTACTGAGATGCAGATCGATCTGACCGTGACCGGCGGCTGCGACCTGCCGCCTGACGTGCATGTTGCGCTGTACCGGATAGTGCAGGAGGCGCTCAACAACGTGATGCGCCATGCCAGCGCAAGCTGCCTGGCGGTCACGCTGGACTGCGAGCCGGAGCATATTACGCTCGACATCGCGGACGATGGGCAGGGCTTTGACCTGGACGCGATCCCGGCGGGACATCTGGGCGTGGGCATCATGCGTGAGCGTGCCGCCGCCCTCGGCGCAAAGCTCGCCGTCGAGAGCGAGATGGGCCACGGAACTCACATTCATGTCGTCTGGCCGGATGATAGTCAAGAGAGATAGAGAATGAGCGAACAGGAAGCCATCCGCGTGCTGATTGTCGACGACCATGCCATGGTAAGGAAGGGGCTGGCTGCCTTCCTGCGTGTCGCGCCTGATCTTGAACTGGTGGGTGAGGCCTCGAATGGCATGTCAGCGGTCGACCTGTGCGGGAAAGTCCACCCTGATGTCGTGCTGATGGATATGATGATGCCCGGCATGGACGGTGTCGAGACGACCCGCGCTATTCGGGCGGCCTACCCGGATACGCAGGTCATTGTCCTGACCAGCTTTGGTGAGGACGACATGGTTCAGACCGCGCTGCAGGCCGGCGCGATCGGCTATCTATTGAAGGATATTGGCTCGGAGGATCTGGCGGGCGCCATCCGTGCGGCCAGAGAGGGCGAGCCGCGGCTGGATCGCAAGGCGATGCAAGCGCTGATCAGTTCGATGAATCAGCCCCCACCCGTCGGCGGCGACCTCACGCCGCGCGAGGCCGAGGTGCTGGCGTTGATGGTCGAAGGGCTGAACAACACTGAGATCGCCGATCGACTTGTCGTCAGCCGCTCGACAATCAAGACACACGTCAGCAGCATTCTGTCCAAGCTGGGCGTCCGTGGCCGGGTCGAGGCGGTGACCGTGGCCCTGCAAAACAAGCTGGTCAAGTGACCGAGAGCGGTCTCCGCCGCCTGGCCGATTGGCCCTTCGTTCGACTGGCCACTCCATAATTCATCTTGCTGTTGGACAGAAGAATCCCTCCGGCGCAGGGCGTGCCGGGGGGATTTTTCCTTTATGCTGATGTTAGGTTCGCGAGTACTGATTTGCGTTCGGGACGTTTGGTCTCAGGCGTGCAAACGGGGCGTAATGTGATGATGACACAACAGACGGTGAGGGTAATGATCGCTGATGACCATGCCAGGGTGCGGAATGGGCTGGCAGCCTGTGTGAAAGCCCACAGGCGACTGCGGCTCGTCGGCGAGGCCAGCAATGGGTTGGAATCCATCAGCGAATGCGACCGGACAGCGCCGGACCTCATCCTGATGGATATCGTCATGCCGTTAATGGACGGCATACAGGCTACAGCCAGGATTCACAAGGAGCACCCATCCGTGAAGATCATCCTCCTCACCGTGATAGAGGATGATGAGATCTGGCAGATGGGACTTAATGCGGGTGCATGCGACTGTATTCACAAAGGGGTCCCTGCCGGGGAGCTTATGCAGGCCATCTGGGCGGCACTGGGCATCTGTGCGTAGACTCGTTCATGTATCAATGATTGATATCACAGCCGGGAGATGAGATCATACCATGGCACAATTAGTTGACCAGGCAGAAGTATCGATGGCCTACCAGCAGGCGCTGAAGTACGGCACCGACCTGAGACGGGTTTACCAGGCCGAAAAAGCGCGGCGGCTGGAACTGGAACTGGCAAACCAGCTTCTGAGCGCGGTCTTTGACAGCACGCCGGACGGGCTGGTCGTTCTGGACCACCGGTATCGCATTCAGCAGGCCAATCCGGCCTTTCTGCATCTCATCGAGCACAGCACCGACGACATAATGGGACGTTCGATTGAGGCGGTATTTCCATCCGGCGAGGTGATCGAGGCCCTGCGCACGCTTCAGGTAAAGGATGGCCGACCGCAGGTTGAAGTCGTGCTCAAGACACCTGTGCTGCGCTCATTGCTGATCAGCATCGCGCCGCTGCGTGCCGGGCAGAACCGTGGCTGGGTGCTCACCTTCCACGATCAGACCCAGCACAAACAGCTTGAGTATCAGAAGATTGAATTCGTCAACATCGCCGCCCATGAACTGCGAACGCCGCTAACGTCGATCGTCGGGATGGGCGAACTGCTGCTGGAGGATCTCGGCGACACGCTTTCTGAAAGCCAGCGGCAGTGCCTGGAGGGCGTGCTCAAAGGCGGGCATCGGCTGGCAGGGATTGTCAACGAGCTAGTCGAGTTTTCTCAACTGGCGCAGGGCAACTTCTTGCCGGAGATAGAAGCCGAAGATGATTTGCTGGCGCTGGTGAGCGGCATTGAGGCCGAACTGCGCAGCTATGCCTCGGAGAAAAATGTCACGGTCAAGCTGGATATCGCCCACGACATTCAGACGGAGTACAGCTCCGCCCTTCTGCGGATTGCGCTATACCAGCTTATGTTGAACGGCCTTAAGTACAACGTGGAAAATGGACGTGTCACTGTATCAGCCAAGCAGACCGGCGGGAACCTTGTCATTCGTGTGAGCGACACCGGGGTCGGCATCCCGCGGACGGACCTTGAGGCGATCTTCCAGCTCTTTTACCAGGTTGAAGATCACACTATCCGCCATGTCGGCGGGCTGGGCCTGGGACTGCCGATTGTGCAGCGGGCCATCTCTGAGCTGGGGGGCAAAGTGAGAGTGGAGAGCATCCTGGGCCAGGGGACGACCTTCACCGTCACCCTGGGCCCACCTGATCTCCAGGAGCAGCCCAGCGATGAGGTTGATCTGCACGCTGTACTTGACGCCAACCGTAAGCAGACGATGGCCTATGCGCACGACCTGCAAACGCTGTATCGGCAGTCGCAGGAGCACTTTGTCGAGACGCTGACGGCGATCACACAGGCGCTCGAAGCGCATGATGAATACTCGCATGGGCACACCGAGCGCGTGACGGCGCTGGCCCTGCGGCTGGCGCAGCAGATGAACTACTCTGCGAAGGAGATGGGCGCGCTGGAGACTGCCTGCCGCGTGCACGATATCGGCAAGATTGGCATCCCCGGCGGCGTGCTGCACACTGCCGACGGTATTCCTGACCACGAGTATGCCATCACCCAGCACATCGAGATGGGGCGCAAGATCCTCTCGCCGCTGGGCTTCCTGAATGATGTGCTGCCTATCGCGCTGGCCCATCACGAGCGCTTCGACGGGCAGGGACTACCCGACGGGCTGGCCGGACAGAGTATCCCGCTTGGTGCGCGCATCCTGGCCGTTTCCAACGATTATGACGTCATGACCTCGCCGCGCCCGCATCGTGAGGCGCTAACGCGCGACGAAGCGTTGAGCGTATTTTGCAGCGACGGCGGCAGTCAGTGGGACCCGGAGGTCGTCGCTGCACTCGTGGCATTACTTGCCGATCAGGATGAGGCGTGACCTGGGCCACGCTCATCTGCCTCCCATTTCACAGCCCCCGGCTCGCTGGGGGCTTTTGATTCCAGCACCGCTGCTGTCGACGGGCGTTCTGTCCTTCGAGTAGATATCATCAGAGGGTGGGGGCTTTTCAGTATGGCCCCACCACCCGTGTTTCGAAGTGAAAGGATACTGTCTTATGGGTGATGTCACGTCGATAGTGATTTTTGGCGCGTCAGGTGACCTGACCCAGCGCAAGCTGATCCCGGCGCTGTACAGCCTGCACTGCAAGGGACGACTGCCGAAGGGCGCCAACATCTTCGGCTTCGCTATCACGCCATACAGCGACGAGGAATTCCGTGCGCACCTGCTGGAAGGCATGCACCGCTATGCAGAAGATAGCTTCGACGAGAAGGCTTGGCGGGATTTCGCCGGCCACCTTCACTACGTGACCGGCAGCTTCGATAAGACGGCTGATTTCAAGACGCTCGACAGTCGGCTGGACGAGCTTGAAGGCGGTCCCTGTCACCGGCTGTACTATCTGGCAACCGCGCCAATGTTCTTCCCGATCATCCCTGCACGGCTGGGCGAGGCGGGGATGGCTCATCACGCTGAAGTGGGCCGGCGCATCGTGGTCGAGAAGCCGTTCGGCCACGATCTCAAATCGGCGGAGGCGCTGAACAAGGCCCTCCACGCGGTTTTCGATGAGAGCCAGATTTACCGCATTGACCACTATCTCGGCAAAGAAACCGCGCAGAACATCCTGTTCTTTCGCTTCGCCAACACGCTGTTCGAGACGGCCTGGAACCGCAACTACATTGACCACGTGCAGATCACCGTGGCCGAGACGGTCGACGTGGGTCACAGGGCGGCTTATTACGATCATGCCGGTGTGCTGCGCGACATGTTCCAGAACCACCTGATGCAGCTTCTGGCGCTGCTGGCGATGGAGCCGCCGGGATCGTTCGACGCCGATGCGATCCGCAACGAGAAGGTGAAGATCTTCTCTGCTCTGCGTCCCATTGCGCCGGAGATGGTCGGTAAGCAGACCGTGCGCGGCCAATACAAGGGCTACCGGCAGGCAGAGGGAGTTGATCCTGAGTCGCAGACAGCGACCTACGCCGCGCTGCGGCTGTACATCGACAACTGGCGCTGGCAGGATGTGCCATTCTACCTGCGCTCTGGCAAGGCGCTCAGCGACAAATCGACCGAGATTGTGATCCAGTTCCGGCGACCTCCGCACTTGATGTTCCCGCTGCCGCCGGACACGTCCATCACGCCCAATCGGCTCAGCATCTGCATCCAGCCCGACGAGGGCATTCACTTCAGCTTCGAGGCGAAGGTGCCAGATACGGTCGCCGAGATGCGATCGGTGCTAATGGATTTCAGCTATCAGGAGTTGTTTGGTCCGCGCAGCATCCCCGAAGCGTACGAGCGGCTGCTGCTCGACGCGCTGCACGGCGATGCGTCGCTGTTTACCCGTAGCGACGGGATCGAGCTGGCCTGGAAGTTCATCGATCCGATCATCGCTGGCTGGCAGAGCAAGAACGCCCCATCGCTTGAAACGTACGCGCCGGGCAGCGTCGGGCCCAGATCGGCCCGGAAGTTTATCGAACGGGATGGCCGTGAATGGATGCAGAGCTGTCTGTGCGAAGACTGCGATTGATCCAACGCGGCCAGCGGCTCATTCGTAATATCCGGGGCCACAAGTGCGTCGATATAATGACATGCGTATTATGTATAGAGCGAGGGTGACCCTATGGGTGTGATGACAACAACCGATCCAAAGACGCTGCCGCGCGGGCTGTGGCTGCCCGCCGGGCGGCGGGTGCGGGTGAAATTCGGCGGAGAGACGATTGCGGACAGCACACGGGTGATGCTGCTGCGCGATGCGCCGTACCGGCTGCACTATTTCTTCCCGGTTGAAGACGTACGAATGGACCTGCTGCACGAGACCGATCATACCACTCATTCGGGTTGGCGCGGTGATACGCGTCACTGGACGGTGCAGGTGGGTGGCAAAGCGGCGGAGAACGCCGCGTGGACTTTCGTCAGCGCGCCAGCGGATCGCCCTGACACGAATGGGTATGTCACCTTTGACTGGAGCGTGATGGATGCATGGTACGAGGAAGACGAAGAAGTGTTCGTGCACCCACGCGACCCATTTACCCGCGTTGACACGCTGCACAGTTCACGGCACGTGCAGGTCCAGATAGACGGCGTGACGGTGGCCGACACCACGCGCCCCGTGCTGCTGATCGAAACGGGGCTGCCAGTGCGTTACTACATTCCGCAGGAAGATGTGCGGATGGACCTGCTCACGCCGACTGGCACGCACTCGCGCTGTCCGTATAAGGGGCAGGCGTCGTACTGGACGGTGGCGATCAATGGCAAACCGTATGTGGACATGGTGTGGGGCTATCTCGACCCGCTGCCCGAAATCCCGAAGATCAAAGGGCTGCTGTCCTTCTATAACGAGAAGGTTGACATGATTGTCGATGAGGTGCTGCAGGCGCGGCCCAAGAGCAAGTTCTCATAGCAGGTCTGCTGAAAATGCCGGGGACGCCCACTGGCGTCCCCGTTCTGTTTGTTGATGCCGATCAACCGGTGAGGCCCATCTCTGCCAGTGTGGGCACCGCGCTGGCGGCAGGCCCGCCGCCTTCGATCCACATCTCGTGCCACAGCGCGAAGTTGAGCAGGTACCATGTCAGATAATCGCTGGCGGCGATCATCTTCTGCACGGCTGCCGGGTCGAAGTAATCGGTGCGGGCAGCGAAGTCCGTCAGCTTGCGCTGTATGACGTTGCCCAGGCGGGTTTGCAGCCACTCGGCGACCGGCACGCTGAAACCCTGCTTGGGGCGGTCGATGATCTGATCGGGGATCAGACCGCGCACCGCGTGCTTGAATAGCGACTTGGTGGTCCGCCCGTCGACCTTGTAGCGCTCTGGGGCGCTCATCGCCAGCCCCACGAATTCGTGGTCGAGGAATGGCACACGTGCCTCGACGCTGGTCGCCATCGACATCTTGTCAACGCGCATTAGCAGGAGTTCCGGCAGGCGCAGGCGCAGGTCGAGGTAGGCCATCCAGTTGACGTAATCACCGCCGCCCTCAACGGCCTGGCTGCGCTGCTCGAATCGCTGGCGGTAGGGGCGAATGGCATCCCACGAGGACAGGCCGCCCAGCCGCCTGCGCAGCCCCTCGCCGATCAGGCGGTTCTTGCGCGCCTCGCCGAAGGCTTCCGCACCACCCCAGAACAGCTCCTCGCCTGCGGTCGCGCGGCGCACGAACTCATAGCGGATCGAGTTGCGGCTGATGGGCGTAGCGGCCAGCGCCAGCCGCCGCAGCGATGCGGGCATCCGCCCGAAAGCGTTCCATGCGCCGTGACGCAGGCGCAGGATATCGTGCCAGTGGGTGTAGCCGGCGAACAGCTCGTCGGCCCCCTCGCCAACCTGGATGACGATGGTGCCCGAGTTCGCGAGCCAGCTTCGAGACGTAGTAAATCGGCACGCATACCGGGTCGGCAATAGGCTCGTCCTGATGGTAGACCAGCCCCGGCAGGAACTTCAGCAGGTCGTCCTCGTCGATGACCACCTCGTGGTGTTCTGCGCCAAACTGCCTGGCGATGAGCCGGGCATGCTCGAACTCGTTGTAGCGTTCGTGCCCGGCGTAGCCGATGCTGAAGGTCTGCACCGGGCGATCCATCTGTTCGGCCATCAGCGCCACGTTGGTGCTGGAGTTGATGCCACCGCTGAGAAAGACGCCAAACGGCACGTCGCTGACCATGCGCAGTCGGACCGCCTCGCGCAATTCGTCGAGCAGCGCCTGCTGGAAGCGCTCGGATGACCAGCCATCGTGGGGGCGGGCCGAGTTCGAACACATCCCAGTATTCGCTGATGTGCAGGTCACCGCCGGCTGAGAGGGTCGCGTGGTGGCCGGGCTGGAGCTTGTAGATGCCCTTGAACAACGTCTTAGGGGCGGGCGAGGTAAGGAACGACAGGAAATGGTACAGCGCCTCCTCGTCGACCTCGCGCACGACGTCCGGCTGCTGCAAGATGGCCTTGATCTCGCTGGCGAAGATGAACTGCCCACCGGCGAAGGTGTAGTACAGCGGCTTCACGCCGATGCGGTCGCGGGCCAGAAACAACTCGCGCTTGCGCTCGTCCCAGATGGCCAAGGCAAACATGCCGCGCAGCCGGGCAAGCATCGCCGGGCCTTCCTCGCAGTACAGGTCGACAATCACCTCTGTATCGGAGTGGCCGCGAAAAGTGACGCCTTTCGCCTCCAGCATAGGGCGATGGTCGGCATAGTTGTACACCTCGCCGTTGTAGGCGATCCACAGCGTGCCGTCGGGCGTCGACATGGGCTGGTGGCCGGCGGGCGACAGGTCGATGATGGCCAGACGGCGGTTGGCCAGCCCGGCGCGACCATCGGGTGAGAGGTACACGCCTGCATCGTCGGGGCCGCGATGCGCGATCACGTCGGCCATGCGCCGCACCAGATCCCCATCGACCGGACGGTCGTCGCTCAGGCTGACGATCCCTGCGATTCCACACATCTTGTTGTCCTCTGGCGAGGCGCAGCGCGCCCAATCTTACGTCGCTATAGCTTAGCCTGTTCGACACAGTGGTGGTATACGGCTTCCCAGCGATCTGTCACCGCTTCCCACGAAAAATGCTCGATCACGTAGGCACGGCCGCGGGCAGCGCGGCTGTGGGCCGCCTCTGGCTGGTCGAGCGCCTGTACCAGCAGGTCGGAAAGCCGGTCTGCTGCGCCGAACGGCATAACCTGGGCCACGTTTGCCTCGGCAAGCTGCGCGGCCAGCCCACAGCGGTCACTGACGACGCAGAGCGTGCCCAGCAGCAATGCCTCCAGCACAGTCGTGGGCAGGTTCTCGTAGCGCGAGGGCAGCACGTACACGTCAGCCGCGCGGTAGGCGGCAGCCTTGTCGGCAGGGTTGGTCAACATGCCGGTGAAGCGCACCGACCCGCCGATCCCCAGCCGCGCGACCTGCGCCTCCAGCGCGGCGCGCGCCCCATCATCCGGCCCGACGAGCAGCAGCACAGCATCAGGCTTTCGGGCCAGCAGCGCGGCAAACGCGTCGAGCAGGAAGTCGAGCCCCTTGATGGCGTTCAGCCGCCCGACGAAGCCCACGACCGGCTGCCCGGCGGGGATGTCGAAGTGGCGCTTGAAGGCGGGCACGTCGGCGGGCACGTCGAAAGCGCCGGGGTCAATGCCGTTGGGAATCACGACAACCTTCTCCGGCGGCACACCCAGATCGACCGCCTGCTGGCGCTCCATATCGGTCAGCGCGTGCAGAAAGGTCACCCGGTCGAGCAGTCTGCGCCCGATCAGCGCGTCGTACAGCCGCTTAAAGGCCGTGCGGCCCAATTCGGCAGGCAGGCCGCCGTGCGGGGTGACGATGTATGGCGTGTGATGCCGCAATAAGCGCGGCAGCGCGGCAGCGTTCAGCAGGCTTCGGATTTCGTGCAGATGGGCCACGTCGACCTGCGGCAGCAGCTGCGCCACTGTGCGTCCCAGCCCGACCGGCACGAAGATCCGGTTCCACGCCAGCCGGTTGCTGAGATTATGGCAGCGGATCACCTGCACACCCTCGATGGTGGCACATCCTATTTCAGCGCGGTGCTGCGCGTCGAGCGCGTCGGTGGTGAGGACCGTCACCGCGTGGCCGCGCGCCGCCAGATGGCGCGTCAGGTCTGACACCACGCGCGTCGAGCCACCGTAGGCCCAGGCCGGATCGTAGTATGGGATGATGTGCAGGATGCGCAGTGTGTCCATATGAGGGGTGAGCATACCATACCGGGCCGCGCCGCCGCCAGCGTGCGATCAGCGGGCATGGGCCAGCAGGATCGCCTCGAACTCGGCGGTGATCGTGTCCCAGTCGCAGTTGGCCTCGACGAAGGCCCGCGCACGGTGGCCCAGATCGCCCGCCCGGTCACGGATATGCAGCGCGGCGGCGACCTGCTCGGCGGCAGGCACGTAAACGATGCCGTTGTCCTCGCCCACGTCGCGCCGGACGCCGGGCAGCGGCGCAGCGATCACCGGGCGACCGCTGGCCATGTACTCGTACAGCTTGATTGGCACGATGTGCTCGGTGGCGGGCACGGTGTGAAATGGCAGCAGGCATACATCGGCGCAGGCGAGCAGCGCCGGGATGCGCTCATACGGCACGCGCCCGGTCAGGATGAGCCGACCGCCAAGCCCGCCGTCGCGAAGCGCGCACAGCGCGTCGTAGTCGTCGCCATCGCCAGCGACCAGCAGCCGCACACCGGGCGGCGCGTCGCGCAGCGTCTTGGCTACCTCGCGCACGCCGGAGAAATCGTACAGCCAGCCCATGAAGAACAGCACAAAATCGCCCGGCGCGATGCCCAGCGCGGCGCGCGCCGGATCGTCGCGGCGGCCCGGCTCGAAGCGTTGCAAGTCGACACCGGTGCGCAGCACCCGCGCTCCGTCCGGCGCTGCGCCCATGCGGATGGCGTAGTCGCGCAGATGCTCGTTGATCAGCAGCACCTCGTCCGCGGCGGCGAACAGCCGGCGCTCGAAGGCGTGGGCAACCGGCTGGAGCAGGCGGCTGGGCACGATGGCGTGCAGCGCGTCGATGACATGGAAAACATAAGGAATTTGATTCCGACGCGCCAGCCACAGCGCGGGCAGCCCGGTGCTGAGCGCGTACGACACGATCACGTCGGGCCGCTGGGCGCGGATCAGACCAGCTAGGGCGCTAGTGTGACTCAGGATCGATGTCGGGCGGGCCAGCAGGCGCGGGCTGAGCGTGCCGGGGGTGATCAGGCGGATGCGCGCCCCTTCGTAGATGCGGGCGGCGTTCTCGACCTCGCGGCGGGGAACGGCGAACGGCTCGCGCGGCCAGTGCGGGCGCAGGATAGGATAGTCGAGCACGGTGACTTCGTGCCCGCGCAAAGAGAGCCGCTCAAACAGGTGGTGCTGCTGATGAGGGCCCCGTTTCAACCAGTCGGTTTCCTGCACGACGACGATTTGCATGAACTCGAGTTCCTCACGGGTGTGAAGCGTTATAGGCGTCGTACTCTTGCTGGGTAGGGAGGTCGGTCCGCAGGATGCGCATGACGTGCACGCCGTCATACTCATACACCGGCTCGAAGATCAGAGGGTCGAAGACGTGCTTGTAAAATTCGGAGTCCTGCCAGCCGAGTCGCCCGTCTCCATAAATCGAGTATATTGATGAGACGTGAAATAGGTAGTCGTAGCCTTCAAGAACAGCCAGTTTCTGCGGGAAGCCCACCGTATAGTCGAAGTCGGACAGATAATAAGCAAGTCGCTCATCCATCAAGTACAGATGGTCTGTGGCGGGATTCAGGTGTGAGCGCGCATATTCCACGAGATAAAACATAGCCCCTTTGGTGCGTTCGAGCTTGGATTGATCCGAGACGAAGGGCTGCGTCAGCGTGTAGTAAATGCCTCCCAGGCGATCTTTCGCCCCCCATACCAGCAGACCAAGCAGCAATAGGCTGCCGCCAATCTGCCACACAAATCGAGGCGGGTGCAGATGTCCGGCCAGCCAGCCGACGATCCAGGCCAGCGGTCGCGCGGCCCACACGGCCATCAGTGGCAGGATGAGCAGCAAGAAGCGGGCGTCGAAAGAGAACTGGGTCCACCATGCCAGCCAGTAGGGGATCACGGCAGCGGCGATGATCAGGTCGGTTGGGGTGTTCTCGACACGACCACGCAACGCCTGCCAGCCCTGGCGAGCCGCAGCCACGAGCCCCACCACCCAGCCAAGCGCATAGACAGCAGCCAGCACTGGGCCAAAATCGATGGGCCAGGCTATTGGCGGCACGATGCCCTGCCAGCCGGTTTGAGGCCCGTGCAGGAAATACAGGCCAGATACAGGGATCATGCCCCCCCAGCCACCCAGCACCACGTTGCGGGCATACCATGGCCCGCCGATCAGGACGACGGGCAGCAAGATGCCGGCCAGCCCTGTCAACGCCCGCCGCCAGCGCCCGGATGTGTTCTTCTGGCTACGGGTGGCGATCAGCCACAGGGCCGGCACGATGCCTGCGCTGGCCAACCAGGTCAGCGCCGACTGCTTGGTGAAGGTGGCGATTCCGATCAGGATGCCCGACAAGACGGCATCCTGCGCCTGGCCCGATTCCCACCAGCGCAACAGGTAGAAGATTGCCAGGATGAGCGGAAAGGTGGTTGGAATGTCGGTGTAAGCCAGCGTTGCGTTGTTGATGAACATCGGCGTGATGGCGCACATCACTGCCGCCAGCAGCCCGCCCATCTGCCCGAACACCCGCCGCCCGACAACGTACGTGGCTCCCAGCGTTCCGGCGGCCATGACAGCGGCGAATACCCGCGCCAGGTGCTCGTTGGCCTGCCCGGCAGCGAACCAGGTTGCCGTGAAGGCCAGCGGGGCGAGCGGCGGGTAACCGGCCAGCGTCTGTGGAAAGTGATGCAGCGTAAAGAACGTTTGCGCCTGTAAGCCGTAGCGCACAAGGGTATCGTCGCCAATGAAGGGGAAGTAAAGCGCGTGCACCAGGATAATGAACAAGCTGCCTAACAGCGTCCATAGCAGCAGGCCCCGCCAATCAAGCGCGACCATGTGGCGCCATTGAGTGCGCCAATAGCCCAGCCAGCGTGACGGCGCGAACCATTTACGGTTCAGGACGAGCCCGGCAACCAGCCCGACGAGTACGACAACCAGGGCTGCTCCGCCTGTTACCCACCTGCCAGGCAGCAGGCCGATCCAGAACAGCGCCAGCGTCAGCAATCCAACACTGCACGACAGCGCCGTGAGGCCCGCCTCCAACGGCGACACAGGGTCGGGGCCGCGCCGCAGCAGGCGGTCAAGCGCCGGCCACAGGAACAGGTAGCCGAGCGGAAGCAGTATGAATGGAAGCAGCACTGACCGAAAAATGGAAATCACGCTCTACAACCTATACCAGCCCTGAAAAAGCAGCGCGGCCTCCAAACCACTCATGATAACGGTCTGGAGCCGCTGCTGCTCCTCGTCAGATTTGCAATCGGCTACTGGCAAAACACGACGATCGGCGTGCGCATGCCGTTCTTGATAGCGGCCTCGTCGCGCGCAAGCTCCTCGATGATCTCTTTGTGCGGGATCAGGATCGCCAGCAGGTCGGCCCCCGCGGCGATCTCGGCGATGGCGCTGTAACCCATACCGCTGACCAGCGGATCGTAGTGGGTGATGTCGTAGCCGTCTTCCTTCAGCAGCGCCACGATCTCCAGTGCCGGGCTTTCGCGGGTGTCCTCGGTGTTTGGCTTGTAGGCCGCGCCCAGCGCAACGATCTTTGGATTGTCGATCTCACGCACGGCGCGGCGGATCTTGCCGGCGATCTTGTGCGGCATCTCGTCGTTGATCAGGCGCGAAGTGAAGATCAGGCGCGAGTTGGCTGGGTCCACTTCCTTGATGAACCACGGATCGATCGGGATGCAGTGGCCACCGACGCCGATGCCCGGCATCAGGATGCTGACACGCGGGTGCTTGTTGGCCAGCTCGATGGCGTGCCGCCCGTCGATACCCAGCGTCTCTGCGACGGCGTTGAACTCGTTGGCCAGCGCGATGTTCACGTCACGGAAGCTGTTTTCCATCAGCTTGACCAGCTCGGCGGTAACGTCGTCCGTCTTGTACAGGTTGCCTTTGACAAAGCTGGCGTAGACATCCGCGGCCATGTCGCGGGTTTTCTCGTCTTTGCCGCCGATGATGCGGTCGTTGTACACAATCTCGTGAAACACGTTGCCGGGCAGGATACGCTCCGGGCAGTGGGCCAGGTACATCGTCTCTCCTACCTTAAGGCCGGTGGCGGCCTCGATCATCGGCGTGACACGCTCGCGGCAGGTAAGCGGCGGGATGGTTGATTCGATGATAACCAGGTTGCCGGGCTTGAGGTGCGGGATGATGCTGACGACCGCGTCGTCCACGTAGGACATGTCAGCGATCTTCTTACGGTGGTCGACCGGAGTCGGCACGGCGATGATGAATATATCGCCGGGGCAGGGCGTGGACTGCGCCCGCAGATTTTTCTTGACCTGCGGGTCGTCCATCAGCCTTTGCAGGTCGTCCTCGCGGATGTGCATCACGCCTTCGTTGATGGCGCGCACGATATTCTCGTTGATGTCGACACCGACGACGTCATGGCCTGCCTGGGCCAGCAGCAGCGCGGCAGGCAGCCCGACGTAGCCGGTGCCAATCACGACGATAGTCTTGGGGGAGTCAATCACGGCCGTATACCTCTTTCTGCCATTCGATGGTTTTAGGAATCCCCTCACTCAATGGTACGGTGCAGCGGTGGTCAAGGTCCCGCTTGGCTTTGGTGTTGTCAGACAGCTTGTTGCGGGTGTTGTGCTGCTCGACGTCGACATATTCGACGAGATGGTCATCTTTGCCGAGATAGCCGAGGATCATATCGGACAGCGACTTGATGTCGTGGTACTCGTCCCCGGCGATGTTGTACACTTCGCCCGGTTTGAAGCTCTCGCTAATGTTGGCCAGCGTGCGGACAGTGTCTTCGATGTAGGTCGACGAGCGGTGATGGTCTAGATAGACGGTGTAAGGCATGTCATGCAGGGCGTGGTAGATGAACTTGCAGATCACGCTGCGATATTCCGAATAGGGCTCACCGGGGCCGTAGGTATTGAATAGCCGCACGCGGACCGTCTCAGTGCCGAAACGGTCCGCCGAGTTCATGATCTGCATCTCGCTGACCCACTTGGAGATGGCGTAATCGTTAAGCTGGCGGATGGGGTGTTTGTCGAGCACGTCCTCGGTCATCACGCCTTCCCAGTCACCGTAAACCTCCGAACTGCTGGTAAAGACCATGCGGAAGCCGTGCTGCTCCTGAAGGCGGATCAAGTTCTTGGTGCCGACGGCGTTGCTCTGCCACAGCGTCTCGTAGAAATCCTCGCCGTTCCAGCGGCCAAACTCCGCTGCCAGGTGATAGACGAATTCAAAAGCGTGCTCTTCAAAGAGATTCGCCACCTGCCGGTAAATGCCCACATCGGCGCGCAGGAAATTCGGACCCGGCGCATGGACGCGGTCGTTCACCCACACTTCATTCCCGCGCCGTCGCAGCTCACGCGTCAGCGGGGCACCCACAGCGCCCAATCCGCCGGTAACTAGAATACGCATCTTTGTCCAATTCTCCTTCGCAAGGTCGGTGTGTCAGGCAGCAGAGTGGCTGGAGGAAGTCCGACGGGTGCGCAGGTACTCCCATGTCCACCAGCCGACATAGACTGCGGCGATAATTAACATGGGGAGCATGAGCATGATGAACCGTATGGGATCCTCGCGGAAATTGTAGGCAATAGACAGGGGTGCCAGGTAAGCCAATGGGACGATGAGCAGCAGCATCGCGAGCTCCCAGCGACGCTGCCGCCACATGATCATCAGCATGTATATGCCCAGCGCCAGGCCCAGCACCAGCGGCGCAATCAGCCAGGGCCGGGCAGTGATGAAATAAGAGAGCGTCTGGATAAGGTTCGCCGGGCTGAACACCTGACTATTCAGCAGATCGCTTAATGGCCGACGGAATGTGCCTCCCCAGGCATTGACGGCTCCATAGGAAATGTATCCAATGGTAACCGGTATCCCGAAAACGGCCTGATTATACCACGCCTGCGGCAGGTAGGTGAGCAGCCCGGCTCCCACGACGGTCAGCAGCGCCCGCCAGCCGTGGGCGATCCACACGTAGAGGGCCAGGCAGCCGAGCGCGGGCAGGGTGTGCACGCGGAACATCACCGCGACGCCCATGACGGCCCCCACGCCGGCCATGCGCCAGAAACGGACTTCACTTCCCTCTCCAAGGGACCACGCCAGCAGGAATACTGTGACCATCACAAAGAAGGTGGCTGGCCCATCCGAGAGTCCGTTTAACCATGCCAGCTTGGGCACCGTCGTGCTGCGCAGCAGCACCGGCTCTGAATGCCAGAAGAACCCATAGTAGGCCGCCAGCGGCAGGCAGGCCCACACCGCAGCCGAAAGCACTGCCACGAGGTCGCTGCCGGTCAGCTTGCGGGCGATCCCACCGGTTAGCAGCACCGAAAGCCCTCCCATCAGGAAGCCATTGATGAGGACCATCGGCACGACGATGTCCACGTAGCTGCCGGGCTTCAGCAGCGCGATCCAGGGCAGCATCACCAGCGCCTGGCCAATCCCTACCACCGATTCTTGCGGTACGCCCTTCAGGATCGAGCGCGCCAAGGCGAACATCAGGTCCTGATCGCCGCCGTGATGCAGGTACCATCCATCGCGCAGGTCCAGCGGCAGAATGTTGAGCATGAACAACAAATCCAGCGCCCAGCGGATGAACATCAGCGCCAGGAACCAGCGCTGAATGTGATCCATCGCGCACCATCGTGCCCGGAGCGACAGCCAGGATGGCTGGTTGTGCTGCGCGGCTGCGTCAGACATCTGATAAGGCCTTGTGTGCTAAGTGTTTGGCCGAAAACGTATTGGGAAATACTTTCGGCGAACGCTTAATCAACAGCATGCCCGGTATGGCCTCGTGACCTTGGTGGGCAGGCGTGCGTACCAGGGGCAGATATTGCCGTATCCCGCGCGATTCTGCAACAGGCCCAGCCTACTCTCCGGCGACCATCACCTGTCTGGATGCTGGGCCGCGCCCCATAAGGATAGGGCAACAAAAAACGGGGCCGGATTGTCCAGCCCCGTTCAAGTATCATGTTGACAGGCTAATTGAGCGGCGCGGAGACTTCGAGCTCATTCTCCTTCTGCGTGAAGATTAGCTCGCCTTCCGCAGAGTCGACCAGCACCGTGCTGCCCGGTTCGAAGCGCCCGGCCAGAATGCCGTCCGACAGCACGTCCTCGATCCGGTTCTGAATGACACGGCGGAGAGGTCGCGCACCATACTCAGGATCGTAGCCCTCCTCGGCCAGATGCTCTTTGGCTGCCTGGGTCATTTCGAGGCTGACGTTGTGCTCTCTCAGGCGCTCACGGACGTCGTCCATCAGCAGGTCGACGATCTCGGTGATCTCGTCCTTGGTCAGCGAGCGGAAGACGATGGTCGCATCGACACGGTTTAGGAACTCAGGCCGGAAGGCGCGGCGCAGGTTGTCCATCAGCTTCTTGCGCATCTCTTCGTACTCTTCGTTTTCGGCTGTCAACTCGTCGTGCGGCAGGCCGAAACCAAGCTGGGTGCCGCGCTTGATGAGATCAGCGCCGATGTTGCTAGTCATGACGATGATCGAGTTGCGGAAGTCGACCATGCGCCCACGCGCGTCGGAGAGGTGTCCCTCTTCCATCACCTGGAGCAGCATGTTGAATGCCTCCGGGTGCGCCTTCTCGATCTCGTCGAAGACGACAATCGAGTACGGGCGGCGGCGGATCGCTTCGGTGAGCTGGCCGGCGTCTTCGTAGCCGACATAACCCGGAGGCGCGCCAACCAGCCGTGCGACGGAGTGACGCTCCATGAACTCGCTCATGTCGAGCTGGATCAGGGCATCCTCGCTGCCAAACAGGAATTCGGCCAGTGTCTTGGTCAGTTCGGTCTTGCCGACGCCGGTGGGCCCCAGGAAGATGAAGGAGCCAATCGGGCGGCGCGGGTCTTTGAGGCCCGCACGGGCGCGGCGGACAGCCTTGCTGATGGCCGCGATGGCTTCGTCCTGGCCGACGATGCGCTTGTGCAGCGCCTCTTCCATCTCCAACAGGCGCTCGCTCTCTTCGCCAGCGATGCGTGTGACCGGGATGCCGGTCCACATCGCGACGACCTCAGCGATATCTTCGGCCACAACCTGCGCTTCACCCTGATCGTTCCAGTGCAGCTTGACCAACTCGAGGAAAGCCTCAAGCTCGACCTTACGGTCGGTCAAGCTCTCTTCGGTCTCATCGTCCTCGATCTGCTTTTTCTCAAGCTTACCGGTGATCTCCTCAAGCTCTTCCTGCGACTTGCGGACGCGGATCGCCTCAGGCGACTTGTACATCCGCACGCGTGCCGCGCTCTCGTCGACGAGGTCGATGGCCTTGTCGGGCAGGAAACGGTCGGGCACGTAGCGCGCCGAGAGGTGGGCTGCTGCGTCGATAGCTTCATCGGTGATGCGCAGCCCGTGGTGCTCCTCGTAGGGCACGCGGATGCCGATCAGAATCTCGATGGTCTCCTCGATGGTCGGCTCCTCCACCGTGATCGGCTGGAAGCGGCGCTCAAGCGCTGCGTCCGACTCGATGTGGCGGCGGTATTCGTCCAGCGTGGTCGCGCCAATGCATTGCAACTCACCGCGCGCCAGCGCCGGCTTGAGGATGTTTGCTGCGTCGACGGAACTGCCCGCCGAGCCAGCGCCGACGAGCATGTGAACCTCGTCGATGAACAAGATGCTGTCAGACTGAGTCAGCTCTTCGATGACGCGCTTGAGGCGCTCCTCAAACTGGCCGCGGTACATGGTGCCCGCCACCAGTGAGCCTACGTCCAACTGGAGCAAGCGCTTGCCCAGCAGTGGACCGGGCGCTTCGCCCGCCACGATGCGTTGGGCCAGGCCTTCGATGATGGCCGTCTTGCCGACGCCGGGCTCGCCGATGAGCGCAGGGTTGTTCTTGGTACGGCGGCTGAGAATCTGGATGACGCGCTCGATTTCCTTCTCACGCCCGATGATCGGGTCGAGCTTACCTTCCTCGGCCAGTGCGGTCAGGTCGGTCGCCAATTGGTCGACCAGCGGGGTCTTCTGTGTGTTGGTGCGGGCCTCGCGCTTGCGCGGCTCCGGCGCGGACGGGCGCGTGACCGTAGGACTGTCCTGCAGCACGCGGCGGGTCTGCTTGCGGATCTGTTCGGGTGATACGCTCAGCTCTTGGAGAATATCAATGGCAACGCCTTCGTTATGGCGCACCAGAGCCAGGAGCAGGTGCTCTGTGCCGATGTAGTGATGGCCCATCCGGCGCGCTTCTTCAACGGCCAGCTCAAGGACCTTCTTGGTGCCGGGAGAGAGATCCAGCTTGGCGAAAGGCGTGCGTGGGCCGGAATGTGACTTCTGCTCAACCAGCGTCTCAACCTTGTCAAGCTCAACTCCGAGCTCCTTCAGAACACGCCCAGCAACGCCGCCATCTTCGCGCAGCAGGCCCAGCAAAAGGTGTTCGGTGCCCACATAACTGTGCTGCAGCCGTTCGGCCTCCTCCTGTGCGAGGCTTAAGACGCGGCGTGCGCGCTGAGTAAAGCGTTGCATTCCGTCGGGCATTATCTGAGCCCTCCATCCTCTCAAAAGCCAAAAAATCTCAAGGTTCCGACTACGATCTCATACCTGGAATTCTGGTGCTGATCCTACCGTATTCAAGATAAATCTGCTAGTCTTTACGTGGTTCTAATGCATTAATAACACACCCTGGCAGCGTGCGGGACCGTTTCCCTTTTGCGTCTATAACACAGGCCAGACGATCTGGTGACGGATCACCTTCGCTTGACCTGAACCCGCAGACCGCATACGATCAAACTCTGGGGCATAGTGAAAGGCACATCTCATGCGCAAGGACAACATTGCGGCGCTGGGCGGCACGACGTTACAGCAGCTTGAAATTGCGCTGGACCTGCACACGCGTGAGCAGGTCGAGGTGACGCCCTATACGGCGTTTAGCTGGTCAGTCAGCCGCCATAGCACGTTTCAGCGCTGCAAGCGCCAGTACTATCTGAATTACTATGGCACGCGTCGCGTGCGTGAGGCCAACAACGCAGTGATCAGCGCCGTTTGGTGGCTGAAGCAGGTCACATCGCTCCGAACATGGATCGGGACGGTGGTGCACAGGATGGCGCAGACAGCCGTCACCGCGCTGCAAGCGGGCCGGGAGGTTGGCGAGCAAGAACTGGTCGAGCAAGCCATCGACTTTTACCACGCGGGCATAGAGGCTTCAAAGCGTGGGACCAAGCACGGCAATGAGTGGCGGGTGCTGTTCGAGGACGTCTATCCCGGCGACCCGTATTCCATCGACCGCAATGAGGCCGAAGTGCTGGTCGTCGACCTGACGCGCACGCTGCTCGACAGTGATGCCTATGCGTTCATCCATAGCCAGCCGTGCGAGGCCATCAAGGAGATTGACCCGCCGTTCCAGTCCTTCACCCTGCGTGACGTGCCCCGGCTGGGCGGCGTGCGGGTGTTCGCCATCCCTGACGTGCTGCTCAGCGACGTCAGCACGGTCACCATCGTGGACTGGAAGACCGGCGACGTGGAGCACGAAGGTATTCGCGACCAGGCCGGTGTGTACCGGATGTACGCGCACATGGCCTACCACGCGCCGGAAGAGGCGATCCACGTGGCGATTGCCGACCTGAGCGGCAGCGGCGAGAGTGTCGACCCGCCGGGCGGCACGCCGGGGGTGGCCGAAGCCGAGGCCTTCGCGCGGGGGAGCATCGCGGAGATGGTTGGGCTGATGGAAGACCCCGCCTATAACACAGCATCGATCAAGCGCTTTCCGATGACAGACAACCTGGCGCTGTGCCGGCAGTGCGGCTTTAAGCGTGCCTGCTGGCGGCATGAGGCGGCCCATGAGTGATTTCGCCGGGGCGTATTCAGGCGAGCCCAACCCGCGCACGATGCTGGTCGAAGGGCCGTTCGGTGCGGGTAAGACTACCTTTGCCATCGAGACGCTGTTCACATGGCTGGAGGCAGGCGTGCCGCCTGAGCGGATGCTGGTACTGGTGCCGCAGCGCACGCTCGCTCAACGCTACTTGCAGGCCCTGCGCGACACCCTGCGCGGCCCCACGGGCACCGTCGAGGTGCGCACGCTGGGCGGCCTGGCCAAAGACCTCAGCGATCTGTACTGGCCGCTGGTGGCGCAGCAGGCCGGCTTCACGGATCCGGACCTGCCACCGCGCTTCCTGACCATCGAGACAGCGCAGTACGTGATGTCGGATTTCGTCGACCAGGCGGTGCAGCGCGGCGAGTTCGACGCGGTAAGCGTCTCGCCGCAGCAGATCGCCCGCCAGATCATTGACAACCTCGGCAAGGCGGCGCTGATGGGCATTGAGCCCCGCAAAGTGCCGGAGCTGCTGTCGGCGGCGTGGGGATCTGAGCGGCCCCGCAAGCGCGTGCTGGCTTATCAGGCTGCCGGGCGCGTCGCGGAGCGGTTCCGCACTTACTGCCTCGAACACCGCCTGCTTGACTATTCGCTCCAGATCGAGATGTTCAACCGGTTGATCCGCAGCGAGTCGTTCCGCGCCGATTTCTTCAAGAGCCGCTCGCACCTGATCGTCGAGCATCTCGAAGAGGAGACGCCGCTGACCCACGACCTGATACGCGAATGGCTGCCGTACTTGGAGGGCGCGTTGCTGATCTACGAGCGAGACAGCGGCTACCGCGTCTTTCTGGGGGCCGACCCGCAGGGCGGCTACGAGCTGGGCCGGCAGTGTGAGGGCATCCTGACGCTGGATCGCTCGCTCATCACCGCGCCGGGGCTGGAGGCGCTGCGCGCCGAGGTGGCCGCCAGCCTGCACCGGCCCGGTGCGCAGCCGGCGCCGGAAGGCACGGACCTCGCCTTTGAGTTCAAGTTCCACAACTACTTCCCACAGATGCTGGACTGGGTCGCGCAGAAGATCGCGCACCTGGTACACGAGGAGGGCCTGCCGCCGGGGGAGATCGCCGTCGTGGCCCCTTTCCTGAGCGACGCGCTGCGCTTCTCGCTGGGGCAGAAACTCGACCGCTACGACGTGCCACACGTCTCGCACCGGCCCTCACGCGCGCTGCGTGACGAGCCTGCCGCTCGCTGCGTGCTGGCGCTGGCCGCGCTGGCCCACCCGGAGTGGGACAGGCTGCCGCCGCCCGCCGACGTAGCGCAGGCGCTGGCCCTGGCTATCGGCGGCCTGGACCCGGTCCGGGCGCGACTGCTGGCGAAGGTCGTGTACCACCCCACCGGAAGCGAGCCGCTGACATCCTTTGAACGTATCAACCCGACGATGCAGGCGCGCATTACCTATGTTGCCGGGCAAAGCTACGAGCGCCTGCGCGCGTGGCTGGCAGAAGCCGCCGCCGGGGAGGCTGCGCCGCTCGACCACCTGTTTACGCGGCTGTTTGGCGAGGTGCTGTCGCAGCCGGGCTACGGCTTTCACGCCGACCCCGAAGCGGGGCGCGTCACCGCCGAGCTGGTCGAGTTGGCCCGGAAATTCAGGCAGTCGCTGTTTGCCGACACCGGCCTGGACGAGGCCGAGATTGGGCGGCGTTACTACACCATCGTCGAGCAGGGGCTGCTGGCAGCGCTTTACGTGCAGAGCTGGCAGGACGAGCGGGCTGACGCGATCTTCATGGCCCCGGCTTACACCTTCCTGCTGCGCAACCGGGCGGTTCAGGTCCAGTTCTGGCTGGATGTCGGCTCGACGGGTTGGTGGGAGCGCCTCGATCAGCCACTGACGCACCCTTATGTGCTCTCGCCGAACTGGCCCGCCGGCAGGCTGTGGACCGATGCCGACGAGTACGAGCAGCAGCAGGACATGCTGTACCGCATCATCAGCGGACTGATCCGGCGCTGCGGGCAGCGCGTCTACCTGGGCATCAGCGACCTGGGCGAGCAGGGCTATGAGCAGCGCGGCCCGATGCTGCGCATCTTCCAGCAGATTCTGCGCCGCCACCCGCAGAGCGGCAGCGAGGACGCACATGGCTGATCAGACGCTGCGGGCATCGCAGCAGGCGGTCGTCGGCTATACCGGCGGCAGGATGGGCGTCTCGGCGGTGCCGGGCAGCGGCAAGACGCACACGCTGTCGTACCTGGCCGCGGCGCTGGTCGAGAAGCTGGCCGCCACGGGCGCGGTCGACGAGCAGGAAGCGCTGATCGTGACCTTCACCAACCCGGCGGTCAACGCGTTCCGCAGCCGCATCGCGCAGCTTGTGCAGCAGGAGCGCGGCCTGCTGCCGTACATCGGCTACCGGGTGCGTACCCTGCACGGCTTGGCGCACGATATCGTGCGCATGCGGCCCGCTCTGGCCGGGCTCTCGGAGAGCTTCGAGATCCTGGACGAGCGGATCACGGCCAGCATCATCCGCGACCTGGCCGAGACGTGGCTGCGTACCAATGGCGACAGTCTGATCCGCTACGTCGACCTGCCGCTGGCAGAAGACGAGGAACAGCTTCGCCAGTTGATCCGGCGACAGGGCGGGGATGTGGTCGAGGGGCTGGCTTACGAGGTGATCAAGCTGGGCAAAGACAACCGCTGGGAGCCGGATGAGATGCGCGCCGCGCTGGAGGCCTCCCCGCGCGACCTGCCGCTGGCGCGGGCGGGCATCGCGCTGTACGAGGATTACCAGCGCGCGCTGTCGTATCGCGGCGCGGTCGACTTTGACGACCTAGTACGGCTGGCGATGCAGGCACTTGAGTCCGACCCGGACTTTCTTGAGCGGCTGCAGGCGCGCTGGCCATACATCCTGGAGGACGAGGCGCAGGATTCGAGCAAGCTGCAAAACGACATGCTGCGCATGCTGTCGGGCGGCGAAAACTGGGTGCGCGTCGGCGACTCCAACCAGGCGATCTACACCACGTTCACTACTGCAAACTCGAACCTGCTGCGCCGCTTCCTGGTCGAGCCTGGCACGCAGGATCAGAAGCTGCCCGTGTCAGGCCGCTCCTCGCGTGACATAATCGCGCTGGCCAATCAGCTCATCCGCTGGACACGCAGCGACGATCTGGTCAGGCATCTGCGCGACACGTTCTACCAGATCGACATCGAGCCAACCGGGCCGGATGACACGCAGCCTAACCCCGAAAATGGTTTTATCTACATCGACTGGGACCCGGCGGATAACATCACGCCGGAGCGCGAGCTTGAGCGCGTGGTGACGTCCATCGAGCGCTGGCTGCCCGATCACGAGGACTGGACGGTCGCGGTGCTGGTGCCGGAGAACAGCCGGGGCTTCAAGGTGGCGGAAGCGCTCAAAGAGCGAGACATTGACTACGAGGAGCTGCTACGCAGCACGTCGGCCACGCGTGACGCCGCCGCGCGCCTGCAGATCGTCTTTGACCTGCTGGCCGACCCGACCGACAGCCGCGCGCTGGCACGCGTGTTCACCGACGTGTGGTGGCCGCTCGCTGCACCGGACCCCGATGACGAAGCGGCGCTGCTGGTGCGCAGCGAGGTCGGGCAGGCGCTGCGCCAGCTCAAGACGACCGAGGACTTCCTGTGGCCCGGCCCGGAGGGCGACTGGCTCGATACACTGGACGAGAAGATCGCGCCGGAAGCGCGTGCACAGCTTGCCCGCTTCCGCGCGCAGGTGCAGGTGTGGCTTCAAGCCAGCGCGCTGCCCATCGACCAGCTTGCGTTGACCGTTTCGCAGGACCTGTTCAGCGAACAGCCGGACCTCGCGCTGGGGCACAAGATCGCTGTGGTGCTGGGCAGCATCGCCGCCAACAACCCAGATTATCGCCTGCCGGAGCTGGCGCAGGAATTGCGCGTCATCGCCCAGAACGAGCGGCGCTTCCTGGGCTTCGATGATGCCGCCGAAGGCTACGAGCCGAAGAAGGGCGTGGTGACCATCGCCACGATGCACGCCGCCAAAGGCCTCGAATGGGACCGCGTGTACCTGATGGCCGTCAACACCTACAGCTTCCCTGCGGCGCTGCCGGGTGATTCGTACATCGCCGAGAAGTGGTTCGTGCGCGATAACCTGAATTTACAGGCCGAAGCGCACCGGCAGGTCGCGCTGTTGATGACCGGCCAGGTGGAGGATTACGTCGAAGGTGAAGCGTCAGAGGAGGCCCGCGTGGAGTACGCGATGGAGCGCATGCGCCTGCTTTATGTGGGCATCACGCGCGCCCGGCGCGACCTGGTCATGACGTGGAACATGGGCCGTTTCTGGGATCGCGGGCCGCAGTTTCAGAACCAGCCCGCCGCCGCGCTGATCGCCCTGCACGATTTCTGGAAGCGAGAATTGCAGCCGTGACCGATCATGGACCGTTTGTACACTGGCAGAAAGCCCTCCAGCAGCGCGCCGATCAGCCCGAGCCACCCGGCTCGCAGCCGGGCCTGCTGCCGCCGATCTTCCAGTTCAGCCAGAACAGCCTGCAGGATTACGCTGACTGCGCGCGGCGTTTCCAACTGCGCTACGTGCTGGGCCAGCGCTGGCCCGCCGCTGAGAGCGAGCCCATCGAAGAGCACGAGCAACTCATGGAGCAGGGCACCGAGTTTCACCGGCTAGTGCAGCGCTACCTGCTGGGCATCCCCGCCGAGAAGCTGGCACCGGTCGCGCAGCCGCTGGCCGAGTGGTGGGACGCCTACCTGCACGCGCCGCCGCCCGACCTGCCGCAGGCGGTGCGCCTGCCGGAGGCGCAGTTGACCATCCCCTTTGGTGCATACCGGCTGCTGGCTAAGTTCGACCTGCTGGCGATTGAGCCCGGCCAGCGCGCGGTGATCGTCGACTGGAAGACGACACGCAGCCGCCCCACGCGTGACGTGCTGGCCCGCCGCCTGCAATCGCGGGTGTACCCATATGTGCTGGTCGAGGCGGGGGCGCACCTGTTCGGCGGTCCGCTCGACCCGGCGCAGGTCAGCCTGGTGTACTGGTTCGCAGGTGCGTCCGGCCAGCCGGAGGTGTTCCACTACAACGCCGAACAGCACGCCGACAATCGCGCTTTCCTGACCGCGCTGGTGGATGATATCCTCGCGCACCGCGAGGATATCTGGTCGCTGACCGATGACGACTTCCACTGCCGCTACTGCGTGTACCGTTCGCTGTGCGATCGGGGTGTGCGCGCTGGTGCGCTGGACGAGGGCGGGCTGGAGGCGCTCGACGCCGATTTCGACTTCGAGATCGACATCACAGACGTGGACGAGATTGCCTTCTAAGCGTTTAGCCCTCACCGGTTGTTGCCGGGCCCACGCCCGCTGGTTATGATCCGCGCATGGCCGCCGACGATGCGATCCCAACACGGGATGAAACACACCCTCACGACAAACCCCGCCTGACACGGCCCCGGCCTGGCTGGCTGCTCGTGGGCGGGCTGGCGCTGGTCGGTGTGGCGCTGGTGGGGTTGTTCGTGCTCCAGATGCGGTCCGCGCCCGGCGCGCAGGCGCTGTCTGCCGTCGTCACGCTGACGCCAACCGCCGCCTCGGCGGCCCAGGCTACGGGCACGCCGCTGCCTTCCAGCCACCTCACGCCGACTGCGCTGGGGCAGGCCGTCGTGCAGCGACAGGTGGTCGCCCCGCCGACGCGCACGCCGACCCCCGGCCCGACCTCGACCGCTCCTGCGCCGACGCCGCCGGAGATCGAATGGACGCAGGCCGAGCGCAACGCGCTGTCGTGGATGTGCTACGGCGAGGTCGGCGGGATGGCCGAGCAGAAGGTCAATGCCTGCCTGTCGGTCATCTCGACGGTGCGGGCGCGCTACGCCTACTACAACGCATTTTCCACCACCAACGTGGTCGACACGCTGCGCGCGCCGGGACAGTTCAACGTGCGTATCGAGACGGGCAGCCCCAGCCCCGACCCGGACCTCAACTGGACCGTCGAGCAGTACCAGGCCGGGATGCGCGGTACGTGCAACGGCTACCTGTACTTCAACTCGCTGCCGGATGGCCCTGTACTGTGTACTATTACCTCCAGCACGGGTGAGTTCATGCACTTCCACAACAGTTGGTAGTCTCCTCTTTGGAATTGGCCCTATTTGGTCCTATGCATGGTCCTATTGATGCGCTACACTTGGAGTGACGCTTGATGTGGATTCCGAAGGTGGCGCGATGCTGCCCATCACGATTGATTCCGACAGCCAGGTGCCGATTTACCAGCAGGTGAAGCGGCACCTCGTCCAGCAGATCGAAGACGGGATGCTACCGCCCGGCGACCGCCTGCCCGCCACACGCGACTTCGCCGAACAGCTTGGCGTGGCGCGCATCAGCGTGGTGGCCGCTTACGAGGAACTGAAGGCCGAGGGCTACATCAGCGCGCATGTAGGGCGCGGGACGTTTGTCGCGGAGCGGCCCGGCGACCTGCTCGACGCGGCCCCCGGCGCGCTGATCGGCACGGCGTGGCCCCAGGGCACCGCCCTGCGCGACCTGCTGGCGCTGTCCGCACGCCCCGGTGTGATCAACTTCAGCCAGGGCACGCCCGCCGAGAGCTTCCTGCCGGTTGAGCTGATCCGGAGCGCCCTGGACGCCGTGCTGGCCCGCGATGGCGCATCGGCGATTGGCTACGAGGCCGCCGAAGGCTACCCGCCGCTGCGCGAGGCCGTCGCGCGGCTGGTGGCGGGGCAGGGCATCGACGTGACGCCAGACGAAGTGTTGGTCACCGGCGGCTGCCAGCAGGCGCTCGACCTGGCGGTGCAGGCGCTGCTGAACCCAGGCGACGTGCTGCTGACCAGCAACCCGACTTACGCCGGGATGCTCGACATCGCCCACGCGCGCGGCGTGACACCGGTTGGGGTGCCCGTTGACGAAGACGGTATGCAGACCGATCTGCTTGAGTCACTGATTATCGAACACCGGCCCCGCCTGCTGTACATCGCGCCGACCTACCATAACCCCACCGGCGCGGTGATGCCCCTTCACCGCCGCCGCTATCTGCTCGACGTGGCCGCTCGCAGCCGCCTGCCGGTGCTGGAAGACGGCGTGTACGAGGAACTCTCGTACGAGGGCGCGCCCCCGCCGCCGCTCAAGGCGCTCGACGAGCATGGGCTGGTGCTGTACGCCAGCAGCTTCAGCAAGGTGCTGATGCCCGGCATGCGCATCGGCTACCTGCTGGTGGGTGGCAGGCTATACCAGCGGCTGGCACGCGTCAAGGGCGCTGCCGATATCTGCACGCCGGGCCTCAACCAGCGCGCGATCCACCTCGCGCTTGAGGATGGCCGTATCGCTGAGCACCTGCGGCGTGTGCAGGTCACCTGCCGCGCCCGGCGCGACGCGATGCTGGCAGCGGTGTCGGCGCACCTGCCCGCTGCGCGCTTTGCCGAGCCTGCCGGGGGGCTGTACCTGTGGCTGGAGCTGCCGCACGACGGCCCGACTGCCACCGAACTGTATTTGCAGGCGGTGCAGATGGGCGCGGCCTTCGCACCCGGCCCGCTGTTTTTCACCGATGGGCAGGGAGCCTATCACCTGCGGCTGAACATGGTTGCGCATCCGCCGGAGATCATCGCTGAGGGGTTGCAACGGCTGGGCGCGGCCTGGCAGACGCTGGCTGCCGATTACCAGCCGCTCGACACGGCCCCCACCACACCGTTTCTATAGGATGTGTGCATGAAGGACTACGCCACTCTCTCACCGACCGCCACGCGGCGACCCGACCGCGCTGTCGAGGATGAAGCCTGGATCAAGTCCATGCTGCACCGTGCGCCGGTCGGCGTGCTGGCTACGTCATTCGACGGCCAGCCGTTCGTCAATACCAACCTGTTTGTCTACGACGAGGTCGCACGCGCCATCTATATGCACACCGCGCGCACCGGGCGCACCCGCGCGGCGGTCGAAGCCAACCCGCAGGTGTGCTTCACTGTCAGCGAGATGGGCCGTCTGCTGCCCGCTTCTGAGGCCGTCGAGTTCAGCGTGGAGTACGCCAGCGTGGTCGTGTTTGGCCGAGGCAGCATCATCGCCGACCGGCCACAGGCCAAGGACGCGCTACAATTGCTGCTCGACAAGTATTTCCCGCATCTCAAACCGGGCCAAGACTACCAGTCGATCACGCTCAACGAGCTGAAGCGCACCAGTGTATACCGCATCGACATCGAGCAGTGGAGCGGCAAGCAGAAGAAGGCCGCCGACGATTTCCCCGGCGCGTTCCTGTATGGCAGCGCCGGCGCGTAAGCATTACAGATGTCAGAGGAGAGTGCAACCATGAAGTTTGACCTGAACAATCCGCGTATCCTGGCACTCACAGCCGTGATGATCGCGCTGGTGCTGGCGCTGACACGCCCCATCGTACCGACGCCGGTCGGCTACACACACCTGGGCGACGTGGCGATCTATTTCACCTCGCTGGCGTTCGGCCCATGGGCCGGGCTGGTGGCGGGCGGGGTCGGCACGGCGCTGGCCGACATCTCGACCGGCGCGTATGCCTTCTTCGCGCCGCTGTCGCTGATCGTGCACGGCACGCAGGGCTTTATCTCAGGGGCAATCTACCGCCGGATGCATTCGACACGCGGCCTGATCCTGGCACTGCTGGCCGGTGGGCTGATCGTGGTTGGTGGCTACTTCCTGGGTGAGTATCTGGTGCCGGTGTGGGGTGGCCCGGCAGGCGCGCTGGGCGAAGCGCCGTTCAATGTCGTGCAGGTGCTGATCGGCTCGCTGGGTGGGCTGGTGTACCTGGCCGTTGCCCGCGTCTATCCGCGCCTCAGCCAGGCCAACGAGCAGCAGAGCTGACATCCAGAGGCAGGTAGCCCATCGATGATCCGCGTTGAAGACCTGACCTATCGCTATCCGCCCGTTAATACCGGCGGCGAATGGCAAACCGCCCTCGACGGCGTCTCGTTCGACGTTGCGCCCGGCGGCTGCGTGGCCGTCACCGGGCCGAACAACGCCGGCAAGACGACGCTGTGCCTGGCGCTGGCCGGGCTGGCCCCGCGCCTGACGATCGGGCAGATTGCCGGGCGGATCAGCGTGGCAGGGCGCGACGTGCAAACCGAGCCAGCGGGTGCCCTGTCCGGTGTGATCGGGCTGGTGATGCAGGACGCAGCCGGGCAGTTGTTCAACGAGACGGTTGAAGATGAAGTGACGTGGGGGCTGGGGCATATTGGCGTGGACCCCGCCGAGATGCGCAGACGCATCGACTGGGCGCTTGAAGCAGTTGGGCTGCTGGATGTGCCGCGCACGCAGCCGCCGCAGACACTGTCCGGGGGGCAGCAGAAGCGCCTGGCGTTGGCCGCCGCGCTGGCGCTCAGGCCGCAGGTGCTGATCCTCGACGAGCCGGCGGGTGGGCTGGCCCCCACCGGCCGCGCCGACATGATCGCCGTGCTGCGCGACCTGCGTGCGCGTGACACGCTCACCATTCTGCTCACGGAAAACGACGCCGAGGTGATCGCCGCGCTGGCCGACGATGTGCTGCTGCTCGACCGAGGACGCATCACCCGGCGGGCAGCCCCGCGCGTGCTGTACCCCGCACTCGACGCGCAATCCGCACCTGGCGTATCGCTGCCACCAGCCAGCCAGTTCGCGGCGGCGGTCAACCGGCAGCGCGACCTGCAGCTGACGTGCCTGACCGTCGAGCAAGCGGTCGAGCAGACACGGGCCTATCCACTCGATGGCTGTCACACCGCCGCGCAGCCAGAAGTGCCACTCGCACTGCCCGGCGATCCTGCACCGGCCGTTGAACTGGTCGACCTGAGCTTCGCCTACGAGGCCGCGCGGCCTGTGCTGTACCACCTCAACGTAGCGATCCCCGCCGGGCAGTTCGTGGCGCTGGCCGGCGACAACGGTGCGGGCAAAACCACGCTGGGCAAGCACCTGGTAGGCCTGCTGCGCCCGACCGCCGGTGAGGTGCGGCTATGCGGCCAGCCGACGGCTCACCAGTCCATTGGGCTGATGGCGCGCCAGGTGGGTTTCGCTTTTCAGAACCCGGAGCTTCAGATCTTCAACGCGACGGTGCGCGAGGAGATTACCTTCGGGCCGCGCAACGTGGGTCTTAAGGGGGACGCGCTGGATAGCGCCGTCAATGTGGCGCTGCGCCTGTTCGACCTCGAAGCTGCCGCCGAGCTTCCGCCGGCTGTGCTGAGCTTCAGCCAGCGGCGGATGGTGGCGCTGGCATCCATCGCGGCGATGAGCACGCCGATTATCGTGCTTGATGAACCAACGGTCGGGCTTGACGCTGAGGGGCAGACCCGCGTGATGGGCTGGCTGCAGGGCCGCCATCGTGACGGCGCGACGGTGATCCTGATCACGCACGACATGGAGCTGGTCGCACAGAGCGCGCAGCGGGTGATCGTGCTGACCGGCGGGCAGATCGTCGCCGATGGCGCGCCACAAACCGTGTTTTCACAGACTGGATTGCTGGAGCGGGCCGGCCTGGTTGCGCCGTTCTCGGTGCGCTTCGCGCACGCGGTCGGGCGTCCGGGGCTGGCTGCCGATCTGACCCCACAGGGCACGGCCCAATGCTGGCTGGAGTGTGTAGTATGACGACCGCCCATGCGCCCGGTTTCTACGTCCCCGGCGCGGGCTGGCTGCACCGGCTCGATCCGCGCGCCAAGCTGTGGTTCGCCGTGCTGGGTATTGCCGCCTGCCTGCTGACGCCGCGCCTAGACGTGCTGGCCGGGCTGCTGGCGCTGACGCAGATCGTGCTGCTGCTCGATGGCCTATCGGCGCGGCAGCTGGGCGGCGTGTGGAAGAGCCTCGGCCCGCTGGTGCTGATCATCCTCATTCTGCAGCCGGTGCTGATGCCGGGCAGCGGGCCTGCACTGGCGCAGGTCGGACCCTTGCGCCTGACGTCGGCAGGGCTGGGCAATGGTCTGCGCTACGCGCTGCGGCTGGCCGCTGCTGCCTTCGCGGTGCTGATCCCGGTGATGACGACCTCGACGCATACGCTGGTTCGTGGGCTGGAGAAGCTGGGGCTGCCCTACACCTGGGGGATGATGATCGGGCTGGCACTGCGCTACCTGGGCACGGTTGGCGGGCTGTATAGCACCATCATGGAAGCGCAGCAAGCGCGCGGCCTCGATCTCTCCGAGCGCGGGTTAGTCAAGCGGGCGCGGGTCGCCGTGCCAACGCTGATCGCGCTGATCGTCGCCTCGCTGCGCTTGAGCGATTCGCTGGCGCTGGGGCTGGCTGCGCGGGGGTTCGGCGGGCAGGCCGCGCCGGGACAGGCTGTTCGACGCACGAGCCTGCACGACATCGTGCTGACGCGCGCCGACTGGCTGGCGATGATTATTGCGGTGGCGGTGTTCGCCGGACTGGCGCTGGCGGTTCTGTAGCATGCTGTAGTCAGAAGGGGTAGGCCAGCGGCGTAAGCAGCACCACACCTGCCGCAGTCAGGATGACCAGCACAGCCCCCAGCTTGGCGTAATCCGCAAAGTGATAACCGCCGGGGCCCATTACCAGGAGGTTGGCCGGGTGGCTGACCGGCGACAGGAAACCTGTCGACGCGCCGATAGCCACGCCCATCATCAGCGACAGCGGGTTAATGCCGTATTGTAGGGCGCTGGTCAGCGCAATCGGCCCGACGATCAGCGTGGCAGCCTGCCCCGACGTGAACTGCGCCAGCCCGGCGGTGATCGCGAAGAAGGTCAGCAGCAGGCCGCGCGGCCCCAATACTCCCACTACCTGATACAGCACGGAGATCAAAAAGCTAGCCGCGCCAGTCTTCTCCAGCGCGGTCGCCATCGGCAGCATGCCGCCGATGAGAAACAGCACCTGCCACTGGATGCTGCTGCGCGCCTGGTCGACCGTTTCGCAGCCGGTCAGGATGACGATCACACCTGCCAGCAGCGCGGCAATCGAGACGGGCAGCCAGTTCAGCGCAATCGTGATCAGGAACACGAGCAGCACGATCAACGAGATCGCGGCGTGCTCGGTGCGCTCCGGGACGTCCGGCAAGCGGGTCAGCACCAGGAAGTCGGGCTCGCGGTTGAGGATGTTCAGACGGTCCGGCGGGCCCTGTACCAGCAACGCGTCGCCGTGACTGAGGGCGTAATCCGACAGGAACGAGCGGATCGGGCGGCCCTCATGCCAGATCGCCAGGACGTTGATGCCATACTTCTCACGGAAGCGGATGTCGCTCAGCGTCTGCCCGACCAGTGCGCAGCGCGGCGAGAGCGCGACCTCGGCCAGCTCACTGTCGGTGCTGTACAGCATCGACTGAGGAGCTTCCTCATTATCGAAGATGTCGAGCCCCAGGTCCTGCGCAGCGGTCTCCGTCTCGGCGGGGCGGCCCTGCAGCAGCAGCAGATCGCCGGCCTGAAGGCGGGTGTCGGGTGTGGGCGGCGCGAACGTCTGCCGCCCACGGACGATGGCCGAGACGGTCACGCCGTATTGATGTCCCAGGTTGCTTTCGGCCAGGGTCCGGCCTGCCAGCGGCAACTCGGAGCGGATGTAGGCTTCGTGCAGGCGCATACCCAGCCGGTAGGTGCGGGTCAGCTCCCTGCGCACAAACTGGAGCCCACCCCACTGGTCGCTGGGGGCACGCTCCGGCAGGAGCAGCGGACTGGCCAGCGTCAGGTAGGCGAGCCCCACCAGCGCAATCGGCACGCCGACGGGCAGGAAGTCCAGCAGACCGAAGGTCCGCAGGCCCTTCTCGCTGAGCAGGCCCGCCACCAGCAGGTTGCTGGTCGTCAGCAGGGTCGCCATACCTCCGAGCAGCGCGCCGTAAGAGATGGGCATCATCAGCCGCGACGGGCTGATGTCGCGCTTCATGGCCACCCGGCGGCCAATTGGCGCGATCAGCGCCACGGAGGCAACGGTGTTCATCATGATCGATGTGACGGCAGCCGACAGGGTTAGCGCCGCGACCAGCGGGCGCTCGCCGAGGCCACCTGTCAGCCGCAGGATCAGCCGGCTGAGGTAGGCTGTCACGCCGGTGTGCTGGAGGGCTGCCGTCAGCATGAAGATGCCGATCAGCGTGACGACTACCGGGCTGCCGAAGCCGCTGAACAACGCGGGCAGGTCGAGTATGCCGCCCACACCCAGGCTGATCAGCACCAGCAGCGCCACGATGTCGGGCGCGACCCACTCGGTGACGAACAGCAGCAGCGCCACGGCGGCGACGATCAGCACATACAGCGCCTGAGGACTCACTACGCCTTCCTTTTGTTACCTGTTCCTACTTCTGCAACGCCTGCTGGACAGCGGCGACGGCGTTCGGGATGCCAAAGCCGTACACGTTGTTCTGATCGCCGCTGGCCGCGCCGCAGGCATCTGACGGGACGTGCTGCGCCGTACTTTCGATGATCTGCTCGGTCGCGTCCACATTACCGATCAGCGCCGGGTCCGCCGACCACAGCAGCGCAACCAGCCCCACGACGTGTGGCCCGGCCATCGACGTGCCGCTGGCGGTGCCGTAGCCGCTGCCCGGGGTCGAGGAGAGGATATCCACGCCCGGCGCGGCGATGTCCGGCTTGACGAACGACTGCCCGTCGTAGCTGACCGGTCCCCGGCTGCTGAAGTCGGCGATCAGCGAGCCCCGTGAGTTCGATGGCTCCTACCGAGAAGGCTGCGTTGGCGCTGGCCGGTGCGGAGATGGTACTGCACGCGGGGCCCTCGTTGCCCGCGCTGACGACCGTCATCTGCCCGGCGTCGCGGAGATGTTGCACAGCGACGGCGAAAGTGTGGTCGTCACAGCCTTCCTGCGACGGGCAGCCCCAAGAATTGTTGGTGACGTTCGCGCCGCGCGCCGGGTCGCCGTCGGTGAAGGCGCTGCCGTCCAGCGGGAAGGGCGCAAACAGGAACTGCATGCAGTCGAGATAATAGGCCGGATTGCCCAGGTTGCGGGCCAGATTGCGACAGGCGATCCACTGCGCGCCGGGTGCGACGCCAATGCCATCCTGGCCCAGGATAGTGCCCATCGTGTGGGTGCCGTGGCCGCCGGTGTCGGTCGGTTCGGTGGTGTGATACCACGGATCGAACCACGTGTAGTTGTGATCGCCGTCTTTGCCCAGGTACTGGCTGCGCAGCGCCGGGTGCGTCCAGTCGACGCCGGAGTCCGCGCTGCCGATGATAACCCCCTGCCCGGTATAGCCCATCTGCCAGGCCTGCGGCGCGCTGACCGCGTCGACGCCCCATGAATGCTGCCCGGCAGGGTGGGGCAGGGGGGAATCATGCTGAGAGGTGTAGCAGACGTGGGCAGCGGGCGGGCATGTGGACTGTTCAGGATGGTGGCGACATCGGGCCGGGCGGCGATCTGTGCGCGCAGCAGTGCGCTGCCCTGCACCTCCAGCCCACTGACGAGATAGTAGGGTGTATAGTGAACCCCGCGCTGGTCAAGAAATGCGCGCAGGTCGGCCTGCGACTTGTTGGCCTGGTCGACAAGAGCGTGATAGACGCCCAGCGTGCGGTTGTCACGGTCGGTGATGGTGGCATACTGCGAAGTGTCGACCTGATCCGCCATGACGACGAAAAACGTGTTGGGCATGATCTCTGGCTGGCCGAAGCCCACGAACAGCACTGCCGTCAGCGCCAGCGCACCCAGCCCCAGTCCGGCTGAAAAGGGCCGTTTCGGAGCCTGGCGCGCCAGCCAGCGCTGGAGGATCAGCGCCAGCACAGCCAGCAGCCCTCCTACTACCAACCCCACTATCAGCGCTGGGAGCCACGCCACCAGCATGTCCTCGATCATCCATTCGCCTTCAAAGCCACCCGACCACGTAAACGGCAGGGTGCACAGCACCACATAGAAGGCCAGCAGGCCCCACCACGTGCGGCGAAGGTCGCGCACCTCGTCAAGGGCGAGCAGCGCGCCGCCGATAAGGCCTGCCAGGCCGGTAGCCAGAAAGAGGTACACGCTTTGCAGCAGAAAGCCGCGACCGGCCAGCAGACCTGGCTCAATCGCCATGAAGACGATTCCGGTCACCACCGCCGACCAGAACGGCTGGCGGGCGGGCATCTGGCGGTCGTAGAAGAAGATCGAAGCGACGATGACGGCGCAGGCAAAGCCGTAGGCCAGCCCACTGAGCAGCCCCAGCAGCGTCTGCGCGGGCGTGCCCAGTGCGCCGATGACTACCCACGGCGCGGACACCAGCAGTGCCAGCCCTGCGCCGATGGCTATCACGCCGCGCGCAGGTTTGCCGAACAGGTGCCGCCGCATCAGGATGGCGGCTGCCAGCGCATACAGCAGAGTCAGTGTGGGCTGGAGCGGGCCGAGCCAGTCGGGGAAGGGGTGGTGAAAGACCATCAACAGGGTGTGGAGGCCTGCCAACCCGCCGGCTAGCGCCAGCGCCAGCGCCACGCCGCGCCACAGCCCGAACTGCTCCGCGCGCAGCAGCAGCGCCACGCTACCAAATACGACGACCAGCGCCAGTGCGTACGTGCCGCCAGCCCACAGGTGCGCATTTGGACCGGCGAGGCCGATCATGGTGCCCATTGTGATCAGCCATACCCCGCCCAGGGTAGCAACTACGACCAGCGCCACGCTCAGAACGACCGATGTCAGACAGCCGTGCGGGGGCTGAGGAAGGACAGCAGAGGAGTCGTCGGGTGTTGGGGTTGGGTCAGGGTTCATAGCGTTCTCCGGATGGATGGTGTGGTTCAACGTAATGCGGCGTCGAGCGCCTCTTCGAGCGAGCGCACGGCGATAGTCTCGATGGTATCGGGCAGCGGGTCACCGCTGCGGCGCACCGTCTTGGGGATCAGCGCCCGGCGGAAGCCGAGCTTGGAGGCCTCGTTGAGGCGGGCCGCAAGCTGGCTGACGGCGCGCAGCTCGCCGCTCAGACCGATCTCGCCGATCATGACCATGTCAGCTGGCAGGGGACGGTCTTTGACGCTGGAGGCAATCGCCAGCGCCACTGGCACGTCCGCCGCCGGCTCGTCGATCTTCAGGCCGCCGATCACGTTGGCGAAGATGTCCTGCTCAGACAGGCGGATCCCCGCCCGGCGGGTGAGCACTGCGCTGATCAGCAGCAGGCGGTTGATGTCGATGCCGTTGGCCGTGCGGCGCGGGTTGGTGAAGCTGGTGTTAGTCGCCAGCGCCTGCACTTCGGCCAGCAGCGGGCGCGTACCTTCCATCGTGACGGCAATCGCCGAGCCGGGCGCGTTGACCATGCGCTCAGCCAAGAACGCCTCGGAAGGGTTGAGCACCTCGACCAGGCCGCGCTCCTGCATCTCGAACACGCCCACCTCGGAGGTCGGGCCAAAGCGGTTCTTGACGCTGCGCAGCAGGCGGAAGGCCTGGAAGGAGTCACCCTCAAGATACAGGACCGTATCGACGATGTGTTCCAGGACACGTGGCCCGGCGATGCTGCCCTCTTTGGTGACGTGCCCCACCAGAAAGACGGCGATACCGCTGTCTTTGGCAAGCTGCTGGAACGCGGCGGCGCACTGCCGCACCTGGCTGACGTTGCCTGCCGCGGAATTGAGGTCCTCGTTGTAGGTGGTCTGGATCGAGTCGACGACCAGAACGCGCGGCTCGATGGCCTGCACGTGGCTCAGGATGGCCGCCAGGCTGGTCTCGGTGACGAGGTACAGGTTGTCAGTCGAGATGTCCAGCCGGTGGGCGCGCATCTTGATCTGGCGGATCGACTCCTCGCCGGAGACGTACAGCGCCGGCCCGGCGTAGTCGGCCATCAGCGCGGTGATTTGCAGCAGCAGTGTGCTCTTGCCGATGCCCGGCTCGCCGCCGATCAGCACCAGGCTGCCGGGCACCAGCCCACCGCCCAGCACCCGCGAGAACTCCTCCATGGGCAGTGGAATGCGCTCCCACGGGTCGCCGCCCACCTCTGACAGGCGCACGGGCGTCGAGCGCAGCGTGGCTGCGTGGCCGGAAGAGGTCGCGCCGTTCGTCTCCTGCACGATTTCCTCGATCATCGTGTTCCACTCACCGCAGTTCGGGCAGCGGCCCATCTCGCGCGGGCTGGTGCGTCCGCAGTTCTGGCAGACGTACATCGTGCGTGTTTTCGCCATGTGCTCCTCGGAAGTGTCGTAAATGATGCGACTACAGCCATTAATGTCGACAAAACGGCTTACCGCTCTCATTCTATAGGCACTTGGTGCGAATATCCAGCCGCGCCAAAATCACTGTGCAAGCCGCCGGATTTGGCCTATACTGTGGGTGATTTTTCGCCGTCACCTTCGGGAGAGTTGGAGGCACGCCATCCACGCTCCCGTGTTTTCATCGTTATTACCCTTAGCTCCCTGCGAACACATTGTGTTAGGAGAAGCATCCATGCGACCTGTTGCAACGTATAAGGTCGTTTCGTCCATGCCCGATTCGCTGGGCCGTCTGCCCGATCTTGCCTACAACATCCGTTGGGCATGGGACCACGAGACGATTGACCTGTTCCGCCGCATGGGCGGCGACCTTTGGGAAGAGACGAATCATAACCCGGTGAAGATGCTGGGGCTGATCAGCCAGAGCCGGCTGGATACACTAGCCCGTGACGAGGGCTTCCTGGCGCACCTTGATCGAGTGCTGGCCGACTACGAAGCCTACATCGGCAAGTCGGCGCAGAAAGCCTGGTACCCCGGTGAATACGGTCTCGAAGAACGGCCCCGGATCGCCTACTTCTCGTTCGAGTTTGGCCTTACAGAATCCATCCCGAACTACTCGGGCGGCCTGGGCGTGCTGGCCGGTGACCACCTCAAGGCGGCCAGCGATCTGAACGTGCCGCTGATGGGGGTGGGGCTGTTGTACCAGCAGGGCTACTTCCGGCAGTACCTTAACATTGATGGCTGGCAGCAGGAGCTGTATCCGGAGAATGACTTCTATACCATGCCGCTGCGCCTGATGACCGGCGACGACGAAAAGCCGATCCTGATCAGCGCGGAACTGCCTGGCCGGTCGGTCTATGCGCAAATCTGGCAGGTGCAGGTGGGGCGCGTGAGCCTCTACCTGCTCGACACCAACATTGCGCAGAACAGCCGCGAGGACCAAGACCTGACCGATCAACTATATGGCGGCGAACGCGAGCTGCGTATCAAGCAAGAGATCCTACTGGGTATCGGTGGGCTGCGCGCGCTGGTCGCGCTGGGGCTGGAGCCAGCCGTGTGCCACATGAACGAGGGACACTCGGCTTTCCTGGCGCTGGAACGCACCCGGATGCTGATGGAGCGCCTGAAGATCCCGTTCCAGCAAGCCCGCGCCATTACGTCGTTGAGCAATGTGTTTACAACCCATACGCCCGTTCCGGCAGGCAACGACTACTTTGCGCCGGAGCTTGTCGAGCAGTATTTCAAGGCCTACCGTGACAAGCTGGGCATTACGAACAAGGATTTCCTGGCGCTGGGACGTATCGACCCGGACAATGCCGCCGAACACTTCTGTATGACGATCCTGGCGCTGCGCACGTCGGCCTATGCCAACGGCGTCAGCCGGCTGCATGGCGAAGTCGCCCGTGACATGTGGACCGATGCGTACCCTGGCGTGCCTGTGCGCGAAGTGCCGATCAGCTCGATCACCAACGGCGTGCACACCTTCTCGTGGATCTCGAAGGACATGGCGCAGTTGTATGATCGCTACCTCGGCCCGCGCTGGCGTGAAGATACGACCGACCAGCGGGTGTGGGAGCGGGCAGCGAATATCCCAGACGAGGAGCTGTGGCGGACCCACGAGCGCCGCCGCGAGCGGCTGGTTGCCTTTGCGCGCAATAGGCTGCTGAACCAGCTTGAGCAGCGCGGCGCGCCGCCAGCAGAAATCGAGGCGGCGCACGAGGCGCTCGACCCCGACGTGCTGACGATCGGGTTTGCGAAACGCTTCGCAACGTACAAACGCGCTACCCTGCTGCTGCGCGACGTCGAGCGATTTCACTGAGCTGATGTGCGGCGAACGCCCGATCCAGCTCATCTTTGCCGGCAAGGCGCACCCGCACGACACCGAGGGCAAAGAGTTCATCCGCCAGATCGTCCACTTCGCGCGGACGACCGGCTGCCGCAACCGGATCGTCTTTCTGGAAGACTACGACATGGTGATCGCCCGCTACCTCGTTCAGGGGGCCGACGTGTGGCTCAATATGCCGCGCCGCCCGCAGGAGGCCAGCGGCACCAGCGGCATGAAGGCTGCCCTGAACGGCGTGCTGAACCTGAGCATCCTCGACGGCTGGTGGGCCGAAGCCTATCGCCGCCACCTGGGCTGGGCCATCGGCGCAGGTGAGACGTACGAAGACACCGAGATGCAGGACTATATCGAATCGAACGCAATCTACGACCTGCTGGAGAAAGACCTGCTGCCGACGTACTACGATCGCGGCACGGACAGCCTGCCGCGAGGCTGGATCATGCGCATGAAGGCCAGCCTGCGCGAGTTAGGCCCGATATATAACACGGCCCGCATGGTGCAGGAATACACTCGGCGCTTTTACTACCCGGCGCTGGAGCAGATGCGTGGCGTGGCTGCCGACGACTACCAGCGAGGCCGGGCGCTGGCCGCATGGGAGCAGAACCTGCGCACCCACTGGGACGAGATCGAGATCGGCAGCACCGACCAGTCGTTCAACTCGTCGGTGCGGGTTGGCGACACGCTCAGAGTAACGGCCAGCGTATTCCTGAACAGTATTGCCCCCGATGACGTATCGGTCCAGTTGTACGAGGGCGTGCTCGACAAGCAGGGCGAGATCGAGCGCGGGCGGGCATTCGATATGCAGCTTGAGGGCGAGCAGCCAGGTAAAGATGGCTGGTATAACTACTCCCTGGAATTCGTGTCAGAAGTCACGGGGCGGCACGGCTACACGATGCGTGTCATCCCACGCCATGCAGAGGTGCGTAACACGCTGCGCCTAGGGCTGATCACCTGGGCGGGTGATGAGGAGGAGGAATAGGGTCGCCAGCATGGTATGTGCTGAGACCGGCGGGGATACCCGCCGGTCTTTTTATGGCCACTGATCCGACCCTTCATACGGGAATGGGTGGCGCGAGTGCACGCCGTCGGCGTAGTACCACACCTCGCGATCCGGGAACTGGCCAAGGACGAACGCGTCGAGCGCCGGGTTGACGTCGTGCGCGGCCAGGATGGGATTATCGAGCCACGGCGAGTTGGCAGCGAAGAATGCGGCGTAGTTGATCCAGTGCTTGCCGCGCACGATGACCAGCACGCGGTCGGAGGTGCGCAGCATGTCAAGCTGGTCAAGCGGGGCGCGAGAGATACCGTACAGGTCATGCCAGTAGGTGAGCCTGCCGGGCAGGTATGCTGATGCATTGAGCGCGATCAGCGCGGCCAGCAGCCCATAGACCGGCCACGCGCCACGCGGCTGCCATCTGAACCGCCCGGCGAGCCAGCGCAGGCCGTCGCGCAGGCCCAGCGCGGCGAGGATCGCCAGCCCGACGTGAGCTTCGTAGAAGTAGCGCGGTCCGTACACCTGAGCGCCGATCCAGTAGGCCATGTGCACCACCACCAGCGAAACGAAGACCCCCGTAAACAGCAGCGGCCACAGCCTGACTGACTTGTGCGTGCGTCTCATCCCGGCGACCAGCCCGGCCACGGCTGGGATCCAACTGACGTATGGCCAGCCGAACAGGTCGCTGGCCCACAACGTGAGCTCCTGCCTGGTGGTGATCAGCGCCTGATGCAGCGTGTAATTGCCATATGCGCCGATGCTCGGCCCGAAGCCGAGGCGGTCGTAGGGCCACACCAGCGTGTACAGGTCGGTGACGGGGCTGCCGGTGACGGCATACAGGTACAGCGGCTGGAGCGCGGCGATGACACCTGCCACCGCCACAAACGGCGCGTACTCGGCGGCGAAAGCGGCCAGGCTGCGCCGTTGGCGGATGCCACGTGCGATCAGCAGCACACCAACCGGCAGCCCGACGCCGACCGCCGTCAGTGGGCGGGTGAGAGCCAGCATCCCCAACGCAAAACCTGACAGCGCCCGCCAGCCGCCGCCAGCCCGATCCGCCGTGCGGGCCCGGTCGGCGCGCAGCCAGGCCCACAGCATCAACGTTACCCACAGCAGCCCGGCCTGGTGGCTCATGTAGGTGCCCGACTGAATCAGGAAGAACGGCGAACTGAGCGCGATCAGCCCCGCTAACAGTCCGATCTGTCGGTCGTACAGGTCGCGACCCAGCAGGTAGGTCAACGCGACGGCCAGCGCGCCGAGCACCGGGTTGATCATCCAGCCCGCGCCGAAGCGCTCGCCGAGCGCCAGCAGCAGCGGCCAGCCGATAGTGTACTTGCCGATCCAGTGGCCGTTGACGACCAGCGCGAAGGGCACGAAGAATGCTGCCTGGCTGGACGGTCGGGGTGCCCACAGCGCGCCGCGCGCGTACGTCCGGGCCTGGAACAAGTAGGCGCTCTCGTCTTCGAGGTGTGGCAGCCGTTCGGTGACGAGCCACGCCATCAGCAGGCCCGCCGCGAGAGCGATCAGCGCCAGCGTGCCTGCCAGCAGGACGTCAAGCCGGGGGTTGGGGTCGTCGTTCATGGCCGGGGAGTGTACATCGAGCATTGGGGCGCTGCCACCTGTTGACGCGCCCCCGCAAGATCGCTACAATTGTTCTATCGGCGCACGCGCCGCCAACTGAACAGATTGCAGGCTGTGAACGGAAGTGATAAGCCATCGTTGCAGCGAGCCGGGAAGGGTGGAAGCCCGGCGGCGTGCCGCCAACGAGCACAGGTGGCCCACCTCGTCCGGGAGCCCCGTCCGAGAGAGCGCAAGCCGTAACGGACGGCGCGCAGCGCACGTTACGCGCCAACGAGTGGGTAAGACTCGCCAGTCCCGGCGCGTCTGACCAATCAGGGTGGTACCGCGGAACCCCTTCGCCCCTGCCAATTCTGGCCGGGGTTTTTCGTTTTCGCACACGACCGTGATGGGTCCGAAGGGATTGACGATGAAGCGATGGTTCTGGATTCTGGGTGCGCTGGCGTTGACCGCCTGCGCTGCGCCGGGGCTGCCCGACGCGTCGCCGGCAGAACCCGCCTCGACCGGGCGGCTGGGCGACATCGCCGCCGACGACAGCCCTGGCCCGACGCCGCTGCCGGACTACGGCCCCGCGCCGGAGCTGCACAACGCCGTCTGGCTGAACGTCGACGCGCCGCTGCAACTGGCTGACCTGCGTGGCAAGGTGGTGCTGATTGACTTCTGGACGTTTGGGTGAATTAACTGCCAGCATGTGATCCCCTCGGTGAGGGGATGGTATCAGAAGTACGGCGATCAGGGACTGGTGGTGATCGGCAACCACTACCCGGAGTTTCGCTACGAAGCTGACCTTGACAACCTGAAGGAAGCCATCGTTCGGCTGGACGTGCTGTACCCGGTAGCACAGGATAACGACGGTAAGACGTGGCGGGCCTACGGCACGCAGTACTGGCCGACAATGGTGCTGATCGACAAGCAGGGCAACATCCGCTACCGTCACATCGGCGAGGGGCGTTACGAAGAGACGGAGGCGGTGATCCAGCAACTGCTGGCCGAACCGTACCCGTAGAACTCATCAGGAGGCAGACATGGCGCAGGACAACACGATCGTACGCTGGGGAGACGTGAAGCCGGTTGAGATGGTGCCGGGGCTGATCCGCCGCACGCTGGGCGAGACCGACGGCGTGATGATCGCCGAGTTCCGGGCGCGGGCGGGTGTCGAGCTGCCCACCCACAGCCACCCACACCAGCAGGTCGGCTACGTGGTCAGCGGGGAGGTCAACATCACCATCGACGGCCAGACGTACAACTGCCGTCCTGGCGACAGCTACGCTATCCCCGGCGACGTGTTGCACAGCGCCATGTTCCCGATCGAGAGCATCGTGATCGACTGCTTCTCGCCGCCGAGAGAAGATTACCGGGGCTGATGCCCCGTACGATAGATCTATAGAAAGGAGGCTCGTGATGAAGATGGCTCATGATCATGGTCGATGGAGGGCGTGCTGCCTTCTCGCGCGCCTCCGGCCAACAACCTGACGACCAGATTACACGTAACACATCGATACCAACAAGACTTATGGAGAAGTCAGGAATATGACGGCAAAGGAATACAAACCGCAGGAGATTGAAGCCCGCTGGCAGAAGAAATGGGCGCACGATGGGCTGTATCGCTCGCTGGTGGACACCGCTCGCCCGAAGTTCTACGCTCTGACCATGCTGCCGTACCCGTCGGGCAACCTGCACATTGGACACTGGTACGCAATGACGCCCTCCGACGCGCGGGCGCGCTACATGCGGATGCGCGGCTACAACGTGATGTTCCCGATGGGCTTTGACGCGTTCGGCCTGCCGGCGGAGAATGCGGCCATCGAGCGCAACATCCACCCGCAGAAGTGGACCTATGCCAACATCGAGAACATGCGCAAGCAGTTGAAGAGCATGGGCGCGATGTTCGACTGGGAGCGCGAGGCCGTTTCGAGCGATCCCGAATACTACCGCTGGACGCAGTGGTTCTTCATCCAGTTCTTCAAGAAGGGGCTGGCGTATAAGAAGCTGTCGCCAGTGGACTTCTGCCCGCACTGCAACACCACGCTGGCCCGCGAGCAGGTCCAGGGCGACGACCGCCACTGTGAGCGCTGCGGGACGCCGGTCATCAAGAAGAACCTGGATCAGTGGTTCTTCAAGATCACCGACTATGCCGACGAGCTGCTAGACTTCAGCGCCATCGACTGGCCGGAGCGCGTGGTGACCATGCAGACCAACTGGATCGGTCGCAGCGAGGGCGCACACGTGGTGTTCGAGACCGAGCGCGGCGACGAGCTGCCGGTGTTCACCACCCGGCCCGATACGCTGTGGGGGGCGACCTTCATGGTGATGGCCCCTGAGCACCCGCTGGTCGCCGAGATCACGACCGTCGAACAGCGCAAAGTCGTCGACGCCTATGTCAAGAATGCGGCGCGCGCCAGCGACATCGAGCGCGAGTTCGCCGAGCGCGAGAAGACTGGCATCTTTACCGGCGCGTACGCCATCAACCCGGTCAACGGCGAGCGTATCCCGATCTGGGTGGCCGACTATGTGCTGATGACCTACGGCTCCGGCGCGATCATGGCGGTGCCGGCGCACGACGAGCGCGACTTCGCTTTCGCGCGCAAGTTCGGCCTGCCAATCATCCCGGTCATCCAGCCGGAAGGCGTACCAGAACTGGACGGCGCGACGATGTCCGAATGCTACGTCGGGCCGGGCGTGATGGTCAACTCCGGGCCGTTCAACGGGACGAAGGTCAACGAAGAGAAGGGGCGCAAGAACCCCGGCATCAGCCAGGTGATCGACTGGCTGGATGGGCAGGGCGTCGGCCATGAGGCGGTCAACTACCGCCTGCGCGACTGGCTGATCAGCCGCCAGCGCTACTGGGGCGCGCCCATCCCGATGGTGCTGTGCCCGGTGTGTGGCATCGTGCCGGTGCCGGACGAAGAACTGCCGGTGCTGCTGCCTGAAGATGTCGCGTTCATGCCGACCGGTGAGTCCCCGCTGAAGCTGCACCCGACGTGGAAGATCGTCACCTGCCCGCAGTGCGACGGCCAGGCCGAGCGTGAGACCGACACGATGGACACCTTCATGTGTTCATCGTGGTACAACTACCGCTACCTGAGCCCGCATGATGCGGACTATCCGTTCGACCGCGAAGAGGCGGCTTACTGGCTGCCGGTCGACCTGTACACGGGCGGCATCGAGCACGCGACGATGCACCTGCTGTACACGCGCTTCTTCACCCGCGCGCTGCGCGACTGCGGCGTGTTCGAGGGCATCGAGCCGATGGACCCCGAGCGCCAGCCGGCATCGATGTTCAGCGAGCCGATGACGCGCCTGTACAATCAGGGCATCATCCTGGGCGAAGACCGTGAGAAGATGAGCAAGTCTCGCGGGAACGTCATCGACCCGGACGACCTGGTCGCGCGCTATGGGGCCGATACAGTCCGCGCCTACCTGATGTTTGCCTTCAAATGGGACCAGGGTGGGCCGTGGGACAGCCAGGGCATCAATGGCGTGGTTCGCTGGCTGAACGATGTGTGGGCGCTGGTCGCGGAGCCGGGTGGCGCGCCCGATGGCAAACAGGCAGATGTCGAAGGCGTGCGGGCGCTGCGCCGCAAGGTGCACCAGACGATCAAGCGGGTGACGCAGGACATGGAGGATTTTGGCTTCAACACAGCCATCGCCGCGCTGATGGAGCTGAAAAACACCATGCAGGCTTATCGCGGCACGCCGGTGGCGCGTAGCGACGCCTGGAACGAGGCACTGCGTGCGATGCTGCTGATGATGGCCCCCTTCACACCGCACATGGCGGAAGAGCTGTGGGCGCAGATCGGCGGGGTGTACAGCATCCACCAGCAGGCGTGGCCCATCGTCGACGAGGCCATTGCGGCGGAGGACGAAATCACGCTGGTGGTCCAGATCAACGGCAAGGTGCGCGACCGCGTCACGCTGCCCGCCGACGTTAGCGAAGATGCGGCAAAGGCCGCCGCGCTGGCCTCACAGAAGGTCCAGGAGCAGTTGAACGGCAAACCGCCGAGCCAAGTGATCTACGTGCCCGGGCGGCTGGTAAACATCGTCAAGTAAGCTAACGCAACGGCGTAGTTTCTGTAGGGGCGGACCTGCGTGTCCGCCCCTACACGTTTGCCTCATATACGCACCATGATCTCGTCGAGCGCCTTCTTCTCGATGCGCGGTATGCGGGCATCAGGCGCGGGATAGCCGACAGGGATCACGACGTAGGGCCGCTCGTTTTCAGGGCGGTCTAGAATCTCGTTGAGGAAGCCCATCGGGCTGGGGGTGTGAGTGAGGGTCGCCAGCCCGGCCTGGTGCAGGCTGCACAGCAGCATCCCCACCGCAATACCGACCGACTCCTCCGTATAATAATGCTTCACTCTGACGGTCTCGCCCGTATCAGAGTCCACTCTGAGGCCGTATGATTGGCGGAAGACGACGATCAGGTAAGGGGCGTCTTCGAGATGCGGCTTGCGCCAGCCGGTACCCAGATGCGATAGCGCCTCCAGCCACTCATCCGACATGCGCCGCTCATAGCTCTCTTTCTCTTCTGCTTCGGCGGCGACACGGATGCGGTGCTTCACGGACGGGTCGCTGACGACAACGAACATCCACGGCTGCTGGTTCGCGCCGGAGGGTGCGCTGCCAGCGGTCGCGATGGCGTTGGCGATCAGCTCGAACGGCACCGGCTCGGTTGAGAAGTCGCGGACGCTGCGCCGCTTGCGCATAAGGGCCAGGAATGCGCGGGAGAGCGCCAGCGACTCGTCGAGCGGCAGACGCTCGAAGGTGAGCGGGTCAAACTGCGGCTCGGATGACATAAGCAGTTTCCCCTATTGAATGGCGTCAACAATGTTTGCTACAGTCATAGTAACCGAGGATGCGGCCTGATTGTAGCTGTCAGCGCAAGAATCAGTCAAACAAATCTTTTAGAACGTTCTAAACAAATTAGACTTGATTTTCCGCATTTATGATATAATCAGGTAAGAAGGTCGTATGTATCGCGTATACGATCAGGATGGAAAATGACAGCGCAAACCCTCTTAGATGAGCTTGAGGGCGGCCCGGAGAAGGTCGAGCAGATGAGCTTCGACCAGCTTGCGGCGTCCGAATTAGAACAGCCTGAGCTTCCGGCAGTCGCGCCGGTGGCCAGGCCGGCTCCGCCTGTCACCGGACGCCATCAGGATCTGTGTCTGTACATCGTGGTGCTGCTCAAGAGCTTCGTTGAGGCACTTGACGCCGGTCTGGTGCGGGATGCGCCCTTCGACGTGTGCCTTGACGACCAGCACACCTTCCAGCCCGACGTGCTGTTCGTTTCGCATCACAACTATGACCGGGTCCACGAGACCTACATCGAGGGACCACCGGATATTATCATCGAGGTACTGACGGTAGAGAGCACCGCCCGCGACCGCGGTGAGAAGTTCGCTGCTTACGAGTCGGCAGGCGTGTCGGAGTACTGGATCATCGATCCCATTCGCGAAATGGCCGACCTGTACCACCTGGGTCAGGATGGCTACTACGATGCCTTCCGCCCTGACATTGCCGGGCGGCTGCGCTCGCGCGTGCTTCGCGGCTTCATGCTCGACCTTGACCTGCTGTGGAAGCGCGTGCTGCCTACCACTGCCGAGACGGTCGGGATGGTGCAGGGAATGATCGCACAGCGCTGATCGGATCACCCACAGAAACACACAGGTCCGCCTCATTGGCGGGCCTGCTGCTTCTTACGCCGGTCCGCTGCCCTCGACATGCACGACGCCTGGCTGACCTTCCTCACCCTCGACGACAATCTCGCGCCCGACGAACAGGCGGACAATCTCGGCGTTGGTCAGCGTGTGGCGGGTGATGTCGACTGTCTCCAATGCCGAGGGACCTTCGGCCAGTGCCATTATAGGCAGTATCTGATCGGGTAGGTAGCGGCCCAGCGCCTCGCTCCGCCGATGAAAGGCGATGGCGGCTTCTGCTGCTTCCTCCGCGACGACCTCAGAAGGCCTACCGGGCTTGCCCAGTGCGGTAAAGCCGGCCCGGGTTCTCTGATAGTGGAGCGCGATGAAAAGCCCCGCGCCGGTTGAGCGGCCCTTGCCGTGTGTGGGCTGCACGTTGGGTGGCAGGCCCGCCTGGTGCAGCAGGTTGGCGGCATGCCCGGCGATTCGTTGTGGAATGTGCGAAGGCAGGTTGCTGACGGCAGCAATCCCACGCACCTGCACCAGATCGCCGCGCGCTGTCAGGTCGAGGCCGCGCAGGCGCGCCCCGCCTGCGATGTCAACCTCAACTTCGCCGCCGCCTTCGGGATACCAACCCCAACAATTCAGCCTGATCGACGCATTCAGCCCCATCTGCGCTAACGTCGGCAGCAGCACCCAGTCGACGTAATGCACGGGCGGGCTCCATGCCACATGCGTCCCGCCGCGCAGCACCAGGTGCGAAGGTCCCTCGGCCAACGCCAGCGGCAGCAGGATCGACTGCAGCAGCAGCGTCACCGCGCCTGCACTGCCCTGGCCTGACAGCGTGCTCACGTCAAACGTGTAGCTGCCCGGTTTGGCGGGGCCCCCCGGCACAAAGGTGATGTCAATTGAGCGGATGGCCGCGCCCCCGACTTCGGCGTTGCAGATCTGCGCCGCTGCCAGCACGCCCGCCAGGTGCTGAGGGGCGAGGCCCGGTTTGCGCCGCCCGGCGCGGACGTTGAATATTCGCACCGGCTTGCCCTGAAGTGCAGCGAGTGCCAGTGCAGTGCGCAGCACCTGCCCGCCGCCCTCACCCTGAGAGCCATCTATTTCCAGCATGGCGACCCTCCGGTCATGGCAACACGGTGATCGTCTTGAGGAACAGGCGATCGGCTTTCACGGAGCCGTTCACAAAGGCGGGAAGGCGCTGCCTGGTGTCCGGAAAATACAGCCCAACCGAAAGCGCATACGCGCCCGGTGTCATGCCCTCACGGGTCTGGATCATGCTGTGCTGCAGGAAGATGTCCCGTACTTGCAGCGTGCCAATATCCACGCCGAGGCTGTCCGTCTGCGCGATGACGACCACCGGGTTACTGAGCAGGTGGGCGAACAGCGTCAGCTTGGGTGGTGGCGGACCGTCCATGCGCCAGTAGGTCGTCAGCTCGACCCAGTCTGTGGGGTGGATGGTATCGCCGCGCACCTCGTAGCCCAGGAATGAGACATTGTAGCCAAACGTCACCGGCAGCGCAGCCAGGTTCGGGTCGTTGGCTTCGGGCGGCCACGCGGTCAGCGCGGTCGTCTGGAACGCGCCAGCGCGGTCGGCGATCTGTTGGCTCACGTCGAGGCGCATGATGACATCAGGACGAATGCCCGGCACACCCTCGTCATGCGCGTAGCGCATCCAGACCAGCAGCGCGCCGGGCAGATGATCGTAGTAGTGCCCGCGCGGGAAGATCAGCAGTTGTGATTCGCCACCGTTAGCAATGATCAGACTCTGCGTGCAATCGAAGTAGCGGATCGGTAGATCGTGGCGGTGCATCAGGTAGCCGAGCAGCTCGGCGTTAGTCAGCGCAAAGGGGTCCTCGGTGCGATCAACCGGCGTAGAGCAGATCGACACTGGCGACGGGTCGCGGCTGGTATCGAGGTAGTGGGCCAGTAGACCCAGGTCGGCCTCGTAGGTCAGCCGAACGTCACCTTTTGACGGCCACACGATGAAGTAGTCACGATAGGTCCACACGGTATTGCCGACGACCAGAATCACGACCACGCCGCTGACAACCTCCGTCGCTCGCAGGCTGATTTTCTGGGGCAGCGCGTCGCGCACAAACTGAAAGATGGCCAGCAGCCCGATCGCCGGGAAGACAAACACAACCGGCAGGGTGACGGCCATATACTCGAAGTCGGGTTGGTGAGGTAGAAATGCAACCGGCAGCAAGCCCACGGCCATCCACAGCAGCGCCAACCCATACGCCGGGCGTCGCCAGCGTGCCAGCGCCACCCCAATGCCGATCACCAGCAGCACACCCAGGAAAGGGCCAAAGATTGGGCGACCGGGCAGATTGTGCCAGGGGAGCATGTCGCCACGGAGCACCAGCGCGCTCAACGACACGATCAGGCGGCCCGGCATCTCGAGGATCAGGCCCGGCTGGCTGGCGACCGGGACTGGCTCGCGCACGCCGGGATGCCGAACGATAAAAACGATCAGCGGCAGGCAGACAACCGCCACCAGCGCGCCGGCATACACGATGTTAGCCCGGTGCCGCATCAGTTCCTCGTGGTTCGTGAGCAGGCGGTACGCCAGGAAAGCGATCACGATGACTAGCAGCGTCCAGGCTGTGACATGTACGTACTGAGCAACCCCTAACGCGATGCCGCACAGGGTGAACCACAGGCTCAACTCGGTCTGATCGGAAGCGAAATAGGCGCGGGTCAGCGTGTAAATAACCACGGTTGTGATCAGCGGCATCAGCGTGACGTGCTGCACGGTGCGGCCCATCCATACCGGCCAGAAGGCGACGGCCATCAGCGCACCGGTCATCAGCGAGACGCGAGCGCCAAACAAAAGGCGCATCAAGCGCAGCGTCATGGCAATCGCCAGCATCGACAGCCACACCGACGGCAGCCGCCATAGAATCAGGCCGTGCCCGGTGATCGCCGTCGACAGCGCGAGGATGGCGTAATACAACCCCTCGCGGGCGGGCTGCACCTGGTCGTAGATGACGGACAGGTTGCCATGCAGGATCTGCTGGGAAATCTGGGCGTTGACCAGCTCTTCGCCGTGCATGCCGGGCGGGATCGTGCCAAGCTGCCATAGGCGGAAGAAGGACGCGACCAGCAGGACGGCAACCGCTGCCGGGAAATACCATCGGCGGCGGGTTTCTGCGTGGAGCCCGGCGGCGGCGGCCCGGTCGTCCTGATCTGGCGTGGGAAGTTCCTGGTGGTTGGTCATCAGGCGTCTCTTACACAGAGCTACAGCGCGGTCAAGAAAGCGGTGCAGATCAGAACCAGCACACCCAGCGCGAGGTTCAGGCGCGAAAGGTACCGCAAACGGTGATGCAGGCGAGCCTCCAGCGTACGGCCTTCTGATTCGCTGCGGCGGGCCAGCAGCGCCGCGCGGCCCAGCGCCGGTTGCACGCCGATCTGCATCGCGGCGGTGACGGCGATCATGAGCCCTACGATGATGTGCTTGATCAGCAGCGTGACATCCCAGGCGTTCTTGATCGCCAGAAAGCCGACGTAGTGCGGGTCGCCGCTCATCTGGATCAGGCCCGTGACCAGCAGCACGGCCAGGCTGACGTTCGCCATCGGCTGCATGCGCTGGCGTAGCGCCTCGGCAGCCCGGTCGACTTGCTCGGAGTCGCCCAGCGCGCGGCGCAGCCCCGGCCACGCGACGAGAGTCAGAGTCGCCATCCCGCCCAGCCATATCACCGTAGCCAGCAGGTGGAACAGGTAATTCAACGCCAGTGCCCAAGTCGACATAGCGCCGATTATAAGGTGTTTGGCACAAAGCGGAAAGGGTCTGGCCAATTCTGGATCGCCACTACCATAGACGGGCTGTGCTGTTTGGAGTACCATGATCGTAGCACCATCCGCCAACGTCCCTTTTCCCTGACGAGGTTCGCCATGCCGATCCGTCCTCGTGAGGCTCTCGCACATGCCGCTCGCAATCTGATCGCAGGCCGCTGGCAGATCACTCACCGCAGCGATAGCGGACGCGTCACCATGGTAAGCGTGGTGGCGCGCTGGCCGTTCGCAGCGCTGATCGGGCTGATCGTCTTGATGGTCGTGCAGCCCGCGCGGTTGTGGACGGTGCTGGTCGCGGGGCTGGCTACCGCAATCGGCATGTGCCTGCTGTGGGCGCTGCTGGCCGCGCGCGGCGTGTCTTTCGAGCGGCGTGTGCTGCACACCTGGATGCAGGTCGGCGACCTGCTCGAAGAAGCCTTCACGCTGCACAATGCTTCCCCGTTCCCGCTGCTGGCCGCCGAAATCGACGATCGCTCCGACCTGCCCGGCTACAATCTCTCGACAGTGCGGGCGGCAGGTGCCAACAGCCAGACAACTTGGCGGCTGCGCGGGCGCAGCCGGCGGCGGGGGGTGTTCCGGCTGGGGCCGACGACAGTTCGCTTTGGCGATCCGTTGGGCATGTTCGGGGTGACGTGTGACTATCCACATACGCGCGAGGTGCTGGTCTTTCCGCCGGTGCTGCACGATCTGTCCGTCCCGGGGTTGGCTGGCGGGGGACAGGGTCAGGCGGCATCACGCCAGCGCAGCCTGGCTGAAACTGCTGCCATCGGCGGGGTGCGCGATTACCGCCCAGGCGACCCCATCCGCCGCATTCACTGGCCGCTTTCGGCGCGGCACCAGACATTCCTGGTCAAGGAGTTCGACCGCGAGATGGGCGGCAACGTGTGGCTGGTACTTGACCTCGATCCACAGGCACATGCCGGCAGCGGTGACAACTCGACCCTGGAATACGCAGTCATCTGGACGGCAAGCTGGGCGTGGCATCTGCTGCGCGCGGGGAAGGGGGTTGGATTGGCGGCCTGCATTCCACAGCCGGTTGTGATCCCACCCGCCAGTGGCTCGGCGCAGTTGTGGCAAATGCTGCGCGTGCTGGCACCGGTCGAAGCGCAGGCAAACCTTCCTCTGGCGGCGCTGCTGCGCGACGTTCAGCCGCGCCTGCGACGCGGTGACTCGCTCGTGATCGTCACGCCATCCACGTCGCCTGATTGGCCGCCGCTGCTGGCCCAGCCGGTCCTGCGGGCGGCTGTGCGCGATGTTGTCCTGTTGGATGCGGCTTCCTTCGAACAGGCGCAAGACCCTGGCAGCGTCGATGGCATCCGCGCGGTGCTGGTCGGGTTGGGCATCGGCGTGCAGGTGGTGCGCTGCCAGCCCGGCCTGTATGCATCGCCGGCTGCGCCCGGCGGCGGCGACTGGGAGTTCAAGGTGACGCCACATGGCCGGGTGATCGTGCGCGCGCGCCCGGCGGATGTCCGATCGTGACGATGCGCAGGCTGCATCTGCCGCGCTGGACGCCCCACACCTGGATACGGGCCGGCCTGATCGCTATTATGCTGGCCTGCCTGCCGGTAGAGCTAAGTGCGACCGGCTGGCTAAAGTCGCCCGGCTTCCTGTGGTCGGCGACAGTGCTGTCGACGCTGCTTGGTTTGCTTCTAAGCACTGCACTGCCCCAACGGCCCCGGCTGGCGGCAGCGCTGATGCTGATCGGGGCGTGTCTGTTTGTGGCGCAGTCGCTGGGGGCAGTCCTGCCGGCAGCGCGCCCGGCGCTTGGCGAACTGGCCTCAGCCGGGTGGTGGGGGCTGCGGGCGCTGGCTGCCGGGGTCGTCCAGGCCCTCAGGCCCGGGGCAGCCGCGCCAGCGGTTGCATCGTTCCCGGCTCTGACCGAGTGGCGCGCGGCCTGGGGGCGTGTCGCGCTGTACGGCTGGAACCTGCGTGCCGGCTGGCCTCCGACGCTGGCACCGCACCACTGGGACAGCGGGCAGATCCTGCTGGGCAGCCTGCTGGGCCTGCTGGTGTGGGGCGCTGCCGGCTGGGTGGGATGGTCTGCTGCGCGGCGCGAAAATCCGTGGGGCGCGCTGACGGCAGTGGTGGGGACGGCTGCGCTCAACACCTATTACAGCGCCGAGGGGTGGTCGTTTCTGGTGGTGGTGTTGGCGCTGGGGCTGTTGTGGGCCGGCGATTCGGCGCTGTGTAGATTACAGGATCGCTGGCCTACCAACTCACTTTATCCGGGGCTGGGGTTCGACTGGTGGCTGTCGAGTGGGGCTGTCATGCTGGCGGCGACCGCCGTAATGGGCGTCAGCGTGTGGGTGACGGACCCGGCGCTGGGCCAATGGGTGGACGACCTGCTGCACCCGGCGCAGGTGGCAGCGCCCGGCGAGGGCGAGGGCATTGCGGCGGCGTCAGCGCCAGCCAACGCAGCCCCTTTCATGGGTGTGTGGCCCAGGGAGCACCTGCTCGGCGCGGGCCCCGACCTGCTTAACGCGCCGGTCATGTCGGTCCAAACGCCGGGCCTGCCGCAGACGCACCTGTACTGGCGAGCCACCAGCTATGACGAATACACCGGTCAGGGCTGGATCCAGAACAGCACGAGCAGCCTGGCACCTGACGCCGCACCGCTATGGCCAGCGTCGATCACGCCACCGCCGGGGTTCGCGCTGGTGCGGCAGGTCGTGCGGCTGCAGGGGCCGGGGCGGCAGATCTACGCTGCCGGGCGACCGGTGAGCCTCAACCTGCCCGCCGAAGGCACCTGGCTCGACCCGGAGGCGCTCGACCTGATCGGCGTGCGTAGCGTCGTCGCGCAATCGGGTTATGAGGTGCTGTCGTGGGTGCCCGGTGCCACGCCCGACGACCTCCGGAGCGCGTCCGCAGATGTATCCGGTCATGGGTGACAAACAATTACCTATCGCTGCCGGATGAGCTGCCGCAGCGGGTTATCGACCTGGCGCACAGCCTCACCGCCGGCCAGCCGACCGTCTACGATCAGGCGCTGGCGCTGCAAACTTACCTGCGCACCATCCCCTATACGCTTGGCTTGCCTGCACCGTCTACTGACGCCGATGTGGTCGACTCGTTTCTGTTTGACCTCAAGCGTGGCTACTGTGATTACTACGCCTCGGCAATGGTCGTCATGGCGCGCAGCGTCGACATTCCGGCACGGCTGGCTGTCGGTTATGCAGCGGGCAGCTATGACGCCAGAACGCAGATCCTACCGGGTGATCCAGTCTGACGCGCATTCATGGGTTGAGGTGTACTTCCCCGGCTATGGCTGGATTCCCTTTGAGCCAACCTCAGCCTATCCTGAACCGGTGCGCGGGTTGCCCGCAGACTGGGATGTGGAGGCGGCTTCTGCACAGGTCATCGCAGCGTGGCAGGCCGAGCAGTCGGCGGGAACAAAGCCCGCCTGGCTGCGATCGGGCTGGCTGCCGGCGGCCGCCAGTGGAATTGGGGCGCTGATGCTGGCTGTGGTGGCCGGGGGCGCGATCCGCAAACGGCGGCTGGCGCGTGGCACGCCCGCCGAGATTGTCGACCGGCTGTATGGCTTGCTGGTCGCGTACGGTCGTAGGCTAGGCGTGGCGCTGTCTCACACCCAGACGCCTGATGAATTCCTGACTGATTTGGTCGCTGCGCTGGCCGCTCAAGGTAGATCATGCGCCGCGCCTGGGTGTCGACTGGACGGCACGGCGCTCAAATGCGGAACAGGCAGCGCAGAAGCTGGTGTCGCTGGTGGTCCGCCAGCGTTACAGTCCGCACCAACCTGCACGATCAGATGCCCACGCGCTGCTGGCCGCCTGGCCGCGCCTGGATCGTAGCCTGCGCCTGTTCTGGCTGGCGCGGCTCGCCGGGTGGATCAAATAACCCGCTCGCTGGCGCAGACTACACGCTGTACGCCATCAGCCATACCCCAGCAGCGATGCCAGCCAGTGCTCGGCCGTCTCGACGTCCATCCCCTTGCGGCGGGCGTAGTCCTCGACCTGATCCTTGCCAATGCGCCCGATGCCGAAGTAGGCGGCCTCAGGGTGCGCGAAGTAGTAGCCGCTGACCGACGCGCCGGGCTGCATCGCGTAGCTGCCGGTCAGCGTGATGCAGGCGCTGGCGGGCGCATCCAGCAGGCGGAACAACTCACCCTTCTCGGTGTGGTCGGGGCAAGCGGGGTAGCCCGGCGCTGGCCGGATTCCCCGGTACTGCCCGGCGATCAGCGCCGCGTTGTCGAGCGTCTCGTCAGGCGCGTAGCCCCAGAATTCGGTACGCACCCGCTGGTGCATCCGCTCGGCGAAGGCCTCCGCCAGCCGGTCGGCCAGCGCCTTGACCATAATGCTGCGATAGTCATCGCGCGCCGCCTCGAAGCGGGTGACATGTGTCTCAAGGCCGATACCGGCAGTGACGGCGAACAGGCCAATATGGTCGGGAAGGTTGGTTTCGCGTGGGGCAACGAATCCGAGAGGCACAGGTTGGGCCGCCCCGGCGCTTTCTGCATTTGCTGTCTCAGGTTGTGGATCACGGCCAACACGTCACGGCGCGACTCGTCGGTGTAGACCTCGATATCGTCGCAGATGCTGTTGGCCGGGAACAGGCCGATCACCGCCCGTGCTGTCAACCAGTTTTCAGCGACGATCTGGCTGAGCATCTCCTGTGCGTCGTCGTACAGGCCGCGCGCCGTCTCGCCGACAGTGGGGTTGTCGAGGATAGCGGGGAAAGTACCGGCCAGCTCCCATACCTGGAAGAACGGCGTCCAGTCGATGAAGCGTGCCAGCTCTGCAAGGTCGTAGGAGTCGAACGCTTTGCGCCCCGTCAGGTTGGGTTTGGCAGCACGGTCTGCGACCAGTCGGGCTGGAAGCGGTTAGCGCGTGCCTGCTCCAGCGTGATCAGCGCGTGGCCAGCCTGCCTTCCGGCATGCTTCTCGCGCAGCGATTCGTACTCGGCGTGGACCCCGGCAGCGAAGCTCTCGCGTGTGCCATCGCCCAGCAGGTTTGCCACGACGCCGACCGCGCGCGAGGCGTCGACCACGTGCACGACCGGGCCGCGCGTGTACTCCGGCTCGATCTTGACGGCAGTGTGCACTTTGGAGGTCGTCGCACCGCCGATCAGCAGAGGGAGGTCGAACCCCTCGCGCTGCATCTCACGCGCCACGTGGCGCATTTCCTCCAGCGAGGGTGTGATCAGCCCGCTCAGCCCGATGATGTCGGCCTGCTGCTCGCGGGCCGTCTCCAGGATTTTCTCGGCGGGTGCCATCACGCCCAGGTCGATGACCTCGTAGCCGTTGCAGTCCAGCACCACACCTACAATGCTCTTGCCGATGTCGTGTACGTCACCCTTGACCGTGGCCATCAGATCCTGCCGTTCGAGCGTGTTCGCCCAGCGCCTGCTTCTCTGCTTCAATGTAGGGCACCAGATGGGCCACGGCCTGTTTCATCACCCGCGCGCTTTTAACCACCTGCGGCAGGAACATCTTGCCCGCGCCGAACAGGTCGCCGACGACGTTCATGCCGTGCATCAGCGGGCCTTCGATTACGTCCATCGGGCGGGCCAGTTTCTGGCGCGCCTCCTCAGTGTCCGCGACGATGTACTCGGTGATGCCCTTGACCAGCGCGTGCTGAGGCGGTCCTTTACCGGCCCTTCGCGCCACTCAACGTTTTCTGTCTTTTCGGTTTGCTGCCCCCGCTGACCGTTTCGGCAAACTCGACCAGCCGCTCCGTAGCATCAGGCCGGCGATTGAGCAGCACGTCTTCGACCCGTTCCAGCAGGTCCGGTCGATCTCATCGTACATGGCCAGTTGCCGCGTTAACAATTGCCATGTCCATCCCGGCCTGTATGCCGTGATACAGGAATGCCGCATGGATGGCCTCGCGAACGGTATCGTTGCCCCGGAAGGAGAACAACACATTGCTGACTCCACCGCTGATCAACGCATACGGCAGGTTGGCCTTGATCCAGCGGGCGGCCTCGAAGTAGGCCAGGGCGTAGCCGTTGTGCTCGGCGATGCCGGTCCCCACGGCGAAGATGTTAGGGTCGAAGATGATGTCTTTCGGCGGGAAGCCGACCTGTTGGGTCAAAATGTCGTAGGCCCGCCGGCAGACGGCAGTGCGCCGCTCGACAGTATCGGCCTGGCCCTGCTCGTCGAAGGCCAT
>CAWBCR010000015.1:0-34656 GCA_963787375.1 uncultured Chloroflexia bacterium | reverse complement strand
CACGGCAGCCGTGCCCTGGGTCGTGGAAGGCACCGCCCCACCCGCCGACGTATCGGGCGGCGGCAGCAGGGTTGTGGTGAGCGTGTTATCGGTCTTGGTGTAGCTGACGTTCAGCGTCAGCATGTCGCCCGCCGTGACGCCCAGCCTGTTGTTGGTGTAGCTCGGCAGCCCGAACTGGTCGGTGGTGGTCGCGCCACCTGCCGGCTCCACGCTGAAGGCGCTCGCGCCGGCGGGCTGCTGCACTTCCCATACCACCATGTTGACATCGTATGGGGCGGCGAACGACAGGCTGTAGGTGCGCTGGCTGCCGTCAATCTTCAGCGCCGGGTCGTAGAACTCGACCCAGTAGCTGCCGTTGGGCGTCGTCAGGGTGATGCCGCTGCTCTGCTGGGTATACTCGGCGGTGACCAGGTTGCCGGTGGTCGAGTCAGTGTAGGCCACGGCGTTGATCTGCGCGCCGGGCGGCAGCGGGAAGACGAGCGTGGTGGGCGTGGCCGTGGTATCGGTCACCTTGCCCACCAGAAAGACCAGCGCCGAGGGCTGGTCGAACTCCGGCCACACGCGGATGGTCAGCGTATCGAGCACCGGCGCGGCCTGCGCGCGGGCGGCAGAGGGCGTGGCCAGCAGCGCCGCCAGCGCCAGCGCCCCCAGCAGGGTTGCAAACAGCCGATTCCTTTTCATTATCCTGTGTTCCTGGTTGGCAATGCGGGGACGACGGGAGATCGCCGCGACCTCCCGTGCCCCCGCTTATGCTTCGATTAAAAGAGGCGAATCAGTGCGGCTCGCCGCCTGCGGTGGGCGGACCGCCGGACGCCTGCTTGCGCGAAACGGCCACGCCCAGCGCGACGACCACTACCAGAGTCGCTACACCGACCAGCACCAGCGGCAGGGCGCTGTTCTGCTGCACCTGCGAGCCGCCCGGCGGGGCCGCCGCCGTTTTCTGGATGCTGAGCACGTAAGCCGCCACGTCGTTGATCTCCTGATCGGTCAGCGGGCCGCCTTTGGCCTGGCTCCAGGCCGGCATCAGCGTGCCACCCACCCCGTTGCTGATGGTCGTCAGCGCGAATGCACCGGGGTGCAGCGCCGGGAACACGGTGTCGAGCGTCGCGCCGATGCGCCCCACACCGCCCTCACCGTGGCAGGCCACGCAGTTCTGCTCGAAGATCACGAAGCCGGCGTTCGGATCGCCGTTGACCTCCGGCACGGGCGGGATGTTGTCCGGGGCGCGCGGTGGCGGCGGCGCGGGTGGCTCAACCGCCGTCCCCCACGACGTGATGTAGGCGACCAGGTCCGCAATGTCGGCATCGGTCAGCGGGCCGCCGTACTGCTGGCCCCAGGTCGGCATGAAGGTGCCCTTGACCCCCTGCGCGATGGTCGTCGACAGGAACTCGTCGGGCGCGATGGTCGCGAAGACTTTGTTGAGCGTCGCGCCGATGCGGCCCTCGCCATGCGCGCCGTGACACACCGCGCAGTTGGTCGCATACAGATCGGCCCCGTGCGCGGGATCGCCCTGGCCCGTCTGAGCGTGGACCGCACCGGCCCCGATCAGCACGGCGGCCAGCAGAGCAGCCAGCCCCGTCACCTGCAAGATCGTTCGCAAGCGCATGTTTTGCCTCCGCTGATAACGCTTAGGGTGAAGTATAACCTCACCAGCCCCGGGGCGCGCAGTGATACCTTCCCTGTACGCCCGCGATAAATGTCATATCAGACCGGTCTTATCGTGTTTGCCGCATCTGATATAGAAGGGCGGCGCTGTGCGCAGCGCCGCCCTGAGAGTGACAGCCCAGAGCCCGCCCGCCGGCGCTATTTGAGCGTCATCAGGTAGGCGATGATGTCCGCCAGGCTCTGCTTGTCGAGCCGGTCGCCGAAGGTCTGCGGCATGATGCACTGGAAGCCCTCGACCACGTAGGCGCACGGCAGCACGATGGACTCGTGGAGGTACTGCTCCGCGGTCTTGCCGGGCTCAATCGTGCCGGCGGTCGTGGCGATGCCCTGCAGGCTCGGCCCGGTGCCGGTCGTGCCGTCGATGCTGTGGCAGGCGTGGCACGGCAGCGCCTGGCCGTCGGGGGCGTTGGTGGTGCCCTCGAACAGCGCCTGGCCGCGCGCCGGGTCGCCCTGCGGCAGTTCGACCGTCAGGTCTGTGCCGACGGCATCATACGGCTGCGGGGTCGGCGTGGGCAGCGCGTTCGAGGTGGCCCCCGGCCCCGTATAGCCCGGTTCGTAGAACTTGCCGAAGTTCAGCACGTAGGCGACCACGTCGCGAACCTGGTCGGGGCGCAGCGGCCCGCCGTATTCCTGGCTCCAGGTCGGCATGGGCTGCGCCCAGTCGCTGGTGCGCTTGGGGCGGCCCGCTGAGACGGTCAGGTACACGTAGTCGTGCAGCGTGCCGTTCCAGCCCAGGCTCTGAAGCCGCGAGCCGTCGAACAGGTCGGGGGCGTTCAGCGCGGGCGCGACGCCCGTCTGGCCCTTGCCGTCGAGGCCATGGCAGCCCGAGCAGGTGGTACTGAAGATCACCGCGCCGCGCTCGATGGAGCGTCCGTTGTACTCGGCGGTGAAGGTCTTCATACGATGGCTCTCGTTGAGCCCCACCCAGCCGGTGACCAGGATGACGGCGAAGAAAACCAGCGTGCCCAGCAGCGCGCGCTGCTCGATGGGCAGCGTGTGCTTAAAGAGCTTCTTGAACAGCCCCTCGCTCTGAGCCGGTGTTTCCGGGGTGTCTGCCATTACTCGCCTCCCCCGTTGGGGTACGAATCTTTGTGAACCGGCACCAGCACGCTGTTAGAGAGCTGTTTGCCGGGGTTCTTGCTGTCATCCCAGGTGATGCGCAGCGTCACGCCGACCAGGTCCGGCTGGAGCTGGTCGATGATCAGGAACGCCTGGGCGTTGGGCAGGCCGCCCTTGTCAGGCGGGGTCTGGCGGGCCTGGACAATCAGCCGGTGATACTCCTGCATCACGTCCCACAGCGCGCTGCTCGGCGGGATGTTGCTGCTCTGGTAATTGTCGGTGGTGACCGCCGTGCCGACCAGCGCCTCAAGCTCCGGGTAAGGCACCGCACGCACCATGCCGATCTTCTCGGTCGGGGCCATCTCGAAGAAGATTTCCTGATCCTTCGACGTCTGCACCGCGAAATTGGGCGTGCCCATCCACGACAGGACGGCAATCGTGGTGATGAACAGCAGGCTCATCGAGAAGGCCAGCCGACGGCGTCCGTACCTGCGGATCGGCCCCACGTCGAAGTAGGGCATCAGCATGAACGACAGCAGCAGGATGGTGGGGATGATGACCCCCATCAGGCTCTTATCGCCCAGCTTCAGCAGGCCCTGGATCCACAGGAAGTACCAGGGCGCGACGGTGTGCAGCGGCGTCGAGAGCGGGTTGGCCCAGTTCTCCAGCGGCGCATGGTACACGAACGCAACCGCCAGCACCATCACCAGCACGGTCACGGCGATCCACAGGATTTCGGAGGCCGCCACGTCAGGCAGGTAGTAGACGCGCACGTTGGTGGGAACGCGCTTGGCGCTGTCTTCGCCGGTCTTTTCGTTCTCAGGCGGCAGGCTGTGGCCGTGAATGACGACCTTGTAGTAGTGCACGCCCAGGAAGATCGCCAGCAGCGCCGGCACCGCCAACACGTGCAGCAGATAGAAGCGCAGCAGGCCAGCCTGTCCGAGGTCGGGCGCGCCCTTCAACAGGATGTTGACGAACTGGCCGACGATGGGCGGCGGCGCGGCTTCGGCCATGCTCGCGCCGATGGTCACCGCCCAGTACGAAAGCTGGTCCCAGGGCAGCAGGTAGCCGGTGTAGCTGAGTGCCAGCGTGAACACCAGCAGGATGATACCCGTCGCCCAGGTGAACTGGCGCGGCTTCTTATAAGAGGCGGTCCAGAAGGTGCGCAGCATGTGCAGCGCCACGATGATGACCATCGCCTCCGCGCCCAGCCGGTGCAGGTCGCGCATGAACTGGCCCATCGGCACGTTGCTCAGGATGTTGAGCATGTTGTCGTAGGCCTGCAGCGTCGAAGGCGTATAAAAGACCATCAGGAACAGACCGGTGATGGTCTCAAAGGCGAAGAAGAACGTCGACAGCCAGCCCAGCCTGAAGGTCGGATACAGGCCGGTCATGGCTTCGTTAAAGTAGCTGGGGCGCATGTGCAGCCAGAAACCGTCGGCGTGTGGAGTCAGGCGCGTGTTGGGACGGCCCGGCGGGTCGCCGCGCAGCATCGAGCGCAGGTCGGCAATGTTGATGCCGGGCGTCAGCCGCAGGACAACGTCGTCGACCGCCTCCATGATTGCCGTCCGGACGCCGGCTTCCCGGATGCGCTTGATCAGCGGGAATTTCGAGACGTCAAGATTCGATTGCATCGGTCAGGCTCCTCCAGGAAAGGACCATGATAAAAGCAGTCGGGATGTGCCCCGCACTAGCCATGCAGGGGGCCTCTGATGATCTTCCCGGTGTCGATCTTTAGCTGGGTCGCGCTCGACGGCACGTCGACCGGCAGGCCCGCCGACTTGTCGGTGTTCATGTCGCCGGTCTTGGTCTCCGAAAGCACGCTGCCGGAGTTGTCGACCACATCGACCACGAAGCGGTCGAGGCTGCGCGGGGCCGGCCCCTCGATGTAGGTGCCGTCCTTCTGATACTTGGAGCCGTGGCAGGGGCATTCAAAGCGGTTGTTGACAGGCACCCACTTATACAGGCAGCCCAGGTGCACGCACACCTTGTACAGCGCCAGCACACCGCTGCCGGTATTCACCAGCCAAAAACGGCCCTGCGGATATTCCGCCGGGGCCGCATCCACGGTGGGAACCGCGCTCGATTTGAGGGTGAACGTGCCACCGAACTCGCCTTCACGGAAACGCGGGTAGGCGTACCACAGCACCGCACCGCCAGAACCCGCCAGTACCAGCGCCATCGACGCCCCCCATACGTAGAACATGAACTCTCGCCGGTTGATAGGGGCCGGGCTTTCGACAGTCGCTTCTGCCATTCAGTTATCCTCCTCCTGATCACTGCCTGTTGTCCGGGCCTTCTGGTCCCAAAAGGCCCCGGAGCAGACGCGAGGATCATTATACAATAAACTGCCCTGCAGACTGCAAATCGGGTAAACGATCTGATTGTTAATGGCGACAAAATCAGCCTACAAAGTGGGTTTGCAGAACTATAGCGCGACGGCCAGTTAGTGTCAAAAAAACGATACCGAGAGATGGCGTGACGAGGTGGGGGACGGTTGAGGCGGCCCTGCTCGCCCGACGATCAATCATCGGGCTATGAATAATCTGTCGGCTGAAAGCCGACCCCGGAAACCGCGCCACACTCCAGGGCCGGCTTGAGGCGGCGCACTATTCCATGATATGTCTGTCACAGTATCACCCTGAGATTTGTCGGCGGCCCACCGCAGGGATTACAATCAACCCGTGCGGGGCAGCCTGCCCCGCTGTGCGCCCTCCCCCGCCCGGAGGGCGCTGCTCGATCAGGCCCACGCCAGAGGGGGAACACTAATGGACAAGGTCACGATCCACACGCTTCAGGCCAAGAAGCAGCGCGGCGAGCCGATCACCATGCTGACCGCCTACGACTATCCCACCGCGCTGCTGATCGACCAGGCCGGGATCGATATGATCGCTGGTCGGCGATTCGCTGGGGATGGTCGTGCACGGCTTCCAGAGCACGCTGCCGGTGACGATGGACATGATGATCACTGCACTGCCAGGCGGTGCGGCGCGGCGCCAAGCGCGCGTACCTGTCTCGGCGACATGCCGTTTATGAGCTATCCAGCTCACCATCGAAGAGGCCAAGCGCAACGCGGCCCGCTGCTGGCCGAGGACAGGTCGACGCGGTCAAGCTGGAAGGCGGCGTGCGCATGGCGGACACGATCCACGCGCTGGTCGAGATCAGGATCGCCGTGCAGGGGCACATCGGCCTGACGCCGCAGAGCGTCAGCGCGTTCGGCGGGTTCAAGGCGCAGGGCAAATCGGTCGAGAGCCGCGCGGCAGGTTATCGCCGACGCGCAGGCGGAGCAGGACGCGGGCGCGTTCAGCATCGTGCTGGAGTCGATCCCCGCCAGGCTGGCCGGGCTGATCAGCCGCACGCTCGATATCCCGACCATTGGCATCGGCGCGGGCGGGGCTGTGACGGGCAGGTGCTGGTGACGCACGATCTGCTGGGGCTGTTCGACCGCTTCACGCCGAAATTCGTCAAGCAGTACGCCAAGCTGTCCGGGACGATGATGGCGCGTTCGAGGCGTACCCGCCGACGTGCAGTACCGCAGCTTCCCCGCCGAGGAGCACAGTACAGCATCGACGACGAGGTGTGGGCGGCCATCGAGGCCGAGTTGGAAGTGCGTCGCGATCGTCCATGAACTTGCGGCTCCCGCTTGCGGATGCCGAGGGGCTGATGCGCTCGCGATCTTCGGCGTGGGGGCGATGGGCTGCCTGTTCGGGGCGCGGCTGTCAGCGCATGCCGACGTCATGTTGATCGGGCACTGGCCGGGGCAGCTTGAGGCGCTGCGCCGCGCGCCGCTGCACGTCGGGCTGCCGGATGGCGACGAGCAGCTTATCGCGCTGCGCGCGACAGACGACCCGGCGGGCATCGGGCCGGTCGACGCGGCGCTGATCCTGACCAAGACGCCCGGCACGGCGCTCGCGGCGCGCGGCGCGGCGCAGGTCCTCGCGCCGGACGGCATCGCCGTGACGCTGCAAAACGGCCTTGGCAACGTGGAGGCCATCGCGAAGGAGGTGGGCGCGGGCCGGGCGGCGCTGGGCACGACCACACAGGGAGCCGCCACCGATGGCCCCGGCGCGATCCGCGCCAGCGGCGGCGGACCGACGCACCTCGTCAGCCGCCCGGAGATCGCGCAGCAGGTGGCGACGCTGGCCGGCCTGTTCAATAGGGCGGGCATCCCGACCGAGGTCGTGGACGACGCCGACGCGCTGATCTGGGGCAAGCTGGCGATCAACGCAGCGATCAACCCGCTGACCGCGCTGCTGCGCGTGCCGAACGGCGCGCTGCTCGAGTCGGAGGCGGCACGGGTGATCATGGCCGACGCCGCCCGCGAGGTCGGCGCGGTGGCCGCCGCGCTGGGCATCCGCCTGCCGTTTGACGACCCCGCCGCGCGGGCCGAGGAGGTGGCCCGCGTCACCGCCGCCAACCGCTCGTCGATGCTGCAGGACGTGCTGCGCGGCGCGCCGACCGAGATCGACGCCATCTGCGGCGCGGTAACCCGCATTGGCGCGGCGCACGGCATCCCAACGCCGGCCAACGCGCTGCTGCTGCGGCTGGTCCACGCCCGCGAAGATACGTATCCGCAGCGATTGGAGGATCGATGACCGCAGCCGACGACGATCGCTATCCGGTGCACCCCGTCACGCCCGACCGCTGGGCCGACCTTGAGACGCTGTTCGGGCCGCGCGGCGCGATGGGCGGCTGCTGGTGCATGTGGTGGCGCGTGAAACGCTCCGAGTTCGAGCAGCAGCAGGGCGAGGGCAACCGGCTGGCGCTGAAGGCGCTGGTCAACGGCGGCACGGTGCCGGGCCTGCTGGCCTACGACGGCGACCAGCCGGTCGGCTGGGTGTCGGTGGCCCCGCGCGAGGCATTCGGCGTGCTGCAACGCTCGCGGACGCTCAAGCCGGTCGACGCGCAGCCGGTGTGGTCGGTGGTGTGCTTCTTCATCCACAAGGACTACCGCTCGCAGGGGATGAGCAGCCACCTGCTCAGACGCCGCCGTCGACTACGCCCGCGCGCAGGGCGCGACGATTGTCGAGGGCTACCCGGTCGAGCCACGCAGCCGACGCGGTGCCCGACCTGTACGCCTTCACCGGGCTGGCGTCGACGTTTGCGGGGGCGGGCTTCGTGGAGGTGGCGAGGCGGTCAGAGAGCCGCCCGATCATGCGGTACACTATTGAGTAGAAGATTAACCGCAGAGAACGCAGAGAGCGCAGAGGAAACTCATGAAGGAAAATGAGTTGACCGAGCAGATCATCGGCGCGGCGATTGAGGTGCATCGCGAGTTGGGGCCGGGTCTGCTGGAGTCAACCTATGAGACGTGCCTGGCGCACGAACTGAGCCTGCGGCAGATTCCGTTCGAGCGCCAGAAGCCGATCCCTGTCAGGTACAAGGGGTTGGAACTTGACTGCGGTTTCAGGGTGGATCTGCTCGTCGACGGGCTCGTAATCGTCGAGCTCAAGGCGGTTGATACGTTTGCCCCGGTGCATCAGGCGCAGTTGCTTACTTATCTGAAGCTCACCGGCTGCAAGCTGGGGCTTCTGCTCAACTTCAACGTGAGGCTGCTCAAGCAGGGAATCCAGCGCGTCGCCTTATCCTTATAATCTCTGCGTCCTCTGCGCGCTCTGCGGTTAGTCCATTTCTTTCTCTCTAGCGAGGCTCTTATGCAAACCGTGAAGACCATAGACGATGTGCGCGCCACCCGCTGGGCCGACCCCGGCCTGACGTGGGGCCTCGTGCCGACGATGGGCGCGCTGCACGACGGGCACCTGTCGCTGGTGCGCCGCGCCCGCGCCGAAAATGACCGCGTGGCGGTCAGCGTGTTCGTCAACCCGATCCAGTTCAACAACGCCGCCGACCTCGACGCCTACCCGCGCACGCTGGAGCACGACGGCGCGCTGCTGGAGAAGGAAGGCGTCGACCTGGTGTGGGCCCCCGACGAGGCGATCATGTACCCGCCCGGCTACCAGACCTACAGTCGGAAGTCGAGCAGGTGACGCAGCCGCTGGAAGGCGCGCACCGGCCCGGACACTTCCGGGGCGTCACGACGGTGGTCGCCAAGCTGTTCAACGTGGTGCAGCCGACGCGCGCCTACTTCGGGCAGAAGGACGCGCAGCAGGCGCGCGTCATCCGGCAGATGGCGCGCGACCTGGCCGTTCAACCTGGAGATCGTGGTGTGCCCCATCGTGCGGGAGCCGGACGGGCTGGCGCTGTCGAGCCGCAACGTGCTGCTCAACCCCGCCGAGCGGGCCGCCGCGACCGTCCTGCATCGCGCGCTGACGGCGGCAGTCGGCGAGTGGCAGCGCGGCATGCGCGACGCCGACCACCTGCGGCGCACGATGAGCGGCCTGATCGAGCGCCGAGCCGCTGGCGCGCATCGACTACGTCAGCGCCGCCGACCCGGACACGCTGGCGGAGATCGACGGCGACGCGCCGCGCGCGCTGCTGAGCCTGGCGGTCTTTGTCGGCGAGACGCGGCTGATCGACAATATGGTGGTCGGGATGGATTAACGGAGGCCCCCATGCTGCTGGCGATAGACATCGGCAACACGAACATCCACTTTGGCATGTACGATCTCAAGGCGAAGGGCTGGTGCTGCTCGTGGCGCGCGCGCACTATCCAGGACAAGATGGCCGACGAGTACGCGGTGCTGCTGCGCAGCTTCTTCGAGGAGCCGGGCTTCACGTTTGGGGAGGTCGAGGCGGTGGTGATGGCCAGCGTCGTCCCCAACCTGACTGGCACCTTCGTCGAGATGTCTGAGCGCTACCTGAAGCAGACGCTGCTGAACGTCGAGCCGGAGACACGGACGGGGGTGCGGGTGCTGCTCGACAACCCCAACGAGGTCGGGGCGGACCGGGTGGTCAACGCCGCCGCGATCCGCGCGCTGTACGGCTGCCCGGCCATCGTGATCGACTTCGGGACAGCGACCACCTACGACGTGATCAACGCCGCCGGCGACTACCTGGGCGGGGCCATCGCGCCGGGGATCGGGCTGGCGCACGATGCGCTGGTCAGCCGGGCGGCGCGCCTGCACAAGGTCGACCTCGTGCCGCCGCCGTCGGCTATCGGGCGCAGCACGATCCAGGCCATGCAGAGCGGGCTGTTCCTGGGCTACGTGGCGATGATCGAGGGGCTGGTCGCGCGTCTGAAAGACGCGCTGGGCGAGCCGGGCGTGCGGGTGATCGCAACCGGCGGGCTCGCGCCGCTGTTCGCCGAGCACACCGCCGTCATCGAGGAGATCGCGCCCAACCTCACGCTCGACGGGCTGCGCATCATCTGGGAGCTGAACCAGACACCCGAATAGCGCGCAGGCCACCGCATCACCCGGCGCGGGGCAGTGTTTGTACACTGGGGCAAGCCTCTGTATGATAGTCGGGTGCCTTTCTGTCGGGCAATCGTCTTCTCTTAGCCAATCGAGGTGTGTGCAGCCATGAGCGATGTCACCGTCCGCAAAGTCTCTAACGAGGCGGAGAAGCAGGCATTCCTGCGGATGCCGTGGACCGTCTACCGCGACGACCCCAACTGGGTCGCGCCGCTGTGGCAGGAACACGTCAACTTCTTCGACCCCGCGCGCAACGTCGAGCTGAAGCACTTTGATCTCGAGAAGTTCGTAGCGTGGCGAGGGGACACGCCGGTCGGGACCATCATCGCGCACGTCAACCACGCCTACAACGACTTCCACCAGGCCAACGCCGGGGGGTTCGGGCAGTTCGAGGTGCTGCGGGACGAGGAGGCCGCCCACGCGCTGCTCAAGACCGCCGAGGACTGGGTCCGCGCGAAGGGCGTCGACACGTTCATGGGGCCCTTCACGTTCAGCACCAACAGCGAGCTGGGCATGCTGGTCGACGGCTTCGACACGCCGCCGATGATCATGATGTCGCACCACCGTGACTACTATCACGGGTTCGTGGAGAGCTACGGCGGGTTCGAGACAGCGATGGACCTGTGGGCGTGGCAGTTCGACGGCAAGCAGTGGGGCGGCAAGAAGGCCGATAAGCTGCCCGAAAAGCTGACGCGCGTCGTCGAGAAGATCCGGCAGCGCAAGAACTTCGCCATGCGCCACCCCGACATGCGCCACTTCCCCGAAGAGGTCGAGCGCGTCAAGCAGATCTACAACAAGGCCTGGGAAAAGAACTGGGGCTTTATCCCCCTCAACGACGAGGAGATCGACAAGATCGCCGCCGACCTCAAAGACATCGTCGACACGCGCATCGCATACTTCGTCGAGCTGGACGGCAAGCCTATCGCCTTCGCGCTGCCGCTGCCCAACATCTACGAGCCGCTGGCGAAGGTCCACTGCAAGCCGGGCGAGCCGTATTGGTGGCAGCTTGCGCGGCTGATCTGGCACTGGAAGATCCTGGGGCAGATCAGCAGCGTGCGGGCGTGGGGGCTGGGCGTGCTGCCCGAATATCGCGCCTCCGGCGCGGACGCCATGATGTACTATGACATGATCAAGGCCGGGCTGCCGGCAGGCTACGAGAACATCGAAATGTCGTGGATTCTGGCAAACAACGATATGATGAACAGGGCAATTGCCATGCTGGGAGCAAAGATATACAAGACCTACCGCATATTCGAGAAGAAACTATAGCAGTGGCACAAGAACAACCGGAGGCCGTGTCCGAGCAGAAGACACGCGTTGTGATCATCGACGACGAACCAGAGACGGTCGAGCTGCTGGTTGCGTACTTCAAATTGATCAAGCTGGAGGCGTACGGCGCGTTCACCGGCAAGACCGGCCTGAAGGCCATCGCCGAGCACCACCCTAATGTGGTGGTCCTCGACCTGATGCTGCCTGATATGGACGGCTTTGTGATCTGCGAAGAACTGCGCAAAGACCCGGCGACGGCCAAGCTGCCGGTCGTCATCCTTTCGGCGCGCACCTCGCGCGAGGACGTGCGGCGCGGCTACGCTGCCGGGGCCACCCGCTACCTCAAGAAGCCGGTCGACCTGGACCGGCTGGCGACCGAGGTCAAGCGCGTGGCAGCCTCCGGCGAGCACAAGCCGCCCACCGAGGAGCAGCAGCAGGCCGACGCCACCGCACGCAGCTCCTGACCGCACACATGGCCCGCGCCCGTCCGGCGCGGGCTTTTTGCCGGCCCCCTGCATTCTTCCTCACGTCGCGCCATCCTGTTTGACAATCCGACCTGCCCTATCTATAATCAGAGCAACAACTTTCATAAGTTTCTGAAAGTTCCGAAACTTTGAGGAGGGACGGCTGTGAACGAAGCGGCGCGGCTCGAAAGAACACTGGCATGGACAGGCGGGGCGCTCGGCATGGCGGCGGGGCTGGCGTTCGGCGCGCTGCGTGCCGCCAACAGCCCGCCGCCGGTGCTGCGCGGCGAGTGGTTTGGCGACATTGCCTTCGCGCTGGTGTATGCCGCGCCGTTCGCGCTGGCGCTGATCGCGCTGCGGGGATGGACGGCGGCGCTGCGCGCGGCGGTCGACCTGGCGGCGGCGGCGCTGGGCGTGGCGGCGCTGTTCTCGACCTTCTCCGGCGCGGGCGTGATCTTTCTGCCAGCGGCGCTGCTGCTGCTCGCGGCGGGCGCGGCGGCGCTGCTCGCCGCGCGGTCGTATCGCTGGCTGCCGCTGATCGTCGCGCCGCTGCTGATCGCCGCCGGGGTCGGCGCAGGGCTGGTGCTGCTGGCCGGGCACGCGGATGGCCGCTGCTGGCAGCTCGTGCGCGACACGGCAGGCGACGAAACGTGGCAGTCCGCGCCGTATCAGAACGGCGGCACGGTCAGCGCCAGCGCCGGTGACAGCGGCCCCGGCGTGGTAAGCGTCACCTGCACCAGCGACGTGATCAGCCCACTTGAAGCCGCCACCTCGACGGGCATCCTGGCCTTCACAGGCGGCGGGCTGGCGCTGCTGGCCCGCCCCCTCGACAACCCGCCTACAGACACACACGGAGAGAATTGATGAGCGCAGACAGCTTCGACGTCGTCACCGGCGCGTTTGGCTATTCGGGCGGCTACATCGCCCGCCGCCTGATTGGGCAGGGGCGGCAGGTGCGGACGCTCACCGGCAAGCAGCCGCGCGGCCCGCTGGCCGGGCGGGTCGAGGCCATGCCGTTCCAGTTCGACGACCCCGACGCGCTGGCCCGCTCGCTGGAGGGGGCGCGGGCGCTGTTCAACACCTACTGGGTCCGCTTCGAGCACGGCGGCATGACCTTCGAGCAGGCAGTTGCCAACACCAAGACGCTGTTCGCAGCAGCGAAGCAGGCGGGCGTGGGGCGCGTGGTGCACGTCAGCATCACCAACCCGTCGGAGGACTCGCGGCTGCCGTATTTTCATGGCAAGGCGGTGCTGGAGCGCGCGCTGCGCGAATCGGGGCTGTCGTACGCCATCCTGCGGCCCGCGGTGCTGTTCGGCGCGACGCCCGGCGAGGACGTGCTGATCAACAACATCGCCTGGCTGCTGCGCCGCCTGCCGCTGTTCGGCGTGATGGGCGACGGCTCCTACCGCCTCCAGCCGGTGCACGTCGACGACCTGGCGCGGCTGGCCGTCGAGCAGGCCGAGCACAGCCAGAACGTCACGCTCGACGCCGTCGGCCCGGAGATCTTCACCTTCGCCGACCTGGTGCGCCGCGTGCGCGATGCGGTCGGCAGCCGTGCGGGGATCGTGCGCACGCCACCCGCGCTGGCGCTGGCCGCCGCCCGCACGCTGAGCCTGTTCCTGGGCGACGTGCTGCTGACCCGTGACGAGGTCACCGGGCTGATGGACGACCTGCTGATCTCAGCCGACCCACCGACCGGGCTGTCGCCGCTCAGCGAGTGGCTGGCCGAGCACGCCAACGGGCTGGGCAGGCGCTACTCGTCGGAGCTGAAACGGCACTTCCGCTGATCGGATTCTGTGCTATGCTGTGAGCAGATGCAACGCGTGATTCACACTCGTGGGGTTACAGGAGGCACATGATGTCTGCACCAACCACCCTGTCGATGGATCTCGCGCAGGAGCTCTGCGAGCAGATCCAGCGCGGGCAGCCGATCAAGCTGTTCACCCAGTGCTGGGGATGCGTCAGGTTCAGCAAGGGCGACCCGCAGAAGATGTGCGGCGAGATCGTCGCGTGCAACAAAGTTGTGGCCCGCTACCGCGACATGGTCGCGCATGGGGAGATCGAGCCCGGATAATCAGGACGGCGCGCGAACCGTCGTCGACACCCCGACCGGAGCACACCACATGAGACTCGTTCGCAGCGACGACCCGCAGCGCTTCTATGAGCGCGTCGCGCCATTCCTGCTGGCCGACGAGGCCGCGCACAACCTGATCCTGGGCCTGAGCGCCGCGCTGATCCGCGACCCGGACCGCTTTGAGGACCCGTACCTGGCGTGGGTCGAGGACGACGGCGGGCAGGTCGCTGCTGCCTGCCTGATGACCCTGCCGCGCGGTCCGGTGCTGTCGCTGATCAGCGATCCGGATGCGGTGGCGCTGCTGGCGCACGACCTACGAACAGTCACGCCCACACTGCCGGGCGTCAATGGGCCGGTCGACGCGGCGCGGGCCTTCGCCGAAGCGTGGCAGACGCTCAGCGGGCAGCCGTTCGACGTCCACCTGCAGATGCGCACCTACCGGCTGGAGGCCGTCACAGCGGTTGAGGGCGTCGCCGGGCAGATGCGGCCCGCCGCTAACGCCGACCGCGAGCTGCTGATCGAATGGGTGATGGCCTTCGCCGCCGAAGCCACCGACGCCAACACGCGCGAGGAGGCCGAGCGGATCGTCGACCTATACCTCAGCCCGGCCAGCGCGGGGCTGCGCGGCTACGTCATCTGGGAAGACGGCGGCCCGGTGTCGATGGCGGGATTCACCGGCCCCACACCACACGGCATCCGCGTGATGGCCGTCTACACGCCGCCCGCGCTGCGCGGGCGCGGCTACGCCAGCGCGTGCGTGGCGGCGCTCAGCCAGCAACTGCTCGACGAGGGCCGCACATTCTGCTTCCTGTTCACCGACCTCGCCAACCCGACCTCGAACCACATCTACCAGCAATCGGCTACCAGCCGGTGTGCGACGTGACCGACTACTCATTTGCGCCTGCCCTGTGAGCGGTACCAATCTCCTACCGCCGACATATTGTGCTTAATTTCACAAGATTTTATAATAGGGTGGTGAGCCAGCGGCGCTTCACAGACGGACTTCATCCCGTACCCCGGCCAGGAACCCACCGCAACTCAGTGCCTGCGTACGTATTCCGCTGATCCGTCTCTACGCGACGCTCAACTTGCCCACAATCGCAGCATCTCACTGGAGCCGGTCGTGCTGCCTCCATCTGGGCCCCTGGACCGGTATCGCCAACCCCAATTACAAGGATCTCTATCATGAAGTCTCGTTTCATTCTCCTGTCAGCGATCGTGCTGATGCTGACAGCCGCCTGCGGCCCCTCACCTGAGCAGGTCGCCGCGCTGACCGCCGCCGCGGCGACGAGCACGCCCACGTCCACCGCAACGCCTGCGCCCACGCCAACAGCTACCCCCACCCCGACCGCCACGCCGGTGCCCTACGACCTCAGCCTGTCGGTGCTGGACGCGGACGGCGCGCCTATCGGTGGGGCCAGCGTCACACTGGCCGAGGCCGACAACGCCACGCTGACGACCGACGACGCGGGCACGATCGAGTGGGCCAACCTGCCCGGCGAGAGCGCCTCGCTGAACGTCGCCGCGCAGGGCTACTTCGCCGCCGAACAGACGGCCACGCTGGAGCGCGGCCCCAACGCCGTCAGCGTGACGCTGGAGCGCGACCCGTTTGGCATTCTGCCCGCCGACGCCTGCGCGCCCGGCGAGACGCTACTGTACGTCGAGGATTTCCAGGACGGGCAGGCCCAGGGCTGGGAGCAGATCACCCACGCGCAGGAGTTCAACGTCCCCAGCAGTTGGGCGATTGTGCCCGACCCCACACAGGAAGGGAACCTGCTGCTGACAGCAACCGGGAGCATGGGCGACGATCTATCCGGCTTCCAGTTCACCAACGCCGTGTGGCGGCTGCGCCTGGCGAGCGTGCAGGACCCCGCCGTCGAGGCCCCGTTCGGCATCGACTTCTTCCTCAACTGGTATCATGGTGGCGATGAGAATGGGGAATGGCGCTACCCGGTGCAGATGGGGCCGGGCGGCATCATGACCGCGCTGACCCGCCTGCAAATGGCGGAGCCGGGGCACTTCCCGGTGGGCGTCACCGGCTCAAGCCTCAAGAACAACACGTGGACTTTCGTGGAGATCGGCACCTACGCAGGCACCACCGACCTGTACGTGGATCACAACCGGGTGGCGCACTACGAGGACCCGCAGCCCTTCGCCTGGGGGACCATCGGCATCGAGCCCCACATACCGGAAGGCGTGGGCCGGACGTTCACCTTCGACGACCTGACCGTGTGCGGCCTCGACAGCATGTTCGAGACGAAGCCAGCGCACCCTGAGAGCTGATCGCGGCCCTGACGCCGTGAGCGGAATCAAAAGCGGCTGCCAACTGGCAGCCGCTTTGCTTTTCACATCGTCGTCGATGCGGTTACGCAGCCCGCCGCTGTTCTCTCCGGGACGCACTGCGAGCCTTCATGTCCTGAAGCGTGTACTTGATCTCATCCACGTTGCGATAGTACAGGGTGATCAGGTCCTGCTCGCTGCCGCTGTAGGCATCGACCAGCCTGGCGGCGCACGTCGCGCAGAAGCTGTCGTGGCACAGGTCCCCATGGCTCGTTTCGCTGCGCAGACGTTTCATCAACAGCGAGAAGGCGATAACCTCCGGGTCGGTGCGTGAGAGTGTGCTGACACGGTCGACAATATCGGCCCAACGCTCGCTGCGGCGGCCCCGCAAGTTGAGAAGTCCGAAGAATGGGAAGTAGAGGCTCTTGGTGAGGACCATTCATAGCTCCTTGAAAACCATGTCTGACTAACCGATAAAGCCATTACTCTAAGTGTAGGGGCGAGCGGCGTTTCTAACAATACAAGAACCGCTTCAATACCGTTTGAATTCAATTAGAAATAATACATCACAATCGCAAATAGTACAAAATCAGTCGTAATTAGCCGTGGACTCTTCTACCTGATTGTGCACCAAATTCCCGCCGACTGCAATAGACAGGTGGCCTATTTGCCACCTGTCCTGTCGGACAGGGTCTGCCTGTATACTGACCATGCTAGCACAGAATTGTTCAGAAGGCATGTAGCGCCGATGCAGATCCTGTGTGCCCGCCATGCCCCGCCTGCTACGGTTCGGCGGCGAACAGCCGCACGAAGCCCGGATAGGCCACCAGTGGGATGACCTCGAAGGCGATCAGGCCGGCCTGCACCAGCGGCAGCGTGGCGAGCACGTTGCGCGCCTCCTCGACGCCGCCGCATTCGAGGATCAGCACCGCCTCGGACGTATCGGGCCGGAAGTACAGCTCGCGGATGACGCCCGCCTGATACAGATCCCACACGCGGGCGGCCTCTTCGCGCAGGTGCGGCTCGAAGTCCGAGGCGGCCAGGCCGGGCGTCTCGTGCTCAATCGCCAGAATCTTCATCGCGACACCCCTCACCACACGCCGGGGATCAGCCGCCGGGTGCGACTGCATGTAATCGGCGTAGCCGGGCAGCGATTCGGCCAGCGCCGCCTCTTCCCACGTCAGCCGGCGCACAAACAGCACGATGACCAGCGCGGCGAGGATCAGGCTCAGGTAGGCGTTGAGCACCAGCGGCATCCCGACCGCCTGCACGATGTTGCCCGCGTAGCCGGGGTGGCGGATCAGGCGGTACGGCCCACGCTCGACGACCTGCTGATCGTCCCACGTCTCGATGTGCCCGGAGTAGAAGCGGCCCAGCGTCGCGACACCCCACACACGCAGCGCCGCACCGCCGATGGTCAGGCAGGCCCCGACCAGGCTGATCGCCGTGTCCTGCCGCGCTGTGAGCGCGTATTCGAGCGGCGCGCCCAGCATCAGCAGCCACCAGCCCGCGCTGAGCGCAACGCGCAGCCCGGTGTGCGTTCGCTGCCCGGCATGATCGGGCAGGCGGCGCACCCGCCGCTCAGCGGCCAGGTACCCGGCGAACAGCGCCTCGTAGCCAAACAGCGGCCACGGGTTGAGGCGGTGCCAGTTCGCGGCCAGCGCGGCGACCAGCGCGACAAGCAGCGCCAGCAACCCGCCGACCATCAGCCAGTAAACGCCTTTCGCGTATTCCGGTGCGGGAGTATTGGGTGATTCCATGTGTGCTCCAGTGTTCACGCATTATAGCCCAGTTGCGGGCAGGGCCTATTTATCATAAGGTATAAAAAGCGTCCAGCACTGCACGACCTTTATACGCGCAGGACGCAACAGGGAGAGAGGAGTCATGAAACACTGTACTGGTATCGCGGTCCGAAAGTCGTATTTGCTGATCGCGGTTGCTGCGGCGCTGCTGGCCGGGCTGGCCTGCGCGCTGCCCGGCGGGGGCGCGACGCCCACCGCCGTGCCACCAGCCACCAGCGCACCGCAGCCCACCGCCGCCACGGCCACCACCGCGCCTGCTACCGCCACCTACACGCGAGCGGCATCATCCGGCAGCGTCCTGGACAGCGGGGCCGAAATCGGAGTCGTCACCGCGTCGGGCAACGGCTTCACCGGCACCGGCAACCTCACGGTCCCGGTCACCAACCCCACCGACCAGCCTATCACCTTCATCCTGCCTGCGGGCTTTGTCTTCCTGCCGTCTGACAGCGGCCTGCAGCGGCTGATGGTCGTGAAGACTCTGACCGTCACCATCCAGCCGGGCGAAACAGTGACGCTCGACCCGTTCATCGTCTGCATTGACTCCGGCAACCATGCGCCCGACAGCGATGCCGGCTACTCGCCGGGCGACCTCGTCGACAACGAGCAGCTCCTACAGTTCGCGGAATGCCTGGATGGCCAGGACCTGTCCGGCAGCGACGATATGTTCAGCGGCATGGGCGTGCAGTTCGCCGTATGGAGCGTCGCCGACGGCACCTCACCCAGTGATATCCAGAGCCTGCTGGGAAATGCGACCGAGACGCCGAGCGGCGCGATGGGCCAGGCGATGTCATCGGAATTCGGACAGATGATGCAGCCCTTCATCACGGCGATGACACAGGGCGCGGCGCAGTATTTACAGACCTGCGGCATCGACACGAGCACCCCCACCCCGTAGGCGGGAACGATCTCGCGCGACGCGTTTCGCATCATGCGCACAGGGGCGGACCATACAGGTCCGCCCCTACCCCACACAGCACCAACTGCCAATCGTTTTCTCACACGCTCTCGGCGATGCTCTCCCCGTACTTCAGCAGCCCGGCCTGGATGGCCTCGCTGCGGCCCTCGGCGTAGACGCGCAGCACCGGCTCGGTGCCGCTGGGCCGCACCAGCAGCCACGACTTGTCTTCCATGATGTACTTCACCCCGTCGACGGTCGACACCTCGGCCACCGCCAGCCCGGCGATGTCCTTCGGGGCATCGTCGACCAGGCGCGCGGTCATCTCTTTCTTGTCGACCGGGCGGCGCAGGCGCAGGTCGGTGCGGGCGTAGAACGCCGGGCCGACATCGGCGTGCAGGTCGTCGACCAGCGCCTCAAGCGGCTTGCCCGCTGTGGCGATAATCTCCAGCAGCAGCAGGCCCATCAGGATGCCGTCGCCCTCCGGGACGTGCCCCCTGATGCTGATCCCGCCCGACTCCTCGCCGCCGATCAGCACGTCCTCGGCCAGCATGATGTCGGCGATGTGGTTGAAGCCAACCGGCGTCTCCCGCAGCGGCAGGCCGTAGCGCTTGCACAGCCGGTCGATCATGCGCGTGGTCGAGACGGTGCGCACGACGGTGCCTTTCAACCCGCGCTCCTCGACCAGGTACTTGAGCGCCAGCGCGAAGATGCGGTGCGGGTCGACAAAGCGGCCCTGCCCATCCATCGCGCCGATGCGGTCCGCGTCGCCGTCGGTGGCGATGCCCACCTTGCCGAAGCCGGCCTGCAGCGCAGCAGCCAGCGCCGCCAGGTACTTGCCCAGCGGCTCGGGGTGGATGCCGCCAAAGCCGGGGTTCATCTCACCGCGAATCTCGTGGACCTGGCAGCCCGCGCCGCCCAGCAGCGACTTGATGTAGCCGCGTCCCGACCCGTACATCGGGTCGTGGATGACGCCGGGGTCGGCGGCGCAGATGGCGTCGAGGTCGATGAGCTGGCGCAGGTGGGCGTAATAGGCGGGGGCCGGGTTGAAGCGCTCGATCAGCCCCTCGCGCACGGCGTCGTCGTAGTCGTGCAGGTTCGGGCCGCGCGCCCGCTCCTCGTTGTCGCGCAGGTGGCCTTCGACGCGGCGGCACTGCTCGGCCAGCGCCAATCCGCCAAACGACGCCTTGAGCTTGACGCCGTTGTAGCGCGGCGCGTTGTGGCTGGCGGTGATCATCACGCCCGCCGCCGCGCCGGTGTGCTTGACGGCAAACGATACCGCCGGGGTTGGCGCGTCGGAGTTGGTCAGCATCACCCGGATGTTGTTGCCGGCCAGCACGCGCGCGATCTCCGCTGCGTAGCGGTCGGACAGGAAGCGGGTGTCGAAGCCGACGACGGCGTGCGGCTGCTTCTCGCCGTTCTCCTCCAGCACCAGGTCGGCGATGGCCTGCGCCAGCAGGCGCAGGTTGCCGAAGGTGAACGTCTCGGAGATGACGGCCCGCCAGCCGTCCGTGCCAAATCGAATGGTCATGAGTCCTCCACGAGAACAGCGGTCAGCGATTAGCAGTTAGCAATTAGCGATTGGCTGTTAGCAGCGCCCGGCGTCGCTGCTAGCGTAGCGCCCAACCGGGCGGCGTGTCAACCGGCGATTGCCCACCGCGGATTGTTCTACCGCACGGTCAGCGCGGCGTCGAGCAGCAGCGAGTCGCCGCCCACCGCCAGCGGCAGCCGCGAGCCGTCGGCAGGGTTGTACAGCCCCACGCGGATCGTGTACACGCCCGGCGCAAGGTCGGCGGGCAGCGGGATGCTATGCACGTCGCGGATCGTCTCGCCCGCGCCCCACGCCGTCGTCGGGTAGCGGCCCCCCAGCGGCGGGCCGTCGCCCTGCGTGGCAAGCTCCGCGCCATCAGCGCCGACAAGGTGCACGAATACAGTGTAATCGGCGGGCAGCGGGCCGGACGCGCCCCAGTACAGCGTCAGCGTGACGGTGTCGCCGGGGGCGGCCTGCGCCGGTGTGACCTCGTAGCCTTCGAGTGTCGTCCCATCGGCAAACACCGTGCCGACCGCTGTCGCCGTCTGCGGCATCGCCGGGCCGGTGCCGTTCAGCTTGACCTGGCCGATCAGCGGGAAATCGACCGGCGCGCCATCAGGCGACCGGACAGGCAGGTCGGCCTTTGCGATGGGGTCGTACAGCCCGGCCACCACGTCGAGCAGGACGGGGTCCTGCGCATCGGGATTGAGCGGCACCGCGATGGTGTCGGCGACGATCTCGCCGGGCTGCCAGAATTCGGTCGGGTTGTTGCCCAGGCCGGGCAGCGTCTCACGCGAGCCGACCTTAGCGCCGGTGGCGTCGAGCAGGTGGACGTACTCCACGTAATTTCGATCCGGCTGCTTGAGCACCTGCCAGACCAGCGTCACGCGGACCGTCCCGCCGGGGTCGGCGGCCTGCGGCGCGATGCTGTAGCCCAGCAGCGTCGCCACGTCGCCCACCTGCCAGTCGAGGCGCTGCGCGGCCACCGCATCCACCTGTGACGCGTCGAGACGCGGGCCGGGGCTGTAGGCCGGGGCCAGGATCAGCCCCCACGCCAGCGCCGCGAAAACGGCCATCGTGCCGCCCAACACCAGCGCGAACGCGCGCTGGTGGCGCGCCGGCACCCACTGCGACCAGCCGGCGACCAGCGCCACGCCCAGCGCAGGCAGAATGGCGTACACGTGCCGCCCGGTGACGTTGTAGGCGGTCCGCATGAAGTACAGCAGCGCCACGAACGACAGGAGGATCCACACGATCAGCGCCAGCGCCTTATCGCGCTGTGGCGAGGCGCGCAGCAGGTCTTTGCCGCGCCGGACAGCCAGCACGACCAGCCCGCCCGCGCTGATCAGCACCGCGATAAACAGGACGGTATACACCCAGTTGGGCATCGGGACGTTGCCCCAGCCAAACACGCCCCAGAACGTCGCGAACCAGCCGGGCAGGTTCGCCCTCAGGTCGGCCAGCGTGAACGCATGGCGGGGCCGCCACGCCTCGTGCAGCGCCGACAGGCCGGTCGGGTCGCCGTACAGGCGCATGTTGCGCACCATCCACCAGCCAAAGACCAGCGCGACGCCCAGCGCCAGGATGACGCCCGCCTCGACAAACAGCCGCAGCGACTTATGCCGGATGGCGATCAGCGTGACACCCAGCACCACCACCGGCAGCACCGGGTAAATGCTGATCTTGGCCAGCAGGCCCAGCCCCAGCACGACCGACAGCAGCGCCCAGTCGCGGGGGGCGGGCGGCGCATCGCGCCCCACCAGCCGCACGACGATCAACCCGGCCAGCGCCGAGAGAGTCACCGTCAGCGCGTCGTTGGTGATCGACGTGCTGGTCAGCAGGAAGGTGGGGATGAAGCCCACCAGCGCCATCGAGGCGACGGCCAGATGCTCCGAGAGAAACTCGCGCGCCAGCAGATAGGTCAGCAGCAGCGTCCCCACGCCGAACAGCGTCGAATAGAAGCGCAGCAGGCGCAGCTTCCAGTCGGGGCTGGCCAGCGGGCTGCGGTGCGGGTCGTGGATGAACTGGTTCTTGTTATCGCGCCCGACGGCGGTGACAGCGTAGCCCCAGAAGGGGTTGTTGACCGTCAGCGATTGGAGCTGGGCAGGCGTGATGGGCGGCGTGAGCAGCGCACCGATCACGTAGTACAGCGGCCCCTGATGATACTGCGACAGCGGACCGGTCGGGTCGACAACCGGCAGCTTACGCTCGTGCTGCAAGTAGTAGACGAACTTGTAGTGCAGCTCCTCATCGGGCGATTCGAGCAGCGGGTTCGACAGGTTGTAGGCCGTCGCCAGCAGGACGAACAGCGCGACGACGACCGCGACGGTGCGGTGCCCAGCGATCAGGTCGCGCAGCCGGCGCAGGGGGTGAGTATTGGCAGGCACGTTACCTCACCCCCCGACCCCCTCTCCAGATTTGGAGAGGGGGAGTCAGAATGTGATGAGACAGGGGCGAAGTCAAAGTTAGCAAGCACAATACGGATCATCACAACAGAGTCTCCGAGGTAGCAGCGGGGCAGCGCCCCGCGGTGTTATCTGTCAATCAGCACGCGATCATCCGGCAGCGGGTTGCCCGCCAAATCGACGACCGGCAAGCGCACGAGATCGGTCGGATTGTACAGGCCGACCGCCACGCGGTAGCCGGTCGGCGGGACCTGCGAGGCGTCGAGCGTCACGCAGTCGTCGACGGCCTCGCCGGGCGTCCATGCGCCGCTGGGGTACGCGCCCTGCCCGTCCTGCTGCGTGATCAGCGTCCCGTCCGGCCTGAGCGCGTGCACGAAGAACTTGTAATCGACCGCCACCGGCTGGATCGACGCCCAACGCAGGCAGACGGTCAGCGTATCGCCACTGCGGCTGATCGACGGCTCGGCCAGCCCGATGGCCCCACCAAAGGTGTAGGCCACGTCGACGGGCCGGGGCGCGCCATTGATGGCGATCCGCCCGACGATGGGCGTGACCGCATCCCCGGCGGCGTCGGTCACCGGCAAGGGCTGCTCGCTGCCCACCTCGTACAGCCCGGCGATCAGCGGGTAGACGGCCTGCTGCGGCGCGTCCGCGGGGATCAGCAGCACGTAGCGCTCGGTCCACGTCTGGCCGGCCTGCCAGTCGGTCGAGAGCAGGTTGCCGGTGGCCGGATAGCTGTCGCGGCGGACCACGTCGCTGTCGACGCTGTGAAGGTAGGCGTTCAGCTCGACATCCGTCGGGCGCAGCACGCGCCAGTACAGGTCGACGGTGACGGTGTCGCCGGGATGGGCCTGCACCTGCGCCGGGCTGATGCCGATCAACTGTGCCGCGTCGCCATAGCGATAATCAAGCGGCGCGGCGATTGCCTGCGGCAGTGGCAGCACGCGATAGGCCGGCAGATAATAGCCAAACAACCCGACCATCGCCACTGCTGCAAACAGCGCCGAGCCGCTCAGCGCGGCGTGCAGCCGCACGCGGCGCGGCGTGAACACGTCGAGGGCCGCCGCCACCATCGCCGACCACACCGCCAGCCCACCCAGCAGGTAGCGGCCCTGCGCGCCGTTCCAGGCGCGGCTGGCGTAATACAGCAGCGCCAGCAGCCAGCCCAGCACGAACATGCCCAGCATGATCGCCTGCCGCACCTGAACGGGATCGGCCAGCCCACGCCGCGCCTGCCGCACGCCACGCACCAGCCACACGCCCAGCCCGGCCAGCGTCACGAGGGTCAGCGCATCGAACAGGGTGCGGATGCCCGGCCCGACCGGGATGCGGCCATCGCCAAAGCCCGCCCAGAACGAGCCGTAGGCGAACGGCAGCCGCTTCAGCCCGATGGCCGGCGCGAGCCTGCCATGCCGGATCGGCTCGTGCGGCTGCGACGCCTCGAACTCGGCGCGCATGCCGGTCGGGTCGCCGTACAGGATCGCGTTGCGGGCGTACCACCAGCCGGCGACGACGATCACGACTGCCAGCGTGGCAGCGGCATATTTCCACCAGCGGCGCAGGTCGAGCAGGACCGCCGCCCCGACCGGGAACACCAGGAAGGCCGCGTTGACCTTCGACAGCAGCGCGCCGCCCAGCGCCAGCCCCAGCAGGATCGCGCCGCGCCACGTCGGTACCGCGCCGCTGCATGCGCAGGACGATCAGCAGGCTGACGGTCAGCAGGAGCCACAGCAGGTTGTCGTTGTTGATCGTCGCCGAGACCTGCAAGAAATGCGGGAAGAAGGCCGCCAGCCCCAGCGCGGCGATGCGCCGGTCGGGGCGATCAGGCCACAATTCGCGAAAGATGGCGTAGGCCGCGACGACCGTCGCCGTGCCCAGCGCCACCGCGATCAGGCGCATCAGGTGGGCGGCCAGTGCCGTGCCGCTGCCGGTATAGGGGAACACCTCGGCGCGGCTGTGCAGGAACTCGTTCTTGTTGTCGTTGCCGACGACGCCGGTCGCGTACAGGAAGAACGGATTGGTGGTCTGGTCGATGTGCTCGAAGTCCGGGTCGGGGACCGCCATCAGCACCGGCGCATTGAGGAAGTAGTATAGCGGGGCCTGGTGAAACTGCTCGCCGTGCTCCTCGAAGGGGTTGGGCAGGCGGCCCATTTGCAGCATCACGCGGACGTAGCGGTAATGCTCGATCTCCTCCGCGCCCTCGAAGATCGGCGCGGCGCTGAAGCCCAGCGCCAGCAGCGCGTGCGCGGCGATCAGCGCCACGACGATCCAGCGCTCGGCGGTCGGGGACAGGCGGCGGGTGTGGTCGGTCATCGGTATCTCGGACCTCACGGCTTGAACACGGCCTCGTCGGCGGGCTGGCGGTTGCCATGCGAGTCGTAGGCGGGCAGGCGGAGGTCATCGGGCAGGCTGTACAGCCCCACGCTGACCGTCCAGCCGACTCCGGCACGCCGGCCATGTCGAGCGACACGCAGTCGTCGACCGTCTGGCCGGGCAGCCACACGCCGGTGGGGTACTGCCCATCCTGCGGCTCGCCGTCGTGCTGGGTGAGCAGGCTGCCGTCCTCGCCCAGCACGTGCACGAAGACGTGGTAATCGGTATCAACCGTCTTGAGTGGCACCCACGTCAGGCACACGTGGCCCTGGTCCCCGGCCCGGTCGATTTGCAGCGCCGCGAGGCCGATCACGTCGCCAAAGCGATATTGCGGCACGCTGGCCGACGACGCCAGCCCGGCGATGCCGATGCGCCCCACCACCGGGTCGACGGTGCTGCCGCCGGCGTCCGTCGCCGGGAGGGCTGTGCCGCTGGCCGGGTCGTACAGGCCAGCGACCATCGGGAAGACCTGCTGCCCGTGGTCGGTGGCCGGTATCTGGATGACGTACGTCTCGACCCAGGTCTGGCCCGGCTGCCAGTCCGTCGAAAGCAGGTTGCCGGTCGCCGGGTCGCTGTCGCGGCGCACAACGTCCGACCCCTCGGTGTGCAGGTAGGTCTGGTATTCGGCAGGGGTCGGGGCGAGCGCCCGCCACGTCAAAGACACGCGCAGAGTATCGCCGGGATGCGCGCGGATCGTCGAGGGGCTCATGCCCAGCAGCTCGGCGTAGCCGTCGAAGCGCAGCAGCGCGGGCGCATCCGCCGCCGAGGGCGGGGCGGGCCACACCCGGTAGGCCGGCGCGAACGTCCCAAACAGCGCCACGCAGGCGACCGTCGCCATGATCGCCACGCCGCTCAGCGCGACCTGCATGCGCAGCCCCGACGGCGTCCACGTGCCAATCCCGAAGGCGAGGATCGCGCCCCAGGCGGCAATGCCCGGCAGCAGGTAGCGCCCCTGGTTGCCCGACCAGGCGATGCTGGCCCCGTAGGTCAGCGAGGCGACCCACGTCAGGGCGAACAGCGCGATCAGCACGGCCTGCCGGACCTGGAGCCTGCCGGGGCGGCGGTGGCCCGACGGCCAGACAACACCCAGCAGCGCCCCGCCCAGCCCCAACACGGCCAGCACGTCGAAGAAGGCGTAGAACGGCCCCGCCATGCCGACCGCGCCATGCCCGAAGCGCGCCCAGAGCGTGGCGTAGGCGTAGGGCGTGCGCTGGAGACCTTTCGCCAGGTCGATGCGCCCCGGTCGGATGACCTCGCTGGCCCATGTCACGAACATCGACCGGATGCCGGTGGGGTCGGCGTACAGCAGCGTGTTGCGGATATACCACCAGCCCGCCACCACCAGCACGATTCCCGCGATAGTCGGCACGTAGCGCCACGTGCGCCGGTCGAGCAGCAGCACGAGCGCCACCGGGAAGGCCAGCATCATAGCCGAGGCCTTGGCCAGCAGCGCGCCGCCCAGCGCCAGCCCCAGCCAGATCGCGACGCGCCACGACGGGCCCTCGCGCAGCAGGCGCAGGAGCAGCCACAGGCTGACCGTCGCCAGCAGGATCAGCAGGTTGTCGTTGTTGACCAGGCTCGACAGGTAGGCGAACTGCGGCCAGAAGGCGATCAGCCCCAGCGCCAGCAGCCGCCGGTCGGGGCGGCTGCGGCCACAACTCGCGGAAGACGCCCACGCTGGCGACCAGCGTCAGCCCGCCAATCGCCACCGACACCAGCCGCATCAGGTGGACGGCCAGCGCCGTCCCGCTGCGGGTGTAGGGGAACGCCTCAGCCGTATGGTGCAGGTAGACGTTCTTGTTGTCGCTGCCGGGCTGGTCGATCAGGTAGGGATGGAATGGATTCTTATGCCCGTCGATCAGCGCGAAGTCGGCGTCGGGCACGGCCAGCTTGATGGGCGCGAGCAGCACGTAATACAGCGGGGCCTGGTGATACTGCCCGCGCGGCTGGCCGGTGGGGTCGGGCAGCGCGCCGGTGGCGACCATCGTGCGCACGAAGCGGTAATGCTCGATCTCGTCCGGCCCCTCGAAGATCGGCCCCAGGCTGAAGCCGACCATCATCAGCACCGACGCCGCAATCATGGCGACGGTCAGCGCCCGCTCGGAGAGGCGGAAGCGATGGGGGGTGTCGGCTGTGGTCATGTTATCTACGGCCTATCTCAGGGCGTGATGATCAGCGTGTCGTCCGGCAGGCGATTGCCCTGCGCGCCGACCGCCGGCAGGCGCACATTCGTCGCCAGATCATACAGCCCCACGCCGACCGTGTAGCCGGATGGCGGCACGTTTGTCGCGTCGACCGGCACACAGTCGTCGATCTGCTCGCCGGGCGTCCACGCGCCGGTGGGATACTGCCCATCCTTCGGCTCGCCGTCGTGCTGCGCGAGCGGCTGCCCATCCGGCCCGGTGACGTGCACAAACACATGATAATCGACCGTGCACCGGCTTGAGCGACTTCCACGGCAGGCACACCGTCAGCGTATCGCCGCTGCGGGTGACCGCTGGCGCGCCGAGGCCAATCGCGCCGCCAAAGGTGGTGGCGGGCTGCATGTCGCTGGGCGGCCCGGCAATCGCCAGCCGGGCCACGACCGGAGTCGCCGGGCTGCCGTCCGCGCCGGTGATCGGCAGGTTGGCGTCCGACTGCGGGTCGTACAGGCCCGCCACCAGCGCATAGACGCGCTGCGGCTCGGCGTCAGGCGGGATGATCAGCACCCAGTTCTCCGCCCAGCGCTCGCCGGGCCGCCAGTCGGTCGAGAACAGCGCGCCGAGGCCGGTCAGGCTGTCGCGGCGCACGATGGTCGAATCGACGCTGTGCAGGTAGGCCAGCAGCCGCTGATCGGTGGGGGCGATGGCCTGCCAGTACAGCGTCAGGCGCACGGTCTGGCCGGGCCTGGCCGTGACCTGCGCCGTGTCGGTGCCGATCAGCGTGGCCGCGTCGCCATAGCGATAGGTCACCGGGTTGGCGATGTGCGCCGGGACCGGCCACACGTGGTAGGCTGGCAGGAAGAAGCCAAACAGGCTGATGGTGCAGGCAGCGGCCATCAGCAGCGCGCCGCTCAATGCGACGGGCAGGCGGATGCGGCGCGGTGTCCAGCCCTCCAGGCCAAACGCGCCGATTGCGCCCAGCACCGGCATCGCAGCCAGCAGGTAGCGCCCCTGGTTGCCCGACCACAGCGTAATGGTCGACCACAGCACGAGGCCCAGCGCGCCCAGCATCGCCGCACCGACGATGCCCGCCAGCTTCAGATCGAGCGGGGCGACGTGTTTGCGGAAGGCGCGCACTGCGCCAACAATCAGCCCGCCCAGCGACAGCAGCGTGATCGCGTCGAAGAAGCGGAACAGCCAACCCGCCACCGGCACCAGCCCATTGCCAAAGCGCGCCCAGAACGAGTCGTAGACGTAGGGCAGGCGCGCGGCGGTGTTGGCCCAGGTGCGCCTGGCCGGGGCGATGACCTCCTCCGGCCAGGTGATCTCCACCGCCTTCACCAGCAGCGGGTCGCCGTACACGATCCAGTTGCGGGCGTACCACCAGCCCGCGATCAGCGCCACCAGCGCCAGGATCAGCGCGCCCAAGCGCCACGACCGCTTGAAGTCCATGAAGATGGCGAGGCCCATCGGCAGCGCCAGAAAGCCGAGGTACACCTTGGTGATCATCGCCGCGCCGAGCACCACGCCCAGCCCGACGGCCAGCCTGAGCGACGGCCCACGCCGCACCCAGCGCAGCATCAGCCAGATCGCGAGCACCGCCAGCGGCAGCGTCAGCGCGTCGCGGTTGACGAGGCTGGTCATGTACACAAACTGCGGCCAGAAGGCGACGATCCCCAGCCCCAGCAGGCGCAGGTCGGGGCGGCGCGGCCACAGCTCGCGCAGCGCGCCGTAGCTGATCAGCACCGTCGCCAGCCCCAGCGCCACGGCGATGAAGCGCATCAGGTGCACGGCCAGCGCCACGCCATGCCACGGGAACGCCTCCGCCGGGCGGCTGTGCAGGTAGACCAGCTTGTTGTCGTGGCCCACGTCGGTAAAGGCGTAGCCGCGATACGGGTTGGCGTCGGCCTCGAAGGAATGGAAGCCCACGTCGTCGACGGCCAGCAGCACCGGCACGTTGAGCAGGTAGTACAGCGGCGGCTGGTGGTCCTCCCCGCCGATGGTCCCCGCCGGGTCGGGCAGCGCGCGGTTGTGGACCAGCTCGCGCACGTAGCGGTAGTGATGCAGCTCGTCAGGGCCCTCGAAGATCGGGCCCAGGCTGAAGACAATCGCCAGCAGCACGAACGCGACGGCGACGCCGGTCACGATCCAGCGCTCGCCGCGCAGCGTGAGGGTCTCAGATGGTTCGGGGGATGCGGTCGGCGTCATGCAGTCCTCTGGCTGAGCGGCCTGTCAAACGCCCCTAGCTTATCGCGAAGGGGGCGATCCGTCGACACCCCCCATCCCCGTCCCTTCCCCCACGGACGCAGCCTGCGGCTGCTGGGGGGAAGGGAGCGCACCGAGAGGCATTCGAGTCAGGGCGGGCTTGTCCCCTCGCCCCGCGAAGCGGGGGAGAGAGGGAAGACGACCTGCCCTGTGGGCAGGTCGCAGGGGGTGAGGGGACACGGCCCCGTTTGCCGCGCCCGCGCCCGATGCGGTAAGATGACGCAGATTCTGGCGGCCCAATGCGGAGACACATGTCGAACCCGGAAGCACTGCGCACGTTTTACGATCACGTCTGGCAGCAGGACGACACCGGCGGGCAGGAGAACCTGCGCCGCCGCCGGTTTCAGGCTGCCTGCCGCGATTTCGCCGCACAGCAGATGGGCGATCTGAACGGGCTGCGCGTGCTGGAGATCGGCCCCGGCGCGGGCGACCAGACGGTCGAGATGGCCCGCCAGGGCGCGACGGTGTACGCCGCCGACTTCTCACGCGTGGCGCTCATGCGGCTGGCCGCGCGCGCTCAGGCCGAGGGGCTGGCCGAGCGCATCGTGCCACTGATGATGAACGGCGAGCGCCTGGCGCTGGCCGATGCCAGCGTCGACCGTGTGACCGCCGAGACGACGCTGATGCACGTCGATGTGGAGGCCATCGCCCGCGAGTCGGCACGCGCGCTGCGCCCCGGTGGGCGCGCGGTGTTCGTCGAGCCGCTGGCGGGCAACCCGCTGGTGGCGCTGTATCGGGTGTTCTCGCACTACCGCAGCACCCGCCCGCGCTACCTGACGCTGCCCACCTTCGCGCGGATGGCCCGCCACTTCGCCGCCTACGAGCACCGCGAGTTCTACCTGCTGTCGGTCGGGCTGTCCAGCCTCGACCCCGACGGCGCGCTGGGCGGGCTGGTGCGCGCCACCCAGCGGCTCGACGCGGCGCTGATCGGCGCGGCTCCGTGGCTGGGACGCTGGGCATGGATGTGCGTGGCCGCCTACCGGCACGGTTAGCACCGGCAGGTTATCGATTCGGGAAACACTGTGACGCCTTCAGAGCAACCGCCAACCTGTGACCTCAGCCTCGTGCTGGCCTGCTATGACGAGTTGGAGCACATCACAGACAGCATCCAGAAGATCTTCGACGTGCTCGACGACTGGGTGTACAGCTACGAGATCGTGTTCGTCGACGACAACAGCCGCGACAACACCCGCGACCTGATCGCGCAGATCATCGCGGCCAACCCCGACCGCCCGCTGCGCACGGTCTTTCACGACGAGAACACCGGGCGCGGCGGGGCCGTCAGCGACGGGATGCGCGCCGCGCGCGGGCGCGTGGTCGGCTTCATCGACATCGACCTGGAGGTGCAGCCGCACTACATCCCGTCGTGCGTGCGGCCCATCCTGCGCGGCGAGGCCGACGTAGTGGTGGGGCACCGCTTCTACGAGGCCGTCACCTGGCTGCACATCTTCCGCGCGTTCCTCAGCCGGGGCTACCAGCTGATCGTGCACCGCTTCCTCAACCACAACCTGGGCGACAGCGAATCGGGCTACAAGTTCTTCTCGCGCGCGGCGCTGCTCGACATCCTGCCGCGCGTTCACGATCAGCACTGGTTCTGGGACACGGAGATCATCACCTACGCCAAGCGGGCCGGCTACCGCGTGGCCGAGGTGGCCGTGCTGTTCCGCCGCCGCGCCGACAAGACCTCGACGGTCAAGCCGATCAAAGATTCGATCTACTATCTGCGCCATCTCCTGCGCTTCAAGCGCCGCCTGTCTGCCGAAGAACAGGCCGAAGCCGCCGCGCAAACAGAAAACCAGCCGTCGGGCTGACGGCTGGCTGCGCTGCCGGGTTATTGTCACACCCCAAATGTCACAGAATGGTCCCAGGATTCGCGTTACGATAAGCCGATAGCGGCCTACCACGCCGTCCGGGTGATCAGCCAGTTGAACGAATACAGCGAGGTGGTGCCGCGCACCCGCGCCCGGCGCAGGGTGTACGGGTAGCGGCTGTACTGCACGGTGCCGTCGCTGATGGTGACCGCCGCCAGGTGGCCGGTCTCGCGGACAATGCGGATGGTGGTGTAGCTGTAGCGGCCCAGTGGGTAGCAGAAGAAGGCCGGACGCACGCCCAGCACCGACGCAATCGCCGCCGCGCAGCCCTCGACCTCTGCCGTCTGCTGCTCGGCGGTGAGATACGCCAGGTTGGGGTGCGACACGGTGTGGTTGCCGATCTCCATCCCCGCGCCGTGCATCTCCGCGACCTGCCCCCACGTCAGGTAGCCCGGCTGCTCGACCATCCCGCTGATGACGAAGAACGTGCCGGTCATGCCCTGCTCGGCCAGGATGGGCGTGGCGAACTGGTAGGCGTCGGCGTAGCCATCATCGAAGGTGAAGACAATCGGCCTGGTGGGCAGGTCCGCGCCATTGACCAGGCCGTCGTAAAGCTGGGCGATGGTGATGGACGTGAAGCCCTGCTCCTTGACCGCCGCCACCTGCTGGCGGAACATGTCCGGCCCAACCGACAGGTCACGGCGGACGGCGTCGGCGTCTGGCGGGGGATCGCTGATGTAGTGGTACATCAGGATGGGGCACAGCGCGTAGCTGCGCACGACCAGCGCGGCCTGCGCGCTGCGCGGGATCAGCAACCCGGCCCCGGCCAGCACGGTCGCAGTGAGAAACTGCCGTCTTGAGAGCGGTGTTTGATCGTCCATGCGGCCAGTGTAACATGAGGATGTGAGGTGAGGCAACCCCCATCACCGCAAAGGCGCAAAGAACGCAAAGGAAGAAAGACAAGATCAACCGCGGAGAGCGCAGAGGGCGCAGAGGGATCTGCCCTTCGCGACTTTGCGGTCAGTCCTCTTCCTAATACACCAGCGACAGCATGATGTCGTTGACGTTGGTGCCGGTGGGGCCCAGCTCGATCAGGCCGCCGACCTTCTGGAAGTAGGTATTGCTGTCGTTGTTGTTGAGGTACGCTTCCGCGTCGAGGCCCAGCGCGCGGCCCTGCGCGCAGGTCTGCCCGGTGACCATCGCGCCAGCGGCGGTGCTCTGCCCGTCGACGCCGTCGGTGGCGAACGAGGCCACCGCGATGCCCTCCACGCCGTCGAGGGTAATGGCCGCTGCCAGCGCCAGTTCCTGATTGCGCCCGCCGCGTCCGGTGCCATGCACGGTGACGGTCGTCTCGCCGCCCATCAGGTAGCAGGCCGGGCGGTCGGGCCGCTGGCGGATGTCCTGCGACATCAGCGCAAGCTGCATGCCCACGATGCGCGCCTCGCCCTGCACGCCAAACTCAAAACCGGTGACCTTCCAGCCGCTCTCGATGGCGTGCCTGCGGACCGCTTCGAGCGCCAGCCGGTTGCTGCCAATCAGCATGTTGACGACGTGTGTCAGCGCCTCGTCGCCGGGCTTGACCGTCTCCGGCAGGTCGCCAGCAGCGCCCTTCTCCAGGTGCGCGCGCACGGCAGGAACTTCGTCGAGCAGGTTGTAATATTTCAGCACGTCGAGCGCATCCTGATAGGTGGTCGGGTCGGCGGCGGTCGGGCCAGAGGCGATCACGTCGAGCGGATCGCCCACCACGTCGGAGAGGATAAAGGCCCACACCTTGGCCGGGTAACCCAGCCGCGCCAGCCCGCCGCCCTTTAGCTGCTCACAGTGCTTGCGCACCTTGTTCAGCGCCTCGATGGGCGCGCCGGCCTTCATCAGCGCATCGGCGATGGCCCGCAGGTCGTCGAGCGTCAGCCCTTCGGCGGGCAGCGTCAGCATCGCCGAGCCGCCACCGGAGATCAACGCGATTAGCGTGTCGCCCTTGCCTGCCGCCCGCGCCGCATCGGCGATGGCCTGCGCGGCCTGCACGTTGCGCGCGTCGGGCAGGGGGTGCGCTACCGGCAGCGCCTCGACCTTCGCCGGCCTCGCGGCCAGCCGTTCCAGCCGCTCGGGCACGACGGCCACCACGCCCCTCACGATGCGGTCGCCACACAGCTTATCCAGGCTCAGCGACATCTCCAGCGCGGCCTTGCCGGCCCCCACCACGGTGATGTTCCGGGCTTCAGCTATCGCCAGCGGCCAATTCGATTCGAGCGCGCGCGCCGGGTCGGCGGCCTGCATGGCTACGTCGATCAGCGCCCGGATGTGTTTCTCATGGTCTGCGAAGGGCAGATCAGGCGGGTCGGTTTCATGTAGCTGCGGCGTAACATCGTGGCTCCTCGACTTTGGCGGTCCCGGTGCGCCTGACTGCCGGGCGGATGGCGCGCGTCGACAGCCCCAGTATAGGCCAAAGTCAGGCTGTGTGCAGGGAGGGCCCGACCCTGTCGCTGACTTCGTTCGCGTTTGCGCGCTACGGGTTCCCGGCTGTGGGCGGGTTGATCTTCTGCGCCGCCTCGCTGGCGGCCTGGAAGGCGAGCACGCCGTTGAGCAGCACCGCTTCAGCGCGTCCTGTATCGCCGTGCCGACGCGGTCGCCGCTGGCGTCGGGCACAGCACCGCATGCAGCAGCAGTTCTTTGCCGAAGGCGGAGTAGGGGTCGCTGTCGCCCCACACCGCCAGCGCGCCCTGCTGCGATGGCAGCCAGCCCGCCGCCTGGGTGAACGCCCCTGGCTGGCGGGGTTCATCGGTAAGCGACCAGCGACAGCGCCGCCGCCTGCCGCTCAGGGTCCTGTCTGTGATGACCCATGACCAGCCTGTCACCAGTGCGTAGGGGTCGCCGGTCAGCGTCGGCGTCCAGGTGACGCGTACTGCGCAGCGCGCTGCGGTCGGCCAGGTAGGCCGTCGAGGTGACGCGGCCAGCCCCGCCTGCCGGGCTTATACTGCGTCCAACTGTCGGCAGGGTCGGTCAGCTGGAACAGTCGCCGGATCGATAACACCCGCGGTGCGCGCATCGCCGTGAAGCTCAGCACGTCGGTCAGCGCGACCGTGTCGATGTGCGCCGCGCCGTTCTCGTCGACCAGCGTGCCGCCATCGGCCATGTACTGGGTCAGCGTGGTACGGTTCACCACACCGCGTCCCGCCGGGAAGATGTAGGGCACCGGCCTCCTCAGGACGGCGGCGAAGGAGCTTCGGCGCGTCCTCGAGCGTATCGCGGAAGGCGACGTGCTGGGGTTCTAACACGTAGGCAGCCGCCCAGCGTCTGGTCGACCGTGCCCAG
>CAWBCR010000014.1:0-181442 GCA_963787375.1 uncultured Chloroflexia bacterium | reverse complement strand
CCAGGCGATGCTGGCCCCGTAGGTCAGCGAGGCGACCCACGTCCGCGGCGAACAGCGCAATCAGCACGGCCTGCCGGACCTGGAGCCTGCCGGGGCGGCGGTGGCCCGACGGCCAGACGAACACCCAGCAGCGCCCCCGCCCAGCCCCAACACGGCCAGCACGTCGAAGAAGGCGTAGAACGGCTCCGCCATGCCGACCGCGCCATGCCCGAAGCGCGCCCAGAGCGTGGCGTAGGCGTAGGGCGTGCGCTGGAGACCTTTCGCCAGGTCGATGCGGCCCGGACGGATGACCTCGCTGGCCCACGTCACGAACATCGAGCGGATGCCGGTGGGGTCGGCGTACAGCAGCGTGTTGCGGATATACCACCAGCCCGCCACCACCAGCACGATTCCCGCGATAGTCGGCACGTAGCGCCACGTGCGCCGGTCGAGCAGCAGCACGAGCGCCACCGGGAAGGCCAGCATCATCGCCGAGGCCTTGGCCAGCAGCGCGCCGCCCAGCGCCAGCCCCAGCCAGATCGCGACGCGCCACGACGGACCCTCGCGCAGCAGGCGCAGGAGCAGCCACAGGCTGACCGTCGCCACCAGGATCAGCAGGTTGTCGTTGTTGACCAGGCTCGACAGGTAGGCGAACTGCGGCCAGAAGGCGATCAGCCCCAGCGCCAGCAGCCGCCAGTGGGGCGGCTGGGCCACAATTCGCGGAAGACGCCCACGCTGGCGACCAGCGTCAGCCCGCCAATCGCCACCGACACCAGCCGCATCAGGTGGACGGCCAGCGCCGTCCCGCTGCGGGTGTAGGGGAACGCCTCAGCCGTATGGTGCAGGTAGACGTTCTTGTTGTCGCTGCCGGGCTGGTCGATCAGGTAGGGATGGAATGGATTCTTATGCCCGTCGATCAGCGCGAAGTCGGCGTCGGGCACGGCCAGCTTGATGGGCGCGAGCAGCACGTAATACAGCGGGGCCTGGTGATACTGCCCGCGCGGCTGGCCGGTGGGGTCGGGCAGCGCGCCGGTGGCAACCATTGTGCGCACGAAGCGGTAGTGCTCGATCTCGTCCGGCCCCTCGAAGATCGGCCCCAGGCTGAAGCCGACCATCATCAGCACCGACGCCGCAATCATGGCGATGGTCAGCGCCCGCTCGGAGAGGCGGAAGCGATTAGGGATGCTGGCTGCGTTCATATAATCTACAGCCTCTGTCGGGCGTAATCACCAGCGTGTCGTCGGGCAGGCGACTGCCCTGCGCGTCGACCGCCGGCAGGCGCACGTTGTCGCCAGATCGTACAGCCCCACGCCGACCGTGTAGCCGGACGGCGGCACGGTTGTCGCGTCGACCGCCACGCAGTCGTCGATCTGCTCGCCGGGCGTCCATGCGCCGGTGGGATACTGGCCGTCCTTTGGCTCGCCGTCGTGCTGCGCGAGCGGCTGCCCATCCGGCCCGCTGACGTGCACAAACACATGATAATCGACCGGCACCGGCTTGAGCGACTTCCACGGCAAGCACACCGTCAGCGTATCGCCGCTGCGGGTGACGGTTGGCGCACCGAGGCCAATCGCGCCGCCAAAGGTGGTGGCGGGCTGCATGTCACTGGCCGGACCGGCAATCGCCAGCCGGGCCACGACCGGAGTCGCCGGGCTGCCGTCCGCGCCGGTGATCGGCAGGTTGGCGTCCGCCTGCGGGTCGTACAGGCCCGCCACCAGCGAATAGACACGCTGCGGCTCGGCGTCAGGCGGGATGATCAGCACCCAGTTCTCCGCCCAGCGCTCGCCGGGCCGCCAGTCGGTAGAGAACAGCGCGCCGAGGCCGGTCAGGCTGTCGCGCCGCACGATTGTTAAATCGACACTGTGCAGGTAGGCCAGCAGCCGCTGATCGGTGGGGGCGATGGCCTGCCAGTACAGCGTCAGGCGCACCGTCTGGCCGGGCCTGGCCGTGACCTGCGCCGTGTCGGTGCCGATCAGCGTGGCCGCGTCGCCATAGCGGTAGGTCACCGGGTTGGCGATGTGGGCCGGGACCGGCCACACGTGGTAGGCTGGCAGGAAGAAGCCAAACAGGCTGATGGTGCAGGCAGCGGCCATCAGCAGCGCGCCGCTCAGTGCGACGGGCAGGCGGATGCGGCGCGGCGTCCAGCCCTCCAGGCCAAACGCGCCGATTGCGCCCAGCACCGGCATCGCAGCCAGCAGGTAGCGCCCCTGGTTGCCCGACCACAGCGTAATGGTCGACCACAGCACGAGGCCCAGCGCGCCCAGCATCGCCGCACCGACGATGCCCGCCAGCTTCAGATCGAGCGGGGCGACGTGTTTGCGGAAGGCGCGCACTGCGCCAACAATCAGCCCGCCCAGCGACAGCAGCGTGATCGCGTCAAAGAAGCGGAACAGCCAACCCGCCACCGGCACCAGCCCATTGCCAAAGCGCGCCCAGAACGAGTCGTAGACGTAGGGCAGGCGCGCGGCGGTGTTGGCCCAGGTGCGCCTGGCCGGGGCGATGACCTCCTCCGGCCAGGTGATCTCCACCGCCTTCACCAGCAGCGGGTCGCCGTACACGATCCAGTTGCGGGCGTACCACCAGCCCGCGATCAGCGCCACCAGCGCCAGGATCAGCGCGCCCAAGCGCCACGACCGCTTGAAGTCCATGAAGATGGCGAGGCCCATCGGCAGCGCCAGAAAGCCCAGATACACCTTGGTGATCATCGCCGCGCCGAGCACCACGCCCAGCCCGACGGCCAGCCTGAGCGACGGCCCGCGCCGCACCCAGCGCAGCATCAGCCAGATCGCGAGGGCCGCCAGCGGCAGCGTCAGCGCGTCGCGGTTGACGAGGCTGGTCATGTACACAAACTGCGGCCAGAAGGCGACGATCCCCAGCCCCAGCAGGCGCAGGTCGGGGCGGCGCGGCCACACTTCGCGCAGCGCGCGGTAACTGATCAGCGCCGTCACCAGCCCCAGCGCCACGGCGATGAAACGCATCAGGTGGACGGCCAGCGCCACGCCGTGCCACGGGAACGCCTCCGCCGGGCGGCTGTGCAGGTTGACCAGCTTGTTGTCGTGGCCTACGTCGGTAAAGGCGTAGCCGCGATACGGGTTGGCGTCGGCCTCGAAGGAATGGAAGCCCACGTCGTCGGCGGCCAGCAGCACCGGCACGTTGAGCAGGTAGTACAGCGGCGGCTGGTGGTCCTCCCCGCCGATGGTCCCCGCCGGGTCGGGCAGCGCGCGGTTGTAGGCCACTCGCACGTAGCGGTAGTGGTGCAGCTCGTCAGGGCCCTCGAAGATCGGGCCCAGGCTGAAGACAATCGCCAGCAGCACGAACGCGACGGCGACGCCGGTCACGATCCAGCGCTCGCCGCGCAGCGTGAGGGTCTCAGTGGTTCGGGGGATGCGGTCGGCGTCATGCAGTCCTCTGGCTGAGCGGCCTGTCAAACGCCCCTAGCTTATCGCGAAGGGGGCGATCCGTCGACACCCCCCATCCCCGTCCCTTTCCCCCACGGACGCAGCCTGCGGCTGCTGGGGGGAAGGGAGCGCACAGAGAGGCATTAAAGTCAGGGCGGGCTTGTCCCCTCGCCCCGCGAAGCGGGGGAGAGAGGGAAGACGACCTGCCCTGTGGGCAGGTCCAGGGGGTGAGGGGACACGGCCCCGTTTGCCGCGCCCGCGCCCGATGCGGTAAGATGGCGCAGATTCTGGCGGCCCAATGCGGAGACACATGTCGAACCCGGAAGCACTGCGCACGTTTTACGATCACGTCTGGCAGCAGGACGACACCGGCGGGCAGGAGAACCTGCGCCGCCGCCGGTTTCAGGCTGCCTGCCGCGATTTCGCCGCACAGCAGATGGGCGATCTGAACGGGCTGCGCGTGCTGGAGATCGGCCCCGGCGCGGGCGACCAGACGGTCGAGATGGCCCGCCAGGGCGCGACGGTGTACGCCGCCGACTTCTCACGCGTGGCGCTCATGCGGCTGGCCGCGCGCGCTCAGGCCGAGGGGCTAGCCGAGCGCATCGTGCCACTGATGATGAACGGCGAGCGCCTGGCGCTGGCCGATGCCAGCGTCGACCGGGTGACCGCCGAGACGACGCTGATGCACGTCGACGTGGAAGCCATCGCCCGCGAGTCGGCGCGCACGCTGCGCCCCGGCGGGCGCGCGGTGTTCGTCGAGCCGCTGGCGGGCAACCCGCTGGTGGCGCTGTACCGGGTGTTCTCGCACTACCGCAGCACCCGCCCGCGCTACCTGACGCTGCCGACCTTCGCAAGGATGGCCCGCCACTTCGCCGCCTACGAGCACCGCGAGTTCTACCTGCTGTCGGTCGGGCTGTCCAGCCTCGACCCCGACGGCGCGCTGGGCGGGCTGGTGCGCGCCACGCAGCGGCTCGACGCGGCGCTGATCGGCGCGGCCCCGTGGCTGGGACGCCGGGCATGGATGTGCGTGGCCGCCTACCGGCACGGTTAGCGCCGGCAGGTTATGAATTCGGGAAACACTGTGACGCCTTCAGAGCAACCGCCAACCTGTGACCTCAGCCTCGTGCTGGCCTGCTATGACGAGTCGGAGCACATCACAGACAGCATCCAGAAGATCTTCGACGTGCTCGACGACTGGGTGTACAGCTACGAGATCGTGTTCGTCGACGACAACAGCCGCGACAACACCCGCGACCTGATCGCGCAGATCATCGCGGCCAACCCCGACCGCCCGCTGCGCACGGTCTTTCACGACGAGAACACCGGGCGCGGCGGGGCCGTCAGCGACGGGATGCGCGCCGCGCGCGGGCGCGTGGTCGGCTTCATCGACATCGACCTGGAGGTGCAGCCGCACTACATCCCGTCGTGCGTGCGGCCCATCCTGCGCGGCGAGGCCGACGTGGTGGTGGGGCACCGCTTCTACGAGGCCGTCACCTGGCTGCACATCTTCCGCGCGTTCCTCAGCCGGGGCTACCAGTTGATCGTGCACCGCTTCCTCAACCACAACCTGGGCGACAGCGAATCGGGCTACAAGTTTTTCTCGCGGGCGGCGCTGCTCGACATCCTGCCGCGCGTTCACGATCAGCACTGGTTCTGGGACACGGAGATCATCACCTACGCCAAGCGCGCCGGCTACCGCGTGGCCGAGGTGGCGGTGCTGTTCCGCCGCCGCGCCGACAAGACCTCGACGGTCAAGCCGATCAAAGATTCGATCTACTATCTGCGCCATCTCCTGCGCTTCAAGCGCCGCCTGTCTGCCGAAGAACAGGCCGAAGCCGCCGCGCAAACAGAAAACCAGCCGTCGGGCTGACGGCTGGCTGCGCTGCCGGGTTATTGTCACACCCCAAATGTCACAGAATGGTCCCAGGATTCGCGTTACGATAAGCCGATAGCGGCCTACCACGCCGTCCGGGTGATCAGCCAGTTGAACGAATACAGCGAGGTGGTGCCGCGCACCCGCGCCCGGCGCAGGGTGTACGGGTAGCGGCTGTACTGCACGGTGCCGTCGCTGATGGTGACCGCCGCCAGGTGGCCGGTCTCGCGGACAATGCGGATGGTGGTGTAGCTGTAGCGGCCCAGTGGGTAGCAGAAGAAGGCCGGACGCACGCCCAGCACCGACGCAATCGCCGCCGCGCAGCCCTCGATCTCCGCCGTCTGCTGCTCGGCGGTGAGATAGGCCAGGTTGGGGTGCGACACCGTGTGGTTGCCGATCTCCATCCCCGCGCCGTGCATCTCCGCGACCTGCCCCCACGTCAGGTAGCCCGGCTGCTCGACCATCCCGCTGATGACGAAGAACGTGCCGGTCATGCCCTGCTCGGCCAGGATGGGCGTGGCGAACTGGTAGGCGTCGGCGTAGCCATCATCGAAGGTGAAGACAATCGGCCTGGTGGGCAGGTCCGCGCCATTGACCAGGCCGTCGTAAAGCTGGGCCATGGTGATGGACGTGAAGCCCTGCTCCTTGACCGCCGCTACCTGCTGGCGGAACATGTCCGGGCCAACTGACAGGTCACGGCGGACGGCGTCGGCGTCTGCCGGGGGATCGCTGATGTAGTGGTACATCAGGATGGGGCACAGCACATAGCTGCGCGCGACCAGCGCGGCCTGCGCGCTGCGCGGGATCAGCAGCCCGGCCCCGGCCAGCGCGGTCGCAGTGAGAAACTGCCGTCTTGAGAGCGGTGTTTGATCGTCCATGCGGCCAGTGTAACATGAGGATGTGAGGTGAGGCAACCCCCATCACCGCAAAGGCGCAAAGAAAGCAAAGGAAGAAAGACAAGATCAACCGCGGAGAGCGCAGAGGGCGCAGCGGGATCTGCCCTTCGCGACTTTGCGGTCAGTCCTCTTCCTAATACACCAGCGACAGCATGATGTCGTTGACATTGGTCCCGGTGGGGCCCAGCTCGATCAGGCCGCCGACCTTCTGGAAGTAGGTATTGCTGTCGTTGTTGTTGAGGTACGCTTCCGCGTCGAGGCCCAGCGCGCGGCCCTGCGCGCAGGTCTGCCCGGTGACCATCGCGCCAGCGGCGGTGCTCTGCCCGTCGACGCCGTCGGTGGCGAACGAGGCCACCGCGATGCCCTCCACGCCGTCGAGGGTAATGGCCGCTGCCAGCGCCAGTTCCTGATTGCGCCCGCCGCGTCCGGTGCCATGCACGGTGACGGTCGTCTCGCCGCCCATCAGGTAGCAGGCCGGGCGGTCGGGCCGCTGGCGGATGTCCTGCGACATCAGCGCAAGCTGCATGCCCACGATGCGCGCCTCGCCCTGCACGCCAAACTCGAAGCCAGTGACTTTCCAGCCGCTCTCGATGGCGTGCCTGCGGACCGCTTCGAGCGCCAGCCGGTTGCTGCCGATCAGCATGTTGACGACGTGTGTCAGCGCCTCGTCGCCGGGCTTGACCGTCTCCGGCAGGTCGCCAGCAGCGCCCTTTTCCAGGTGCGCGCGCACGGCAGGAACTTCGTCGAGCAGGTTGTAATATTTCAGCACGTCGAGCGCATCCTGATAGGTGGTCGGGTCGGCGGCGGTAGGGCCAGAGGCGATCACGTCGAGCGGATCGCCCACCACGTCGGAGAGGATGAAGGCCCACACCTTGGCCGGGTAACCCAGCCGCGCCAGCCCACCGCCCTTGAGTTGCTCGCAGTGCTTGCGCACCTTGTTCAGCGCCTCGATGGGCGCGCCGGCCTTCATCAGCGCATCGGCGATGGCCCGCAGGTCGTCGAGCGTCAGCCCTTCGGCGGGCAGCGTCAGCATCGCCGAGCCGCCACCGGAGATCAACGCGATTAGCGTGTCGCCCTTGCCTGCCGCCCGCGCCGCATCGGCGATGGCCTGCGCGGCCTGCACGTTGCGCGCGTCGGGCAGGGGGTGCGCTACCGGCAGCGCCTCGACCTTCGCCGGCCTCGCGGCCAGCCGTTCCAGCCGCTCCGGCACGACGGCCACCACGCCCCTCACGATGCGGTCGCCGCACAGCTTATCCAGGCTCAGCGACATCTCCAGCGCGGCCTTGCCGGCCCCCACCACGGTGATGTTCCGGGCTTCAGCTATCGCCAGCGGCCAATTCGATTCGAGCGCGCGCGCCGGGTCGGCGGCCTGCATGGCCACGTCGATCAGCGCCCGGATGTGTTTCTCATGGTCTGCGAAGGGCAGGTCAGGGGGTTCGGTTTGCATGTAGCTGCGGCGTAACATCGTGGCTCCTCGACTGTGGCAATCCCGGTGCGCCTGACTGCCGGGCGGATGGCGCGCGTCGACAGCCCCAGTATAGGCCAAAGTCGGGCTGTGTGCAGGGAGGGCCCGACCCTGTCGCTGACTTCGTTCGCATTTTGCGCGCTACGGGTTCCCGGCTGTGGGCGGGTTGATCTTCTGCGCCGCCTCGCTGGCGGCCTGGAAGGGCGACACGCCGTTGAGCAGCACCGCTTCGAGCGCGTCCTGTATCGCCGTGCCCGACGCGGATCGCACGCTGGCGTCGGGCAGCAGCACCGCATGCAGCAGCAGTTCTTTGCCGAAGGCGGAGTAGGGGTCGCTGTCGCCCCACACCGCCAGCGCGCCCTGCTGCGATGGCAGCCAGCCCGCCGCCTGGGTGAACGCGCCCTGGCTGGCGGGGTTCATCAGGTAAGCCACCAGCGACAGCGCCGCCGCCTGCCGCTCAGGGTCCTGTGTGGTGATGACCCATGACCAGCCCGTCACCAGTGCGTAGGGGTCGCCGGTCAGCGTCGGCGTCCAGGTGACGCCGGTACTGCGCAGCGCGCTGCGGTCGGCCAGGTAGGCCGTCGAGGTGACGGCGGCCAGCCCCGCCTGCCGGGTCTTATACTGCGTCCAACTGTCGGCAGGGTCGGTAAGCTGGAACAGTGCCGGATCGATAACACCCGCGGTGCGCGCATCGCCGTAGAAGCTCAGCACGTCGGTCAGCGCGACCGTGTCGATGTGCGCCGCGCCGTTCTCGTCGACCAGCGTGCCGCCATCGGCCATGTACTGGGTCAGCGTGGTACGGTTCACCACACCGAGCGTCCCCGCCGGGAAGATGTAGGGCACCGGGCTTTTCAGGACGGCGGCAAAGGAGTTCGGCGCGTCCTGGAACAGCGTATCGCGGTAGGCGACGTGCTGGGTTTGAAGCACGTAGGGCAGCCCGACCAGCGTCTGGTCGACCGTGCCCAGATCGACCGCCACCGGGAACAGGTCGGCAAGCTGCGACGAGTTCGAGCAGCGGGCCAATCGGGACAATCAGACTGTCGTGCGCGGCCTGCACCAGCCCGTCGCGATCCATCAGCGCCGAGATCGGGCACCACGCCGGGCGCGACCGGCGGCGCGCTGCGCAGGTACGACAGAATGCTGCCCGGCCCGCTCGACAGCTTGGAAGCGATCTGGACCCGGATATCGGGATAGGCGCTGTCAAACGCGGTGAGCTGGTCCAGCAGCGCCTGGCCACCCGGCGTGTCGGTGGAGGGCGACAGCGCCACGTCGGTCCATACCGTCAGCACCATCGGCCCCGGTTCAGGTGTGGGCTCCACGCCGGGCGCGGGCGTGCCGGGCGTCGCGACCGGCGTGCCGCCCGGCGCGACCCCGATTGAGGTCGACGTGGGGGGCGGCGTCGCGGTCTGCGGCACGGCGCTGCCGGGCGACAGCAGGCCACACCCGGCCAGCAACACGACCACTCCGAGCATCATGGCGAAGAACCTGAACTTTCGCATAACCGTCTTCCTGACCCCGGTCGATCCACAGCAGCCTGCGCCGACGTTCCCTGCTATGTTATCTGGTGTGGGCCTGATCTGACAAGCACCCGTCCTGACTTTTGTTCTCATGGCATGTGTGGGTTACAATGCTGCATCGCGCGCACACGCAGTCAGGGGGAAGCATGGCGGAGCAGCAGAAGCAGAAAAAGAAAAGCCAGACCTGGCGACGATCATCACCTACCTGACGGTCGTCAGCCTGGTATTGGGCATCATTGGCTTCTTTATCAAGGACCTGCCCGGCGTGATCAAGCCGGACACGTCCAGCCTTTCAGAGCAAAACGTGCTGGCGACAATGGTCGCGCTGCAAAACGACAAGAACAACGCCGAGCTTCAACTGACCTCGATCGCGCTCGACGCGCAGCGCTCGGCGAACCAGCAGACACAGCAGGCTAACGACGCGCTGCGAGACAGCATCCAGGCCACGCTGGACTCCGTCCGCGCCGATCAGGATGCCTTCGTCGCCACCCGCAACGCCATCGCGGCGTCCAGCGCGACGGCCAACGCCGAAGACGCCAACGCCACCGCCACCGCCGACGCGATCAACACCGCCGCGGCGCAGGCCGTGTTCGACACGACTGCCACAGCGGCCTTCATCGCGCAGATCACGCCCACCCCCACCCCCGCGCCGACGGCCACGCCGCTGCCCACGCCCGCACCCAGCCCGGCCCCGGCTACCGATTTCCGCCAGCTTGACTCGGCTGGGGCGGTCATCGATCAGAACGGACGGATCGATCTGACCCTGCGCACCGCGCAGGCGATCCCCAACCCGCCGCCCGATGGGCTGGTCTACGTGTGGTCGCTCGACACCGACCGTGACCCGACGACCGGCCTTCCGCTGCATGATATCGGCGTCGACAAGCGGGTCACGATCCGCTTCGAGAATGACGTGTGGGTGGGCACCGTGCGCAGCGTGGCGGCTGACGGCACGCTCGGCGATCCGTTCTACTTCCTCGACATCAAGGTCGCCGGCCCGAACGTGGACATCGTCCTCAGTCCCACCGATGTCGGTGTGCCCGGCTCATTCGACTGGGTGGTCCGCGCAGAACTGGGCGGCCAGACGTACTCCTTCCTGCCCGCCGACGGCCACTACTCGCTGGTGCCGTAGTCTGTCGACTGCGCCGGAATTAAAGCGCCGCACGGCTTCGTGCGGCGTTTGTTTTCGGGTGGGAGGCCGTCACAGCGCGGTGGAGGGGCCCTCGTCTTTGCGCGGCGCGTCATCGCGGGGGGCAGGTGGCGGGCTGGATGGGACGACCGGCAGGGGGGCCTGCTTCTCGACCTCTTTGATGTTGAGCAGCGCCACCTCGACGGAGTATCTGAGCTGGCTCACGATGAACGACTGGGTCAGGCGGGCCAGCAGCGAGTTGTTGAGCTCGTAGCTGATGGTGAACGTCGCCCGCGTGCCGCTCTCGTCCGGCTCCAGCAACCAGCGCGACACGGTATCGATAGAGCCCTCGCTGCGCACCGCGAAGCGCCCCGGCGGCTCGAACTCGACCGTTTCAGAGTGCGCTACCAGCCAGATACCCAGCATTCTGTAGCGCCACTTATAAGTGTAGCCGCCCAGATCTCTGGGGTACACGTCATATATCTCGACCGTTGCGTTGCTGCGCAGCATCGGGATCAGGTTGTCCGGGTCAGCGAGGTATGCGAACACGGTCTCCGGCGGCACACTCAGCCTCACCCATCCACTTTCTTGCGGCATTGCTGTTCGACTCTTTCTGGCCCAGAGGCGGCACAATCGACAACTCCTGTGATTCTACGGGCGATTGCGGGTAAGTCAAGCCCCCGACGCGCAATTGCGATAAATCCGATAGTGGCTATCCGCAGGGAAACGGCTACAATTGAGCTATAGCCGGTGCCGCCACCGGCAGCGGGATGTTGGGCGGCATAGCAAGGAAACGTAATCTCATGGCGAAGCCGATCATAGTAACCGTAGACGATGAGCCGCAGGTGCTCAACGCCATCGAGCGCGACCTGCGCCAGCATTACCGGGGCGAATACCGGATCATCAAGGCGGGCTCCGGCGCGGAGGCGCTCGACGCGCTGACGAAGCTCAAGGCGCGCGGCGACGCCGTGGCGATCCTCATCTCCGACCAGCGCATGCCACAGATGGGCGGCACCGAGTTTCTGGCGGAGGCGCGCAACTGTACCCCGATGCGCGCAAGGTGCTGCTGACCGCTTACGCCGACACCGAAGCCGCTATCGCCAGCATCAACGCCATCGGCCTTGACCATTACCTGATGAAGCCTGGGACCCGCCCGAACAACACCTGTATCCCGTGCTCGACGACCTGCTCGGCGACTGGCTGGCGACGGTGCCCGCGCCCTACGACGGAATCCGCGTGGCCGGCACGCAGTGGTCGATGCAGTGCCACACCATCAAAGACTTCCTGTCGCGCAACCGCATCCCCTACCAGTGGCTCGACATCGAGAAGAACGCGGAGGCCCGCGAACTGGTCAGCGCCGTCAGCGCGGAGTCGCACCAGCTTCCGGTGGTCTTCTTCCCGGATGGCAGCATGCTGTTCGCGCCCGATAACCGCACGCTGGCCGACAAAGTGGGCCTGCAAACGCAGGCCAGCCTGCCCTTCTACGATCTGATCATCGTCGGCGGCGGGCCCGCCGGGCTGGGCGCGGCGGTGTACGGGGCGTCGGAGGGGCTGTGCACCGCGCTGATCGAGAAAGAGGCAACAGGAGGGCAGGCCGGCACCAGCTCGCGCATCGAGAACTACCTGGGCTTCCCCAAGGGGCTCAGCGGCGCGGACCTGGCCACGCGGGCCACCACGCAGGCCAAACGCTTCGGCGCGGAAATCCTGACCGCGCAGGAGGTCGTCAAAGTGCGGGTGGAGGATCCGTATCGCATCGTCACGCTGGGCGACGGCACCGAGCTGACCTGCAAGGCACTGATCATCGCCACCGGCGTGACGGTGCGCACGCTCGACGCGCCCGGCGTCGAAAGGCTGACCGGCGCAGGCATCTACTACGGCGCGGCGCTGACTGAGGCCGCCCATTACGCGGGTGAGGATGTGTATGTCGTCGGCGGCGCGAACTCTGCCGGGCAGGGCGCGATCTTCTTCGCCAAGTACGCGCGCAGCGTCACCATGCTGGTGCGCGGCGAGGGGCTTGAGGCCAGCATGTCACAGTACCTCATCGACCAGATCGCCGCGACGGAAAACATGTCGGTGCTGACCCACACCGAAGTGGCCGAGGTGCATGGCGCGCAGCAGTTAGAGGCCATCACGCTGCGCGACAACCAGACCGGCGAGACGCGCCAGGTGCCCGCTGCGGCGCTGTTCCTGTTTATCGGCGCGGTGCCGCACACCGACATGGTCGCGGGGGTGGTCGAGCGCGACGAGTATGGCTTTATCCCGACCGGCCCCGACCTGATGCTCGACGGCAAGCGCCCACGCGGCTGGCATCTCCAGCGCGACCCGTACATGCTGGAAACGAACGTGCCCGGCATCTTTGCCGCCGGCGACGTGCGCACCAACGTCGTGCGGCGGGTGGCGTCGGCAGTCGGACAGGGCGCGATTGCCGTCAGCTTCGTGCACCAGTACCTCAAGACGGTCTGACGATGAACGAGTTTCTCAGACAGGTTCCGCTGTTCAGGGATTTGCCCGAAGAAGACCTTGAGCACCTGTGCCAACACTCCACCGACGTGTTCGTCGCGGCAGGCGAGATGCTGTTCCCGGAGGGCGCGCCCGGCGACAACGCCTATATCATCGAGCAGGGGCAGCTTGAGGTGATCAAGACGTCAGGCGGGCGCGAGGTGCTGCTGGCCGTCAACGGGCCGGGGCAGGTCATCGGCGAGATGGCGCTGCTGGAAGATCAGCCGCGCATGGCCAGCGTCCGGGCCCGCAGCGACTGCAAGCTGATCGCGATCAGCAAGGAGCAGTTCACCCACCTGCTGGAAATCAGCCACGCCGCGACAAAGGCGCTGTTCCACACCATCCTCAGCCGCTGGCGCGAGACCGAGACGCTGATGCGCCAGGGCGAGAAGATGACGCAACTCGGCACGCTGACCGCCGGAGTGGCCCACGAACTGAACAACCCGGCAGCCGCCGTCAAGCGCGGCGCAGGCCAGCTCACCGACACGTTCGCAGAGTTTGGACGGGTGCAGCTTGCGCTGGGCGACCTGACCTTCACGCCGGAACAGCGGGCGCAGATCGACAATCTGCTGGCGCACACGCAATCCACCGCCGCGCAGGCGGTCGACGTGGATGCGCTCACCCGCAGCGACCTGGAATACGAGATCGAGACATGGCTCGACGATCACGGGGTGCCCGACGCCTGGGAGCTTGCGCCGACGCTGGTCGACATGGGCTACGGCGCGGCGGAGGTTGAGGCGGTGGCCGCACCCTTCTCCGCCGAGCAGGTGCCGGTCGTCATCCGCTGGCTGCACATGGTGCGCGACGTGTACAACCTGCTGGCCGAAATCCAGCAGGGCGCGGGCCGCGTGTCCGAGATCGTCAAGGCGCTGAAATCCTACTCGTACCTGGATCAGGCCCCGGTGCAGAGCGTCGACGTGGTGGAAGGGCTGGAAGACACGCTGCTGATCATGCGGCACAAGCTCAAGAACGGCATCACCATCCACCGCGAGTACGCGCCCGACCTGCCCAAGATCGAGGCGTATGGCGGCGAGCTGAACCAGGTGTGGACCAACATCATCGACAACGCCGCCGATGCGCTGGAAGGCCGCCCCGACGCAACCATCACGCTGCGCACCCGGCAGGAAGGCGACTGGGTGGTGGTCGAGATCGAGGACAACGGCCCCGGCATCGTGCCGGACATCCTGCCGCGCATCTTCGACGCGTTCTTCACCACCAAGCCACCCGGCAAGGGCACCGGGCTGGGGCTCGACATCAGTTACAAGACAATCGTCCTCAAGCACCGGGGGGACATCCGCGCGACATCCGAGCCGGGCCGGACGTGCTTTCAGGTGTGGCTGCGCGAGCAGCTTAACGCGTAAGCCTGCGTGCGCAGCGGGTCGGGCCGTTCACGCGGACGCGGTCGCGCTGCTGTTACTTGAGCGTCGGAAGCTGCACGATCAGCGTCGAGATCATGTGCGCCACGTACAGGAAGGCCATCGAAACAGCCGCCAGCGGCGCGCGTAGCCGCTTCGGCACCCAAGCCCCAACGCCAACGACCAGCGCCGCAATCACCGGCAGCGTCACCGTGTAGAAGTAGCGCGCACCCGGAATGAAAGTGTCGACGCCCGGCTGAGGGGGATCGGTGCGCAGGAACGAGAAGGCCAGCGCGATCAGCGCAAAGACGGCGAACGTCACGCCGATCTTGGCCTGGCCAGCGGCAAGCGGCTGTTTGCCACGCGCCGCACGGATGGCCAGCCGCAGCAGCCCGGCGACAGCCAGCAGGGTAGCCACCACGAACAGGATCGTCATCGGGCGGCCAAAGCTGGCCCGCCCCCAACCATATGAGCCCCAGAACGAGATGAACAGCGAACTGAGCGCGTCGAGGTAGGTCGGGCCACTGATGCGCCAGTTATACAGCGCCTGCAGCCGGTCGTTGCTCAGCACTGCCGGCAGCCGCCTGTTGATCGCAGGCTTGATCAGCAGCCAGCCGCGCTCCGCCGAGCCGTTGAGCAGCAGGTTGGCGTACGGCTGCCCGCCCCAGCGCCCCGTCGCGCCGTCCGGGCCGTCCCATTCCGGCGGGCCGTCTGACGCGAAATCGCCGGCGGCCAGCACCACCCCATCGATTTGCAGCGGTCCGCTTCTCTCAGGCAGCCCTTGCATCCCCACCAGAATATAGGGGGCCTGAGCATCGACGTGAACCGTCTGCGCCACGAACGTCCATTCCGGCCCGACCGGCTGCGCGGCGGGGCCGGGCGCAGCTGGCCCGTCGACCAGCATCAGCGGGTAGGCAACGCCCGCACCCCGCGGGGCGCGCAGCCACGCGCCGAGCGTGACCGTCTGGCCGCGCAGGCGGGCAGCATCGGCGGGGGTAAGCTGCTGGATGATCTGAATTTGTGGCATCAGCTCGAAGGCGTAACGGCCCAGCGGCGCATCGGTCTGCACCCGGTCGGCGATGTTGGAGGCCGGCTTCAACCAGTCGGCGCTGCCCTGCGCCGTCAGCGCGAAGGGGATCGCCAGCAGGATCGGCAGCAGCGGGGCGGCATACAGAACCGGCTTCGGCAGATCGACACCCAGCCACAGCCCGACCAGCGCGGCGGGGATCAGCAGCACCGCTGTCGTCTTGGACAGCGCACACAGCGCCACCGACGGCAGGAAGATCAGCAGCATGCGCTGCCAGGTGATACCTCGCTTGATGAGCAGCGTCGTGCTGGCGATCAGGACCGTGCTGCTGAAAGCCGCCATCACGTCGTTGTTGACGCTGGTCATGCTGTTCAAGAAGCCCGGCAGAACGCTCATCAGCGCCGGCACGGCGACCGCCGGCAGCGGGTTGGCCGGGAAGATCAGCCGCATGGCCTGGTAGCTCACCCACAGCATGGCAGCCATCAGCAGCACCGACACCACCCGCGCCACATGCACCTGAGCGGGGATCGTCGGGGGCCGCAAGGCGATCTGGAACGCCGCCTGCAGCACGTAGTAGGCGGGCTGCTCGTCGAATTGATGGAAGGCCAGGCAGCCGATGATCTGGCCGGGCTGGTCGTGCTGGCAGTCGCGATGCGCGTAGGTGTCCGAAATCTGCTGGCGCAGCGCCAGGTCGAGCCCGTATTTGCCGGGCAGGGCGTGGTGCTTGGCGACGTACAGCACATATTCCATGTGGCCCGGCTCGTCGTAGTTCTTCCACAGCGGGATGGTCACCGCGCGGAAGATACCCTGTGCCAGTGCCGCCGCCACAATCAGCGCCAGCGCGATCCGCGCCCAGCGCTGCTGCCGCGCAGTCTTTGCTTTGATCGTCGCCGCCGAGTCGCCGTCCATTGAGGCCCCTTACCGGTCGTCTGTGAGGAGGCTGGAATCAGGTTGATGCCAGACCAGTTTAGCCAGCGAGACCGGAGGATACAAAAAGCGCCGCCCTGCGATCAGCAGAGCGGCCTATGCCTGGCCGGAGCACTGCGCCGCCGATCACTTCGCTGCCGGGGTAGCCATCAGCAGGTATATGCCCACCACCACCCCGGCAATTCCCACGACCAGCCCGCCGATCTGGGCGAAGCCCATGCCAGCCGTCCCGCCGACCCCGATCACGTCGGCCAGCGCCGAGAGCACCGCCAGCAGCACCCCGACGACGATCACAACGATCCCCCACGTTTTGCGCGACATAGCAAGCCTCCCTCCCTGCTAACCGGACCCGTGACTCTCATCATACGCCGGAACGAGGGCGGGCACAATCGGGCGCTGGAGCGTTCAGTCGTGGAACTTCTTCTCCCCGGCGCGGATCGGCACCTTGAGCCGGTTCTCCTTGGGGGGAATCGGGCATGACCAGTGCTCGTTATACGCGCAGTACGGGTTATAGGCCATGTTGAAGTCGACCTCGAACAGGCCATCCGGCAGCGGGTCGACCTCCAGGTAGCGCCCGCCCTCGTAGGTCTCCTCGCCGCCGGTCGCGTCCATGAACGGCAGGAAGAACCCGCCGCCGCCCGCCGCCGCGTAGACCGTCAATTCCGCCGGCTGCCCGTCGACCGAGAACGCGATCCGCCCCCAGCGGATGTACTCGGCCACGTCGCCGGTGCTGGTCTGCATGGTGATCACCGGCTGCTCGTCATAGTGCTCGATCTCCAGCTTGAAGTGCAGTTCGGGGTTCTCAGGATAATAGCTCAGCCCGGCGAACGTCTGCTGCTGCTCGGGCGTCAGCGGCGCGTGCGGGTCGTCTTTGAAGAATTCGTCTTTGCGCTCGCGGAACGTTTCCAGCGCGCTCATAAATTGGCCTGCCTTTCGAATGTGATCAAACTCTGCGATGTATGGATGGCACAGCGCGGGGCTGCCTTACCTGTCGCTGGCTCCGGTTTGAAAAAGGTTAGCGCATTTCGGCACGAAGGGTTATGATAAAACAGTTCCCATGCTACAATAATCGCGTGTCGTGAGCCAGGCTGCGGCGGGAGGGAAGAAGCGTGCGACGCTACCGCTTTATTCAAGCTGATGTCTTCACCGAAGTCATTTTCGGCGGCAACCCCGTCGCCGTGTTTCCGGACGCAGAAGGTCTGAGCGACGACGAGATGCAGAAGATCGCCCGCGAGATGAACCTCTCCGAGACGACCTTCGTGCTGCCGCCCACCGACCCGCGCGCCGACGTCCGCGTGCGGTTCTTCACGCCATCCGCCGAACTGCCGTTTGCCGGCCACCCGACCATCGGCACGCACGTGGTGCTGGCCACGCTGGGCCGCTACGAGATCACCGGGCCGGTGACGCGCATCTGGCAGCAGGTCAACGTCGGCACGCTGCCCGTCGACCTGATCACCGACGGCTCCGGGCAAACCCACCGCGCTGTGATGACGCAGGGCGAGGCCCGTCACGGCGGCGTCTACGAGCAAAAAGCCAAGATCGCACAGGCGCTGGGGCTGGAGAAAACCGACATCCACCCCGACCTGCCCGCGCAGGTGTTCTCGACTGGCCTACCCGGTCTGATCATCCCGGTTGCCTCGCTGGACGCCATCCAGCGCATCACGCTCAACGTGGGGCAGTTCAACGAGATGTGCCGCTCGATGAGCGTGACCGGGGCGGAGGTCTTCACGCTGGAGACGCTCGACAAGGCGCACCACGTCCACGTCCGCAACTTCGACCCGCTGGTAGGTGTATTCGAGGACCCCGCCACCGGCAGCATGGCCGGCGCGCTGGGCGCGTACCTGCTGGCTAACAACGTCTTCCCCTACGAGGTGGAGGCGTCGACCACGCACATGGTCGTCGAGCAGGGCTTCGAGGTGGACCGCCCCAGCCTGATCGAGGTGGAGGTCGACATCCGCGAAGGGGCCGTCACCGAGGTACGGGTCGGCGGGCAGGTGGTGATCCTGATCGAGGGCGAGCTGGCACTGGACTAAAACGTGCGCGGTCGCCGGTCGAGAGACGGCACATGCCCTACTGGCAGGTCAGCGTTCGCTGGGCAACATGGCCAGACTGGTCTGTGTCTACAATCCAGACCTCCGAAAACCCCGCTGAAAGAGCATCAGAGCAGAGTTGTGTGTCGTCACGGAGTGTGCCGGGTGCCACGGCGTTCATCTGCCCGGCATACTCTCCGTATCCAAAATACGGTTCATTGCAATCCGCTGCCGGCAGCCCGTCAATCATCGCCAGGCCGCTGACCGCCGGCCCCACAAAAGGCACGGTCCTACATTCCAATCGGATAAGGTCATGACCATTCCCGGCACGTTCCCGACCAGGGCAACCACGGCCACGATTTCCAAGTCGACCAGCTCATTTCGTTGCCAGACGTCGCGCACGTCACCCAGCGAGCGCACCTGTTTGGACGCAAGCTTCAGGAGGATAACAGAGGTCCACGTCAGAACAAGGAAAGAATAGTAGTAGAAGCGCTGCCAGTCGAAGTCCTTTCTGGCAAATATTAGAAACAGCCTGGGTTTGAAGCTTTCGACCATTTTAGAATTCTCTACCACCAGCCGTGCCACAAGCACAAACACGACAGCGCTCAACAAAATCGAGGCAATGGACACCGGCTGCCTGAAGAGTTGCCAGCGGACGAAGGCAAAGGTCAGCAGTGCAAACCATATCGCCATCACAGATACTTTCGCAAAGCCCAGCATACCAGTCAGCACGGGGGTGACGACCAGCAGGAACACAAGTGCGTCTGGGTGGCGAATGCGGTCGAAGATCAACGGATTGGCTGACACGAAGCTGCTGCCGAGTGCCAGCGCCAGCGCCAGCAGTGAGAGCCCCACCAGATATCGACTCACTGATCAATTGATAATGCAGGAAGTCAAGAAAGCCCATCTGCACGATTACAAACACCGCCCAGAACAGCAGATCACGCCGCAGCAGGGGCGCAGGGTCTGTTACAGCGCCGAATTGTCTGATCGCAAGAGCCGCCGACAGCAGGCAATAGAAGAAGAATGGGATGAAGATCACCGGGTAACCGCGTGAATAGAATTCCAGCGGATTTGAACCGAGGAGGGTTGAAAACTGCGCAAACAGCCACTGGCTGCCCGTATGGTAGTGCAGGAATGGCAGCCCATTCAAGCCCGTGCTGGGGATGCCATAGGTCTGGATCATGTGACTTGTAGCCGACAGGTAGAGCGTATCAGTGATAGTGGGAAAGCGGACCAACTTCTCAAGATATAGCGGGTCTGCATAGCGGGAACCCCAAGATAACTCCGCCTGCCCACACCGCAATAATGGCTGCCCCTGCAATGAACAGCAGAGACGCCAGCAACCCGTCAGCGCGCAGCCAGCGGTACAGGACCACAGCCATGCCCACTACCCCCAGCACCATGAAAACAGGATAGAAGAGGCTCAAGGGCAGAAAGGCAGAGGCCAACCCGGCAAGCGCAGCCAACAGGAGGCCGATCAGGATCAGCGCCGGATGCGAGCAATACCAGGCGCTATCCGGCGCGATCCCTGCTGCTGCCAGCCCGATCCGGGCCATCTCAGGAAACGTCAGCACGAACAGCGACAGCGTGAGCGCTTTCAGAACGGGGCCAATCGGGTTCTCGAAACCAATGCGCGCGGCAAGGTAGATCCCTGCCAGAGTCAGTGATACGACTGCCGTGAAGACTGTGACGGTTGCCCGATTGTGATCCCGATCCGTGGCAAAAGCCGATTGCAGCCCTTTGGTTGCTCGCCGCGCAAAGACAGCCATTTGAAAGACTCCAGCGGTGTGTGAGCGCATAATAATCGATCGACGCCGATAAGCTACCGATAATCCGACGGGGGCCCAGCAATGCCGGGCCCCTGCTCATTTCTAGCGCAGATACTCCCCAAACCAGGCCAGCGTCCGCTTCCACGCGTCTTTGGCCGCCTCCGCGTTGTGGATGGTGGGACGCGTGTCGTTGAAAAAGGCGTGCTGCGTGCCGGGATACAGGTGAATCTCGTGCGGGACGCCGCTGGCGTCGAGCGCCGCCCGCAGCGCGTCGAGCCGCTCCGGCGTGACGCCGTGATCATGCTCAGCGTACAGCCCCAGCAGGGGGATGTCGATGCGCGCCATGTCGGCGGGGTCGAGCGGCATCCCGTAGAAGGCCACTGCCGCGTCGAACTGCCCCGCGCCGCGCGCTGCCGCGCTCAGCGTCAGGCCGCCGCCCATGCACCAGCCCACCACGCCAACCTTCTTTGGCATAACGGCATCCAGACCCTTGAGGTGCTTCGCCGCCGCAACGATCTCCGCCACGGCACGGGGCCGGTCGAGCGCCATCGCCAGCTTGCGGGCCTCGTCAGGTTCCTCGGCGCTCTCGCCGTAGTACAGGTCGGGGGCCAGCGCGACGTAGCCCGCCTCGGCAAAACGTCCGGCCACGTCCTTGATGTGCGGCACCAGCCCCCACCACTCCTGGATCACTACCACGCCCGGATGCCCCGCCGCGTCGTCGGGCCGGGCCAGGTAGGCAGGCGTGGTGTGCCCATCGGATGGATAGTCGATCATCTCAGTTCTGACGCTCATCATCCCCCTCTTTGACGTGCAATTCTAGGGCGACGGCTCTCCGAAGTCGGTCGCCCAGCCGATGGCATTCATCTGGCACAGAGTTCGATCCAGTAGGCATTGACCGGATAAGCGAAGGTGGTCTTACCCTCGATCCAGATCGTGGCCGCCGACGAGATGGCGGTGAACATCACCGTGTATGGCTGGAACAGGTCGTAGGCGGTGAACTTATCGGCGATGACGTTGGCCACATTGCCGATCATGGCGGCGTTCGACATGCCCCACATCACGCTGCCGGAGTCGGGGCTGTTGCCGGCGCGCGGGTCGATGCCCATGCGCAGGTTGAGGTAGCCATCAGACGGCAGCCCGAAGACACCCTGGCCCGCCACGGCGAACATCCAGCAGTTGGCGCGATACACCGCGCCCGGCTGGAGGTCGAAGAACTTCTGGTACAGACCCGCGCGGAACTGGCTGTAGTCGGCCACCAGCCGCCACGATACCCAGTCGTCGGGGAAGTGGTACGCGTCGTGGTTCTCTTCCTCGTACTTGGGGACGACCCCATAGCTGCGATCCACCCACGGCAGCCAGTCGGTCGGCACGTTGTTAACGGACGTCCCATCGGGCAGCAACACGGTGCGCTTGCCGGTGGTGAAGTTGGGGTTGGCGATCTTGTTGAGCGTGTTCAGCGAGCCATCCTTGCGCGAGCGCGCATCGGTGGGCACAGGTGTAGAAGTCGGCTGGCTGCTCTGGCCGGGCGTCGAGGTGGGAGCCGCCGACTGCGGCGCAGGCGTCCAGGTGGGCAGCGGCGTGCTGGTCGGTTGAGGGGTGCTGGTCGGCAGCGGGGTATTGGTGGGCAGCGGCGTGCTGGTCGGCACATCGGTAGCCGTCGGCGACGGCGTGAAGGTCTCGGTCGGCAGCGGGGTGTCAGTCGGCGTTGGGGTGTCCGAGGGGATGGCAGTCGGGATCGGCGGCGGTGTCGCCGTAATGTACGCGACCGTCGTCGGCAGCGCCTGCGGTGCGGCCTGCGCGCCGCAGCCCGGCACCGCCAGCATGACGACGGCAGCGATCAGCAGCAGTTGAACTCCACGCAGTGTCTTGACCACATTACACTCCAATCTCTGGATGACAGTTGGTCACCTGCATTGTATGGGATCACGGCGCATCGCACCAGCGGAACGGCTCACCGGATGCGGATATCGCGGATATCGCCACCACCCGGAGTCAGCCGCCCCAGCCAGCGCAGCAGCGCCGCCCGCAGGAAGACACGCCGCACCATGCTCCACGCCTCACGCGCCTTGCGATAGGTGTCATAGCGCCCTACCAGCGACAGCCGCTGCGGCGTGTACTGCTCCTGCACATACAGGCTGACGATCTGGCGCACTGCCGGCGCGCTCTCCGGCACCGCCCGCGCGATGGCCTCGGCGCGCTCCAGCGGCGTGTCGCTGCGCTGCAGATCGACGCCCACCCACGGCGCGCCGAGGTTCAGGCGGGCATAGCTGCGCGACACATCGCTGAGGTGGTGCAGGCCGCGCCGCTCCATCCACAGCCACACGCCTCCCCCGCCGACCGCCGCCATCACGCCCAGCACCAGGATCCATTGAAGCAGCGCCGGGATGTGGAACAACAGCCCACCCGAGGCGCTCGTCCCGCTGATGACGGTCGGCGGCAACGGGGTTGGCGTGGCGGTTGGCTCCAGCGTGGGGCCCGCCTGCAGCCCGTCCGGCTGGAGCGGCTGGCCCAGCGCGCCGGGCTGGCTCAGGTTGGACTGCTCGTTACGCTGGATGGGGGCCTGCGAGGCGGTCGGCTCGAACTCGATCCAGCCGTACAGCGGGAAGTACGCTTCCACCCAGGTGTGCGCGTCGGACTCGGCGACGACGTAGCCATCAATCGCCGGGTCATAGGTGCCCTGCGCAAAACCCGCCACCAGGCGCGCCGGGATGCCGTCGACGCGCAGCATCACGACCATGGCCGACGCATAGTAGGTGCAGTAGCCCTGCTTGCTGTCGAACAGCACGTAGTCGACCGGATCCTGGCCCTGTGGTGGCTCGTTGATGCGCTGGTTGTAGGTGATGTTGGCCCGCAGATACTGCTCGATGGCCCGCGCGATATCGTAGGGATTGGTGTAGGGCGCGGCAAGCCGCGCGGCAAGGGCGCGCGTGCGCGGCGTGATCGTGTCCGGTAGCTGGAGGTAGCGGTCGCTCACCCAGGACGGGTAGTTCGTACCCGCCAGCCGCAGGCTCGTCTCGTCGGCGATGCTGAGCGAGGAGGTGGCCCCATAACGCTCGCCCTTGGTGATGGGGTTACGCGCATAGATGGCGCTGGCCGTGGCGTAGCTGGTGCCCTGCTGGTTGAAGTTCGCTTCGTAGGTGATCGGCAGCGAGGCAAACGACACCGGCTGCGAGGCGGCATACAGCAGCCGGGTGGCCGGGATGTCTATCTCAAAACGCTGCTGGATATTCTGGCGCAGGATGTAGGTATCGGGCTCCTCGGTGTCGAGCAGCCCAAAATTCGAACTGATGCGCGCCTGGGGATCAGTGCGCCACTGCCCGTTCTGATAGGTGTCGTATAACTTGGCCTGCCAGTAGTAGCGATAGCCCTGCGGCGCATAGGCGGTCATCACCGGGTTGTCGCTGAGGCTGATCGCGCCGCCGAGCGTCAGCGCCGAACCGGCGTAATAGGTCGGCGTGCTCGACACGCCGCCATGCAGCGCGTTGAACATCCGCGTGAAGTTGTCCTGCACCTGCGTCCAGGGATTGCCGGAGCTCTGCCACAGGGCGGCAAGCTGGTCGTTGGCGCTGGCGGTCGGGGCAAACCAGGCCGTCGCCAGCAGCAGCAGCACCGCCAGCACCCCACCGCGCAGCAGGTCGAGGCGCACGCGGGGCCGGTAGCCCACCTGCTCGCGCCGCCAGACCATCTCCCGCGCGATGACGTTGGTCTGCACCGCCAGCGTGAAGGTCAGGAACAGATAGCCGCCAAGGAACAGGTCCATGTTCTGGGGGCCGGAGTAGTAATAGGCGTTGATCAGCAGCACCAGCCCGCCCGGCACGACGGCCTGCCACAGCCGCCGCAGGCGGAACACGTTCCACACCGCGCCGAAGGTCAGGAACCAGGTCAGCAGCGCAGCCAGCACGACGAAGATCAGGTTGTCGCGGCTGAAGCCGCCGCCCAGCGCGCGCTCGATCCACACACCCATGCGCGTCGCCAGGGAGACCAAGCGCTCGCGGTAGGTCAGCGCGCCGACGATCTGCCGCCCGGCCAGCGTCCAAACCGTAAACAGGCTGTAGACCAGCGTCATCAGCATGGCGGGCAGGTCGGTAAAGCGCGCTATCGCCAGCAGGTAGCTGGACACCAGCGCCACCAACGCCACCGCCGGCAGGATGCTCAAGCCATCGGCCCAACCCGCGGCGACGACCGCCCAGGCCACAAGCTGGATCATCAGGCCAAGCAGGGCCAGGCTCAGCAGGTCATCACGCACCAGCAGCCACACCCGCCGTAGTTCTGCACTCCAGGCCCGCTGAGGCGGACTGTCCAGATGCCTGTTCATAGTGCCTATACCGTATCGCTCCCGGCGCGATCGCGCCACAACAGCGCCACCCTCACGCAAAACGGCCAGCCCATGACCGGCTGGCCGTCGTGTGATTGGCTGGCGGCTAGCGCGTTACGGCTGCCACGTGCCGTTTGTCTCGCTCCAGGGATCGCTTGTCAGGCGCTGCACGATGTTCCCCTGGAGGTCCATCGCGTACAGGTCCAGGTGGCCCGACCGATTCGACGCGGTGACAATCAGCGTGCCGTCCGGCGAGAAGCGCGGCGTCAGGTAATCAAACTGGTCGTTTGTGAGCTGCTGGAGGACACAGTCGTCTATACGAGCGCAGGTGCCATCGGCCAGGAACAGCATGCGGCGGCTGCCGACCAGCTCCTCGTAAACCACATGCTGACGGTCCTGCGAATAATTGAGGAACTCGACTGCGCCCGCCGAGTCGGTGACGAGCGATCTGTCACTGGATGTGCCGCCAAACGGCAGCCGCAGCATCTCGAACACGCCGGCAAAGCCGGGCCGTGCGCCGAAGAACGTCAGCGACAGGTCCACTGGCGACCAGTCATACAGGCGGCTGTCGCTGGGAAGCTGGGTGACATCGCGCATGCGCCCGTCGAGCGTGGTGGTGCGGATCCAGAAACGCGGGCCGTCGTGCGACGAATAGACGATCTGCTGGCCGTCGGCGCTCCACAGCGGGTACGAGTTGAGGGCCGTGCCGGCGGTCACCTGCCGGATGACCAGCGGGCAGCCATTTGATTCTTTGAGGCAGTCGGCCACGTTGACGACAAAAATGTGCCGCCCCGGCGCGGGCATATCGGACTGGAACGCCAGCCACTGCCCGTCTGCCGACCAGGTCGGATTGTCGTCGGCACCACTGTCACGCGTGATGCGCGATACCACACCGGTCGCCGGGTCCCTCACGTAGATTTCGGGGTTGCCATCCTGGTCAGACACGTAGGCGATCAGCCCCGTGCCACCGGCCATGGGGGTCGGCGTGCCGGTGGGCACAGCGGTCGGCGTGAGGGTGGCGGTGGGCGTCGCCGTCGGCGCGGCAGCCGTCGCCGCAGCTACCTGGGCGATGGCCTGCTGGGTGGCGGTCACGTCGAGTCCCAGGTAGGCGGCAATCGTCTGCGTGCTCTCCACATTGGCCGTCAGCGCAGCAAGTGTCTGCGTGCTGTGAATAGCGGCCAGATGGGCCTCATTCAACCGACCGCGCGCCCCGATGCCCAGCAGCACGCCAAACGTGAACCACACCACCACGAATATCAGCATCACCAGCACGACCGTGTACCACGGCGCGCTGCTCTGGGCGGGCGGCCTGCGCCGCTCGCGACGGCGCGGGCGGTCGGAGATGGGCCGCGACTTCACCGCGGGCGTGGCGACCGGCTGGCTGCCGGTATCAGGCTTTTCTCACGGGAACCGGTGTCGTCGAAGGCCTTCAGGCTGGGCGGCGACGGCAGCGGGGGCGGTGTGGTGTGATCAGGCACCGGGACGGCTGACTTCAGCACGTTGGTCGAATCCGGCGGCTGGACGGTCGCTGGCGGCCTGTGCCCGGCGGCCTGCCGCAGCGCGCTGGCAAAATCGCGCGCTGACGTGTAGCGAGCCTTCGGGTCGCGCGAAAGCGCGGCAGCGACGATCTCGTCAACCGCCTCCGGTATCGACTGTTTGACGCCGTGCAGTGACGGCACCGTCTGGCGGTCCAGCCGGTCGCTGGCTCCCTCCAGCAGCGTGAGGTCGGCAGGCAGCTTGCCACACAGCGCGTAGAATGCGATCATGCCCAGTGAGTAGATATCGCCGGCGGGCGTTGGCGGCTTGGTGGGGCCGATTTCGGGCGCGCGATAGGCCGCTTCGGGGCCGGGCCGGCGGTCCTTCATCGTCTCCAGCACCGCCTTGCGAACTGACGGGATACCAAAGTCGGACACGTAGGCGTTGCCTTCTTCGTCCAGCAGGATGTTCGACGGCTTGAGGTCGCCGTGCACGATACCCTGGCGCTGGATGGCATCCAGCACCGCGCCGATCTGCTCCACGATGGGCACCAGTTCGTTGACGGCCAGGCTGCCATAGCGCTCGACCATCCCGGCCAGCGTGCCGCCCGGCATGTAACGCATCACCAGGTAGGGGCGGCCCTCCGCCTGCCCGATACCATACAGCGGCACGATGTGCGGGTGGTCCAGGCGGGCAAGCGCGCGCGCCTCCTGCTGGAAGGTGCTCGAAAAGCCCGGCACGTCGACAAACGCGGCAGGCAGCACCTTGACCGCCACCATGCGGTTCACGCTGGGCTGGTACGCGCGATACACCGCGCCCACCGGCCCGCGCCCCAATGCGGCCTTGACCTCGTATTGATCGAGCTGTTTCCCGACAAGCGTCTCTTCAGAAACCAAGAATATCCTCCAGCACTGCGCTGGCCGTCTTATCGCTGCGGCTGCCAGGCCGGGGCCACGTCGTTAGCCGTCTCATAAGTAAGCTGTTCCACAGCCCCGGTGCGGATATCCAGCACATACAGATCGAAGAACCCGTCGCCGTCGCGGTCCGAGTCGAACGCCAGGTGGCTGTCGTCCGGCGACCACGCGGGATCGTCGTCGTGAGCGGTGCCATTCGTCAACTGCGTGACCGTGCCGGTCTCCAGGTCGTATTGAAAGACCGCACGCTGCCCTTCCGGCAAGCCCTGGCTCGATGTGAACGCCAGCCGGGTCCCATCGTGCGACCAATTGGGCCACTGATCAAGCACCGCGTTATTGGTCAGCCGGGTCTGCTCGCCGGTCTGCACGTCGACGATGTACAGGTCGGTCGTGTCATTATTATCGCCCACCTTGGCATAATAACCAATGTGGCGGCCATCCGGCGACCAGGTCGGGTTCTGATCGTTCAGGTCGTCGCCGGTGACCTGGCGCATCCCGGTGCCGTCCGGGTGAATGATAACGATGTTAAAGCTGCCGGTACAATTCGATTCGTAGGCGATCCACTGCCCATCCGGCGACCAGGCCGGGTCGGCATCCTTGCAGGCGTTGTTGGTGATCTGCCGGATGTCCGAGCCGTCGGCATTCATGATCTTGATCTCGGCGTCGCCATCGGAAGTCGACGTGTAGGCGATCTGCGTGCCGTCAGGCGACCACGTCGGGGCGTAGTCGAGCGCCGAATTGTTGGTAAGCTGCCGCACGTTTGCGCCGTCGGCGTCGACGACGAAAATCTCGTAATCGCCGTCGCGCGTCGAGGCAAAGGCCAGCCGTCCCCCGCCGCCGGGCGGCGGCAGCACCGTCGACACGACCCGGGTAGGCTCTGGCGTGACATTCGGGTTGACGGTCGGCGTCACCGTCGGCGTGATAGTGCGGGTGGGCTGCAGCGAGATGTTGAGCAGGCTCAGCGGCTTACCGCCGGTGACGGCGATAGCCGTCAGCACCGCGCCAGCCAGCAAAGACAACACCACGCCGACCCCTACCCAGCAGCCCAGCCGCCTGCGTGGCGGCTCGTCGTAGGCGTCCTCGAAATCCTCGTCGGCGTCGGGCAGCGCGGCCTCGAAAGCCATCTCCGGCGGTGTCACCGACGTATGTCCCTGCGTGCGGCCCGGCTGCGTATCGGTCGCCGGGGGCATCACGGGGACGGGGGCCGGCGCGGGCGGCGCGTCCTGCACCGGCTGCATGTGCAGCGTCGGGCGGGCACCGGAGATGGCCAGCGCCAGCTCCCGCGCGAAGTCGCCCGCCGTCGCGTAGCGTTCCTGGGGGGATTTCGCCAGCGAGCGACGCACCACGGCGTCGATGGCCGGGCTGAAGTTCGGGTCAAAGTCGCACACCGAGGGCACCGGCTCCAGCACATGCGCCATCAGCGTCTTCATCGGGTCGGGGTCATAGAAAGGCGGCTCGCCGGTCAGCATCTGGTAGACGATCACGCCCAGCGCGTAGATATCGACCGAATGCGTGATCATCTCGCCCTTGCGCACCGCCTCCGGCGCGACGTATGGCGGCGTGCCGATCACCCGCGAGCCGGTCAGCCCGACCGACGCCTCCTGCACCCGCGCGATGCCAAAGTCGGCCAGATAGGCGTTGCCGTTGCCGTCGAGCAGCACGTTCGACGGCTTGAGGTCACGGTGGATGATGCCCTTGCTGTGCGCGTAATCGAGCGCGTCGGCCACCTGCACGGCGACCCGCGCCACAACCGGCAGTTCGAGCAGCTTGCCACCCATCAGGTCGCCCAGCGTGCCACCCGACAGGTAGCGCATCACCAGATACGGCAGCCCGCCATCCTCGCCGACATCGTACACCGGCAGGATGTGCAGGTGCTCAAGCCCGGCGATGGTGCGCACTTCCTGCTGGAAGCGCGCCAGGAACGTCGCATCGTGCAGGAACTCGCGCGGGAGGACTTTGATCGCCACGGTGCGTTCCATCGACGGCTGGTAGCCCAGGTACACGGTCGACATGCCGCCCTTGCCCAGGAGCATGCGTATCTCGTATTGTCCCAGCTTCCGGCCGATCAGCTCGTCGTGCATACCTGTCCTTGTGGTGGGGCGAGTGCGTACGCCCGATTATAAACGCTTTGTGTGGGGATTGAAACAGGCGGCCTCATTCGTTGACATCGCCCCCGCTGCATGATAGACTGGCACCCAGCGCGAACGGTTCGCGACGCCTGCACGCTCGAAGGGTTGCCACGCATGAGCCAGCCAACAGATCCTATACAAGACCGCCGCAACCGGACCCACCGCCTGCTGATTGGCATTATCCTGGCGACCATCCCGTGCTACGCCTGTGGCATCATCCTGCTGGTGACTACCAGCGCGCAGCCGGAGAGGCCCACCGCGACCCCCAGCCAGACGCTGACCGCGACCGTCGTGACCGAGACGCCCACCAACACGCCGACCATCACGCCGACGACCACGCCCGGCGGGCCGACGCTCACGCTGCCCGCCACGCCAACCCAGCTCACCTTCCCGACGAACACGCCAACACCGCGCCCCACCGCCACGCCCGATCTGAGCGCCACGGCGACGATCAACGCGCTGCTGACGCTGGCCAATAACGGCCTGACCGCCACCTCCATTTCCGCGACTTCCCAGGCGCAGGGCACCGCCACCGCACAGGCGGCAACCGCCACGGCCAACGCCAATGCAACGGCGACCGCCAACGCCAACGCCACCGCAACCGCCAACGCCAACGCGACCGCGACAGCCAACGCCAATGCGACCGCCACGGCCAACGCGAATGCGACCGCCACCGCCAACGCCAACGCCAATGCAACGGCTACAGCCAACGCGAATGCGACGGCCACCGCCAATGCCAATGCGACCGCCACGGCCGCCGCCAACGCCAGCGCAACCGCCACCGCCAACCATCCACCGGTGGCTACCGCCGACGCAGGCACGACGCCCAAGAACACCGCCGTGTCGATCAACGTGCTGGGCAACGACAGCGACCCCGACCCCGGCGACGCGATCACCATCAAGACATTCGACGCGGCCTCAGCCAACGGCGGCACGGTGAGCTGCGCTGCTCCATCGTGCAGCTACACGCCAGCCACCGACTTCACCGGGACGGACACGTTCACCTACACCATCTCGGATAAGGTCGGGGCGACGGCGACCGCCACGGTGACGGTGACGGTCGGCCCGTAGGCTGCACGCACCCGCGAGGAAACACGACCGCATGAATCTCGAAAAACATCTGAGTGAGCTGTCTGAAGCGGCTGGCCTGTCGGGCTACGAAGCGCCGGTGCGCGGCGTCCTGCAGACTGCATGGGCCGGGCTGGCCGATACATTCGCCGTCGACGGGCTGGGCACGCTGCTCGCTACCCGGTACGGCGATGGGCCTGAGCCGCGCCGCCGCGTGCTGGTCACCGCCCACATGGACGAGATCGGGCTGATGGTCACGCGCGTCGAGGGCGACTTTCTGCGCATCACCACGGTGGGCGGCATCGACCGCCGCGTGGTGCTCAGCCAGCCGGTGATCGTCCACGGCGAGCGCCCGCTGCCGGGGCTGATCGGCAGCCGCCCGCCGCACGTACTGGCCGCCGCCGAGCGCAAAAAGTACCCGGAGATCGCCGACCTGGTGGTCGACACCGGGCTGCCGGAGCGCGACCTCAAGAAGCTGGTCCCGGTCGGCACGCCGGTGACGTTTGCGCAGCGCCCGGCGTCGCTGGGCAAGGGAATCCTCACCGGCAAGGCGCTCGACAACCGCGCGTCGTGCGCGTGCCTCACGCAGATCCTGCACGCGCTGCAGGGGCGCAATTATCGTTGGGACGTGCTGGTCGCAGCCACGGTGCAGGAAGAGGTCACGCTGGGCGGCGGGCAGACCATCGCCTGGCGCACCCAGCCTGACCTGGCCATCGTCATCGACACCGGCTGGGCCATCGGCACCGGCGTCTCCGAGGACGATGGCTTCAAGCTGGGCGACGGCCCCACGCTGGTCATCGGGCCGAACGCCCACCCCAAGCTGTTCGACATGCTGCGCCGGAAAGCCCACGATCTGGAGATCAAGATCCACCCTGAGGCGGCCCCGCGCTCCAGCGGCACCGAGGCGTGGGCGGTGCAGGTCAGCCGCGACGGCGTGCCGTGCGCCATCCTCAGCATCCCGATCCGCAACATGCACACGCCGGTCGAGATCGTGGCGATCCGGGACATCGAGCGCACCGCGCGGCTGGTGGCGGCGTTTATCGCCGACCTCGACGACGACACGCTCGACAAGCTCGCGCTCGACGCAGACGAATAGAGGACAGCGTGCCAGAACAAGATTCGCGGCCATCGCAGACGCTCAAAGTGTGGATTGGCCCGGCAGCCGGGCTGATCATGCTGGTGGCCGGCTATTTCATCGCGCGGAGCAGCAACGGCCTGATCACCGCCGGCGGCTTCATCCTGATGCTGGTCGGTGGGATGCTGGTCATCCCGGTCGCCGAGCAGGTGCGGGGCCGGCTGTCGCGCCGCGTGGCGCTGTTCGCCGGGCTGGTGTTGTTCGCGGGTGGGCTGGGGCTGTTCTGGATCACGCGCGACTTCTGGCTCGACCTCGTGGCGCTGCTGATGGGCGCTGCCGGGGCGTTGATCCTGCCGACGCTGGCCGATTTTCAGGACAAGAAGCCGTGAGAGGGCCTCACCCCCTGTCTCGCTGTGCTTGACATCCCCCTCTCCATTAAATGGCGAGGGGGAGGGAAACGCCCGACAGGGCGTCGCGAGTGAGTGAGGCCACGAGAGAAGAAGCGATGAAGATTCTCAAGCAGCTATCCGAAGCGATGGGCGTCAGCGGCGACGAGAAGGAAGTGCGCCGCGCTATCCTCGACCTCGTCAGGCCGCACGCCGACGACATCCAGACCGACCCGCTGGGTAACCTGCTCGTCACGAAAAGGGCACGGGCCGCAGCCGCCTGACCGTGCTGATCGACGCGCACATGGACGAGGTCGGGCTGATGGTCACCGGCTACAACGGCGACGGGATGCTCAAGGTCAAGGCAGTCGGCGGGCTGGACGACCGTATCCTGCCCGGCATACGCGTGCTGGTCGGGCCGAAGAAGATACCGGGCGTCATCGGCGCGAAGCCCATGCACCTGCTTTCCGGCAATGAGCGGACGAACGTGGTCAGCCTCGACACGATGCGGGTCGACATCGGCCTGACGAGCAAGAGCGCCGCGCAGGAGAAAGCGCCGCTCGGCACGCGCATCGGCTTCGACACCGAATTCATGGACCTGGGGCCGACGCTGCGCGGCAAGGCCTTCGACGACCGCGCCGGCTGCGCGGTGCTGGTCCACCTGCTGCAAGGCGACCCGTTCCCGTTCGACGTGGTGGGCGCGTTCGTGGTGCAGGAGGAGGTCGGGCTGCGCGGGGCACAGGTGGCCGCGCACCGCGTCAACCCCGACATGGCTCTCGTGCTGGAAGGGACCATCGCCGACGACCTGCCCAAAGGCGAGGACGCCGACAAGTCGCCGACGACCGAATTAGGCGGCGGCCCGGCGCTGAGCGTGATGGACCACAGCGTGATCTACGACGCACGCCTCAACCGCCTGCTGACGGACACCGCCGACGAGATGGGCATCCCCTACCAGTTCAAGCAGCCCGGCATCGGCGGGACGGACGGCGGCGGGATCGTGACGCAGCTTGGCGGAATCCCGGCGGCGGCGATCAGCGTGCCGTGCCGCTACATCCACAGCCCGGCGGCGATCCTCAACAAGCGGGATTATCAGAACGCGGTCAAGCTGCTGCGCGGCGCGCTGGAGCGCGTCGACCGGCGGGTGCTGGCGCGGTAAGGCGCAGCACCCGCACGTTTCGAGAATTAACCAGACGGAGCATCGCACATGATCGATACCATCCGTAAGCTCGTCGAATGCTACGGCCCCAGCGGCCATGAAGACCAGATCCGCGCGCTGATCCTCGACGAGATCGACGGCCTGGCGGACGAGGTCGCCGTCAACTCGATGGGCAGCGTCATCGCGTGGAAGTTCAGCGACAAAGACGGCGCGCCGAAGGTCATGCTCTCGGCCCACATGGACGAGATCGGCATGATGGTCACGCACGTCACCAAAGACGGCTTCCTGCGCTTCACCAACATCGGCGGGCTGTTCGTCAACACGCTGCACGGCAACCGCGTGCGCTTCGCCGACGGCACGGTCGGCGCGATTGGCACCGACGGGGAGGTTGGGCCGGGCGACGCGCCCAAGATCGAGCAGTTGTTCATCGACGTGAGCGACGGCGACGGCAGGAAGCCCGCCGTCAGCGTCGGTGATGCCGCCGGGCTGGCGCGCGACCTCGTCGTACACGGCGACCGGCTGATCGCCAAGAGCATGGACGACCGCATCGGCTGCGCGATCCAGATCGAGGTGATGCGGCAGCTCAAGAAGTCGCCGAACGACGTGGCGTTCGTGTTCAGCGTGCAGGAGGAAGTCGGGCTGCGCGGGGCGCGGGCCGCCGCCTACGCCGTCGACCCGGACATCGGCATCGCGCTCGACGTGACCCGCACCGGCGACACGCCCAAGGGCATCACGATGGAGGTCGCGCTGGGCAAGGGTCCGGCCATCAAGATCAAGGACAGCGGGATGCTGGCCGCGCCGGAGGTCGTGGCGCTGATGGAGAAGGCGGCGAAAAAGGCGAAAGATTCCCTATCAGCGCGAGGTGCTGGAGCGCGGCTCGACCGACGCGGCAGGCATGCAGCTTGTGCGCGCAGGCGTGCGCGCTGGCTGCCTGAGCATCCCCTGCCGCTACATCCACACCACCAGCGAGACGGTCGACCTGAACGACGTGCAAAACAGCGTCAAGCTGCTGGTCACGCTGCTGGGAGAGGCGATCAGATTGTAGGGTGAGACGGGCCTCCGCGTGGGGCCCCTACCCTTTACGCCCTGCCAGCGCAGGGCGTTTTCTATTCCGGCAGCCCCCCAACAACACCGCCCGCGATCATTCGCGCAGACGACCGAATTACCATACAATTAGACATCGATCGGTTTTCCGTTTGACCATGGGTAGACACACCAGGCAGGTGACATGCGCCGCGTAACGATCCGCAAGCCGCGTCATATCGATCCCTTCAACGAGCCGGCCAGCAAGCTGCGGGTGCTCAACAAGCCGCTGGCCCGCTGGCAGAGCGACCTGCTGGGCCCGCTACTGCGACTCGGACGCGGTGGTCGACGCGTTTAACGAGGTGCCTGCCGACAAGGTGGAGATGCTGGTCTGCGCCGACAACCTGTGGTTCGACGAGCCGTTTTTCCGCGAGTTCATCGAGCGCGCCCGGCAGAAGGGGCGGCCCTGCCGCGCGGCGTTCCGTGCCGAGGACCCGGCCTATCTTCAGCAGGCGCTGGGCAACGTGACCCGGTCCTACGAGCAGCACGGCGACCTGTACTTCGTCGACCTGTGGTACCTGCCAAACGGCCCCTCGAACGAGATTGAGCCGATCATCGTCAGCAGCGACGCGCACGAAGTCGGCTACTACCACATCCCGACCTACATGGCCGACGGGAAGGGCGAGCTGACGTGGTGGCTGCCAGAACGTTCTGTGTGCGCGGTCGATACGTGGATACACCTGCTGTTCATCAACATCGTGTTTGGCATCTTCGCCGAGGCGTGGCGCTTTGAACTGCGCAGCCACAATCCGCTGTTCCGGCTGCGGGCGCGCTGGCGGGCGCTCGTCGAGGGCAAGCCGCTGCTGGGCTCCTCGGCTTACGTCAGGGTAGGCAAGAACTGCTCCATCGCGCCGGGCACGATCTTCCACGGCCCGGTGATCATCGGCGACAACGTGACCATCGGCCCCGGCTGCGTCATCTCGCAGTGCATTATCGGCGATAACGTCACGCTGACGCATGGCAACCATTTTCACCTGTGCATCCTCAGCGATGGCTGCTTCTTCCCGTGGGGGGCCAGCGCCTATTTCACCACCTACATGGAGAACTCAACCAGCGGGCAGGGCGCGCAGATCGAGATGAGCGTCATCGGGCGCAACTCGTACGTGGGGCCGGGCACCATCCTGACCGACTTCAACCTGCTGCCGGTGCCGCTGCACACGCTGGTCGGCCGCCACCTGGCCGAGATCGACATGCCGGTGCTGGGGGTGTGCGTCGGGCACAACTGCCGGTTGGGTGCGGGGCTGGTGATCTACCCCTCGCGCATGATCGAGTCCGACGTGGTGCTGTTCGCGATACCCAACCGGCGGGTGATCATGAAGAACATCAGCTACGAAGAGAGCGATCATCACGCCACAAGAGGCGCGGACCTGCATCCGCGTCTTTATCCGCGTGAGTATGAACAGGAATTGGTGGAAACAGAGTGGTCGTAGACACGTTTGCCTTTATCATCCATCCGATTGACCCGAAAGGGGACGTGGCCCGCAAGTACCCGTTCCTGGGCCGGGTGCTGCCTGAGAGCGCGATTAACTTCCTGTGCACCTACTGGCCGCCGGTCTACATCTCCGAGATCGACAGCGTGCGCTCGATTGACACGGGCCGCGAGGCCAAGGGCTGGTTTGTGGCCGCGCCTTACACCCCGCAGCGCATGCTGGAGCTGCCTGAGCGGCAGGTCTACCGCAAGATCATCCAGACCGGCCACCTGGCCGAGCAGCTTGGCGCGCGAATCCTGGGACTGGGCGCGTTTACGTCAGTGGTGGGCGACGCGGGCATCACGATTGCGCGCGCGCTCGACATTCCCGTCACCACCGGCGACGCCTACACCGTCGCGATTGCCGTCGAGGCAATGCTCGAAGCGGGCCGCCTGATGGGCATCGACGCCGCCGGCGCGACAACCGCCGTCGTCGGCGCGACGGGCGCTATCGGCTCGGCCTGCTCGCAGATGCTGGCCGGGCAGGTCGACCACCTGACGCTGATCGGACGCCGCCCCGACGCGCTGGAGGCCGTCCGCGAGCGCTGCGAAAGCGCACGCGCACAGGTCCGCACCAGCACCGACCTCAGCGAGCTGCACGCCGCCGACCTGATCCTGTCGGTCAGCAGCGCGGTGGGGGCCATCATCGAGCCACAGCACCTCAAGCCGGGCGCGGTGGTGCTCGACGTAGCCCGCCCGCGCGACGTGTCGAAGGCCGTCGCCGCCAGCCGCAACGACGTGCTGGTCATCGAGGGCGGAATGGTCGAGGTGCCCGGCCCGGTCGACTTCCACTTCGATTTCGGCTTCCCGGCGGGCAAAGCCTACGCCTGCATGGCCGAGACGATGACGCTGGCGCTCGAAGGGCGCTACGAGGATTACACGCTGGGCCGCGATATCCAGGTCGAGCGCATTCGCGAGATCGGCGCGATGGCCTCGCGGCACGGCTTCCGGCTGAGCGGGCTGCGCAGTTTTGAGCGCGAGGTCACATCCGAGCAGATCGCCACGGTCCGCGAGCAGGCGCACCATGCGCAGCGCACCTTTGGCGCGTTCGGCCGCGCGACGACGTGAAGCAGCGCGGTTGCGGACCTCGCCCCGTCGCCACCCGCAGGCAGGCTGGGCAGAGTAGCCGGCGAGGGACTCGCAATGGCATACGAAGAGGCAACCATCTTCATCGACCACCGGGGAAGGGCCGTGCGCCTGACCGCTGAGCGCCGGACACACGTGCTCGAACACCCGGAGATGGCTGGCCAGCTTGGCCGCATCGGTGAGGCACTGGCTGAACCTGAGAAGATCGTGGCTGCCCCAGCGGATGAGACCGTTCATGTGTATCATAAGCACTACGCGGAAACTCCCGTGACAAGCAAGTTCCTGCTGGCGGCGGTGAAGTTGATGGACGATGATGCCTTTGTGCTTACGGCGTTCTTCAGCAGCCGTCCGAAGCGAGGGAATGTGATATGGCCGAAATGAGGGTCTGGTATGACCGCGAAGGCGACTACCTTGAAGTCATCTTCGAGGATGCTCACGCCTCTATGGAAGAGATTGACGAGGATGTATTTGAGCGCCGCACGCCAGATGGGCGGGTGGTTGGTTTTGCCGTGTTCAATTTCAGCCGGCACGACCGCGACAAGCTCACGCTACCGCTCGACGTGAAGGCCATCCCGGCGGCGTGAACCCGGTGGCACATGTCTGCCACACCGGGCATCCGGGGGGCTTTGCAGCCGCCCCATATTCAGGACAGAGGTGGCAAAGCCGCCGCGCGCTTTTTCGACTATAATGGGTGGCGACCATAGAGTCACTTGCACTACCTTTGATCATCAGGTGAGGCGCGCCCACCATCCCGGAACCGAACGCGGGCGCGCACGGAGGCAATCTCAGAATGTCCAAGGGTAAAATCCTGGTTGTCGAAGACGAGCAAGACATCGCCAACATGCTTAAGATCTACTTCACCGGGCAGGGCTACGACCTTGAAGTGGCCAACCGGGGCGGCGACGCGTTGACCGTCTCTCAGCAGCAGCTTCCCCAGTTGATCATCCTGGACATCAACCTGCCGGATATCGACGGCTACACAGTGTGTAAATCGCTGCGGACCAACGCCCGCACCAAGCACATCCCGATCATCTTCCTGACACAGAAGGACGAGCGCAGCGACCGCATCGCCGGGCTGGAGCTGGGCGCTGACGACTACATCACCAAACCCTTCGACATCGAAGAACTGCGGCTGCGTATCGCCAACGCTATCCGCGCGTCCGAGCGCATGGGCCTCACCGATCCGCGCTCCGGGCTGCCCAGCGGGCGGCTGATCGAGGACGCGCTGCGCGAGCTGATCCGCAAGAAGGATTGGGTCTATATGGATCTGCGCATCAACTCGTTCGATCCCTTCAAGGACAAGTACGGCTTTGTCGCCGGGGACGAGGTGCTGCGCTTCACCGCCATGATGATCAGCGAGATCGTCGACGCCAAAGGCTCGCCCGACGACTTCATCGGGCATCCCGGCGGCGACAACTTCGTGCTGATCACTAAACCCTCGTGCTCCGAAGAGATCAAGTCGACGCTGGAGAAGCGCTTCAACGAGGAAGTGAAAAGCCACTACTCGTATGTTGACCGCGAGCAGGGCGGCATGAAGATCGACGACGGCGCGGGCAAAGAGCGGCTCGTCCCGTTGATGAAGCTGGCGATCGGGGTCATCAAGTCTGAGCGCGAGTTCTCCGACATACGCGAGATCACGGAGGCCGCTGCCGAGGAGCGTCGCAAGGCGCAGCAGAGCAGCACAGCCTGATCAAGACCGGCGCAGCAGCGCGGCATTGTCCCTTATGAGCCGGTTGGGATGGTAGCACCATGGACACAGCAACAACTGTCGGCATATTCTTCCTGATCATCGGGCTGGTCATCATCACCGGGGTGATGATTTCGGCACGCGTGGCCAGCCAGCGGCGGCAGCAGATGATCGGCAGCGATGATCCGGTCATTCCGGTCAACCTTGCCTCGGTCAGCGACGGCGTCATCGTCAGCCGCGTGGGCGGGCAGGTGGTCTTCGCCAATGACGTCACACGGCTGTGGTTTAACCTCGACGGCGGCGAGCCTGACCTGTGGCTGCTGGCCCAGCGCGTGATCCCGGCGAACGCCTTTCTGGAGCTGTTCGCCACCGAAGGGCAGGCCCAGTTTACGATCAACGACCGCAAGATCGAGGCGCGTTCGCACCGTGTCGCCGTCGGAGACGTGGCGCAGTTCATCGTCGTGATGCGTGAGGAAGCGCCGCTGCCCGTCCTCGACCGCGAATCGCGCGGCTCGGGACGCGCTATCCGGGTGCTGGCTGAGGCCGTGCAGGCCATCAACGCCAGCCTGGAGCTGAACACCACTCTCCTGGCGACGCTGGCGGGGGCCAGGCGGCTGGTCGATTACGAATCCGCACAGATCTGCCTGTGGGACAGCGAGGTCGAACTGCTGCGCCCGGCGGCCCGCTCAGGCTCGGAGCCATACGTCGCCGCCACACAGGCCGAGGGTCAGACCTACCGCCGGGGCGAGGGCTTCCCCGGCTGGATCGCGCTCAAGCGCCAGCCGCTGCTGGTCGTCGATATCGATGAGCAGGCCGAGCCGCGACCGCTGCTGCGCCCCACCGACACGCCTATGCTGAGCTACCTCGGCGTGCCGATGACCATCCGCAACCGCTTCATCGGGACACTTGAAGTCTTTTCCACGACGGTCGCGCATTTTGACCGCGAAGATCAGGCGCTGTTGACGTTGATCGCCGAGCAGGCCGCCAGCGCGCTCGAAAACGCCCGCCAGTACAGCGAGCAGGCCGAGCGCGTCATCGAGCTGTCCGGCCTCCAGAAGATCGCCGAGGCCATTAGCGAGCTTCAGGACCCGCGCCAGTTGTTCGCGCAGTTGGGCAAGCAGCTGGCCGAGTTAATGGAGACGGAACTGGCCGGCGTGCTGCTGTACGACCGCGAGCAGGAGCGGCTGGTCGCACAGCGACCGCTGTACGGCGTGGCGGACCTCGTCGCCAGCCGCTATGCGATCACCCTCAAGAAGGGCAGCCAGGCCCGCGTGCTGTGGGAAGACGTGACTTACTGGTTCAGCAACGACGTGCCGAACGACCGCATGGCCGAAGAGATGGGCTTGCTGGAGCTGGCCGAGCTGGCCGGCGTCAAGACGACGGCGATGGCTGCCATGATCGTCGGTGAGGAGCACATTGGCGTGCTCCAGGTATCGAACAAGCTCGACAGCACGCCGTTCAGCATGGAAGACATCCGCCTGCTGCAAACCTATGCAGACCAGGCGGCTATTATCGTCGAGAGCGCCCGGCTGTACCTGCAGGAGCAGAGTCGCGTCGCCGAACTGGAGGGCCTCCAGCAGATCGCCCAGGCGATGAGCGCCTTCACCAACCCGGAGGAACTGTACGGGCAGCTTACCCAGCGCATCGCCGAATTGATGGGCGTGGATATCTGCGGCGTGCTGATCCACGAGCCGGACGATGATGTGCTCATCGCCCGCACGCCGTTCTTTGGCGTGTCGGACGAGGTTGTGCAGACCTATTCGTTGGCGGTCGGCAAGCGCGGGCTGGCCCGGGAGGTGTGGCGCGAGCGCGACTTATTCGAGTCGAACCACGTCTTCACCGACCAGGACGTCGACCAGCTTGGCATGCGCGACTTCGCGCGCGGGTCAGGCATGCGCACCGCGCTGATGGCCCCGCTCAGCGCCGCGGGCCGCCGCTTTGGGATGCTGCAGGTCGCCAATAAGACCGACGGCACCGACTTTGACGAAGACGACAAGCGGCTGGCTGCGATCTTCGCCGGACAGGCTGCCACGCTGATCGACAACGCGCGCCTGTATCAGGATACTGACACCACGCTGCGCAAGCGCGCAGCAGAGCTGCGCTCTGTATCGCGCATCAGCCGCGAACTGAACGCCACACTGGAACTTGAGCGCATTCTGGAGGTTATCGCCGTTGAGGCCCAGCGCGCCGAAGGCGCGCAGTGGGGCGGGCTGACCATGTTCGACTGGAACAAAGATACCGGCGAGCTGCGCCACCTGATGCAGTTTGGCACAACGGTTGGCCCGGAGGCGCTGATCCTGGAGAAAGCCGCCGCGCAGAGCGGCGAGACACTCGTCATCGACGACTTCGACAAGGTATCCCACTACCCCAGCCCCATCGCCGGCGCGCGGTCCGCGCTGTTGGTGCCGATTGTGTTCGAGGGCAAGACGGTCGGCGTGATCAGCCTGTACGGCGACAAACCGCGCGGGCTGGGCCCCAGCGCCGCCGAGTACATCCAGGCGCTGTCATCGCAGGCGATCATCGCCGTGACCAACGCCACCCGCCACCAAGAACAGGTCGAGCGCTCCGAGCTGCTGCGCCGGCGCGCCGAGCAGATGACCCAGATCTTCGAGCTGGGCCGCATGTTCCGCAGCGACCAATCGGTCGAGAGCAACCTGAGTTCGGTGGCCCGTGCCATCTCCGAGTCGGTTGACTTCGACGTGGCGCTGATCAGCGTTCTGGACGACGCGGCCAAGACGCTGCATCACGTGGCGCAGTACGGCCTGCCGGAAGCTGTCTTCAAGAACCTGGAAGGAACCGAGGTCGACTTCGAGCTGGTCAAGCCGTACCTCATCGACAAGTACCGCATGAGCAGCTCGTTCTTCGTGCCGCACACCGAAAGCGCCGGCTTGATGAAGACGCTGGGCCTGCCGTTCCCGCCCGAGTCTAGCTCGGAGGCGATGGAAGGCCTGTGGCAGCCCGGCGACCTGCTGCTGGTGCAGCTTCGCTCGTCGGGCGATGAACTGCTGGGTATCCTGACCATTGACCAGCCGCGAACCGGGCTGGTGCCCAGCCGCGAGGTCATCGAGCTAATCGAGATTTTCGGCAACCAGGCCGCCGTCGTGGTCGAGAACAGCCGGCTGTACCGCTCCGTCGAGGAGCGTGCCGAGGAGCTGGGCCGCAGCCTTGATAACCTGGGCAAGAGCTACCAGGAGCTTGACAATCTCTCGCAGGAGATGATCCGCAAGGACATCGAACTGTCGCAGGTCAACGAGCAGCTCAACCGCCGCGCGCAGCGCCTGCTGGCGCTGCACCGCATCATGGAAAGCGTCGACACGACGCACAGCCCGGACGAGGTGCTGCGCGACATCGCCCGCTCGGTGGTGAAGGAGATGGACGTCGAGCAGTGCCTGATCGCGCTGGACAGCGTCGGCAGCGACCAGATGTCGCTGATCGCCTCCGAGGGCAAGCTGCCTGACGGGTTCGCCTTCGAGACGCTGCTGGGCAGCGACAGCCCACTGTTCCACTGCTATAACGAGCAGGAACCCACGCTGTATGCGCCCGGCGGCAAGGGGGGCACCCCGCCCGCTCAGGTCGCCGAGCAGCTTGGCGCGAACACCTTCGTCGCACTGCCAATGCAGGTCGAGATGCAGAAGGGGCTGATGCTGATCGGCAGCACGCGGCGCGGCTCGGCCTTCACTGAGGACGACCGTGACCTGTTCGCGCTGCTGGCCAGCCAGATCATCGTCGAGTACGAAAACGCTCGGCTGTACCAGGCCGTGCAGGACGAGGCAGCCGCTGCAGCCGGCGAGCGCGACCGCCTGCAGCAGCTTCACCTGATCACCACCGCGCTACAGCAAACGCGCGACCTGAAAGACCGCCTCGCGATCATCGCGCGCGGCATCCGGTCCGTTGGCTGGGGTCGCGTGGCTGTGACGCTGCACGGCCCCGACAGCGACGTCGTCGAGATGGCGACCGCCGGCTACGACGAAGCCGGCGAGAAGAAGCTGGCCAAAGAGCTGCTGCCCGGCACAACCTGGGCGCACCGCTTCGACGACCCGGCCTTCGGCGCGCTGCGTATGGGCACCTGCTACTATCTTGAGCACGACAACCCGTGGGTTATCGAACACGTGCCCGCTGACAGGGGCAAAGACACCCAAGTGGACCCCGGACACTGGCACCCACTCGACCAGGTGTACCTGCCAATGTTCGCCGGATCGGACATCATCGGCGTGATCAACCTGCGCGATCCGAAGGATGGCCTCAAGCCAACCATCAGCAGCATGCGACCCATCGAGCTGTTCATGCAGCAGGCGTCGTCCGCGCTGGACAACACACGCCTTTACCAAGAGACGTTGGAGCTTCAGAGCTTCAACGAGGCCATCGTGCAGTCCATCCAGCAGGGCATCGTGGTGATGGACCGCGACGGCCGTATCGAGTCGCTCAACGGCTACGTCCGCGAGCAGTACGGCTGGCCGGCAGACATGGTTGGCAAGAAGCTGTTCGAGGAACAGCCGGCACTGGCCGCGCTGGGGCTGGCCGACGACCTCCTTGAGGTCGTCCAGAAAGCCCAGCCCATCGAGCGGCCCAATGCACAGTACACCGTCGGCGACGAGGTGCGGCACCTGAACCTGTACCTCTACCCCCGCTTTGACGAGCAGGAAGTGCTGAACGGCGTCGTGCTGCTGGCCGAAGACATCACCCAGCGCGCGATGCTCGAAGCCGACATTGCACTGCGCGGGCAGCAGCTTGCCGCACTCAATGAGGTATCACGGCGCATCACATCGACGCTGAGCGTCGACGACGTGGTGAAGAACGCGCTGGAGCAGGCCGACCAGGTCATCCGCTACGACCACGTCGAGCTGTGGCTCAAGGGGCAGGACGAAGACTCCGTGCAGCTTGTCGGCACGCTCGGCCTGGGCACCGACGACGACACGATTGGCCTGACGATGGCCATCAAGGACGTGGCGCTGTTCAGCCAGATCGCCCGCGACAACCAGCCGCTGGTCGTCGACGACGCGCCGCCGCCGGTGGCGGACAAGGGCAAGAAGGATCACCTGCGAAGCTGGCTCGGCGTGCCGATGGTCAGCGGTGGCAGCATGATCGGCATCACGGTCTTCGAGAAGACGGAGGCCCACGCCTACGCGCCGGCTGATGCACAGGTCGCAGCGGCCTTCGCCAACCAGGTCGCCGTCGCGCTGGAAAACGCCCGGCTGTTTGAAGAGGCGCAGGACCGCGCCGCCGAACTGCACAGCCGTACCCAGCGCCTGACGCTGCTCAACCGCATCTCCTCGACGCTGGGCAGCTCGCTCGACCGCAACAGCATCCTGCAAACCACCGTCGACGAGCTGGTCGGGGCGCTCGACGCCCCGCGCGGCTCGGTCATTGTCATTGAGCCGGACCGCAAGACCGGCACGCTAACCATCCAGTCGCCATCCAACCCCGACGGCTCGGTCGAACCGCTGACGGTCAGTATCGAAGATAACCCGGCCTTCAAGCGGCTCGAAGAAACCAGAGTGCCGCTGCCTATCGAAGACCTGGACAGCGATCCACTGGCAGGTCCGCTGGGCAAGCAGCTTACCGGGCGCAGTGTGTCCTCGACGCTGCTCATTCCGCTGATGGTCGGCAACGTCATGATCGGCGTGATCACCATCGACGCGATGGGCAAGAAGCGGCACTTCGAGCCGGAACAGATCGAGCTGGCCCAGACGGTCACCAACCAGGCCGCCGTCTCGGTACAGAACGCGCAGTTGTTCCAGGAGACAGTGGCCCGCCAGCGCGAGCTGGGCATCCTGTTCGAGGCGGGGCGTATCGCCTCCGCCTCGCTCGACCTGGATACTGTGGTCAAGAACGCTGCCGATTACTTCGTGCGCTCGCTGGAGTTCGAGGGCTGCTACATCTCGCTGCTCGACCGGGCAAGCGGGGCGCTCAGCCCGCTGATCGACTTCACCCACAAAGATGGCCCGCGCGAGATCGAACCTGCTGACATTCGCAGCGACCTGCAGGACTACCCCAACACGGCCCGCGTTATCAAAGAGCAGGACGTGGTGGTGGTCGACGCGGCAAGCCGCGACCTCACCGCTCACGAGTTGGCCTGGATGCACAGCAAGGGCATGGGCACCGAGCTGCTGCTGCCGCTTGTGGTGCGCGAGGACATTATCGGGCTGGTCGAGCTGTGGGATGGCTTCACCGGGCGGCGCGTCGGCCAGCGCGAGATCCGGCTGGCCCGCGCGCTGGCTGCCTCGGTGGCGACGGCCATGGAGAACGCCCGCCTGCACGACGAGACCGAGAAGCGTCTCAGCGAGCTGTCGATCATCAACGATCTGAGCCGCGCGCTGACGCAGATCATCTCAATTGAAGACCTTTACCAGACGCTGCAAGACCAGATCGGGCAGGTGCTGGGCGTCGACTCGCTGTCACTCATTCAGCGCGATCCCGCCACCGGCAAGCTGACGTTCCTGCTGGCGGCGCGCAAAGGGCTGCGGCTGCACCTCGACGCGCTGGCAGCGGGCAGCAAAGACCCCTACACCTACGTCGCCGACACGCGCGAGCCGCTGCTGATCAGCCGCGGTGTCGACCACCGACTGAAGGAGCTGGACCTCAAGCACACCGAGCCGCGGCTCAAGTCCTTCCTGGGGGTCCCGTTCTCCAGCGGCGAGGTGACCGGCGTGCTGACCGTCGAGGATTACGCCCAGGAAGGCACGTTCAGCGAGGCGACGCTGCGCGTGCTCAGCCCGATCGCCGCGCAGGTGGCCGTGTCCATCGAGAACGCGCGACTGTACAGCGAGCTTGAGCAGCGCCTGTCTGAGACGACGACCATGCAAGAAGTCTCGCGCGTGGTGAACTCCGCGCTCGACCTTCAGGAGATCTTCGAGCGCGTCGTGCGCGAGCTGGCCTCAGCCTTCAAGTATCCGCTGATCAGCCTGTTCACGCTCGATGATCGCGAGATGGTCATGCAGGCTTCGCACGGCTACACCACCCGAGAGATCGAGCGTTTCCGCCGAATCTCGATAGACGCCGGGATCACCGGGCGGGCCGCCAGATCCGGCGAGCCGCAGCTTGTGCCCGACGTCAGCGACGACCCCGACTATATGGCCGCCAAGGAGTGGGTGCGCAGCGAGGTTGCCGTCCCGATCATCTCCGACGAGAAGGTGCTGGGCGTGCTGGGAGTCGCCAGCGGGGCCGACAACCTGCTCGACGACAGCGACCTGCAACTGATGCGCACCTTCGCCGGGCAGGTCGCCACGGCGATGACCAACGCACGGCTGTACGCGCAGATGGTCACGCTATCCGAGGAGCTTGAGCAGCGCGTCGAGGAGCGCACGCGCGAGCTGCGCGAGGAGCGCGACCGCATCGACACGCTGTACCGCATCGCGGTCGAGCTGACGGCCAGTCTCGACCTGGACCGCGTGCTGAACCGCGCGCTGGAGCTGGTCGGTGAGGCCGTGGGGGCCGACTCGGGAACGCTGTTCCTGGTCGACCCACAGTCAGATTTGCTCATCCACCGTGCCTCGATGCGCTACGATGAAAGCCTGCCGCCCGGTGGTCGCCAAGTGCAGATTCGCCGGCACGAAGGGCTGGCCGGCTGGATCATGGACAACCGCGAGTCGCTGGTTATCGACAACGTGCAGGTCGACCCACGCTGGGCGCAAATCCCCGGCACCGAGGCCCGGCGCTCGCTGCTGGGCGCACCGCTGATGTCGAACCAGGAAGTGCTGGGCTGCATCTTCTTCAACAGCGACACAGAAAGCGCTTTCAACGCCGAGCACCTCAAGCTGGTCGAGGCAGCAGCCAACCAGGTGGCAGCCAGCATCAACAACGCCGAACTGTACCGCCTGATCCGCGACCAGGCCGAGCGCCTGGGCGTGATGCTGCGCAGCCAGACAACCGAAGCTGCCAAGTCGCAGGCCATCCTCGAGTCGGTGGCCGACGGCGTGATGGTGGCCGACCAGTCGGGCGAGATCATCCTGTTCAACGCCGCCGCCGAGCGCGTGCTGGGCCTGCGACGCGACAAGGCGCTGGGCCGCCCGGCGCAGGAGATGACCGGGCTGTATGGCCCCGGCGCAGAGAACTGGGTCGAGACCATCGACCTGTGGCGCGCATCGCCGCACGACTATCGCGGCCAGTTCCTGTCTGAGCAGCTTGAGCTTGAAGACCGGGTCGTCTCGGTGCACGTCTCGCCGGTACTGCACGGCGACGAATACCTGGGGCTGGTGTCCGTCTTCCGCGACATCACCCGCGAGGTCATCGCCGACCGCATCAAGAGTGAGTTCGTGGCGCGCGTGTCGCACGAGCTGCGCACGCCGATGACCAGCATCAAGGGCTACGCCGACCTGCTGCTGCTGGGCGCAGCCGGCGAGATCACCGACCAGCAGCGCAAGTTCCTGGAGACGGTCAAGAGCAATGCCGACCGCCTCAGCCTGCTGGTCAACGACCTGCTTGACATCTCCCTGATCGAGCAGGGCCAGTTGGAGCTGGACATCCGCGAGATCGACCTGCGCGACCTGATCAGGCAGGTGCTCGACGCGTTCGAAGGGCGCAAGAAGAGCGAGGGCCGCGAGATGGTCATCGAGGCCAGCTTGCCCGACGACCTGCAGCCAATCGAAGGCGACTACGACCGCGTGACGCAGATCATCACCAACCTGACGGCCAACGCGTACCAGTACACACCTGACGAGGGCACAGTGACTATTCGCGTGCGGCCCGACACGGAGGGCGTGTCTATCGACGTGGCCGACACGGGCATCGGCATCCCGAAAGAAGATCAGGAGCGCATCTTTGAGCGCTTCTTCCGTGGTGAGTTGAACCCGCTGGTGTTCAAGTCGGCGGGCACCGGTCTGGGCCTGGCGATTGTGCAGCAGCTTGCGGTAATGCACAGTGGCGAGGTAACGTTCGAAAGTGAGGAGGGCGTCGGCACTACGTTCAGTGTGTGGCTGCCCTACAGGCACGTTAAAGTTGAGCAGTAGTGATGATGGTCGAGACCGTATACCCTGACCGCCGCTTATGGGACGGAGCCGTATGACCAGGATTTTAATTGCCGAAGACGAACCAGATATCCGCGACCTGATCGTGTTCACGCTGCAGTTCGGCGGCTACGAAGTCGTCGCCGCGAGTAACGGAGCGGAGGCAGTCGAGAAGGCATCGGATGCCAAACCCGATCTCGTTCTGCTGGACGTGCGGATGCCGCGCATGACCGGCTACGAGGCGTGTGTGGCGCTCAAAGCCGACCCCGCCACCTCCGACATCCCTGTGGTCTTCCTGTCGGCCAAGGGGCAGGACGCGGAGGTTACCTCCGGCATGGATGCCGGGGCCACCGACTATATCCTCAAGCCGTTCGCACCGGACGTGCTGCTCTCGCGTATCAAAGAAATCCTGGAGGCCCATCAGAAGAAGCAGGCTGCGGCCAGCCCGCCAGAGGCCCAGCGCCTGGATCAAGCCGCCCGAAGCGGCAGCCGACAAGCCGCCCACGGCGACACCCGCCAGTCCGCCGGAAACCCCGGCTCCGAAACCGCCAGAGGTGGCAGCCCCCAAACCGCCCGAAACGGCAGCCAGCAAGCCGCCAGAGGCGGCACCTGTCAAGCCGCCCGAATCCGCAGTCGATAAGGCGCCCACACCGATGCCCGGCAAGGAAGCTGAGTCAGCACCTGGCAAGCCGCCCGCACAGGCACCTGATAACAAGCAGCCCTGATCTCGTGGGCATGACCCCCGACGCCGCGCCGTGCTGGCGCGGCGTTTTGCGTCCCACGTGCGTGGCGGCTCATTGGCGGGTGCGGCTCGCCGGGCGTATTGAAGTTCCGCCTTCACCTGCTATAATCCGCAGGACTCGTCACACACTTGAGGGAATTGCCATGCCACAACACCTATCACGCCGCCATGCACTGAAAGCCGCCGGGCTGGGCGCTGCCGCGCTGGCTTCACTGCGGGTGCGCGGCGCGCTGGCCCAGTCCGCAGCCGGCGACCCTGGCAGCGGCTCCTACAATTACAAGGACAACACAATCTCGTTTAACGAGATGTATGGAAACCCGCCGTTTCTGGGCCGCGTGCACGGCTCGGCGTGGATTCGCATCTTCACCGAGCCGACGCCGCGCTCCAACACGGTGCGCACAGTGTACTGGGGCTACGTCATGCCGATCCTGGCCAGCGTCCACGGGGTGCCCTACGACACCCGCGCGCAGAGCGACGTGTGGTTCCAGATCAATGAGGGCTACGTCCATTCGGCGTACGTCGTACCGGGCCACGAGCAGTTCCAGCAGCCAGAGGAAGAAGTCCCCGCCGATGGTTTCTGGGGCGAGGTGGTGGTACCGCATTCGTGGCAGTACACCCGCCCAACGCTGCACAGCTATCAATGGGACTGGGCGCATTATATGGGCTTCTGGGGGCAGGTCCACCGCGTGATTAATCGTGACGTCGACGAGGAAGGCCGCGTGTGGTACCAACTGTATGACGACGTGGAGCCCAAGCGGCAGGCGTGGGTATTCGCCAAGCACATCCGCCGCGTTGCGGTCGACGAGTTCGACCCAATCTCACCCGACGTGACGGACAAGTTGATCCGCATCGAGCTGAACGCGCAGGTCGTCACCTGCTACGAGGGCGACCAGATCGTGTTCCAGACGCGCACAGCCACCGGCAGCAGCTTTCAGGACGACGAAGGCAACCTGCACGACCTATCCACAGCCAAGGGCGACTACACCGTCACCCGCAAGCGCCCGTCGCGGCGCATGCGCGGCGGCGACGAGTTCGGCCTGCCCTACGACGTGAACGGCGTGCCATGGGTGACGTACTTCGGCGGGACCGGCGCGGCGATCCACGGGGCGTACTGGCACAACAACTACGGACGCCCGCGCAGCCACGGCTGCATCAACGTGACGCCTGACGCCGCCAAGTGGGTCTATCGCTGGACACAGCCGTATCTGGGCTACGATGAGGAGTATCGCTTTACAGAAGTGGGCGAGGCCGCTACCGAGATCATCGTGACCGGGTAAACGGCAAATGGCATAAAAGGACCCGGCAGGCATCAGCCTGCCGGGCAGCATAGAGGATGAAGCGTGTCCCAGGAGGGGCCGGTGCGAACGCCGCACGGCCCTTCAACTTGCGTCAGATACGCCGCTCTGTATTCCGATGCTGGAAGTAGCTGCCGATCAGCAACAGCACCAACACCGGGATACCGATGCGGACAATCACACCCAACATTATCGCCAAGCCGCCCATGATCGACCTCCACTCTGCTTGCAGGCAGCCTGTTGACTGTCTGCTTCTTATCTACAGTGTAAGGTTTCTCGGGGCGGCTGTCATCGAGAGTTCGCACCAATCGCGCGTGGGGCGAATCGCCTATTCTGAATGTGGGGGATACACCACGACGTGAGCGCGCTACTCTTCGTCGATGTCGATCAGGCCAATGCGCAGCGCATACTTGACCAACTCGGTGCGGCTGTGCAGGCCCAGCTTGCGCATGATGTTCTCGCGGTGGCGGGCGACCGTTTTGGGGCTGATGTCCAGCCGCTCGCCGATGTCCTTGTTGAGCAGGCCCTCGGCTACCAGCGTCAGCACCTCGCGCTCGCGGTCGCTCAGGTCGCCCATCGAGTTGGTTTCCTGCTCACCCCGGCTGCGCCGCAGGTGATCTTGCAACAGAAGCTGCGCAACCGATGAGTGCAGGTACACCTCACCGCGCGCTACAGCACGGATGGCGATCATCAGCTCGTCGGCTGCCGCGCTCTTGGGGATGTAGCCCGACGCGCCCGCGTTGAGCATCTCGAAGAAGTACTCGCGGCCTTCGTGGATGGTTAGCGCCAGCACAGCGGTCGCCTCGCCGCATTCTTTCATGCGGCGGGTGGCTTCCATGCCATCTACACCCGGCATGGTGATGTCCATCAGCACCACGTTGGGATGCAGCTCGCAGGCTATCTCGACCGCCTCCTCACCATTGGCTGCCTCGCCAACAACGGCCATGTCTTGCTGTGCGTCGATCAGCGCCCGGATGCCTGATCGCACGACTTCGTGGTCGTCAACCAGCAGAATGTGTATCGTGTTCGAGTCCGTCATGGGTATGTTCTCCCGGCATTGGTATGATGACGCGCACCACGCTCCCCTTCTCCGGCGTAGACAGCAGGAGCAGCCGGCCACCGGCCAGCGTGGCCCGTTCCTGCATCCCGATCAACCCCCATGCCTCACGCTCGGTAACCTCCACGTCAAGCGCAGCTTTCACGTCGAAGCCCACTCCGTGGTCGATAATCTCTAAAATGACAAACTTCGGCTCAAACGACAACCGGATGCAGGCCTCGTCGACCTCGGCGTACTTGACGACATTGGTCAACGCCTCCTGAGCAATGCGAAACAGTGTCGTCTCGATCTCGCCTGGCAGGCGCTTCTTGCGCCCGTCAACGACGACGCTCACATCCAGGTCGAGCTGCCGACGGGTCTGGTCGGCCAGCCAGTGCAGCGCGGCGACCAGACCCAGGTCATCGAGCTGCGCCGGGCGCAGGTCCGTCACAAGCTGGCGCAGGTCGGCGTGGGCCTGTGTGGCAAGCTGGTGGACGTTCTCGACCATTTCAGGCGTCACCGGCTTGCCGTTGTCGGGTAGGGCCTCGAGCGCCGTCACGCGGTAAACCAGCGCGGTCAGCGTCTGCCCGATGCCGTCGTGCAGCTCCCGCGCGATGCGCGCCCGCTCGTCTTCCTGCGTGCCAACGGTGCGGCGCAACAGCTCCTTTTGCAGCGTCTCGCGTTGAGCCAGCGCCTGCTGCGCCTCGGCCTGCGCCGCGAACCTGGCATCAGTCGCCTGCCGCTCGGCACGGCGGCGCTCAAGCTCCAGCGCGCGCAGCGCACCCAGCACGCCGACGGTTGAAGTCACGGCGACGGCAGCACGCAGCAACTGGATCGGGAAGCCAAACAGGTGCTGGAACGTCTGCGTGTTGTACACCGTCGACGGGAACAGCACGCTGGGCGCTGAGGCGGTCTGCCCCACCAGCCCATAGACGATCAGCGCCACGCCCGTCACCAGCCAACCGCGCGATACCGCGTACAGCTCTGCCCGCCGGTTGTCGCGGGCCTGCACCAGCAGCCCCACCCCGGCGATGGTCGCCCCAACTGCGCCCAGGCTGTAGCGCGCCCAGGCGTCAGCAGCCCGGGTGATCGTGTCCCAGTCGGGCAGGTAGTGGAGGATGATCGCAAGCACACCAGTGGCCGAAATGGCCAGCAGCACGCCAAGCGTCCACCGGTGCAGCGCACGCGGCGCGTGCAAATAAATGGTTTCCACGCCGAACGCTGCCAGAAAAGCGAACGAACCCATCAGGACCGCCGTGCGCGCCATCTCCAGCGCGGGCGGCGCGACGAACCCCGATGCTGCCGTCCCGATCCGGAAGAACATTTCGAACCATTCGTGCGTTCCGTGGATCAGCGCAAACACAGCCAGCAGCCGCATCGCACGGCGCACCGCGCGGTCGGCAATCCAGCCGCCCGATTTTAGCACTACGGCCAGGCCCATCGTATAGAAGGCCAGGCCGTAGACGAAGAATACAGGAACGATGGGGTCGACAAAGAGATTTGCCATAGTCCGTCAACCCTTTTGTGGGCATCCCGCCGGGCCAGCCTAGAATGCCGGCGGGATAGTCGTGATGGCTGTCTGCTCGAACGTCACAAACCACACCAGCCCGGCCAGCAGCACGAGCGTGATCACAACGGCGATGGGGACAAAGACACGCATTCGCTTGCGAAACACGTCTTTTGCCGGCGGCTTCGGCAGGTCGCCTGCTTCTATCCGCTCGTATTCGAGCGCGTGTTCTTCCTTCTCGAGCTTCGCCCTGATCCAGCCGGTGAAGATGCTGAAGTTGCCGTGTGTAAGCACGTTGTACAGGTGCCAGATGACGATCGCCAGCACGGCCAGCAGCGCTTCCGACCCGTGGGCAGTCAGCGCCGCAGGGATGGCCTCACCGGGCAGGTAGTGCGTCGTGGCGATCGGGTTCCACATCATGAAGCCGGTCAGGATCATGACGCCCATACCCCAGATCACCGCCCAATATTCCAGCTTCTCCCCGAAGCCGAAGCGCGGCATGCGGGCGTGCTCTTTGCGGAAGCCCAGGTTGTAGGCCATCGTCTGGATCAGGTCTTTGAAGTCGGCAAACGACGGCAGCATGTAGGGCGGCTCACGCAGGACGAACAGCTTATAGGTCAGCTCGCCGCCGTGATAGATCGCCAGCGCCATCAGGCCGGTCGCCAGGATGCGATGGATGATACGCACCGTCTCGATGCCACCCAGCAGCCCGATCATCGTATCGGCCCACGCCGCCTGGGCGTACTTCTGTGGCAGGCCGGTCATCGCCAACCCGGTGAACGTCACCAGCAGGATGATGTGCTGGATGCGTGCGCTCCAGCCGAAACGCTTGATTTGCTTTGGCTTTTCGGTAGTCGCTTCAACAGCCATCAGTTACAGAACCCTCCCTCGCCGAAATCGCGCGTTATTAGTTCTCAGGCGCGCCGTTGTTGATCCAGTCGATGACGAGCTGAAGCTCCGCATCGTCGAGCTTGGCAAAGTGCCCCGAGCGCTGACGCTTGATGACTTCGCTCGCCTCGGCATCACCCAGGATGACCACCGGCCCGTCTTTGCCGCCGATCATCGTGGCATTGTACGTTTCGAGCACCAGCCCGCCGGTTGCGATGGCCTGGCTGTGGCAGGTGGTGCAGTGCTGCTGGAAGATCGCGCCGATCTGTCCGTCGAAGGTGGGGCCGCCCGCGCCGACCGGCACAGCGGTTGCTGCCGGAGGTGGGGCCGGCTGCTCGGCGGCCAGAATGTCGGCCAGCTCTGGCGCGTCGAGCCCGGCGAAGCGCCAGTTCTCGCCGTGGCAGGCCGAGTTCGAGCAGAACGAACTGTTATCTGTCCCGCCGGGGTTGGTAACGGTGTGGCAGGCCTGGCAGGTCTGGTCAAACGAGGTGCGGTGCAGCGCGATCCAGTGCGTGCTATAGTGCGAATCCGGCTCGATGCCGGTGGCCAGCGGCAGCTCAGGCTCGATGACGCTGGCGTCGACCACCTGCGGGATCGAATGGCACAGGTTGCACTCCAGGCGGATCGCCTGCCCAGCGCTGCTGACGTGCTGGCCGTCGTGGCAGCGGAAGCAGCCCGGCCAGTTCTCGTGCCCCAGGTTGTTGGGGTGGGTGTTCCAGCTTACATCCTGGTCGATGAAGACCGAACGGTCGTAGATGCTGGTAATCGCGCTGATCGCCTGCGTCACGGCGTCGTGGTTCGCGGCGTAGAAGTCGGGATATTCAGTCTGGTAGAAGGCGTCCAGCGACGCAATGCCATCGTGGGCGGCCTGCTGCGTGTCGTAGCTGGCGTTGAGGACTTCCACACCCTTCTGGTGGATGAAGGGGATGGTCGGGTCGATTTGCCCACGTGATAGCGCCTGGTCCATCGACTCGGTGGGCAGCAGGATATCGTGCGTAATGCGGTTATGGCAGGTGATGCAGTCCATGCGCTGTTCAGGCAGCGCGGCCAGCTCGTCGGGCGTCTGGTCGGCGTTGAGCGCGGTGTATGTCACCTGGGTGCCGTCTGATTTGACGACACGAATATAGGGGATAGTCTGCTGCAAATTGTCAGTCGCGGCGAACCACACTTCGTTCTCGATATGCCAGTGGATGCCCTGTCCCAGCCCCTGCCGCTGGGTGCCGCCGCCGGTGCGCATGGCGAGATAGATCGCGTAGCGTGTGTTGTCCTGGTCATCCTGGTAGTGGATGTTCTGGCGCAGCGAGTTGTCGGAGAACTTGGCCGGGAAGTGGCACTGCTCGCACGTCTCGCGGGCGGGCCGCAGCTCATCGGCAAAGATGGGGTACGTGTAGGTCTTGAAGGCCAGCTTGACGACGTGCTTGATGTCGCCAGCCTTGCGCGTGATGCGAGTCGCCACGAAGCCGCGCCCGATGTGGCATTCGACGCAGGAGACGCGCGCGTGCGGCGAGACCTCATAGGCGCTGTACTCGGGCGGCATGGTGTGGCAGGTCGTGCCACAGAACACCGGCGAGTTGGTGTAGTCCCAGGTATAGGTGCCGCCGACCAGCAGGATCAGCGTCACCACCCCCAGCACGGCATACGGCAGGATCTTCTGCACGCGGCTTGCGCCCACCGGCGGGAAGAAGAATTCCCGAACCTTCTTGAACAGCGATTTCTTCGCAGGAACGTCGTGATTGGCGTCTTGCGGCATGCCCTATTTCCCCTCTCGTTTCTTTGTCAGGTTGATGACCCGGCGGATGGCATCGGGAATGATGACCACCAGGAAGAAGCCGATCATGCCCGGAATGAAGTACTTGTAGAACAGATTCACATAGTAGACCAGCGGGTATCTCTGCGGGTCCGGCTCATAATGGCCCAGCCACGCCGTCGGGAAGTTGGCTGTCGCATCGGGGTGGCACTTCTGGCAGGTCGTCAGCAGGTTGTCTTTATAGACCGTCGACAGCGGGTCGCTGGGGCGGCGGATGTTGTGCACGCCGTGACAGTCATAGCACACGGCCTTGTTGACTGCCGCGTCGGGCGACTTTTTCTCGAACAGGGTGACGGTTGTCCCGTGGAAATCGGATACATACGTGTTGAATACGTCAGTCGAGATGCCGTACTTGTCCATCAGCGCCTTATTGGCGTGGCATTTGGCGCACAACTGCGGCGAGAACAGCCGGAAGTGGTTGGTGGTGGGGTCCTGGATGTTGTGGACGCCGTGGCAGTCGATGCAGGTCGGCACGTCGGGGTTTGAATCCTCAAGCAGCGCCGCGCCATGCACGCTGTCTTTGTACTGGTTGAAGACATCGGTGTGGCAGGTGCCGCAGGTGTTCGGTATCTTCGAGCGCGGCTGGTTGGGCGGCGTTACGTCGTGGAAGCCGTGGCAGTCGACACACACCGGCGCGTTTTCGTTGCCGGCCTGCATCGCCGCCGCGTGGACGCTGTCTGCCTGGAGGGTCGCTTCCTGCGTATGGCACGTCGTGCACGCCTGGTTCAGCGCCAGCCGGAAATCGCGCGGCGAATTGAGCGGGGGCGTGTGGCCTGTGTGTGGATAGGTGTAGTCGCCATGGCAGTTCTGGCAGGACAACTCGCCCTGCGGGTTGTTCACCCCGTGCACGGACTGATCGAGCATCTGCGCATCGACCTGCACGCTGATCTCGTCGCCGGTTCCGAACGTGACGTGTGCGCCGCTGTTGGCGTGGCACATCAGACACTGCCCCGAATCGCCGCTGCCGTTTCCGCCGCCGCTGTCGTCACCGCTATCCTGAGCTGCAGCCGTTCGGACACCGAACAGCAGCATGGCAGCCAACACGAAGGTGAGTGTCAGGTACCAGTATCGAAAACGCATGGACTTGCCTCCGCTGGAACGCTGGCGGCCCCATCCCTCTTGGCAGGGCTACCTAGATGAATTATGGGTCATACACCCCAAAGACGCATGTGAAAAACGTCACCTCGTATGGGATGAATGTCACACGGCACCCCATAGAATAGAGCGCCACAGCGAACCGCACAAATGTGAACACAATACTCACAATAGTGACATTTTTCACAACTTAATAGTGACGGATCGCCGCTGCCAGCTCCCGCCACACCTGGCATAATGCGGCGTGCTATAATGGGTTCAGCGCGAACTTCGCGCCGCAAGCCCATTATGGAGTCTGTCGATGAGCGGATGGTCCCTGAAAGACGGCATACCGGGCTGCCTGGCAGCGACTGCCATCGTGTGCGGCCTGGTTGGCTGCGGCGCGCCGGCCACCGTCCAGCCGACCCTCCCGCCGATAGACATCGTCACCGCGACGGCAACCGAGGCGGATACACCTACCCCGGCCCCGGTCTCCGCGCTCGACCCGGCGCAAATCTGGGTCGGCGTGGAGGGCACCGGCGATTCTATCGCCAGCGTTGCCGCAGACGAGACGGTGACGCGCGTGCACGTGCCGCTCAACGAGGGGCAGCTCGCCTCGAACCTGGTCGCTTCGGCAGACGGGCGTCTGGTGGCCTACCTGGTCATCACCGGCGATAACGAGGAACACGGGATCGCCGTGTGGGACCCCACCGAGCCCAACGCGCGGCTCGTCATGAGCCCGCTGCCCGGCTACCGCATCATCGCGCTGATGCTGGCCAGCGACGCCAGCGGGCTGGCTTACGTGCAGGTGCAGGACGGCAAGCCGCTGGCCTCCGCCGACTGGCGCATCGACCGGGTGCCGCCCGGCGGCGGCGAGCCGACGCTGCTGGCGGACCGCGAGATGCTGGACGACGTCGCACCGCTGGTGCCGTTCGCGTGGATTGCCGACGGCCCGCTGCTGCTTAACGCGGCGGTGCCCGGCCCGGAGCCGGGCGGCATCTACGCCGTCAGCCCGGATGGCAGCGGTGGGCGGCTGCTGCTCACGCTGGACGACCAGGCGCTGGCCCTGCCGAAGCTGTCGCCGAACGGTACGCTGCTGGCCTACCTGGCGGCGGCGGGTGGCAGCCCGCATACAGCGGACATAGCGCGTGTGGTGGACCTGCGGCTCGACCAGAACTCAGACTATTGCCGCGCCTGAAGGGGCATCGTTCACCAGCCTGCGCTGGTACTCCGACAGCCGGTACGTGCTGCTCGATATGGTGCAGCCGGCGGCTGATGGCGCATCCGAGCAGGTGTGGGCGCGGGCGGCCCCTGACGAGCCGCCGCCGTGGACCGAGTCCGCGCCCAGCCGCGAGCGCGACAACCTGTTCGATTACCAGCCACTCGGCAGCGGGGTGTTCTACACGCTGCTGCCCGTCGACGGGGTGTGGGCGCTATACCACCTGCCCGACCTGAGCGGTGCGCTGCCGCCCACCGCGATCGCGCTGGATATGATCGCACAGGAGGGCGGCACGCCGGTTATCCTTCATATTCCGTAACCACTGGACAGGATCATGATGCTGGAGAAGTTCTTCAACCCACAATCCATAGCCGTCATCGGCGCTTCGCGCGATCCGGACAAGCTGGGCTATGCGGTCGTCCATAACCTGATTACGAGCGGCTTTGCGCAGAACAGGGCTGTCTACCCGATCAACCCCAAAGCCGACGAGATCCTCGACCTCAAGGCCTATCCGAGCGTGACCGACGTGCCAGGCGAGATCGACCTGGCGGTGATCGTCATACCCTACAAGTACGTCCCCGACGCCATGCGCGACTGCGGCAAGAAGGGCGTCCCGGCGGCGGTGGTCATCACCGCCGGCTTCCGCGAGGCGGGCCACGAGGGGCTGCTGCGCGAGCGCGAGGTGCTCGACATCGCCCGCGAGTACCATATGCGCATCATCGGCCCCAACTGCCTGGGTGTGATCGACACCTACACGCCGCTCAACGCGTCGTTCGCCGCCGGCACGCCGCCGTGCGGGCCGATCAACTTCATGTCGCAGTCGGGCGCGCTGGGCACCGCCGTGCTCGACTGGTCGCTGGCGGGCCGCATGGGCTTCTCGAAGTTCGTGTCACTGGGCAACAAGGCCGACGTCAGCGAGATCGACCTGCTGCAATCGTGGGCAAACGACCCCAACGCCAACGTCACGCTGGCCTACATCGAGGGCGTGCCCGACGGCCAGAAGTTCATCGACGTGGCGCGGCGGGTCGGCAAGCAAAAGCCGATCGTCGCGCTGAAGTCGGGCGTCACCAAGGCCGGGTCGCGCGCGGTGTCATCACACACCGGCTCGCTGGCCGGCTCCGAGCAAGCCTACGCGGCAGCCTTCAAGCAGGCGGGCATCGTCCGCGCGAATACGATGGAGGAGATGTTCGACTACGCGCTGGCCTTCGCCTACCAGCCGCCGCTGCCCGGCAACCGCATCGCGATTATCACCAACGCTGGCGGGCCGGGCATCCTGGCCACCGACGCCATCGAGCGCGCCGGGCTGACTATCGCCCGCTTCGAGACGGATACGATCCACCAGCTTGAGACCTACCTGCCCGACGCGGCCTCGGCGGCCAACCCGGTCGACGTGCTGGGAGACGCTGCCGGCGACCGCTACAAGTACGCCATCGAGGTCGTTTCGCAGGATCCCCACGTCGACGGTATCCTGGTGATCCTCACACCGCAGGCGATGACCGACATTCTTGGCACGGCAGAAGCCGTCGCCGACCTATCCGACCGGGTCGACACCCCGGTATTGAGCTGCTTCATGGGTGAGAAAGAGGTCAGCAAGGGCATCGACGTGCTGACGCGGCGTGGCGTGCCGAACTACCCGTTCCCGGAGCGCGCCATCGAGTCCTTCCGCGCGATGGCCGACTACCGCGACGCGAAGGCCCGGCCCCTGCCAGAGTTCGAGCAGTTCGAGGTCGACAAGGAAGCCGTCGCGCAAGGTGTTCGAGCGGACCCGCGCCGAGGGCCGCGTGACGATTGGCGACTTCGAGGCGCGCGACATCCTGAGCGCTTATGGCCTGACCATCCCCGACTCGCGGCTGGCGGAGACGCCCGACGACGCCGTACGCATCGCAGGTGAGATCGGCTACCCGGTCGTGCTCAAGATCGCCTCGCCCGACATCCTGCACAAGACGGACGTGGGCGGCGTGAAGGTCGGCCTGAGCAGCGCGCAGGACGTGCGCGACGCCTTCGAGCTGATGGTCTACCGTGCGCAGAAGTACGTCGAGGGCGCGCGCATCTGGGGCTGCGTGGTGCAGGAGATGACGCCCAGCGGCCTTGAAGTGCTGGTCGGCATGAACCGCGACCCGCAGTTCGGCCCGCTTGTCACGTTTGCGCTGGGCGGCATTTACGTCGAGATTCTGAAGGACGCCACCTTCCGCATCGCGCCGTTTTCACGCGAGGAAGCCGAGCAGATGCTCGAAGAGATCCGCGCCCGCGCGCTGCTGGACGGCGTGCGGGGCCGCCCGCCGGCAGACAAGCCCGCCATCATCGATGCACTGCTGCGCATCGGGCAGCTTGTGCAGGATTTTCCGGAGATCGTCGAGATGGACATCAACCCGCTGATGGTCTTCGAGAACGGACAGGGCGCGGTCGCCATCGACATGCGGCTGGTTTTGCGCAGCCAGGACTGATTTTGCCCTACAATAGAGAAGAGAGGGCCCGATCCAATCGGGCATCTAAGACGAGAGGAAAACACAGGCATGAAGGCTTTATACATCACGTCAATTGAGAACTTCTCTGGCAAGACGGCGGTCTGCCTCGGCATCGGCAAGCGGCTGCAGGCCGAAGGGCACAAAGTCGGCTACCTGAAACCCGTCAGCTACGAGGCGAAGCAGATGGCCGGGCAGACCATCGACGAGGATGTGTCGTTCGTCAAGAATGTGCTGGCGCTCGAAGGCGACCCACGCGATCTGTCGCCGGTGGTCATCACCCCCAAGCTTCTGCCCGACTGCCTCAGCGACGACAGCTCCTGCAACCTGTCGGATAAGGTCCGCGAGGCGTACGAGAAGGTCGGCAGGGGGCGGGACGTGATGCTGCTGGAAGGCGGCGGCAGCCTGCGCATGGGCTACGCGCTGGGCCTTTCGACAGCCTACGTGGCCGAGATGCTGGACGCGAAAGTCGTGGCGGTGGTCAAGTACCGGGGCCGGATGCGCCTGCTCGACGACTTGCTCACGGCGCAGTTCCGGCTGGGCGACCGGCTGCTGGGCATCATCCTGAACCGCGTCCCGGAAGAGGAACTGGAGTTCACCGAAGGGCAGGCCATCCCCTTCCTGGAGAGGCACAACATCCCCGTGCTGGGCGTCCTGCCGGAGCGGCCCACGCTGGCCTCCATCAGCGTTGGCGAACTGATCGACGTGCTGAACGCGAAAGTCATCGGCGACGATGCGCACCGCGACGCGCTGGTCGAGACGATGATGGTCGGCGCGATGGGCGCACACGAGGCGCTGTCGCGCTTCCGCGTCCACCAGAACAAGGCAGTGGTCACCGGCGGCGACCGCACCGACGTGCAGCTTGCCGCGCTCGAAACGTCGACGGTATGCCTGGTGCTGACCGGCAATCTGCGCCCGCCTGAGGCGGTGCTGCAGCGCGCCAACGAGCTGGGCGTGAGCGTGCTGCTGGTGCCCACCAACACGATGGAAAGCGTCGAGGCGATTGAGAGTGTGTTCGGTAAGACGCGGCTGGGGCAGGCCGAGAAACTGGCCCACTTCGAGGCGCTGATGGCCGAGCACGTCGACTACAAGCGGCTGTTCAAGCTGCTGGGGCTGTAAAACCCCATCTGCATGGCAGGGGCGACCGGCTGGTCGCCCCTTTTTCGTCCCCGGCGCACCTGTGCAGCGCTGCCTGCGCTCCAATTGCCTTAATCTCCTCTTAACTCCAGCCTAAAGACAACTTAATGCGGCCCCCATAAACTCGCGGCTGTGGAGAGATACATCATCATCTTGAAGAGGAGAAGCTCTGATATGCTGCAAGGCAAGAAGTTCGCTCTGATCGGCGCTGTGCTGGCCGTGGCGGCCCTGGCGCTCAGCGCCTGCGGCGGCGGCGCTGCGCAGCCGACCACGGCCCCCGGCTCGGTCCAACTGACAGGCGCGGGCGCGACTTTCCCCTACCCGCTCTATTCGAGCTGGTTCTACCAGTACGCATTCGTCAACTCGGGCGTGCAGTTCAACTACCAGGCGATTGGCTCGGGCGGCGGGATCGCGCAGGTCACGGCCAAGACGGTTGACTTTGGCGGGTCGGACGCCATCCTGAACAGCGACCAGCGGGCGGCTGCGCCCACGCTGGACATGTTCCCAACCGTCGCCGGCGGTGTGGTGTTGGGCTACAACGTCAACGACGCTGACGGCAACCCGATCCCGACCGGCCTCAAGCTGACAGGCCCGGTCATCGCAGACATCTTCCTGGGCAACATCACCAAGTGGAACGACCCGGCGCTCACGGCGCTCAATCCTGACATCAAGCTGCCCGACAGCGACATCACCGTCGCACATCGCTCGGACGGCTCCGGCACGACCTTCCTGTTCACCAGCTACCTGAGCCAGGTCAGCGACGGCTGGAAGAACGGCCCCGGCGCGGGCACGTCGGTCGAATGGCCGGTGGGCATCGGCGGCAAGGGCAACGACGGCGTGGCAGGTGTCATCAAGCAGCAGCCCAACGGCATCGGCTACATCGAGCTGGCGTACGCCATCCAGAACAAGATCAGCTACGCCTTCGTCCAGAACCAGGCCGGCCAGTTCGTCGAGCCGACGCTGGACAGCGTGACGGCGGCGACGGCGGCGTTCGCGGACCAGATGCCCGACGACATGGGCCAACTGCTGGTCAACGCCCCCGGCGACACGTCCTACCCGATCGCAGGCTACACCTTCCTGCTGATCTACCAGGACATGGGTAGCTGCGCCAAGGCTTCAGAGCTGAAGGCCTTCTACACCTGGGCGCTGACAAACGGCGACCAGTACGCCACCGACCTGCTGTACTCGCCGTTGAGCGATGCGGTGCAGCAGAAGGCGCTGGCCAAGCTCGACACGCTGACCTGCGAGGGTGGCCAGCCCATCCCCGAGGCGATGCACTAAGACTCGCTTAATCGTACGTCAGGGAACGGGGCTGCGATCCCGTTCCCTGGTTTGCATTCTGGAGGAGACATGAGCGAGCTACAGGCGAAACTCCGGCAGCAACTCAGAATCCCGCGCAACCCCGGCGACGCGATCTTCCGCGTGTGGACGCTGGCGATGGCCACCGCCGTGGTCGTGCTGATCGGTATGCTGCTGGTCGAGCTGGTGTCCGGCTCGTGGCAGGGGCTTGTTCAATACGGCCACAGCTTCTTCGTCACCAGCCGGTGGGACCCGGTGCACGAGGTCTATGGCGCGCTGCCGGCGATCTACGGCACGGTCGTCTCGTCGCTGGTGGCGCTGCTGATCGCCGGTCCGCTGGGGCTGCTGATCGCCATCTTTCTGGCCGAGCTGGCCCCGCGCTGGCTGGACGCGCCGCTGTCGTTCCTGATCGAGCTGCTGGCCTCGATCCCCAGCGTGGTGTTCGGGCTGTGGGGGCTGTTCGTGCTGGCCCCCATCCTGCGCGACCCGGTCGGCACCACGCTGCACAACGTGCTGGGCTTCCTGCCGCTGTTCGACTGCACGCCGCTGGGGCTGGGCCTGTTCTCAGCCATCGTCATTCTGGCGATCATGATCCTGCCCTACGCCACGTCCGTCGCCCGCGACTCGCTGCGCGCCGTCCCGCGCGACCAGCGCGAGGCCGCGCTGGCACTGGGCGCGACGCCATGGGAAACGATCTGGCAGGTGGTGGTGCCCTATGCCCGGTCGGGCATCTTTGGCGGGCTGATGCTGGCGCTGGGCCGCGCCATCGGCGAGACGATGGCCGTCACCATGATGATCGGCAACCGCCCGGAGGTGTCGGCCTGCCTGTTGAACCCGGCCTATACGCTGGCCAGCCAGATCGCGAACGAGTTCAGCGAGGCCACCACACCGATGTACGTTTCGGTGCTGATCCTGCTGGGCCTCACGCTGTTTGTCATCACCCTCATTTTGAACGGTATCGCCCGCCTGCTGATCAACCGCATCAAGCGGCAGGGGGCAGGAGCAGCCTCATGACCGAGCGCAACCTTTTCCCAGCTACGCCCGTTGCCGCGCAGCGCACCGCTTCGGACAGCGCGCCGATCACGGTCACGGCCCACGCCGCGCGCCGCAAGCTGGTCAACGTGCTGATGTCCGGCGTCACGGCGCTGAGCACGCTGCTGGGCGTCTCGGCGCTGGTGGCCGTGCTGGCTTTCGTGGCTATCAACGGTTTCCCGGCGCTCAACGCCGACTTCTTCACCCACCTGCCGACGCCGGTCGGCATCCCGGGTGGCGGTATCGCCAACGCCGTCGTCGGCAGCCTGGTCGTCGTCGGGCTGGCCTCGGCCTTCTCGGTGCCGATTGGCCTCGGCGCGGGCATCTACCTGAGCGAGTTCGGCAACAACTGGTTTGGCGAGTTGATCCGCTACCTGGCCGACGTGCTGTCGGGCGTACCGTCGATTGTGATGGGCATCTTCGCCTACGTGGTCATCGTCGCCAAACAGGGCCACTTCTCGGCGCTGTCGGGTGGCTTTGCGCTGGGCATGATGATGCTGCCCGCGCTGGTCCGCACCACCGAGGAGATGCTGCGGCTGGTGCCCCACTCGCTGCGCGAGGGCGCGCTGGCGCTCGGCGCACCCCAGTGGCGGACGATTGTCAGCGTGGTGCTGCCGGCAGGCAGCCAGGGCGTGCTGACCGGCATCGTGCTGGCCGTCGCCCGCGTAGCGGGCGAGACCGCGCCGCTGCTGTTCACGGCCTTTGGCAATCCGTACATGAGCCTGAAGATCGAGCAGCCCATGTCCGCCCTGCCGCTGACGCTGTTCAACTACGCCATCGCGCCCTACGACGAGTGGCACGCCAAGGCGTGGGGCACCGCGCTGGTGCTGGCGGCGCTGGTGCTGGTCGCCAGCGTGCTGGTGCGGCTGGTTGGCAGACAACGGCATTCCATCTAGAATAGCGACACGCTGCCCATGCTAATCAACCAGAGACCGAGGATGATGCAACCAGAGACCACAACGCAGCCCGCACCGCAGGCCAGCGACTTCGTCATCGAAGCCGATCACCTGAGCGTGTTCTACGGCGACAAACTGGCCGTGCGCGAGGTGTCGCTGTCGTTCCAGCGCAACCAGATCACAGCCATCATCGGGCCGTCAGGCTGCGGCAAGAGCACGCTGCTGCGCTGCTTCAACCGCATGAACGACCTGATCCCCTCGGCGCGGGTGGAGGGCGAACTGCTGTACAACGGGCAGCCAATCTACGCGCCTGGCGTCGACTCGGTGGCCATCCGCCGGCGGATCGGGATGGTTTTCCAGAAGCCCAATCCCTTCCCCAAGAGCATCTACGACAACATCGCGTTCGGGCCGCGCGTCAACGGCGTGCGCGGTGACATGGACGAGATCGTCGAGCGCGCGCTGCGCCGGGCGGCGCTGTGGGACGAGGTCAAAGACAAGCTCAAGACAAGTGGGATGGCGCTCTCCGGCGGGCAGCAGCAGCGACTGTGCATCGCCCGCGCGCTGGCCGTCGAGCCGGACGTCATCCTGATGGACGAGCCAGCGGCTTCGCTCGACCCGATCGCCACGCTCAAGATCGAAGAGCTGATGCACGAACTGGAAGCAGAACTACACCATCGTGATCGTCACCCACAACATGCAGCAGGCGGCGCGCGTCTCGGACCGCACAGCCTTCATGTCCATCGACCGCGCCAACCCTGACGCGCGCATCGGCGTGCTGGTCGAGTATGGCCCGACCGACCAGATCTTCACCAACCCTACGCAGCAGGAGACGGAAGATTACGTTTCCGGGCGGTTCGGCTAGGCTGCGTGCGCGCCCGCCCAGTGGACTTTTTCCCCGGTTCACACCGGCCCGATCCTGTGTTACAGTAATGGCATGCCAGAGATGTGCAGCTAACCTTCGGGGGAGGATATTGTGTCCAATATCAGAAGCACGCTTGACCAGGACCTGCTGGCCATCCGGGATAATATCCTGCGTCTGGGTTCGCTGGTCGACCAGTCGACCAGCAGGGCGATCCAGGCGTTCGTCCGGCACGACAACGACCTCGCGCAGAGTGTCGTCAACGACGACGACGTGCTCGACGGGATGCACGCCGAAATCGAGGAGATGGTCACCAAGACCTTTGCCCTTCAACAGCCGATGGCCCGCGACCTGCGCAGGCTGATCGCCGACCTGCTGATCTCCAACGAGCTGGAGCGCATGGGTGACCACGCCGAGGGCATCGCCCGGACGGTGCTGCGCAGCCGCGCCGACGGGTCCATCACACTGCCCCCACAGATCGGCGCGATGCAGGAGATGGTGCATACCATGATGCGGCGCAGCATGGACGCCTTCGTCGACATGAGCGCCGAGAAGGCCCGAGAAGCCGCGTCGAGCGACGACGACGTCGACCGGCTGTACCAGGAGCTGTTCAACCTGCTGGTCACGGCGATGAGCAAGGGCAAGATGTCGGTCGAAGAGGGCACCTACCTGTTGTGGGCCGGGCACAACCTGGAGCGGATCGCCGACCGCGTGACGAACATCTGCGAGCGGATCGTCTATGCCAGCACCGGCAACGTCGGCGAGCTGAACCCCAAACACACCGCGGAAGAAGACGGCTGAACCGGCGGCAGCGCCGATCCAACAGCGCCCGGCGGATCCCCGCCGGGCGCTGTGTCTTTCCTGCAAGGGATCGCTATTCGGATTCGGCCAGCTTGAGCAGCTCGCCGGCGGCGGCATCGTCGGTGACGAGCACAGAGATCGCGCCGGTGCGGACCGCGCCCAGGATGGCCGATCCTTTGCGCCTGCCGCCCGCAATGCCGATCAGCGTACCGACGCGCTCCAGATCATCCCACGTGACGCTGATCGCCGAGCGGTCGAGCCACGGCACCGATACCGGGCTGCCTTCGAGGTCGAAGAACGACATACACATCGCACCCACCACGCCCAGCTTATCAAGCTGGCGCAAATCCTCGTAGGTCAGGTAGCCGGAATGGAACTGCGTCGACAATTCAGGGACGGTCGTCCCGATGCCCACGAGCGCGACGTCGGCCTGGCGGGCCAATTCCAGCACCTCTTTAATCGAGTGGTCCTCGCGCAGCGCAGCGGCCACGTCGGGGCTGTCGACACGCATGGGGGCGTTTAGATAATAATGCTGCGCGCCGAACATCTCGCCCGCCCGGCGGCACTGCTCCGGCCCATCGATGCTGCGATAGGGCGCGCCCACCCCGCCGATCAACTGCACGACCTTCACCCTGGGCAGCCGCCGGGGGCGCAGCGCCTCGATCACGGCGTGGACAGTCGTCCCCCACGAAAGACCCAGGATCATCCCGTCCTGCAAGACGTTATTCAGCGCCACGGTCCCCAGGCGGCCCAGCAGCCGCAGCGCCTCATCATCCGAGGCATTGCGGCGCTCCAGCACGTAGACCTGCTGAAGCGGGAAGCTGCCGTGGAGCGCCTCTTCCAGCGCGGGGACGGTGGGAATCGGGTGGTTGATGGTGATCTCGACGATGCCCATATCCCGCGCTTCAAGCAGCAGCCGCGAGATCGAGGGACGCGACAGGCTCACCTGGTCTGCAATCTCCTGCTGAGAAAGGCCGTCCAGGTAATACAGCTTCGCGATGTCCGCCAGCAGTTGGTGGCGCTCCTCCGAGACATCTTCGATCACGGCATCATCCCTCCTGGTACCCGCTGCGCAGCAGTTCAATCACCTGCGCGGGGTTCTGAGCGTCTTTCAGCGCGTGCAGCGAGGCGGGCTCGTCGAACAGGTCGACCAGCTTGCGAAGCGTCTGCACCTGCTCGTCAGGATCGGCGTTGGCCAGCATCAGCACGATCTCGACGTCCAGCTCGTTTTCGGGCGCGCCCATCTCGCGGAACTTCACCGGGTGCGCCAGCGTGGCGACCGCCAGCGCCGAGTAGTTGACGTGCTCGACGTCAGCGTGGGGCATCGCGACCTTTACCTCTTCGGTCGGCAGGCCGGTGGGATAAGCCTGCTCGCGGGTCAGCATGGCATCATAATAGCTGTCCTTGACAGCCCCGTCCGCGAGCAGCACATCAGCCAGCGCGCGCAGCACCTCTTCAGCGCTGTCGGCCTCGTAGTTGAGCAGTACCAGCTCTTCGCGCAATACGTCTCTTGTCACCGACATGGGTTGCTATCCTCTCTGATAATACACCTGTGTGAATTTTGCGCCTAACGAGGGTCTTTCCGACGCCATTGGCAGCCGGAGGTCATCACTCACGCCGCATATCCGCCGCGATGTGGACCACGTGGTCTGCTGCCTGCGCGATGTCGTCGGGCGTGGTACCGCAGCCCACGGTGAAGCGCAGCGTGCCGCGCGCCCAGTCCGGCGGCAGGGCCAGCGCCTCGATCACGTGCGACGGCTCAATCGACTCCGAGTTGCAGGCCGAGCCCATCGAAGCGGCCACGCCGGCCATGCTCAGCCGCAGCAGCATTCCCTCAGCCTCGATATCCTTCAGGCTCACGTTGAGGTTGTTGGGCAGCCGACGGGTTGGGTGGCCGTTCAGGCGCGCGTCGGGCACGCCTTCGCAGATGCGCTGCCACAGCGCATCGCGCAGCGCCGCCAGCCGCAGCGCCTCCCCGTCAAGGTGATCGAGCGCCAGCGCGAACGCCTTCGCCGCGCCCACAATACCCGGCAGGTTCTCTGTGCCCGCGCGGCGGTAGCCTTCCTGGCTGCCGCCGTGCACCAGTGGTTCCAGCGCCACGCCCTCGCGCACCACCAGCGCCCCGACGCCCTTCGGCCCGTAGAACTTGTGCGCCGACAGCGTCAGCAGGTCGACACCCAGCGCCTGCACGTCCAGCGCGATCTGGCCCGCCGTCTGGACTGCGTCGGTGTGAAACAGCGCGCCCGCCTCGTGCGCGATCTCCGCCAGCGCGCTAATGGGCTGGATGGTGCCAATCTCGTTGTTGGCGTGCATGATCGACACCAGGATTGTGTCAGGCCGCAGCGCCGCGCGCAGCGTCTCCGGCTGCACGACGCCGTCACTATCGACCGGCAGGCGCGTCACGTCGAAGCCCAGCCGCTCCAGGTAATCGCACGTCTCCAGCACCGCGTGGTGCTCGATGCACGACGTAATCACGTGCCGCCCCCGGCCTTGCAGCCGCTGCGCCGCGCCCAGCAGCGCCAGGTTATCGGCCTCCGAGCCGCTGCCGGTGAACACGATCTCCTCCGGCTGGACATTGAGCCCGGCGGCGAAGGTCGCGCGGGCCTCGTCGAGCGCACGACGCGCCGCATGGCCGGCAAAGTGCAGGCTCGACGGGTTGCCGTAGACCGCGCTCGCGCAACCCAGCATCGCCTCAAGCGCCTGCGGGTGAATGGGGGTGGTGGCCGCATAATCCAGGTAGATCTGGCGGCGCGGCGAACGGGGCGTGTTATTCATGATTGGTTGCTGATCTCTCTGACCATGCCGACGAGTTGGCGATAGAGGTCGTCCTCGCCGCTGCGGCTCAGGAAGGGCCGTCCGCTGACGAGCGGGATCGGCAGCCCCTTATAGTAGGGGAACATCTCGATGACGAGGTTTACGTTGGGCCGGATAAAGTCCGAGGCCCACAGATCAAGGTACTGCACCTCGACGCGCAGCCCCTCGCTGCGGCACATCTCGGCCAGTGTTTCCCCCGCCCGGACCATCGTCATGCCACACGAGCCGCCGGCAAATACAATGTTGCATACCATAGTTGCGTCCAGATATAGTCTAGGTGGGTGGCCGGGCCACACAACACACTCTTGCTTAGCCGCGAATGTGTCGTGCAGCCCGGTCCTCTGCGTCTGTTACCCTCGTTAACAGACACTGCCCTCTTGCGAACGTGATTACCCGCCGAACAGATGCGCCAGCGCGGTGAAGATCACGGCCAGGAAGTCGCCACCGGGGTCGATAGCCGAGATGTGGGTGGTGCCGCCCGTAACGAGCCCGCTCAACAGGCCCAGCTTGTCGGCTGTGGCCGTAGTCGCGTTTACGATCAGCGGCGTCGACGCCAGCAGCAGCATGATCGTCTCGAAGATGATCGCCAGGATGACCGTGTGCAGCACGTTGCCCTCGGTGTAGGCCACGATTGCGCCGCACAGGTAGGGGATGCCCGCCAGGCTGGCGATGATCAGGAAGGTCGAGCCGGGCATGAAGGCCGAGATCAGGATCATGATCGGCATGACGATGATGGCCGAGGCCATCACTGCCGGGTGACCCAACTGCACTGCGCAGTCGACCGCCACGTGGATCTCGCGATCCTCGAAGTGATCCATCAGCCATTCGCGCACAGCGCCCGCCACCGGGGTGATGCCTTCCATCAGGACGGACACCATGCGGGGCAGCAGGACCAGCAGCAGGGCTGTATCGAGCGCCAGTTGTAGCACGCCCTGTACGTTATAGCCCGCCGCGATACCGATGATCAGGCCGATGAGCGCGCCCAGCACCGACATCTCGCCGAACACACCCATCTTTTCGCGGATCGTCTCAGGCGAGGCGTCCACGTCCTTGATGCCCGGGATCATCCGCAGCAGCGGCGCGACCAGTTTGGAGATCGAGCCGTAGATCGCCACGTAGCCGCAGGGGATGGTGATGCCCGGAACCTGGTGGAATTCCTGGTTCTCTTTGGCTGTGAAGTCGGCCAGCTTCATCACGACGATGTTGTACAGCACCGCCGCAATAACGCCGAGCAGCACGTTGCCGGTCACGGCCCACACCATGGCTGCCGCGACCTGCGAGTGCCACAGGCTCCAGAAGTCGGTCCACAGCACCTTCGTCAGCTTCAGGATGACCATGATGATGCTGACTGCGACGGTTCCCAGCACCACGCCGACTGCGCCGGGCCAGCCCCAGCCAAAACCGGCCACGCTCCAGCCCACGTCGAGGACGGGGCGGACGATGCCCATGCGCAGCGCCAGCGCGTCGAGGGCGGGCACGTAGCTCCCGGTGATGACGTTCACCACCAGGAAGATGCCTGCCAGGCCAACGCTGGTGACGATGCCGGAGCGGAACGACTTGCGGATGCCCGCGCCGAAGACCAGCCCAAGAATGGTGAAGATGATGGCGATCAGGATCACCGGCCCGAAGCCGATAAAGCTGTTCACCGCGTTCAGGATGACTTGCATCTATCTATCCTCCGTTATAGTGCCAGGCTCTCAGCGTCCCGGCAGTGCGTATCAAGCACGGTACGCGACATAAAGAGGATGCGCTCATCGCTGCCCATGGGCCAGTGAGGGCTGATGGCCCGTGGGCGTTACTTCCCTTCGGCTTCGGGCACGTGACTGAAGATCTCGTTGATGACCTCCAGGCGCTTTTTCCTGCCACCGGCGATCATCGGCACACCGCTGATCACGGGCTTGTCGGTCTCGACCGAAAACAGCAGAAACGGCACGATGATGTCGGCGCGGGGCAGCCAGCTATCGACGTCCGAGATATGGCACTTTATCAACTGGACGCCGGTAATGCCGCGCTCCTTCATCGCGTCGCGCAGGATCTCCTCACCCACATTGGATGAATTGATTGCGACTCCACAGCACAGAGCAATCGTCGTCATATTTGTATCCTCCTGATCCTTACGGGAACTCATCTACGAGCTTCACCGGAACTTCGCGGCTCACTGTGGCCCATCAGCGAGCCGGGTTCACCATTGTGTGGGAGAGCCCATCTGCGGGGCAGGATCGGGCAGACTGGCCGAACGCCGCCCACGTCAGTATCTATGGCCCTTCGGGAGATCACAACCGCGAGGGTGGCCCAGGCCCGGGCGGCTGCGGTGGCGCATGGAGCCGGCAGCTTTACAGCAGCGGCTCCCGCGCGGTCAGTCAAGGGAGATCGTTCGCGGCAAGGGATGGTGAGCGGCTCCGTTCGTTTGCCCCGGCGAGTGGTGTACGTGCCGTTTGCTGCGGCCTGTCACCGGGTTGTGTTGCGGAGCCGAGCGCCGCCTTTCCGCCGTGCCGAATCAAGCATTTGCTTGAAATCTTTACATTTGTTAGTGAATTATATTACAGGATGAAACGGGAGTCAATGGGCACTTTACGCACAAGCAAGTATCACAATGAAAGGAATTCCCGGATTCCATCTTGACAGGCAATCAGAATGCATACTACAATGAGCACAATAGTGCATTTTGTTACAAATGTAAACGAGGCAATCATATGCTCCCTCGCGAACGCGTTATCACTGCGCTTGAACACAGAACGCCCGATCGTGTTCCCACCAGCCTGGGTGGTTCGGCGCACAAGATCACCAACTCGCGCTATCAGCTCCTCAAAGAGCACTTTGGCATCGAGGGCGATGGCCCTCGCCGCCTGACGGGCGCTGTGATGAGCTATAACGACAACCGCGTGCTGGATGCGCTGGGCACCGATATTCGCTATGTCCACCTTCGCCCGCCGACGGGCTTTATGCAAGACACAACCCCCGACGGCGGCTGGAAAGACGAGTGGGGTCTGATCCACCGGGTCCTGCCTGGCGGATTCTACGAGCTGGGCGGTACGCCCCTGGCAAACGCCACCATCGCCGATCTGGCCTCTTACCCCTGGCCCGATCCTTTCGACCCGGCGCGCATCGAAGGGCTGCGCGAGGAGGTCGAGTCCCTCTACCACAACACCGACTTCGCCATCGGTGCGTACCGCCCCACCATCTCCGGCATCTTCGAGCTGTCGCACTATCTGCGCGGCATGGAGAAACTGCTGATGGACCTGGTTCTCGACAGGCCATTTGTAGACGCGCTGTTCGGCAGGCTGGCCGAGGTGCTGGCCGGGTTCTACAGCGTCTACCTCGACGTGGTCGGCCCATACGTGCAGATCATTGAGATCGCCGATGACGTCGGCACGCAGAACGGCCCGATGTTCGCGCCGGCGCTCTACCATGAGCTGCTTCAGCCCCGGCATGCCTACCTGGCGCAGATCGTCAAGGAAAAGGCCCCGCAGGTGAAGTTCCTGCTGCACAGCTGCGGATCGGTCAACCGCTTCATCCCGTATTTTGTCGAGGCCGGGTTCGACATTCTCAACCCGGTCCAGCCGCGCGCCAAAGGGATGGACCCTGCCGCATTGAAGGCGGAATACGGCAGCGAGATTTCCTTTCTGGGCGGCGTCGACGTGCAGCAGACCATGCGCGGGCCGGTCGAAGGGGTGCGCGCCGAAGTGCGCCAGCGCATCGAAGAACTGGGGCCGGGCGGCGGCTTCGTGCTGGCGCCTTCGCACAATTTCGGCGACGACGTCCCGCTGGAAAACATCCTGGCGTTCTTCGAGACGGCGCATGAATACGGGCTGTACCCGGTTCCCGGCTGACACCCACAGCAACTTCCGCGCGCGCGGCGGCGCGGTCCCACTCTCCCAGCGCAGAGGGCCAATGCACAGCCCAGCGTCGCTCACGATCGGACTCTATGAAAAGGCGCTGCCAGCCGACCTGACCTGGCCGCAGCGCCTGGCTGCCACCGCGAAGGCGGGCTTCGACTTCATCGAGATCTCGATAGACGAGAGCGACGAACGGCTGGCGCGGCTCGACTGGGGGCCGACACAGCGCGCAGCGCTGCGTCGAGCAGCAGCCGACAGCGGCGTGCGGCTGACCGGGATGTGCCTCAGCGCGCACCGTCGCTTCCCGCTGGGCAGCGCCCAGCCAGACGTTCGAAAGCGCGGGCTCGACATTCTGCAGCGGGCGGTCGACCTGGCGCTGGACATAGGGGTGCGGATCGTGCTGGTGCCGGGCTACGACGTGTTCTACGAGCCGGGCGATTCAGGCACCCGCGAGCGTTTTCTGGAGGGCCTGCGCCGCGGGCTGGACTGGGCCGCGCCTGCTGGCCTGATGCTGGCGCTGGAGAACACCGAGCACTTCCTGACCTCGGTCACGCAGGCGATGGATTACGTCAGCGCGCTGAACTCGCCGTGGTTCCAGCTTTACGGCGATGTCGGCAACCTGCTGGCGATGGGCCACGATGTGCTGGCCGAACTGCAAGCCGGCGCGGGCCACTTCGCCGGGATTCACGTCAAAGACACGCTGCCCGGTGTGGTGCGCAACGTGCCGTTTGGCGAGGGACAGGTGCCTTTCGCCGACGTGTTCGCGAAACTATGGGAGATCGGCTTTAACGGGCCGATCATGATCGAGATGTGGGCGGGCGACGACGCGCTGCGCGCCGCCGAACAGGCGCAGCGCTGGGTGCGCGCGCAGATCGAGGCGAGCCTGCCCGCGCCGGGAGGATAGTATGCTGCAAGAGCTGAGACAGGAAGTGTGGCGCTGCAACCTGGAGCTGCCTACGAATGACCTGGTCAAGATGACCAGCGGCAACGTGAGCGGGCGCGACGCGGCGACGGGCCTGGTCGTCATTAAGCCTACCGGCGTGCCCTACGAGGAACTCAGCCCGGAGAACCTGGTGGTCGTCTCGCTGGATGGCCAGGTGGTCGAGGGCGAATACGCCCCGTCCATCGACACGACGACGCACCTGTACGTCTACCGCCACCGCCCCGATGTGTTCGGCATGGTGCACACCCACTCTCCCTACGCCAGCAGCTTTGCCGTGCTCGGCCAGCCGATTCCGGCCTGCCTGACGACCTGCGGGCTGGTCGGCGGTGAGGTGCCGCTGGGCGGCTATTATCCGCCGGTTGGCGACGACTGCATCGGCGTCGAGATGCTGCGCGTCATCGGCAGCAGTCTGGCGGTCATCATGCAGAGCCACGGGGTATTCACCATCGGCGACAGCCCCGCGCAGGCGACACGGGTGGCCGTTGAGGTCGAGGAGATCGCGAAGATCACGCACCTGGCGATGCTGCGCGGCACGCCGATCCGGCTGACCGACGAGCAGGTGGCGGTGATGGCCCGCAACTACAACGAGAACTACGGACAGGCCAATCGCGCGCGCTGACCTGCCGGGCGCACAGCGCGCCTCCACCATTGTAGAATGTAAGCCTATCAGGAGCACTCGCAGTGACGCGCTTCGAGTTTGCAACGGCATCGCGCATCATTTTCGGGGCGGGCAGGCTGCCGGAGGCCGGGCCGCTGGCGGCGTCGCTGGGCCGCAGGGCGCTGGTCGTCACCGGCAGCGATCAGCACGCGCGCTGCGCCGCTGATGGACGCGCTCGACGCGGCGGGGGTCGCGCACGACACGTTCGCGCCGGGCGGCGAGCCGTCCACACAGGACGTTGCGGATGGGACGGCGCAGGCGCACGCCGCCGGCTGCGACCTGATCATCGGGTTCGGCGGCGGCAGCGCGCTGGATGCGGCCAAGGCCATCGCCGCGCTGGCGACCAACGGCGGCGCGCCGCTCGACTACGTCGAGGTGGTGGGCCAGGGGCGCACGATCACACGGCCCTCGCTGCCGTGTATCGCCATCCCGACCACCGCCGGGACCGGCACGGAGGTCACCGCCAACGCGGTGCTGCTGGCCAGCGGGCACGGCATCAAGGCCAGCATCCGCAGCGCGTGGATGATCCCCACGTTTGCGCTGATCGACCCCGACCTGACGCTGAGCCTGCCACCCGCCATCACCGCCAGCACCGGCCTCGACGCGCTGACCCAGCTCATCGAGCCGTTCGTCTCGAACCGGGCCACGCCGCTGACAGATGGCATCTGCCGCGAGGGGCTGGCCTGCGCCGCCCGCGCGCTGCGCCGCGCCTATCAGGATGGCAGCGACCGCGCCGCGCGCGAGGATATGTCGTTGGCGGCGCTGATGAGCGGGCTGGGGGTCGCGAATGCCGGGCTGGGATCGGTGCACGGCTTTGCGGGGCTGCTGGGCGGGCGCTACCACGCGCCACACGGCACGCTGTGCGGCTGCCTGCTGCCACACGCCATGCTGGTCAACATTCAGGCGCTGGAGGCCCGCGCGCCGGGCAGCGACACGCTGCGCCGATTCGCCGAGGTTGCCCGCATCCTCACCGGCGACCCCAACGCCAGCCCGCGCGATGGCGCGGCGTGGGCGGGCGCGCTGTGCGAGTCGCTGGCGACGCCGACGCTGGCGAGCATGGGCATTCCTGAGGCCGATTTCCCGGAGCTGGTCGAGACGGTCCGCGCGACGAGCAGCATGAAGAAGAACCCCATCACGCTGACCGACGACGAGCTTCGCCAGATTTTGGAACGGGCGCTGTAAGGCGCTTCGAACCACGTGGCCCGGCCTGTAGCGCCGCCGCCAGGCGGCGACAGCCTTACCCAGGGGTCACACCATCCATGCCAGGCGGGCCTGCGCGTGACACGCAGGCCCGCCGCCCTCCACCTATTTCGCCGCCCTTCGCCACGAAACCGCTTGACATGCTTTCCGTATCCGTGCAACAATGTCGATGTAAGGAAGGGAGTTGCATCATGCGCAAGTGGGTTCTGCTGCTGGCTATCCTTTTCTTGTCCGCCTGTTCGTCAGCACCGGGCGTCTGTCCACCCAAACAAGGTCAAGCCTACTCAGAGGGCGTCCGTGATGTCGCCCGACGCTTTGACGACGCTGTAGAGTTGGCCCAGAGCACGCCCCGCGTCAGTTTGGCTCCTATTGTCTCTGACCTGCAAGCTATCCGCCGCGATGCTGAAGACATAGAAGTACCTGATTGCGCTGCTGACGCGCAGGATGCTTTGATTGCCTATATGGACAGCACAATCGACGGCTTCCGTGCCTTTCTCGCCAGCGAGGCTGACGCCAGCGTCAATGCCTACTTCGACGCAGCCTCACGTCATTTCAACGATTATCAAGAGCGGCTCGACACAGTGATGGGGGTCCCATCCGCCACACCGCGGCCAACCTCTACGCCTGGACCCACCGCAACATCCCGACCAACCGCCACGCCTTCACCGACTGTCACGCCCGGACCTTCGCCTGCCGATCTTCAATATGGCAATACGATCCTTCCGTCTCTGGCAACCTGGTCAGAAAACATGGGAAAGGTTTTCTCGGTGTACGATTTTATTGGCCTCAACGTGATTCATTGCAGAGCAGCGAATACACTGACTGGCTAAACAAGATCGGCGCCAGCCGCGTCTGGCTGAACGTCTTGACCGACGAGTTCAAAACCGTATCTGTTCCGAACGATTTGAGTGGCTTGCACCAAGACATTGTAGGAACGACAATGAAATGCAGAAGTGCGCTTGACTACCTAGAGCGAACAGTGAAATTGTATCGCGATGACCTGGCCATCGATTCTTATCTTCAAAGCACCACAGAAGATGCCGTAGATCTGTGCCGTAATGCCATGTTGGATCTCATTCCCGAACTCTACAGTAGTTTCCCTACCCCAGAACCGTGATTGTCGCAGTATCATCATCCTCGCCCCGGCTACCAACCGGGGCTTTTCCTTTGCCATATCCAAACCGCGTGCCCGACGATACGTTCTGATTACACCAAATAATCAGAACTAAAACGGCGATAGAGAAGAGCGCAGAGGGAGATTCGCTGCGCTCTCCGCGATCTCTGTGTTAGTCCTTGCTCTCCGCCTCACCCTCCAGCGAAAAGACCTTCAGGCGCGCGGTCTTGCCCTTGAGCGGCATCTCGCCCAGCCACTTGAACCTGAACGCCTCGCCAAGCTGCTCGCGCAGCGCCGCGGTCATGAAGATGCGGTTGCCCACCGCGCGGCTCATCAGCCGCGCCGCCGTGTTGACCGCGTCGCCCAGCACGTTGAAGTCACGCCGACCACGCGGCTCGCCGATCTCCGCCGAGAACACCAGCCCACCTGCCATCCCGATCTGGCACTCGATCACGACCTCATGGCTCCCGACCAGCGGCGGCTTGACGGCCAGCGCGATCTCGCGGATAGCCAGCGCGGCCTGCGCCGCGCGCTGCAGGTCGTCGGTGTGCGACATCGGCACGCCGAACAGGATCAGCATCGTCGAGCCGGCCATATGGTAGGTTGCCTTCTTGAGCACGCCCCCATGCGAACTCGACCGCCGCGTTGATCAGCGCGAAGGTCCGCGAGAACGTGGCGACGACCGCGGCGATCTCCTCCTCGCTCGCACCATCGACCGCCTCCGGCAGCCCCAGCAGGTCGACGAACATTGCCACCGGGCTGGGCAGGTCGGGCGGAATCTGGCGGCGGGCCACCGAACTCGACCACCAGCGCCAGGATTGGGTTGGGCATGAACGCGGCCAGCGGCTCGACATCGGCCAGCACGTGCTCGATGTCGCCCACCAGCCCCTCGATGCTGCGGTCGAGCAGCACCGCGCCGCCCGCCCGCCGGCGCGGCATGGCGATCTCGAAGGTGCCCAGATTCTCATCGGTCAGGTCGTCGACAGGCAGGTGATAACCGGCAGCGCCCGGCTCGAAGCGAAACTCTGACTGCACACGCTCGTAGGCCGACTGCGTCAGGCATACCCGCCCTACCCGCCCGGCTCCCTCGGCGCGTTTGGCGATGCGCACCTCCTGGCCCAGCAGGACGTGCTCCATGCGGCGCGGCGTGCCGAGGCTGGCCGTCAGGAAACGCCCGGTGTGGATCCCGATACGCATCTTGAGCGAATAGCCGTCAGGGGCGTCGGCGCGATCATAACGCTTCATACTGCGCTGGATGCGCAGCCCGGCGCGGACGGCCTGCGCCGTCTCGTTTTGAAACTCACTGTGCGGGAACAGCGCCAGGATGGCGTCGCCGGTGAACTCCATCAGCTCCCCGCCCGATTTGCTGACGATCTCGATCATGTCGGCGAAGTAATCGTTGAGCACCTTGAGGATCGCCAGCGCGCCATCCTGCCCGCGCGCCGCGTTGGCCTCCATCAGCGTAGTGAAGCCCGCCAGGTCGGTGAACATCAGGGTGCCTTCCTGCCAAGCGTATTCGACCGTCCCCGGCGCGGGCGGCTTGTTGGCTAAATGCGGTGGCAGGTAGTCGTGCAGCACGCGCTGAAGCGTGCGCAGATGCTTGAACACCCGCTCAAGATTAGCCGCTGAGGGATCCAGCCACGCTTCGACGTACAGGTCCGCCGGAAGCAGGCTCCGCAGCCGTGGCTCCAGCCCGGCCAGGGGTTGCTGCGAAACGGCGATGCTCATAGGATTCCTTTTGATGGGTCACACGTCGGAACTGCTGAACAGCCACTCGCCGGCGGCTCTCACCTGCTGACTGTAACCGTCCTCGCGATGGAGGGCCACGTACCGAGCGCCGCCCAGCGGCACCAGCAGGTCGCTGTGGGGCAGCACAACCACGTCAGGCACGTGATAGGCGCTTACCACCGCCTGCTTGACCTGCCCGGCGTCATAAGTCGCCGGGACGTCATTCACGGCCAGCAGCAGCCGCCGGAAGTCAAGATTAACCAGCAGGTCGATCAGCACGCTGGTGCCCTGGTACAGGCGCGGGTCGATGCGCAGCACGATCAGCGCCACATCAGTCGCCGCAATCAGGCCCAGCGAGCCATGCCCGGCCCCGGCGGCCACATCCACCAGCAGCGCGTCGAGCGCCAACTGCTCGGTGAGACGCTCAAACCCGCGCCGGGACCGTTCGAGGATCACCTCCGGCCCGATGTCGAGCGGCGGCCCGCAGGGAACGACGAACACACAGCCCGGCATGTCGACGCCAAACTGCGCGCCGACATCGTGGGCAGCCGCGTCGATCTCGCACGCGCCGCGCAGGTAATCGCCGAAGGTGGGATCCTTCTCGCCGGCGGCTGCGCCAAACAGGCCGGGCAGCCCCGGCCAGGTGCCCACTGCATCGACCAGCCCAATCCGCCGGCCCGCCAGCGCCAGGCTGGTAGCCAGCGCAGCGGAAAACGTCGATTTGCCTGCGCCCTCACGTGCAGCGTGTATCGCGACAATCTGCGCCATGCGCGGTCAGCGGTGCGGCTAGGCCATCAACCGCGCGGCCAACGTCTTGTAGGAGCGCGACACGGGGTGATCGGGGTAGCGCAGCGAGAAAATGCCCGCGCTGGCCAGCACCATCATCTCGTCGGAGTGCGGCAGCACTGCCGCCACCTCGGCGTTGTAGATCTGCTCGACCTTTTTCTTGACCTCGTCCATGTCGAACACCTGCGGCACCTTGTTGACCACCAGCAGCATGTTCGGCACTTCCAGCTTACGCGCCACCTCGACCGTCACGCCGGTGCCCTGGTAGTCCTGCTGGTCAGGGCGCATGATGATCACCAACGTATCGGAGATGGCAATCGACAGCAGCGTCTCCTCGTTGAGGCCAGGGTGCGTGTCGATCATCAGGAAGTCAAGCTCCAGCCCTTCGATCAGGTCGTGGAAGCCGTCGTTGAGCATCCCCACGTCGTATCCCTCACGCAGGATGCGCGCAATCTCGCCGGCCTTGATGCTCGACGGGATCAGGTACACTTTGCCTTTCACGTCGTCGCCCAGGTTCGCCGTCACGTCGTAGGCTGTGTCGGTGATATCGCACTTGCTCCACAGATAATCGTTGAGCGAGTACGTCATCTTGTCTTCATCGAAGCCGAACAGGATGTGAATACCCGGCGACTGGATATCCGTGTCGATGACCCCAACACGCTTGCCAGCGATCGCCATCTGGGCAGCCAGGTTGGCCGTCGAGTTTGACTTCCCCGTCCCGCCTCTGAATGAGTGTACAGAAACCACCTTTGACATAGCTATCCAATCTCCTTTAAGCGTTTCATCGAGAGTGTTTTCTAAAGCACCTTCGATGAAACCTATGGTATGACCCAAAGGGCTTTCGGTCAAACACTTAGGTTGTAAACGATCCAGTTGTTGCACGCGGCGCTCGCCGCCGGTTCAGGGCCGCAGCGACGTGTTTACTTGCCTTTTGGCTCATCAGGGCGTTTGTGCGAGCGGTTGCGCATCTCGCGCGCCCTCTCTTTCAGGTCGACAAAGAACTCGCTGTCGACGATCTCCTGCACCTGTTCCTTCTTCTTCGACTCGTCGATCATGATCCGCAGCTCCTCGACCTCGCGGCGCAGCGACTGCTCGCGCTGGTAGACCTTGCCGACCATGATCTCAAATACCGAGGCCAGTTTCGCGATCTCGTCCGGGAATCGCGTGCGGGTGAGGTGCGACAGGTCCTGCTCGTAGTCGCCCTCGCCGATGCGCTCAGCGATCTCCGTCAGCGTCACAATCGGCGAGGCGATAGCCCGCGATGCCAGGTACACCAGCACGAACAGCGCCAGGTAAGTCACGGTGAAGGCCACCACCACACTGTCGCGGATGCCTTTCTGCACCTGGAAAACGTAGTCGGCGCGGAAATCGATGCCTACCCCGCCCACATCGTTGCCGTTGGAGTCCTTGACCGGCATCCAGGCGGAGATCCACGAGCCCCACTGATCCGTGTAGGGATTCGTGTCGACCTGCAATGAGGTCAGCCCGTCGTACATCGGGCCCTCGCTGGTGTACTTCTCCAGGAAGTGCCCCGCACGTGTGATATCGTAACGCGCCCACAGGTCGGCCACAAAGATCACCTGATTGGGCTCGGTGCCCTTGACATAGGAGTACGGCCAGGCGCGCGGCTCGATCCGGTGGATGCTGTCCAGGTAGTCCAGCCGCTGAATGTAGCGCGGATCGTTGGAGAACCCTGCGGCGTTGGGCTGGCCCGTCTCCGCCAGCGCGACCATCGCATCGCCGTCAAGCCCGGCGGCAGTCGCCTGAAGCGTGTTGACCAGGTCGTCGCTGATCTGGTTCATGGCCACCTGCGTGGCGTAGGTGTAGAACCAGTAGTACGCCAGCGCAAAGACGAGCGTAAAGATCAGCGTGAAACCCACCAGCAGCTTGACGCGGATGCTCAAGAACCGGGCCGGCTTCTTCTCAGTGGTGTCCGTCTTCTCGATAGTCTCTTCCACCAGATATCCCTTCTGATTGCACGGCCAATACCATCAGGGCGCTTGCATAGCCAGGCGACGTGTAGCAAAGTCTACAACATGTATGACCAGTTGTTCAAATGAGACCCCCGCCCAGCGGCTGATGATCGGCAGCGCCGACTGCGTGGGATGCAGCCCCGGCAGCGGGTTGATCTCCAGCAACTGCGGGCGATCCTGCCCGTCGAGCCGGATGTCGATGCGGCCCAGGTCGCGGCAGCCCACCACGTGATAGGCCCGCAGCGCCAAGTCGCCAAGCATATCGCGCAGCGCACCCGGCGCGACCCGGTGGAACGTGTCGGGATAGAGCGTCTGCCAGTGCTCCTTCTCTACGTAGCCACTCAGCCGGGCAACCTTCACTTCGGTGATCTCGGCCATGCCCAGCACACGCGCCGTGCCCCCATTGCCCCATACCGCTACTGTGAACTCGCAGCCCGGCAAAAAAGGCTCGATCAGCGCCGGCTCGTGGTACGTATTCAGCACCACTGCGACCTGCTCGCGCAGCGCAGCCTCGGTCTCGACCAGCGACTCGTGGCGGATACCCTTCGACGAGCCTTCGTGCGCCGGCTTGACGAACAGCGGACCATCCGGCAAGCTGCCAGCTGCGATGTCCAGCGCCGCCATGTCCGGGATCAGCCACCAGGCCGGCGTCGGCAGCCCGGCCTGCTCCCACACGCACTTGACCATTGCCTTGTCGAGGCACAGCGCCAGGGTCAGGGGATCGGAAAAAGTGTACGGGATGTCAAATGCCTCAAGGATGGCCGGGACCAGCGCCTCACGCGAACGCCCGTGGATACCTTCCGCAATATTGTACACCAGGTCGACCGTCTGCCCAGCCGCAAGAAAGCCGGTCAACTGCCGCGCGCTGCCGATCCGCTCGACCTGGTGCCCGCCTGACGCAAGCGCCGCTTCCAGCGCGTCGATGGTCTCAGCAGCGTCGAACTCCGCGAAGGCATCTTCGGGCGCATCATCCTGCGAGGCGGAGTTGTCCCGCAGGTCATAGGTGAGTCCGATCTTCATCAACGCTCCAGGGCTTAAGCGTCTGACCGGAAAGCTGTCCGATCAATCGCTCAAAATTCGATGTTGTCGAGGACGCTCGCGCCGCGCTGCCGCCGCTTGAGCCGCCAGTTCAGCAGGCTGCTGTCATAGGTGCGCCGCATGTTGAGGATTGCCCACACCGCCACCCCAGCAGCCAGCAGCGCGACGGCCAGATAGAGGGCAAATGGATCGCTCAGACCCAGCGCATTGCCTACCGCGATGCTCAGACCCGTCAGCGCCGCGCCCAGGATCACCGCCGCCGCGACGATGTAGCTCTCGATGAACATGCTCACGCGGCCCCGCCGCTCCTCAGGCACCAGGCCCTGAAATTCTTTCAGCGCGGAGTCGTCGACCGTGTCCCGCGTGAGGCGCAGCAGCAGCATCGCGCCGATGGCGCTGACGAAGACCGCCACGCCAGGCGTCCAGCCCGTGCCCAGCATCCAGCCTGCGCCCAGTATCAGCGCAACCGGCATGATCAGGAACGCGTTCTTGATCTGAATCTTCTCGACGAGACGCGCCGTCACAAAGACCTGGATCAGGATCGTGATGATCAGCGTGAACAGGCGGAACAGGCTGTAGAAGATCTGGTAGCGGCCTGCGTCGGCGATAGCCAGGTTCGTCACCGATAGAAAACGGTACTCGATGATGGTATCGCACACCGTCAGCGCCACAATGCCAATCGCCAGGTAGCGGAAGGCGGGCACTTCGCGCACAAAGCCGATGCCCTCCGTCAGCGCCTCACGCACCGTCTGGCTGCGCGGCGTCATCTCACGCAGCTTCAGGTTGCGCAGCCCCAGCACGGCTACCACGAACGCAACCAGGTAGATGGCCGCGACCACCGTCAGCAAGTCATTGGTCGAGGCGTTGATGCTGCCTGCCAGCGCAGGCACTGCCGAGGCCAGCCCCAGCCCGGCGATCTGCCCGGCAAACCCGCCAGCCATAATCAGCGGGAACAGGCGTTTCGTCTGCGCGATATTGAACGCATCGTTCGCCAGAATCCAGAACACCAGAGGGAAGAATATCCGCTGAAAGTCGGCCAGGATATACAGCAGCCCGTAGTTCAGCCAAGCCGGGCCCTGCGCCGCGAAAAGCAGCCGCAGCAGAATATACACCACGCCGAAAGCAAAGATCATCCAGCGCACAATCTGGCGGCGGTTAAAGCGGTCGACGATCAGCGACTGCCCCGCGCTGACCAGCATGATCAGCAGCATGTCGATCACCCACACCACCAGGATGTTGTTCGCGCCTGCCTCGCTGAGGAAGCCGCTGACGCCCGCCACCTCTGATATTTCCAGCGCGACCGAGTTGGCGATGAGCAGGAAGGCCATCAGCAGCACAATGCCCGCCTCGCCCGGCTGGACGCGGAACAGCCGTCCCAGGCGTGTCCCCAGGTCTGGCTTTGGCGTGCGGGTTTCGACCGTTTCCCACAGATCCTTGGGCAGCGCCCGGCGCCCGGCCTGCGGGGCTTCCTCAGCTGGTTTGGGCGGCGCGCCGGTGTTGACCACGTAGCGGACGCCCGCCGGCTGTTCGTCGCGCCTCAGCCAGCCGAATTCACACAGCATGTCCAGTATAATATCGAGCTGGTCATGGCTGATGCGCTGCTCCTCCCGCAGCTTGCCAACTTCCTCGGCAAGCTCGTCGTACGTGCGTCCATCGCCGCGCAACACCAGACGCAAAATCCGCCGGACGGCCGGCGGCAGCGCGAGCAAATCGTAGGTCTGCAGATTGCCCGGCTCGAAGTTTTCCAACTGCTTGCGCAAGTTGTCTGAAAACTCGCTCACGGTCACTATCCCTTATCTGGCTGTATGCCCGCCGCGCGGCGAGCCTGTCTTTTTCCTTTTCTGCTTGCTGCCGTGTGTGCGCAGCTCCCTGGCCCGATCCTGCAGGTGCTTGAAATAGTCCGTCTCGACGATCTCAGAGACGTTCTGCTGCTTGCGCACCTCGTCAATCTCGATACGCAGGTCGGCGATCTGCTTGCGCAGGTTCTCCTGCCGGATGTAGGCCTGCATGGCAACAGTCGCCAGCGCGGCCAGCGCCTCAGTCAGCGGCTCGAGCGATGGGGCGAAGGGGACGATGTCGCCCGTCACGGGGTCCTGCGCGTTGATAAGCTGCAGGACGCCAATCACCTCGCCGCTGGCGTCCTTGAGCGGCACCGTCAGGAACGATGTCGAATGATAGCCGGTCATCTTGTCAAAGCGCCGCGTGCCGGAGAAGTCAAAGCCCTTGGCCTTGTATGCATCCGGGATGTTGACCGTGCTGGCGGTCAGCGTGGCGTGCGTCGCGACGTTGTGGTGGTTGGGCTGGCCCGTGTCGGGGTCATACAGGTGCAGCGGGGGGAACGACGACGTGGTGCCTTTTCCCTCGCTGAACTTGATATCGAGCGAGTGCGTGTGCAAGACGACGAAACGCAGCGCATCATCTTCGGTGCGCAGGTAGAGCGTGCCGCCGTCCGCGTGGCCCACTGCCTCGGCTTCGCCCAGGATCAACTCCAACAGATCGTTGAAGTCCTCCTCGTACAGCAGCGCCATGCCGATCGGAATGATGCGGTTCAGCAGCTCGTCGAGGTTCTTCTCCAGCACCTTGTGATACAGAGCGGTCTGAAAGGTTGCCTCGGCCAGTTCCGCCGAGAACGGGGCCAGCAGGTGGCTGTCGGCCCCGGCCATACGGACCTCGGCCACGCGTGCCGCCTCGTCCGGCGTAGCGTAGGCAATCACGGGCAGATCGTGGAATCCGTGGTCGGCCCGCAGCTTCTTGATCGCCTGCGGAGCGCGCGGCAGCGCAGCGCTGAACATCACGATATCGAAGCAGTTGGACTTCCGCAGCTTCAGCGCGTCGCTAACGGAGGCTGCCATCAAGGTGACGCATTTAAGCGCCTCGAGGACAGCCAGCAGCGGCTGCGCGCGTTGTTCGTCATTTTCGATGATCAGCACTCTATTGGGCGTTGTCTGGTACCGGCTTTGACTGTGCATAGCCTCATTGCTCGCTTGACTACAATAGGCCGTGAGCCGCTTACTGGCTCACGGCCTCGAAGATGTTGAGCTTCTATTATGTCACAATCACGGAGTTTTCGCCGCCGTAGGGATGGGAGGCATACTTATCGGCCTGCCAGTCATTGTGCCATTCTTTACCGTCAACATAATACCGATACTGATACTCTTTGCCAGCCTCCAGCTTGACCTCGATCTTCCAGGTGCCGTCCTTTAGCTGCTTCATCGGCGTGGCGGTCGGGTCCCAACTGTTGAAGTCACCAACCACTGTCGCCGAGCGCGCCGAGATCTCCTGAGGCAGAATAAATGTTGCTTTGCATACCTTACCATCAGAGATGTACTTCTTTGTCACCATAAGCGATCACCCCTTCCTCAGGTCGTCGGATTTCGTCGCACGGCCATCATCGTGATGTCGTCTGACGGTTCGGCTTCGCCGATAAACGCGCGCAGGTCGGTTTCGAGATTGCCCAGCATCGCGTAAGCTGAGGCAGCGGGCCTAGCCAGCGCGGCCAGCATACGCTCCTCGCGGTAGAACCCACCCTCGACGTTGCGCGCTTCGGGAACGCCATCTGAGAAGATGACCAGCGTGTCACCCGGCTCGAACTGCGTCTCGTGGATCTCAAACGTCTGCTGCGACATCATGCCCACTGCCGGGCCGGTGCCTTTCAGCCGCTCCTTGGGTGCACCTGCCGCGTCGAGCAGAACCGGCGGGTTGTGCCCCCCGTTGATGTACAGCACCGAGCCGCTGGACGGGTCCAGCATCCCGATGAACATCGTGGCGAACATGCCCAGCAGCGGGTGATTGTTGATCACATAATCGTTGGTCAACGTGATCGCCTTGCCTAGCGCGATACTGCCGCCGGATGGCCCGCTGCGCCGGCCGCGCATCAGTATCGCTCTGCTGGGCCTCCTCTCCACCGATTCTTCCTGGAGGGCGTCGCTCAGGCTGGAGGGGTACACCTGCTGAGCGAAGGCACGCGTCAGGCTGCGCATCAGCGCCATGAACAGCGCCGCACCCACGCCCTTGTCGCACACGTCACCTACCAGAAAGCCGACGCGGTTATGGGTCATCTCGAACACGTCGTAGAAGTCGCCGGCTACCTGCCGCGCCGGGTACAGCCGCGCCGAGATGTCCCAGCCTTCTGGCTCTGGCAGATCGTCATCTTTGGGCAGGAAGTTCTCCTGAATGCCGTGCCCGACCTGCAGGTCGTACTCCATCTTGAGCAGCGTCGTCTGCCGCTCCATGATCTCCTGGTTTCTCAGCGCAATCGCCACCTGTGAGGCCAGCGTCTCGATCACGAGCTGCTGGTAGATGTCGAAGGCGATGATCTTGTTGGTGTCCGGTTCCTGCGCGTTGAGCAACTGCAGCACCCCGACGATCTCGTCCTCGTCGTTTTTGATCGGCACCGTCAGGGTAGACATCGACCGGTAGCCATTTGCCTTGTCGAAGCGCTTGGTGGCCGAGAAGTCAAACTCATCGGTGTTGTACACGTCGGCGATGTTGATCGAATGGCCGGTCAGCGCCACGTAGCTGGCAACGTTGTGGGTATTGGGGTTGCCGGTCTGTGCATCGTACAACGGCAGCGGCGGGAAAGCGACTTCCTTGCCCGTTGTGCCACCCAGCGCGATGCCCAGCGAATCGGTCAGGACGATGGCGAAGTCAAGATGGTCTTCGTCCCGCAGGTACAGTGTCGCCGCGTCGGCGTGGCAAACGCCCTTGGCGTCGAGCAGAATCCGCTCCAGCAGGCGATCCATGTCCCGCTCAACCAGCAACGCGGCGCTGGTGGGCAGCACGACCGTCTTCAGGTCGTTGGCCAACTGCTGCATGCGGTCGAGGTTGCTGGGACCGGACGTCGAGCGCGTGCGTGCCTGGGCAGCAGCAATCCGCGCCTGAAGCAGCGAGACGGTAAACGGCTCGGTCAGGAAGTCGGCAGCACCCGCCTCGAGGCAGTGCATAAGCTGGCCCGTGTCATCGTCGCCGGCGATGATGACCACCGGCGGATAGCACAGCCCGTTCTCACCGCGCAGCTCGCACAGGATGCGGTCGTCGTCGTCAACGGCCAGTTCGGCGCTGATGAGCAGCGTATCGTAGGTCGTCTCGGCCAGAGCGCCGGGCACACGCGCCGTCAGGCCGACCCACTTGACCTCGTAGTTCATACTCTTCAGTTTTCTGACCAGCGCCGTACGCCGGGCGTCTTCCTCGTCGGCCACAAGCAGGGTGCCTCGTGATGTTGCCATATCAGGTGCCTCTCTAAGTCTCCGTAGTCAACGTAACCATTCCAGCGCGGTGTCGTGTGTGCGGCGGGTTCAGCGCCGCATGATGAAGATGTTGCGGTTGTGGCCGGCGATGTGCTCGTAGCGGAAGTCGTCTACCCGCTGCAGCACGATGTAGATACCCAGTCCGCCGATGTTGCGCATCTCAAGCGGTTGAGCCAGCTCTTCCTCGGTTGGGATGTTGTGCTGCGTCGGGTCATAGTAGGCCCCGTCGTCTTCCAGCGTGATCGTCAGCGTCTCATTGTCAATATCGGCCCGCACAACTACCTCACCACTCATATTGGACTCTTCGTAGCCGTGCAGGATCGCATTCGTGGCGATTTCATCGACGGCGAGGCACAGGCCGGAGACCGTTCTCTGCGGTAACCCCGCCTCCTGCCCCGCCGCCGCCACATAGTCTCGAATCGGCTTGAGCGACTCGACCGTTCCGGGAACCGTCAAGGGGTCCATTTATGCCACCTCTGTCGCGCGAACAAGCCGTCGACGTCAGATGTTCTCAACTTCCTTAGCGTCGTACTCCGGAAGGATGACCACGCTGTGGTGGAAACCCGTCATCTCGATGGTGTCGGTGACGGCCTCGGTCGGCCCGATGATATAGATATCGACGTCAGAGCCCATCTTCTGTTTGGCGAAGATCAGCGCGCGCAGCCCGGCGCTGGCCATGTAGGACAGCTTCTCCACGCGCAGGACGAGCCGCTTAGCCCCTTCCGTCGCCGCCTTTTCGACGGTATCACGGAATTCCGGCGCAGACAGCGCATCAAGCTCGCCTTCCAGCGTAATCTGGGCGATCTTCTTATCCGTCATCTCGAGCACAGCACTGAAAGCCATTGGTTCCTCTCCTTGATAGCCAAAAAATCCAGTCGCTCAATCCAACAGGTCAGGGGGCACGCCGGGGAGCGCGCCCCCTGCGGTTTCCTCTCAGCGGCCTACCAGCACAATGACGCTGCGACCGCCCACGATCACATGCTTCTGATCGTCGAGAACCGGCTCCTGGCCGTGTTCGTAGCAGTCTCCGGGCGCGGGTACGCTGGTGTTGAACGCCATCCGCCATTTCATGCCTTTCGGCGGCGGAGGCAGCTCAAACACCAGCCCGTCCCAGTAGGCGTTCATCGCCACGTAGATCATGTCGTCCTGCGTCGTCCCGCCGCGCGCGTGCTTGCCGTCCAGCAGGAACGCCAGCGTCCGCGCGTCGTCTGACCAGTCGGCGTTCCAGGCCTTTATCCCATGCCACGTGATATCCGCGTAGCCGCTGCCCATGTAGTCCTTATTGGCAAAGTGCCAGCGATTGCGCAGCAGGGGATGCGCGCGCCGGAACGCGATCAGGCGCTGCGTATAGCGGAGCTGTTCGGCATTCTTCTCGACCAGCCCCCAGTCCATCCAGTTGATCTCGGTGTCGTGACAGTAGGTGTTGTTGTTGCCATTCTGCGTGCGGGCCACCTCGTCACCCATGAGGATCATAGGCACGCCCTGGCTCATCATCAGGATCGTCAGGGCGTTCTTCATCTGCCGCCGACGCATGGTGTTGATAGCCTCATCTTCGGTCGGGCCTTCAGCACCGCAGTTCCAGCTATCGTTGTCGCTGTTGCCGTCGCGGTTGTCCTCACCGTTGGCCTCGTTGTGTTTCTCGTTATACGCAACGAGGTCGTACAGGGTGAAGCCGTCGTGGCACGTCACAAAGTTGACCGACGCCGTCGGCCCGCGATACAGGTACAGGTCCGGCGAGCCCTGCAAGCGCTGCGCCAGGTCGCCCACGACACCCTCGTCGCCCTTGAGGAAACGGCGCACCGTGTCGCGGAACTTCCCGTTCCACTCCGCCCAGCGCCCGTACGCCGGGAACGAGCCCACCTGGTACAGGCCGCCCGCGTCCCAGGCCTCTGCGATCAGCTTGCACTTCGCCAGAATCGGGTCGTGGGCCAGCACTTCCAGCAGGGGCGGATTCGCCAGCGGCGCGCCGTTCTGATCGCGTCCCAGAATGGCAGCGAGATCGAAGCGGAAGCCGTCTACATGGTAGGTCGACGCCCAGTAGCGCAGGCAGTCGAGCACCATGTTGCGCGTCACCGGGTTGTTGCAGTTGAGCGTGTTGCCGGTCCCACTGAAGTTGTAGTAGTAGCCTTCCGGGGTCAGCATGTAGTACGTCTTATTGTCCAGCCCCCGGAACGAGATGGTCGGCCCCTTCTCATTGCCCTCGGCGGTGTGGTTGAACACCACGTCGAGCATGACCTCGATCCCGTTAGCATGCAGGTCTTTGACCAGCGTCTTGAACTCGTCGACCTGCAAGGCCAGCTTGCCGGTCGCGGCAAAGCCCGCCTTGGGCGCGAAGAAGTTGACGGTGCTGTAACCCCAGTAGTTCATCAGCAGCTCACCCGTTTGCGGGTGAACCCGGCTGTTCTCGAACTCGTCGAACTCGTAGACCGGCATCATCTCCACGCAGTTGATACCCATCTCTTTGAGATAGGGTATCTTCTCACGCATCCCGGCGAACGTCCCCGGCTGCTTGACGCCTGACGACGGGTGCCGGGTGAAGCTGCGCACGTGCGTCTCGTAGATCACGAGGTCCTCGGTCAGCAACTCCAACGGCGAGTCACCGCCCCAGTCGAAGTCGTCATACACCAGGCGGCCCCGGTGCTGATAGATATCGTCCCAGTTTGGCTTCGCGCCCCACACATCGCGCCCGCCGACCGCTTTCGCGTACGGGTCGAGCAGGATCTTCGTGGGGTCAAAGCGATGGCCATGGGTCGGGTCGAACGGGCCCTCCATGCGGTAGCCGTACTCGATGTTCTCGTAGTCCAGGCCAAACACAATCATGGAGTACACGTTGCCGATGCGGAACGAGTCCGGAAACGGGATCTCGACCATCGGTTTTGGTGCACCCTTCGCGAACAGCACCAGCGTGCACGAAGTCGCGAAGCTGGAGAACACCGAGAAGTTCACACCACCGGGCACCAGGCTCGCGCCGAACGGCAGCGGCGTGCCGGGCCGCATTTTGAACCCCTCATAGGTATGGGTCGGGTAGACGTCGATGCGTTCCATGATTGCTGCTACCCTACCAGCGCGGCGTAGCCGTCGTCGACGGTATCCGCCAGCATGAAGTGCTCCAGGAAACCGGTGGCAGACATGACGTCATACAGGTCTGGCTGCACCGAGGCGAGCACCACACGCCCGCCATTGCCCGTGATCTGCCGGTAAACCAGCAGCAGCGTCCGCAGACCCGCACTCGACATATACGTCAGATCGCTCATGTTGAGCAGGATGAGCGCACCCGGCGATGCCAGAGGCAGCAGCGCTTCCTGCGCCTGCGGAGCGCCCTGGCTGTCCATCTCGCCCGCCATGCTGACGACGGTCACGCCGTCCATCTGGTCTATCGCGATATCCATACCGTTCTCCCTTGCTAGCCGATTTTCTTCTTGCCGGTCGGCACCAGGCGGACATGGTATTTGATTTTCTCTCTGGTATCCATCAGCTTGACCGTCAGGCCTTTGGCGTCGAAGTCCTCGTAGGGCTTGTCGTCGGCCCACACCGCATCGATCTTGACAGCGCCCGGCGGCAGGATGTCAGGCTGAACGCGCAGGATGTTATCCTTGAACCCGTTCGGCTGCGGCTTGAAGTACAGGTCGAGCGGCTGGCCGGTCAGCAGCAGGTTGGTGTACACCTGCGAAAGGTAAGCCAACTCGAACGAGTGGTAGCCGCTCATCGAATGGCTGCCCTTGAAACGCTCGGTGCCCACCAGGTAGGGGATGCCGTTAGCCAGCACATTGAAGTAGACCGCGCCGTCGTCGTGGTCGAGGAAGAAGGCGTTGTAGAAGGCCGACGACTCGCGCGCCAGGCTGCATGTACTCCTCGTCGCCCAGGATGCCGCCCAGGATCAGGAAAGCCAGGATGCCCTGCTCTTGCTGCCACCACGCCTTGCGGTCGTGGAAGGCGAAGCGGTAGATTTCCTGGCCGGGGGCCAGCGCCCGCTCCATCACGTCATACCAACCGCCGCGCTGCCGGTCGCCGCCGATGGGTGGCATCTTCTCGGCGATGGTGCGCGCCAGCTTCTCGTATTCCTTCTTGGGCTTGAGGCCGTACATGCGCATCAGGTTCCAGGCGATCTTGAGGTTGTGGCCGACCACGCCGCGATTCTGCTGCCACATGTGGGTCGAGTCATGCGACCAGTCCTCGTAGAACTTCTCCTGCACGAACGGGCTGTGCTCGTAATCCGGGAAATGCTCGGCGATGGTGTCGAAGGTGAATTCGAGCATCTTGCCATAGCGCTCCTCGCCGGTGGCCAGCCACAGGTTGATCAGGTATGCCGGGGCGTGGTCACCGACCGAGTTCCAGTTCTTCTTGCCCTTGTTGGCCCCCAGCGACTCGCTGCGCGCGTCGAGCGTGATCGGGTCGAGATGCGAGAAGTAGCCGCCCTTCTCCTTGTCGAGGAAGAAGCGGTCGAACAGATCGACGGTCATCTCGGCGTCTCTCAGGATGCGCGGATCGCCGGTGATGCGGTAGGTCTGGATCGGGCCGGCCAGGGCGTAAATCTGCTCGTAGGCCGGGATGGCGTCGAAGTCGTCGCCGAACTCGGAGGCAAAGACCTTGTCCTCGCGGCGGCCATGCACGTCGATGCCGTGGTACCAGTAGATGATGTTCTCGTCGAGGTCGTAGAAGCGCATGTGCTCGCGCAGGTACTCAGTGCCGCGCTCCGCGCCTTCCAGGTAGCGGTCGTCGCCGGTCAGCAGGTAGGCCGAGGCGAAGCCGTACACCAGCCGCGAGATCGTATCGGTTTCCTGCCGGAAGTGATCGACCGGCTTCTCACCGGTCAGGGTGATGGTCGTGCGGTAGTTGTTGTAGTCTACCGGATCGTCCCCGAACTGGGCCTTGAGGTAGAAATCGCCAAGCTGGGCGATCTGGCGCACCCACCAGTCCTGGCGCTCAAAAACGTACTCGTTAGGCCGCCGTCCGACGAACACGATGTACTGTGCCTCAAACGTGTAGCCACCGCCCTCGGGATAATAAATGCCGTAGGTAAACAGGAAGCGGCCCGCCGTGAGCATGTCGCGGATCGAGCCGGTTGCGTCCTGGTACGGGTCACCCAGATTGCGGACCAGCATCGCGTAAGTGTTGCCCTTCAGCTTGATGCTGTAGTCCGCGCCACCGGGCGTCTTGACCGTATACGTGTCCTTGGCTTTGTCAAAGTCGGTTACGTAGCCGGCAATCGTATCAGAAAATGTGAACTGCACCTGGTCATTCATTCGGCACCCGCCCTTCTCTACTGATGGTGATACTCAACTGTGTCCAACCCGCCGTCCGCCGCTCAGCAGCGGCGCGTATCCATGTCGTCGCTTGCAGGGATTCGCAGCAGCGCGCCCACCGGAAGCCGAAGGGCGTGTCGTGCGGTGCGTATTGCGCCGACGTTTTGCCGTTTAGAGGCGGAAGATCAAAACATCGCGATCCTCCCCGGCTATTCTTCGCCCAGGATCTCGATGATCTTATGCGCAAACTGGTGGCAGTGCGCACCGCTGCGGCCCGTGACCAGCCTGCCGTCGACGACCACGTCCTGGTCGGTGTAGAGCGCGCCCATGTTTTTGACGTCGCCCACCAGATTGTTGTGGCACACGACTTTGCGCCCACGAACCAGCTCCGGCGCAGACGCAATCAGCCACATGCCGTGGCAGATAATGCCTTTCAGGATGCTGTCTTCGGCAAACGCGCGCTTGACGAACTCTGTCGCCGGGGCCAGCTTGGTCACGTCATCGGTGTAGCGCAGCCGGTCCGAGACCATCCCGGAGGGCACGATGATCGCCGAATAGCTCTTCAGCTCCTTGTCGCTCATGTTCTCGAAGCTCTCGTGGCATTCAAGCGGAGCCTGGAACTCGTGCCCCTTGAACGTCAGGTAGGGCTGGTTCCACAAGCGCGACAGGAAATGCAGCTCCGCCCCTTCTTCCGGGAAGCGGTGCTGATAGTAGAAGATCTCATTTTCGTAATAGTCGCTCTCGATCAGAATGCCGATCTTTTTGCCCTCTAATTTCAATGCCATCTCTGTCTTGCCTCCGAGTTCTGTACAGGGGTCAGTGTTGATAAAGAAGAATCGAGCATCTGCGCGAATGGGATACATCCATCAGAGGGTCACCCATCGCCTCTGCTGAACACATCCGGGCCGTGAATCTCGCCCAAAAACACGACCACGCGGGGTACCGCCGGTATTCAGTTGGATACAGGTAAGATGGGTATTGTGGCCAGCTTTTCCCCTCAATCCAAAGCTAAGCGCAGAATTGCTCGACTTCACAGACAAGATGAAGAATACTGTAAGCCTACACACAAGTCAAATCCGGCAGTTGGGCCGAGAAACGATTTTATGACAAAAACGCTCCAAAAAAATGGTGATCTGCGGAAAACGGACTGTCTGGCATGAAAACAGCACATATGCCAAAGCGCTTCACGTTAATGCAGCGGTGCCCACACGACATTTGTCACCAGCTAATGGAACAACGTCTCGTTGACACCCCGCCGCCAGCGCCCTATAATCACAGGTAGATAAAGCGAAAACCGATCTTCAGGGCAGGGTGAGATTCCCGACCGGCGGTAAAGACGACGTGGCGCTGCCACCTCGTACAAGCCCGCGACCCGCTGCGGCGGTGGACTCCGGTGCCATTCCGGGGCCGACGGTAACAGTCCGGATGGAAGAAGGTCGCATAGGTTGCGCAGGCGCAAATGCGCCTGGCCGGCTTGTGTTTGCCGCGAACCTCCATCGAGCCCTGGCGTCATGTGATGACATCAGGGCCGTTTGTTTCCCGCGCAGGCGCAGCCACGCAGGTTTTTCACCCTATGTGATGCACCTCCCCATCCCCCTGCCCCTGAGATCGTGGTTGTTTGCAAGGGGCACTCATGCAGATCGATCTGGCCAAAAGCCAACCACCCGTACAGTCAACGAAGGCGCGCCCGCACCCGGTTCGACGTAGCAGCGCACGTCTTGCGCGCCTGCTGCTGCCCACCGTCACGCTGATCGCCTTTCTGCTGCTGTGGGAACTGATCGTCCGTGCGGGCCACTATCCGGCCTTTATTCTGCCCTCGCCGGGATTGGTGGGGCAGAAGCTGCTGGTCGTCGCCGCCAACGGCACGCTGTGGCATCACAGCGCCGTCACGCTAGGCGAGGTGCTGGGCGGGCTGGCGCTGGGTGTGGCCGTCGCAACGCCGCTGGGCTACGTGCTGGCCAAGTCGCTCGCCGTGGAGCGCGCCATCTCGCCTTACCTGGTCGCCTCGCAGGCCATCCCGATTGTCGCCATCGCCCCGCTGCTGGTGATCTGGTTCGGGCCGGGGCTGCTCAGCAAGGTGCTGATCAGCGCGCTGATCGTGTTCTTCCCGATCCTGATCAACACGGTCGCCGGGCTGCGCAGCGTGCCTGCCGACCTGCGCGACCTGATGCGCTCATTGCACGCCACCCGCTGGCAGATGTTCACCAAGCTCGAAGTCCCCGCCGCCATGCCCGTGCTGCTGGCCGGGCTGAAGGTCGGCGCGACGCTGTCGGTGATCGGCGCAGTGGTCGGCGAGTTCGCCGGGGCGAAGGCCGGGCTGGGCGTGATGATCAACGTGGCCGACGGCCAGTACGACACGGCCCGCATGTTCGTGGGCGTCCTGGCGCTGGTGGTGATGGCGCTCACGCTGTACGGGCTGGTCGCGCTGTTGGAGCGCCGCGTGCTGCGCTGGCGCAAGGCAGGTGATCACGCGGGGGGACGCTGAGATCGAGTCTCTCATCGCATTGATGCCCTTTGCACCGCATTAAGGAGAATCGCACTTCCCATGAACCGACGCCTGCCCATTTTGATCGCGCTGCTGGCTGCGCTCGCGCTGGCCGCCTGCACCGCTCCATCGACCCCCGCCCCGCAGTCGACGGCTGCGCTTACACCCATCACGATTTACCTCACCTACCAGCCCGACGTACAGTTCGCGCCGTTCTACGTCGGCATTGAGAAGGGCTTCTTTAAGGAGCAGGGCCTCGACGTGACCCTCCAGCACGACGCGGAAAGCACCATCGCACGGCTGGTGGCCACCGGCGACGCGCCATTCGCGGTCGTCAGCGGCGAGCAGGTGTTATTGGGCCGCGCCTCCGACCTGCCACTGGTGTACGTGTACCGCTGGTACCAGAAGTTCCCGGTTGCCATCGCCTCGGAAGTCAGCCAGGGCATCCAGACGCCCGCCGACCTCAAAGGGCACTCGGTCGGCACGCCGATGCAGGAAGGGGCGAGCTACATCGGGCTGGAGGCGCTGCTGGCCTCGGCCAACCTGACCGACGCGGACATCAACCTGCAAGTGACGGGCTTCTCGCAGGTCGAGACGCTGGTATCGGGGCGGGTCGACGCGGTGGTGGTGTACTCAACCAACGAGCCGGTGCAGCTTGCCGCGCAGGGCGTCGACGTGAACCTGCTCAACGTGTCGGACTACGCCGATCTGGTCAGCAACGGTATCATCGCCAGCGAGCAGACGGTCGCCCAGCATCCCGAGCTGGTGCGCGCGGTCGACGCTGCTTTCAGCCAGGCGCTGCAATACACCATCGACCATCCCGACGAGGCGTACACGATCAGTCAGAAGTACGTCGAGGGCCTGAGCGACCCGTCGGTCGCACCGACGCAACAGGCGGTGCTTGCCCGCTCGATTGACGTGTGGCGGGCGGCCCGGCTCGGCCTGTCGGACCTGTCGTCGTGGCAGGCGATGCAGGACGTGCTGCTGCGCATGGGGCTGCTCAGCGCGCCACTCGACCTGAACAAGGTGTTCAGCAACGACTTTCTGCCATAAGAAATAGAGAGGACACGGCAGTGCCGTGCCCCTGCCATTTCAATTAAACAAAGGCACCCATGCCTCATCCTGACCCAATCCTGCTTGCGCAGCACATCTCACACGTCTTTGAGTCGGACACCGGCCCGCTGCCGGTCCTCGACGACGTGAGCCTGGGCCTCGACCGCAGCGAGTTCGTGTGCCTGGTGGGGCCGTCGGGCAGCGGCAAGACGACGCTGCTGCGTATCCTGGCCGGGCTGATCGCGCCCACGCAGGGCACGGTCAGCGTCGACGGCGAGCCGGTCAGCGAGCCACACCGCAAGATCGGGCTGGTGTTCCAGCAGGCCAACCTGATGCCGTGGCGCACGGTGCTCGACAACATCGCGCTGCCGCTGGAGCTTGAAGGCGCGGACCGCGCCGCCCGCGAAGCCGCTGCACGCGACCTCGTCGCGCTGGTGGGGCTGGCAGGCTTCGAGGCATCGTACCCTGCCGAGCTGTCAGGCGGGATGGCGCAGCGCGTGGCCATCGCCCGCGCGCTGATGCAGCAGCCAGAGGTGCTGCTGCTCGATGAGCCTTTCGGCGCGCTGGATGCGATGACGCGCGACCTGCTGGGCGAGGAGCTGCTGCGCATCTGGCAGGCCAGCCGCAGCGCGGTACTGATGGTCACGCACAGCATCCCCGAGGCGGTGCTGCTGGCCGATCACGTGCTGGTGATGGGCCCGCGCCCCGGTCGCATCGAAGCCGCCTTCCCGGTCGACCTGCCCCGTCCACGCACGCTCGACACCCTGCGCGACCCGCTCGCGGGCGAGCTGACGCACGCCATTCGCGCCGCCATCCGGCTGGAGCCCGACCACCGCTGATCCATCCCGTAGAACCTTTTGCGCCGATCCTGCGTATTAATTGACGAGAACAAAACTGACGCGCAGTCATTAAAGGAGATCGAGATGGACTTACCAGCAAATGAGCGGCGGAACGATCCTCCCCGCACAAACATTACATGGATCATTGGTGTCGCGCTGATCCTGATCGGCGGCGCGTTCATGATCGCCCAGTTTATGAACGTCGGCGATACGGTATGGAGCATCGCGTTGATCGGCTCTGGCCTGACTTTCTTCGCCATCTACCTGCTCGACCGGTCGCGGTGGTGGGCGCTGATCCCGGGCTACATCCTGGCCGTCACCGGCGTATTCCTGCCGCTGGACCACCTCCTGCACGGCAACGGCGACGCGATCTACTGGCTGGCCGCCGTCGGCCTGCCGTTTCTGGTCGCGTTCCTGGTCAACCGCAAGAACTGGTGGGCGCTGATCCCGGCGGGCATCATGCTTGCGACGGCTGTCTTCCTGTCGGTGGAGCGGATGCTGAACGGCAACATGGAAGCCGTGTACTGGACCGGCCTGATCGGCGCAATCTTCTTCGTCGTGTTCCTGACCGACGTTCGCCGCCGCTGGTGGGCGCTGATCCCGTTCTATGTCATGGCGACGACCAGCTTGTTCCTCATCATGGAGCCCGCCCTGAACGACAATGCTACCGGCGCGTACTGGACGCTGGCGCTGGCGGTGCCGTTCCTGGTGGTGTTTATTACCGACACGCACCGCTGGTGGGCGCTCATCCCGGCAGGCATCTTTGGCTCAGCCGGGCTGGGGCTGGCGATCTCCAGCGCGACCATCGTCGTGCCTATCGTGCTGATCGCCGCCGGCATCTTCGTGCTGGTCCGCCAGGTGGGCAGCCACGCAGCCGCTACGCCGCTGACCGGCCCTGCTGCCGATCACGGTGCGGAGCCCTTCGAGGCTATCGGTGCGCGAGAGACCGGCCCGGAGGCCGACCGCGTGCGCGAATAAACCAACATGCAGCGCATCTGCCGGGGTGAGGGTCTACTCTCACCCCGGTTTTGTTTGATGAGCGCCCGCCCTACAACTTATCCCGATCTGGTGCGTACTGATCACTAGAATGCCAACGCGTGCGGCGACCGCGCCGCGCCGATCTGAAACAGAAACTGATAGAGGAGAACATTATGGAAGAACAACCGCAGCGAAGGCCCACAAATAGCAACTGGATATGGGGTGCGGCGCTCATCATCCTGGGCGCGTTGTTTCTGCTGAACCAGGTGATCCCCGGCCTGGGTGGGATGATCTGGGCAACCGTCACCGCCGGCATCGGGCTGGCCTTTTTCGCCGTGTACCTCAGCAATCGCCAGAACTGGTGGGCGCTGATCCCGGCCTACGTTTTCTGGGCCGTGACTGGCCTGCTGGTGATGATCACGATCGGGTTCGCCGACGCGTGGATCCCAACTTACGTTCTGCTGGCTATCGCCGCGCCGTTCTACTATGTCTACGGGCATGATACCCGCAACTGGTGGGCGCTGATCCCGGCCTACACGCTGACCGCCATCGGCGCGATGATCTTCCTGATCGAGACCCACGTGCTGGTCGACCTGCTGATCCCGTCCTATGTCATGTTCGCCATCGCGGTGCCGTTCGGATACGTGTACGCACACGACCGCCGCAACTGGTGGGCGCTGATCCCCGGTGGCATCATGGCCGCGATGGGCATCGGTTTCATGGTGGCGGGTTTCGCCTACCTGATCCCGGTGGTGCTGATCGCCGCCGGCATCTTCGTGCTGGTCCGGCAGATGGGCAGCCGCGCGCAGCAGCCGCTCGGCGAGCCGCCGGCAGTCGCCCCGAAGACCGGCCCGCAGGCCGATCACCCGGTAGTCGAGTTCACACCGCTGGGCAACAAAACAGACGAGCCGACCGGCGAGAAGCGCTGATCGACCCATCAACCGCAGCGAATCGCAGAGGTGCGAGGATGTCCTCACACCTCTGCTGCTCTTTCTACAACCGATGGCGAGGGTTCTACGTAGAATACAGCAGAACGTGTTGCAGAAGTCAATTTCTTTTACAAGGAGTTCGACATGAATTCGGATAATCACACCAGCGGGGGGCGCAGCAGCGCCTACACCTGGGGCATCGTCCTGATCGCGCTCGGCGTGCTGTTCCTGCTGGGGCAGATGACGCCCTGGTTTGGCAACCTGATCGGTGCGGTCATCTTCGTCGCGATGGGCATCGGCTTCTACGCCCTGTACCAGCGCAATAACGCTCACTGGGGGCTGCTGATCCCCACCTACGTCATGTTCGCCCTGGCCGGGCTGGTCGTGATCGACACGCTGCCCATTCGCGGCGACCTCGGCGGCGCATATGTGATGTTCGCCATCGCCGCGCCGTTCTTCTACGTCTACTTCCGCGACCACAGTAAGTGGTGGGCGCTGATCCCTGGCGGAATCATGGCTGCGCTGGGCGTCGGCATCCTGCTCAGCGATTTCGCCTACGTCTTCCCGGCGGCGCTGATCGTCGCTGGCATCTACCTGCTGGTCCGGCAGTTCAGCGCGCGCGGAGCGGCACAGCCGCAGGCCGTCACGGCAGCCGATCAGCCCGTCAAGTCGTTTGAGCCGATTGGCACGCCTGCGAGCGGCCCCGAAGCTGACCACCCGCAGGAATAACGCGGAGGCATCCTCATGACGCAAACCACGCCCCGCCCCACCCGTCACGCCGGCCCGTTCCTGGCCTGGGTCTGGGCCGGCCTGCTGATCGTCGGCGGGCTGGTTTTCCTGGCCTGGCAGACAGGGCTGCTGGCTTACAGCGGGTCGCTACTGCTGCCCGCTGCGGCGGCCCTGACGCTGCTGGCCGTGCCGTTTTTTGCGCGCTGGCTGGCGCGCCGCGACGAGTGGTGGGCGCTGATCACCTGCTGGGTGTTCCTGGCGCTGGCGATCCTGCTGGGCGTCATCTTCCTGAACCCACGCGCCGGGCAGGTCGTGGCAATGGCCGCGCTGGCCGAGATCGCTGCGCCGTTCTGGGTCGTGTACTTCGTCGACAGGCGGCAGGCATGGTCGATCATCGTCGGTTACACGCTGGTCGGGCTGGCCGTGCTGTTTGGCCTGACGATCTTCGCCGCGTCGCTGCAAACCGTCGGCGCGTTTGCGCTGCTGATCGCCGCGCTGCCGTTCTGGCTGGCCTACCTGCTGGACCGCTCGCGCTGGTGGGCTATCGTCGCCGCCGGCGCGCTGACGGTCGTCGCCGTGCTGCTGCTGGCCGCGCTGTGGGTGCTGCAACTGGGCAATGCCGGACTGGCCGTCTCGGTCAACGTGGCGCTGGCGGTCGTGGCGCTGGCGGTGTGGCTGGCCATCCGGCGCTTCGACTGGGCGCTGTGGCTGGCGATTGGCTTCGCGCTGGCCGCCGTCGTCTCGATCTGGTTCCCGGCGCAGGCCGGGCTGGCGCTCGTCGCGCTGACGCTGGGCGTGCACATCGCCTTCCGGCAGATACGCGCCGCGCAGCGTCGGGGGCAGCCCGCGCAGGCCGTCCCGCAGCCGCCGCAGCCCGCCGCGCAGCCGCCCGCACCGTCGGCACCGCCCACCCAGACAGTGCCGCAGCCCGCCGCGTCACCCGCATCCCCGGCCTCCCGCGACCACGCAGCAGAGGGCGAGCCGCGCCCGGCTGCGCCGCCGTCGAGCCAGCCGGTGATCGAGTTCCGCCCGATTGACCCGTTCAAGGCACGGCGCGAGCAGGCCGATCAGGATGAGGCCCCAGACAGGGGGAAAGACGACGCCGAGTAGGGCGGGTGGCGATGCGTCACATCGCATAGGCCCGCCCCTGCCCTACCGGCCAGGCGAAACATAGTCCAGCGAATAGTCCCGTCTGACTTTGACAGTCGCCTCAATTCCGTGCTATCATGTTCGGCATATCGACAAGAAAGGAAGGCGTACGTTTATGGCCAATACAGCATTCCCGGTCTCGGTCGTACAGAGTACGCCTGTCCCTGCTTGACGCACCCCGCATTTTCGTTCTCTTCCGTGCGTTAACTGCATATCACAGGCGTGCTCGCACCCTCTGCTCGGCTCTGAGGGGGTTTCGCCGCGCCTGCTGATCGCACCCGGCGTCTCCCTCGAACTGCGCGCGCCGCATCGGCGCACGCCGGGGCCTGCGGCAGACGTCGATGCTACGCATCGTCCCTGCCCCGGCCTGAACCGCGTGGCGAGTTTCTCGCTGCAAGCGGCTCATCACAGGGGAGAACAACGTTGTCCAAGCAGCTACAACCAACCGAAGACGATATCTTTGGCCGCGACCGCGAGCGGCGAAAACTGCAAAAAGCAAAGAAGGCGCTCAAGCGCAACCGCGATCCACGCCCACCGCGCCGCAATGACTGGATCGACCTCGTCGGCGACGACGAGGAGCTATGGAGCGCCCAGCAGGTGAGCGCGTCATGCCGCACGGCGAGCAGGAACGGCGCAAAGCCGTGCTGCGCATAGCCGCCACGGTCGATGCCGACGACGGGCCAGCAGACGCCCCGCAGCCGGACGGCACGCACGGGCAGGTCGTCGAGGTCAGCAGCGGGCTGTGCCGGGTGCGCATCGGCGGGCGCACACTGCTGTGCGGCCTGCGCGGATCGCTGTCGGTCGCGGAGACCGGCTTCACGAACGTCGTGGCCGTCGGCGACCGGGTGATCGTGTCGGAGGATGGGCAGGGCGGCGGCGTAGTCGAAGACGTACTGCCACGGCGCAGCGCTATCATCCGCGCCGACCCGTTCTACACGCACCTCCAGCAGGTGCTGGCCGCCAACGTCGACCAGCTTCTGATCGTGGCCGCGTGGCGCAGCCCGCACATCTGGACCGAGCTGATCGACCGCTACCTGATCGCCGCCGAGCGTAGCCGCGTCGAACCGCTGATCTGCGTCAACAAGGTCGACCTGGCCGGCTCGCCCGCCGAGATCGAGGACGTGATCGCGCCCTACCGCGCGCTGGGCGTGCGCATCCTGCTGACCAGCGCCACGACCGGCGCGGGCGTCGACGCGCTGCGTGAGGCGCTGCGCGGCAAGGTGACCGTGCTGGCGGGCCTGTCAGGTGTGGGCAAGTCGTCGCTGCTGGCTGCCGTCGAACCGGGCTTCGCGCTGCGCACCGCCGAGGTCAACGAGGAGCGTGGACAGGGCCGCCACACCACCACCCAGTCGACGATGCTGCCGCTGGGCGGGGGCAACGTGATCGACACGCCCGGCATCCGCGAGTTCGGGCTGGCAGGGCTGGCACAGCGCGACCTGATTGGCTTCTACCCGGACCTCGAAGCGCACGCGCGCGGCTGCCGCTTCTCGGACTGCACACACGACCACGAGCCGGGCTGCGCGGTCCGCACGGCGCTGCGCGCCGGCCTGCTCGACGCGGGGCGGCTGGAGAACTACCGGAAGATCAGAGAGACGCTGCCCGCATGAAAGCGGATCATGGGGCCTCACCCCCTTCCGACCCTTGCACGGTTGGGGTGAGGCCACCACATCACACACATAAAGGAAGAACATCATGTCCGACATCATTATCCGCCCGGTTGAAGGCGACGAGATACTCGACGTGATGTACACCGTCGGCGCCTACGCCTTTGAGGGCTCGCCGCCACTCACCGACCGCCAGAAGTGGGACGAGGAGATCAGCGGCCTCGAAATGTCGACCTTCCGCGCTGCCTTCGAGCAGGGCCGCCCGGTGGCCATCGCGGCCAGCGCGCCCGTCCAGCAGAACGTACGCGGCAGCCTGGTGGGCATGGCCGGCATCTGGGGCGTCGCCTCCGACCCTGCCGTGCGGCGTCAGGGGCTAATCAGGCGCACCATCGCCGCGCTGTTCGAAGCCGCCCGCGACGAAGGCAGACCTGTCTCGTGCCTGTACCCCTTCCGCGAATCGTTCTACGAGCGGATGGGCTACGTGATGTTCCCGCGCCCGCGCGTTTACACCTTCGCACCCGGCCCGCTCGCGCCGTTGCTGCGCCGCGACCTGGGCGGCTCGGTCGAGCGGCTGAGCATGGCCGACGGTCATGCGGCCTATCTTGAATACATGCACCACCTGCGCGAGCGCACGCACGGTATGACGGTCCATCACGACCTCACCGAGGCAAACCTGCGCGACCGCAACCGCCACTGGGTAGCGCTGGCCCGCGCCGGCGGCGAGGTGATCGGCGTGATGCTGTATCGCATCGTTGGCAGCGAAGGCGATGCGACGCTGCACGCGCCGAACTTCTACACTTCCAATGCGCAGGGCCGCTACCTGCTGCTGGAGTGGATCGCGCGCCACATCGACCAGGTGAAGGAAGTCGAGCTGCGCCTGCCGCCTACCGAGTTCCCTGAGACGTGGATGGCTGACCTCGACTTCAGGGTCACGCTGTACGACCCGCCGCTGGGCCGGGTGGTCGACGTGGTAGGGTTGAGCGGACTTCCCGCCGGGCCGGGCCTCTTCGCCGCGCGCATCAGCGACCCGCTGTGTCCGTGGAACGAGGGTGACTTCACTTTCGAGTCGGATGGCAGCGGGCTGCGCGTCACGCAAGGGGGCAGCCCCACCTGCGCGCTGACGATCCATGCGCTGGCCGGGCTGCTGTACGGCATGCACCGCCCCGACACGTTCGCGGCGCACGGCTGGGGCGACCCCGCGCCGGAGACGCAGGCCGCCATGCTCAGCCTGTTCCCGCCGGCGATCCCATATCTGCATGCCCACTTCTAGGAAAGACTAACCGCAGGGGACGCGGAGAGCGCAGAGAAAGAAAACTCTCTGCGGCCTCTGCGATCTCTGCGGTTACTCCCGCTCCAGCCAGATCGTCACCGGGCCGTCGTTGTGGATCTCGACCAGCATATGCGCGCCGAACACCCCCATCTCGACCGGCACGCCCGCCGCACGCAGCAGCGTCGCGAAACGCTCGACCAGCGGCCCCGCGACCTCCGGCGGCGCAGCATCAACGAACGCCGGGCGGCGGCCTTTGCGCGCGTCGGCGTACAGCGTGAACTGCGACACGACCAGCGCGCTGCCGCCCACGTCCAGTATCGACAGGTTGAACTTGCCGTCGGCGTCCTCGAACACGCGCAGCCCGGCGACCTTTTGCGCCAGCCACTGCGCCTGCTCCTCGCCGTCGCCGTGGCCGACGCCCACCAGCGCCACGTACCCCTGCCCGATGGCCCCCACCACCTCGCCGCCCACCGTCACCGACGCCTTGCGCACGCGCTGTAGTAGAACCCGCATCTAGCCCTCCTTGGTGGTAGGCATCGGCGTGGGGTGCGGCCAGAAGGGCCACGTCTCCAGCCCGCCCTGCAAATGCAGCCCGCCCGCTGCGCCGCCCGGCGCAGGCAGCGGCATGGGCGCAGCCGGGTCGATCTCGATCCCGCTCAAGGTGAGCGAAGCGTGGCCGCTCAGGGTGGGGATTGCCTGCCCGGTGGCGCGGTCGCGCAGGCGCAGGACGATCTGCGTGCGGCCCGCCGCTGCGTTCGCCGGGATGGGCAGCGTGACCATGGCGACCGGCGCGCCACGCTCTAGCAGCGGCACAGCCGTCTGTGCGACGACCTGCCCATCCTCGCCCACCAGCGCCAGGTCGATCAGCACACCGGGCGGGATCTCGCCATCTGGCTGCCAGTCGAACGCCACACACAGCGACGCGCCCGGCGGCAGCGCGCCCGCCGAGCGCCCGTAGGCTTCCAGGTGCAGCGCCGGGTAGTCGACCCGCACCGGCTGGATGGGCAGCGCCGCGCCTGGCCCGCAGGCCGTGACCGGCACAGGCACGCGCGCGATGATTCCCGCCGCCAGTGCCGCCAGCGCGATCAGCAGCGCGACGGCTGCAATCGCCGCCTGCCGGCTGCCGCTCACGCCGTCACCGCCGTGATATGGTCACGGCACCAGGCCAACGCCGCGCCCATCTCGCCGACCTCCTGCCCGTCAAAATGCTCCACGACCGGCAGCAGCAGCGACCACACCGCCGGGCGCTGCCGGGTCATGACTTCCAGCCAGCGCTCGCGCTCGCCGGGCGCGACGCGCAGCAGCCGCTCGCAGGCCCCGTCGAACAGGCGCAGCATCCACGCGTAGCCCCATAGCAGCACCTGCCCACCCGGCGCAAGGTGGCGGATGGCCGCCTCGCGCAGCGCGTTGATACGCGGCAGGTTTGCCGCGTCGAGCGTGTCCCACGTGTCGAGGAAGATTGTGTCGTAGCGCCGGGATGGCTCCTCACTCAGCGCCTGCTCGATGGTCGCCGTGCGCACCTCCAGCGGCACGTTGTGCGCCGCCGCCGCGATATTCACCACCGGCTCGACGACCCGACGTAGCGCCGCGTCCCGCTCAACGATCACCATACCCTCGACGCGCGGCATGGCATACTGCGGGTACAGGCCGATCCCCAGCCCGCCGACCAGCGTCAGGCCGCGCGTGGCCTGCGCGTTATTGAACATCATCAGGCGCTCCTGCGGCACGTCCGACATCCACAGCGTGCCGTCGGCGGTAACCAACCCGCGCACGTCGAGCGGCGGCGCGAGCGCCACGCGCTGCCCGCATATCTCGGCCTCGTCGACGCGCCAGCTCTTGACGGTGAACGTCTCGTACACGCCCGGCACAAGCTGGATGACCGGCGCGCGCGTCCACGCGTCGGTCCAGGCGCAGTCGTCAAAGGTGGGATCGAATGGCGGTTGCATGTATCCAGTGTAGCAGATCGGGGGCGGCGCAGAAACCCGCGTAAACGCAATGCGGCAGCCGGATGGCTGCCGCATTGTACAGGGTCAAGGGGCCGCACGGCACCTTGCAGGGTGTGGGGCAAGCCCCACGCTCTTCCCTGCCCTATCCTTCGCCCTGCTCTTTCGCGCGCTTGCGCGCCATCGCCGCCTCGCGCTTGGCCTTGCGTTCTTCGGGCGTCAGCACCCCGCCCGACGCCTGCTCTGCCGCCGGAGGCGCAGCCTCACCGCCTGCCGCCTGGGCCTTCTTGCGGGCCATCGCCGCCTCGCGCTTGGCTTTGCGCTCTTCGGGGGTCAATACCCCGCCCGACGCGCCCGCGTCGCCGCCCTGTGCCGCTGCCGGGGCCCTGGCCGCCTCGACCGCCTTGTTAATGCGCTTGATGGTCAGATCGGCCTGCTCCGCGACAGTCAGCTCCGCTTGCGGGAAGCGCTCGCTGCTGCGGGTGAACGCCTCCAGCGCAGGCAGCGCCGCTTCCGCCGCCGCGCCGACATCGCCCAGCGCCCACAGCGCCGCCTGCTGCACGTGGAACGACCCATCGCCCAGCGCCTCGACCAGCGCCGGGACGGCATCACCGCCGCCGATCCGGCCCAGCGCGCGGGCCGCCGCCGCGCGCACGAACTGGCTCTCGTCCTTCAGCGCGCCGACCAGCCCCGCCACGCCCTTCGCGTCGCCGGAAAGCTCCAACTGCCGCACTGCCTCCATTCGCGCCGCCCAATCGCGCTGCTTGAGGCCATCCAGCAGCGCCTGCACATCCTTTGACATGGTGAACGCCCCTCCTCCATGCTGCATCAGTGAAACACACCTGCTACAATCGGGGTTGATCATACCATAAGAACACAGGGAAGGGCATGGCCGATCTGTCGCTGTTTCGTTTCTCGGTACCCGTCGACGTGCGTTACGCCGACATCGACGCCTTGCAGCACGTCAACAACGCCAAGTATTTCACCTACATGGAGACGGCGCGCGTGCACTATGTCCGCGAGGTGGCCGGCTGGTCGGGCCGCTGGGAGGGGCTGGGGATCATCATCGCCCGCGCCACCTGCGACTACCTGCTGCCCATCGTGTGGGGCGATACGCTGCGGGTATACGTGCGCACCGCACGGATGGGCACCAAGAGCTTCGACTTCGAGTATGTGCTCATGCGCGAGAACCCCGGCGAGCCGCCCGCCGAGGCCGCCACTGGCATGACGGTGCAGGTCGCATTTGACTACGAGCGGCGCGAGTCGATCCCCGTGCCGGACGGCTGGCGGACGCGCATCACGGCCTACGAGCCGGGGCTGAACGAATAAGCCGGGGCGATTCTGGGGTATACTGGTAGACACCGGGCTACGCCCCCTACCCGAATGCAACTTCCCGCACCCAACTGCGTAGTATTCTGTGTATCGTAATGGATGCGTGCAGCACTGCACGACGGCTGAATTGAAGGTTCTGCAAAGAGAGGTTGAGACGTCATGCCATATACAGTTCCCGCCACAAGCAAGACCCCTGCGCTGGTCATTTATCTTCTGGACGTAAGCGGCTCGATGGGCGAAGACCTGGGCGGCAAGCCCAAGATCGAGGTCATCTCCGATGCCCTGCATCAGGTGGCCGTGCGCATGGTGCAGCGAAGCACCAAGGGTACCACTGTCGCCCCGCGCTATCGCGTCGCGATGTACGCCTACAGCTCGCAGGTCACCGACCTGCTGGGCGGCATTAAGACAGTCGCCGAGCTGGCGCAGATGGGTGTGCCGCGCCTGCAGCCGATGGACGCGACGGACACCGCCGCCGCCTTCCGCGAGGCCGAGCGCCTGCTCAAGACCGAGCTGGGCAACCTGAACGACTGCCCCGCGCCGCTGGTGTGCCACATGACCGACGGCGAGTACAATCAGGGCGGCGACCCGGAGCCGATTGCGCGGCGCATCATGCAGATGGCCGTGCCCGACGGCAACGTGCTGGTCGAGAACATCTTCGTCACCGACAAGGCGCTCACCCAGGCGATCACCGACCCGAAGGGCTGGACCGGCATCAACGAAGAGACGCCGCTGGCTTCACCCTACGCCGAGACGCTGATGCGCCTGTCATCGCCGATCCCGAACACCTACGCCAGCGTCATGGCCGAGATGGGCTACAAGCTCGCGCCAGGCGCGCGGATGCTGTTCCCCGGCAACACGCCGGAGATCGTCGAACTGGGCTTCGCCATGAGCGGTGCCACGCCGGTTACGCCTTTCACCCCGTAGCGGACCGCACCCGATCTCATCGCGAGCGCCCTTATCGACCACAGGTCGATAAGGGTGGGGAGTACCAATCGCTGACACCGGCGGGTCGGGGATAGAACCCGGCCCGCCAATCGTGACCCGCCATGGTGCAGACACACATCGCATGAAACACGACAAGCAACCCAACCCGGAAGGCCAGCGCGTGCGGCTCCCGCAGGATGTGGAGACGCCGCTCACGACACTGAGCACGCCGTCTGGCACAGCGCTGTATCTGTATGCCCGCTCTGGCGACAGCGTGGCGGCACGTACCATCGGCCAGGACTACGTCGCCTTCCGCTATGGCCCGCACGACCTCACCTTCGCGGTGTGCGACGGCGTCGGGCAGTCGTTCATGGGCGACCTGGCCGCCCGCCTGCTGGGTGACGGCCTCAACGCCTGGCTGTGGCAGATCGAACGGCCCGCCGATGCGCCTGCCTTCTCACAGGAGGTGGCCAACGCGCTCAACGAGCTGACCACGGTCGGCGCGGAGCGCGTCGCCGCCTTCAAGCTGCCGGGAAACCTGCCGCCGATGCTGGTGCAGGCGCTCGAAGGGCAGCGCAAGTACGGCAGCGAGTCGATGTTCGTCGCAGGGCGCATCGCACTGGGCGGCGGCGACCCGTGGGTCGCGCTGTGCTGGCTGGGCGATTCGCCGGTAGCTGCCATCGACATCGACGGCAAGCTGGTCGACCTGGGGCCGAAGGGCCACACCTCGGAACGCTGGAACGCCGCGACGGGCGTCAAGGGCGAGGTGCATACCTGGGTCAGCAGCGCCGAGCACGTGGCGCGTGTGGCAGGCTACACCGACGGCCTCGGCGTGGAACACGTCCCGACCGACGCCGACATCGCGCGGCTGATGGAGCTGTGGGCGGAAACCCCGCCCGGCGACGACGCCTCGCTGTTCGACGTGCGCCTCGCGCCCAGCCCGGAAACCACCGGGCAGGACCACGCGCCGGAGCCCGGCGAGCTGCGTGTGCTCGAATTCGAGCCCGACTCGTCGCGGCCTATCGTCGTGCCGGAGGAACGCAGCCCGCGTCGCTCGCGTCGATCCGATTGAGGCCGAGCAGAGCGATACTGCGATCGAGGGCTGGCGTCCGCTGGACGACGAGGAGCCGTCGCAGCCGCCTACCGAAACGCCCGCGCCCACGCTCCAGACCGCTGCTGATCTGCTGCAAAAGGCGGCGCAGGGCGCTGCCGCGCCCGGCGGGCTGGGCGAGCCGACCGTCCAGCAGATACAGATGTGGCAGCAGGCCGCGCTGCTGGGCCTGACCAGCGCGGCGCTGGCGATGCTGATGGTCGAGCGATTGATTAAAGACCAGCAGTCCGGCGACAAAGATCGTGATGCCGGATCGCAGGCAGAATGATTGCACTCGGTTGAGAGAATCAGAAGTGTTGGTTCAGAGGATACTGGTAGAAACGCTGATAGAACCGTATGTTTAACCCGACACTGAAGACACGCCTGACCATTGACGGCCAGGAGTACGGATTTTCGCCGCACCCGGTGGTGCCGACGCTGGTGTGGGGCCAGGAAGGCCGCCACGCGATTGTGTACCGCATGCAAGCCGTCGACTACGACGGGCAGATGCGCGGTCCGGGCTATGCGCTCAAGGTATTCCGCCCGGTTTTCCGCCACCCCGGCCTGATCGAATCGGCGCGGGCGTTGGGCTGGGCGCACGAGCTGCCCGGTATGCAGGTCTGCGACCAGCAGGTTATCACCGCCGAGACGCACCCGGACCTCGTCGCACAGGTCGAGGACCTGGATTTCGCGATGGTCATGCCGTGGATCGACGGCGAGACGTGGTTCGACCTGCTTCAGACCCGCAAGCGCGTGTCACCCGACCAGAGCCGCGCGCTGGCCGAAAACATGGCGTGGGTGCTGTATGCGCTGGAGCTGAACCACCTGGCCCACTGCGACCTTTCGGCGGGCAACGTCATCGTCGACCCCGGCATGGACTCGATCCATCTGGTCGACGTGGAGGACCTGTACAGCCCGTGGCTCACGCCGCCGCCGATGGTGCCCGCCGGCACGCCCGGCTACCAGCATCAGGAAGTGAGTAAGAACGGCCAGTGGTCGCCCACCGGCGACCGCTTCGCCGGGGCGGTGCTGATGGCCGAGATGCTGGGCTGGGCGCACCACGACGTGCGCGAGCACGCCTTCGGCGAGAGCTACTTTGCGCCTGAGGAGCTTCAGCGCGACAGCGAGCGCTATCGCATCCTGCGCGACGTGTTGCGCGTATATAATCCAGGGTTCGCCGAGACATTCGAGGCGGCATGGCGCTCGCACAAACTGGAGGACTGCCCGCCGCTCAAAACGTGGTACGATTTACTCGACAGTCTCCCGCGCGAGCCGGTGGCAAGCTGGGCGCCGATCAACCCGAAGGAGTTCGGCGGCGAGACGCCGCGCCCGGCCAACATCGCCGTGCCGGCTGCGCCGGCGCAGCCCGACCTGGCGCAGGGCGGCCCGCAGCGCAGCGGCGCGAAACCACGCCGAGGCCGGATCAAGCTGTCGCGCCGGGGGTGCCGTCTGACGGCCATCGTGCTGGGCGTGATCGGAATCCTGTGCTGCTACGCGATTGTCCTTGCGGTGCAGTGGTCGTCGCTCCAGAATTTTTTCTGAGCCCCGTCTCATACTCCGCTTTCCTCCTGTGGAGGAAGGGATGGTGATGGGGGTCCTTTATGGTGCAACCTATGACATTGATACGCTCAGAAAGCGATCCCATCCGCACGCAGCGCGTGCCGCAGACTATCGAGACGCCGGTCAGTTTTGTCTCCGCACCGGGCGCGTATATTCGCTTCGCCTATTCGCGCTCGTCCGACAGCATGGCCAGCCAGATCGAGGGCCAGGATTACCTGTGCTTCCAGCATGACGACTCTGCGGCTGGTATTCGTCGTCGCCGATGGCGTGGGATCGTCGTTCTGCGGGAACCTCGCCTCGCGCATCCTGGGCGATAACCTGCTCGACTGGCTGTGGTCGCTCGACATCGGCCACCTGGGCAGCGCGGCGGCGCTCAACGAGGCCGCCGCCAGCTACCTCAACAGGCTGCAAAAGCAGGCCCAGCACGAGGTCGACGAGTACGAGATCCCCGGCCAGATGTCGGCGCTGATCCGGCAGGCGCTGGAGGCGCAGCGTACCTACGGCAGTGAGGCGATCTTCGCCGCGTGCCGCATCGACCACCCCGGCCTGATCATCCCCGACGGGCTGATCTCGCTGTTCTGGATGGGCGACACGCAGATCCACGTGCTCGACGAGGACGGCCAACCCATCGACGTGGGCGGCAGGTGGGAGAACGCCAACCGCTGGTCGACCAGCAAGGGCGTCAAGGGCTCGATGAGCGCCTGGATGGCCCCGCTAGGCGGCGTCGGGCGGGTGGCGGCCTTCACCGATGGGCTGCTGGCCCACGCCGACGCGCTGCTTGACTACCCCGACGCGCGTCTCGACCGCGAGATCCAGCTCGGCGCGCGGCTGCCCACCAGCGACGACGTGGCGCTGGTCGACGTGGTGCTGCGCACCCCGCGCTATGAGGGCTACCCCAACCCCGAGCAGCCCGACCCGAACTCTTGAGCGCCCGCACCTGGAGCAGGTGTGGAACCCGACCGGCGAGCCGACCTACGAGCTGCGCTGGTCGTGGCCCGGCGGGGGCGGCAAGCCCGGCTTTGTGATCCAGGAGGCCACCAACCCGGCGCTGTCCGACTCGCGGGTCATTGAAGTGCCGCACGGCGAGACGACCTGGCGGCCAGCCAAGCCGCAGCCGCCCGGCCATTATTACTACCGCGTGCGGGCCGTCAAACGCTTTGGCGGCGTGACGCCGTGGAGCGAGGTGCGCCTGACGAAGGTCGCCTACCCGCCGCCGCCCGCCCCTACCCTGACCCCGCCCGATCCCGCCAGGCCGCTGGAACTGAACTGGGAGGGCGAGGGTGAGGCGCTCGAATACCAGCTTGAGCGCTCCGAGACGCCCGACTTCGCCGCGCCGGAGGTAGTGTACGAAGGCCGCAGCACGTCGTGGACGGTGCCCACCAGCAAGCCGGGGGCCTTCCACTACCGCGTGCGCGCCATCTCCGACGGCGGGCCCGGCCCCTTCAGCGCCGCGTGCGAGGTCGAGGTGAAGCTGCCACCGCCGCCGCGCCCGCACCTGGCGACGCCCGGCTATGGCTACGAGCACGGCGCATTCAGCCTGCGCTGGCAGGAAGTCCCCGGCGCGACTCACTACGAGCTGGAAGAGATGCGCCGCGGCGAGGATGAGCCGCCGCGCACCATCACGGTCGATGACACGATCTACGAGGCCGCCGAGCAGCCGGTCGGGGACTACACCTACCGCGTTCGGGCCTGCAACAACTTCGGCTGCTCTGAGTGGAGCAACGAACAGGTCGTGCTGATCGCCCCGCAGCCGCCCGCGCGCGCGCCAGAACTGGCGCTGGAGGGTCCTGACGAGCGCGGCGCGGTGCACCTGTCGTGGAACGCGGTGCCGTCTGCGCAGGAATATCACGTCGAGGCGTCCAACAGCCCCGACTTTGCCAGCGCGCGGGTTTATGCCACTTCCGACCTGGAGGTCGAGATGGTGCGCCGCGAGGCGGGCGCGCTGTACGTGCGCGTGTGCGCCGCGAATCGCGGCGGCGAAAGCCCGTGGTCCGAGGTGCAGCAGTCGGTCACCGAGCCGGACCCACCGGCCTGGATCGAGGCGTCCATCGCCGCCGACACGCGCCGCATCAACCTGGCCTGGGGCGCGTCCGGCGGGCGCGTGGAGTACTGTGTCGAGATGTCGAGCGGCGGCGAGGACGACTACGCCGAGGTGTATCGCGGCGAGGAGACGCAGGCCGCGCTCGACGCCCCGGCAGGAGCCGGGCTGCTGCGCTTCCGCGTCCGCGCCGAAGCGCCGGGCGCACCCAGCGCGTGGACCGAGTCCGAGCCGGTGCAGGCCAGCCCGCCGCTGCCCGCGCCAGCGCTGGAGCAGCCGGACCTCGCCGACAACGGCGAGATCCGCGTGCGCTGGAGCGCCGTCGAGAACGCCGGGCACTACCGCGTCGAGTTCTCAATGAGCGAGGATTTCGCGTCGCCGCGCGCCGTCAGCACGACGACGACCGGGGTCAACATCCGCCCGCCGTCCAGCGGCCAGTTCTGGGTGCGGGTGCGGGCCTGCTCTGGCGGCGAAGGCAGCGAGCGCTGCGGCGACCCCAGCAACGTGGTGACGGCCAGCGTGCGGCGACCCGCCGCCCCGATCCTGCACCCGCTTGACCCGGTGCGGTCGAACTGGCCCTTTGACGTGACGTGGACCGGCGTGCCAGGCTGCGCTTACTACGAGCTTCAGGAGTTGCAGGGCGAGCAGTTCCCGGCTGACTCGACGCGCAAGACGCGCATCTTCCACCCGGCCCAGAAGCTGACGGTCAGCAACCGGCTGCGGGGGCGCATCTACTTCCGCGTCAAGGCTGTGACAGAACAGGGCGAGTCGAGCGTGTGGAGCAACACGCTGGCCGTCGACGTGGTAGTGACGATGAATGAGGTTTACCGGTTCGGTTATCAGAGAGACGGATACGCAAGCAATGCCAGACTTTAACCCATCCCCGCGTGACCGCATCACCATTGGCGGGCTGCAATACACGGTGATGCCCCACCCCGCCGTGCCGAGCTTCGCCTTCGGGCAGGAGGGGCGCAAGGCGTTCGTGTACCAGATCACCGGCGGGGCCGATCAGGGCCTGTACGCGCTCAAGAAGTTCAAGCAGGCATTCCGCCTGCCAGAACTGGTCGAAATCTGCGACCAGTTGGCCCGTTTCGCGGGGTGGCCGGGGCTGGAGGTGTGCAACCGCTCGTGCCTGCACCCCGGCAAGCACGACGACGCGCTCGGCCAGCACCCTGACCTCGAATACGCGGTGCTGATGCCGTGGATCAGCGGCTCGACATGGTACGACATGGTGATCGGCATGACGCCGGTCAGCCGCCTGGAGGCGATCGCCTTCGCCAACGCAGTGGCGCAGGTGCTGGCTGCCATCGAAGAGGCAGGGCTGGCCCACTGCGACATCTCGGCGGCCAATGTGATCATCAACCCCAACACGCAGCGCGCCCACCTGATCGACGTGGAGGACCTGTACGCGCCCGGCTTCGATCCACCCGCTGCGCTGCCCGCCGGCACCGAGGGCTACGCGCATCGCGCCGCGCCCGATGGGCTGTGGGGCCCCACCGGCGACCGCTTCGCGGGGGCGGTGCTGATCTGCGAGATGCTGGCCTGGCACGTCGCGCAGGTCCGCAAAGACGCAGAGGACGAGCACTACTTCAGCCAGGACGAGATGCAGCAGGACTGCCCGCGCTACCGGTTGATGAGCGCTGTTCTCGAAGATGAAGACCCGCGCCTGGCCGACCTGTTCGACCGCGCATGGACTTCGGACACGCTGGCCGACTGCCCGCGCATGAAGGAGTGGCAGGAAATCCTCAGCGAGCTGTATCATCGCGAGCGCGTGGCGGGCGTCGTGAGCAACTGGGAGCCGCTGACCGTGCCTGGTGTCGACCTGACCGCGCAGCCCGCCGCACAGCCGGCAGCGCAGCCCATCGTGCAGAGCGCGCCGGTTTCGCAGCCGGAGCCCACTGCGCCGCCCGTCGAGCCGGAAGCCGCGCCCGAAACGGAGCAGACGCCGGTTGAGCCGCCGGTCCCGCAGCAGCCCGCACCCACGGTGCAGAAGCAGATCCCAACTGCCGCGCCAACCCTGCCGCCTGCCGCGCCGCCGCTGTCGACGCCTGCCCGGCCCATCCAGGCCGCGCAGCAGGGCGGCCCGGTGGTCGAGTGGGTGCCGCTGACCATCCCGCAGCAGCCTGCCAACGGCTCGCACAGCCGGCCTATCTGGCAGCCGCCCGCCGAGGAGCCACCCGCGCCGCCGGAAGAGGTCGCCGCGCCGGAAGCCTATCCACCGGCGGCTGAAACTGAAGATGAAGAGATGCTGCCGGTTGAAGTGATCGAACAGGCGCAGCCGGAGCCGGAAGCCGCGCCCGAAGCCACAGCCGAACCGGACGAGGCCGCCCGCGCCGGGCTGTTCAAGCCGCTGCTCGACGTGTCGCACATCGACGAGCGCAATCACCCGCACCTGGTGTGGTCGGAGAGCCCCGGCGCGGCGCGCTACGTGCTGGAGGAGGACGACAACCCCGACTTCTCCGCGTCGAAGGAATATCGCCTCAAATCCGGCGACACGCGCTGGACACCTGGGCTGCTGTGGCGGCGCTCCGGGCGGCTGTACTACCGCATCCGCGCCCAGTCTGCCGACCTCGACGGGCCGTGGAGCGACGTGGTCACGGTGCGCATCGGCGGAAGATAACGGGGGCGACCAGCCGGTCGCCCCTACCGATCCGGATTGTCCTGATCCTCTACCCAGCCTGCCGGGCGGATCGTCTGCACGCGCAGATTATCGCCCAACGCCTCTTTGATGGCGTCCTTCATCAGGTTGCCCGACACGTGCATCAGCGTGTCGCCAAACAGCGGGTCGATGCCCATGCTGGCCTGGCACGGGTAGTGATGGTGGTGCAGACCGCCCTGCTCAAGCGCATCGGGCACCGCCTCTCCGGCGAGCTTCTCCGCGACAAAGCGCGCGCAGCCGCAGCACGCATCCCGCGTCACCGTGATATCCGTGATCCTCCCGTTAGGCTTATCGACCGCGATCTCGAACGCCGGGCGGCCAAAGTGCCGCGCAAATTCCGCAATCAGCGGGTCGTCGTAGGGCTCGCGCAGGCGCAGCGTGCCGCTGTGAGTTTCCGTCAGCGAGCAGAACGGGATGGGCGTCACGCAGGCCACGCCCATGCGATCCAGCCAGCCGCGAAGCTGGCGCGCCAGCCCCACCGGGAGCCACGCCTGGCTGTCGATAGGCGCAATCACCGACTTCGCGCCGGTCAGCTTGGCGATCTCCGGGATCAACTCGGCGGCGGGCGGCAGCTCCGCCAGCGCGAGGATCAGGTCGGCGGGCGGCAGCGTCTCCGGCAGGTAGTCTTCCGGGTAGTCGAGCACCGGCGGCAGCGCCTTGGGCGTCTGCCACACGTCGATCTGCCAGCCGTCCGGCGCGTGCGCCTGCAGGTTGTCGACGTGCCGCTGCCCGTAGTCGCCGGTAATGATGACCAGAATGCGCATAAGATGTGCCCCTTTTGGCTGTCGCGCCGGTTTCGACTATTATGGCATACAGGCATACAGGCTGCGTTGATCTATGTCAAGTGAGGCGATGGACGACATCTCGCGCTTCTACGATGGGCTGTCAGACAACTACCACCTGATCTTTGCCGACTGGCACGAGTTGATGCAGCGGCAGGCGCAGGTGCTGGACGACCTGCTGCGCGCCCGGCTCGACCCGCCACCGCGCGCCGTGCTCGACTGCGCGTGTGGCATCGGCACGCAGGCTATCGGGCTGTCGCTGCGCGGCTATGCCGTCACCGCCACCGACATCAGCGCCGGGGCCGTCGAACGAGCGCAGCGCGAAGCGGCGGCGCTCGGCGCACGGCTGTCGTTCGGCGTGGCCGACATGCGCACGCTCTCGGCGCAGGTGAGCGGCCCGTTCGACGCCGTTATCGCCTGCGACAACGCGCTGCCGCACCTGCTCAGCGAAGATGATCTGCTGGCGGCGCTGCGCGAGATGGCCACGGTGCTGCGCCCCGGCGGGCTGTTGCTGGCCAGCATCCGCGACTACGACGGGCTGGTTGCCGAGCGGCCCTCCACCACCACCCCGCGCGTGTTCGACGGGCCTGACGGGCGGCGGGTGGTGATCCAGGTGTGGGACTGGCTGCCCGACGCGGACCTGTACGACTTCACGCTGCTGATCGTGCAGCAGGCCGGCGACGGCTGGCAGACACAGGCCCACACCGCCCGCTACCGCGCGCTGCGACGGGCCGACCTGGATCGGGCCGTTCGTGCCGCGGGATTGGACGATCTTCACTGGCACATGCCGCCTGAAAGCGGGTACTATCAGCCCATCTTGACTGCCCACAAGCCGGCAATGGAGAGCGCATGAGCAACCCGCAACACTCCGATCAGCAGCCCCTGCAGGCCGAGGGATGGGTGTGCCCCGTCCCACTGAGGGCCTACCCCAACATCGTGATGGGCCACGGCGGGGGCGGCAAGCTGTCCGCCGACCTGGTCGAGATGATCTTCAAGCCGCTGTTCGACAACCCCGCGCTCGACGCGCTGGGCGATCAGGCCATCCTGGAGATCGGCGGAGCGCGGCTGGCTATCTCCACCGACTCGTTCACCATCAGCCCGCTGTTCTTCCCCGGCGGCGACATCGGCTCGCTGGCGGTGCACGGCACCGTCAACGACGTGGCGATGAGCGGCGCGCAGCCGCTGTACATGAGCGCCGGCTTACATCCTCGAAGAAGGGCTGTCCGTCGACACGCTGGGCAACATCGCGGCCTCAATGGCGGCAGCCGCCCGCGCGGCGGGCGTGCAGATCGTCACCGGCGACACCAAGGTAGTCGACAGGGGTCACGGCGACGGCGTGTACATCAACACCACCGGCATCGGCCTCGTGCCTGAAGGCGTGAGCATCGCGCCGCAGAACGCCCGTCCCGGCGACCAGATCATCGTCTCCGGTATGATTGGCGAGCATGGCATCGCCATCCTGTCGGTGCGCGAGGGCCTGACCTTCGAGACGCAGCTGCTCAGCGACAGCCAGCCGCTGCACGACCTTGTCGCGGCGATGCTGGCCGCCAGCCGCGATATCCACGCCATGCGCGACCCCACACGCGGCGGGCTGGCCGCGACGCTCAACGAGTTCGCACGGGCCTCGCAGGTTGGCATCGAGATCGATGAAGGCGATGTGCCCATCCCGCCCGCCGTCGACGCCGCGTGTGAGATGCTGGGCCTCGACCCGTTCTACGTGGCGAACGAGGGCAAGCTGGTGGCTGTCGCGCCGCCCGATGCCGCCGCAAAACTGCTCGACGCGATGCGGGCTCATCCCAAAGGCCGCGACGCGGCCATCATCGGGCAGGTAGTCGACGCGCACCCCGGCGTCGTGACGGCCCGCACCGGCATCGGCGGCTCACGCGTGATCGACACACTGGTCGGCGAGCAGCTTCCGCGAATCTGCCTGACGATACACCGAAATCTGATGGCCCCTCACCAGTCCGACCCCCTGCCCCGCTGGGCGTGGCGGCTGTCCGTCGCCGCGCTGATCGGCACGCTGGCCTTCGTCGCCGCGCTGCTGGCGCTGTCGCTGGCAGGCATCAGCGACCCGCGCACCGCCGGGCCATTGACCGTCGACACTGCGCTGTCCGACTCGCTCGCCGCCGCCTCTCCGCACGACCGCAGCACGCTCGCCCTGCCCGGAACGCTCACGCCGCCCGCCACCGTCGAGCTGACGGCGCGCCTGGCCGCCGGCCCGTCCGACGCGGGCTATGGGCTGTGGGTCGGCTCATCGCCATCCGACGGGCTGGTGCTAGCTGTCAACGGCGATGGCTACACCGCCATCTACACGCTCTCCGATGGCGCGCCTACCTTTATCCGCGAGTGGCAGACCTTTCCGCGCATCGCCCTGCAAGGCCAACCCAACCGCCTGCGCCTCGACCTTGCCGGTGGGCAGGCGACCGTGCGCCTCAACGACGAGTTTGTCGCCAGCTTCGCCTGGGCCCCGCCGCCCGGCCCGCTGCTCATCGGCGCGCTGGTCGAGACGTTCGACCCGGGCGGCGCGTCCGCCGCATTCGAGCATCTGCGCATCTGGCAGGGCATAGATCACAAATTCTGGTAAGCAGTTCAAGTCGGTAATCTTCGTCCAGGCCGGCGCGAAAGCGTTTTTGTTTCAGGCTGGATTTGGATGGGTCTTGTTTGAGAATGTTCAAGGCCAGGTGGCTAAAGAGAGCCATGTTTTGAGGACTATCACCGCTGCGGATGCAGAAGTTATCTTCATGGAAGGTGACATCCAAAACCCAGTGGAAGCTGTTTTCAATCGCCCAATGATGGCGGGTGGCATCCAACAAGTGTGCGGCATTGTTGGGCAAGCTGCTGATGTAGTAAGCGGTGTCCGTTGAAGTATTGCCGTTGAAGCGACACTCGCGCTGCACCCGCACGAGGGTCTGCAAGTTAGCCCACGCCTCATAGTGACGAATGTACTCAAACGCAACCTGGTCAGCCATCGCCCAACAGCGTCGAATTTCAACGCGACCGTTCGACTTGTTGATCGTTTGGTGATAGTCACAGACCGTTGTGCGGAAGCCTTGCTGGTCGCCATAAGCAAACCAGTCTTCGAGGTCCTGACGCAGGTTGGCCTGGTTATCCTTCACGCGCAGCACATAGTCTGCTTTGGCATCCCGGATCGCCTGTGCAATCTCTTTCTGACAGCCCATCGCATCAATCGTCACGATGCAACCCGATACATCTAACAAGCGCAGCAATTCCGGGATGGCGGTGATTTCGTTGGATTTGTCACTCACTTTGCGCTGCCCCAGCGCAATGCCATTCTGGCTGGCCCAGGCGCTCACCAGATGGATGGCCTCTTGGCCTATCGTTTGGTCATAGCTGCGCCGCACCGTCTTCCCATCAATAACCACCACCTGACCTTTCGTCACGCGAAACACAGCTTCTACCCATCTGCTAAAGCCTGTTTGGAAAGCCGCCGCCTCCAGACTCGAAAAAACCCGCCCGAACGTATCATGCGATGGAATACCATTCGGCATCTCCAAATACTGCTCCAACCATTTTCGCTTGGCTTTGCCAAACGTTTCTACTCCTGTCCAGTTATCTGCCCCACAGATCACCGCGCAGATCGTCATCACCATCATGTCGAACAGATACCCACTCTGCCCATGATCCACCCCGCTGCGTGTGCTATAATCAGCACACCTTTTACGTATCCAATCCATCACAGAGGAAGAGAGCCGATGAGTGACACCACAGCCCACCTGACCGGCGCGGAAGATGTCGCCTGGGACTTGAGCGAATTGTACAGCGGCGATGACGACGCGAAGATCGGGCGCGACCTCGACGCCGCCGACGGGCTGGCCGACAAGCTCGCCGCCGACTATCGGGGCAAGGTCGCCGGCCTCGACGCCGAGTTGCTGCGCGATCTGGTCGCCCGCTACGAGGAGATCGCCATCGTCGCCCACAAGCTGGGGGCCTACGCGCAGCTTCACTGGTCGACCAACGCTGAGGACCCCGCACGCGGCGCGCTGCTGCAGCGCATCGACGAGCGCAGCTCGCGCCTCCAGCAGAAGCTGGTTTTCCTTGAGCTGGAATGGGCTGAGGCTCCCGACGAGCAGGCCAAGAAGCTGATCGCCGACCCGGTGCTCAAGCCCTACAAGCACTGGCTGGAGGTCGTCCGGCTGCGCCGCCCCTACCTGCTGACCGAGCCTGAAGAGAAGATCCTGGCCGAGAAGTCTGTCACCGGGCGCAGCGCGTGGGCGCGCTTCTTCAACGAGACCTTCGCCGCCTCCCGCTACGACTGGGAAGGCGAGCAGGTGCCGCAGGAGACGGTCCTCAACAAGCTGTTTGAGCAGGACCGCGAGGTGCGCCGCCGCGCCGCCGAGGCGTTCACCGAGGGGCTGAAGAAGAACGCCCGCGCGGCCACCTACGTGTTCAACACGGTCCTGGCCGACAAGGCCTCTGACGACCGGCTGCGCGGCTATCCTTCATGGATCACGTCACGCAACATGGCCAACGAGGTCGACGATGCCTCCGTCGACGCGCTAGTCAACGCCGTCACCGCCCGCTACGATCTCGTCGCCCGCTACTACCGTCTCAAGGGAAAGCTGCTGGGCCTCGGCGAGATGTTCGATTACGACCGCTACGCCCCGCTGCCCGCCGCCGACCACGAGTATCGCTGGGACGAGGGCCGCTCGATTGTGCTCGACGCATATGGCAAATTTCACCCGCGCATGGCCGAGATCGCCGGGGAGTTCTTCGACAAACGCTGGATCGACGCGCCGGTGCGGCCCGGCAAGACCGGCGGCGCGTATGCCATGCCCATGACACCCGACCTGCACCCCTACGTGCTGCTCAACTACGAGGCCCGCACACAGGACGTGATGACGCTGGCCCACGAGTTAGGCCACGGCGTGCATCAGTACCTGTCTCGCAAGCAGGGGATGCTCGAATCCGACACCCCGCTGACCACCGCCGAGACCGCCTCGGTGTTTGGCGAGATGCTCGTCTTCCAGAGCATGATGGCCCAGGAGAAGGATCCCGCCGTGCGCCTCGCCATGCTGACCCGCAAGCTGGAAGATACGTTCGCCACCGTCTTCCGACAGGTCGCCATGAACCGCTTTGAGGACGCGATCCACACCGCCCGCCGCGAGCAGGGCGAGTTGACCACCAAGCAGTACGGCGAATTGTGGCTGAAGTCCCAGAACGACATGTTCCAGGGCAGCGTGACGATGACCGACAATTACGGCTCGTGGTGGGAGTACATCTATCACTTCGTCAACGTGCCCGGCTACGTGTACGCCTATTCATTTGGCGAGTTGCTGGTGCTGGCGCTGTACGCCCGCTATGAGCAGGTCGGTCCGGCTTTTGCCGATGACTACCTCGCGATGCTGACCGCCGGCGGCTCCGACTGGCCGCACGAGATCGTCAAGCCGCTGGGCGTCGACCTGACCGACCCCGGCTTCTGGAAGCATGGCCTGGCCATCCTCGACGAGATGGTCACCCAGGCCGAGAAGCTGGCCGCGCAGGTCAAGTAGCCGCCATCTATTACCTCTGCTAACTGAACCGGGCCGCGTTTGTGTGAACGCGGCCCGGTTTGTGTTTTCGCCCCGCGCGTTGCCGTGTGGCGTATTCCGGTTAGAATGGAGGGGGATTTCTCTCTGGGAATGGGACCGATATGCCACGCAGCAAGCGAAAAACAGCAGAGCGCGATTGCACACTCGACTGGGCAGGCGGCTACACCGCCTGGCTGCCGGAGCGAATCCAGCCGGTGCGGCGGGTAGGCTACACGCTGATGGACCTGGCGCATCGCGGCCTGCTGGACGAAGGCGAGGTCACCGCGTTTGCGCAGGATACAGGCCTGTCCGACTTCGCCTGGCGGCTGCTGTGGGCCGACCGCGACGACCGGCCTGATTCCGAATCGATAGCCGAGACGCTGTGCCACGCGGCAGGCGTCCTCGTGTTTGTTCACGGCTGGGACGGCAGCGGCGAAATCTGGGAAGACCTGCCCGCGATGGCCATCGGGCGGAACCCGGGGCTGGTCGCGCTGGTGCCGGACGTCAACGGCTTTGGCGGATCGCCGTTCGCCAGTGATACGCCTTCGCCGGAACAGTGCAACCCGCCGGCGATCATGCGCTCCATCGAGCGCTGGCTGGCGCTGCTCGGCCTGCGGGCCGGGGTCAGCGCGCCGAAGCGCCCGTTCGTGTTCGTGGGGCACAGTATGGGCGGCGCAGCGCTGTTCTTCCTCGACGAGGAGCAGTGGAACCCCGACGAGGTCGGGCGGATTGCCGCCGCCCCGGCGCTGCTGCTCAACGACCGCGACCGGCAGCGGTTCTACAAGGCGCTGGGGGTTGGCATCCAGCTCAGCGGCATCAACCCGCTGATCGACCGCGTGGCGGAAGACCTGATCGCGCCGCGCCTCATCGACGCGCTGGCCGGCTGGAGCAGCGAGCGCGTCCGCGCTGAACACCAGCGCATCTATCGCAGCACACCCGAGGGCGTCATCGCGCGGACTTTCGCCGCGATGGGCCAGCTCACCGCCGATTTCCACCAGGAGTCATGGCCAAACTTCACCGTCTTTCTGGGGCACAAAGACCGGCTGGTGGGCCTGATGCCGACGCTGGACCTGCTGCAAGACATGAAGTTCGGGCCGTCGCAGGTACGCATCGCGCTGGGCGACCATTACTTCTTCAGCGTGGGCAGCCGCGCCGACCTCCACGCGCAGAACCGGACGCTGCTGCTGGAGGAGATCCTCGCCATGCAGGCCCGCCTCAGCGCGCCGCAGGCGGAGGGCTGACGGACCTCACACATGCGGATCAAAAACGAGGCGGCTCACTCAATGAGCCGCCTCGCATGTTGAACGATGCCGGCGCTGCTAGCCGGTCGGGATCTTCTCTTTGCTGTCCTTCTGCTCGGGTTCCAGCATACCGTCGATCAGACCATAGGCGACAGCGTCTTCAGCGCTCAGGTAGACATCGCGATCGATGTCCTTGCGAATCTTCTCGACCGGCTGGCCGGTGTGGTGCGAGAGGATGCCTTCCAGGCGATCACGCAGGCGCAAAATCTCGTTGGCCTGGATCTGGATGTCGACCGCCTGGCCCTCAGCGCCGCCGAGCGGCTGGTGCATGTGGATGGTCGCGTTGCGCAGCGCGTAGCGGCGGCCCTTAGCCCCCGCCGTCAGCAGGACGGTGCCAAAGCTGGCCGTCAGCCCGACGGCGACGGTGCTGATCGGCGCGCTGATCTGCTGCATGGTGTCGTAGATCGCCAGCCCGGCGTAAACCTGCCCGCCCGGCGAGTTGACAAACATCTGGATCTCTTTTTCAGGGTCCTCGCGGTTGAGGAACAGAAGCTGCGCGACGATCAGGTTAGACACCTGGTCGTTGATGGCGCTGCCCACAAACACGATGCGCTCTTTGAGCAGCAGCGAAAAAATGTCGTAGGCGCGCTCGCCGCGCCCCGTCGTCTCGATAACCATCGGGATCACACTGGATGGCTGCATGGTCGCTTTCTCTCCCTCCGCTGTAATGGAACATTGTCCTGTCGCCAACCCGCAAGGGGTTCGGGTGATGTCGCCACAAAATGATAGTACGTTAGATGATAAGCGACCGCCGGGGCGATTTCAACTGCCGGGGTGGGTTCTAATGTGATATTAACGCGCCAGCCACGTAATGCAGCAAAAAACCCGGAGTTCCTCCGGGCGCGTGGGGCTGATAGCCCTCATTTGTTGGCGAAACGATACCCGACGCCGCGAGAGGTCAGGATGTATTCCGGGCGGGTCGGGTCTTTCTCGACCTTTTTGCGCAGATAGTGAATGTACAGCTTGAGGCTGTCGACCGCGTCGCCGTACTCGCCGCCCCACGCCTCGGTGACCAGCTCCTTGCGGGTGATGACACGCCCGGCGTTGCGGGCCAGCACGCTCAACAACGCGAACTCCTTGGGCGTCAGGTGGCACTGTTCGTCGTTGACGACCACCTCGCGGTTCATCAGGTTGATGCGGAACTTGCCGCCGCCAAACACCAGCTCTTCGATCATCTGGTTCTTGGGCGCGCGGCGCAGATGGGCGTGGAGCCGTGCAATCAGCTCGTCGTTATCATAGGGTTTGACGATGTAGTCGTCGGCCCCTATCTCTAATCCCTTGACGATGTCTTTGGTGTCGGTGCGGGCAGTGAGGAAGACGATCGGCACGTCGGACAGCTCGCGCAGGCGCTTACAGACTTCCAGGCCGTCCATGTCCGGCATCATGATATCCAATAGAACGAGATCGGGCTGTGTCCGATATGCTTTACGCAGGCCGTCTTCAGCGCGGTAAGCCTTGATGACTTCGAAGCCTCTGAGCTCCAACAGCGTGGTGAGGAGCTGAACGGTGGTTTCCTCGTCGTCGACCACGAGTATCTTTTCGGCCATGGTTTCTCCACCGACGTAGGTCGGAAACAGCAAACCGGCTACCAATCTAATTCATGCCGTCACTATACACGTATCGAAAATTGCGCGCAAGTAGGTTGGCGCTCAGGGCGCATTACGGTTAGCTTACGGTGAGGCTGATGCCGCACCCCCGCCCACCGCGCGCTTTGCTCCTGACACCCTTTTCTGCTACACTAGCCACCGTCTCTAGACAGAAAACCACGCGAGCCCGGAAGCTGCCGGACTCCCTAGCGGGCTTCACAAACATGGCCGCTGCGCACATACTGGTCGTGGACGATGACCGACAGACGCTGGAAATGATGGGAATGCTGCTGAAACGCCTGGGCTACGAGGTCAGCGAGGCCAACGACGGGCAGCAGGCCCTGGCCCACGCAGCAGCCAACACCCCCGACCTCATTGTCCTCGACCTGATGATGCCCGGAATTGACGGCTACACCGTCGCCCGCAGGCTGCGCGCCCAGGCCGCAACTGCCCACACACCGATTATCATGTTCACCGCCAAGGGAATGGTCGACGACATGGCCGCCGGCTTTGAGGCCGGCGTCGACGATTACCTGACCAAACCCATCGACCCGGCTGAGATGTCCGAGCACATCGCGCTGGCGCTGGCCCGCCACGGCGAGGCCAAAGACGCCGCGCTGGCGGTTGGCCGGGTGGTAGCCTGCATCGGCGCGACGGCGGGCGCGGGCCTGACAGCGGTTTGCGTCAACACAGCGGCTGCGCTGGCCGAAGCAGGGCATACGGCGCTTGTCGCGGGGGTGGGCGCAGCCGGGCAGGAACTTCAGCCTTTCGCAGCGGGCGGCGCGGCGCTGCACCCGGTCGACGCGCCCGGCCTCACAGCGGAGTTGGCCCGCGCGGCGCTGGCGCAAACAGATGGCGGCGTGAACCTGCTGTGGGTCGCGGGAGTGCCGGATGAGTCAACAGCAGCCGCCTGCGCGCCGCTGGCCGACGTGACACTGCTCGTTATGGAGACGGTCCCCGACGAGCCAGCACCGGCGATTGCGGCACAGGCCGACCGCGTGCTGCTGGTCGCCGAGCCAACACGGCCCTCGCTGCTGGCCGCCTACCACACTGTGACCGATCTGCGCCGGAGCGGCAGCGTGCCGCTCAGCGTAGCGCTGGTAGCCACACACGGCGAGGCGACGGTCAACACGCAGGTGGTGCAGCAGGGGCTGGGCGCCGACCATCTGGAATGGTTCGAGATAGCCGCCGCGCCAACGTCCGATTTGAGCGGCGTGTTTCGCCGGTTTGCGAGCGTTCTGTGGGAGCAGGTTCAGGCAGCGCGCGGGTAACGGCGCTCTCAAAGGGTGGGATCGATGTGGCGGACCCGTGTGCCGAGGCGCATGAGCCGTTGATGCAGGCCGCAGCCCTGCTGCGTGGGGCACAGCACGCCGTCGCGCTGACCGGGGCCGGGCTGAGCACCCATTCCGGCATACCCGACTTTCGCAGCCCGTCGTCGGGGCTGTGGGAGCGCGCCGACCCCGGCGAGGTCGCCTCGATAATGGGCTTCCGGCGCAACCCGCAGAAGTTCTTTGACTGGTTTCGCCCGCTGGCTCGTATCATGATCGAGGCGCGGCCCAACGAGGCGCATCTGGCGCTGGCACACCTGGAGGAAATGGGCTTCGTTGAGGCGCTGATCACGCAGAACATCGACCTGCTGCACGCCTCAGCCGGCTCGAAGCACATCTACGAGCTGCATGGCCACATCCGCGAGGCGACCTGTGTGGAGTGTTTCCGCGTCTACCCGACCGAGTCGTTTATCGACCGCTATCTGGAGGACGGCGAAGTGCCGCACTGCCCGCACTGCGGGGGGGTGCTCAAGCCAAACGCCATTCTGTTCGGCGAGCAGCTTCCGTATCATGCGCTGCACGCAGCGCAGCAGGCAGCCCGCCGGTGCAGCGTGATGCTGGTGGCCGGCTCATCGTTGTCTGTCGCGCCCGCGTCCGATCTACCGATGATCGCATTGGCGCATGGCGCCCAATTGATTATCATCAATTATGAGCCCACCTACCTCGACGGGCGGGCCACGGTCGTCATTCATGACGACGTGGCCGTGATCCTGCCCTGCCTGGTCAGCTTACTGGAAGGCAATGCACATGACTGAAGATACCCTTGAGATGGGTTCGTCCCAACATGTGTTCCGGCGCTATGTCCGCACGCTCGCACGGTACGAGCGCCTGATGGAGATCAGCCGCACGCTGAATTCCACGCTCGACCTCGACTCGCTGCTGGAGTACATCGTAGCCTCGGCACGCGACCTGACGGATACCGAGGCGGCGTCGATTATGCTCATCAGCCGTAACGGCGATCTGCGCTTTGAGGCCTCGCTGGACCTCAGCGGCCTGAACCTTGACTTGATTGCCGTACCACTCGACAACAGCATCGCGGGCTGGGTGGTCACCAACGGCGAGCCGCTGGTCATTGCCGACGTGCGCAACGAGCCGCGCTGGTCGCGCAACGTTGACGAGGAGACCGAGTTCGAGACGCGCAACATGCTGGCCGTCCCGATGCGAACCCATAACAAGACGATCGGCTGCCTGGAAGCGCTCAACAAGCGCGAGAACCGGCCCTTCACCGACGAAGACGTAAACGTGCTGATCACGCTGGCAGCGCAGGCCGCGGTCGCCGTCGAGAACGCGCGGCTGTTCGAGCAGAGCGACCTGATCGCGGAAATGGTGCACGAGCTGCGCACACCGCTGGCGGCGATCAAAGCCACCACGCACATTATCCTGCGGCCTGAGCTGAGCGAGGAGAAGCGCAAGTCGCTGGTCGACACCATCGCCACCGAGACGAACCGGCTGACACGCATGACGACTGAGTTTCTGGACCTGGCACGCCTCGAATCGGGCCGCACGCGGCTCCAGCGCAAACCGGTCGACCTGCGCAGGGTGCTGGAGGAGGCAGCCAACACCGTCAGCCACCAGGCCAGCGACCGCGACCTCACGGTCGAAGTCGCGGTCGACCCGCCGGACCTGCCGGTTGTTACCGGCGATGCTGAGAAGCTCACGCAGGTGGTCCTCAACCTGGCCACCAACGCCATCAAGTACAACAAGCCGGGCGGCAGTGTGTGGCTGAGGGCCATCCAGGATGGGCAGGCTGTTCGCGTCGAGGTTCAGGACACAGGGCTGGGCATCTCGCCAGAGAACGCGGCGCACATGTTCGAGAAGTTCTACCGTGTGGCCGACACCGAGGGTTATACGCAGGGAACGGGCCTGGGGCTGGCGATTGCCAAGCAGATCGTCGAAGGGCATGGCGGCCAGATCGGCGTGGAAAGCGAGTTAGGGGTCGGCACGACCTTCTGGTTTGCACTGCCCATCCCTGAGAACACAGTCAAGCAATAAGGCACAGGGCGATGTCGAAATCCGGGGCAAATCGGGGCATACGGTGGGTGCTGGGCGGCGTCCTGCTGCTGATTCTGGTCGCGGCGCTGGTGGGGCTGTTCTTCGTCAATTACCTGGCGGCGCTGCTGCTGCTGGCAGGGATTGTCGTGGCGTGGTTGCTGCGCCGGCTGGTGGGCTTTATCGCCGCGCGGATCAGGTCGAGCAAGCGGCGCGGGCTGTGGATCGCGGCGGCGATTGCCGTCCCGGTGGCTGCCGTGCTGTGCGGGGTAGTGCTGGTCTACGCGTTGAGCCTGAGGAGCTTCGGCGCGGCGGGCGGCGCCACGGAACCCACCGGGCCAGGCGAAGGCCCGATCATCGGCGCGCGGGTCACCGCCTACCGCGTGACCGTCAAGCCGAGCGAGGCGCTGGCGGCGGCGGTGCTGGTCGACGAGCAGGTGATGTACGACATCACCCAGGACGGCCAGCCAATTCTGACCGATCAGGTGCAGACCTTCGCCGAGCGGCGCGTGTTCAGCACGCGGCGCGGCTTCCTGCTGCGCGAAATATCGTTCGAGCCGCTGGATGCATCCCCGACAGCGTCGCTGATCCTGACTCTGCCGGACGAGACGAAAGTCCGCACGACGCTGTGCACATACGCGCGCTGCCCGGCCATCAGCGTGCGGCTGGCCGACTTCCCACGCCGGACGTTTTTCGCCGCGCGCAGCGTCGCCGCGCCAGAGATCGTGCCCTACGTCAACACCGAGACGATCAGCTATTCGCTGGATAACCTCGACGAGGGCGTGACGTTCGCCTATATCACGCCACCTTTCCAGGCGCTGCGCCCGCTGCTCTCGCCGCTGATCGGCGCGTCGAACGCCAGCGAGTGGCTGGTCGGGCTGGTGGGGCTGGTCGGGACGGTGGTCGGCGGGCCGCTGGTCAAGCCGGTGCTGGAAAACGTCGTGCAGGACCGGCTTCAGGATTTCCTGAGCGGCCTGTTCAAGAAGAAGGATAACAAGAAGAAGCGCAGCAAGAAGTAGGAGGCAGCATCCCCGGCGCGAATCGATGCGCCACAGCGCGAAAATTCTGATAGAATGGGAGTACAGTAAGCTGTAATCGGCATAAGCGGCGGAGGTGGCGTATGCGCATCTGCCCGGTATGTAGCTACGAGAACCCGTCAGGCGTGTTGACCTGCGAGCAGTGCGGGGCGTCGCTGCTGCCCAGCCAGCCGCTCCCACGGGTCACCCGCCCCCTGAGACCTGCCCAGTTGGAGCGGGTCTTCACCGTCACCGAAACGCGTGAGTGCGTCTTCACCGATCAGACCCAACTGGTGCTGAACCTAGGCAACGCCGGACAGCCGGTGTTTGTGCTGCGGGACAATGAGCAAATCACCTTTGGACGCGGCCTGCCGACCCTCGACCTGCCGGACGATGTGGTGTGGGAGTCGGGCATGTCGCGCGTGCACGCCGCCATCCGGCGCAAAGGCGACCAGCTCTACGTCGTCGACCTAGGCAGCACCAATGGCACGTTCGTGAACAACGAGCGGCTGGACCACAACCAGCCGCGCCTGCTGCACGACGGCGACGTGCTGTGCCTGGGCCTGCTCGACATGCGGGTGCGATACATCGAGGAGACGTAGCGGCGGAGAACATCCCCGTCAGGCGATGGTCAGCAGCACCTTGAGCGCCCCCCGGCGGGCGGCGTGCGCCAGCGCTGCGACGCCTTCGTCGAGCGGGTAGCGGGCGTCGATCAGCGGCTCGACGTCGATCAGGCCGCGCGCCAGCAGCCGGATGGCCGCGTCGAATGGGCCGCAGCGCGACGACTGCACCCGCACTTCATCGACCACCATTCGGGTCAGATCAGCGTGCGGCAGACCCTCATAGGTACTCTTGAGATGCACCACGCCGCGCGGCCTGACCAGCGCCAGCGCGTCGGCAAAGCCCTGCGACGTGCCGGTGCAGTCGATGGCGATGTCGGCATGGTGCGGCGCAAGGTCCTCAAAGCGGGCAGCGGCGATCCCCCAGCCGCGCAGCAGATCGAGCTGGTGCTCATGGCGAGCGACGACGGCCAGGTCGCAGCCGGTCAGCGCGATGACCTGCGCCGTCAGCAGCCCCAGCTTGCCCGCTCCCAGCAGCACGACGCGGTCGTGCGGGCTGACGTGCGTCAGGTGCAGCGTTTGCAGTCCTGCCGCCAGCGGCTCAACGAACACCGCCTGTTCGTCAGCAACCGAGTTCAGGCAGCGGGTGCAGGTTTTCGACGGGCAGCGCCAGGTAATCGGCGAAGGCCCCGTCGTGGCGGTCGATGCCCAGCGTGGTCCGGTTGGGGCACTGGGTGGGCATCCCACTCAGGCAGGTCGGGCACTGGCCGCAGGCCAGGTTGATCTCGCCCACGACACGCCGTCCGTCGAGCGCCCCACCCTCGACCACGCCCACAAATTCGTGCCCCAGCACGCCTGAGAAGCCCATGTAGCCCTTCACCAGCTCAAGGTCGGTGTTGCATACCCCGGCCTTCGCCACGTGGACCAGCGCGTGTCCTGCGGGCAGGTTGGGGGTCGGATAGGCGGTGTCGTAGCGCAGGCTGCCGTCGAAGATAAGCGCGCGCATGGCGATCCTCGCTATGGGTGCGTGACGCAAAAGGCGCGCTGGCCGTCTCACCGCCAGCACGCCTCTATAGTAGCACAGGTTGTGTGATTTGCGTGCAGCCGCTAGACGGTCGCCTGCTTCTTGGTGAAGGGCAGCTCGCCATTCTCCCATGAGACGAGCAGCGGCACGGCATTGAAGATCGAGGAGTACGTACCGCTGGTCAGGCCAATGAGCATGATGGCGATGAACTGCTTGATCGTCGCGCCGCCAAACAGCAGGATGGCGACCATCACGAACACCGCGTTTAGCTGGGTGGCCAGCGAGCGGTGGATGGTCTCCAGCACCGAGCGGTTGACGACCGTCTCGTAGTCCTCACCACGATACTTGGGCAGGTTCTCGCGGATGCGGTCGAACATGACGATGGTGTCCTGCACCGAGTAGCCGACGACGGTCAGCATGGCCGTCAGGAACAGCGCATCGACCTCCCAGCCGAACAGCAGCCCCAGGATCGACATCACGCCCATCGCGACCAGCACGTCGTGGAGCATGGCGGCGATGGCACACGCGCCGTAGCGGATGGCGTGCGGCAGCCGGCGGAAGGCGAACCAGATGAAGCCCAGGATGATGACCGCCGCGGCGAGGGTCGCCAGGATGGCAGCGGTGGTCACCTCGTTGCCGACGACAGGTGAGATGACGTCAAGGGTTGAGAGGTTATTGTTGATTGGCGCGATCTTCTGTTCAAGCTGGGTCTTCAACGCCGCCTGCTGGTCGGCAGACAGCGCGCCGGCCCGGATCTGCCAGCGGTTCTCAGACGGATCGCCCAGCCGCTGGATGACAGGATCGTCCTGCCCGAACTGTGTGTAAACCTGGCGGATGGCCGTCTCGGTGGCGGTGCCTTCAAACTGCACAATGAACAGGCTGCCGCCCCTGAAGTCGATGCTCAGCTTGACCGGCGCGCCAAAGGTGAGTGTCGAGTAGACCATGGCGATGATGCCCGGCACGATGACGAGGGCCGAGATCAGGTAGTAGTAGTTACGTCGCTGTACAAAGTTGGAAAACATCCCAGACCCCCTCTAGAGCCCCAGCAGCCACTTGCGGTTGGTCAACATCTCGTTGTCGAGCGGCAGCATGATGAAGTGCAGGAAGGTGCGCGTCACGGTGATGGCCGTGAACAGGTTGAGCAGCAAGCCCAGGGCCAGCGTCACGGCGAAGCCGCGCACCGCACCCGCGCCAAAGCTGGTGCCGAAGCCATACAGGATGGCGCAGATGATGAGCGTCGACAGGTTCGAGTCACGGATGGATGTCCAGGCACGGTCGAAGCCGGCCAGGATCGCCTTGTCGATGGTCTTGCCCAGGCGCAGCTCTTCTTTCAGCCGCTCAAAAATCAGGATGTTGCCGTCTACCGCCGTGCCGACGGAGATCAGGAAGCCGGTGATGGCCGGCAGGGTCATCGTGACCGGGATGAGCTTGAAGATCATCAGGTTCAGCATGGCGAAGACGATCAGCGCCAGCGCCGCCGAGATGCCCGGAATGCGGTAGTAGACCAGCATGAACAGCAGCACCACGCCGATACCGATCAGGCCGGCACGGATGCTGTCCTGGACCGAAATCTGGCCCAGCGTGGGGCCAACCGTGCTGGTCAATTCGACCTTGAGCGCGATGGGCAGCGCACCGTAGCGAAGCTGCGTGGCGAGCGTGGTCGCTTCTTCGAGCGTGAACTTGCCGGTGATGGAGCCCTGACCGCCGGTGATGGCGGTCTGGATCTGCGGCGAGGACACCACCACGCCATCCAGCACAATCGCCAGGTAACCCCCGACGTGCGCCGAAGTGTAGTCGCTGAACTGCTTAGCGCCGTCCGGCGTCAGCGTGAACTGCACCAGCGGCGAGCCGGTGGTGCGGTCGATCTGCACGTCGGCGGTCTGGATAATCTCGCCAGTCATGACCGTCTGGTAGACGGGGCCCTGCGGAGTTCCGCTCGTATCGGGCGTCAGCCCGGCAGCGGGCGTACCGGCAGCCTGCGCCGTCGCGTCGGCGGTTGGCGTCGGCTCGGCGGTGGCAGTCGCTTGAGGCGTAATGCCCGGCTCAGGGGTTGCCGTCGGCCCGGTGGCCTGGCCGGCCTGCCGCTCCTGCTCGTAGGTCGTCAGGATTTTGGTGCCCTGTGGGACTGGCTGGGGCACTTCGACAAACTCAAGCTGGGCCGTCTGGCGGATCAGCGAGACGGCGGCTTCGGGGTTTTCGTAGCCCGGCAGCTCGACGATAATGCGCTGCTCGCCCTGAAGCTGCACGACAGGCTCCAGCGCGCCGAGGCTGTCGATACGGCTGGCGACAATGCGGCGCACTTCGTCCATCGCGCCAGCAGGCGGGCTCTGCCCAGGAGGCAGGTCGGCGCTCAACAGCACCTTGACGCCGCCGGCGAGGTCCAGGCCCTCACGAAACTTGAGGGGCATGTTAATGTCAGGCTGGCCGTCGCCATTGAGGTCGATCTTAATGCCGGGATTGCTCGGCAGGCTGACCCATCCGGCAAAAGCGGCCAGCAGGATGATAAACGTCAGCCAGGCGACATAACGGCCAGGGCGCAGGATAAACAGCGCGGCAGCAGCTATCACGCATGCGCCAAGCCATACGTACAAGAAAATCTCCACGGACGCACTCCTCACCATGTTTGTTTGCGGTGTGACATGGCAACGGGCGGTATCTTAACGCTTACGGCGGGCGATTGTCAATAAGCGAGGCGTATGGAGGACGCGCTATATGACCTGCGGCGGGGCTTCAAGCCGGCGTCTCGGACGAAGGTGGCAAATGGCGCAGAAACGCCAGCGCCTGCTCGCGGACTTCCTGTGCAGCCAGACCATCGGTGGGGATGTAAAGGTCACAGTGCTGGCGGGCGTGTGCCAGCCGCTCGACTTCCTGCGCGTGGCGCTGCGGGCCCCACTCGCCGGGGCGGCGGCGCTGCAACTCGGCGAAACTGACGTCAAGGTAGATCAGCGTGTCGGGCTGCACAAAACGCTGCCACATGTCTTTGACATAGGAATGCTCCTGTGCGACGTGGCGCGCGTTGTAGCCGGCTTCACGCAGCGCATTGACCAGCGTCGATTTGCCCGCCGCCGAGGGGCCGACGACGGCCACCTTTAGCCGGCGTCTGCCATCCTCGTCGGTCATATCAGGTTAGGCCGGTTCCAGCGCGAGGCCAGCTCCTTGATGCGCGGCAGCGTGGCCACCACGGCGACCACGTCGCCGGCGTGCAGCACGGCATCCATCTGGGGCCGCACGTCGACCATCTCGCCCGATTGCAGCAGCACGACCGACAGGTCCAGCTCTTCTTCGACAGCCTGGATGCTGCTGCCATCCAGGCGAGTGCCGGCCCGCACCTCGATGCGCCCCATGGTCAGGGTCTGGTCGGCAACGCGGAAGGTCTGGACGATCTCGGTGCCGGCTGCTGCCCCGGCGAAGGCCGGCGCAGCCATCATCGAGGCGCTCATCACAGCGCTCACGTCGAAGCGGTCGGCCATGCTGCGCGCGAACTCGTCGTCAAACATGCGCATGACAAGCCGGATGCTGGGGTTGACCTCGCGCACGCGGCTGGCGATCTGCAAGTTGGCGAGGTCGTCGTTGGTGCAGATGATCAGCGACATGGCATGTTCGAGACCCGCCCGCTTGAGGACTTCGGGATTGCGCGCGTCGCCAGTGATGATCGGCACGCCATAGGAGCGCGCCTCGTCAAAGCGCGGCGACTCGGTGTTCTTCTCGATAACAACCACTTCCTCGTCGAGCACCACCAGCTCGCGGATCACCCGGATGCCCAGGTGCCCCAGCCCGGCGATGATAATGTGATCCTTGAAAGTAGAGGCCACGGCTTCCTCCCATTGACCCTCATGTGCGCGGCGGTTGAACAGCAGCGCGGCGAAATCGGCCAGACCATGTGCCAGCGCGATCACGCCCAGCAGCGGCATAACGAAAAGTAGACGTCGAGGTACCACTCGCCGGGGAAATCAAGCGTGGGCTGGAAGAATGTGATGGCCATCATGTGGAACAGCGATTCGATGAAGCGAATGCTGGGATGCGTCATGTCCCACAGCAGCTTGAAGGTCCACGCCCCGACGAGCAGGATGACGATGAACAGCAGCAGCCCATCCCGGAACTCACGTACAAGCACCCACGAGTTGCGCAGAGAATCATTGACCCGCCGCCGGATCGAGCGGCTGTGGTAGGCTTCGACGGCTTCCGCACGCGTTGTGGCAAACGTCATAGCCGGCCCTCCTGTTACGGCCTGAGCACGGGCGGGATCGGGAAGGTGACCGACATACGGCGCACCTCGTCGGGCGCAGCCGGTGCGACGGCGACAACCAGCACCGACATATCGTCGGCAGGGCGGCCACTGTCGCGGCGGCAGGCCTCGGCCAGCAGCGCGTCGGCGATAGGCCGCGCGATGGCCGGGGCGTCGATATGCTGGCGGTACAGCGCGTCGAGCAGCGCCGGCACGTCGAGCGGATCCTTGCTGTGCTCGCCCGCCGCCTGAATGCCATCGGTGAAGATCGCGGCGACCATGCCGATTGCCAGCGGCAGCTCTTTGATCTGCGGCTTGGTGCCGCGATGCACGCCAATCGGCGGGGCGGGCTCATCGAGCAGAAGCTGCGCGCCGGGGCCGGTCTGCACCACGACCGGGCAGTGGCTGTTGCGCGACAGCACCAGCGTCTTGCTGATCATGTCGACCGACACGATGTTCAACGTGGCCGACACCTTGCCCCCGCGCTGCGTGAACAGGTAATCGTGCGTGGCGCGCGCGGCGGCCCCGTCGCGCACGCCCTCGGCCAGCAGCGAGATGGCCTTGCTGGTCACCAGCGTGCTGATCGTTTTGGCGGCTTTGCCGGAGCGCTGGCCGTCGGCCAGCACCATCGAAAGGCCCCCGTTGGGACGCTCGATAACTTCCAGCGTGTCGCCGCTCTCGCTGACGGCGTATTTACCGATCTTGGCTACCGCCACCTGAATCTGCACAGCCGATCCCCCTGCTGGCCGCCTCAGTCCGTGTTTTGCTGGCCAACAGGCTTGTTCGGGTCGAACTCCTGCATGACGGCAATCGCCAGCATGTCGACCAGCACGCCATCGGCGATCTCGACCTTGACCGTGCCGCGCTTGTCGTTGATCTCCCGCACCGTGCCGATGATGCCGCCGTAGGTCGTGACCATCATGCCGGTCTGGATCGTGTTGACGAACTGCTGGCGGCGCTTGAACGCGCGCTGGCGGGGCATGATCAGGAAGGCGTAGATCGCCGCGCCGAAGATGCCGATGATGACCATGTCCATGCCAAAGCGTTGAATGACGCTCATGCACTCCCCTCTTCCGTGATGTGCGGTTCTGATGGTTAATTGTAGCCAGAATGGGCGGGTTGTCACGCGGGGGCGGCCCCTACCCCCCGAGGGTCACGCGGCCCACTTCTACCGCATCCTGCCCGCCGGTGGTGATCATGCGGCTGCCGTCCGGGTTCAGCAGCCCGACGAACACCGCGTAGTCGCCGGGTGGAAGCTGGCTGATGTCGAGGTCATAGGTGTCGGGCACGCGCTCGCCCGCCGACCAGATCGAGGTGGGGTAGCCGCCGCCGTGCGGCTCGACTTCCTGATGCGCCAGGATCGCACCCTGCTGGCTGCGCACCTGGATGAAGACCCGGTAATTGGCGTGCGGCGCGCGGATGGCCTGCCACATCAGCACCACTTCGAGCTGGTCAGCGTTGCGCGCCAGCCGGTAGCCCAGCAGCGCGATGTCGCCGAACTCGGCGCGCGTGCCGGAGACGGCCCCCACGAACTCGGAGGTGGGGAACGGCACTTTGGCCTGCGCGACCGGCGTCCACGTCAGCGTAAACGGGTCGGGCCCGGTGCCGACCGAAATGTCATACACGCCAGGTGGCAGCGATGGCGCAAGCTGGATGGTGTAGTAGGTGGTGATCAGGTGGCGGGTGGGCCAGCGCTCAAAGTGAAGCTGGCGCGTGCCGCCCAGCGCGGCGACCGACCCATCGCGGCTCTCGACCAGGATCGCGGTATACAGCGGCGCGCTGACCGGCGCGTTGAGCAACCATTCAACGCGCACGCGGCCCATGCGGTTCATGTCGAGCGGCGTCAGCGAGAAGTCGGTGGCGATGCCATTGACGACCAGCTGGTCGTTCAGCGCCACCATACCCGTGAACTGCGGGGCCAGCGGCGGCGAGGTCGCCTCCCGCGCCAGGATGACCAGCGGATCGGCGCTGCCTTCGGCCACCGGGAAGCGGATCGCTTCGGCGTAGGTCGCGCCAAACCAGGGGTCGTCGGCCAGCCCCTCGGCTTTCAGTGCGTCGATCAGCGAGGCGCGCAGCACCAGGTAATCCGGCTGGTATTCGTCGATCCACCACAGGCCGTCGCCGCGCGCCTGCGCCTGCTCGATCTCCGGCTGGAGCGAGCCGCGATAGTCCAGCAGCGGCAGGTCCGACACGTAGCCCAGCACGCCGATCTGCGCCGCGCCGACCTGCGCGCCGGGTGGGGCGTTGGCCTGGAGCCACGCGCCCGCCTGCGTGAAGCCCACTTCGACCGGCGTGGGGGCCAGCGCCGGCCAGGTTTGCGGCACAGCAGGGTCAGCAGACAGAATCGTATAGGTCGCGTGGCCACCTGCGCCGGCCATCAGCAGCGTGCACAGCGCGCCCCCTGCCAGGCGCAGCCGACCTGCCGGAGTCGCTCGATCAGCCAGCGCGCGCCCAGCGCTATCAGCGCTGCCAGCGCCGGGGCGAGCGGCGCGAAGCTCCACGGATAGACCGCCGCCCGCGCGATCCCCAGCACGATGAGGCTCAACACCGCCCACGCGGCCAGCCGCAGCGCCCAGCTTTCCTTAGAGAGCCGCAGCAGCCCGATCAGCGCCAGCAGCCCGCCGGCGGCCCACAGCGGCGAAGCCGCGCCCAGCGCAAGCATCAGCGCCGGCAGCCCGGTGAAGACCGTCGCGCCGATTGCGTCAGGCAGGCCAACGCCCGGCAGCGCCACCGGCAGGCCCGGCAGCGGGCCGCCATGGTTCACCGCCGCCGACATCAGCACCACGCCGAACACGACCACACCGGCGTACAATCCGCCCGGCAGCAGCCGCACGGGCCTGCCATTCAGCACCGAATCGGCGACCAGCACCACGGCCAACGCGCCGATCTCAGGCCGCATCAGCGTGGCGAAGGCCAGCAGCAGCGCCGCGCCTGTGCCCCATCCACGCTGGTGCAGCCACAGCGCGCCCAGCCCCAGCGCCATCCACAGCGCCGTCTCAAGCCCCAGCGACACCCACAGCAGCGGCAAGACAACGTACACCCCGGCAGCCAGCGCCGCCGTGAACACGTCGAGGCCGCTGCGGGCGGGTGGCTTCTCGCCGGCAGGGGGAGCATCCTGCTTTGGCAGCGCGATGCCAAACATCGCCAGCCCGCCGAGCGCCACGGCCAGCGCGCCGATGGTATTGCTCAGCAGCGGCAGGTCGGCAGCAAAGTCAGCGCCGATGCTCAACAGGAACACGTACAGCGGCGCGACCGCGCTACTCAGATCAGGCTGGCCGGGGTTGAAGGCGAAGCCGCGCCCGGCGGCCAGATTGCGCGCGTAGCGGTAGGTGATGAAGCTACGGTCAATGTGGTGGTTGACGAACAGGAAAGCCATCCCGGCGGCCAGGGCCAGGATAGCGAGGATGCTGACGATCTCGGTGCGGCGTCTGACGAGCATGGCGTTGGAGGGTCGCGTTAGCGGACAGGCGGCAGGTCGCTTGCGACCGTGCCGGTCGGGTGAAGCGCATCCATCCAGAAGACCCGCCTGTCAGACATGCCGGTGTTGCAGCGATGGCCGGCGGGGCGGCGTGCAGCCGCCCCGCCACCCGGCCTATTTATTGGTAAGCGCCTGATCGATAACCTGTTCAAACGCGCTCTGCGGCTGCGCGCCGACGAGCCGCTCGCCGTTGATGAAGAAGGTCGGCGTGCCGTTGACGCCATATTCGAGAGCGGCATTATAGTCGGTGCTGACCTCGTCCTTATACTTACCGTTGTTCAGGCAGTCGCTGAACTGTGTCTGGTCGAGGCCCAACTGCGCCGCCAGCGCGATGAACTCGTCGTTGGTGCTGTACCCCTGCTGGTTGGCAAACAGTGCGTTGCCATAGTCCCAGTACTTGCCCTGCTCATTGGCACAGTCCGCCGCTTCGGCGTCTAACTCGCCGCCCACGATCGGGAAGTCGCGATAGACCAGTCGGATTTGATCACCGTATTTGGTTAGAAGCGCGGGCAGCGTCTCGTCGTGGAAGCGTTTGCAGTACGGGCAGCGAAAGTCGCTGAACTCGACGATCACCACCGGCGCGTCGGTAGGCCCGATTGACGGGTTGCCCGCCTCGGTGACGTTGTCCACAAAAGCGGGGGGATCGGTGGGCTGAGCGGCAACCTGGGCGGCCGGCTGGGCTGCCCCAATTGCCGCCAGCGTCTCATCCGCGCCCCGATTGTAGCCCGTGATGGCCAGGAAATAACCCAGCGCGCCGCCGGCGAGAAATGTCAGCAGGCCCACGCCGATAGTAACCAGCAGCGAACGTTTGATGACGATGAACTCACTGTTCTTTTCTTCGGGTTCTTGGAGGGATTCCATTGATGTCCTCGTGTTCACCACAGCATGACGATCTTCTTGGAACACATGGGCAGATAGTAACCGGATTGACGCCGCGCGGCAAATACCGGTGGGGCACGTTCCGCCGCCTGCGGCCTGCGCACAAAATCACCGGCGTGCAATCGGAACGCGTCCTCGCTATGATTAAAGAAGGTCGATTTGACAATAATTCGGCCCATGGCTAGAATGCAGCCAGGGTGCTGCGCCACGATCACGGCCCCGAGAAGGGCCAGAACGGAAGTCAGAGGTTCACTCTGAGGCTTCTCATGCAAAAGACGCGACAAAAGATCGTCGAATACCTGCGCGAGCACGAGGAGGCAACGGTCGACGAACTGAGCACGGCGCTCGACGACCTTACCGCCGTCACCGTGCGCCACCATCTCGACGTGCTGCGCGGCGAAGGGCTCGTCTCCCAGCCGGACGTTCAGCACCGGGACTCACCCGGGCGGCCCAAGTACGTGTACTGCCTCACGCAGAAAGCGGATTCACTTTTCCCCCGGAATTTGCAGTCGCTGACCATCCACATGCTCAATGAGCTGCAAGACCGGCTCCCCGAACAAGAGATCAACGTGATCTTTGAGGGCGTGGCCGACCGCATGGCGTCGGGAATTGCGCCGGGCCGCCCCGACGAGACTATGGAAGAGCGGCTCGACCGCGTCGCAGCGCACCTGAGCGAGCACGGCTACGATGCCACCTGGGATCACACCGCCGGCGGCTACGTGCTGACGACCAGCAACTGCCCGTACAGTGGGGTGGTCGATGCGCACGAGGAGTTGTGCGTGCTCGACCTGCGCTACATCAGCCGGCTGCTGGGCACGGTGCCGCGCCGTCTGGACCACGTGATGGACGGCGGCAGCAACTGCTCGTATTTCATCGCCGACAGGGTCGAACCGGCGTTCCCAGTGGCATGACATCCGTCCCCTTTTGGGGGCGACATTTTGCACGATAAATCTTGATATAATTGACACCCATTGTCACTAATGTTAGAATCAGGCATCACGAACCAGACAATTCACCACAAGGAGCGCACGAGCGATGAGTGAACAGGTAATCAGCGACACCAACATCATCGGCGTTACAGCGGTCGCAGTCGACAAGATCAAGTCGCTGATGGCCGAGAAGAACCTGGCCGGCTACGGCCTGCGGGTTTTTGTGGCGGGCGGCGGCTGCTCGGGCCTCCAGTACGGGATGGCCTTCGAGGGCAACCCGCTTGAAACGGACAGCGTCAGCGAGGTGGACGGCGTGCGCATCATCGTCGACCCCATCAGCCTCGACTACGTTCGCGGGGCAAGCATCGACTTTGTCGACAACCTGATGGGCGGCGGCTTCCGCATCGACAACCCCAACGCGGTCTCGACCTGTGGCTGCGGGCACTCGTTCCGCACCGAGGGCGGCGCAGACGCGAGCGCTGGCGGCGGCGGGTGCAGTTGCGGCCAGTAACACCCTGCATGTGAATCATGGCGGCGGGCGCCCGTAAGCGCCCGCCGTTTTTGTTTGGCGCGGCGCGACGCCGGAAATCTAACACAAACGTTATACGCGCTAAACAATTCGTACACATTTCGGTGTTATGCTGATAGCTGTATTGACAGGATACGGAGGACGAAACGATGAAAAATCGGACATTATGGTTGGTGCTGGGCGGCATCTTGCTGCTGCTGGTGGGCGGCGCGATTGGCTTTCTGGCGCGCGGCTGGGCAGGCTACGGGATGCCCTTCGCGGCAGCAGGCACTCGCCCGTTCATGCAGCCCGGCGTTCGCCAGTTCATGCAGCCGGGGCCCCGTGAGTTCTTCCAGAACGGTGGCCGCATGATGATGCGCGGCTACTACGGCGCTAACGGGCTGTTCTGGATAGGCCGCCTGCTGACCGGCGTGGTGTGGCTGGGCGGACTGGCCGGCATAATCGCTCTGATCGTGGTGCTGACACAGCGCAATAGGCCGAACCGGGTCGAGAAGGTCGAAACGGTCGAGACCGAGAAGCCCCAGGCAGAAGCGTAGCAGCCGGCAGTATCGCTGCAACAAAAAGCCGGATGGCGTCAGACTGCCATCCGGCTCGTTTTGTATCCCCGCGCCGCGCGCCTATTCCTCCCCGATGTCGACCAGGATATCGTCGCCCTCAACCCTGACCGGGAAGGTCTGCACCGGCACAATAGCCGGGAAGCTCAACACGTGCCCGTCACGGATGTCGAAGCGCGCGCCGTGGCGCGGGCACTCGATCTCGTAACCGTCCAGGTCGCCCTCAGCGACGGGGCCATCGTCGTGCGTGCACACGTCTTCGATGGCGTAGAACTGGCCTCCCACGTTGAACACGGCGATGAACAGGCCCTCAATCTCGGCGACTTTGCGGTCGCCGGGCTTTAGCTCGTCGACGCCGGCAATTCTGACGAAATCCGCCATGCTGTGCTTACTCTCCTCGATGGTATCTTAGAATAGGGTGCAGTGCTGTGAGCCGGTAATGTACCGGGCGATCACTCATCCTCCTCGCCGGGCCAGGCCGTCAGGCCGTAGGCCCCCGCCTTGAGCACTTTCAGCGACAGCAGCGCGCACTTGATGCGCACCGGGCTGAGCGGGATACCCAGCATGTCGAGGATGGTATCCTTGTCGATGGCGCGGATCTCCTCCAGCGTCTTGCCGGCGAGCGTCTCGTACAGCATCGAGGCCGACGCCTGGCTGATGGCGCAGCCCTCGCCTTCCCAGCCCACTTCGGTGACGACGTCGTTCTCGTCGAGCTTGATGGTGAGGTGAATATGATCGCCACACACCGGGTTGTCTTCCGCGTAGTCGATATTGGCCGGCTCGACGACCCCACGATTGCGGGGGTTTTTGTAGTGGTCGAGGATTAACTCACGATACAGGTCGTCCATGATTCCATGCTCTCTCTGGCGACTATAACGCAGCCCTGACAGGTTTGTGAGCGTGCGTCCTTTCAGGCGAACAGGTGCTTGACCTCATACAGCGCTTCGATCAGGCGATCCACTTCTTCAAACGTATTGTACAGATAAAAGCTGGCGCGTGTCGAGGCGGGAATGTGGTAGCGCTGGTGCAGCGGCATGGCGCAGTGGTGCCCGGCGCGCACCGCCACCCCCTCATGATCCAGCACCTGCGCCACGTCGTGCGGGTGGAGCCCGTCTATCACCATCGCCGCCACGCCGCCGCGCTGCGACGCGTCAGCCGGGCCCAGCACGCGCACGCCGGGCACTTCCGCCAGCCGCTCCAGCGCGTAGGCCGTAATGGCCTGCTCGTGCGCATGAATCCGGTCCATGCCAACCTGCTGCAAGTAATCGACCGCCGCGCCAAAGCCAATCGCCTCGGCGATGGAGGGCGTACCAGCCTCGAACTTGTAGGGCAACTCGTTCCACTGCGAGCCGCCTAGCTCGACACGCGTGATCATGTCGCCACCACCCATAAAAGGCGGCATGGCTTCGAGGATGGCGCGCTTGCCGTACAGGATGCCGATGCCCGTCGGGCCGAGCATCTTGTGCCCTGAGAACGAATAGAAGTCGCAGTCGAGCGCCTGCACGTCGACCGGCATGTGCGGCACACTCTGCGCCCCGTCGACGTGCACCAACGCACCGACCGCGTGCGCTGCGTCGGCCATCTCGCGCACCGGCTGGATGGTGCCCACCACGTTCGAGGCGTGGGTAAACGTCAGCAGCCTGACGCGCCCGTCAAGCATCTGGTGGAAGGCATCCATATCGAGCAGACCATCGTCGGTAACGGGCACCCAGCGCACCTCGACGCCGGTCTGGTCGGCCAGAATCTGCCACGGCACGATGTTAGAATGGTGCTCCATGCCGGTCGAAAGGACCACCTCGCCGGGCTTCATGTTGGCACGGGCCCAGGTGTAGGCGATCAGGTTGATGCTCTCGGTGGTGTTACGGGTGAAGATCACCTCGCGGTGCGAGGACGCATTGATGAAGCGCGCGATGCGCTTGCGGGCATCCTCGTAGGCAGCGGTGGCCCGCTCGCTGAGCTTGTGGATGCCGCGATGGACGTTGGCATTGTAATGGCGGTAATAGTCGCTCATGGCATCGATAACGGACAGCGGCTTCTGTGACGTGGCGGCGTTGTCCAGGTAGACGAGCGGCACGCCGGGGCGAACCTCCTCGTTCAGGATGGGGAAGTCGGCGCGGATGGCGCTGACATCAAGCGGCGTCTTGTGGTCGCTCATGCGGTTACCTTTCCTCGACGGCACGGGCTGTCCGTGCGACCGTTCGTTCACGAAAACCCATCACAGCGGCGACGGCCAGCAGCGCCAGGCCGATCAGGCTGGCGGCCCCGCCCAGCAACAGCGGTGGCACGAAGGTCCACTGCACGCGGTGCGTCCCGGCGGGGACACACACCGCCTTGACGGCTGTATAAGCCACCAGCGGCTGCACGCGCTGCCCATCGACCGTGACCTGCCAGCCAGGATAAGCCGTCTCGCCGATGACCAGCAGCGCCGGGGCGGGGCTGTCGGTCTCGATCAGCCACGAGCCGGGCCGCTGCGCCAGCACGTGGGCCGAGCCGGGCTGCTGCGGTGCGCCGCCGAGTTCGCAGCCGGGCGTCGAATCGACGATCGCCGTGTTGGCCGGGTCAAACCCCGGCACGAACAGCCGATCCAACGCGGCACTGGCGGTGGGAATGACCTCCGCGCTGTAGACCAGCCGTACCATCGGCAACGCGGTCGGCCTGCGATAGACCCACGCCTGCCCGGTGCTCTGCATTAATTCTAGCGCACCAACGCCCTGCGTAAACGCCGGATCGACTTCGGTTGGCGACAGGACATACGCCGCACCGAGAATATCGTAAGCCCGTGACAGCGGGCCAGGTTGGTAGCCAAGCAAACTTTCGTGGCTGGCCAGCGGCACCGGGATGTAGCCGCCAGTGCTGAGCAGACCCACCAGCGTCGAGTCGTTCTGGTAGAACAGCGACTGGATGTTGATCGCCACCACGCGCTGGTCGCTCTGGCCGATAATCTGGTGGGCATCACGCCAGACGGGCAGCGGCTGCGTACCGCTGAGGTCGATTAGCTTGAAGCCAAACAACCACAGGTCCACGACGGCCAGCCCCGCCAGCCCGGCCATCAGCCAGCGGCGGCGCGAGGTGTCCTCCGGCGCAGCCGTGAAGTAGTACCCCAGCAGAGCGGCACCCAGCAGCAACAGCCCGACGGCCAGCGCCCAGCCGCCAAGCTCGGCGAGCGCGTGGTCGCCGCCGCCTGTCGCGGCCAGCGCGATGCCCCCGCCCATGACTCCGGCCACACCCAGCCCGGCGATGACGAGCATCGCCCGGCGCAGAAAGACGGACAGCGCCTCGCGATCCTCGCGGCTGCGATCTTCCCACGCCGAGACCGCATCGCCCAGCAGCGCGCTGGCGGCAAACGAAAACAGGAACATGGCGCGTCCGGGCGCGCGGATCAGCCGGAAGAGCGGTATCACATCGTACAGAAGCTGGTACAGAAAGCCGTATCTGCCGAGCGCAGTCAGCAGCCCGAAGACGATCAATGCAACATACAGCCACGTCCGGCGGTTTGGCTTGCGGATCGCCAGCGCCATGCCCAGCAGCGGCAACACACCGGCATAATAGGTCAGTTCTTCGAAGCCGGGCGCGCCCCAGTAGCCAAGTTTGATATCGCCAAAAAAGCCTGGCACCAACAGCGTGATCAGCTGCGCGGGCGGCATTGACCATTCGCCGGCGTTGCCCAGTACGCTCTTCTGCGCTTGTAGAATCAACTGGGCGGTGGGCAGCAGTTGAACGGCGCTCAACAGCAGCCCCACCGTGCCCATCACCACGACCTGGCGCGCCACCAGCAGCCAGTGCTCGCCGGAGGCCATCAAGTAGATACTGAAGGCCAGCCACACGATGCCGACGTAGATCACCGACGGTGAGTGCCCGGCCAGGATCGACAACGCCAACGGCACACCGCCCACGATCGCTGACCAGATATCGCGGCGGGTGACGCTCCACACCGTCGCCAACATCAGCCAGGGCGTCCACAGCAGCGCGGCCACAACGCCGAGGTGCCCGGCGGAGATACGCGCTGCGACGAAACCGCTGAACCCGAAGGTCAGCGCAGCCAATAGCGGCCCTAGCCAAGTGCTACGTCCGGTGCAGCTGGTGGTCCTGACGAACAGCAGCATCCCCAGTGCGCCAAGCCACACGTGCAGCACCACATACCAGCTCAGCCCGTAACGCACCGGCAGCAGGATGGCGAGCCACGTCGGCGGGTAGAACAGCGCAACCTGCGGGTTGGCGATGAACGGGTAGCCGCTTCCCTGGCTAACGTCCCACAGCGGCAGATGGCCTGACAGGATCGACTGCCGGGCAGTGGTCAGCCAGGTGAGCGTCAGCGCGCGCGCGTCGAGGCCCAGGATCATCTTTCCGGCGGGCGGGAACAGCACACGTTCGAGAAAAACCAGCGTCAGGGCAAGCAGCAGCAGCGCGAGAAGTGCATCCGGATGGCGTCTTGAGAACCGGTCCAAACGGGCCCGCATACGGGTCTCCGGGGGTGTGTGAGGATCCGACACCAGTGATTCTTATACCGTATCCCTGCGATTCTGCCCAATGACCTTCAGGACGCGCAGCCCCAGCGACACGCATGGCATGCGACTGTTGACGACTTCGCGGCCCATTGCATCGGCCAGCGCTGATTCGTCCAGCGCCAGCGCCTCGTCGAGCGGCATACCCAGCACCGTCTCGGTCAGCAGCGACGCAGCGGCCTGGCTGATGGTGCAGCCGTGGCCCTCGAAGCCGACGCCGTCGATCACGTTGTTCGCATCGAGGTGGACGTACAGGCGCACCACGTCGCCGCAGCCGGGGTTGACACCCTCGCCGCTGAACGTGGGGTCTTCAAGCGCGCCAAAGTGCCGGGGGTTCTCGTAGTGGTCAAGAATAGTGTCGATAGCGGTCTGCCGGTCCAATAGGTCTGTGCCTCGTGTTGTGCCAGGGGCGACACGCCGCATCGCCCCCTACAGCCAGTCGTCGTGATAATCCTACGCATCCAGCTTGCGGTCGATGTAATCGCCCAGCCGGTCACGCACACCCTCAAAGGGGATACGCTGCATGACCGGGTCGAAGAAACCCTCGACGATCATCTTGACCGCCACCTCACGCGTGATACCACGCGCCATCAGATAGAAGATCTCCACCTCATCGACCTTGCCGACCGTCGCCGCGTGCGTGCAGCGCACGTCGTCGGCCTCGATCTCCAGGCCGGGGATGCTATCGGCCCGCGAGTCGGAGTCGAGTAACAGGTTGCGGTTAGCCTGGAAGCCATCGGTCTGCTGCGCGCCGGGCTCGACCAGGATCATACCCTGCCACACGGTGCGGCTCTTGTTCTTGAGCGCGCCCTTGAACAGGAGGTCGCTGGTGGTGCGCAGCGCGCGGTGATTCTGCTGCGTGTCGAGGTCGACATGCTGGCGGTTGTGCGTGAAATACAGGCCAGAGATGCGGCCCCATGAGTTGTTGCCGTCCAGGTCGAGCGTCATGAACTGCTTGCTGAAGCGGGTGCCCATCTCGCCGCTGACCCAGTCGAGGCGCCCGCCCTGCCCCACTCGCCCACGCTGGTGGCCAAAGCTGATGGTATGCTCGCCCCAGTTCTGGAGCTTCACAAAACGCAGGTCGGCATCGCCACGGATGATCATCTCGACCGCGTTCAGGTGCAGCACCTGCGATTCCAACGTCGGCGAATCGCTCTCGTGCAGGTAAGCGGCGCTGGCGCCGTCTTCCAGCACGATCAGCAGGTGCGTGCCGGTCGTGACGTGGCCGCGCACGTACTCGACGCTGTGCAGTGGCAGGTCGACCTTCACGTTGCGGGGCACATACAGGAAGACGCCGTGCGTCCAAAGCGCAGCTTCCAGCGCGGCGAACTTACCTTCGTCGGGGCGGACGGCCTCAGTCATGAAGTGCTTCTCGACCAGATCGCGATGCTGCTCCCACGCGCTGCGCAGGTCGGTGAAGATCACGCCCTGCTGCTTCAATTCGTCGGACAGCTCGTCCTGCACCGTCTTGCCGTCGACGAACACCAGCAGGCCACCCTGCTGCGCGCCGATCAGCGGGCGGACCAGCTCACCCGGCACGTCGCCTAGCGCGACGCCGTTGGGGCTGGCAAGCTGCGTGGCCGCTTCCCAATCGACGGTGCGGATGTCGGTGCGTCGCCAGGGCTCGTCATTAGTAGTCGGCATGGGGATCGTCTCGGCGAGGTCCCATGCCTCAAGCCGCTTATCGCGCAGCCAGTCCGGCTCGTCGAGCCGTTTCGAAAGCTCCAGCACGCTGTCCCGCGTGAGGGGCAGCGCAGCGTCTTTCACCAGTTCTCTTCGTCTTGCCAACGTGACCTTGCCTCCGGGTTGTCGTGACAATCAGAGGGGCGACGGGGGCTGCCCGACATCGGTCAGCCTGCGCAGTCGCCCCTGGTCAATCGTGCGGATCGCTCGCTCAGCCCTGTGCATCAGGCTCGCGCCTGTGCGTCAGCCGATTGAGCCTTCCATCTGGAGCTGGATCAGGCGATTCAGCTCCATCGCGTACTCCATCGGCAGTTCTTTGACCAGCGGCTCGATAAAACCGTTGACGACCATCGCGTTCGACTGCTCCTCGCTCAGGCCACGGCTCATCAGGTAGAAGAGCTGGTCCTCGCCGACCTTGCTGACCGAGGCCTCGTGGCCGACGGTCACGTCCTGCTCGTCGATCTCGATGGTCGGGTAGGTATCGGAGCGGCTCTTGTCGTCGAGCAGCAGCGCGTCGCACACCACATTGCTCTTCGAGTGGTGCGCTCCGTCGTAAATCTTCAGCAGGCCGCGATAGCTGGCCTGGCCGCCGTCCTTGCTGATCGACTTGCTGGTGATCTTGCTGGTGGTGTACGGCGCGCCGTGCACAACCTTGCCGCCGGCGTCCTGAATCTGGCCCTTGCCCGCAAAGGCGATGCTTAACACCTCGCCGTGCGCGCCGGGCTCCATCAGGTAAACAGCCGGGTACTTCATGGTGATCTTCGAGCCCAGGTTGCCGTCGACCCACTCCATCGTGGCATCGCGGTAAGCAGTGGCGCGCTTGGTTACCAGGTTGTAGACGTTGTTCGACCAGTTCTGGATGGTCGAGTAGCGGCAGCGCGCGCCCTGCTTGACGACGATCTCGACGACCGCGCTGTGCAGGCTGTCCGACGAGTAAATCGGGGCGGTGCAGCCTTCGACGTAGTGCACGAATGCGCCCTCGTCGACGATGATCAGCGTCCGCTCAAACTGGCCCATGTTCTTGGTGTTGATGCGGAAGTAAGCCTGCAGCGGCATCTCGACCTTCACCCCCGGCGGGACGTAGATGAACGATCCGCCTGACCACACCGCCGAGTTGAGCGCCGCGAACTTGTTGTCGTTGTAGGGGATGATCGTGCCGAAATACTGCTTGACCAGGTCCGGATACTCGCGCAGCGCATCGTCCATGCCCAGGAAGATAACGCCCTGCTTCTGGAGATCCTCGCGAATCTTGTGGTACACAACCTCCGACTCGTACTGCGCGCCCGCGCCGGCCAGGAACTTGCGCTCGGCTTCGGGGATGCCCAGCTTATCGAAGGTGTCCTTGATCTCCGCCGGCACCTCGTCCCAGTTGGCGCTGCCTTTTTCGGTGGCACGCACGAAGTAGTAGATGTCGTCAAAGTTGATCTCGGAGAGGTCCGCGCCCCAGGTGGGCATCGGGCGCTTCTGGAAATGCTCCAGCGACTTCAGCCGGAACTCGCGCATCCAGTCGGGCTCCTGCTTCATCCACGAAATCTCTTCGACTACCTCGCGGCTGAGGCCCTTGCGCGCCCTGAAGGCATAATTCTCCACATCATGAAAGCCGTACTTTTCGGCATAACTGTCTTTGAGGTTATCGAGTTCGGTTGTTTCGTCGCTCATGACTACCCTCGCTCATATCCGGCGCGGCTTTTCGGCTGCGCTGCGTTTGCGTGAATACCGTTACAGTTCCAACTCGTCCTGCTTTTCGCGCAGCCAGTCGTAGCCGCGCTCCTCAAGCTCAAGCGCCATCTCTGGCCCGCCGGTCTCGACGATCTGGCCGTCCATCATAATATGAACGAACTCCGGCTTGACGTAGTTGAGGATACGCTGGTAGTGGGTGATCACCAGCACGCCCAGGTCAGGCCCGGCCAGCTTGTTGACGCCCTCCGAGACGATGCGCAGCGCATCGATGTCGAGGCCCGAGTTAGTCTCGTCGAGCACAGCGATCTTCGGTTCGAGCGTCGCCATCTGGAGGATCTCGGCGCGTTTCTTCTCACCGCCAGAAAAACCCTCGTTCAGGTAGCGGCCTGCGAAGGAATGGTCCACCTGCAACGTGTCCATCTTGGCCGTCAGCATGCGGCGGAACTCCGGGATAGGCATGCCTTTATCGTCGGGATTTTCGTCTTTGCGGCGGGCGTTGACAGCCTGCCGCAGGAAATTAGCCAGCGTCACGCCGGAGATCGCGACCGGGTACTGGAAGGCCAGAAACAGGCCCAGCCGGCTGCGCTCGTCGGCGGCCAACTCCAACAGATCGTGGCCGTCGAAGATAATCTGCCCGCCGGTGACCTCGTAATCGGGATGGCCCATCAGGGTGTTGGCCAGCGTGCTCTTGCCGGAACCATTGGGGCCCATCAGGGCGTGAATCTCGCCCTGGCGAACAGTCAGGTTGACGCCCTTTAGAATGGGTTTGCTTTCAACGCTGACATGAAGATTGCGTATCTCAAGGGCTGCCGCCATGTAAGTCATGCCTCCTGGAAGTTGGAAATCTTGCCCCGCTGCTGCCGCAGCGAGCAGATGAGATTATAACACAGCAGGTAGGTAAAGTCAATAATATTGATATTAATCATGTTTATTGACGGGATGGCTGCGACATGCTATACTCCTGTGTACTATGCAAGATGATGCTTTTGCAGAAACAGTCACGCACAGCACCCGCTGGATGGTGCTCAAAGCCCTGCGGGCGCTGGGCCAGGCTACCGTCAGCGACCTAGCCGAGCAGGTCGACGTGAAGGCTATCACGGTCCGCCACCACCTCAACAGCCTGCACGCCGAGGGGCTGGTCGACGTGGAAGAGCAGCGGCAGGCCGTCGGGCGGCCTGTACACGTTTACTTCCTGACCCAGAAGGCCGAACAGCTTTTCCCGCACACCTACAACCTGCTGGTCGAGCACCTGCTGGACCAGCTCAAGCTGAAGCTGTCTGCCTCGGCGTACCAGACGCTGATCGATGGGCTGGCGGCATCGCTGGCCGACGACGTGAGGCGCGAATTGGCGCACCTGCCAGAGGAAGCCCGCCGCCAGCGGCTGGTCGAATGGCTCAACGAGAAGGGCCTGATGGCAAGCTGGCAGCAGTCGGGCGATGGGCTACAATTGGTCAAGCACCACTGCCCGTACTACAGCGTCGGGCTGCACCACCCGGAGTTGTGCCAGATCGATGAGGCGCTGGTCCGCGCGGTGATGGATGCCGACGTGAAGCGTGTCACCTGCCTGCTGGCCGGCGACACATCGTGTGCGCTGCTGCTGCCCGAACCGCCGGGCCACGCGGCAATTTCGAACGGTTAGCCCTGCGTAAGCAAATAGACGAGGATGATGAACCATGTCTGATGCGCCAACTCTCGACGATAAGAAGGAAATGGCCTACGAGGCGCTGCGCAAGGTGGTCGACCCTGAGATCGGCATGAACGTGGTCGAGCTGGGGCTGATCCGCGACCTGGAGATCAAGGACGACAGCGCGCACATCCTCATGATCCTGACCACCCCTTTCTGCCCGTACGGCCCGCAGCTTCTGGAGCAGTCGCGCCGGACGCTTGAGCACGCGATCGGCGTGCCAACGACCATTGAGATGAGCCCTGAGCTGTGGGACCCCAGCATGATGGAAGAGGGTGCAGGCGGCGACTGGGGGCTGTTTTAGCGGTTAGCCCGCTCGCTGCGCTCGCTCACAGCCATTAGCACAAAGGCGCACCCCGGTGGGTGCGCCTGTTTGTTCTGCCGTAAACGGGCCGTCACTGCCCGGCGATGATCCCCTGCGCCGTCACCAGGAAGGTATTCGGTGTGCCCCCCAGCTCGAAGAAGGTCACCTTGAACGTGGAAACGTCGGTGGGGGCCAACTTCTGCGTATCGACCAGCGTGGTGTCGGTGGCGATCACGCGCTGCTGATCGTCGAAGATGGTGACGATCACCTTGACCAGGTTGGCCGTCAGGTTACCCTCGTTGCGCACCTGCCCACTGATGACCAGCAGGCCGTTCTGGTCGAAGTCAGCCTGCGACGACAGCGTGAAGTTCTGCGGGCCGTAAAACGTCTGGTTGGCCATGTCGGCGTAGCGTGCCGACGCCTCCAGCACGTAGCGCACCGTGCCGGTCGGCAGCCCATCGCTGAACACAATCGAGAACGGGGCGTACTCGCCGGGCATCAGCAGGTCCGACGAGACAAAGTCGTCCTGCTCGATCATCACCTGGTTGTTGGCGTCAACAAGCTGAGCGGTAATGCGGATGAACTCCAGCGGCTGGTCGGCCCGGTTGAGCACCTGCCCGACGATGACGAAGCCGCCGTTGCGGTCGACCCAGGCGTTGAGGCTGGCAAAGTCGACCAGGCTGGGGGTGGCGTCGACGTGGCTCTGCGGCGTTGCAACGGCGCTGGCCCAGCCGGTGAGGGTGCTGACGTTCAGCGTGGTGATCACCCGGCTGAGGGTGCGCAGTTGGGCATGGTCGGCGGGGAGCAGCGTACGCAGCGCGACAAAGTACGGTCCGACCGTCTGGATGAAATCGTTGTGCTGGCTGGTGCCCTGCGGCGCATCGATCAGGAAGCCGATACGCAGGCTGCCATCGGGCTGCGGGTCGCGGCTGATCACTTTCAGCGTGGAGTCGGTCAGCGTGTAGAAGGTCTTGAGGTACACGTCGGCCAGCGCGTCGAGGTTGCCCGGCGAGACGGCGGTGTCGGAGGTGTCGGGCTGCGCCTGCAAGAAGGCAATGGCGCTGGTCACGTAGACGCTGATCAGCGGGTCGGGCGCATCCGGCGGCGAAAACGCCACGTCGAGCGCGTGGTCGTCGGATGTATCGCTGACGACCCAGTCGGGCGGCATCGACAGCGCAAACACGCCGGTGGGGTGAACGTAAGTCACGAAGCCGGTCGGGTCGACCAGCTCAGGCGTTGGCGCTTCGGCTACACAGCCCGCAAGCAGCATCGCCGCTAAAAGGGGCGCCCAGCCCCGCCACAACAGCAGACTGTTTCTCATAGCTGCCATTGTCAACCAGCGGGCAGCTTTTTGCAAGCGATTGGAGCCAACCCGCGCAGGTTGCCCCTGTGAACCATTCGGCGTTATCTTATCCTCTGCTCTTACCACGCCACAGGGGGAACGCGATGACATCCGAACCACGACCTGACGACACCGCACCTGACTCCTCGCGCGGCGGGCTTGCCACGCTGCCGCGCAACGTATGGGCCGTGACGGCTACCAGCTTCCTGACCGATATGTCAAGCGAGATGATCCTCAACGTGCTGCCGCTGTTCCTGGCGAACGTGCTCGGTGTGCGCACCAGCGTCATCGGGCTGATCGAGGGCATTGCCGAAACGACGGCCAGCCTGCTCAAGGTGTTCTCCGGCTGGATCTCCGACCGGATCGGCAAGCGCAAGTGGCTGGCCGTGCTGGGCTACGGGCTGTCGACCGTCTCCAAGCCGTTCCTGTACATCGTGGCCTCGTGGGAAGGCGTGCTGGCCGTGCGCTTCGCCGACCGGGTCGGCAAGGGCATCCGCACCGCCCCGCGTGACGCGCTGGTCGCGGACAGCATCGACGAGCACCATCGCGGGCTGGCCTTCGGGCTGCACCGTGCGGGCGATACCGGCGGTGCGATGATCGGCGTGCTGATCGCGCTGGGCGTGGTGTGGGCCACGCAGGCCGGCCACCTGACGCTTGAGCTGATCACCTTCCGGCGGCTGGTGCTGTTCAGCATCGTGCCGGCGGCGCTGGCCGTGATCGTGCTGGTGGTGGCAGCCCGCGAGACAGGCGTCGGCGCGCCGCGCGAAGCGCCGCGCCTCACGCTGCGCGGCTTCGACGTGCGCTTCCGCCGTTTCATGCTGGTGATCCTGGTGTTCACGCTGGGCAACTCGGCAGACGCGTTCCTCATCCTGCGCGCGCAAAACGCCGGTCTGAACGTGCTGGGCGTGCTGGGCATGCTGGCGACCTTCAACCTGGTGTACGCGGCGCTGTCCGGCCCGGCGGGCGCGCTGTCCGACCGCGTCGGGCGGCGGCGGCTGATCATCGGCGGCTGGCTGGTCTACGGGCTGTTGTACCTGGGCTTCGGGATGGCCGGGGCCGCCTGGCAGATGTGGGTGCTGTACGCGCTATACGGCATCTACTACGCCGCAGTCGAGGGCACCGCCCGTGCTTACGTCGCCGACATCGTCCTGCCCACCGAGCGCGGCACGGCCTACGGCGTGTACAACGCAGCGGTAGGTATCGCCGCGCTGCCCGCCAGCCTGATCGCCGGGCTGCTGTGGCAGGGTCTCGGCGCGTGGCAGGGCTTTGGCCCCAGCGCGCCATTCCTGTTCGGCGCGGCGCTGGCGCTGCTGGCCGTCGTGCTGTTCGTGACGTGGGTGCCGAAGCCGGTGGAGCAGGCGGTGTAGGGAGAGAAGAAAGCGGGGGCGCAGGGCCGGAGGCCCCTGGCCCTGTCATGGCAGCCGGCGAACAGAGTTCGCCGGCTGCGGTCTGTATGACGAAAGATATCCAGAGGGCACGGGCAGCGCCCCGCGTCCTGATCCCGCTAGTGCACCGTGATCGTGATCTCGCGGTGGGTGTTTGAGCCGTCGTTCATGGTCACGTCGAGCGTGTAGGTGGTGGTGCTGGTCGGGCACACCTGCCGCGATTCCTGCCCCACAACCCCCTGCCCATTGAAGTACACGGCCTGGATATAGCCCACATCCCACGAGATGGTGGTGCAGCTTCCCGCCGTCAGGCTCGTCGAGGCGGCGCTGAAGTTGATCCAAGGCGTCGGCGTGCTGCTGGCGACCGTCACCCACTGGGCGGACACCCAGCCCGTCTGGCCATTGAAGTTGATTGAGTACCAGCCGCTCTGGCTGCCGGTGACCGGGTAGGCCGAGCCGGGCACGATTACACCCAGGATGTTGTAGCCGGTGCCGGGGCCGGAGCGCACATTGAGCCGGTCGGTGGGCTGCGCCATCTGCCCGGTCGATGCGCCAGCAGGGGCCGCTGCGGCAGGCGCCGCGCCGCCACCGGCGAGCGTCACGTACTGGCCGGACACCCAGCCCGTCTGGCCGTTGTAGACCAGCGAGTACCAGCCATCCTGGCTGCCGGTGACCGGGTACGACGTGCCGGGCGCGATCCCTCCCAGGATGCTGTAGCCCGTGCCGGGGCCGGAGCGCACGTTGAGGCTGGTCGTGGCTTGCAGCGACTGCCCACCCGAAGCGGCGGCGGGGGCTGAGGCGGGCGCGGGGGCCGCGCCGCTACCGGTGAGCGTCACGTACTGGCCGAACACCCAGCCCGTCTGGCCGTTGAAGTTGATCGAGTACCAGCCGCTCTGGCTGCCGGTGACCGGGTAGGCCGAGCCGGGCACGATCACGCCCAGGATGCCGTAACCCGTGCCGGGGCCGGAGCGCACGTTCAGCCGATCGGTGGGCTGCGCCATCTGCCCGGTCGACGCGCCGGCAGGGGCCGCTGCGGCAGGCACCGCGCCGCCCGCCTTCCAGGCGGCGATCAGCGGGCGCAGCGTGTCAAGCGATTGGTTGCCGTATAACTGGCTGGGCTCGATATGCGAGTTCTCGACAAACTCGTTCCATGAGCCGATCAGGATCACGTCGGTGCCGGCAGAGACCGCGCCGTTGAAACTGGTCGCCAGGAACTGCCCACCGGCGCGGTCACGCGGGGAGGTAGGGTTCGGACGGCCATCGCGCGCGGCAACCAGGTCCTCGTTCCAGCCGGGGTGCACGGTGGGGATGTACAGGCGACTGCCGACAGCGGCTTTCTCGCTCTGGTAGCGGGCGGCGCTGCCGTTGGCCCACGCGATATTGAAGGCGTACATGCCGTCCATCGCGCCGCCGTACAGGCAGCAGCCGCTGATGCCCTCGGCGATCCACAGCGTGTTGTGGTTGGGATCGACCTGACCGCGGATCGACTGCCACTCCGCCGCGCTGAACCCGGCGCGATCCTGGAACAGGAAGAAGATCACCGGCCTGCCGTTGTAGCGCAGATAGCCGGGATGGTTGGCGCGGTCGTTGACGAGATAGTTGAGCGAGTTGACCAGCCCATCGCGGTCGCGGTTGAAGCTGGCGCTGAAGATGTCGACGGCTGCCGCCACATGGAAGCCCCGTTCGGCGGCGCGGTCGAGCAGATTGTTGAGCACCGGCGTCGTCGTGATCTGATCGCCCAGCCCGTACCAACTGACGATAAACGCGTCGATGCCGGCGCTCTGCGCCTGGCCGATCTGCGTCCCTGCCACGCCCGGGTCGCGCGAGTCATAGTTGCCGATCAGCGGGTGATCGCTCAATACGCTGGCCTGAGCGTCCCACGAGGGACCCCCGGCCCAAAACCCCATATACAGCGCCCACACCTGCCGACCCGACTGCGCCTCGGCTGGCTGGGCGGTCTGGAACAGCGCCGCGCACATCGCGGCGATGATCGCAATAACCAGCGTGGTTCGTTTCATAACTCTCTGACTCCCTTCCCAGTTTTGTTTACAGTACCAGCCTCCGCGGGCAGCAGACAATAGGGGAAACGTCCTACTCGATGGCTCGTCCGTGCGCGCAATTTGCGGCAATATTATTGACGGGCTCACCGTTCTGGCGTATAATCCAGCGCGTTCCACATTGGGCGGTTAGCTCAGTTGGCCAGAGCGCCACGTTGACATCGTGGAGGTCACAAGTTCAAGTCTTGTACCGCCCACTCACAGGCACCCTTCGGGGTGCCTCGTTTGTTTTAGGCGGCTCGAATTAACACGCCCCCGCGCGCGGGGGCGTGTGTGTCTGATCGGCGCAGCCAGTGTTTGACCGAAAGACGTTTCGATCAAACACTCAGGCTTTTAGCTGCTGGATGTACATCTTGCGAAACTTGGCAACCTTGGGCGCGATCACCACGCGGCAGTAGCCGGCGTTGGGATTGTGCGCGAAATACTCCTGGTGATAGTCTTCCGCCGGGTAGAACACGTCGAACGGTGTGACCTCGGTGACGATGGGGTTATCCCACAGCTGATCCCGTTCCAGCGCCTGAATCGTCTCTTTGGCAGCGGCTTCCTGCTCCGGCGAGTGGTAAAAGATCGCCGAGCGATACTGCGTGCCCACGTCTGCGCCCTGCCGGTTGAGGGTCGTCGGGTCGTGGATGGTGAAGAACACGTTCAGCAGGTCCGTGAATGATAGAACGTCACTGTCGAACGTGATCTGCACCGCTTCGGCGTGGCCGGTTGTGCCGGTGCATACCTTCTGGTAGCTGGGGTTGGCGACGTGCCCGCCGGCGTAGCCCGACACCACATCCTCGACACCCTTCAGGTCGTCGAAGACGGCTTCGAGGCACCAGAAGCAGCCGCCGGCAAGCGTTGCGATTTCCTTGTTCATCTATCCATCCTTAGCATGAAATGATCGTGATCAGTGCGCTTATTGGATGGCGTGTGGCGGGGGATTCTTACGGGCTGATCTGCGACACGCCGCGCCACACGGCGTCGAGCGCCTGGAGGGCCGTCAGGTTGCGGACCGGCCAGCCCATCTGCATCCGCGCCGGGTCGTCAAAGAAGCTCTGCGCGAAGGTCAGGTCGTACAGCGCACCCGAGTCAGACAGCGTGAGGCCCTGGTCGGGCAGGTCCTGCACCGCTGCCCAGAAGTTCCACAGCGGCACGTCGTACTCGCGAGCTACCGAGTAGATCATGGTGTTGATGCTGTTGTCGCCTTCGAGATCGTCGGCCTTGGTGCCCAGGATCGGCACCACTCCCCGGTCGAGCAGATACTGGACGATCTCGCTGAGATACTCGTGCTGCGGGCCGGTGTCGAGCCCGCTGAAGTTGGTGCCCAGGCTGATGATGGCGATGCTGGGGTTCTTGAGCCGGAACTCGCATTCCAGCGGGGTCTCGTCGACCTGGCACAGGTCCGGGTCGGTCCACAGTTTCGAGATCACGGTCGCCGCATTGAAGCCGTTGCGCGCAGCGGGGCGCGGCGCGTCAAACGACCCCTTGAAATAATCGATGGTGGACTGGAGGTAGGCGTACGACCCCAACCGGTACTGTCTCGGATCGCTGAATGGCGTCAGGTAGTAGACGGTCTGCGAATTGCAGTCGCCGATGAGCGCGAAGCTGTGCGGATCGCGGCCCAGCGCCATGCCGTGCTGGTAGATGTCGATGGCCGTCTGGCTGATCGTGGGGATAACCGGCATATCCTCGAACGTAGCAGGCCAGTCGGTTGGGGTGGGCGTGATGGTCGGCGTCAGCGTGGGGGTCGGGGTGTCGCTGGGGGTTGGCGTGATGGAGGGCGTCAGGGTGGGCGTACTGCTCTGAGCAGGCGTGGCGGAGCGGATCAGCGGCGTCGCCGTTGGAGTCGCGGTGCGCGTGCCGGCGGGCGTCGGGCTGTCGATGGCGGCCAGCGCGACCGAGTTGGTGCGGCCTGTCTGCTGAGACGAATCGGCGCAGCCCGCCAGCGCGATCAGCGCGCCGAGCAGCGCCGTGATAATCCAGGTGCGAGACATAACTTGAGATAACACCCCGTATCGGCCTGTGGCCGGATTGATCATGCTATGCCTGCGCACCAGTTGCCAGGATGGGCGCGGCTACGGAGTTATACTATATAATCGTCTGGGCGACTACATTTAGGCTACAAGGGATGCGAGAATTCTCGAATGAGTCTGCGTTGCTACCTGACCGACCGATTGCTTTGGCTACTGCCGGTGCTGGCGCTGGCCGGCTGCGTGGTGGTGACGCCCACCGACATACCCGTCGAGGGGCCGGCGCTCACCACCGCCGAGCCGTCGCCGACCCCGCCGGTGCTGCCCAGCCCTGCCCCGTCGCCCACGATTGGGCCGTCGCCGGTGCTGGCCGACGTGCCCACGCCGATGCCCAGCCTGGTGCCGTCGCCGGTGCCGCCCCCCACCACCCCCTCGCCGACGGGCGCGCCGGTGGCGGGCGTGGTGCACACCGACGGGTCGCGGCTGCGCCTGCGTGAAGGCCCGGCGACCACCTATCACGTTAAGACGGTCATCGAGAACGAGACGCCGCTAACCGTTATTGGCCGCACCTCGGATCTCGCCTGGCTTCAGGTGAGCGTTTCGCTGTCAGGGCAGACCTATTCCGGCTGGGTGATGCGCCAGTGGGTAGCGGCAGATGGCCCGGTGACAGGGGTGCCAGTGACGTTCGAGACCGGCCTGGACGTGACACAGGCCGCCGGCGCGGCGACGCCGGGCGCGCAAGGAGGCAGCGTGTACCGCTACATCAGCAACATCACACCCAATGCCCGCCAGATCTTTCTGCGTGGGCAGGCGCTTGGCAACCGGCCCGACGTGTTCTCGAAGGTGGGCGACAGCATCACTGTGGACGAGACGTTCCTCAGCCCAATCGGCAGCGGCGATTACGCGCTTGGCGATCACGCCTACCTCCAACCGGTGATCGACTACTACTCGCAGACGGTCGCCCTCACGGCAAACTCCTTCGCCAACATGTCGCTGGCGGCTTATGCAGGCTGGTCGTCATGGGACGTGCTGATGCCGCGCTTTGCCAACCGGGACGTGTGCCAGCCCAACGAAGCGCCGCTCGATTGCGAGTATCGCCTGGTGCGGCCCGCTGTGGCGCTGATCATGCTGGGCACCAACGACGTGGTCGGCACGCCGCTCAGCACCTACGAGCAGGATATGCGCCAGATCATCCAGACATCCATCGACAGCGGCGTGATCCCTGTCGTCAGCACCATCCCCGATTTTGAGGACCCGGGCTACGACGAGATCGCCCGGCGCGAGAACCAGATCATCGTCCGGCTGACCAATGAGTATGATGTCCCACTGTGGGATTACTGGTCGGCGCTGCAGGACCTGCCGCAGAAGGGCCTCAGCGACGACGGCGTGCATCCCAGCGTCGCCGCCCCGGCTGACTTCACCGGGTACAACCTCCAGTTCGGCATGGCAATGCGCAACCTGACGGCGCTGCAGGCGCTCGACGCGATCTGGCGGGGCGTCATCCAGACGGGGCAGTAGGCCGCACGGATCGTGCGCTACATCAGGTGCAGGCTCTCAATGAAGCGGCTGCCTTTTGCCAGCAGGTCGTCGTGATCGCCCGGCGGCTGGAGGCCGTCGATCAGCTCCAGCGTGCTGCTGCGCAGCCGGTCGGCAGCGGTGGGCTGCCCCTGCGACTGCCATTTCTCCAGGCTGAGGTTAGGGAAGATGTCGCTGAGATAGATGGCGCTGCGGAAGTTCTGCATCGTCAGCGGCGCGGTAAGGAAGTTGCCACCGGGGCCCACGATGTCGATCTCCGCCAGCCCTGCCGAACTCAGCGTCGAGCGCGAAACCCTGCGCGAAGCGCTGCGCCTGCCCGATCACGTCGTGCGCGTAGACGGCGGCGGCGGGCGAGAAGGCCAGCGAGCCAAGCGTGCTGCCCACGAATGGAGCCAGCCCCACCCGCCCGATGCAGCTTGTGAGATGGTTGAGCCACAGCGTCCCCGCCTCCGGCAGGTCGGGGCCCCAGCCGGTGCCACTGCCCGACGTGCCCGCGTGCGGCAGCCCGTAGTGATCCATCATCTCGGCGCAGGCCAAATCAAGCAGGATGGTGTACGGATCGTACACGTCGATCATGGCCTTCATGTCGAAGAAGGCGGGCAGGCTGCCCAGGATGATCGGTGCGCCCTCTTTGTGAAGCTGGCTAAGCACCAGCCCGGCCAGCAGCTCGGCGTTGAGCAGCGCCAGCGCACCCGCCGGGGTGATGGGCGTGGACATGCCCGCCATGCTGTAGTTCGAGTAGATGATCGGCAGACCGCGGTCGATGGCCGCTGCCATCTTGTCGGATGTGTCCTGATTGACGATCAGCGGGGTCACGGGGTTGAAGTACGGGAGCACAAACGGGCGCGCGGCGAGGTCGCCGTGCAGATGCTCTAACAGGTCGAGCGCGGCGGGGAACAGCCTGGCCTCGGAGATCAGCACGACCAGCGGTTTCGTCGTGTTGGCGACCATCTCCAGCACGGCGAACAGGTCGGCGGTGGCAGGCGGGATGTCGTGCAGCACGCCGATGGTCGAGACCACGTCGTAGCGCGGCAGGGCATCGCCCAGCCGCACACACAGCGCCATGTGCTCGCGCTCGAAGGGCGTCACGTCGTCAGTGGCAGGGTCCTGATAATACAGGTTCGTCACGCCGACACCAAAATGCGCGCTCCCGTCGTTGAGGCGAAAGACGCGCTCCCCGCCCCGGTTGTACACGTCGACGGTGTGCGGCGCGGCGTGCAGCGCCCACTCGACCGTCTCACCCGGGAAGCGCACGCGGTCGCCCTGCACGGCAGATGCGCTGACCTTTTTCGCCACCATGTCGCGCACCTGAGGCGAGTTCGACGCGCACGCCGGTGCGCGACAGGATATCGAGCGAATAGGCGTGCACCAGCGCGATCTGCCCCGGCGTGAGCACTGTGAGGCGCGGGACGACGTGCGGCGTGTCAGACATGGCGCGCTCCTGCCGAAGATGGCATCCGTAGCAGCCACCACTCACGTTGAGCGTGCCAGGGCCGCTGTGGACGGGCACACCGGTCTGCCCCTACGAAATCGGCAGGGACTCGCTGTCTTTCCGCAAACCACTATTCTGACCGGCGAAAGAGCCGGGCTAAACCGTAAAACGCAAGAACCGAGGGCACCCCGCTGATCACGATCCTGATCACCTCTGACAGCTTCGAGCCCTGCAAACCCGGAAAGAGGCCAGCAGCAAGAAAAGGGACAAAGGATCCAATAATAACGATGATCAGGCTGGCGATGAGGGCGTTTCTGGCCGCTCGCGACGGCCAGGAAAGACCGATGGCAGCAATTGCAGCCATGACAGTGACGGCAGCAATAAGCAGCAGGAAATCGGCCACTTCCGAAAATGCCACCGCTGCCCCAGGGGCCAGATTTTGCGTACATGATGTCAATCAAGACCGCGCCGAAGGAGAGGGTTAGAACCCAGGCATAAAACCCAACAACGATATTCCTTATCAGCTCAAAGGGGGTATCCTGAGGACGGTATTCGATGTCCATTATGGCATCTCCGATACAAACTGCCTTTCGTAAGTCATTCAAGCGTATCACGTGAGATCTCTCAGAAACTATCATCTGAAACGCTGTGCTCAATCCAGCACCGACGCCAGAAATGCGACTCGCCGCTGCTCGGCGTCGAGCACGTTCTCGTGCTTGAGGAACACGTGCCCCTCGCCCTCGACCAGCAGCAGGTCGCAGGTCTTGCCCTGCGCCACCAGCGCATCATGCGCGGCGACCGATTCCGACGGCGGACAGCGCGGGTCGTTCGCACCGCAGATGAGCTGCACCGGCGCGGCGATGCGGTTGAGAAAGAAGTACGGCGAGCGCGCATACCACAGGTCGTGGTCAGCGACCGGGTCGCCGAAGTTCTCGATGTCCCAGTGCTGGAGGTCCTCGCGCGAGTTCTCATGCCCGGTGAACCAGTTGAGGAACGGCACCACCGCCGATCCGCCGGCCCACAGGTCCGGGTAGCGCGTCAGGCAGACCATCGTCAGATAGCCGCCGTGGCTGCGCCCGCTGACAGCGATTCGGGCCGGGTCGGCATAGCCCTCGCGGATCAGGTAATCGGCCCCAGCGGCCACGTCCTGCGCCTCGCCGCCGCCCAGGTCGAAGCGGTTGGCGCGCTGCCAGGCCAGCCCGTAGCCAATCGAGCCGCGATAATTGGGCGCAAGGACAGCCCACCCCCGGCTGAGCATATGCTGGATGGCCGCATCCCAGCCGCACTGGGTCAGCCACGTCGGGCCGCCGTGCACCCACACGACGGCAGGCGCGCGGCGCGGCGCGGCGTCTGGCAGGTAAAGAAGGGCCGGCACCGGCTGGCCGTCCATGCCGGGGTAAGTGACCTGCCGGGGCAGCCGGAAGTCGACACCGCGCAGCGCCTCCGGCAGCGAATGGGTCAACTGGCGGCGTACTGCCGCCGTGGCGCGGCGCGATCCGCAGGTCGGGGGGATGGGCCGGGTTCTCGAAGACGAACAGCACCCGCGAGCCATCGGGCGTGTAGCGCGGCATGGCGTAGACGCCCGGCGGCCCATCCAGCACATCCGCACCTGCGCTGCCGGGCCGGACGAAGGCGATGCGCGTCAGCGCGCCCTCGCGCAGCACGCAGGCGATCTCCTGCCCATCGGGCGACCAGGCCGGCAGCGTGGCGTCGCCGGGCGCACCGTCGACCCACGCCAGCGAGCCGCTGCGCACATCGAACACGCCGATCTCATAGCGCTCGCCACGCGCGTTGGACGAGAACGTCACGCGCGTCCCGTCCGGCGACCAGCACGCGTTGTGGGCGCAGATCGGCCTGCCGTCGACCGTAACGGGCTGCGAGCTGCCTCCATCGGCGGCAAAGACGGTCGTCCAGCGATCCTGCCCCTCCGCCTCAAACTCGACCAGCAGCCGCGCACCGTCCGGTGACCAGCGCACGTGCGTGGCCGGATGACCGGGGCTGAACACGCGCCGGGCCGGGCCGCCTGTCGAGGGCATCACGTACACGTCGAACGTCCCGGCGCGGTCGGAGATGAAGGCGATGTGCGCGCCGTCCGGCGACCAGGCGAAATAGGGGTGGATGGCATCGGGCGTGGCAGGCGTCAGGTTGACGTGCTGGCCGGTCGACAGGTCGACGCGCCAGATGTCGTAATTTTCATCGCCGTCCTCGTCGCGCGCGTAAGCCAGCGACCTGCCATCCGACGACCACAGCGGCGCGAACTTGCCACCCAGTCCATCCGTGATCTGGCACGGCTCGTCAGGGCCGTCGAGCGCCACGCTGGCGATCTCCCAGCGGCCTGAGCGGTCCCAGGCGAAGGCAACCTGCCGCCCATCGGGCGACACGTCATAGCCGGTATAGTTGTCGACACGCGGGACGCTCAGCAGCGTTTCGAGGTCGAGGAGCGGTGTGGGCATGGGATGGTCCCTATGTGTCATGCGGGCCCGCCCAGCACGTGGACGGCCTCGTCCATGATGGCGTCCAGCGCGCGGGTCTGATCTTCGCTGAGCAGAGGTACCTCGTGCTCGCGCAGCAGCCGCTCGGCCTCAGCCTGCGCCCGCGCGATCATCGTATCGCGCCCGCCGCGATCCCATTCATCCCAGCCGGAGCGCAGCGCGAGCTTTGCCAGCAGCACCTCGCCGCCGCGCAGGTACTTCAGGCTGTGGCGCTCGCCGAGGAAGTTGCGCGGGCCATCCATCACTTTGCCGATCACTTCGACGGCCAGCGAGTTGGCGTCGACGGCGAAGCCGCGCAGCGCGCGCTTGACGCTGGCCGCGATCTCGTTGTCGGCGACGATCTGCGCGTGCGAGCTGGCCACCCCGGCCCCGATCTCGCCGATGCCGGACAGCTCGTCCGCGCCGGCCAGCGCCGGGATGAGCGCGTTCATGGCGCGCTCAAAGCCGCTCTGCAGGTCCGCACCAAAGGCGTTCGACGAGAAGCCGTACACGTTGACCGGCAGCCCGTAGCGGTGGCCGACCTGCACTGTGCCGGCGGACGCGATCCCCAGCTCGACGCCGCCCCATACCGAAGAGCCGGTGTGCGGCTCCATCATCGCCAGCCGCCCGCAGTAGATGATCGGCAGGCCGGGCCGGACCAGCTCGGCGATGACCATCGACGCCAGCAGCTCGGCGTTCTGCTGGGCCAGCGCCCCGGCAATCGACATCGGCGCGGTTGCGCCGGCGGTCGGGCAGGGCAGCGGGCCAAAGGCGACCCCCTGCTGCGCGATCTTCATGATCGCCTCGACTGCGCCGTCGGGGAAGATCAGCGGGCTGACGGGCGACACCGACAGCGACAGCACTTCCTGCGGCGGGCCGATCACCTCCGCCATGCGGATCGCCAGCCGCACCTCGGCGGCGTTCTGTACGCCGGGGCCTTGCAGCGGCTTGGTGGTGTTCGGCAGCGCGGCGCGATACATCGCCAGCGACATGACGCTGCCGGGCACGTCACGCGGGGTGTACAGCGGCGTGACGGTCGTGACGTGCTCCATCGCGTCGAGCACGACGGTGCTGTCGCGCACGTCGGCCAGCGTGGCCGGGCGCGTGCCGTCGATGGCCGGGTCGAAGATGTCGCGCGCGCCGCCCATGTTGTGCCAGTGCAGCGACCCATCGCCCAGCGTGGCAATCCCACCGCCCCGCCCGCGCAGCGTGACGGTGCGCGGCGCTTTGGCCAGGCACGCCTCGACCAGGTCGGCGGGCAGCCGCACGCGGTCACCGTCGACGCACGCCCCGGCCCCGGCCAGCAGGTCGCGGGCAGCGGGCAGCGTCAGCACGATGCCGGTCTCGGCCAGCACGCGCAGCGTGGCGTGGTGGATGGCCTCGACCTCGTCATCGGTCAGGAATCTCAGGGGTTCCACCGGCTTGCTCCGATCAGTGTTTGCGCTGGCGGCGGGCCAGGTTGTTCGGCTCCAAGCTGAGCGCGCTGCCGCTGAACAACTGCTCCAGGCCGATCTCCGGCTGGTCGAGCCCGCGCGCCTTGCGATCCTCGCAGATCGTGCACGCCTCCGGGCAGGGCAGCGGCGATGTATCTTCCGGCTCGACGTAGCGGGCGATGACGCCCTCGTAATTGCGGAAGATCGTCACACGGCCATTCTGCGAGATCAGGTAGCGCGGGTGGACGGGCGTCTTGCCGCCGCCGCCGGGCAGGTCGACGATGAACTCCGGGATCGCGAAGCCAGTCGTGTGCCCGACCAGATGCTCCATGATCTCGATGCCCTTGCTGATCGGCGTGCGGAAGTGCGCGATCCCCTGCGACAGGTCGCACTGGTACAGGCGGTAGGGGCGCACGCGGTTCTCGATCAGCCGCTGGTTCAGCTCCTTGATGATGGTCGGACAGTCGTTGAGACCGCGCATCAGCACCGACTGGTTGCCAATGGCACAGCCGTTGTCGGCCAGCTTGGCCAGCGCCTGCCGGGCGCGCGGTGTGATCTCTTTGGGGTGGTTGAAGTGCACGTTGACCCACACCGGCTGGTACTTCTTGAGCATTGTTACCAGCTCGTCGGTAATGCGCTGCGGTAGCACAGCGGGCGTCGCGGTGCCGTAGCGCACGATCTCGACGTGCGGAATCTCGCTGACTTTGGCGATGATGTATTCCAGCCGCTCAGTCGACAGCGTGAACGCGTCGCCGCCGGAGAGCAGCACGTCGCGCACGCCGCGCGTCTCGCGGATGTAGGCGATGGCCTGGTCGATCTCGGCCTGCGTGCGCGGCTGGTCGGTCTCGCCGGCGATGCGCCGCCGCGTGCAGTGGCGGCAGTACATCGAGCACTGGTCGGTGATGAGCAGCAGCACGCGGTCGGGGTAGCGGTGAGTGAGGCCCGGCGCGGGCGAGTCGACGTCTTCGTGCAGCGGGTCGAGCATGTCTTCGGCGCTGACGTGCGTCTCGGCCAGAGTCGGCACGGCCCGCATACGGATCGGGCAGCGCGGGTCGTCAGGGTCCATCAGGCTGGCGTAGTAGGGCGTGATCGCCATGCGCAGCGTGTTGAGCGATCCGGCGATGGTTTCTTTTTCGGCGTCGGTCAGATGGATGACGCGGCTCAATTCATCCACGGTGGTAATGCGATTGGCGATCTGCCAGTGCCAGTCCTCCCACTGCTCCCAGGGTACGTCCTGCCAGGGCGCGGGGGGAATCTTAACGTCCGTATCGTGAACGGTTTGCATGGTTTAATCCTCTGAAAAAACCTCACCCCCTTCCGAAGCGCACGCAGCGCGGGACAGGGGGCGAGGTGAGAAGTCTTTAGACGGCCTCCAGCGCGGGCAGCGATGCCATCCCGGCGTCGGCGGCCAGGCGCTGGACCATCGCTGTGAGCGCGGCGACCTGTTCGGCAGGTAGATCGGGGCGCTGATAGGCATCGAGCAGCGCGGCGGCGCGGGTCCGGGCGCGGTCCCACGTATCGAGCCTGCCGGTCTGCTGCCAGGTGCGGATCGAGCCGCGGTCGAGGACCGCTGAGGGCAGGAACTGCTCTTTGGGGAACAGCTCGCGGGTGGCGCGCTGGTGCAGGAAATCCCCCTTGAAGTTGATGCCCTCGAACATGCCAGTCGCCAGGGTTTCGGTGTGCACCTTCATGCCTTCCAGCAGCCGCTTGGCCATGCCGATCGCCTCCGCATCGACCACCAGCTTTTCGACGCTCTGCGCAGGCCAGAAAGTCCAGCATGCCCGCGCCGGAGATCATGTTGATGCCGGCCAGCGCACCGACCAGCGGCCGTCATGCCGCTCTCCATCCCGGCCTGGGCGTCGACCAGCTTGGCGTCGCTCGCGCCCAGGTAAGTGTGGGTGGGAAAGCCCAGCGACTTGCCCACCTGGGCATAGGCGGCGTCGATCATGGCCGTCTCGATCGCGCCCATGGGCGTGGTGCCGTTGCGCATGTCCATGATGGCCGGCGCGCCGCCCCACACAATCGGCGCGTGGGGCTGGGCAAGCTGGTGAATGGTCATGCCGCTGATGCACTCGGCGGCGTGCTGCACTACCGAGCCCAGCAGCGTCACCGGCGCGACGGCCCCGGCCAGCGGCATCGACACGATCTCGGCGGGCACGTAGGCCCGCGCCAGGTCGATCAGGCTCTGCGCGCCGAACTGGCCCCAGATCAAGCGGCGGGTTGGGGCACGCGTCGAACACAGCCTGCGGCTTTTCGGCCAGTGCGTCGCGCCCGCCGGCGAACATGGCCAGCATGTCGATCATGGCCTGCGTGCCGTGCACCGAGAACGCCCCGGTGACGATCGGCTTGACGGAGTAGAGCAGCACCAGGTACAGCCGGTACAGGTCGCCGATCTCCTTGGGGATCTCGTTGCACACGACAGCGGTCGACTGGGCGTCGTACTGCGGCAGCGATCTCGGCTATCTTGATCAGCCGGACCAGGTCTGGCGCTGACGCCGGGCGGTGCTCCAGCGTGTCACCGTCGAGGACATTGACGCCCGCCGAGCCGGGGTCGAAATGCCACCGCATCGCCGCCGTAGCGCACGGTTGGCTCGCCGGAGCGGGTATGCAGCCAGAACTCGTGGGGCACTGTCTCCAGCGCCTTGCGCGCGACGGTCTCCGGGATGCGCACCACCTCGCCGCTCTCGTCGGCGCGCGCGCCGGCAGCGATCAGCAGGTCGCGCGCTTCGGGCAGCAGCACCTTAACGCCGGTCGTCGCCAGCAGCTCGAACGCTTCTCCGAGAATGCGGTCGATCAGATCAGGGGTGAGAAGCTCCATCTTAGGCTGCATGGATGACCTCCGCCTCGGTGCTGGCGATGATGCGGCCAAGCTCCTCAGACAGCGCTGGGTCGAGCGGCTCGGGCTGGTGGGTGGCCAGGATGCGCTGGGCCTCGGCGCGCGCCCAGTCGCGCGCGCCGTCGCCGGCCTGTCTTCCCAGGCGTCGTAGGTGCGGCGATCCATGAACTTCGGCAGGAACAGCTCGCGCATGTGCTTGCGGGTGTGCTTCTGCGTCAGGAAGTTGCCGCCGGGCCCCACCGCGCGGATCGCGTCGAGCGCCAGCGTCTCGTCGTCGACGTCGATGCCCTTCATCATCTGGTGGACGATGTCGAAGATCTCGGAGTCCATCAGCATCTGCTCGAACGACCAGATGCGGCTGCCGTGCAGGAAGCCGACGCCCAGCAGCATGTCGGACATCACAATCGAGGCCATGAAGGTCGACAGGCTGTTGTCGACGCCAGCCTGCCAGTTCGGCTCTTTCGCGCCGGTGGCAAACGAGCCCATCGACAGCGGCATGTTGTAGAAGTCGGCCAGCACGTTTGTCGCCGCACCGAACAGGTAGTCCTCCGGGCCGCCGCCAGTATAGCCGCCGGAGCGCAGGTCGGATGACGTTTGTGCAGCGGCGTAGAAGAACGGCGCGCCAGGGTGGGCCAGTTGAATGAGCGCGGCGGCGCTGATGACCTCGGCGTTGCCGACGGCCAGGTTGCCAGCCAGCGTGGCGGGCGCGGTCGTCAGGCAGGCGGTCATGGTCATAAAGCCGACCGGGATGCCCGCCTCGGCGACGATCAGCGCCGTGTCGAGGCTGCCGCCATCGTGGCCCAGCGGCGGGGCGGTGCACTGCATGATCGACAGCGGCGGGCGGGCGCGCAGCGCGTTGCGGCCCCCGGCAATCGCCGTGGCCATCTCGACGGCGGCGTGCGCCTCCGGCACGCTGTGAGATACTCTCGGTCTGGACGTGCTTGGTCGAGTTCTCCCAGACGGTCTTGATCTCGTGCAGGCCGCGCGTTTCGGGCGGCCTGTCCTGCGCGGAGACGGCCACCCAGTGAAAGGCGACCTGCTCCAGCGCATCGGCCACACGGTGGATATCGGCCACGTCCTGAAGTGTCGTGGTGCGCAGCTCGCCGCTGTGCAGGTCGACGATCTGCACGCCGCAGCCGTCGGTGCCGACATAGACGTGATTGCCATCGAGCGGCAGGTCCTGCTCGGCGCTGCGCGCACCGAGAGGATAGACCGGCGGGCACTTGGCAATGGCTTCTTCGATCAGCGCGCCCGGCGCTTTGACAATCTGCGTGTCGCGGTCGACAACTGCGCCGTGCGCCTCCCAGATGTCGAGCGCCTGCTCGGAGGGGAAGCGCACGCCGACGTTCTCGATGATGTCGAGCGTGGCGGTGTGGATGCGGCGCACATCCTCGTCAGACAGGATGTCGAGATGCAGGCGCGGATCGCTGATGGCTTTGATCTTCCCGGCCATGGCTCAGCCTTTCTGCGCGACGAGCGTGCGGGCCAGCTCGACCGCGCCGACTGCGTCCTCGCTGAAGCCGTCGGCGCCGATCTCCTCGGCCCAGGCGCGCGTCACCGGCGCGCCGCCGACCATCACGCGGACGGACTGGCGCAGCCCGGCCTCCTCCAGCGCTTCGATGAAATCGCGCTGCTTGGTCATGGTGGTGGTCAGCAGCGCGCTCAGCCCGACGATATCTGGCTGCACCTCGCGGGTGGTCTCCAGCAGCTTCGCGATGGACACGTCGGTGCCCAGGTCGTGGACCTCGAAGCCGCCAATCGAGAGCATGATACCGACCAGCGTCTTGCCGATGTCGTGGATGTCGCCTTCGACGGTGGCGACGATCACCTTACCGGCGATGTCGCGCTTGGCCCCAGTGCGGGCCATCTCGGCCTCCAGCACGTTGATGGCGGCTTTCATCGCGTCGCCAGCCATCACCAGCTCGGGCAGAAAAGCCAGCCCCGCGCTGAACTGGTCGCCGATGTAGTTCACGCCGGGGATGAAGCCCTGGTTGATGGCCTCCAGCGGGTTGATGCCCTGCTCGACGGCCTGCCGCGCCAGGCGGTCAGCGATCTCTGCGTCGCCGTCGATGATGCTCTGCGTCATGGCTTTGAAGAGTTCGTCGTTCACGTAGTCGCTCCTTGTGTGGTCACTAGATTGCCGAGAGAGGACGCGGGCAGCGATGGCTGCGCGCGCGTGTGACTGCTCCTGTATGCCCCATGATACCCCCGATATTCGCTGCAAGTCAACGGCAAGTCCGCAGAAAGCGCGGCGTGTCACTTGATTCGCCACGATAATCGGCGTAAACTTGGTGAAATGCACCGATATTCGCGCAGTACTGAACCTCGCCCCCTACCCCCTCTCCGGCAACGCGCCTGGGGCGCTTATGCTTATTGGAGAGGGGGAGGGAGACGCCCGTGAGGGCGTCGGGAAGGGGTGAGGTGAGCCAGGAGACAGCGATATTATGGACGAACTCGATCTGGTCATCTTGAACGCGCTGCAGGCCGACGGGCGGACGCCCTTCACGCAGATCGCCAAGCAGGCCGGCGTGGCCGAATCGACCATTCGCAGCCGCTACGCGAGCCTGGTCGAGCAGGGGATCGTGCAGACCGTGTCGATCATCGACCCATTCGCGGTGGGCTACAAAGCGCCGGCGCTGATCGGTGTGACGACCGAGCCGGGTGAGATCGACCGGGTGGCACGCGCCATCGAGCAGATCCCCGAAGTCAGCTACCTGGTGCTGACGCTGGGCGGCTACGATCTGGTAGTCGAGGTATTCTGCCGCAACCTGACGCACCTGACGGAGCTGATCACCAAGGGCATCCAGACGCTGCCGGGCGTCCGCAAGACGGAGACGCTGGTGATCGGGCGGATCTACAAGCTCAGCTTCTTCTGGACGCCGGTGTTCGAGAACGGGATTTCGGACGACAAACGCAGGGGCTGAGGGGGCGGCGGAATCATTTCGTAACGCACATTCTGGGACCATTTCCGGTCATTCGGGGTGTGACAAAAATAGCCTGGAGGCGACAAACTGCCGCACCTGCCGTATACTGATCTCACAACTATCGCCCTACCCCATACAAGGAGCCAAAACCGATGCTTGAACAGGCACGCGCACTACAGGATCAACTCGTCGCCTGGCGGCGTGATTTCCACATGCACCCCGAGCTCAGCTTCAAGGAGCAGCGCACGGCGAAGATCATCGCCGAGACGCTGCGCGGGATGGGGATACGCGTCGAGGAGGCCGTGGGACGCACGGGCGTGGTCGGCCACCTGGGCGAGGGGCACCCGGCGGTGGGCATCCGCGCCGACATGGACGCACTGCCCATCGAGGAGGCGACCGGCGTGCCATACGCCTCGCAGAACGCCGGCGTGATGCACGCCTGCGGCCACGATACGCACTGCGCGATGCTGCTGGGCGCAGCCCGGCTGCTGAGCGAAATGCCCGACCGGCCTGCCGGCGAGGTGCGCTTCCTGTTCCAACCCTCGGAGGAAGCCGCCGACGCCGAGGAGAAGTCGGGGGCGACGCGCATGATCGACGACGGGGCGCTGGATGGGCTGGACGCGGTGATCGCGCAGCACATCAACAGCGACGGCCCGTCAGGCATCGTGGAGATCAGCGCGGGCGCGTCCGGCGCGGCGGTCGACTCGTTCTACGCGGACATCACGGGCGAGGGCTGCCACGGGGCCTATCCGCACAAGGGCACCGACCCGATCTTCCTGACGGCGCAGGTGATGAACGCGATCTACGCCATCCCCTCGCGGCGCATCGACCCGCTGCAGCCGGCGGTGGCGACCATCGGGTCGATCCACGGCGGGAGCGCCACCAACATCATCCCCGACAGCGTGACGATCAGCGGGACGCTGCGCAGCTTCAGCGACGAGACGCGCGAGCGACTGCTGGCGGAGCTTGAGCGCGCGCTGAGCACCGCGCGGACGCTGGGCGGCGACTACAGGCTAACCATCGAGCGCGGCTACCCGGTGCTGATCAACGAGCCGGACGTGACGGCGCTGATCCGCGCCGCCGCCGCCGACCTGCTGGGGGTGGAGGGCGTCATCGAGCACGAGCCGGTGATGGGGGCCGAGGACTTCGCCTACATGGTGCGCGAAGCGCCGGGCGCGATGTTCTCGCTGGGGGCCAAGCTCGACACGGTGAACCGCCCGCACCACAGCCCGATCTTCAACATCGACGAGTTGGCGCTGCCGGTGGGCGTGGCGGTGCTGGCGGAAAGCTCGGTGCGGCTGCTGAAGGAAAAAGCGGTTAGCGGTTAGCGATTGGCGGTTGGCTGCGCCCTCACGCTCCGGCCCTGACGTGTCGAGGGAATCACACGATTTCTTCCTGCCGTAAGATTGGATGTATAATGAAATGGCGCAGGGGGTGTTCTCCTGCGCCTGTGGATTATGAGCGGCCAGTTTGACTCGCAACTCTCTGGAGGCTGACGATGAATAGCAAGAACAGCGGTTCACAAGGATCGCAGTTCTTCAAGAGACTTCTGTGGAATCTCGGTCTGCTGATTGCGATTGGCCTGGTTCTCTATGTTCTCTTCCCCGATATCATACGCCAGGTTGCCCAAGTATATGGCCTGCTATTTGGGCCGGTGATCATCATCCTCTTGGTGCTTGCTGCCGCTATGCCACAAGGGCGGCGGCGCAGACGGCAAGGAAGGGGTTGACTTCACACGAGAGTCACACAGCCGGCGGGCGTAGCCCGCCAACTTCATTCTGTTTTCGCTATCTGGAGGTAAGGTAAAATGGGGATTTGGTCGAAGCTTGTTTCCTTGCTCAAGTCTCGCCCCCGCGAATCAAATCCGGCCCCGAAGAATGAGCTCTCGGACTTGGTCAGAGCCCGTCTTGCACACTATCTCCAAGATCCATCGCCTGAAGGGTTTCTTCAATTGCGCGATGAGGTAGCAGCTTCGCCGCCTTATGCTCCCTACACCTCCAAGTACAAGGCTGTAGCGTTCCCATTGCTGGAAAGTGGAGAATTCGAAGAAGCAAAGAACCACTTGATATCAATGATGCCCAGCTACTTTCTAAATCCTGGCATTCACAAGTACACCGCTTACGCACTTCAGAAGCTGGGAGCAGAGACCAGTGCCCGTTTTGAATACTCGCTGGCAGCACTCTTTCTCAGAGGCATCCTGTCCACCGGTGATGGAAGTAAGGAGCGACCTTACCTAGTTCTATATATCGAAGATGAGTACGATGTACTAGGGGATATGAAAAAGAAACTGCGCAAACAAGCCCTCGTTAAAATTGAGGGCCGGTATTGCGATTGTCTCGACTGCGAGGATGGGTCCCAGATCTGGTTCGACATAACCACGCCATTTGCACACGAGGCCGCTCGGAGGGGAATTACATTGTCCGAGCTCTTTGGGTGAGCAATCATCGCCTCAGCCAGCTTCGAGGCTCGCCCGCCCGCAGGCATATTCACTGGCGGATCGGGCACTTTCTGCACGCGGTTTGAGGCCAATCAGGTAACTGCCTTGCAGCAATCAGAAGGCTATCATGCACCGACACCGCCCTACTCATCGATCCCCGAAAGCCGCCGGGCAGCGGCTTTCTTCTCCTCCATGTCGACGGTGCGGGCGATCATGATCCGCTGCGCCTGCGGCGAGCCGGCGCCGTGCATGGACTCGGTCAGGTAGCCCACCGCCGCCGTGCCCAGCGTCAGGTTCTCGATCAGGCGCAGGATGCGCATGCGGTTCTCGGTGGGCACATCGCCACTGGCCCTGCAGGTACTTCTCCAGCCACTTGCCGGTTTCCGGCGACTGCGAGATCCTGCCTCGGAGGGCATGGTCACCATCAGGCCGCCGGCGATGTCCTGGGCCAGCCGGGCGATCTCGTAGGGGAAGCGGGTCACGTTCTGCTTGTGCACGTTGGCCAGCAGCGTGTCGACCATGTAGGTGCCGCCGGGTTCCCGGTGGCCCTCAGCGGCGCAGGCGATGCAGCCGCAGTACAGCGTCTCGTTGAGGTGGTTCATCTCGACGATCTTGTCCTTGATGTGCGAGGCCTTCGCGACGCCGTTGTACTCGGCGATGGTCTGGGCCGCGCCGATGAGCACGTCGCCCACGCCGACCTTGCAGGCGTAGCTCTGGCGGTGGTAGGCGGCGAAGTTCTCCACCAGCTGGCCGGCGAACTCAATCTCCTTGTACATGAACACCCGCTCCCAGGGCACGAACACGTCGTCGAACACCACCAGCGCCTCGTGGCCGCCGTAGACAGACGTTGCCCAGGTCCATGCGGCCCGCCTCCAGCCTGCGCGTGTCGCAGGACTGGCGGCCCAGGATGTAGATGATGCCCTGGCGTGTCGCTGGGCACGGCGAACGACACGGCATAGTCCCGGTCCGCCTCGCGCAGCGACAGGGTGGGCATGACGATGATCTCGTGGGAGTTGACCGCGCCGGTCTGGTGGGCCTTCGCGCCGCGCACCACGATGCCGTCCGGCCGCTCCTCGACCACGTGCAGGTACACATCGGGGTCGGGCTGCTGGTGCGGCGGCAGGCGAGCGGTCGCCCTTGGGGTCGGTCATGGCGCCGTCGCAGGTGAGGTCGTGCTCCTGCACGTATTCGAGGTACTTGAGGAAGCGCTGGTTGTATGACGTGCCGCGCTGCTGATCGACGTTGTAGGTGACGATGGACAGCGCGTTGAGGGCGTCCATGCCCACGCAGCGCTGGAAGCAGCAGCCGGTGGTGCGTCCCAGCAGCCGGCCCATCTTGCTCTTTTTGACCAGATCGTCGACGCTGCGGTGGATGTGGGTGAAGCGGTTGACGGTCTGGCCGGTGAGGTGCGAGGTGGCCGTCATCAGGTCGGCGAATTCGGGACGGTGGGCGAGGTCGTAGGTCACGCCGACGGCCTGCATCGACGGGCGGATCATGGGGTGGTCGACGGGCGTCTCGACACGCTCGCCGAACAGGTAGACGTTCAGCCTGAGCTGCCTGAGACTGTGTTCGTACTGCTGCGCATTCATCAGTGGCATGGTACCCGGCCCTCCCGGTGACTCGCCTGCGTTCCCTTCTACGATACAGCAAGATCGGGCGGTGATGCAATCAGGTCGGCGGAGCGGAACATGGGGCCTTCTTTTTGTGCTATCATGTGGGACCAGAGGGGCACATTCGAAGGAAGCAACATGAAGACCGATCAAGCCGCACCCCAGAACATCGATGAGTATATTGCGGGCTTCCCAGAAGATGTTCAGGAGATTCTGGAGAAGATACGGGTGACGATTAGAAAGGCGGCGCCAGACGCGGAAGAGACCATCAAGTATCAAATGCCGACCTTCACTCTGAAAGGTAATCTGGTCCATTTTGCTGCTTTCAAAAAGCACATTGGGTTTTACCCTGTGCCGTCAGGCATTGAGGAATTCAAGGATGAGCTGTCAGTCTATGAGGGCGGAAAGGGTTCGGTTAAGTTTCCATTAGATAAGCCCATTCCTTTCGACCTGATCAGCCGGATCGTGAAGTTCAGGGTGAAGGAGAATCTGGAAAGGGCGGAGGCAAAAGGGAAGAAGAAATCGTGAACGTTTGCTTCGTTTTGTTGTACTTCACGTTCAGGGAGAGGCCACCTAGCGGAAAGACGGTCGCTGGTTAGCCAGGACATCAAGCAGATCGCACAGCGCCGCCGGGATGGGCTACTCTATGGAGACCACGATCATCTCCGCTGTCCGCGTCTCAACGATAACCGCGCACTGCCCAAACGCGCGCTATCAGATGGATAGAACCATCCTCTTTTGTGGGGATAACCGTGTGCAAGCGATCACGAAGTCTGTTGTACTGCTTTTCGTCAAGGGACAGCGCATAGTGTGGCGCCGGGAAATTGCCCAGGGTAAAAGGCTGCCAGTAGCTCTCGAAATCGTCGAATTGGGTGCGAATATCGAGGGCATCCACTGAGATATTGTTGAAACCTGCGCCCTGCCATAGGTGGCGCAGTGGTTCCGGTTGGCAGATTGGAAATCGCTGCCCCTCATGTAAGGCAGCAGCGCCTGCATCCAACTCGACCGCAGCGTCCCAGAAGTAGCGCAGGAATTCCATCTTTCCGGCATAGTCCCAGACGTATGCTGCCACCACGCCACCCGGCTTTACGACCCGGCGCATGTCCGTAATGGCTTGTTCAGGCTGTGGCATAAAGTTGAGCGCAAGCCCACTGACTACGGCGTCAAATGCCCCGCTTCCAACAGCAAGCGTACCCCCGTCTGCTACTAAGAAGGATGCTTCAGCTAGTTGCTGCCCGGCATAGTGCACAAAAGCCCACGACGGATCAAGCCCGACAATCCCCTGCGGTTGTGTAAACGCCGCAATTGCCCTGGTGAGCGCGCCTGTACCACAACCCACGTCGAGCCAGCGTTGACCCGGTGCGAGTTTCAACCACTCAAGAAAACGTGCAGCAACCGCCCAGCTCCAGCGTCCCATGAACTGCTCGTAGGCGTCACCTGCGGCCCAATGCTCATGCTGTGTCTCTGTCATAGCCCCCCGCAATCTAAACAACTACTGTGCGTTCAAGTCTATCGAGTATTTCCCATATCGAGCAACAATCTTGTATGCTTCGATACCATGTGCTCTGGCAGTTTGCGCGCAGATCGACGCCTTTGCCGCACAGCGATAGGGGTGGTGGGCGGGCCTACGTGGTCGAGGTCGCGGTCGACCTTGCGGGCAGAATAGCCGAAGACCTGCACCGCCCTGACTGCCTCGAACCTGCCGATGTGCTGCATGTCGATGGGGAACATGGGACCTCCCTTTGTGCTATTATGAGGAATCAAAAGGGCGCAGAGGAGAGTCCCCTGCGCCCGAAGAGCGTATGAGCGACCAGTGTGCGGTTCTGCTGTGCAAAGTCAGGCCACACGGTCGATGGGCGATAGCCCGCGTCCATACTCGTCTACGGAACTCTCGACCATCTTCCAACGTCTTATGCTCATAATGCTATGCATACGGGGGGATGACATGATGCCTCGCCTTCACTGGCTGTTTGCGATTGCCCTCACCACTGGCTTATCTGCCTGTGGGCTGACAACTACTGCGACTGGCATCACCACCGACGAGGCCACTGTCCCCATCGTTCCTACTGCTTTCGCCAGCACTGCCTCGGTTGGTATCGTCGAGCCGGGCATCATCACCGGGGTATCATCCCAAGAGGTCACTCCAGTGACATTTGTGCCCCCTACGCTAACCCCCATCCCACCTCTACCTGGTGGTTTAGGCTCCACTGAGCTTAAGTATCGAGTACTGGCTGAGTTCCCAGATCTCTTCTTCTGCGATCCTGACTACTATCCTGTTGCCCGCGCCGATGAGATGGACCTGGCACGCCAACATTTCCCGGAGCTGCAGGCAAACGCCGAGGAATTCAACACCATTCTGGCTCATAACAACCTCACCGGCCTGACGGACTTTAGCGACGACCAGAAACTGCTCATTTATCGCGAACACAAGAAACTGGCCGCCATCCGGTTTGAACTCACCGCCGCAGGCTATCAATTCCGGATACAGGTTGCCAAAACCGAGGGCAACGGTGAGCTTATCACCGGCGTAATCGACGGTCAGGGCACGATGACCATTCAGAACAGGGAAGCGTCCTTCGCTACCTGTCCGATTTGTCTGGCTACCGACACTCTCATCGACACCCCCAATGGCCCCGTTGCCGTGCAAGACTTACGCGTGGGAATGCTGGTCTGGACAACGGACAAAGCAGGCACACGAGTGGCACTGCCTTTGATTCAAATTAGCAAGACGGTCGTGCCTGCCACTCATCAGGTTGTTCTTCTCGTACTGAGTGATGGCCGCGAGCTGCGCGTCTCGCCCGGCCACCCCACAACCGATGGTCGCACTGTCGGGCAACTTCGGGTCGGTGACTCGCTCGACGGCGCCATCATCCTTTCTGCCGAGCGCGTCCCTTACACAGGCTCTGCCACCTACGATTTGCTCCCCGCCAGTGAAACCGGCTTCTATTGGGCAAATGAAATCTTGATCGCTAGCACACTGGTGGGCAAGCCTAACTGAAAGACCTACAGCAACTTGCACCTCGCCTGCTCACTGAAACCTTCAGGTATTGTCCGGGCGATCCAGATAAGGCGTATCGAGCAGCTGTGGTATGTCCTCGCAACCCGTGTGACGATCGTAGTAGGTCATCGTGCGCGGGCCGAAGCCGTATCCTTTGTGGGCGTCCCACACGACGCGGTTGGCGTAGAAGCTGCGGGTGTTCGCCGGCGATTTACTGGAGGGGTCGGGGCCAAGCGCCTGCGGGTCGGCCTCCAGCCGCTCGAAGAGGCGCAGCCAGGCATCCTGCACGCAGTCGTCGATGGCATCCCCTCCGGGGTGATCCTGGCGACAAGCGAGCGGACCAGCCGTGAGAGGTCATCGACGATCCGCTCGAAGGTCCAGTACTCACCGTTCCAGACCGGGTAGGTTTTGGCAGCCATCGCCCTACTCCAGGTCGAGGTCGCCGAGGAACACCTGACCCCAGGTATCCTGGCGCAGCACGGAGAGGGCCGCTTCGTACGCGTCGTCGGGCCACTCGCGCCAGCTGCCGAACGTGGGGACATTGGCGAACTGGTGGACCGAGTAGCCGGTCATATCAAGCAGGTGCTCGTCGACTTCGCGGAGCCAGGCGTGGAAATGGCGGGGCTTGGGATAGTAGAGGCTGACGGTGTAGCCGTCATGCTGGATGACTTCATCGGGGATGAAATCGTCGTCTTCGAGATCAACATCATTGAACAGCAACATCTGGTCAGACATGGCGCGCCTCCTCGGGCAGAGTGAAATGAGAATTGAAAAGGCAGCCTGGTATCAGACTGCCTTTCACCCTGCCCGCGCGCGATAGCGCGCTATGCCCCTCCTACGAGTTTTTCCCGTCTCCACTGCTCACTTGCCGGTCAAGCGACCCGTTCTCTTGAAACGGGTTAGAAACCAAGGGATGAGAGGAAAGGAGATAGGAAGGCCACTAATTACTATGGCATGGTGACGCTATTGACTACAGCAATGAGAATGTCTCGTCTATTCTCTATTGCTGCCAGGGGACGCCCAAAGTGATAAAAAAGGGGTAAATCAGAGTTTGCCGCCGAAACAGATTGAGCTTACCCCGATTTGGTTGGGCATGACGACCGAAGGTGTCGCCTGAATCCTCAGTCCACGAGCCGAATCTGACAAAGATAGGCGCGATGCGGCACGGAACCGCTGATCGGGTCGATGGCGTCGTTGCCGATGAGTAGATTGAAGTTGGCGCCGTCTGGGCTAAAGGGATCGTAACCTGGAGCGCCAATTTCAGGGGCGGCCTGCCACCAGCCATGCTGACCACATACAACATTCGGCTTCAGCGTACCGTCCAGCACAGCCCGCGCCCGGACACGGCCTTCAGGCGTCTCAATGTACACCCAGTCGCCGGGACGGATGCCCCGCTCGGCAGCAGCCATCGGATGCAGTTCGACCTCCGGGTCCCTCGCCTTTCGGCGTAGACTTGGTAGGGCACGGTGCTGGGTTTCACAAAACAAGCCATGCTTGGCGCAGGTCAGGATCAGCGGGTATCGCTCGGCCAAATCGGGTCGCGACACTGGCCCCACCAGGGGCTCCGCATATTCAGGCAGCGGTGGGTAGCCATGCTCCAGCATCGTCTCGGAGTACAGTTCGATCTTCCGGGTCGGTGTGGAAAAGCCTCGAGGACGACCGTCGACCTGCTCGGCAAACTTGCGGTAGCGCGTTGGAGGAGCCGCGTGTATGCCACCCGGCTGCTCGCGTAGCGCCTCCAGGGATACGCCGGATGGACCGAGTTGGTAGCGATAGGCGGCCTCCATGTCGCCCTCCCAGAAATGGACACCCAGATCGAGCCGCCGCGCCAGATCAAAGACGATCTCTGTATCGGAACGAACCTCCCCTTGCGGTTCAGCCGTGCGCTGGCGGAGTTGAACAAGGGATTGCGCCCCTGCACTCACCTCGAATCCAATCTTGAGCGCCTCCCGCTCGAAGGCACTCGCGACCGGCAGGACAACATCGGCCAGTTCGGCAGTCGGGTTCATGAAGAGGTCGGCATGAACGTAGAAGTCAAGCGCCGCCAGGGCCTGACGTCCACGTTGGACGTCGGCGTGTGCCAGGAGCAGATTGGCGCCGAAACCAACCAGTCCGCTCACGCGATAGGGCTTCTGCTCCAGAATGCCCCGGTATAACTCGTCCGAGGTCACAGACTGCCAACGTGAAGGGCCAAGGGGGCGCTCGGTCAGTCCAAGGGTCTTGGCGCGTTGTGCCGCAGGCATCAATTCTATCCCGGTGACGTTGGCTGTCGGCACCGTGGCAAACAAGACGTTGCCACCCAGGCTGTCAAGACTGCCGGTCAGCGCATAGACCTGGGCAATGGCCCGCGCAATTTGGGTGGAGTTCGTCTGCATCTCGACCCCACTCCAGGCATAGTAAGCCACGGGCCGCGCTTCCCATAGCATCCGGGCGGCAGCTTCGATCTGGTCACGGTCAACGCCACAGATCGCTTCGACCCGTTCCGGTGGATAACGGCGGCAAAGGTCATCCGTAAACTGGAATGCGGGTCGGCAAACGATCTCGCCTGCTGGCGTTTCAACCGGGTACGTGCCGAAAAGTGCTGGCTGAGGCGTATCGCCCTCATAGCTGCCGGTAGCAGGATCATAGATGATTGGATGGTTCATCGCTTCGCTCCAGGCGACGTACTGATGGTCGCTTCCCTCCGCCATGAGATCACGTTGGGTTAACAAGCGGCCATTGTCCATACGCACCAGCAGCGGTCCATTCGTCCAGTCACGAATGAATTCCCGATCATACCAGCCGCGCTCAATCATGACGTGGGCCATCCCCAGCGCCAGCGCGGCATCCGTGCCAGGCCGCACCTGAAGCCACAAATTCGCCTTTTGGCAATTCCGGTCCGGCGTGGATCGACCACGATCAACCGCGCCCCGCGTTTGACCGCCGCGACGGTGGCCGTCGCGTGGGCCAGTCGCGCAACGTTTGGGTTGTAGCCCCAGAACAGAATGCAGCCCGCATGCTCCAAATCGGGCAGGTAAGCGCCGGGGACTGGCGCGCCGAAGGTGTACTGGGTGGCCTGATGCCGCCCCCATCCGCACAGCTCCATCGAGAAACACAGGTTCGGAACTCCCGAACGCATTCATCAGGCGTTGAATCCAGACTACGGAATCTTCCGATGCTGACGTCGATGGGGAAACCACGCTGAAGACGACACTCTCGGGACCGTGGGCTTTGGCAATGGTGCGCAGCCCGACCGCTGTCAGATCAAGCGCTTCGTCCCAACTGATGCGCTGCCAGCCCGGATCCGGATCGCCTTTCGGTCGCGTCCGCTTGAGGGGATAGTGCAGCCGGTCAGGGTGGTAGACGAGTTCCGGCGCCGCTCGCCCTTTGGCGCAGAGGGCCTTGCCGGTTGGGTGTGATGGATCGGGTTCGAGCGCAACGAAACGATCGTTCTCAATCACCGCAATCGAACCACAGCGCGAGACACACAAAGCGCAGTAACCTGGAATCCGTTGGGCAGACTGCTTGTTTGGTAACATATCGACACCCTGATACGCTTGTCCATCACGATTGCCTGAGGAGATTATAATAGAGGACTGGACGGAAGTCGATCATCTCGTTCCCACAGAAATGGGCGGACAAAACGGCTATGACAACGGGCAGCTTCTCCATGCTCACTGTCATCATCTGAAGACTGCCGAGGACAAACGAGCCCGGCAGTTGTGGCACTCGTGACAAGAGCCGATTAGGTGAGGAGCCAGATGCCCGGAAACGTGCACGTCCGGTTCTGGAGCCGGGGGGCGGGGGCGACCCCGTCCCCTAGGTTAACGCTGCTCGGTCTTATGGGCACCGTTCCTCAGAACCGCATGTATACTTGAGATAACCGATCCGGCTGATGCAGGCCGATCTGAGCAGTGACAGAGTTGGCTCGAATTTCTGAGAACGCTGTTCATCACCATCTGCGCAGAAAGAAGTGGGCGTTATGAAGAAGCTGGCGCGTTTGCTGAGCTGGGGGGCTGTTTGCCTGGGCCTGCTGTCGTCGATCCACTTCCCCACCCGGCGCACGCGGGCCTGGGCCTACCGGCTCAAACGGCGCGGGGATGCCCTCGGCGCGATGGGCTCACCGCTGTAACCGGGCTGACCCTGCTGTTCATAATCAACAGGCTCCTGGCCGGGATCTTCATGCCCTTTGTGGCCTGCGCCGGGGCGCTGGGGGCCGTTCTGGGTGCGCTTGCCCGTGACAGGGGTAGCGTGGCTGTTGGATCGCTTGGGGCGGCTCTTACTTCATACAACCTCATTCGCACCACTACCCCCCATCGCCAGTTTGAGCACGTCTTTGGAGCCGACTGGCAGGCCCGCATCCCGCCCGCTCTCGGTCGCCGGCTGGCTGCCCGGCGCTGGCAGTTCCCCGCTGCCCATCCTCCACCGCGCGGATCATCCGTGCGCCGGGACCTGTCATATGGCACCAGCCCAACTACCGGGCAGCCCCTGCGCTGCGATGTCTACGAGCCGCCTGCTGGCGTGTCGCGCACCGGGCTTGTTATCCTCACCCTGAACCGCACCTGGCACGCTTACGATAAGGGCATGATGTGCGTCCCGATCTACCGGCGGCTGGCCGGGCAGGGCCACGTCGTCGTCGATCTCAGTGTCACCTGGGCTCCACTCGCCGACCTAGTCGGGATGATGCGCGAGATCAAGCGGGCCATCGCCTGGATCAAGAGCAGCGCTGCCCACTTTGACGTGAATCCGGATCGTGTGGTGCTGATGGGCTCGTCGCATGGCGCGCACCTGATGCTGCTGGCGGCCTACACCCCCAATCATCCGACCTTCCAGTCCGGCAGCCTTGAGGCTGACACATCCATACATGCTGTCGTCGCCTTTTCGGGCATCTCCGATCTGGCCGCCTTTTTCGATGAGTACGCGCAGATCGAACCGGGGCAGCCGCGCGACAGCGCCGCCATTACCGATGATCTACGCCCGCGCGTCTTTGACCGCTCCCTGGTGGATAAACTGGCCATTCATTTCAACCTGTGGCCCGTCTATCGCCATCCTGGCATGCCCGGCGGTCCGCTGCTGCTGATCGATCTGCTGGGTGGCACCCCCAGGAGGTCCCGGAAGCCTACCGGCTTGGCTCCCCGATCGCGCACGTCGGGCCAACCAGCCCGTCGACTCTGCTGCTCCACGGCGGGATGGATTTCTACTACGAGGCTTCCCAGATGCGACGCTTACATGCCGCGCTCAAGGAGGCCGGGGCCACTGTCATGTACGTCGAGTTCCCAGTGTCCGAACATGGCTTCCATCTGCTGCTGCCTCGCGTGTCACCGGCTGCGCAGGCCGCTGTCGCCGATGTCGAGCGGTTTCTGGCGCTGATGATCTAAGGGGTGGCGGTCGATGCCGAAGGCATTGCGCGAGTGCGGGCTTGAGCAGCGGTAGTGGTATCAAGCACAGAAACGCTTCAAACACACATCCATAACAGGGGGATGGACTGCCGTGAACAGGGTCCATCCGCCTGATGCCTGTCACGCCATTCTACTTGCTGTGCAATTCCGCCAGCATGTTACAAAACAAAGCGCCCTGCTCAATCGCATCGTCAAGAGCTGAACGGTAACAGTTCACTGGCGA